>CAWEZY010000005.1:0-73350 GCA_963813755.1 uncultured Gammaproteobacteria bacterium | reverse complement strand
GAAATGTCTTCGCGCGCCTTTCGAGCACGGCTCTGATAAGCGCGACTTGCTGCGCATTGAGACTCATGGCCTTAGTTTCTGCGTACAGTCGGGATTGTTCGGCATTCACAATATTTTGAACCAAGGTGTCGCCGAGGCGCTTTATCCGCCGTGCGACTACAGCGACATTGGATTTCGTGAGTCCGCTCGATCGAGTCGTCGTACTTTTAAATCGAACAATGCCGTCCTCTAGCAAGTCAACATTACCGCGGCGACGCAATCTCCTTGAGGACGCTTCCCGGGTGATTACCCGGCGCATATTTATCCACCAAGTCCTCGAAGCTACGACGCTGCTTGTTGCGTTCCATCGGCAGGTCTAAGGGCAGCCCGCCGCTCGTCATAAAGCGCGGGTCCGTGGTCCATCCCGTCAAGACGCGCGCGCTCTTGGAATAGAGGCGTTGCTTCTTCTCCATCGTTCCCTTGGCGCCCGCGGTGCCGCCGGCCGCACGAATCCTGCTGACTTCGCTGCGGTGCACGCCTGCGGCCAAGCTGACACGGGAGTCGCTTGGACCCCGGCCGGTGCGGCTATGGCGCGGGAGCTTCACAAAGGCGCGTTGTACGAAGGCGGCCCGCAGCAGGCTCTCGAACTCCGGGCTCGTAATGCCGATCGTCAAACAGACATCGATCAGTGGCTCGAGCGCTGCGCTCAAGGCCCTCGCGACATCGGTGTGTTCCTGGGAGGACTTCATAGAGAGGTTTGGATACTCGAAAGAGCCGCGACTAGCCGCTCAAACGCGTACTTAAGATAAAGATCGAGCAACGCGGACCCGCCTTTCGAATTTGCCTCAATCGGAAACTACCCACATCACCGGGAAGACCATCGATTCGACTTCTGCCGAACCCTGAGGACTCACCCTGTCTTCATTTAGTCCTTTAGCTGACATGACACCCCCTTGTCCTTTGCATAATGTCAAATAAACCGCTGCGATCCCAAAGCCAACCTTGCGAATGTACGGTGCCGCGGCAGATCGACGATAAGGAACGCCGACCCAAACCGAATTCCTCGCGGAATATAACGCTAGTCCCAAAATATCGGTGTTGTACTCTCCACCGGTCCCATTTACAGTCGAGTTTATAGGGATCGTATCTGTCACGCTATAGGCAATTATTTTGCGAGCGTGTTTGTGGCATGGCGTGGCGGCTATCGAGGTCCGCCATGGTCGGCGCGAGCGTTAAGAAATCCGGCATCTAAGAAGGGCGACCGCGATTTGATGGGGCCCAGGCGGGCAGGGGTGCCCAAAGGAAATGCGTCATGGCGAGGAAGAAGGCGGCGGCAAAGGCGAGAAAGGGCCCTCGAGGGGCCGCTCGCGCCCCGCTTTCGGGGCGTGCCGCGCTTGAGTCGCTGGCGTTGGAGCTCTACGGTGTGATCCGCGCAGCGCTCAAGAAGTATGGACTCTCAGCCAGCGAACAAAGAAGGCTCTTCGGGCAATCGCAGCGCATGTCGAGGATCAAGCCAGTGAGCGTGACGCTCCTGGATCAAATTCGGCCGTTAGGCGATCTGATGACGACCTGGTTTGAGGAAGTGCCGTATGTCGATTCGGCTGGGAAACCGCGAGTGCTCAAGATCGAAGGCCGCGGCGCCACGTTTGAAAGTCTGGCAAGGCGATTTCTGCCAGGAATGCCGCTTGACGGAGGTGGTCGCTCTTGCCTGTCGTACCGCGAACGTGGGGACGCTGCCGGGCGGACGAATCGCCCTGTATGGCGACACGATGGTGAATTTATCGAAGAGCCGGGACGCCGTGCTTGCGCAAAACATTATGCATATGAGGCAGATCTTCGACACGTGTCTCTATAACGCTCACCGGGCGTCCCGACGATGACACTGCCTGGCCGCCTGGAGCGAATCGTGAGCCATGTCATAAGCGCGAAGGAGTTTGAGAAATTCCAAGGGGAAATCCGGCGGCCAGCTGCATGACTTGTGTGAACGGGTCGATCGGTTGCTGAAATCAGGTGCCGAGCGCTCCGCTCGCGAGAAACAGCCACGGGGCCAAGCTGGCATTGGTATTTACATCTACTACAACGGGCCCATGAAACACCGGGTCAACGACCGCAGTGACGGTGAGACGTAAATGCCCAATGTCCTAACGCTCATGTTCAGGGCATCAGGAAGCATGAAGAAGCGCTCCAAAACCGTGCCCCTTTCGCGCAGCCTCAAACGTGACCGCGGGGCCGGCAAGCGGCCGGCGGCGCAAACCACCGAGGACTTGGCGGTGGAGTTTTACTCGATGGTAAGACTCGCGCTCGGTGAATTGGGGGTCTCCCGCAGGCAGCAAGAGCGTGCGCTTGAACGCTCCCGGCACTTGAAGACCCCCCCGAATGTGAGCGGCCGGGTGCTGCGCGCTGGATGCGGGAGTCGGGGCGATATTGCTCGAATGGTCGCGCAAAGCACAATATCTTAGACTCGGACGGCAAGCCTCGCGTACTGGCGATCGCGGGGCCGGGGGCGACTTTCGAAAGCCTGGCGCGACGGTTTTTGCCCAACATGCCTTTAGAGGAAGTTGTAGCGCTCGCGTGCGAGAACTCGGAAGTGGTCACCCGCCCGGGTAATAAGATCGCGCTCTTGGGCAGCATTTTAGTCAAACTCGGCGAATCCAGGGAAAAGTATCTCGCACACGCGATACGCCAAATCGATCAACTGCTGCAGACCTTGCTGCACAATCGGCGTCTTGGACGGCGCAGCGCTGCCGATGGTCGCATGGAAAGATTGGTGATTGGGATCATCTCGCGCGCTAACTTTAAGGCGTTTATGGGCGAGTTGCGGCCGCAGATTTACGATTTATTGCTGCGGGTGGATTCCTCCATTGAACACTATCAGCCCAAAATGGCTCGGAGCCTGCGCGCCGGGACCGCAGTCACTGTGAGCGTGTACGTGGGCCAAGAAGATGACTTGGAGCGGGCAGGAGTGGACACTTCGCTGGTGACACTTGCCGAAGGGGACGCAAAACCTAAGAAACGCCCGCCGGCGTCGCGTCGGCGTCCAGCCTAAGGCACCCTAAGCGGCATTGCGTCGCTTCAAAATCGGTTATTTTTCTTGCCACTACCGCGGCGACTCGCCAGTCGCCGCGCCGCGGCATCGCGGGACCCTCTGATTGGCGAGCAGCCCTTGAGCGCTCTCTAAGTACCGTTCGTCCGTCGTCTCTGACGTTCCGATTCCGTCCTTCGCACTAGGGGTTGGCGTTCTTTTCGTGGCAAAACTAGTGCTTTGTCTGCGGCAACGCCGCAAACGTACTCGCAACTCACTGACTGAGCGAAGGTTCCAAAGCGGGTGCGAGTCCAGAAATTGCGGTTACCGAAGCTCGCGCAAAGTCTCTGAAATCAGCGAGCTGAATTGCTACAACCGCTACTTCTGGCAAAAAAAGTACGCGCACCCCAAATGAACGTACCCAGGTCACTATCAGAGAGAAAGTACCGCCTCTCGCACGGGCGCTCTCACATCATTGCCAATTTGCGATTGTTGATCGAGTAATTTACCGATCGCTGACAAGAGTTGGGATCCGACTCTAGGCACAAACGTGAAATCACCAAGCCGCAGGTGCGCGCCCTCCGTACTTGTAGACTGCCGGGCGGCCAGTTCGCCAACATCTGTTCGCTACTGGAAGCGGTAGCGAGCAGACAAGCCGATTGTCCGCGGCCGCGACACGTTGACGTAATGGAGTGTATTCAGGGGCAGGCCCTGATTACCGACTGCACCGGATACCCCGGCGTCACTCGTCAAGTTCGTCCCGAAGAGATCGAATGACCACTGTTTGCCGTTATCGAGAGTCACTCCGGCATTGAGAACTTTCGACGTGTCAAGCGTCCAACCGGTGACATAGACTCCCGGAATGGCACCGGGTGCACTGGTCCGATATACACCGTCAGCGTGCCAATCCGTCGACCAGCCAGATGCCGCCAAGGGTACACGGTAATGCACCGACGTGGTCACGACGTTCTTAGGCACGCCTGGCAGCCGCGTGCCTTCTGGGATGGCGACGGCAAGCACGGGGGTGCTTCCGGGCCCCCCGAAAGCAGGAAGGTCGTAGATGTTAGTCGCCTGGGTTACATAAGCATCGGTATAGCTGTAGCCGAGCGAGCCAGTGATTCGCTGAGTGAGCTTCGCCGTCACTTCGATCTCCGCCCCCTTCGAACGCGCCGTCGAACCGTTGTATACCGCCGGCAGCCCCGACGGCGAGAAGCTATTGAACTGGAAGTCGTTCAGGTTGATGACAAAAATGTCGGCCGTATATTGGACTTTCGAGTTTAACGCGGAGCCCTTGATTCCGATCTCGTAGTTCTTCGTGAAGTCCGGTTGGTACGTGAAGTACTTAGGAAGGGAGGCATAGATCCCCTCCGGTGGAAGACCGGTCGCCCCGCCCCGCCGGAATCCCTCGGAAAAGGTCGCGTAGAGTTTCGTATGGTCTGTCAGATCGTATGACGAATTCAGCTTCCACAGGTGGTTTTTGTCATCCAGCGCGTTGTAGACGCTGAACGCTCCAAGCGAGTTGCCGCAGGTGGATCCACAGAACGGCAACACCTCCGTGAAATTTACGTCGAAACTCTGATCAAAGAAGCGGGTACCTCCAGTGACCTGCCACGCCGGGGTGATATGCCAGGTTAGTTCCCCGAATACCGCGCGGTCATTAAACGTCGTGTTCATGTCGGTATAGAGCGTGAGATCGCCCAACTGCGGATTCGCACTGACCGCGCCGATCTCCGAATAGTACTGCTGCACTCCCGGAAACCACTGTCGCTCAATATTGCCGACCGTTTGCCTTTCGTAGTAGGCACCCACAACGTAGTCGAAAGTGTGAGTACCGTTCGAAACGAGTCTCATCTCCTGCACCCATGACTTCTCGGTCACCTGCTGCTGTCCAACCGCAATCGTCCGAGGGTAGTTGTTGTAATAGGTGAGAAAATTAGTCCCGCCGGGGATATACCACTGGTAAGTATTGTCAAAGGTACCGTCCGTCACGGTTTCGTAACTAGACGTCGCGGACGTGAAGGTTGCAAATCCAAAATCGACGCTCGCAACGAGACTGCCAAGGTTGAGGGTGTTGTCATACGGCTCTTGAATGAGTGCGGTGCTGTTGTATGTGCCGCCGGCGGGGACCGTGTACGAAGAATTTGCGAAGGGCGGTACAGGGCCCGTGTAGCCGGAGGCCAGGTTCTGCGTCCCACCCGGCCAATTGGGATTCCCGTACTGACCGTCAGCCACCTGGGTGTGCTGGTGAAGGTAAGTGAGTAAGATGTCCGCGCCCTCGTGCGGGTCCCACCGTACAGCGCCCCGCTCATAGGTATCGGTTGACGTGTTGGCGTCATGCAGCGGTCCTTTGATGACAAAGCCACTGGTCGGATCGTTGGGCACGCGGGGAACCGGCGGGGATAGGAAACCAGTACCCTCTCGCGTAGCAAGGCCTACATCGTTTATGAATCCGGCCAAGTGCTCAGATCCCGCGATGAGTCGAGCGGCCAGCTGATCCGCAATTGGTAAATTGAGGACCGCGTCAACGCGATTATTCATTGAGCCGCTGTATTCGGTCTTACTCAGGCTAGAGGAAACTTCCCCGGAAAACTCCCCAAACTTCGGTTGGTTCGGGATAAACCTAATGGTCCCGGCCTCGGCACCCGACCCATACAGCGTTCCTTGCGGACCACGCAGAATCTCCACGCGATCAAGGTCGCGCAGAACGAAAGGAACAAAAACCGGTGTTTCGCCCATGTACGTCGACACTGGAGATACGGTCTGCGAGGGAATATCCACGCTGCCTGGATTATCCGTGCGCAAGCCTCGGAGTGTGAAGCTGTTGTTATTGCCGCGCGCGGCTGGTCCGCTGTCTACCGTCAGCAACCCCGGCACGACCTTTGCGAGGTCGCTTGCGGTGCTCAGCCCCGGATCGAGTAGCTGGTCGCTCGACAGCACGGAAATGTTGTACGGAATGTCTTGTGCCGACTGCGATCGTCGTTGGGCGGTGACGGTTATCTCTTGCAACACATCGCTATTACTGTCGGCCGCCGGCGTCGCAGCACGCGCCGCCGATGCCGCAAGAATCAAGCTGATCGCACCGACGAGCGTGCCGGAATGATGGGACGCCGGCGGCCGGGCCCACCCATTAGAATTACATCCTCGCGGGCGAGCCGCTCCGACAGGTTTCTGAGTGCCGGTCTTCTTGCTCAAGGTTTGTCCCCCGTTATGGCAGCCATGGTGGTGTCGCTCACCAGATGAGCATCAATTTAACCCCGCCTTCGAAGTCCTGACTGTTGCGTCGAAATTATGACCTCATGAGTCAGGATACACGGGATAGCTCAGAAGTCAACTCGTGCGCCTGATTGCGCACCGTTGCATAAGAGGCGAATATCTTCTTGTATGGCCCCCCGGGCGAATCGGTGGAAAGACGATGTCGAGCAGCGAATCGCGAGTGCGGTCAATCATGCAATTGGTTGCGGCGGGACGACTCGATGCGGCTTGGAGCGAATGTGAGGCCCTCACGCTTGCGACGCCGTTGGACGCCCACGGCATGGAGACTCGCCGCCGACGTGGCCTCGCGCATGCGCGCCTCCGCTGACGCCGTGCGATTCATGCGCCGCGCGGTAGAGCTCGCACCGGGTGATGCAGCGCTCCTTGTACAGCTAGGTCAATATTTGTTAAGCATGGGTCTGCGCGCCGACGCGCTCGCCACCGCCGCGGAAGCGGAAGCCGCACCCATCGATCGGCCGAGCCTCCTCGACGCACTCGGGGTACTTTGCTGACCCACTGCGGAGATTCGGGCCGTGCGCTACCCTATTTTGAGCGTGCCGTCGCGGCTGACCCTACAGGAATCGCCTATCGTTACAATCTGGCATGGCACAACGACTGACCGGCGCCCTTGCTGACGCCGAGGCCAATCTCAACATCGTGCTGAGGGCACGTCCTCTCGATGGGGAAGCACACAACGCGCGGTCCGGGCTTAGAAAGCAGACTCGCGAACGGAACCACGTTGAAGCGCTCGCAATGGCGCTGGGCCAAGTGAAGGGTCAACCAGCTTCGGTAGGAATCGAGTTTTCGCTCGCAAAGGAACTCGAGGACTTGGGCGAATATCGCCGCTCGTTGTCCACTTGAGTGCCGCATGCCGCCGCTTCCGCGCTTCGATCCAATATGATGTCGCGACTGACGTCGCGGTGCTCGATGCTTTGCGACAAGAGCACTCCGCAGCGCGCCTCGCGGGCCTCACGTCGTCGATCGATAGCGATCGACCCGTGTTTATAGTCGGGCTCCCCCGCAGCGGAACCACCCTTGTAGATCGGATACTCGGCAGCCACGGCGAGGTGTTTTCAGCCGGTGAGTTGGACGCGTTCCCTGCGATCGTCGTTGCTGCCGTGACGAAACGCGACGGCCGCCCTGTCGCTAAGCTGGAGTTTGTCGAACGAACTCTTGAGCTCAACTTCGACCAGGTCGGCCACGCCTACCTTGAGGCTACGCGCGCCGGCGCCGGCGGGCGCGCCGATTCACTGACAAACTGCCGCTGACTACTCTACGCTGGGCTAATCCATGCAGCACTTCCGCGCGCAAGGTTCGTGGCGCTCCGGCGCAGTCCGATGGACGTCTGTTACGCCATGTACAAAACGAAGTTCGCGTCGGCTTATCCCTTTACGTACGACCTAATCGAGCTCGCGCATTACTACGTTGCATGGGACAGACTCATGCGTCATTGGGAGGACGTAATCGGGGACCAATGGTTATCGCTCACCTACGAGGACCTTGTGTCGGATCAGGAGACTTACACCAGGATTCTGATATCACATTGCGGGCTCGCCTGGGACGACAAGTGCCTGCAATTCGAAAGAAATGTTCAGCCGGTATCGACGGCGAGCGCCGTCCAAGTGCGCCAACCGTTGTACACGGAGTCCGTTGGGAGATGGCGGGCGTACTCCGGGAGCTGCGGCCGCTGCAGCAGTTCCTTGAGAGTAATGGCATCCGCTGCGATTAGGTTCATCACTTCGATGTCCGCGCCTTTCGAGTGCGCCTGGTAATGCGAGAGCTAAGTCATCGAATGGGCCGGTAGACGCTCTAAACCGCGCTGCGTCCGCTCGACAATGACGAATACAAATCCGGACGTCGGTCCGCAAGCTGAGTGATTTCGCACTTGGTGCGCGATCGTCGTAGCAGCGCTAAATCCAACGAACAGTGCAATAAGCCCTCGACGTCCGGGGCCGCTCGAGCCAGTGTGCCATCCTCAATCTTGAAACGATTATCGATCGGACAGGCGATGAACGCAGCGCCGCGTCCGTGCACAGGACGATCCATGGGAATTCCGAGGTCGCCGACCAGCGGTGACACGCACACAAATAATTGGTTCTCGACCGCCCGCGCATGCACGCAGTGCCGGACACGCCATACGCCTCGCTCATCGGTGAAGGAGGGAACGAGCAGTATCTCGATGCCGGAATCCACCAAAACCCGCGTGACCTCGGGAAACTGAATATCGTAGCAAATGAGCATGCCGACACGGATGCCTTCCACTTCGCATATTCGTAGATCGCTACCCCCGGCCGTATCGATGGCACGTTCGCCCAAGGTCGGATGCAGTTTGAGTTGCTCGATGATAGTGCCGTCATTTTTAAAGAAAAAACCGACGTTGGCGCCCTTTCCATCCCTCTCGATCCAAAAACTTGCACCGGCGATCGTGATGTTGTGCCGCAGCGCAAGTTCCGAAAACAAACGGCGGTATTCCCCAAACCATGGAGCGAGCGCCCGACGGTATAGGGCTGAAACCTGTTGAGTATTTGTTGATCCGGCCTGCCGATCCATCCACAAGAGACCGACACACGCAAGTTCAGGCAGAAGCAGCAAACGGCTCCCTGCCTCTGCAGCTTCCCTGACTACCGCTTCCATGTGGTCGCGGAACTGAGCAAACGTCTCGTAGCGTCGAATCTCTAAAGTGGCGACAGATGCAACCAGAGTAGTCGTCATGGATGGTCTTCCTGCCAGCGTGCCTTCAGGGCTCGCTTGTCGACTTTCCCGGTGACGCCAAGCGGTAATTCCTCGAGAATCACAAACGAAGTCGGCAGTTTGAAGTCCGCCAACTTGCCGATGCAAAATGCCACCAAATCAGTCTCTGTCAATTGAGTGTTGGCGCGGGGCATCACATATGCGACCACGAGCTCGCCAAACTTCGCGTCAGGCACACCGATGACGGCGACCGCCTGCGCCGCCGGATGCGTTGCTATGATGTTTTCGACCTCAACAGGGGCGATTTTTGCGCCACCGCGGATGATAATGTCTTTGAGCCGCCCCGTGAGGTAAAAATAACCGTCTGCATCACAGAAGCCCAGATCGCCCGTCAATAAGTACCCGCCCTGTAGCGAGCGACGCGTCAATTCCTCGTCCTTGTGATAGCGCTTGAACGTTGCGGGAGCGCGCACTAGCATCTCGCCTTGCTGACCCCGCTCGAGTTCCCGCTTATCGGCATCGACAAACCGGATGTCGGCACCTGGAGAAGCCCTTCCAATTGCACCAGGAGGCGGCGTGCCAAGGTCATTCCAGTACTGACCGAATACCGGCCGCACTTCAGTCAACGCATAATAGTCGTCGATTCGTTTACCAAACCGGGCTGCAAAACGACTGCGCAGCTCCGCCGGGAGCGGCGCCCCGGCAGAGATTAGTTGGCGCACCTGTGACAAGTCGAAATGCAAATTCTGCTGTTCCGCATAGTCGAGCATCATCGAAAACATGGTCGGCACACCGTGAAACACGGTGACAGCATTGTCGCGTATTGCTTTCAATACGTCCCCCGGTCGGAAACGCGGAAGCACAATGACCTCCCCGCCGGCTTGTATACCTGTCGCTGCGGCGGTCGATAGACCATAAAGGAAGCCGAGCGGCAATGCCACGAGTGTGACGTCCTCAAACCCGATATGCCACATCGAAATGAGAGACGCGTTGCCCGCCACTTCAGCCCACTGATCAAATACCACGCCTTTGGGCGATCCGGTGGAGCCTGATGTGTAAATGATCAAGAAATCCGCGTCGGGTGCCGCTCGAGTCCCGGTGCTCGCTCGATCATCGAGGGCGCCGCTCGACGGGGGTGGTCCGCGCAGAAACTCTACCAGCGATTGTCGACGTGAGTCATGGAGCGCTTCCGTGGCCACTTCGCGATGTTCCTCTCCATATAACAAGAGACGCGAGTCACTATGCGACACGATGTGGGCAGTTTCCCGAGCGCTCATACTCGGATTGATCGGCACAAACACCGCGCCGAGATAGGCCGCGGCGTAGTAGGCGATAATCACGTCGAGGTTATTTTCGCAGAGCACCGCAAATGCCACGCCGGCTCGGATGCCGACGCCCTTCAGTCGCCTCGTCATGTCGTCGATCGCCGCCACAAGCTGGCTATAGCTCAGATTTCCTGATCCGTAGCGCAAGGCTATCTTGCCGGGGGACTGACGCGCCAGGATCTCGAGCCGCGGGTAGATCAACTCAGAGTGATCGGGCATGCTTACGCAACTACGGTGCAGTCACGATTTTCGAATCATCATCACTTTCCATTCACCCTCTTGGACGACCTCATTCCTTTGGTTGACGAGTTCTACTTGAAAGAAAACAATCCCGGCAGTGGGCTTTTTCGTATCACGCTTTGAGGTTACCCGTTCACGAACATGGATTGTGTCCCCGATTTTGATCGGTCCCTTGAGATCCCAGGTCATGCCAAGAAACGCAATCGCAGTGCCTTCCTTGATGCCGAGCCGGCTTTCTAGCCCAGTGGCGATGGCGAAGCCGGCCGGGCCATGAAGGATGCGGCCCCCAAAGACGGTGGTTTTTGCGAATTCCTGTCGGTGTGAATGGGATTGTGATCTCCCGTGATCGCCGCGAACATGACGACATCGGTCTCCGTGATCGTGCGGCGCGGAGTTTCCCATGAATCTCCTACGTGGAATTCCTCATAATATCTCGCGTTCTGACCGATGCCTTGTGAGGGTAAAGTTGCGGATGAGGTGGCTGCCATGAATCTTTCCTTACAAAATGTCGATTGAAAGTAGATGTGTGAATCCGGTACGGAATCATCAATGCGGAGCGACCCTCGCCCGAAGACGATCTGCGCAGTTGCCGAGCGTTGAAAAAACGACGTCAGCGGTTGACTGCATGTATGCGATCAGACTATCCAACATTTGCACACGTGGCCCACGACCGATTATTTCCGGGTGCATCGTTAGATTGAATACGCCGTCCGACACATGGGTGTGACAATAGTCGAACTCCGCCTGCCAGGCTGCACGCACTTCACCGACGCTTCGCAACCCTTGGTTGATGGGCCGACTTGCAAAGTGAAAGTAAGGGTAGTCGTCCAATTCCCACGCAACCGGAAACTCGATCAGGGAACTCTCGGTGCCAGCGGTGAAGCCGTGAACGTCGATGACGTCCTTTTTGCGGGGATGGAAGGTCGAAAAATCGTCCGCCATCATGCTGCTGTCGTAGATATATCCGCGATCTTCCAACAATTCGATGGTGTTTTCGCTTAAGTCCCAAGCGGGAGAACGGTACCCGCGCGGTCGCACTCCGGCACTGCGCTCAAGAATTTCTTCGCTGCGAACGAGAAGATCGGCCTCTTCGGCCTTCGACAAGCCGACCGGTGACTCGTGCACGTAACCGTGAGCCCCAATCTCGTGTCCTTGCGAAACGATTAGCTTGACCGCCCCGGGAAAACTGCTCGCGGTATGTGCGGGAACAAAGAAAGTGGCTGGTACGTGGCGGGCGGCTAAAACATCGAGGATGCGTGGAATGCCGACGCGCGGACCATACTCGCCGCGTGACAGCGCCGTGGGCGTGACTTGTTTGAAGGTGCTTATCCAGATCGAGAGGGCATCGAAATCGAACGTGAGACACACCGTCGTCATTGAGGTATTCCCAAAAATGCCCGATCCGCGTCCTCTAATAGTCGGCGCGCGACCAGCAGGCGCTGGATATCATTCGTGCCCTCTCCGACGATGTATAGTGGCGCTTCTCGGTAGAGACGCTCGATGGCGTAATCGTTGACGTATCCGTAGCCTCCATGAATCCGAAGCGAATCTCCGACGATTTCGAGGCAGCATTCACTTGCAAATAGCTTGGCCATACCGCAGACCATATCCGCGCGCGAGCCCGTTTGCTTTTGCCGCGCAGCTTCGGCAGTCAGTAATCGTGCAGCAACGAGCTTCGTCGCCATATCGGCAATCCGCAATTGAACGGCTTGGTGCTGGTCGATCGTGACGCCAAAGGTACGCCGCTCGCTCGCATAGCGTTTCGCCTCGCCGAGCGCATTGGCTGCAAGCCCTACCGCGCTTGCGGCAATAGCAACGCGGCCTATTTCAAGTCCGTCGAGCAACTGGGACAGCCCTTGTCCGGCTCGGCACCGAGGACGCTGCTCGCCGGAACCAGGACATCGTCGAAAATTACTTCCACCGTATCTACAAGACCATAGGCCATTTTGTGAAACGTACCCGCGATCGAGACACCGGAATGTTTCTGCTCGACCAACAGCAAACTTATTCCCGCCTTGGGCGGTTTGGCCTTCGGATCGGTCTTGACGAGAACGGCGTACAGCGAGGCTCGCGCACCATTGGTGACGTAAATTTTGTTCCCTCGTACGGAGAGACCGTGCTCACCCGAGCGCGCGACGGTTTGTATGGCTTGTAGGTCCGACCCGGCCCCGGGCTCGGTGAGGCACAGTGCACCTTGTTCCGCACCTCGGGCCAGGGCGGGCAGGTAGCGTTCCTTTTGCTCCGGCGTACCGAACTTGCCCATCCAGTAAACGACGGTGCTATGGCTATTAAGATAAGCGGCGAGGGTCGTCCACCCTGCCGCTACCTCCTCCATCACTTGCGCAAACAGCGGATGTGGCAATTCCAAGCCACCGTATTGTGCAGGGACCAGCATGCCAAACATACCGAGTTCTTTCATTAACTCGACCAGCCGCTCAGGGTAAGCGGCATTGCGTTCGAGGTTGGCTACGTACGGGCGCACCTCGCGCTGCAGAAAGCTGCGAACCGCCTCGAGTATCTCATTCGAAAGCTCGCTTGAAGCTGCCGCGCTGGCCGGTTCAGATGTTAATGTCGCAGTCCATCCACCGTCGATGGAGATCGCCTGTCCGGTGATATAGGCCGCCCAGAAACGCCACGGTCGCCGCCACTTCTTCTGGCAAGCCCCGACGCTGAGCCGGCACCAGCTTCTTATAACCTTCCGGATCGCTGCCAACTCCTCTCATAGGGGGGCAGCCGCTCCCAAGATTTGCGATGAGTGGTCGCGGATGTCGGTCTGAATGACGCCCGGGCAGATGGCATTGATGGTAATTCCATATTCGGAGTATGTGCACGCGGCCTGGCGAGTGAGTCCGATAACGCCAAATTTAGACGCCGTATACGACAAGCCATTCTGCGCCCCCTCGAAGGCCGCCAACCGAGGAGATATTGATGATACGGCCATACCGCTGAGCAACCATTCGTTCAGAGCTGCGCGACAGCCAAAGAAGCAGCCGCGCAGATTGATGTCGATGACCTGCTCCCAAAGAGCATCCGTGGTGTCCACGCAGCTGGCAAAGCCATCGAAGATGCCAGCATTGTTGATCATGACGTCGAGCCGTCCGGTGTGCGCCAGCGCGGATGCGACCAGAGCTTCTACTTGCGCATTATCGCGCACGTCGGTGCGCCGAAACTCAACGCTCCCATCAAGCACTCGGACTTGCTTAACTGCCGCCGCTCCGCCCTCCTTGTCGAGGATACCCCCGATGACGACGTGCATGCCCACGGCGCTAAGCGACCTCACGATAGCAAGGCCGATACCCGTTTCGCCACCCGTTATGACCGCCACTTGCTTAGCAGGATTGATCATGTGCGTTCGACTCGTCCGTCATTTAGGCCTGAGTTCACCGTACCGCTCGCGATCGGCGGCGAACTCTTGGGCGTTGTGGTCCTGGGGTTTGCCGTAATAGCCTGTGCGGCTGATGTTATACAACCCCTGGGTTCTCATATCGGCAAGCGACTCCGCCATCTTCAATGCCATGGTGTTCGGATTCAAAATACTGATGTCGCGTGCGGCCTTAGTGTCATGAAGCCACTTCTCCAAACTCGAGGAAATAATCGTGCACGCAAGAATGACCGCCTCGGCACCAGTTTCGGCTAATGCCTTTTTTGATGCGGCAAGCGCGTCACGGGCGACGCCCGCAGTATCGCGGATCATGTCTGCCACCCACCAATCGATACAGCGCGTATCGCGACATTGTCCGTCACCGTACAACTTGAGCAGATCTGCATGTACGGAACGCCTTTTTGTGATCGGTAATCAGCACGTAGTCGTGGCCGAAATACGGTGCGAACTGCACTGACGCTTCCAGCGGACCTATCACCGGAATATCAACGAGCTCACGGGCCATTCGAACACCTGGGTCATAGCAGCACCCCACAATAACAGCGTCAAAGCCATCCGCTTCCGCCTTCATCACGTGCTCGGCCACGACCAGTTCGACGATGTGTTTATTGTAAAAGTAGTCGATATTTTCCGGGCAATCCGTGGTATTGGTCACGACCAACTTGGTATCGGGCCGCGCGTAGGGGAGTAGCGTCTCTGTTATCAGCGGGTTGTATGCCGGCGTACCGAATGGATTGATGAAATTTATCTTTAAGCCCATACACCCTCAAAAATACAATAGTATAGTAAGTTGACCGGTGGGACGAGAAATCGGACACATCGGTCAGTATGCACCTTTTTTTTGGATCCTGCAAGAGGCGGGATTGACAGGCGCCTTCGGGCGATAACCGTTGACGATATCCCTCGAATTGCACGGCGTATTTTGGCAGTGCTTGCTATGGACTGACTTATCGTGTTATCTAACGGATCTGGAAGTATTTCGACTAGTGCGTCGAATTTTCGAAGGATTAGACGATTTGGATGGAGAGCTCGGCTTGATGAAGTCTATTGACTCGGGGAGAACCCGTTAAGCGCATTGCCCGTCGCTGCGCGATACTCTCCGCGCCTGGCTTGAAATGGCTTCTGTCGTGGCACCGAGATAGCAGTGCCGACTCTCGATATAGCCATCGTAGGTGCGGGTCACAATGGCTTGGTCTGCGCAACGTACTTGGCGAAGGCCGGGCTCAAAGTCACCGTATTCGAGCGACTCGGTGTGCTGTGGGAGGGCCAGTAGTTACCGAAGAGGTTTGGCCAGGTTACAAAGTATCGGTCGCCTTGTTCTGGATGTCGCTACTGCAACCGAAAGTAATGATCGATTTGGATCTGATTCGACACGGGATTGAGGTCCTGCCGACGCCTCCCGGTTTACATCCATTTCCCGACGGGCGCAGTTTGATTTTCTGGCCGGAAACGGCCCGAATGGTCGACGAGAGTCAGGCGTTTCTCGTCTGCCGATGCGGCAGCGTATCCGCACTTCGTGGCTCACATGGAGGCGCTGGTTCCGTATCTGCGGCGCCTATTGTTCGAACTACCTATTTATCCTGGAAGCGGCAAGCTCGCCGATATCGGTCGCATGGGATTGTTTGCATGGCGATTTCGAGATCTCGGCGCGCGCTTCTATGACCTATGGGATCTGTTGACGTTGAGCGCCTACGATTTTCTCAGGCGGTGGTTTGAGAGCGAAGCGGTATTGACCGCGTTCGGCTGTTACGCCTCCGGGAAGCGGAAGAGGAAACATTAGTCCGAAAACTCCCGGTTCGGCCTACGTCCTCGCTCGACCATTATTGCGCGACGGTAGCACGGCTGCGGGGCGTGGTGGCCTTGTAAGTGGCGGAATGGGAAGCATAAGCGACGCGCTCGCGCGTGCGGCCCGGGACGTAGGCGTTGACATACGCGTTAACTGTCCGGTCGAAAAAATCGATTCCGAACAAGGCCGCGTTCGCGGGGTAATTCTTGCTGACGGGGAGCGGGTCTCGGCCAAGACGGTGGTAGGTAACGCCAATGCACAAACCATCTATTTGCGACTAATTGCCCAACAGGATCTGCCCCCTGACTTCGTTCTTGCCGTGAAACGAATTCGTACCGAGTCCTTGGTGCTTTAAGATAAACGTGGCAGCGGAGCGGCTTCCTGTTTGGACAGCTTGGAATTCGCGTGGCATGCCCGATTACCCCGGATCCATAACGGTCGCGGACTCCTTGGTCTCGCTGGAATCGGCATTTGAATCCGCCCGACATGGCGAAATCGCTGCCAATCCCTATTTGTGGATACTGGTCCCCAGCGCATTCGATAAAAGCGTTGCACCGCCCGGCAAGCACGTTGTGAGCATCTTTGGGGGTCACGTTCCGTACGCGCTCAATGGACGCGCATGGAACGATGACGCTCGCGAAGCACTCTTCAAGATCGTGATGGCAAAGATCGATAGTTATGCCCCCGGCTTTTCAAAATCAATTCTTCACAAACAGATTTTGGTACCCTCTGACTTAGAGGCGATGTTCGATCTACCCGGGGGGCACGTTCATCACGGGGAACTCAGCATCGATCAAATCTTCTTTCGCAGGCCCGTTGCCGGTTACGGCGATTATCGGTCGCCAATTCGTGGCCTATATCTGTGCGGCGCGTCCACACATCCAGGCGGCGGCGTCACGGGGGTACCAGGCCACAACGCGGCGAAAGTTATCCTGAAGGATTTGCGTAGATGAACATTGACTCGTCAACGCCGCTTCGGTGGAGCGGCGATCGCGGACCCTGCCGACCGGGCGGAGGCGGCCGATCGAATGCCCTCCGGAATAGGAATGCTGATTCGCAAGTTCAAATCGAAATAAACCGATATCACCTCTGCCTCGGCGGCGATTGCGCCGTTTGCCGCATTGATAAGCGCATGGGCCGAGACGAGCGAGCTTCGTCCAATTGTTTTCGGCGAACTTCGCGCGAAGATCAAATCGCCGGCGCGAAGCTCGCTGCGTAGGTTCATGGTATGACGAACATCCGCCCACCCTTGTCGGCGCTCCAATCGCCACTGAGGTTCATAACCAAGCGACCGGACGAGGTGCCACATGGCCTGGTCAAATGCCGCGGTGTAATACTGCACGGTCATGTGTCCCATATCGTCGCACTGATTGGGGTAGACCACGGCGCGAAAATCTCTATGGAATCTAACCCTAAATGCAAGGTGTTGCTCCTTGTCCGCCAATGAATGCGTGTGACCGCAGGTTCGACTGGTCCATCGCTCGTGCGATGTTACTGCATACGCTTGGCAGCGGACTGATATTTCACTGCTCAATTCCGACGCGGTTGCGACCGCGGGATTTTAATGCGAGGTATTCATGACAGACAAAGTAGCGCCCTATTGGAAAACAGCGGTCAGCGAAGTCGCGAATGCAGACGTGTTTATTCGCGGTTACAGCTTAGGGGAATTGATCGGGCGGATACCCTTTTCCGCCGCATGCTATCTGCTGATCCGAGGGCGACTGCCCACACCCAGCGAAACTCGCATGATGGAGGCGGTGTTGTGCTCCGTCCTCGACTATTCTCTGCGCAAACCGGGCACCATTGCCGCACGTTATGCAGTTTCCGCCAATCCGTCCATGGTCGCGGGAATCGCAACCGCCGCCCTAGCGGTTGGTGAATATACACTTGCGCCGGATGAGGCGGGCCATTTCATATCCGAGAGTCTTGCCGAAGTTGATGAGGGGAAACCTCTTCCGGAATCAGCAACCGTCTTGGTCGCGAAGCTACGCGAACAACGGTCCAGAATTCCAGGATTCGGGCATCCCAACTTTCGATTTTTGGACCCACGCGCGCAGAAGCTAAAGTCCATCGCGCAAACGGAGGGCGTATGGGGACGTGCCTGCGCATGGTACGAAGCGATACATGGCGCCTATACAACTGCAGTGGCCAAACCAGACATGGTGATCAACGAGGTCGGCATGATGGCCGCCATTCTGGTCGACATGGGTTTTACCCCGCCGGAAATGACGGGCATCGCATTCATCTCCAGCCTGCCTGGTGTCATTGCGCACATTTCAGAAGAGCTGCAATCAAAAATACGCATCCGCGTAATCCCGGAAGATACGGTCGAGCAGCCAACCGTACGGCGTTCGCTCAACGCGGACCTCGAAAGCGCCGGCTGGAAGCCGTGATTCATTCACAAGGTATCTCTATCAGCACCCTATGGGCGGCAGGAACGCGTGCCGAGCGCTCCTACGACACTGGCGCAGCGAGACCCAAGCGGGGAGTGGGCGCGACGGCTGGCTCCGGATGCGCATCTTGCAATTGATAGCCGTGCGCCAACAGTGATACGAAGTGATTGGAAACTTCTTCTGCGTTCAGTGACTGTAGCTCGTCATACCAAGCGAACACCGAATTGCACATACCCAGAATTCCGTTGACCGCAATATGCGCGGGGATATTGCGGAACACACCCGCATTAATGCCTTCCTGGTAAACAGCCTCAAGTATCACGTTGTAGGCACGCTTTCGACTGCGAATCAGCCGCTGCCGTTCTTTGGACAACTCGCCCTTGTTTTGAAAGAAGATGGTTGTCCAATCATGGTGTTCCATCACGTTTGCAAGATGCCGCTGAATCAGCCTTTGCATGGTGTGCACGGGCGGGGCGCTCTCGTCACGGATTTCTTGTGCGGTGGTCGCATAGGTTCCATAAATTGTATCGAAGACACGCCAAAGGATTTCTTCTTTGTTCTTGAAATAGTAATAGATACTGGATTTCGAATACCCCATTACTTCCGAGACCATGTCTATGGTCACCGCACGATATCCATGCTGCGCGAATAATCGAGCGGCGACCCTTATGATTTCATCTTGAACCTCGTTTTGACGCTTTTTCTTTGAGATTTTTCCGAAAACTTTGCGATAGTGCTTTCATAGGTCTGTCCACAGCGATGCTGCACGATTATAGGGGTGTTCGCAGTTGGGACTCAATGTGGTGGGGTTGCGGTGGGCGCTGCGCCTTGAGAGGTATAGCCTTTCGACGCTAGGTCGATCAAATAATCGTGCAGCGACTCCGCACCGTCTGCCGTGAGAACGTCACTAAATCGAGGCATTCCTTGTGGGGCAAATGCTCCTTGCAGCACGATGGCCCGGAATACGTCGAGCGAGGCAATGCCGTCATTCAACCGCGACAAGTCCGGCGTGACAGCGGGCACACCGAGCCCATGACATCTCGCACACCAGGTATTGAAAAGTCGGGCGCCGTTCGCAATTTGCTCTGGTGTTCCCGACTGCTTCGGTGGGGTGGAGTAGCCGGTTGCGACCCGCAGCGCGGGTTTGCGAACTTCCGGCAGACCACCGAGCTTAAAGACGATGATTCGTCCTTCATTCACGTACTTCATCGCAGCCGTGCCCGCAAAGCTATTGAGGTATTCGCCGCCGTGTCCAGCCATCACTGCGACGTACTGGGTACCGGCGACCTCATAGGTCATCGGCGCAGCCATAATCGGGGTGCCGGTGGCTATTGTTTTGAGTATCTTCCCCGTGTCCGCGGCGTATGCCACAAATTGACCGTCTTCGCGTCCCGCGAACACCACATTTCCGGCGGTCGCCAGGGTTCCTCCGTCCAAAAGAAAGTAGCCCGAGGAAGTCTCTTGCTCCCATGCGAGTTGCTGCTTGACCGGATCCCACGCCATGAGCGAGGACCGCACCAACGCTTTGTTTGTGTGCGGATTGCGTGCGGGGACTTTAGGCAAAGAGCCGAGGATCGGCGTCCACGCTGCCGGATCATAATCGCGGTCCGGAAACACAAAGCCCAGACCGTCCGTTGCCTCGTCTACAAATCGAACAGTAGCACCTGGATTGCGCGTCAGGTCAACGAGCAAATTGGGTCCATCCGTCGAGGGTATATACACGAATCCCGTTTGGGCACTATACGACATGGGCTGCCAACTGTGCGCGCCCTGTAAACCTGGATAAACCAATTTCGGGCTTAGGTTGTAATCCCCTTCACTGCTTGCAATGGGACGAAAGTCGGCGTCGAGGCCCGACGTCCAATTTGCATATACGTAAGGTTTCGCCGAAATAGGTCTCCCGTTGATGCGATCGAGCACATAGAAATACCCATTTTTATTCGCTTGCAGCAGCGCCAAGCGCTTACGCCCATTAATATCAAGGTCCGCGAGTATTATCGTCGCCGCCGCATCATAATCCCAGCGGTCACCCGGCGTCGTTTGAAAATACCATGCCATTCGGCCCGTATCCGCGCGCAATGCGACGATCGACGCCGTATAGAGTTTGTCGTCCGCATGACCTTGGGCGACGTGCGATGCGTTGTACGGCGCCGCATTGCCTGTACCGAGGTACAGAAGCCTAAGATCAGCGTCATAAGCCATGCTATTCCATACCGTACCGCCGCCGCCGAACGAGGGGTCGCGTTTGGGGTCCCACGTAGCGGCTGCCCTCTGTAGCTCCGGCGTCGGGTTGCGTTCCTTAAGTGATGGGACGGTGTACGTGCGCCATCGCAGCTTCCCGGTCTGCGAGTCGAAGGCCGACACGTAGCCACGCAGTCCTCCTTTGCTGCTGTCCGCGCCCGCGTTGCCTACCACAATGAGTTGGTCCGCCAGCTGCGGCGCCCCCGTACATACGTACGGTTCGTCTCGATTGACCAACGTATTGACTTCCCATCGCTTTGTACCGTCCTCCGCCGTTATCGCAATTAACCGGCAATCCGCCGATACAACGTAGACCGCACCTTTCCAGACAACGAGACCGCGATTGACAACATCGTTCTGTTCGTATCGCGCCACCTGCGGATCGCTATGCGGATCAAATGTCCATCGAAGCTTTCCGGTCGCGGCGTCAAGCGCGTAAACAACCCCCCAATTTCCGGTTGCGTACATGGTTCCGTCGACCACCAGCGGCGTCGCTTCGAGGCCGCGCCGCGTTCCGGTGGAGTATTCCCACGCAAATCCTAAATCCTTGACCGATTTGTCGTTGATCGCCTTGAGCGGCGAGCTGTACGTACCGTCCCTACCCGTTGTCATCCACTCGCCCGGTTCGATGTCGAGGTTGCGCAATCGAGCTGTATCAACCATGGCGGCCGAACCGTTATGCATCGCCGTCGCAAGTGGCGGCGGCTGCGGATGTTGATCCGCCGACGTCAGTTGCGGCAGCAACGTCGCCAGTAGAATTGGCAGCAAAGGCCAGCGAAACGGCGATCCGAGCATAGACGGCATTTCCATTTAAAATCTTGACCGATCTGTATGATAAACTGACTCACCGTTCGAATCTACCTCGATGACCGGCAAGCTGTGGCAGTATCCGCTCAATCGACCGGGGCGGCTTGTTGATTAGGAGACTCATGCGCTTCGCAACTCAGTCACGCTCCAAAAAGAAATTGTTTAGGGGTTGGTGGGTGCTCGCGGTATTGTTTCTTGGCGGCTTCATGATTTACGGCGCCGGGCTCTATTCATTCGTACTATTCGTCACACCACTGTCGAAAGAATTTGATTGGAGTCGGGCAGCCACCGGAGGCCTTGTTTCCGCATTTTGGATCAGCGCGCCATTGTCGCTGCTCGCTGGATCCCTTATACAGCGCCTCGGCATACGGCGCATGGCGGTAGCGGGGATCGTCATCGAGGCACTCTGCCTGATGTTGCTCGTGTTTGCGTCACAACTCTGGCAGATGTATACGTTGCGTGCGCTCGCTGGATTAGGCAAGGTCCTCTATGCCATCACGCTCCCTGTCACGCTATCCAAATGGTTTTCTAGGCATTTCGGAATTGCGGTCGCGATCATGTACTCCGGATGGCACATCGGAGGGCTGGTACTGGCTCCTGTAACCGGTAGCCTGATCGGACATCTTGGATGGCGTACGACCTCTTTTGCGCTGGGAGCATCGCTGTTGCTGATTGCTCTGGTTCCCACGTATTGGGCCCTACGGGTGCCGTCTGCGGAGAGCATCGGGCTCCATCTTGACGGAGCGGATGATCTGCCGCCTAGCGCCGAACCTGTAATCGAAGCGACGTTGAGTAAGCAGGCGAATTATGGCGACGTTGTCCGCCACTTGCTGGCGCAGCGCTCATTTCAAATCATCATGGTAGCGACGACGCTTTACTTCGTAACCTACGGCGGCGTTCTTGCTCATCAGGCGGCGGTAATCGAAGATGCGGGCATTTCGTCTCGCATTGCATCCTTTCTGCTAGGCTCGACAGCAGGGTTCGCCGCGATAGGCGCGATCTTTATTGGGTGGCTCATCGACCGATGGTCTCTGGTGTACACCACCATCGTGCAGTACAGCCTGATGGCCGTAGGTGTCACTTGTTTGCTTTTAATCATGCACACTCCGTCCGTCGCGCTGTTGAGCGCGCACGCACTTACTTTCGGCGTCGCGGTGGGGGGCAGCGAGGTCTATTGGATTACGTTACTGCGACGACGACTCGGCGACGCAAACTTCCCGCAAAGCTGGGGCATTTATTATTTCATTGAACTTGCGGTGCTCGTGCTCGCCCGATCGGCGCGGGCCTGCTATATGATTCAACGGGCAACTACACCGTTACTCTTTCCGCCGAACTCGCGCTTATAGCCATTCCGTTCTGCCTTTCGTTACTCGTGGTCACTCGCAATCGGTTCACCGGGGCATCGTCGCCTAACGGTTGCACTGCGGCTGACGGGTCGACGCGAACCGGTTGTAAATCAAAAGGGTGATTGCGAAGATGCGTTGCCCGCTCTTAACGTTGCTTGAGTAGGGTCACACGTGAACGCCTATTGATAAGTACTTCGTAGCGGATGATACCGTTCCGGACGTTCCAACTCAGTAGTTTGAGCCGCCGAATCTAAGCGTAGCGGTGAGCCCACAGACTTTGTGCGATTTCAAATACTGAGATCATCGTCAATGCCACGATCAAGCGGCTTCTCGCGATCCGAGGTCTGATCCTTGTCTCGGGGGTGACGTACTTTCCGTGCCAAAACTAGCGCTTTCTCTGCGGCAACGCCGCAATCGCACTCTCAACTTATTGACTGAGCGAATGCTCCAAAGCGGTGTGCGAGTCAAGAAATTGCGGTTTCCGAAGCTCGCGTAAGCCTATGAAATCAGCCAGTTGAATTGTTACAACCGCTGCTTCTGGCAAAAAAGTGCGCGCATCCTCACTAGAAAACTCAATACAGCCTTGCGTGGACGAGCAAAACGCGGTACACAATAGTTGCCATATAATGACAAGTTGTCATACGAGTGACAAGGATTACTTGTAAGCTTCCTTTCTCTTGAGCGACATAAATGGCTGAAAGCGGAAGCGTGGGAGTCCAACGCACTTGAAGGGAGCGATGCGGGAAGGGCATCCGCCGCGCGCGTGGAAAATACCCGTCCAAACTTCGAAGGAGCATGAGGCTCGGAATGGAAGAGTCGGCCAACTTGAAGCCAATGCAGTCCAACTGTTGGTCGGGCGGCATACTCCTTGAGACGGTGCGTCGATTGAATGAACGCGGTCTTGCGTTGCTGACGAAAGTGGCCCAGGCGAGCGAGGCGATGGACGGATTTGCATCATGGAAGGAGATTCTCCCGTTGTGGGCTCATCCGAGCGAGCAAACCTTGGGCCGCGCGGCGCGCTGTCCCATGGTGCTCCTCGATTTCAATTTTCAGCGCGTCGCGTGGTGGAGGCGGGTGGTGAACGCTCACGCGCCCGGGGGATCTCGGCAAACGACAGGGAGCGGATTTCACACCGATGAGGCGATACCGCCTCGCGCGCGATCTATTGCTGGAAGCCTGGAGTGCCTCTCGTTCCGCATCTCCTATCGCGAGCCTGGTGTTTGGTATGGCGCCGGAGGTCACCGCGCTGATTGCACGGCTCTCGCCCTGCGATGTGGATCGAGTGGTCGTGAACGAGGCCCGAGGAGATGAGGCCGCGCTGGGAAAATCGGCCCACTGTTCTGGAAGGACTTGTTCCATGCGGCGGCGCAAATGGACGATCAGGCTCTCGCCAATGTGCATCTGCACTGCCTGCAGCTCTTTGGGGGCGAATTGGTGGCTACCTGCGGCAAACCGCTGCTGCTCGCTGGTGCGGCAAAGGAACCGATGATCGAAGCCTCGGTGACCGAATGCAGGGTGGCGAAGCGCTCTTCTGAGCCTCGCTCGTTTGAGTTACGCTGAAAATTCCGCGAAACCCTCCCCGCGCTCGGCCCGCCGCCGTGTTGATATAGCCACCAATTGAGCAGGGAGGTAAAACCATGCTATCGGTCGCATCAACGCAAGAGGGACGCGCTAAAGCGGTACTGACAGTGCTTGCGGCGTGGCTCGCGATCCCCCAGTTGGCTTTGGCACAGACGACCTCGCCGTTTTTGACGGGCGCGACATCGCTTCAGTCGAACATCCTCGCGTGGCTCACGCCGATTGCCATCATTCTCGTCATGGTGGCGGGAGGCCTCGCCATGGCGGGACGTGCCTCTTGGGGCTGGTTTATCGGCCTCGTCATCGGCATTCCGATTGCCTTTGGGGCGCCGCAAATTGTCACCTGGGTCCGTGGGATGTTCGGCACTTGATTTTGGAGCGCACATGCGACATCGCAACGCCGGGCTCATTGCCGATCCGCTCTTTATCGGAGCCACTCGCCCCTCGATGCTCTGGGGCGTCACGTATTCGGCGGTGATGCTCAATGCCATGTGCATCATGGAGCTCTTTCTTCTTACCAAGAATCTCTTAATCCTCCTGCTGGCGGCTCCCATACACGGCGTTTGCATGCTGTTATGCGCCCGCGATGCGCGTTTTTTCGATCTGGTGCTGTTGTGGGGACGAACCCGGCTGCCGGCGTTTCTCGCAAACCTTCGGTTCTGGAAGGCGAGTAGCTATAGCCCCCTCGTCCTTGATTTGCCCGACGCGCGGTGGTCATCGGCGCCGCGGTCCGGCGAGGATTAGCGTTTCTCGTATACCTATCCAAGGAGCCGCATCACCTCGATGCCTTTCGCGCCATCGCACCGCTCGGGAGGCATTGAGATTTCCTGCCGAGAAGCCGCCAGCAGCTGCGATGGCCTGGATCGAAAGGACGCTGCCGTGAACGCCGTGGGCCGCACAAAGGCGCTACGGCGGGAGCCAACGGCGGAGAAGAATATCCCTTATACCGCGCATGTTTCCGAGCGTGTCGTGAAGACCCGTCAAGGTGACTACGTTCAAGCCTTTCGGTTAAGCGGAGCGAGCTTTGAGACGGCGGATGATGAGCAGCTCAATAACTGGCACGAGCGACTCAATGTCCTGTGGCGAAACATCGCCCGGGAGAGTGTGGTGCTCTGGACCCACGTGATTCGGCATCGCGAAGCGATAGGGCTTGTTAATGCGCATTCGCCGGGGTTCGCCCGTGATCTTAAGGCCAAGTACTTGGGGCGCCTGTTCGGCGAGACCCTCATGGTCAATGAACTCTATATTTCCGTGGTCTATCGGCCGGCGGCCGGCCTTGCCGTCGGCGCCGCTTCGAAGTTTTTCTCCAAGACCCGTCCGCAAGAGGCGCGATTGGAGCTCAAGGACTCACTCGATGCCTGCGAGAAGCTCGCGCAAACGCTCTCAAGTTCGCTCGCCCGGTACGAGCCCCAAGCCTTGGGCATCTACGAGTGGGAGGGCCGGCAATACTCGAGCCTGCTCGAGTTCTTCGGTGTACTCCTCAACGGCGAATCGCAGCGCATCGCCTTGCCGTGCGCTCCCATCGCCGAAGTGCTCACGACCACGCGTCCGCTCTTTGGTTTTGAGACGATCGAGTACCGCGCGCCCACGCGAACGCGCTTCGGCGCCATGCTCGGGATCATCGAGTATTCCACGCCGACGGTGGCGGGGCTTTTCGATGCGCTCTTGTCGACGCCATTTCCTTGGATACTCACGCAGTCGTTTGCATTTTTAAAAAAGGCGAGCGCCCAGGCACTGCTGCAGCGCCAATACAACCGGATGCAAAGCGCGGCTGACTTTGCGGTAAGCCAAGCCGAGGAGCTACGCGAGGCGTTGGATGAGCTCACGAGCAGCGAGTGGGTGATGGGCGAGCATCACCTGTCGCTCCAGGTACTGACCGAGTTCATCGAGCACGTGGACTCCGATCTTGCGCGATCGGGAGCTTAAGCTCTTGAATGACAACCTCGCCCGCGCTCGCACCCTGCTCGCCGACCATACCGGGATGACCATTGGGCGGGAGGACCTCGCGATCGAGGCCGCCTTCTGGGCTCAATTGCCGGGAAACTTCGCGTTTCGCCCGCGCAAGGCCCCCATTACTTCGCGCAATTTCGCCGCCATGGCGAGCTTTCACAATTTCCCTTCTGGCCGGGCGACGGGCAACCACTGGGGCGAGGCGCTGACGCTCTTCGTGACGGCGGCGGGGACCCCCTACTATTTTTCCTATCACGCCTCCGACCCTTTGGATCCCGACGGGGGTACGAAGAAGGACATCGGTCACGCGCTCATCATCGGACCGACGGGCTCCGGCAAGACCGCTCTCATTGCCTTTACCCTGTGTGAGCTGCAGGCCTTTGGTGTGACCTCCGTGCTCTTTACCAAGGACCGCGACACGGAGATCTGCATCCGGGCCTTAGGGGGGCGGTACTATCCGATCCAACTGGGCGTCCCCACCGGCTGGAATCCGTTTCAGCTGAAATCCTCGCCCCGGCAATCTTCAATTCTTGAACGACCTCGTGCGCCGGCTCGTGAGCCGCGCGGATCGACCGCTCACGGTCACCCAAGAAAATGAGCTCACCGAGGCCATCCGCTCGGTTATGAGCTTCGAACCTCGCCGACCGTCGCTTGGGGCGTGTGCTCGATTATTTGGATTCGACGGAACCCGAAGGCGTGTATGTGCGCTTGAAGCAATGGTGCCATGCACGGCGCAGCGATGAGCAGGACGGGCCTTACGCCTGGATCTTCGATAACCCAGAGGATTCGCTCATTGAGTCCCTCGGGGGCGCCTTGACGACGGGATTCGATGTCACCGAATTTTTGGATAAGCCCCTCATTCGAACGCCCATCAACATGTACCTCTTTCACTTAACCGAACAACTCATCGACGGCCGGCGCTTCGCCCTTTTCATCGCGGAGTTCTGGAAGGCGCTCGATGATGAGTATTTCGGGGCGTTCGCGAAGGATCAGTTGAAGACCATTCGCAAGAAAAACGGCTTCGTGGTCTTGGACTCTCAGTCTCCGAGTGATGCGATCAAGCATCCGCACAGCCGCACCTTGATCGAGCAGACCCCCACCAAAATCTGCTTTCCCAATCCCGATGCGACCCTTGAGGACTACGCAACGGATGCGGGGCTCAACTTGACCGAGCGCGAGTACCGCCTGATCAAGCAAGACATTCCAACGGGTTCGCGCATGTTCTTGGTGAAACAGGGCCATAACTCGGTGGTGGCGAAACTGGACCTCAAAGGGCTTCGATGCCGAGCTCGCGGTGCTCTCGGCGCGTAAGGCGAACATCGAGCGCATGCAGCGATTGATCGAGAAGTACGGCGAGGATCCGAAGGGCTGGTTGCCGCATTTTGCGGGCGGGGAGGGGAGCTGACGGCGGTTTCTAGTGGTAACGTAAAGGAGTGTGTCATGAGGAAAAGGCAGTGGATGATCTTGGCGGCGGCCCTCGTCTCGATAGGGTTCTGGCCCCGCGAGTCGGGCGCAATTGGCGGTCATTGATGTGGGGGCGATCGCGCAGCTCGTCCAGGAGGTCGCGACCCTCCAACAGCAGCTGCAAACGGCTGAATTGACGCTCACCAACGCGCAGCAGCAATTTCAGGCCATGATCGGCAATCGGGGGATGCAGAACCTGCTGTCCGGAACCAATCGCAATTATCTGCCGTCGACCTGGAGTCAGTTCATCGGCCGCCGTCAGCCAAACGGGCGGGGCCTACCAGGCGCTCTCGGTCGGCGTTCAAAGCTTGATGGTGGCGAATGCGGTCCTGACGCCGCAGCAAGTCGCGGCCTTATCGCCGGCGGAGCAAGCCCAGCTGCAAATGGCGCGACAGTCAGCGGCCCTCCTGCAGTCCACCTCCCGCCAGGCGCTCGACAACACGAGCACTCGTTTTGCCTCGCTTCAGCAGCTCATCAACGCGATCCCGAGTGCGGCGGATCAGAAAGGCGTCCTTGGATCTTCAGGCCCGCATTCAAGCGGAGCAGGCCATGCTTCAAAACGAGAACACGAAAATGGCGGTGCTCTATCAGACGCTCGAAGCGCAGGAGTGGGCACGCAAGCAAAGCGCGCGCGAGCAAGTCGTCGCGGGCGTGGGATCGCTCCGATCGTTGCCCGCCCTCAATCTCCCTTAAGGGGTATCGATCATGCAGTTTCGGCCCGGTGCACAGCGCGTGCGGAGATGTTTAGGGCTCGTTGTCACGCTAACGAGCGCCGCCGGCTGTGCGCCGGCGCCGGACCGGGCGACGCACACGGTGGAGGAGTACCGGCAGGACGCGACGCTTCGCGAGTTCGAGTTCGCGCGCTGTGCCAATGATCCCGCCTCGGGCGACTCCTTGCCCGACTGCGTCAATGCGCGCGAGGCCGAGCGGCTGGAAGGTGTGGGATCGCTTCGCAATTTGGCGCCGCTTGAACTTCCGAACCCTCGCGCGCGTGCCGACGTAACTTCGCAAGACCCGAACTTAAGGAACTAGCCGCCATGGGCTTCTTTGCAACCTTCAGTGCCTGGCTCAATGGCATTCTCTCCACCTATATCGCCACGAACACCGCGCGCGTGGCAGCCCTCTTGCAGCCCGCGATTGTGACGTTCGCGACGCTTTACGTGATGATCTGGGGCTACTTGCTCCTCACGGGCAAGATCGAGGAGCCCTTCGTCACCGGAGTGAAGCGCATCGTCACGCTCGCGGTCGTGTTAGGCGGCGCGCTTGATCTCTGGCTCTATAACGATGTCATCGTCGATACCTTCTTTAACGCACCCGGTGCGCTCGCCGCCGGGCTCATCGGCGCGTTTGATTCGGTGGGGATCATCGACAACATCATCTTTTCGGGCGGCGATGCGGCGAGTCTCCTGATTCAGAAGGGCGGGCTTTTTGAAGGCGATTTCTCCTACTACATCGCGGGCTTTGCGGTGTACTCGATCGTCGGGTTGACCGCGATCTATGCGATGTTCCTGCTCGCGCTCTCGAAGATCGCGCTCTCGATCCTCCTCGCCTTGGGGCCGCTCTTCATCGCGCTTCTGTTATTTGAGACCACCAAGCGCTTCTTCGAAGCCTGGATCGCGCAGATGGCGAACTACGCCTTCGTCACGATCTTAACGGTGTTGGTGGCGGCGCTTGATGATGGGGCTCGTCACGACCGCCGCGCAAGCGGCGGCCGCGCGGGGCGGTGGCATCCAGATTGCCGATGCGGTGCGGGTGTGCCTGGCGGCGGGCCTGACCTTCCTCATCATGCGCCAGGTGATGCCGATGGCGGCGGGGCTCGCGAGCGGTACTCGCCTTGAGTTCCTTTGGCGCGGTCAGTGCGCTTCTGGCCTGGGGATTGGGGCGCGCGGTCGGCAATACCGGTCAGTTCGCCCGGGGGCTCACCGATCGGGAGACCACCCGCTGGGATGCGTTGAGCCGCAAGGCGGGCTTTTATCTGGGGCGCGGCGCACGGGCGGGCGCTACGGGCGCCGCACGGCTCATCGCACGGCCCAACACGATCCGGCCGAGCTGATGGAGTGATCGCATGAAGAGGCTGCCGATAGTCGCTTTTCTCGTGATGGTGAGTGGCTGCCAGCACCCAAGCGCCGCGCGTTCATTGCGATCGGCAGTTGGAGCCCATCAATGCACCCGCAGCCGGTCGTGAAGGAGCCTGCCGCAACGAGCGCGAGCACGCCATGACGAAAGACGCCGGAGCTTCAAGCCTATTTTGCCGAAGCCGCCTCCTGGGATCGCGATCGGGTGGCGATGCAGCGCCGCAGTGCCCGCATTGCGTGGTGGGTTGCCGGTGCCGGCTGGATTGCATCCCTCGCGCTCGTCGGTGGCGCTCGTGATGCTGATGCCCTTGAAGCGCGTCGAGCCCTTTGTGATTCGGGTCGATAACGCCTCCGGGATGGTGGATGTCGTGCCGGTGTATGTGGGGCACGAGGCGATGCCGGAGGCGGTGAGCCGCTACTTTCTCACCCACTACGTGACGGTGTGCGAGCGATTCAACTTCCCGACCGCCGAATCCGACTATGAGGAATGCGGGGCGTTTCACACGCCGCAGCGCAATCAAGCTCTGGTATGCGGCCTGGGCGAAGACCAACCCCAACTCGCCCTTAAATCTCTACCGAGATGGGACGACGGTCGAGGCCCGGGTGACCTCGGTGAGCTTCTTTACGCGCTCGGATGGGGTCACGGACTTGGCGCAAGTGCGCTACGTCAAGGCGAAGCGCCAGGCGGGCAGTAGCGATGAGCAGAAGAGCTACTTCATCGCGAGCATTCGCTATGCGTTCGCGACCCCGCCGAGTGAGCCCGCGATGCGGCGCTGGAATCCGTTGGGCTTTAAGGTCATCGACTTTCGCTCCGAGCCCGAAGCACTGCCGCCGGCACCACAGCGCCGCCGCGGGTGAGAAGAGTGGGGGCGCCACATGAAAGGACGCTCCCTCACACGGGGTGCCTGGGTGCTCGCCCTGACTGCCGTGCTCGGCACCGGAGCCCGTGACCCACGCCGACTCGTTGCCGATGCGGGGACTCGCCGATTCGCGCATCCGCACCGTCCTATACAGTCCCGATGAGGTGTATCGGCTGTATGGATTTGTGGGCTATCACTTGGACCTCGAGTTCGCATCGGATGAGGTCTTTGTGGGCTTAAGTGCCGGCGATCCCGAAGCACTGACCTACAGCGCCCACGAGAACGTCCTGACGCTGCGCCCCAAAGCCGCGAGCTCGCAGATGAATCTCACGGTGTCGACCAACAAGCGCCGCTACTATTTTGAGTACACGCATTGCGGCGCGCCCGACCAGTCGCTTTGCGGATGAGGTGATGTACGCGGTGCGCTTCATGTATCCCGCGAACCCGGCGGCCCAGGAGTCGTTGACCCCCGAGGAGCGCGTCGCGCGCGATCTCGCGCTTGCGCAGAAGAACCGGCCCCGGAATGTGGATTATTGGTTCTGCGGCAATCGCGCAGATCAAAGCCGACCGCGGCGTCCGATGATGGCGTGCATACGCGATTGACCTTTGCCGCCAAGGCGGAGCTTCCGGCTGATCTTCGTGCGGAACGATGATGGTTCGGAATCGCTCTTGAACTTCAACATGGATGCGGGCGATGTCGTCATTCATCGCGTGGCGGCAAGATTCATCGTGCGCCGCGGCCGCTTGACCGGCTGCATCGTCAATAAAGGCTTTGCGGGGAGCGGCGAGCGCTTGGAATCGGGCACCATCGCCCCCGACGTGACGCGCGAACGCAAGGACGGACCCCCATGAGTCCCTCGAGCGCGGCGCGAGCCGAGAACGAGGCGCCATCCTCGATCTCGAGCGCCGAAGGCGCGCACGATGAAGCGCGGATCGGTGCAGAAACGGGGCAGTTCACAGCCGATCACGCCGCTCAAGGACCGCGCGAGCGACTTCGAGGAGCTCGCCGGGGAGCGGGGCGAGAGTGTCTTGCATCGCGCGCGCTCCTTGCAATCGCGCGCGAGCCAAGTGCTGGCGCTGGGTTTGATGGGCAGCCTCGCCGTGGGGCTCTTGGGGTGGTACTACGTTCACACCTTTGCAGCGCGCGGCACGGCCCAACGCACCGCGCAGACCGCCTCGCGCAACCAAGCGGCCGGGATGCGCCGCTGCCGAGTTTGGGTCCGATCACGCTTCCCGAGGTGCCGGTCGAGAAGGTCTTAGGCCCCGCCCCCGAGGTGCCGCCGATCAGCCACGAGCCGAGCGGGCACCTCGCCGCGGTCTCATCGCCCGTCGCCGGATCCTCGCCGCCCGCCCCCAAGTCACCCGCCGAGATTGCCTTGGAACGGCGCTTGGCGGGACCCGCGTTCTCTCGACGGAGCGAGAGTGATTCCGGACCCGGGACGCCGACATCGACCGAGACGAATGCGGCCATCGTGGGGCCACCGGGCGGACCCGTGAGTGAGCGTGAGCCAGGCGGCGGGGCCGGGAGCGGAGCTCTGCAAGAGCTCTTAAGGCCGAGTCTCACGCCCGCGGTGCGAGCGCAAGTGCTGCCGACGCAACGGCTCTTGCTGCCAAAGGGCGCCTTCATTGATTGCACCCTGGAGACCGCGATCGATTCGACCCTGCCGGGTATGACCACCTGCATCACGGCGACCGACACCTTCAGTGCCGATGGCTCCACGGTCCTCATGGAGCGCGGCACCAAGCTCGTGGGCGAGACCCGCGGGGAGGTCGCGCAGGGCGCGCGCGCGTTTTTGTGCTCTGGACGGAGGCCCGAACGCCGACCGGCGTCGTGATTCCCTTAAGTTCCCCCGGGACCGATGAGCTCGGCCGCTCAGGGCTCGCCGGGAACGTCAATCGGCACTTCTTCCAGCGCTTCGGGGCCGCGATCTTGATTTCGGTCATCAGCGGCGCGGTGCAAAGCGCCGTCGCCTCCCAGAGCAGCGGCAGCACCGTCATTTACAACCCCTCGGGCTCGCAGGACGTCATGACCGAGGTGCTTGAAAGGCACCATCAACATTCCACCGACCGTCACCAAGAATCAGGGGGATCGGATCCAAGTCTTGGTCGCCCGGGATCTTGATTTCAGGTCCGTCTATGAACTTAAGATCGAGCGCCCTGAGGAGACTCTCGTCCCGCTGCGCTTCCCTCGAGCGATCGAGGCGGAGGTCGCGAGCATGGTCCCCGCACGGGCGGAGCTTCAGCGCTCGATTTGACGCTCAAGGCCTTAAGACCCCTGCTCGCGCAGCGCGAGGTGACCGAGCTCTGCATCAATCAGCCCGGCATCGCGTTCCTGGAGACGCGTGAAGGGTGGCGGCAGGAGCCGGTGCCGTTTGCGGACTTCGAGTGGTGCCGGCGCTTGGCGAAGCTCGTCGCGAATTCGACCCGTCAGCGGATCGATGAGGAGATCACCGCTCCTGTCCGCCTCGCTTACCCACCGGCGAGCGCATTCAGATGGTGTTGCCGCCGGCGACGAGCGCGGGCTGTGTGGCGATCACGATCCGCCGGCCCTGCGATGAGGTGTGGTCGATCGAGAACTTTAAGCGCGAGCGGGATCTTTCGCGCCACGCGCCGCGCGAGTGAGACCTTGGATGAGACGGAAGCCGAACTCCTGCGGCTCTTGGAGGCGCAAGAGTACGAATCCTTCATGCGCCTGGCGGTGCTCGCGTCGCAAGAACATCTTGGTCTCCGGCCCCACGGGCTCCGGCAAGACCACCTGGACCAAGGCGCTCATTCGGGAAATCCCGCGCGATGAGCGCTTGATCACCATCGAGGATGCCCAGGAGCTCGTTCTCGATCACCCCAATCACGTGCGGCTCTTTTATTCCAAGGACGATCAGGGACTCTGCCCGGGTGACGCCGAAGCAGCTGCTCGAGTCCTGCCTTCGCATGAAACCGGACCGCATCTTGCTCGCGGAGCTGCGGGCCGAGGAGGCGTTCGATTACTTGCGCAACGTCAATAGCGGCCATCCCGGCTCCATCACGAGCGTGCATGCCGCGAGCGCCGAGCTCGCCTTCGAGCAATTGGTGCTCCTCGTCAAACAAAGCCGCGGCGGGCCAGGAACTGCCGCGCGCCGATATCAAGGAACTCCTCTACCTCCTGGTCGATGTCGTCATTCAGTTCGGCGTCGAGCGCCATCAACGCTTCATCAAAGAGATCTGGTATGACCCTCACCGCAAACGCCGTCGCTTGGGCGCCGCGTTAAGGCCGCGCTGGCCGGCGATGGCCATGAAGGCGATGGCCATCGCCTGCGTAGCGCTTGTGGCCTCGCAATATCTCGCCGGCTTTTTGTTGCTGGCGTGGTGTCGGCATGGATCTGCGGACGGCGCGAGCCCTTGACCATCGCGCGCTATGCCTACTATTACGGCGGCCGTTCCCGAGGTGCGCCGGCGCCTCTGGATTTCATCGGCGGGTGGGCTTGCGCTCGTCGCCTTCGCGGCGCTTCCGCTCATTCTGCCGCGCCGGCGCTCCCTGCACGGGGATGCGCGATTCGCGACCCGAGCGCGAAATGGCGCGGGCGGGGCTCTTTGCCAAGCATGGGCCTTTTTTTGGGGCGCGTCGGCCGTCGGTATCTGATCCTGGGCGGTCAGCAGGGCGTGCTCTTATCCGCGCCGCCGCGCGCCGAGAAGGGCACGGCGATCGTCATCCCGAATCTTCTTTTCTGGCAGGATCGGTCCTGTGCTTGGACGTCAAGCTCGAGAACTGGACCCTGACGGCGGGCTACCGGCAGCGCGCCGGCCAGAGCTGTTATCTGTTTCATCCGCTCGCCGAGGATGGCAATACCGCCTGCTGGAATCCGCTCACCTACATCTCGGCAGATCCGAATCTTCGGATCAGCGACGTGCAGCGCATCGCCGCCATTCTCTATCCCGATGTGCCGGGGACGGATCCTTTCTGGCCCGCCGGAGCGCGCTCCTATTTTTTAGGCGTCACCATGTATGTGCTCGAGACCCCCTCGCTTCCCCCGACCTTGGGCGAAGTCTTGCGGCAGGGCATGGCCTCCGACACCGAAGGGTTCGGTCATCACTGGCGGCGGATCATCGAGGGACGGCAGAAGGGACCGTATCCGTTGAGCTCGCAGTGCGTGCGGGCGCTCTCCGAGATCATTGACTTGGCTCCCGTGACCGCATCCTCCATCCGCAAGACCTTCACCTCGCGCCTGGATCTCTTTGCCAATCCGCTCCTGGATCGTGCCACCTCGCGCAACGACTTTGACCTTCGGGACCTGCGCAAGCGCCCGATGTCGATTTACCTCGCGATCAATCCCGGGGATCTGCACTTGCTTCAAGCGCTCCTGAATCTCTTCATCGAGCAGGCCTTGAACCTTCAGACCCGGGAATTACCGGAACATAACCCGGCACTTAAATTTCAGGTCGCGTTCATCTTGGATGAGCTCGCCGCCGCCGGCCGCATTCCCGATCCTCGCGCAAGGCGTGGCGTATCTGCCCGGCTACAACGTGCGCCTCATGCTGGTGATGCAGGCCTTCTCGCAACTGCGCGAGATTTACGGTCAGCAGAATGCCGAGACCATGATGAAGAGCCTGGCGGCGCGGATTGTCTATGCGCCCAAGGACGTCGCGGAGGCGACGGAGATCTCCAATGAGCTGGGATTCACCACCGTCAAGGTTCATACGCACTCGAGACCGGTACTTAGCTGTCGCCGACTCCAAAGGTCAGCGGCATCGCAGCGTCAGCGTGAGCGAGCAGAAGCGACCCCTGCTGTTGCCGCAGGAGGTCAAGGAACTCGGCAAAAATAAGGAGATCCTCTTCTATGAAGGCGTGCGACCGATCCTCGCGCGCAAGAACCGCTATTACCGCGATCCGCTTATTCCGAAAACGCCTCTTTCCGCCGCCCAAATCTGCGGTTCCACCACGGCGACCCGCGAAGCGGCCGGTCGCGCCCCAACGTCCGCCGACGCCGAATCCTGCGACATCGCCCGCCAACGAAATCCTCGAAGGGTCGGTCGCGCGGGCAGAGCCCCTGAAGCCCGAGGCGCCGGTGACGGAGGAGGCCGTGATTCAGACTCCGCCGCCGCACGGAGTCGCAGCCTGCCACGCGCGAGGCGACGCTCGCCGATATTGATCGGATTGAGAGCTTGACGCTGGAGGATTTTGAGGTCGATTTCGAGCGACGTGAAAGTGCCGGAAGGGCCGCTGAGCGAGGCGGACCTCCGCGCGCTGGCCGAGAATTTTTTAGAGAGCGTTTCGCGAGCGCTAGGGGGACCGACATGGAGGAGAAGATCACAGCCACCAAGATGCAGCGGCGAACTCGCACGACGCGGCGGTCGTTCCGGGCGGCGAGAATCGAGCGCCGATGCCGGATCACCGGAACCCAGAATTCGATTCGACCGTCACGGCGGCGCGCTACGAGGCCGTCGACGAAGCCCGCGGAATCCGCAGAGTCCCGGCGCACCCAAAAGCGCCCGCGACCGCGCGCGAGAGCCCGCCCGTCATCGGGCCCATCGGAGCGCTTGATTCCCGATCACATCCGCAAGCGCTTCGTTCAAGTCGGCCACCGATACTATTTCCCGGACGGCGCGCACGCCTTTACCGACCGCGGCACGCGCTTGGTCACCCCGAGCGAGAACACCGAGGTCGTGAAGAGCCTGATCGCGATCGCCGAAGCGCGCGGCTGGAAGGAGATCACGGTCACGGGAACCGAGCGCTTTCGCAAGGAGGCTTGGGGTGCGGCCAGCGCCTTGGGGCTCAAGGTTCGGGGCTACACCCCCACCGAGTTCGAGCGCGCGCACCTCGCGCGCAAGCTCGCCCGCGAAGCGGCGGCCTCACCCGGAGTCGGCGGAGCCGGCTGCGCACCGCTGGAACCGGCGCAGCGCCGACAGCCGAGCGCGCCGCGATCGCCCCAAGGGCCCCATCACGGGGCGGCTCATCGATCATGGCGTGGCCGCCTATCGGCACGACCCCCACGAGCCGATTTCCTATTTCGTCAAGATCGAAACCCCGGAAGGAGAGCGCGAGATCTGGGGCGTGGACTTAAAGCGCGCGCTCAAGGAATCCCTCACCCAACCCAAAATTGGCGATGAGATTGCGCTTCGCGCCGTGCGGCGCGACACGGTGACCGTGCAGGAGACCGAGCGCGACCCGGAAGGCAAGGTCGTGGGGCAAAAGCCCTTGGATACGCATCGCAATCGCTGGATCGTCGAGAAGCAGGAGTTTTTTGCCGAGCGCGCGGCCGCGGCCCGCACCTTGCGCGATCCCAGCATTGACCCCAAGCAGGCCGCGAGGCGCCACCCGGAACTCGTGGGGACCTACCTTCAGATGCATGCCGCGCAAATCGCCGCGCGCCAGCTTCGAGATCCCGAAGATCGGGAGAAGTTTGTGAGCCACGTGCGCACGGCGCTCGCCGATGCGGTCGCCCGCGGCGAGCCGCTGCCGCCGGTGCGGCTGAAGGAGAAGGCGGCAGCGCCGACGCCGGCCCCCGGAGCGATCAGACGTGAGGAGGCGCCGGCGCGATGAGGCGCTCCGCCACGCTTGAATAAGCCACCCGGACAAGCCGGCCGTCGGCGGCATCGATTCTACCGCCGCCGGGTCACCCCGGCAGGCTCCGCGAGGCATCCTCGCTCGCCACGCGCGAATTCAAGCCGAGCCGCGGCGGCTCTCTCCTCGTGGGCCGCCTCACCGAGCACGGCCGCGCCAACTATCAGTTTCGCACCGACGAGAATGCCTCCTATTACGTCAAGCTCCTCACGAGCCGCGGAGCGAAGACGCTGTGGGGCAAGGACTTGGAGCGGGCGCTTAATTCCGGTGAAACCCGACCCAAAGTCGGCGATCTCATCGGCGCGCGCCGCGCCGGCCGCGAGGCCGTGACCGTCACGGCCCGCCGCCGCGTGGCCGATGGACGCATCGTGACCGAGGAGGCGCATCACGCGCACCGCACCCGCTGGGTCGTTGAGAAGGTCCAATTCTTCGCCGAGCGCGCGCGCCTCGCGCGGCGCCTGCGGGATGAGCAGGCCGATGTCCGGGAGACGGTGCGCGCGCACCCGGAACTCAAGTCCAGTTTCTTGAGCGTTCGGGCGGCGGAAGAATTTGCCGCGCGCCGGATCGCCGACCCCAAAGACCGTGAGCGGTTCCTCGTCGCTGATGCGCGAAGCCATGGCGGCCTCCATCCAGAAGGGCGAACCCTTGCCGGCCGTGCGTCTGCGCGATCCGTCAAGAACGGAAGAGGTCTCGACGGCAACGCCGCGTCCGCCGCGGCCGGATGATCCGACGCGATGAGCGCCACCACACCTCTGCCGAATTCTCACGAGATCCTCGCGGACCCCCAAGCTCGGAGTGGCTAAAATCGGCGCTCAAAAGCGCCACCGAGCGCGATCCCATCGATGCGCTGAATGACGCCCTGGTCCTCGCGGCGACCTTGGAGGAACGGCTGCGGCGCGAACTCGATTTGCGTTGAGCCGAGCGATGCTTCAACGCGCGTTCGCTGATCAGTGCAGGCGACTGGCCTTGCGCTCGAAGCACATGACCGCGACCCCTCGACAGCGCTCACACACCGCGCAGGTTCTCTCGAGCATCGGAGTCACGAGTTCAAACGGCAAGCCGACCTCACGCGCGAGCTTTTGATAAGCGCCCGCACGCGGGACAGTCGATCCACACTCGTGATCTGAGCCATGATTTGTCATGAGCCGAATCATCGAATTCTGCCGGCTGCGACGCAACGCGCATTTCTGACGCAATGTGAGTGGAAATACGCATCCGCAGGGCTAGCACCGCGTGAATCGATCCATTCCGATCGCGACTAGCTCGAGAGGAAGCATTGAAGAAGGAAGAGGAGAGGGCGGGATTACCTGCTGGTGGACAGCGTATCACGGCGTGCTCGTAGTCAAGGACGAGTGCTTCGCGGCATAAACGGCTGCCTCCCCACGAGCGCGGTCCCCGCCATTTATTCGGCGGTCCTTCGATCCCTTGACAACTGCGCGCGCCGTGATTCTCGAGGCTCGCGGGCAATCCCGCCCAAGATCAATTCGAGGAATCCCATCATGAACAGCATGTCCGAAGTCTCCTTTGCATCCCACGGCAACGCATTGGCGCGAGAGCTTTCGCTCGAGGCCGTTCGCCAAAGAGCGCCTGCCGTATTCGCGGCATCGGCTCACGAGCGGATGAGCCCAAGGTACACGTTCATTCCCACCGAGCGGGTTCTCGGCGGCCTGATCAATGTGGGCTTCGTGCCGGTCGATGCACGCCAGACTCACACTCGATCGAACGAGTCCTCTGCACGCGCGGCATATCGTGAGGCTCCGCCGGCGATTTGAGACCGTGCAGCTCAATGATTCGGTCTTGGAGATCCTGTTCCTGAACAGCCACGACGGAACGAGCGCCTATCAGCTGCGCATCGGAATCTTTCGTGTCGTCTGCACGAATGGCCTGATCGTCTCGCGAAGCGCCTTTCCGACCCAGTGCGTGGCGCATCGAGGCAACATCGTGGATGAGGTCGTGATTGGCGCGCTGCAGATGACCGAACGGTTCGAGAGCCTGGCCGCGCAGATCGAGCGCATGGAGCAACGGCGACTCCCGAAGGATGAGCAGCTTCAATTTGCGGAGCGGGCGCTTGAGCTGAGATTCCCGAAGGGAGCCGAGAGCGGGCTCGAGCCTGCGCAACTTCTCACCTGCCGGCGAGCGGAGGACGTCGGGGATGATCTCTGGCGGGTCACGAATCGAGTTCAAGAGAATCTGCTGCGTGGCGGCTTAAGGCGCCGAACGGTCACCGGGCGGCTGATGCGTACGCGTTCGATCACCGCGATTGCGCAGGACGTGCGAATCAACAGCGGTCTCTGGGACTTGGCGATGGAGGTGCTTGCCGCCTGAAGGTCATGACATCTAGGGGAAGGGGCGTCTCAATGAGGGCGCTCCTTCCCCTTTTTTTGTCGCGCTGGCAGAGAGAGATGTCGACTTGCAGTAACCGCCGTCGCCGCCGGTCAGATGTGTGATGCGGAGTAGATAGATCGGGCGGTCTTGCCCGGTGGTTCCAGGATGGCACGCGGTTCTCGCCGTCAAGGCCGTCCGCGCGGCGCTTCGCGCCGTGCTCCGCGAGTCGGCTGCGCCGAGCCCTGACGGCTGCGCTGCCGCGTGCCCTCTCCCCGCACGGGCAATCCCGCCCGGGGAATGGAGAAGGGACATGGGAAACGAGATTCTTTACGTTCGAGATCAGAGCGGCGATTTTGTCGTTGCCGAAGGTGAAGTGGTTGTTGCGGCAGCCAAGAGGCATTTGGGCCGGCGAATTCGTCGTGGGGTGAAGCTGACGAACCCCAAGCTGGTTCGCGACTTCTTAGCAGTAACGCTGGGTGACCGAGACTGCGAATATTTCTGCATCATTTTGCTTGATGCCCATCACCGGTTTCTGCGCTTTGTCGAGCTCTTTCGGGGCACGATTGACGGGGCGAGCGTGCACCCTCGGGAAGTCGTGAAGTTGGTGCTTGAGGCGCAATCCGCGGCCGTGGTGCTCGTTCATAATCATCCCAGCCAAAATGATCAATTTAGTTCTGCGGACGAGCAGATCACCCAAAGATTGAAAAGCGCCCTCGATCTTATTGATGTTCGTGTCTTGGACCACCTATTAGTCGCCGGTGGCGATGTCATTAGTGGAGCTGAGCGTGGGCTTGTCTAGTATTGGGGAATTGTCACGCCCCAGGGATTCCGCAGTTAGGCAACGATCGCCGTTGGGCCCCTCTCAGCGGAGTTGACCTTATAGACAAGCGCATGGTCCGAAATATCGCCATCGGACTTTAGGGTTGGTCCTGATACCCGTTGGTCTCTACACATTAGGTCTTTGCAATATCGCGCGACGCTCTGCGCTTCCCGCTGAGATCGGAAATGTCGCCTCCGCGCCGCACGAGGCAGCTGCTAAAATTGGACGGAGCGCCAAGAGGTACTGACTGATGCTTTCAGCAGATGCAATCGTTGAGCAGTTTAGCGAGCAGTGGACCCGGTCCGATCTGCCGCAGGTTATGCCCGAGCCTGGATTGGTTGCTAACGGGCCGCTGGTCGAACTGACTACGATTGGAGTGTACGAGAAGCACCAGGGCCAGGGTTACGCTAAGCGAGCACTGAGGATCCTCACGACGCTCTGCGACGCGAACGCAATCACCATCAAACTGATCGCACGGCCTCTAGAGTCCATTCTGCCGGGCTGTCCTACAACGCTTTCGACCGAGCAGCTCGTCGCCTGGTACCAGGAGCACGGCTTCGCAGAGACCAGGAGCGTAGGTGATGGGACACGCGAGATGATCCGCGAGCCCAGAATACCGCGCTGAGCAACTACCGTGATAGTCCAGACCTTGGAAGGGGCGGCACAGGCGCGGATACAGGAATGTGCCCTGGGGGCCGTGGGGGACTTCAAAACGTCGGTTCGGCCCATTTATGGATTATTGGACGGTCGCCGCCTAACACATATCGGCAGTTGCCTACTTCTCGAAATCGACGGCAAACGGGTGGTCTCGACAGCGGCCCATATCGCCGACGACCTAGCCCTGACGCCACTGTTTGTCGGCGGCCTCGTGGGTACGCATCCAGTGCCGCTTGCGGGGAGATTTCGAGCAACCACACCTCCCGGGGGCGATCGGCGGTTGGATCACCTCGACTGCGCCTACTGTGAGATATCCGCAGAGATCGCTACGGCCCTTGGTCCGGTCGAGTTCTTGAACGAGTCGAGGATATCGCACAACCGGGTACCAACTGAGCCCAGGGTTTACACCGCGTTCGGTTACGCGGTTTCGCGCAATAAAAGGTCGATTTTATCATAGAACCCGCTCAATTGCGAATCGAGTATCCATGTATACGGGTCATGTGGTGGAGGTTCCAGCCGTTGCCGCCAAGTTGCCACGCTCGGGTGGGGGGCATCTGCTCCTGAATTTCGAAAAGCAGGCTCACACGGCCACCGGCGAGCGCGTCAACGCGTTCGGGCCAAGAGGGCTAAGCGGGGGCGCGCTTCTCGATCTGGGCGACTTCACTTCGCCAGTTCTTTACGCCCCGGGCAACCAACACAGGGCGGCGCTGAGCGGGATGCTGATCGAGCACTGGGACGAGTACCACGTGATGGTCGCGGTGAAGATCGGCGCCATCGTGGAAGGAATCAGACGAGATCTGACCCGGCGCTGACGCGAAATCGCGTTGGCACTCAGAATTTCGCGGCACTCTTACGCGGGGAGAGTTTCGAGGTATTTTCAGCGAAACTCTTACGAGGAGTTAAAAAACCAGCTACGCAGGATAGCCTGCGGCTTGCTTTTGGGCCACATTGTGCCCTATGAGTTGCACGGAAATCTTGAAGGCGCGAGTCTCGCCGGAGATCAAACGCCAGGCGAAGGCGATCGCTGAACGCGACTTTCTGACGGAAGCCGCGTGGCTCAAGCGGCTGGTCATTCGGGAGATTCGGGCTTGCGACGCGGCGAATGACGACGGAGGTGAACTGCATCCCGGGAGAACGACATCCGTCGGCCACAGGGAGGCGCGCGGACCGAAGGGCTATTGCAAGCCGGTGTACGTGCGATTTCGCGACGAGGATCGTCTGCTGCTGGATGCCCGCGCGGCGGCTCGGGGCATGCGGCCCGCAACCTACGTCTCTGTCCTGACGCGCTCGCATTTGCGATCTCTGACGCCGCTGCCCAAGGAGGAGTACCTGGCGCTCAAGCGCAGCATCGCGGTGCTCGCGTCGATCGGCCGGAACATCAACCAGATCGCCAAGGCAGCCAACCAGGGCGGCCGGATGCCGGACTCTGCGGGCGCGGAATTTCGGGCGATGCTCAAGATATGCGTAGCCTTGCGGGACAACACCAAGGCGCTTCTCAAGGCCAATGAGACCAGCTGGGAGACGGGGCATGTCCAAGCGGACCTTTAGGATTCGAGAAGGCGAACCCTTGCTGGACATCGTGAGCTATGGCCGCGGTGGGCCTCGCGAGACGGGCGGCAGATTGACGCCGGCGCAGCTGGAGCAGATCCGGCGGACTGTCCGGCGGACGCCGGAAGCGGTCGTGAAGGTATTGCCTCGCGCCAGCAACGATCTCAAGGCAGTGGGCAAACACCTGGACTACATCGGGCGCAATGGAGAGCTGGAACTAGAGACCGACGACGGCGAGCGCTTGAGTGGTCGGATAGGAAAGAGACCTCCTGGACGACTGGGATCTCGACATCGACGACGTGCGACGCCAAGGAACCCTCGCCGCCACGAAGGGCAGAAAGCCGCCGAAGCTCGTCCATAAGCTTATGTTCTCGATGCCACCTGGAACGCCGCCGGACAAAGTGCTGGGGGCGGTGCGAAACTTCGCGCGGGAGGAATTTTGGGGTCAACACCGGTACGCTTTCGTCTTGCACACCGATGAAGCTCACCCTCATGTCCATCTCGTGCTGAAGGCCGTCAACGAACAGGGTGTGCGCTTGAACATCAAGAAGGCCACGCTGCGCCACTGGCGATCGGAGTTTGCCCGAAACCTAAGACTGCTCGGCGTTGAGGCCAACGCCACGGAACGCGCAGTGCGTGGTGAAGGCAGGAAGGCTAAGAAGGACGGCATCTATCGCGCGAGCCTGCGGGGCGATTCGACTTACGTTCGCGCACAAGCCGAAGCCGTCGCCGCCGAACTGCTCAAAGGGCACAACTCCGTACGAAACCGGCATAAAGCAAACTCGCAGAGACACGGAGCCAGGTCGAAAGCGGCTGGCACTCCGTCGTCAATCTGCTCACCACAGACGGTCTCCATGATCTTGCAAACGACGTCCAAAGATTCATCGCGCGAATGGAGCCGCCGCGCACGGAACGAGAACGGGTTGCACACGAGTTGCGCAAGCACATCAGTGATCCCCACGTCCGCGATCAGCACCGCACGAGATAGTCAGCGGCCGGCGACACACCCGAAGTGCGTGCGACTTGATCTCAAGAGTCGCACCGAGCCTCTTTCCGAGTCGGGCAGAGCCTCTGAGTCGTACTTGACCGGCCATGCGGCCTTGATCGAAAAATCCCCGGCGGTGACTCGTGTCTTGAGCAAGATTCTAGCTCGTCACGCGTTGTAGCAAGATGGTCGGCTACCGACGTAGTGTTCCCTCCGGGGTTTGGGCTAGGTAGGATGCCGGTTCGATATGACGACCTCACCTCCACTCGCGATGACCGGCAACGCCCCGCCTGCGTGGCTCGAGGCACCGCCTGAGCATCTCGGGCGTCCCCCCGTTACGACCCGCCTGCAGGGCCTTCCGTTCGAGGAACTCGATTGGCCCAATTTTGAGCGCCTTATCCTGCGCGTCGTGCGGTCGGTTCGCACCGTTACCGATTGCCTTGCCTACGGCACGCCGGGCCAAGCGCAGCACGGCATCGACCTGTTGGCAACACTTACTGGCGCTCCCTCGGACCAGGGATGCTACCAATGCAAGCGGGTCCAGAGTTTTGGGCCGGCTGACATTATAAAGGCCGTCGCCAAGTTCGAGGAAGGTCCCTGGGCCGCGAAGGCGCAAGAATTCACCCTGTGTGTGGCTTCCAGTCTCGAGAATACGCACGTCGTGGAAGCAATTACGGAAGAGCGCACGCGTCTTGAGCGACGCGGTGTCCGATTCCTGATATGGGATGGTTCAGCCTCCGGGGCGCTCAATGTACGCCTGAAGGCACTCCCAGAAATCGTGGACGACTTCTTCGGGCGCGAATGGGTACGTCGCTATAATGGCGCGGAGGCCGCGGAACGCTTGGGCGAGCGGTTGGATGGGATTGACTTCAATGTTCTCCGTTCCAGATTGTCCAAACTCTACGCGACGATTTTTGCGCAGCATGACCCGGGACTGCGCGTTCAGCTCTCAACGCCGATTGATTATATCGAACGGTATGTGCCTGCCGATGTGGTGGAGAGCACCATACTCGAACGGGTGGGGCAGGGCAGTTCTCAGCCTGCGGCGCCGGTAGAGCCGCCCGATCCGCAAAATCCCGCGCGCCAGGAACCGCGACCGATTGCGCTTGCGCTTGAGGCGGTTTACGCACGACGACCGTTATGGGAGTGGCTGCGCGATCAGGAGAATTGCGTCATTCTGGGTGAGCCTGGCTACGGTAAAAGCACCCTGCTTCGCCAGCTGGCGCTCGTCCTCTCCCAGGCCAACTTCTCCGAAGGGGCGCCAATTGGGTCGGCGCACTTGCACCGCCTACCCGTATGGCTGTCATTCGCGCGCGTAGCTGCGGCGATTGCCATCAATCCCAATCTCAGCATCGAGGATTTCTTCTGCACCTGGCTGCATCAATACGGATATGCTGATGTGCAGCCGCTCTTTCGTCGCGCGCTTAAACGATCGGCACTCCTCCTCGTGGTCGATGGCCTTGACGAAGCGACGCACGTTGGGATCGGTCGAGAAGCGCTGGACAGAATCATTACCTTCGCCCAGTCCCACAGCGCGATGATTATTTGTACGAGCCGCCCGCGTTCATTCACTTCGATTCCCGTGCCGCCCAATTGGCCCACGGCGACGCTTGCGCCCTTCGAGGACAGGCAAATCCGCGAGCTCGCGACGCGTTGGTTTGGCCTGCTGGAGGTCACGGCAACCGATGAGAGTGCTGAAGTGCGACGGGCGCGGTCAGCGCCGCGAGGCGAGGCATTTCTGGATGCGGTTAAAGTGAGTCCGCGTACGCACGGCCTAGCCCGCAATCCTCTTCTGTGCCAGGCGCTCATTGAAATGTTCCGCCTCTCGCACCGACTGCCCGAAGCACGCGTCCGCGCGTACGCCGAGATTATCGAGCTGTTCCTGCGTCGCCATCCGCAGGCGCGGCAACACGCGGGCTTCGCCGCCCGTCCGGAAACCCTTGACGGTATCCGAGAAGCGGACCTTAAGGACATGCTCGTGCAAATCGCATTGGATACGCAGACCGCCGCGGGCTCTGGTCTTAATAGCCATACGCGCTGCGAGCAGATCTGCGAACAGTATCTTAAAGACGAGGTGCGGGGCCTAGGCCTCGCGTATCCGGAGGCCCGGCGCCGCGCACCGGAGATCATCGACTCGCTCATCCACTATTTCGGCATCCTGATCGAACGTGCGCCGGGGGATCTGAGCTTTGCCCACTTGAGCCTTCAAGAGTATCTGGCGGCGGAAGGCATGACAAATCGTCCGGAAGAAGAGCAACTCGAATGGCTGACAGGAATTGCGCTTCAGCCGCGCTGGCGCGAGTGCCTGATCAGCTGGTTCGGCATTCAAGGCGACAATGGCCGAAAGCCCCTGGCAGGGCGTGCGGTCCAGGCGATTGCGGAGCTTTCTAAAGGCGGCGAGTGGGAGCGTCTGCAAACGCTAAGTTTGCGCACCGAACTCGCTTGCGCCGACGTCGGACTTCCCGTGGGTCAAGCGAGGAACATTGTGGCCGAGGCGGTGCGCGAGGTGGAGGTTTCGCCGTTCCCGGGACTGCGCGCCGCGCTCGCAAGCAGCATTGTCGTAGGCGCATTGGGGGGTGCTGTCAAAACGGAGTGCGGCGCAGCCGTTACTCGTTGGATGCCGTCACGTTCGCACTTTGAACGCGCGCGGCTGCTGCGTGCATTCAAGAAATGGAAGCCCGCACCCGATCTGCATGCGACGCTGCAACAAGCACTCCTTGACGAAACACTGGAGTGCCGAAGGGCAGCCGCAGAGACCCTGGCGCAGGTGTTCTCGAACGACGCATCGGTGACAGCGCAACTCGCAAGCCTAGCGCGCTCGCACATCCGACCCGAGGTCCGCGCCGCGGCGCTGCACGGCCTTGCGCAGCGAGATGAAACATACGCGGAGGCGAATACCGCCGCTGACTGGAACGTGGGCTCGCATGAGTCGGAGCTCATATTCACCTGTGCTGCGGTACGGGTGCAGGCGGGGAGCCAGACGCCGGAGGATTTGCGGAAACTGCGTGAACTCTGGAACAGCGACTCGCTCGAATATGCGCTGCGAAAGCGACTCGCCGATGTCATGAGCCGGGGCTGGCCACGCGATCCGGACCTACGCACCTACTGTCTTGGGATCCTCCGGCAAAATGGGGGAACCGCGGACTTTCCGTTTCCGCTCGAGTATCTGCTTCGAAACTATCCGGGAGATGAGGAGATCGCCCGCGTACTCGCGCAACTGTTCGGGCGCTTTGGTCTTCACCTTGTCATGGACCCGGAGTTTCTTTGGAAGCATCTAATAGCAGGCTTCCGCGCTGATCCGACGATCGTGGCCTCCTTGCGAGCCGCATTGTCGGAGTTCAAGAAGAAATACGAGTCGATCGTCTGGCACCCGCACAATGTGCCGGCGTATCTTGTCTTCGCGGACGATGCTGCCCGCGATGAGCTCATCTCGGCGTACACAAATTCAGATGATCTCCAGAGTCGATACTGGATAGCCAGTACCCTGATCGAAGGATGGTCCGGCGACGCGACGGTCGAAAGCGCTCTGCAGGCGTGGGCGGACGGGGGTCCCTCTACAGCAGGACCCCTAGGAGCATGCGCAGCGGCTTAAATCCCACGCGACACAGCGTCAAGCGTGGCTCGAAGATCTCGTGCGTCAAGCCGACGATCGAATTGTGTCGCACGCCATTGATGGGCTGCTCCAAGAACGCCCGAGTGAATCCTCGCGGGCCCTCATCGCCGAACGATTGACCCGACCGGGCCTCTGGTACTACAGCCGGGTCGCCATCGAAGCGAAACTCGCGGCTCACTATCCCAACCATCCTGACAGTGAAGCAACAGTAAAGCGCGCGCTAACTCAGATCGATGGCCCGCCGTTTGGTTTATTCGCGGAGTCTTACCGGGATGAGCCAAACGTGCGCGAGCAATTGCTTATCGCGGCGACGCCGGCGCCTATTGACGTTCGGCTGACCGTCGGCTCGGTACTCAGAGATCGAAGGCGGAATACCGTCGCTCATCGATCACTTGACGCCGGCTCCCCTGGCCGAGGAGACGGGCGCGGCTCGAAGCGCTGCCCTACTCGCTCGGGCACGGGCTTACCGTCATCATGCGACGGAGACTCAGGCACTGACCGAAGTGCTGGCGGCCGAGGCGGTATCGATCGGCCAATATATGGATCTGCGGCGGCGCGCGGCCTTTGCATCGCTTCTTGAGCTCGGACAACTCACGCGCGTGGTGGAGATTGTCGCCGAAGAGAAGTCGGACTGGCGGTTGCGCTGGACGGATCCGTTGGAGCCCGATGCCGTCTCGCTCGGTACACTGCTGGAATTCTGGCCAAGTCTGGAATCGGCCTTGGCGACGGCTGGCGTCACGGCCCAACTCCCTCTCGAGAAGCGTCGATGACGGCTACGGGGTGCGCTTCTTTGAGCGAACACCGGCACTGCGCGGATCTCTTGATCAGGTGCTCCTCGGAATGCGTCAGGGGTGGTGGCGCGGCTTTCATCTGGAACTTCTGGCGCGACGCTTTCCACGAAGTGCGGTGCTGTGTGACGCGCTCATTCGTGAACTTCAGACGCCACGGTCCGATTCCTCCGCACCGTTCCGGAAATACCTGCGTTGCCGCCCGCCTGCTGAGTGACCACTTTCGAGGTGAGCCGGAGGTGCTTGCGGCGCTGTCGCGAATTGAGGAGGCCGAGTTTATCCGAAGGCCAGAACCGGGCGTGCTCGGACATCTCGTGCGCGGTTGGCCGACAAGCGCTATGGCGGTCAGGGCACGCGCGGTCGCCGAGGGCGATCAGGCTAAGTGGTCGCCTCGCGATCGATTGCTGTGCGCGATTGCCTGGAGTGAACTGGCTGACGCTGAACAAGCCGCTCGGGAACTCATCGCTCGACGATATCCAATTATACATTATAGCCCCGAGGACGTCGAGAGCTTGCGGTTGTGGGCCAAGACGGGATGCTGCGAGTGCTGTGCTTAAGCGATGGCGCGAATCGGCGAGAAGCGACGAGGCGGTCACGGCCCTGGCGCTGTCCGCTGAGCATCCGGGCTTCTCCGACGTTGACGCACAGGTGATTCGGCTGAATTTTAATCCAGCTGTATGCGAGTGTCGGACAAATGCCTCCGGATGGAGTGCAATCCCTCACGGGGCGCGTTTTGCCGTGGTCCTGCGGCCTCATTTACGGCGCTGTCTAACACGGAGCGACTATAAAGCGCGTTGCCAACATCCCTCTAGTGTGTTCAAAGGGAAAGTTATCCATACAAAGACAAGCGATCGGGTACCAAGGGACTAGTGCAGCCAGGCGCGTCGCAACTAGGTCATACTGCTCCGTAAATCAGAGGTCAAGTGAGCAAAATGATCAACACGAACTTAGCCTCGCCATTCGGATGCGCGTACCATGGCCATCCATTGACGCATACTCGACGCGTGTAATAACCCTCATTCGATGTCTCGAACGGACACGGATCATCGGCCACCGCCTAAAACATATACAGGGAAGTGCGTATGGCGAAAATCGAGAACCATAAATACAGCGTGGAGGAGGCATTCCGCGAGTGCTTCTACATCGTGCCGGACTATCAGCGCGAATATGTATGGACCGACAAGGAAGTGCAGCAACTGCTGGATGACATCGACGAGCAGATTCGATGGCGGCGACGGCGCGAGTATTTCATCGGCACGGTGCTGGTTTCACCCACACACAAAAGAACCATTTCGAAGTCATCGACGGCCAGCAGCGACTAACGACGTTCTTCCTTCTACTGTGTGCCCTGAAGCATCGCTTCCGGGCGAAGTCGCAACATGAAGCGTTCAACGGCCTGATTTCGACGAGCTATACGGTCAGGCCGGCAAGCCGAGCACCACGCTGAAACTCGATCCGCGATACGAGAACGCCGGCGAAGTGATGGGACAAGATTGTTGCATCTAGATGCTGACCCGCAAGCGACTGCGCAGCGGTATCCTAGCCGCCGGAATCTCCGAAGTTCGGGTCACTTGAGAATCTCGTGAACGCTTACGGCACGATTTATCCGCTATCTGCGACGACAACTATGCCAGGACATGGGGCGCTGCGAAATACTGGGGCTATCTCGCCAACAACGTCGTGTTCATCCAGATTTCGACCGACATCAGCAGCGCACTCAAGATCTTCGAGACTATCAACGAGCGCGGCGTCGGTCTGAATCCGATGGACCTGCTGAAAAATTTGCTGTTCACGCAGGTCAAACAGACGAATTCACCGCGCTTAAGGACGAGTGGAAGAAGATCACCGCACCGCTTGAGAAGGAAAAGGAAAAGCCACTGCGCTTCCTGCGCTACTTCATGATGGCGAACTACAAGATTAAGAACCAGCGGAGCGACGCCGTCGTTCGCGAAGACGAAATCTACGATTGGCTGACTGACTAAGGACGAACGCCAAGGTTTGCAACTACGCGGCAAAGCCGTTTGAGTTTGTGCGTCAAATCGTCGCCGGCGTAGAGAATTACCTTCACTTTGCAGCGGGGCGCGGCAATGACGGGAAACCTAATCTCGCCATGGATAATCTTAAATATTTGTCGGGAGGGGCTTTCAGTCTCCACTACGTCTTGTTGCTTGCGGCAGTGCCTTTGCCAAAACCGCTGTTCGATCATTTTGTGGGCCAATTGGAGAGCTTTCTTTTTTTCTATATTTTTACCAAGACGCCGACCAAGGATTTAGAACGAAATTTTTCCGTTTGGGCCGACGAATTGCGCGAGATTGGCGCAGAAGCGAACTCAAAGAAGCAAAAAGCGGGGCTTAATGCGTTCGTCGATAGTCACTTCAAGAAGGGGATGGCAGCCAAGGATGCAGAATTCGCTGACGCCATGAAGCGCTATACACTGTATTCCATGCAGCGGTATAGGACGCGGTATCTGCTGGCCAAGCTCACGCAGTTTGTCGATATGGCGTACAAGGGGCTCAAAGTGGCGGGCGCCCTCGACGGTTATACGACGCTGGAAATCGAACACATCCTACCCGACAACCCGAAACCGAGCCTGCGGGCCGACTTTCTGACGAAGAATCCGAAATCGGACTATGAGGAGTCCAAAATAAAATTGGGCAATCTGACGCTGCTAGAAAAGCCGATCAATATCGTCGCGAGCAATGACTTCTTTACGGCAAAGAAAAAAGAGTACTCAAAGTGCAAGTACTATCTCACCAGCAGCATTGCCGGCTTAACGAGTGTGGGAAAGAACAGCTCCATTACTCGTATCAATCAGAAGCTAGCGGCCTTCGATGACTGGAACGCTAAGGCGATTACTGAACGGCAAGAGCTTCTATTTAATCTGTCAAAGGATATCTGGAAGGTTACGGCAATTGATCTGGGTTAGGCTCAGCTAATTACAATAGTCCTGGCGAATGGGTTGCTTTAATCCAGTATTGCGCAGCGTTTGAGGATTCTTGCGGTCCGCGGCGCATTGCGGCCAGAACGAACTCGTTTGTGCTGTGCCCGCGATGTGACCAACTCAGATTGGGTGTGCCAGGATGTGACTTGGTGTGCCTGGGAAGGGGTCGGCAAGACGCTGCAAGTGATTGATTTATAAATCCCTGGAACACCCGGTAGCGGACTGGTAATCCGCGTGCCTACCTGGGCAGGTGGTTGAATATACTGCTCAGGCTGCGCTGAGCCTGCCCAACCACGGCAGTAGCAGTGCGATACATGGGCTCAAGCCAATACACGGCTTCAATAACTTGCCAAGGAGTGCCCGTTGCGACCTAGCACCACGAACCAACTGAGAACAACCGATTCCGCAATTCTCCCGCATCGCTGGGTGCGCAGGTCATCCCGCTGTTCAAGGCAGAGCTGAGCGGCCAGATTTCATCCTGACCCGTTGATTCGGGCTGACTGGGTTATCCTTGGGGCTCGCCTGGTAGTCGGAAGCCTGCCTCGCAAAACGGGACAGGCATGCGCAAGGATACCAGAATGAAATCAAGCACATCCAGGATGCCGCCCGCCACCGACGGCGCGAAGGCAGAGGACACTGCCCTTCAATGAGCCTAGTAAAGTCCAAACAACGCGTCGCCGACCATGGGGAAGTCTTCACCCCGGCCTGGCTGGTCGAGGCGATGCTGGATCTGGTCAAGCACGAGACCGATCGCATCGACTCGCGCTTCCTGGAGCCGGCCTGCGGGAGTGGCAACTTCCTCGTGCACATCCTGCGGCGCAAGCTCGCCGCCGTCGAACTCAAGTTCGGGAAGTCCGAGTTCGAGAAACAGCACTACGCACTTCTCGCACTGATGTGCCTATACGGCATCGAGTTGCTTGCGGACAACATCGCCGAGTGTCGGGCGAACATGCTGGAAATCCTCGCCGACTACCTGAACGTCGACGAGTCGGACGATCTCTATCGCGCCGCCAGCTATGTGCTGTCGCAGAACCTCGTGCACGGGGATGCGCTGAGCATGCGCACCCACGGCGGCCAACCGATCACCTTTGCCGAGTGGGGTTACCTGGGCAAGGGCAAGTTCCAGCGGCGCGACTTCCGCTTGGACGTTCTTACCGGTTCGTCTGCCTTCAGCGCGGAGGGCTCGCTCTTCGCCCACCTAGGCAAGCACGAAATCTTCACGCCGGTGAAGACGTACCCGGCGATGACAGTAGGCGAGCTGGCCGTTGCCGCGCTTGGGGCTGCCCGGAAGAAGGCTGTATGAGCACGCAGGCAGGATTCGCGCTGCAAGGCCGCAACCCGGATGTGCTGACGTGCATCGCGAACCTCTCCAACGACGAGGTGTTCACGCCGCCCGAGTTCGCCAACCGGATGCTGAACACGCTGGCGGAGGCGTGGGCGTCCGATCACAACGGCGCGACCATCTGGGCGGACAGGACGGTGAAGTTCCTGGACCCGTGCACGAAGTCGGGCGTATTCCTGCGGGAGATTGCGAGCCGCCTCATTAAGGGTCTGGCAGAGGAAATTCCGAACCTCGACGAGCGCGTAAATCACATTCTGACGAAACAGGTGTTCGGCATCGGCATCACATACCTAACCAGCTTGCTGGCGCGGCGCAGCGTGTATTGCTCGAAGCACGCCCGAGGCAAGCACTCCATCGCTAGGGGTTTCGCCACCGACGCTGGCAACATCTGGTTCGAGCGGCTGGAGCACACCTGGGTGGATGGCAAGTGCGCGTACTGCGGGGCGAATGCGCGAGACTACGATCGTGGTGAAGGACTTGAGACACACGCCTATGCGTTCATCCACACCGGCGATTTGAAAACCAGATTGGGCGAGATATTTGGAGGCAATATGCAGTTCGACGTGATCATTGGCAACCCGCCGTACCAATTGGGACAAAGCGGTGGTGATGCTATCGGCAGTTTCGCTATGCCGATATACCAGAAGTTCATTGACGCTGCCAAAGGGATCGAGCCCCGCTATCTAACGATGGTTATTCCGTCGCGTTGGTTTGCGGGCGGTCGCGGACTCGACGACTTCAGGCAGGAAATGCTCACCGACAGACGCCTGCGTTCCTTGGTTGATCACCCAGATTCTCGGGAAGTATTCGCCGGTGTCGACATCGCTGGTGGGATTTCCTACTTTTTGTGGGACTCGTCTTGGAACGGGAAGTGCGCCGTCACCACCGTTTTAGGTGGCGTGACGGGCACGACGGTGAGTCGCTATCTCAACGAGTACGACATCCTTGTCCGCTACAATGAAGCCGTCCCCATTCTCGAGAAGGTGCTCGGTACGTCGGGTGGTGACACATTCGACAGTATGGCTACGCAAGTGGCACCTATTCAGCCGTTCAGCATCCGAACCAACTTTCGAGGCGCGCCAAGCACCGATGGAATGGTCAACGCCGTGCTCATCTACCAGAACGGGGGCACTGGCTTCATCGAGCGGGATGCGATACCACGCAACACCGACTGGGTCGATCAGTGGAAGGTGTTTCTGTCCGGGACGGCAAGCGAACATGGCGGACAGACTGACAAGAGTGGTACCCGACGTGTCTTTTCCCGGATTCTGATCGGCGGCCCCGGAACAACCTGCACTGAAACTTACCTAGTTGTCGGCCGGTTCAGCAGTGAGGCTGAGGCTAGGAGTCTTAGCGCCTATCTTCGTACGAAGTTCGTGCGATTCCTCGTCTCGCTGCGAACGAACACGCAGCACTTGTACAGCGAACGCTTTGCCTTTGTTCCGAGGCTTCCGATGGATCGAGACTGGACCGACGAGATGCTCTACAAGAAGTACGGCCTTACTAAGAACGAGATCGCGTTCATTGACAGCATGATTCGTCCGATGAGCGAGGGTGATGAGTAAGACCATCGAGGAAATCCTTGCGCCAAAGCCCGAGGCCCGACCACGCATTTACGCCTACTCGATTAGCGACCAGGCGCATGAGGGTCTGCTCAAAGTCGGGCAGACTACGCGCGATGTGAAGAGGCGCATCGCCGAACAGGTAAAGACCGCCGCCATCAAGAACTACACGATCGAGCTGGACGAGTCCGGCCGAGCGCGACGACGGCTCCGTCTTCACCGACCATGAGGTGCGCGCGGCCCTCGTCAGGAAGGGCTTCGAGAACACCGAACTGGAATGGATGCGCTGCGCGGTCAAGGACGTGAAAGACCGTACTCACCGAGCTGCGCACGGGCCAGCGCTTCACCGGGCACCCATCACGAGACCTTCGCGATGCGCGCCGAGCAGCGCCGAGGCCGTCGAGCAAGACGCACGCCTACTTCCACTCGATCTGGAAGGAGGACATGCACGCCGTTCCGCGCTTCCTTTGGAACGCGAAGATGCGCTTCGGCAAGACCTTCACCGCCTACCAGCTCGCCAAGAAGCTCGGCGCCAAGCGCGTGCTGGTGGTGACCTTCAAGCCCGCCGTCGAGGATGCGTGGCAGACGGACCTGGAGTCTCACGTCGACTTCGACGGCTGGCAGTACCTCTCCCGCAATTCGGACAGCGACCCGACGAAGGTCGACCGCCAAGAAGCCGGTCGTGTACTTCGGCTCCTTCCAGGACCTGCTGGGCCGTGACGCGGCTGGGAACATCAAGCCCAAGAACGAGTGGCTCCACAAGGTGAACTGGGACCTCGTGGTGTTCGACGAGTACCACTTCGGCGCCTGGCGCGACACCGCGAAGGAACTGTTCGAGGGCGAGGACGATGCGGTCGCGAAGAAGGAGGCCAAGCTGGAGTACGCCACCGGCCTCGAGGACGTGAACGAGGACCTCAGCGAGCTCTCGGAGAAGGAATCCGAGTTCCTCCCCATTACGACCAAGGCGTACCTCTACCTCTCCGGTACGCCGTTCAGGGCGCTGGCGACGGGCGAGTTCATCGAGGAGCAGATCTTCAACTGGACCTACACCGACGAGCAGCGCGCCAAGGAGGAGTTCGCCGCCAAGAACCCGGGTCAAGTGGAATCCCTACGGCGCGCTGCCGCAGATGCGCCTGCTCACCTATCAGATGCCAGACGAGCTGCTGGCCATCGCCAGCGCAGGGGAGTTCGACGAGTTTGATCTCAACGAGTTCTTCGCTGCGTCTGGACGGGCAACGGTGCGCAGTTCAAGCACAAGAGCGACGTGCAGAAGTGGCTCGACATCATCCGGGGCTCGTACGCACCGCAGGCGGTCGAAGACCTCAAGACTCGGTACGCGGCCACCATTTCCGTATTCCGACGTGCGCCTGCTGCCGTACCTACAACACTCGTTCTGGTTCCTACCGAACGTTGCCGCCTGTCATGCGATGGCGAACCTGCTGGCCGAGAAGCACAACGTCTTCTGGCACGACTACACGGTGCGTCGTCGCTGCCGGTGCTGCGGCGGGTATTGGTCTTGATGCACTGCCGCCCGTACGCAAGGCGATCGGTAACGGTTTCGACACCAAGACCATCACGCTCTCCTGCGGCAAGCTCACCACCGGCGTCACGGTGCCGCAGTGGTCATCGATCTTGATGCTGCGGAACCTCAAATCACCCGAGACCTACTTCCAAGCGGCGTTCCGTGTACAGTCGCCGTGGTCCATCAAGAATCCCAACGGCGACGACCCGAACGAGGAGGAGATCCTCAAGCCCGTCTGCTTCGTGTTCGATTTCGCGCCCACGCGCGCGCTGCGGCAGCTTTCCGAGTATGGGATCGGCCTCTCGCCGAGGCGAGCCGAACCCGGAGAACGCCGTCAAGGATCTCGTGTCGTTCCTGCCCGTGCTGGCCTACGACGGCGCCAACATGACGCAGATCGACGCGGGCGGCATCCTCGACATCGCGATGGCCGGCACTTCGGCCACGTTGCTGGCTCGCAAGTGGGAGTCCGCGCTGCTCGTGAACGTGGACAACGACACCCTGCGCCGCATCCTGGACAATCCCGAGGCGATGGCCGCCGTGGAGCGCATCGAGGGTTGGCGCGCGCTGGGCGACAACATCATCGAGACGATCATCAACAAGAGCGACAAGGTCAAGGATCTCAAGAACAAGGCCAAGGACGGCGAGCTGACGGAGAAGGAGAAGAAGCAACTCACCGATGAGGAGAAGGAGTACAAGTCCAAGCGCAAGCGCGTCCAGGAGAAGCTGATCAAGTTCGCCACGCGCATCCCGGCGTTCATGTACCTGACCGACTTCCGCGAGAACACGCTCCAGGATGTAATCACTAAGCTGGAACCAGACTTGTTTCTGGCCGTCACCGGTCTGACGGTGAAGGACTTCCACCTGCTCGTCCGACTCAAGGTGTTCAACACCGAGCAGATGAATCAGGCGGTTTTCGCGTTCCGGCGGTACGAAGACGCATCGCTCCGCTACACAGGAATCGAGAGCCACGAAGGCCTAACCCACTACGGCCTCTACGACACGGTGGTGAGCAGAGAATAAGGGCCATGAGCAACTCAACCTGCGCCTACTGTTGGGTGCCGACCTCAACCGGCCGGTTAAAATTCCGATATCGAAGTTCCGAATACGCGTCCAATAGCGCCCATGGTGTCTGCATCTGCTACCGCTTAAGCGAGAGGTAAGGCAACCCTCGCTGAAGAAGATGTGGGATTGTACGCTGAATCAGGTGAGCGAGCCGGTTCTGCAAGACAGCGATTGCTGTCCGCCAATGCACCAGATCTCACGAGGGGCGAAGCGAGATAGTGCGCAAGAATTCCTGAAGTCCGAGTTTCGTCCAGTTCGCTATCTGAGGAAGATTTCATTTGGCGGTAACCTGAACCTCTTTGTGACACCGAAGGGTAGCCGGTACCGGCGTTATTGTTACCGCTATGGGGGGAAGCGGAGGACGCTTTCCCTTGGCCTTTACCCGGAAGTGCCATTTGAGCGTGCGCGCTCAAGACATCTTGCAGCTCGACAACTGCTCGCTGCGGGTGTAGATCCGTCGCTAAAGCGAGAAGAGCTCGACGCACAGGACGAGATATCTCATGTTTTTTTCCAGATCACAACGCCGACTCTTTTGGATTGGCGGGAAAAAGCAACAAAAACTTTCTGCCGGGATATCGCGCTTCGAGAGCCGTGCGAAATTGTGGAACCACTTGTTTAACGGTGAAGATTGCCTGTGGTAAATCGGCGGCCAGACCATCTGTCAGTTCTTTGAGCCGTCGCGTAAGCGCTGCTGCGTTGATTCCGGGCGCAATTGCTTCTTCGCCGCGCATGAACTGAGCGGTCGGGATAATTTCTTGAAGCCGATATGCGCAGTCCGTTCGATCACGAATCATTGTCATGATAGAGTCAGCCAAGGTCTGCACGTGCTCAATATGGCCTAGCACTTCTGCCGCACGGTCACTAGGGTCGTCGGTCTCCAGTAGAAAATCATATTCAGCAACGTCCACTCTGGGAATGCGCTGCGGGAAACCCTGGAGTCCGCCAATCTCATTCCACTGCGGCGTATGCCCCAGTCTCTTGGCCGGCTCGTCAAATAAGGTTTCCTTCAGATCTTCCAAGATGGTGAGCACTCGACCTAGCGTCGTTATCAATCGATTCGCCTTGGCGCATTCTTTGCTGATTTGTTCGCGGACTCTGGTCCGTTCTCCCTGGCGAGCCAAGTAAAGTGATACAAAAACCGCTCCGAATGTTGCGACGCCGGCCAGCCATATCCCGATTACTTCCCAAAAGTGAAGGCAGTATTCCGAACAAATCGCGTTCATTGGGTCCAGCGCATGGCGCCACCATTCGATCAACGACATCACTCGCTCTCCGATTTTCTTTCACGTCTGGATATGGTCATCATCAGCTGCGCCGCTTGCGAATAGCAGCAACCCAGCTCTCGAGCGCCTCTATATCGGCCTTGAGCACTGCAGGTTCAGGGACCTCTGCCCGTGCCGCCGCGGCCTGATCGTGACCTGGCAACCATTTCGAACACTTGGTCATCGCGGCATCAAGAGTCTTGCAGTCTTCCTCTAGGATGTCCGCAATCTTGCTGACGTGTTGAGTTTGAACACTGGGCCTGAACCGCTCGACGACGCCACCGAGAAGGACTTCTTCAAGTGCGCGTTCCCAGCCTTCCCGCAGCAAGCCATAGAGGTATTTGGCTTCCTTCTCGTATGCAGCCTGGTGGCCTTCGCGGAAGAGTTTGTCCGCGGCTTGCCATTCATTTTTGAGGTGTCCGATTTTCTTCTTTACAGGCAACGCCACCCACGGCAATTCTTCTGCACAGACGCCTGCACCTTTGGAAAGCTGCCGGACATGCTGATCCAGTTGATCGACACCTTGCTCCTCAGCGAACTGTTTCAGGAGCAGTAGGAATACAATGTCGTGTGTAAAGACGATGACCTGTCGCGTCTTCGCCTCGTCAACCAGTCGGCGCGCTACGCCCTCGCGCCATTTGTAATCGAGCGATGAGACGGGATCGTCGAACACGATGCCTGACGGATCATCGGCGGTGCTGAGTTCCGCGAAGAATGCCGCTATAGACAGGCAACGCTGTTCGCCTTCACTGACTACTTTGGGTAATTCGACGCCGGGCGCGCGCGTCAGGATGAGTTTGTGATAAAGAACGCCCTCCGCGCCGCCGACTTCCTTCAATTCGACTTCAACTTGATGGAAGGCAAGGTTCGTGAGCTCGTCCTGAAAACTCTGCTTGAGCTTTTGGGTGACGGCCGTGCGCGTCAGCACGGTACTCTTTTGAGTAATGGTCTGCGTCTTCGTATCATTCAGGCACAGCTCATAGGCGGCGATCTTCTTTTTGCGTTCGATTTCATTTAGAACAATTGGTTCATGTTTTTCGAGCAGTTTGCGGGCGTGCAGCTCTTGCACTTCTGCGGTCATGCGTTTCTTGGTTTCGTCGGTCGCGCTGCTACGCAGCGTCTTCACCCGCTCTTCAAGCTGTTCTGCGAGCGCGCCGGCCTCGCGGGCAACTGACACGAGTCCTGGGCAATCGGACGCAAGGTCTGTATCGGCGGTCAATGCCAGGGCGACGGCCTTTCGGCGGTTTTCGTTCCCGGCAAGTGCCGTGGATATGGCGTCCGCCACGGCCTCGTGCTCGATGCGGATTTCCTTGACCGTTTCTTCGATAGAGTCGTTTGTCGTCTTTAGTTCGACGAATGTCTTGCGCCGCCGTGCGAATGTCTCTCTGGCCTCACGGAGTTCTCGCTCCGTTGTCGATGCGACAAACGTCTCGAACTGCTTGAGCCTGTGGGTGGCCGCATGATCGAGATCCTGCTGGCACAGCACGCAATGCGCACCGTTGTCCACGACCGGAAACTCCTGGCCGGGATACGCCAGCTCTTCTGAAAATCGACGGGCCGACTCCCAAAGGACGGTCCAGGGCTCTGAACCTGTGCCATCAAGCACGCCTGCCGGGAACGTTACTGCCCGTAGTCTTCTCGCTTCCTCACTTTTGCGGCGGCCTCCTGTTCTGGCGTCAAACACGGTAGCGACGGCTTCCGCCGCCAGCGCCGTTTCAATGTCTTTGAGATGCCGGGCCAGCGCGCGGACCCGTCCGATGCGCAAAGTAAGTTGCCGTATCAATTTCTCGGGATCATTGGCCTGCAAATCGAGAAGGGACTTCTCTAGTAGCGCGAGGCGGGCTACCTCCTCTGAGGAGAGACGCGCAATAGCCTGTACCGTTTCAGGCTTCGTGAGGGACGTGATTCCCGCCAGCAGTTTTGCAACTGCGGTTCCTTCCGGTACCTGCGCCTGCACAGTCGCAAGCGCGTTCGAAGTAAGAGAGCGCTGTTCGCCTTCCAGCCTCGATCTCACCGCCTTGCATGCCTTGACGAGCTTGTCGAATAGGTCGAGCCCAAAGGGCCTGAACGCGACATCGGTTTTTTCGGTGAGGTAAACGGCGGCGCATTGCGTGTCAAACACGCTCACGCGGGAAATGAGCTCGCTTTCTCCCCGTCCGGCCCATTCGCGGGCATCTGTCTCAGTCCCGACCTTGTACTTGATAGCCACCACGGGCGCGTGCGGGGATGTACCGGAGACAACATTGCCCAAGATTCTTTCTGGTCCTCTGGCGCGGCAGGCACTCTTGAGAATCCGGATGTAGCCGGTCTTTCCTGCCGCGTTGTCTCCATACACAACGGTGAGATTGCGGGCAAATTTCAGCGTCTGGTCTTCGGCGAGCGCGTTTACACCACGGTGGTGAAAAATGGAAAGGAGCGTAACCTGATCTGAGCTCGCGCCCTGGTCCCGCAGATGGTTCTTCGCAAGGGGAATAACCTCTTGTTGTTCGGCAAGACCGTGCGCGCTTTTGCAAATTTCGCTTAGGCTGCGGATGTCATCCTCAGAGAGTTCGCCGTTCAGCACAAGGCGCCGCAGTGCATCTCGCTGCCACGAGGGGCGCTCTTGAGACCATTCGAGCAATTCTTCTAAGACCGTCACAATCGCCACTCCCATCTATTCCAGCGAGTCCCCGCGGTGCCCGTATACCTCTTGATTACACTTACGGTCCGCTCATTCAGTCCTAACTATGTTTTTCAGTTGCTTGTCGCGGGCGTGTTTCCTGACCTGATCTAACACGAGACGCATCAGTTTTTCTGGTAAATAGCCATAAAGGTATTCGCCAGAAGCAGTGGGCCTGATGTCAGGACCGGGCCACGCGAACTGATTGAGTTCTGTAGTAATGATCCAGGACCGTTCGGCATCCAGTCCGAGACGTCGCTTGGTACCTTGTGGGATTTCTATTCCGTCTTCGTCTTTGAGCGGCGGCGTATGCGTAATGGGAAGGACATACGCCACGGTGTTACCGGCCGTGGTGATGCGCGTGAGTATGACGCCACAAGGACGGTTCTTGGTGCCGTCCTCGCGGCCAACGCGCGCTTCGCTCCACCACAAATAGGCATAACGAATGACCTGACCAGGTTGAGGAAGCAGCTGCGCCATCCGTGGGCGTTCAAGTCATTTCGTGATTGTAGCGAGCAGCCTCTTCGGGAATTTTCACCGCATCCAGTGCGGCAAGGTCTTCGTCAGTGAGTTCGGAAACGTGCATCGCGCGTCGATCCAGGCCCCGCAGGCGTTGATATTCTTCAGCCGAGAGCAGCACGACATCGTCGCGGCCATGACTGGTGACTATGACTGCCTCGCGTTGGGCAACTCCCCGTAAGCGGCCAAATTCACGCTGAAATTCGCTAGCAGGTACTCGCGCCATACGCTCCTCCGAGACAGGGTTACCTTCACATTATACGCAAAATACGTATTTTGCGAAAATAACTTCGCCTTATCTTGCATAGAAGTCGCGATACTGTATATATTAACAGCTCAATGCCCTGGTATGGTGCCGTCATGCTCCTCGACCCTCAGCGCCTCTTCGATCGATCGATTGCAGACCTTACGCAGTTATCAGCGCTGCTCGCAGCAGAAATTCGCGACGACGCGCCGCTACGATCCCCGGAATTGCGGGCCTGCGAGGAAGCCGTTGCCACGATCACCAGTTTAATCCCCCGCCTTCAAGTTGCCCGCAATACCCGCATCGCTTCACCGAGTGCGAGCAACTGCCCCAGCTGCGACGACTAAATTCGAAGCCCGAATACCAAGCCGGAGGTGACGAATGCCGGAGAGAGGCACGAAGCACGCCACCACCCATCTGCCGAAAGGTTGACGAACAGCATGGATTGCACCAAAATCAGATTGACGAATCGCAAAAGGTGCACAAAATGACTCTACCGCCGCCCGCCAGCTTTAAACCAGAGCTTTCCGCTGATCGTCTGGAGGCCGTATCTCAGTGGTTGCTGGATGAGTTTTACGCAACGGAGGACGACCTGTCCCGCCGGACTGACAACGGCTACACCCGCGGCTGTACGACCTTTGGGCGGCAAAGAAACCGGATCATTGCGGAAGCACTGTCGGGGCGGCACTCGTGGCTCGGTTTACTAAACAGCAACAACGACATCGTATTTACGATTGGTGGCGTTCCATGCCGATTCAGCAATGACGACCCGTCGAATCCATCGAAAGATGCTGTGATGACGGCTAATCGTTTTCAGATGGAATTTCTCGATTTCGCTGCCGAGGGCGAGCCGGCGCGTTTCTGCTTCATTATTGAACGTGGCCATGACGGCGCTGTCGAACCTCGGGTCGAGTTCGTAGGCTTTACCCCGAGCGGCGATATCGCATGCCGGTGGGTGTCGAATAGCGTGCGTGTGTTGCGGCTGGAAGGTCAGGAGACCTTGCCACAATCCGTCGATGTGGCGAAACCTCTGGTGGCTCCGAAGCGACTCGACGAAGGCGATGCCGCCGCTAAAGAAGTTGGATGAGCAACTTCGTCGGAAGCAATCTCCGACTCGTTCGCCTTTTTCATGATCTGTCTCTCACGGAGTTGGGGGAACGGGTAGGGGTGTCGAAACAGTTCCTGAGTCGTGTGGAAAACGGCGCCGAATCGGTAGCTTCCTCGCTTGAGACCTCGCTCGCGGAAGGACTCGATGTACTGCCGGAATTTTTCTATCATCTAGACTCAAATCCGATTGCCGACGAACAGTGTCACTTTCGCCGGCAATTGACGACGAAGGTGGTGCTCCGCCAAGTGGCTCGTGCCAGAGGCGAAATGCTCAAGCGCTTCGTGGGTGTGTTGGATGATCACGTCGAGCTACCGCAATACCAAGTCGGAGAGGCCAGTCCCGAGTCCGCCGAGACGATCGAGCGCGCAGCCGAAAACTTCCGTTCGCTCTTTAGTCTCGGCTTGGGTCCCCTAAGTAATGTAACCCGCGTTGCTGAGAACGCCGGCGCTGTGGTGGTCAAGGTGCACGGCCTGGCAACTGAAATCGACGCCGTGTCGTTTGCGACAAAGCGGCCATTGGTCGCGTTGAACGGTTCTGCTCGCTCGGCATGTCGAGAGCGTTTTGGCATTGCTCACGAGTTGGGGCATTTTTCACTCCATATTGGAATCTTGACCGGTGACCGGTTAACCGAGACACAGGCCAATCGTTTTGCCAGTGCATTACTGATGCCGCGGAGCACGTTCGCGAGCGAATGCAGGCTGGCCATCCGTGGCACGCGTCTCAATTGGCCGCGCCTGTCTGAATTGAAGTTGCGTTGGGGCGTTTCCAAGGCGGCGATTATTTATCGAGGGCGGCAGCTTGGCATGTTTTCGGATGATCAGGCGAGAGCAGGGTATATAGGGCTCAATCGCCATGGAGAAGCGGTGCAGGAGTCCGAAGATCATTTGATTGCGCATGAAGAGCCAGAGGTTATTGCAGAGAGCTTAAAAGTTATGAAGGAGCACTTCGGCGTGCCGCAATCTACTGTCGCGCGTGAAATGCGCGTGCAGCCAAATCTGTTGCAGACGCTGCTAATGTCATCCAGTTCGGCGAGCGCCAACAACGTGGTGAGCTTCTTGGCCGCGGCCCGGAATATTCGGGCCAATCGCGAGGGAGCAGCGTGACTCGGTCTTTGGCGGAAGCAACATGTTCGTAGAACGTAAAATTAACCCTTCCACAGGCGCAATCGAGCTCTGGTGGTGCGAATGGGAAAAAAGCACGATGGCTGGCGCAAAGAAGATCTACGTCAACAAAATTGCTGATGAAGCTCATGCCTTGGGAGTGCAACTGGACTCTGTGACAGAAGAGTCGGCTATTTGTTGGGCTTATGGTCGCACGCTTGGAAATATCGCTGTCTTTTCGCCAATGCTATTGGGCAGTTTTCCGGGGAACTCGGGAAATGATGCGATCCTGCCATGCGATTTTGTTACGGCGGGCAAATTTCGGCATGGAGCACCACGGTGGTGGTGCCGTACACATCAGACTCATTGGGGGACAAGGGCTGATGAGGAGGCGTATTCTCAGTTTGCGGAAATGCGGTGTGCGTTTCATGATCAACAACTGAACTATGTGGTCAGTCCACCGGTCATTAACCTCAATGACGCCGAGGAGGTCGGAATCTGGTGTTCGTTGCCGGCAGCAATTTCAACTTCAGAAATTCCCACTCGTCCGCCAAGAATCCACGTTCACGTTCGGCCTAAGGCCGGCGGACCTAAGTCTGTAGATAGGGATTTTCAAGCCGTGTCGCTGCGTTACAGCGGGACAGACGGTCTCTTTGGTGCCGAGGAAATTACAAGGGTAAATATCACGCCCCCGTCAGCGTTCGAGTTCGTGACCGCGCTCGAACGTGGCGTAACCATGGATTGCATTAACTGTTCACATTGCGGCTACCCGCATCTTGATCTCGGCGAGTTTGCGCGGAAACCTCATCGAAAACATTTTTGCGGAAACTGCGGTCGCGACAGTACTTGGAGCAAGGAAGAAATCATTTCTACTCCGCTGCAGTCACTCCACGACCGCTATGCGAAGACGCTTAAGTATGAGAACCCAGGCCGACAGTTGAATTTGGACGAATACCCCGGTCATACCTTTACCTTATGGGCTTCTACGCCGGCGGTTGTGTGGACAGCAGCGCGACCTCAAGAGCTGGGCATTCATGCGCACGTTCACCGCGGTCAAAACAGGGTTATCGACGAGACTTTCGGAGAAGTAATTCTTCAGGGTGAAAAGCTCGATCGTGCGAATCTTGTGAAGTTGATGATTCAGCGCTCAATCGTATAATCGTGGAATGGTGGCCAGCATTCTGCGATCCCAAGGCGACGCTACCGAGTGGACAGTCGGCACGGCCGGCCATTGTGAGACCCGGCCTTAATTCGTGCAGCAGTGTCGACACTTCTGCTCAGGGCGGCGATGACGCGACTAGCGTTGCGCCGACCAACCGGCGAGACAAAATCGCCATTTACATCCGCATGGGCACGCACGTCGTTATTAGATGGTTCATGACGACGCGAGCATCCGAAATGACATGCGCCTAACGCCACCCGTGATCGGATCGATCTCGATCTCCTCGATGACAGCGGCCTGGTTCCCGGATACGACTGTCGGGGCGTGTTGTCTTAGTTTCGAGTAGCCAGACTCGAAATAGGCAAACGTCGCACAGTTTTCAACCGGAAGTATTCCCACCATGGCTGACGATCTGGTGCGTAGGTAGTTCTCGACGCTCTTGCGTGGAATGCAGAACGCAAGCACGCGGCTTCCGACTGTTCCGTGGCCATGCCTATGGGTATTTACGATCTCATCAACCAGAAGACGCATTGCGTGCGCGGGTCCAGCCTCACGGTCGTATAAGCGTCTGAGGTTTCGCTTAAGCCTCGCCCTTCTGGGCTCGTCCAACGGTTCACCGATCGCGACAACCGAATTGTCGGCATCGGGATGTAGGACCAAAATATGACGGTCAAACTGCTTGGTTGGCTGTGCCAAAGCGCGCCCGGATTGATCATGGGCGTTGGAGATTACGCAGACATGCGGGCTAAGTCCGGAAGAGCCGTCGAAGTGCTCCCAGCCAGCGACTACTAGGGTAAGGCGACGTAATTGTAGCGGGTATGATTCAACCGCCCCGGCGGCGCGTTCTGCCAGGGTCAGGGTTGCCTCGTCAACGTTGTGGGCCTGCGCGGCGGCAATGGTCGTCGCAATCCATTCATGGGTGGCTCTCCGTTCAAGTTGGGCGGCGCCTGCATATCCGATCCCAAAGAGGTGCCACAGGCTGACGAGCTTGCAGGCATTGTCCTCAGCTACCTGGCCCTTCTTGTCGCCCTCGATGAACGTCAACTGTCGATCGGACGCTAGGAGCACGTGCTCCCGCGTCATTGCGGTGAGGATCTGAGTCATCTGGCTTGTAGCATTATTGAATGCACACTCGACGAATTGCGCAACCATGAGACCGCATGAAGTACTATCCGTCCGAACTCCTGTAACCTTTGCCCGACCTTCTTGAATTTGCCGCGCAATAGCGCAACAGTACCCCCGAACGTACCCAAAAAACGAGAATAGCAATGCAATTCAAGCCAGGTGATCGTGTTGTCCATAAGTCAACGAAGAAACGCAGAAACATGGTCGTCGTTGCTCAGGCAGCAAAGGAGATGCCGCCGTCCAATATGCATAACGAATTAGTGAATGCGGGTCGAGTCCCGCATGGGAGCTATTACTGCACGTGGATTGCCGGCTCGAAAAAGGGCGAGGGCTACTTCAATGAGGTAGAGCTTGAAATGCAGCCATGAGCATCGATCTGGAAGCCCGGCGGTACCGGGTGTGCGCGTGCCGAGGTCCTCATCAGATTTGACGAGAACAGAATTTGCCCCTAAATGGCCCCTAATAGGGATTTCCGATTGGACCCTATACGTCCGTTTGTGGAAAAATATCAGCTAAATCAATGGTCGGGGTGACGGGATTTGAAGTTGCGACTTCTACGTCCCGCACGTTCACATCTTACTCGGCATCACGCTGATCCTTAGGGCGTCATCAATCTAGCAGGTCGTGATCTGCCGGGCAGCGTGGCTCGGCTATAATGCTTGAGGGGGCTTAGGCCGAGCCGTTCCCGCCGGTGGCGCCGTGCGTGCCACCCCAGCTGCGACGAGTATCATTGTGTTTTGTGTACATGACTGTGTACACGCTTGGGGAAATGGCCGGTGAATGAATCTGAAATTGTCAATGAAATCAATCGTCGCCGCACGTTTGCCATCATTTCCCATCCCGACGCCGGCAAGACCACGCTGACCGAAAAGCTGCTGCTGTTCGGCGGCGCCATCCAAATGGCCGGAACGGTGAAGGGCCGCAAGGCGACGCGCCATGCGACCTCCGACTGGATGCGCTTGGAGCAGCAGCGCGGCATCTCGGTGACCTCCTCGGTGATGCAGTTTCCGTTCGACGATTGCATCGTCAATTTGCTCGACACGCCCGGTCACGAGGATTTCTCCGAGGATACCTATCGCACGCTGACCGCGGTCGACTCCGCGCTGATGGTGATCGACTGCGCGAAGGGCGTCGAGGAGCGCACCATCAAGCTCATGGAGGTCTGCCGCCTGCGCGACACGCCGATCATGACGTTCGTGAACAAACTGGATCGCGACGGCCGCGCGCCGATCGAACTGCTCGATGAGATCGAGAGCGTGCTCAAGATCCAATGCACGCCGGTCACCTGGCCGATCGGCATGGGCCGCGACTTGCTCGGCGTCTATCACCTGCTCGAGGACCGGATCTACGTCTACGTGCCGGTGGAGAAGGGCAGGGTCGGCAGCCATGAGACCATCGCGGGCCTCGGGAGCGATGAGGCGCGCGATTATCTCGGCGCGCGCCATCGGGCGTTCGTCGAGGAGGTCGAACTCGTGCGCGGCGCGAGCGCCGCATTCGATCTGGAGCGCTACCGCGCGGCCCGGCAGACGCCGGTGTTCTTCGGCTCCGCCGTCAATAATTTCGGCGTCCGCGAGTTGCTGAGCGCGTTCGTCAAGCACTCGCCACCGCCTTTGCCGCGTCCGGCGCTCGAGCGCATCGTGCACGCGGAGGAGCCGAAGCTCACCGGTTTCGTGTTCAAGATCCAGGCGAACATGGATCCGGGACATCGCGATCGCATCGCCTTCATGCGGCTTTGCTCCGGCCGCTACGCGCGCGGCATGCGCTTGCATCACGTGCGGCTCGACAAGGACATCCGCGTCGCCGATGCGCTCACGTTTATGGCCGCCGATCGCAGCCAGGCCGAGGAGGCCTACGCCGGCGACATCATCGGCTTGCACAATCACGGCACGATCAATATCGGCGACACGTTCACCGAGGGCGAGAATCTCACCTTCACCGGCGTGCCGAATTTCGCGCCGGAGATCTTCCGCCGCGCGGTGCTCAAGGATCCGCTGCGCATGAAGGCTCTGCAAAAGGGACTCTCGCAGCTGTGCGAGGAGGGCGCCACGCAGCTGTTCAAGCCGTTGCGCAACAACGATCTGATTCTTGGGCGCCATCGGACAACTGCAGTTCGAAGTGGTCGCGTTTCGGCTGCAGGATGAATATGGCGTGCAATGCGTGTTCGAACCCATCAACGTGGCCGCCGCGCGCTGGGTGCGGCTCGACGGACGAGAAGCGGCTGGCGGAGTTTCGCGACAAGGCTCACGACAATCTCGCGCTGGATCATGCAGGAAAGCTGGTGTATCTCGCGCCAACGCGGGTCAATCTCGGGCTGACCGAAGAGCGCTGGCCGGAAATCGAATTCATGAAGACCCGCGAAAATCTCGCGGCCTGAACCGGAATCGGCCACGAGCTCGCGAATGCGATCCACGTGGTCGAGCCGGCCGCAGACCGGGAATCCGGGATTTCATGGGCACGGCTACTCTAGCCCACCGACCGATGTTTGCCTAACCGGCTCGCGGTCGAAATGCGCGCACGCCGGATATGAAGAGGCGATCGCCGTTGCCCGGCGCGCTCTCCGATGTATCCCGCGGGCCATAGCGCAACTCGGTGTAATGGCGGCACAGGAGGCTGAGCGCGGCGGCGATATCGGGACGGCGCGCCGCGGCCCGTTCGGCGTAGGCTTCGGCTCCCTCGTGAAGCTGGCGCGGAATGCCGATGTGCGCCATTTTGCGGCACAGGCGCCCGTAGGCGCGGACCAGGGGATCTTTTACCGGAGGCCGCATCTCCCGGCGCACCTGCCAGGTGAGCCAAGAGAGCGCCAGCGTCAATCCGATCGCGAGCACCATCACGAGCTTGCGCCCATCCGGTTCCGGGACATGCAGCATAACCAGCAAATTATCCTGGGATTTCTGATTGAACTGCAGGATGGCTCTGCGCCACTGCTGACCCAGCGCATCGAAGCGCAGCCGCAGGTCGGCGGTCCAGGGGCTGTGCCGCTGCCAGCGGCCGGCGAGCGGCTCGTCCGCCGCGAGCGCGTCGTTTAAGCCGCCCTCAACGCGCTCGGGCGCGATGGCCGCGGTCGGATCGATGCGCACCCACCCGCGCCCCTCGATCCAAATTTCGTCCCAGGCATGCGCATCGCTTTGCCTCAGGATCCAGTAATCGGCATAGCGATTGAATGTGCCGCCTTGGTAGCCGGTGACGACGCGGGCCGGAATACCGGCCGCCCGCATCAGCGTTGCGAAGGCGGAAGCGTAGTGACCGCAAAATCCGCGTCGGCTTTCGAACAGGAATTCATCGACCGAACCCTCCGCCAAGGGCGGCGGTCTCAAGGTGTAAAAAAACGGCTGCCGGCGAAACAGCTCGAGTACCGCGCGGGCGAAATCCATGTCGTCCAGATGCGTACTGCGCAGCTGCTGCGCCAGGAGAATGGTTCGCGGATTGCGGCCCGGCGGCAGGCGCGTGTCTCGCCGGCGCATCGCCGAATCCAACGTCTCCGTGGCGCGCACCTGGCTGTAGGAGACGGCGGAAATGTCGGCGGGTCGCGATACCGGCGCGGGCTGTATCAACGTGTAATCGCTCGTGAGCTTGCCGTCGGGCGAATCCCAGCGTGTCGGCCAATCGAGCGCGAACAACCAGTTGTGCGCGTGCGGCTCGAGACTCAAGGTGTATCGATACGCGACTCCTGCCGGTACCAGCGGCGGCGCGGGCGTTCGATCCGAATGCGTCCGGCGCCATGTGTGCCCGTCGAAATCATGCAGCACCGGGCCCCGATAGTAGCGTTCCCGCGACGGCGGGGTCGCGTCGAGGTAGTGCACGCGAAATGCGATGCCATCGGATTGCGCGAGATCCAAAATGTCGCCGGGGCTCATGCTGTCGCTCAAACCGGATCCGGCGCCCTGCTTTTCCTCGGGCATGTGCCAGAGCGGGCCGTCGAAGCGGGGAAAGAACAACCAAAAAATCAGTGTGAGCGGCAGCGCCTGCGCGAGAATGCGCCCCGCATGATGCAGGCTTGGCCGCCATTCCGGCAGCGGAGTCGAAATGCTGAGCCGCATCAACGCCAAGCCGGCGAGCCACGAAACCGCGATCACGTAGCCGAGCAGCCAAAAGGACTCGCTGTGCAACAGCGCGGCGAGATTCAAGAAATAAATGATCAGAATGACGATGTGAAAATCGCGATGGGATTGCAGCTCGAGCAGTTTCAACCCGGCCATCAAAGCGAGAAGCGCGGTTCCGGCAGTCAACCCGTTGAAGGTGCGGTACTGCAGAAACAGCAGCGCGATCGACACGGCGGCGATGCAAAGGCGAATGGCCCGTGCCGGGGTGCTTCGCCCGCGTGCGGCTAACCCCAAGCGAATCGCGGCGGCGGCGCACACGGCGGCGATCAACCAAACCGGCAACTCGGACAAGTGCGCGACCAGCGCCAGCGCAAGACATGCGCAGAGCCATTTGAGCTGCTGGTACGTGACCGGTGCGGCCGAGGCGACCGGGAGCTTCATGGTCGCCGCTCCACGGGCGTCGCCGGTTCGGACGGATACAGCGCCAGCGCGCGCAGGCAGCGGGCGCGGTGCGCGGCGCCCCGTCCGGGGCTGATCTCGACGCCCGGTATCCTAAGCCCGTAGGCGCGCCGATATCCCGCTTCGTTGGCCAGCACCCAGCGGCACAGCTGCGACAGGCGAGCCTCGGTGTCGAGGCCCTCGAGCGCGGACCACTCGAGCCATTCGGGCTGCGCCGCCAATCCGCTGTAACCGCGCACCGCCGCGTCGCCGCCGCGCGCCAACACTTTCCATGCCATGTGCTTCAGCGGCACCCCGGGAGCATAAGCTCGCAGCCCGGCGAAGTCCTCGTCGCCGCGCCCCTCGGAGCGCGGTACGTTGCCGTCCGCGGCGGCGGCCGGCGGCCGGCGTTCGCCCTGCGGCTGAGGCGCGACGAATGCCGACAGGGATCCTTGGACATAGGTCCAGGCACGAAACCAACCAAAGGGATAACGCGTGCGCAGCTCGAACTGGCTGAAGCGCAGCACGCCACGCCGGGCCGCCGCGGCGGTGACCGTGACGCGCTCGTCGCTGTTCGCCCCTACGCTCTTGAGCGCTTCGGCATCGGCGGCCAAACCTATCTCGATATCGCGGCGATCCACCGCCGAGGAATTGCGCAGCGTGAATTCAAAGGCCGCGTCCTCGCCGACGAAGGCATCGGCTTCGACATTCACATCGATGCTCAATCCCAGGAGATTGCGGTGACAATGATGCATGGCGACCAGCGCCAGACTTGCCATCAGAAACGCGAAGGCCAGGCCGAGATTGCTGTTGTAGTTGAGCCCGGCAATCAGCATCGCGACGATGAGCGCCGCCAGCATGAGACCGAATCGGGTCGGCAGGATATAGATCCGCCGCCGATCGATCGTCACGGGCAAAGCATCCTCGCCGTGGCGGCGCGCAGTCCAGGCACGCAATCGCGTGATCGCCGCCTGCCGCCAATCGCTCACCGGCGGATCGCTCAAGGGACGGGGACGGCCTCGAGCAGGCGGCTTGCCGAGGCCGGACCGGTATCGCGTGCCCCCAACCGGTGCTCGACCACGGCGGGGAACACCGCTTGCACGTGCTCCGGAATGACGGCATGGCGCCCGGCGATCAGTGCCCAGGCGCGCGCCGCGCGCAACAATCCGATGGCCGCGCGCGGCGACAAACCGATGCTCAAGCCGGCGGCGCTGCGAGTGTGGGCGACCAGTGCCTGGACGTAGTCGAGCAGCGCCGGCGCGACGTGAATCTCCTGAACGCTCTGCTGAAGTGTGCGCAATGCCTCCGCTCTGACGATCGCGCCGAGCGATTTGACCAGTTCGCGCCGGTCCAAACCGCTCAACAACTCCCGTTCCGCCGCCGCCGCCGGATATCCCAAATGCACGCGCATCAAGAAGCGATCAAGCTGCGATTCGGGCAGCGGGAAAGTGCCGACCTGCTCCTGCGGGTTTTGCGTGGCGACGACAAAAAACGGCTCCGGCAGCGGCATGGTTTGCCCGTCGAGCGTCACCTGCCGCTCCTCCATGGCCTCGAGCAAGGCGCTTTGCGCCTTGGGGGACGCGCGGTTGATCTCATCCGCGAGCACGAGTTCGGCAAAGATCGGGCCGCGCTGGAAGCGGAACTTGCCGGTCTCGCGATCGAAAATGGACACGCCCAGCACGTCGGCGGGCAGCAGATCGCTGGTGAATTGCACCCGCTGGAACGACAGCCCGAAGGTCTTGGCGATGGCATGGGCTAGAGTGGTCTTGCCCACCCCCGGGATATCCTCGATCAGCAAATGACCGCGCGCCAAAAGACAGGCGAGGCACAAGCGAATCTGCGCGTCCTTGCCCAGGATGACGCGGTTGATCTGAGCGAGGACCGCGCTCAACGTGGAGCGGGGAGCGGCCATCGACTCGGTGTTCACCGGCGTCATATTCATTCGCCGCGCAATGCGCTGACCCGCGCGATCTGCGCGGCCAACTGATCGGTTTCGTTGCGCAGCTCGGCGAGGCGCAGCTGGTCCTTGGCGATGACCTCGGCGGGGGCGTTCTTGGCGAAGTCGCCGTTCGCCAGCTTCGATTGCAGTTTATCGAACTCGGCGCCGGCGCGGCGCTGGCGCTTGGTCAATCGTTCGATCTCGGCTTGCGGATCGATCAGACCCGCCATGGGCACCAATATCTCGAGCTTGCCGACCAGCGCGACAGCCGCAATGGGCGCCGCCCGGTCCGGCGCAAGGATGCGCGGCGCGGATATGCCGGCGAGGCGCGTCAAATAGGACTGATTGCGCGCCAAGTATTCCATATCGGTCGGGCCGGCATTTTGCAAAAGCACGTCCAGCCGCCGGCTCGGCGTGATGTCCATCTCGCCGCGGATCTGCCGTATGCCGAGAATGAAATTCATCACCCAGCGCATCTCGGGCTCGGATCCCGCGTCGGCATCGATACCGCCGGCGGTCGGAAATGGCGCGAGCATGATCGAATCGCCGGCCACGCCGGCATCGATCCGCACGCGCTGCCATATCTCCTCGCTGATGAACGGCGCGAGCGGATGCAGCGCGCGCAGCAGCACTTCGAGCGTGCCGATCAAGGTAATGCGCGCGCCGCGCCTTTGCGCCTCGCTTGCCGAATCGGATTGCAGGACCGCCTTGGACAGCTCCAGGTACCAATCGCAGAATTCGCTCCAGGTGAACTCATAGAGCGCATTGGCGACCACATCGAGCCGATAGTCGGCGAATCCGGATTCCACCCTCCGCAGCATCGCCGCGAGCCGCGAGCGGATCCAGCGATCGGCAAGGCTGAATTCGGCGCCCGCGGCCTGTTCGTGCCTGAGTTTGAGGTCGTGACCCTCGACGTTCATCACGACGTAGCGCGCGGCGTTCCACAGCTTGTTGCAGAAATTCCGATTGCCCTCGACCTTCGCCATGTCGAAGCGCAGGTCGCGGCTCTGGGTCGCGAGCGCCGCGAAAGTCAAGCGCAGCGCGTCGGTGCCGAAGGCGGGGATGCCTTGCGGAAATTGCCTGCGCGTCGCCTTTTCGATCACGGGCTGCATCTGAGGCTGCATCAGGCCGCTGGTACGCTTGGCGATCAGATCGTCGAGCGTGATCCCATCGACGATGTCCAGAGGATCGATCACGTTGCCCTTCGACTTGGACATCTTCTGCCCGTCGTGGTCGCGGATCAGGCCGTGCACGTACACCGCATGAAACGGCACTTGACCGGTCAATTTGAGGCCCATCATGATCATGCGGGCGACCCAGAAGAATATGATGTCGAACCCCGTGACCAAGACCGAGGTCGGGTAATAGGTGCGCAGCTCGTGCGTCTGCCTCGGCCATCCCTGGGTGGAGAAGGGCCACAGGGCCGAGGAAAACCAGGTATCGAGCACGTCCTCGTCCTGCCGCAACTCGACCGTCGGATCGAGGCCATGCGCGGCGCGGGCTTCCGCCTCGCTGTGCGCGACGTACCAACGGCCCTCGCTGTCATACCACGCCGGTATGCGATGGCCCCACCACAGCTGCCTGCTGATGCACCAGTCCTTTATGTTGCGCATCCATTCGAAGTAGACGCCTGCCCAATTCTCCGGAACGAAGCGGATGCGAG
>CAWEZY010000004.1:0-473950 GCA_963813755.1 uncultured Gammaproteobacteria bacterium | reverse complement strand
CGAAGCTACCTATTTAAGCCAGGCTGGGATCGGCTAAACTAATTAACGGGTATAGCAATTAGTGGTGGGTTAGTTGATGAGTCAGGGCGCAACGCATCGCAGTACAGAGGTGCGCCGGTTCCGCGAGGCGCGCATTCTGCTTATTGAAGACTCGCCTCTAGTGCAGATCCGCCTCAAGGACCTGTTGGAGTCGCCGGGCGAATATCGAGTATCAGCCGTTGTGGATTCCGCGCCCAGCGCAAGAGCTGCCATAGAGGCGGAAGCATTCGACGTTTTAATCGTCGATGTGCTGTTGAAGCAGGGCACCGGCATTGAGGTGGTCAAGCACGCTCGATCACGCTACGGCAAAGGACAACGGCCGTTGATCATCGTGCTAACAAATTACGGCATGCCGACCGTCGAGGCACGCTGTCGAGAAGCCGGCGCCGATCACTTCTTGGACAAGTTCAGGCAATTCGACCTGGTAATACCCTTGATCATGGAGTGGCGTCGAGAGCACGCGGAAAATTAGCACGAATCGTCGTGCCGCGGCCCGATGTGCCATCAATGCTAACTTGACCGTGCAACGCCATGACACGATGTCTCATGCCGGCGAGACCGTGAGAACCCACATCGCGCACGTTATCAAGCCCCACGCCATCGTCGCGAACGGAAAGCAGATAATTGTGTTGATCGCTGGTGAGTTCAAGATAGACGGTCGTAGCGTTGGCGTGCCGAACGACGTTGGTCAGAGCTTCTTGTGCAACCCGAAAAATGCCTATTGCGACTTCGCTCGGCACCTCACCGATCGCATCGTCCAATCTCGGCTGGTACTTTAGGCCGGCCCTCCTGCAGGTATCGTCGTAATAGGCGCCGATCGCGCTCACCAAACCGAAGTGATCCAACAAGCTCGGTCGTAGGTCTTCGATGACGCGCCGTTTCAAATCCATCGCGCTTTCCAGAAAGAGTCCTATTTCCCGGAGCTTCTTTTTCATGTCAGGCGAAGTGCGGTCCGACCTGGACTGTAACCACTCCAGGTCCATTTTGGCCGCGGTCAATACGCCGCCGAGTTCGTCATGAAGGTTTCGTGCAAGCGTGGCCTTCTCTCGCTCTTGCACCGACTGCAAATACGTGGACAACTCGAATAGTTCACGCGACCGGTCGTCGACAATGTTTTGCAGCTCAGCTAGATGCTGTTCGGCATTGATCTGCACCAACGCCTGTCGCCTCGCTTGATTAACGAGTAGTTGCAGCACCAGTAGCAGCATCGCCAGCGAAAGAATGGCCATGATGACGCCAATATAGTGCGATCGGACCAAGTTTCCGCACTTGCGACCTTCGCGCGCCGTCAACTAGATCGGCGATCCGATGCAAAATGCGGTCCGCCGCATCACGAAAAGCCGTCATGACCTGCTGGTCGCCGTTGTGCCGAACGATCGCCAGCGCCTGTGGCCTGTTGCCATCGCTAGCGAGTGCTATCGTAGCGGCAAGTTCCGCCAACTTCTTGCTTTGCAGAATTTCCATGTTGGACACTAACTGTGTCATTTCAGGGCTGGCGGCAGCCGCACTACGGAATGCAGGCAGGATATTGACCAGCCTTTCGATTGAATCCCGGTACGGTTGCAGGTACTCGGCGTTATTGGTCAATAAATATCCCCGCTGCCCGGTCTCGGCGTCGACCACGACGTTGCGAAACTCCAGAACCTTGCCCTGAAAAGTCAGTAGGGACGCGATATGGTCTCCCTGCTCATGTACCGCTTTGACGGCCTGTTCGTTGGTCCAATATAAGCCGCCGATGAGCAATCCGATCAGTGCAATCGGCACCCAAATAGTACGCGGCAACAGCGTCAGCGCGCCAAGTGGGGTCGTGACGGACATGCGGCGAGCCCTCGACTGCAACTAGCCTATTAGGGTGAGCATACCATCGCGGCTTATGATCGTTTGGCGATACCGACCACGGTCGTTTGTGGGACAGTTACTGACACGAGTTGACCAGGCGGACCTACGGGCACGCGAGGTCCGGCGGCGGCAAGCGCCGGGCAGTCACCGATTCCCCGCGCATTGTGCGGTGCAAATAAAAGCCTCCACGGGCCGGCCCATCAGCGCATTCTCACAGCGATCGATTGCTTGCGCCGACAGAGACACGCCGTACCCGCGCTATTCTGAATGCAAAGGGAGGGCCGTATGGATACCAAGAGCACGATTGCCACCGACATCCCATTGCAAACCCGCATCCCGCGCCAGTGCTCGAAACATCGCCGCCTGTACCTGATCGACGCAGATCCCGCACCGGAGTTCAAACGGGCGCTGGAGCTGCTGCTGTCCCAGGAGGAGGCGCGGGCAGTGGCCGAGACCGACCTGGCTCACGCGTTTAGACGCGCGCGATCTGATCGCTGGCATCCTTTGATCCCTTCTTCGGATTATTAGTCGTCCAATGCGTAACTCGATGCCCGCTGACGATGTTTGTCTGAGTTACCGGCGCCGAAATCCAATCATATTGTTCGAACCAATGGGGTCATTTTGGCTGCTTCGCACTCAAGTAATCCCAATTCGCCAGGTCCCAAGTCGCGCCGTCCGCAGTGCGATACAGGGAGCACCTCATAACGTGACGGGTGTAGTTTAACCCCCCCTACGGAGCCGCGATTGAGCCGGTTATAATGAACCGTAGGAGAACGCTGACAGACATCTGGGCATGAACGGGCGTTATGTGTTCACGCGACGATCCGCCACAATTCATTGCATCAGTCATACATGTCCGGTGAAAGGGACATCTGTGCGTTAGCCGGGGGATTAACGTCATGCGGATGGCAAACGTGTTGATCGCTGATGATCATGCCATGGTGCGAGCCGGCATTCGGAGGTTTCTAGAGCAGGATCACAGCATTCGGCAGATTGGTGAAGCGTCGACGGGTCGAGATACGCTGGAGATGCTACGCGCCGGTGGTTGGCAACTCGTCATTCTCGATATCAATATGCCTGATAAGAGCGGCGTGGATATTCTTCGCAGTATTCAAGCAAGTTATCCAGACGTTCGCGTGCTCGTAGTCAGCGGGTATCCGGAGCGACAATATGCCACCAACGTGTTCAAAGCGGGCGCGATGGGGTATTTACCGAAGGAAAGTCCGCCGGAAGAGATTCTAAAAGCAGTCAGAACGGTGCTCGACGGACGTCGCTACGTTAGCGCGGCGTTTGCGGAACTGCTGGTGGATCAATTGGATCACGACACCGATCAACCACCCCATGCTTCTCTTTCAGAGCGAGAATTCCAGATCTTTTGCAAGATTGCCGCCGGCCGATCGGTCTCGGAGATTGCACGAGAGCTGTCACTCAGCGTTAAGACGGTGAGCACCTACCGCGCGCGGGTCTTGGAGAAGATGCATTTTTCGACCAATGCGGACTTGACGTCCTACGCACTGCGCAATGAAATCATTCGCTAGTGGACGAAATCGATGGCGTCGCGAGCGTAGCGCAATCCGACGGCGGTCGGCCTGCGCGTTTGCGAGCGGCGGACCCCAGATCCAGACCACCGGCCGCGCCACACACTTACCAGGCCAGCAAGCGCCAAGAAGAAGGCGTTAATGCCGAGCCACACGACCCCTATCGCGAGGGCTACCTTAACCACAATCGCCAGAATCGTCATGAAGTCCGTACGTCTGCTCCATCGCGCCTTACGCGTTACTTAACGCCGCTCGTCGCTGAAACTCTAACCTGAGATCGCGACCGCGCATGTCTCGCGGCTGTCGAACTGAAAACACCAACTCGAATACACGCTGCCTGTTCGTAGTTTAGGAGTCGAGCCCGGAACCCAACCGGCCGGCAATCCCCGGCGGTCGCTGTGAATCTGCTTCGGGTTGGCGTTTTAGCGCCGCGGCTGTGCGCCGATCAAATGAGTGGTCTTTGGCCCGTCGCCGACTTGAAAGCGTCGAACGACCTGTTCGATGATGCGATCGGCCTTCGTCACGCGCTGGTGCTGCCGGAGATGATCCAGCCAGGAATCCGTCAAAAAGGTCTCGATGAAACGGCCTTCCTTCGCAGGATCTTCGAATATACCCCAGTCATAAGCGCCGTCTCGACGACGCACGCGTGCGCTGCGCCCGAGCGCGTGCAGAAACGGCTCGCGGTTCTTCGGATCGATGTGGTATTCAACTGTCACCAGTACGGGTCCACGGTCAGGCTCTATCGCACTGGTCGTGATCGGGGCCGGCCAGTGCATCGAGGGCGACAGATCGTCCACCGCGCCCGTCTGAACCTTCCACGCCCGCGTGAGCGGAATCGCGATGATCGCACCCACCGCTGCGGTGAGAAGAGCGGCGGTCAAGCCGACCACGGCCGCAAGCTCGCCCCAGATCGCGCTCCCAATCGTCAGCGCACCGAACATTACAGTCACGTATACCGCGAGGCCTCGGCCGCGGACCCATTCCGGCAATGCAATCTGTGCGGATACATTGAGGCTTGCTACGGCGGAGATCCACGACGCACCCGCGATGAGACTAGCCGCAACCGCGGTTGTGGGATCGTGGGCAAGCGCAAACAACCCCGTCGCCACCGCGCTTGCCAGCGTAGCGATCGAGACGAGCCGATCTGCACCCAACTTCTCTCTGAGCCATCGCAGCAGGAATGCACCGCCCACAGCCGAGGTCCCGATGGTGCCGAGCAATGACCCGTACAGCGCAGGGCCCCCGGCAATCTGGCTGCGTGTGACCAGTGGCAATAGCGCCCAGTAAGCGCTGGCAAAGACGAAGAATGCAGTCGCCCGGATCAGAGTCGCGCTGAGGTTCGGATTGTATCGCGCGTGCCGAAGACCCGTGCGCATGGCATTACCGAAACGCTCGGGTGGCAGGGGCGTGCCGCTTTTGTTTTTCGGCAAGCGCCACCGCACGAGGGCCACGATGACGCCCAAGTTACTGAACGCATTGAGCCAGAACGGTGCCGCAATTCCGATCGCCCCGACGAGGAAACCGCCGATTGCCGGACCGACGGCGCGGCTCACGTTGATGCCCACGCTGTTTGCCGCAACGGCGGCCGGCAGATCCGGTTTCGGCACGAGGTCCGGCACCACCGCCTGCCACCCTGGGGCCGTGATGGCTGAGCCCACGGTCACGATGAAGCCGAATACCAACAGGCTGACCGGTGTGATGAGGTGAAGCCAAACGAGCGCGGCGAAGGCGGTCGAGGTGATCATGATCGCGGACTCGCCGAAGATCAAAAGGCGGCGCCGGTCCACGATGTCCGCAAGGGCACCCGCCGGAATCGCGAACAGAAACATTGGCAGGCTGTTGACTACCTGCACCATGGAGACGATGAACGGGTCCGGGTTGAGGCTCGTCATGAGCCACCCCGAGGCGACGTTGTACATCCAGCCGCCGATGTTCGAGACCACGGTCGCGGTCCAAATCACCGCGAATGTGCGATTGCGAAACGGCGCCCACGCGGATGCCGCCGTGAGCGGAGGGAAAGCAGGCGGAGGATACTTCGCTGGAGGGGCGCTCATCCTTCTCGTCCAAGATTCAGTGGAGACTCATGCTAACTCGAAGGAAGGTGTTTCGCGTGTCGTTTCCGCCTAGAGCGAAACGCGAGCCGCCACCAGCGAAGTGTCTCGCCGATCAACTGGATCAGGATTCAAGAGACCATCAGCAACGACCAATCTTGCCGCAATGCGCACTGATGAGGATCAAAGCCATATCGACCGTTGAATCCAATGTTGGCGGAGGACAGCCGCTTACGGATCCGGAATAGAGATTTCATCCAGAAATTGGCGGAGCGAGAGTATGCGGATCTCCTGATATTTCCTGAGATCCAGCATTGCCCGATCGCCAGTTACTATAATGTCAGCGTGCCCCGTCACTGCGCACTCGAGAATGCGGTTGTCAGACCCGTCGTTGAGGATCGCCAATTTCTTGCGAGGAACGACTAGTTCAGCCAATTCAGATAAAAATACTGCTGTTCTGGCCAGCTCTTCCGGTCCTTTTGAGAATTTTTGTGCCAATACGCCCAACACTTCGTGAATGATCTCTTTGGATAGGCAGAGATTGACCCGAGCGTCGATGACCAAGTCGATAGCACGTTCAGCGCGTCCGCCGGGGATTGCGAACGCGGAAACGAAGATGTTGGTGTCGAAGACCGCCTTCAACGACGGAGTAAGCGCTCAAGGTCCCGCTCGGACAGGATGCCTGCAGCCCGAGCACGATTGGACCAGTAGCCTTGCAGTTCGCGAAACTCGCCGCGCAATCGCGATCGCTTCAGGGCGCGCAGCGCGTCCTGCACCACGGCGCTCAATGATTTGTTCTCATCGCGTGCAATGGCCTCGACTTCGGCGGCAAGGTCCGCTGGTAAAGAGATCGCTTTCTTGACAGCTTTGCTCACAGTTGCCCCTAAGAATCCCGGTGGTAGAAAATACCACCAGAGCGGCCTGAGCGCCAATGCGCGCGCATGAACGCGGCAGTAATTTTTGCGTGAGTTCTGCGTGACTCAGTGCCGCTTCGTTATGCTTCGTGGTGCTAATTGCAACGGGCGCCACGCGGTAAGATATTGAAAATACTAGACTAACTTCTGACGCACTGCACTTATAATGCCGAGGTCGAGGGTTCGAGTCCCTCTCTCACCACCATTCAAATCAGGCACTTGCTGCCCCGCTCAGGCTTGACCCCATCTCCACCGCGGGATCTTTGCGCGCCCGGGCGGGGGCCACGCCCGCTACGCGAAAGTACGAATTCACTGGCGGCGCCGGAGAGCGATTATTCGATCTCGTGATGGATTCTCGGGGGAGAGGAAATATGGAGAAAATATGGCTCAGCTCCTATCCGGAGGGAACGCCTGCGCAAATCGACCCCGATGCATATCCCTCGCTGGTAGCTTTGCTCGAGGGGAGCTGCCGGCGCTTTGCTGAGCGGCCGGCCTATCATAATCTGGGAGTTACGCTGACGTTTCGAGACCTGGAGCGCTTGTCGCGCGAGTTCGCCGCGTATCTGGTCGGACTCGGCTTGGCGAAGGGCGATCGCGTCGCTCTCATGATGCCGAATCTATTGCAATATCCGGTGGCTTTGTTTGGCGTGCTGCGAGCCGGTCTTGCCGTGGTGAATACCAATCCGCTGTACACGCCGCGGGAGTTGCGTCATCAGTTGGTCGACTCCGGAGCGCGCTGTATCGTCATCGCCGAAAACTATGCTCACGTGCTCGCGGAGGTGATTCACGATTCGTCCATCGAGCACATCGTGATCACCGGCATTGGTGATCTAGCAGGGTTCCCCAAGCGAACCGTGGTGAACTTCGTCGTGCGCCGCATCCGGCATCTCGTACCGCCGTACAACCTCCCCGGCGCCCTGGGCTTTCGCGCCGCTTTGTCGCGAGGCGCGCAGCTCGGGCTGCCGCATCGCGCGGTCGGCGCCGAGGACATCGCATTTCTTCAGTACACCGGCGGTACCACCGGCGTCGCCAAAGGCGCGATGTTGACGCATCGGAACATGGTGGCCAATTTGATGCAAATGGCCGCATTTTGGAAAGATATTCTCGCGCCGGGCCGAGACGTGATGATTACTCCGCTGCCCCTGTACCACGTGTTCTGTCTCACCTGCGATTGCCTCCTGTTCATGCATCAAGGCGGACTCAACGTACTCATCACCGACCCGCGCGATATACCTGGATTCGTGCACGAGCTTCGCAAATGGCCCATGACGATGATCACCGGCGTCGACACGCTCTTCAGGGCGCTGTTGAATCACCCGGGATTCGCGCGTCTGGATCTTTCACGCTTGAAACTCGGCGTGGCCGGCGGCATGCCGCTGCAACCCAGCACCGCGGAGAAATGGCGCGCCGTCACGGGGCGCCCGCTCGCCGAGGGATATGGTCTCACCGAAGCGTCGCCGGTTGTCGCGGGGAACCTGGCCGCGGCTCCGCGGGTCGGCACCGTGGGTCTTCCGGTGCCTTCAACGGAAATCAGCATCCGCGAAGGCCAGAGCGAGGTGCCGATTGGCGAGCCGGGTGAGTTGTGTGTCCGTGGTCCACAGGTCATGCGTGGATATTGGAACCGCGAGGCCGATACCGCGGAGGTCATTTCGGCGGATGGTTGGCTGCGCACCGGCGATATCGCGACCATGGACGCCGAGGGCTTTCTGCGCATCGTGGATCGCAAGAAAGACATGATCATCGTATCCGGCTTCAAGGTGTTTCCGAACGAAATCGAAAGCGTAGGCGCCGAGCATCCGGCGGTGCTCGAATGCGGATGCATCGGTGTTCCGGACCCGCATTCCGGACAGGTCGTCAAGGTATTCGTCGTGGTGCGCGAGAGCAGGTCGGTCACGGTCGAGGAACTGCACCGGCATTTCAGTGCGCGGCTCACCGCGTACAAACGGCCGAAGTTCCTGGAGTTCCGCCAGTCGCTGCCGAAAAGCAACGTCGGCAAGATTCTCAGGCGCGAGTTGATGCGCGAGGAATCAACGCGCGCCGCCTGACCGGTGAGGCTACCAATGAATGCCGCGCGTAATCGACGCAAAAGCGCCGATTTCGCCCGACGCCTGTGCGACGGTTGAGGGCGCGCCGCCCGCGGCCTCGGAATCCGGAAACATTCTATAGCCCTCGCTCATGATGGCCCGGCCGATCTTGGGCGCGAATAGCTCCACCAGCTGCGCGAATATACCGAGGGGCGTTGCGAGGCGCTCCGGATGATCGATGATCGCCGCGCACACTCTCTCGGCTGCCTGCTCGGGCGACATCAAGTCGAAGCGCTCATACATTTTCGTCGGCGCCACCATCGGCGTGCGAACCAACGGCATGTTGACCACGGTGAAGCGAATGCCGCGCGCGGCAAACTCGGTCGCTGCACATCGTGAAAACGCTTCCAGGGCGGCTTTGGACGCATTGTAGGCCGCAAAGCGAGGAGCATTCGTCAATACGCCGATCGAGGAAATATTGATGACGTGTCCCGACCCGATTTGAACCATTGCGGGCAGAAGACCCAGCGTCATGCGTACGGCCGCAAAGTAATTGATGCGCATCAATCGCTCGTAATCATGCAGCCGCTCATAGGTTTGGTCGATTCCACGCCGGATCGATCGGCCGGCGTTGTTGATCAGGATATCCACGTGCCCATGCTCGGCCAGCAGCCGCTGGATGAGGCTGTCGCACGCTTCGCGCGTCGCCGATGTCGCAGCCATAGGTGGTGACCGTGCCGCCGCGCGTCTCGATTTCGGCGCGTACGCTCGCCAACTTCTGCTCGTCTCGCGCCACGATGAGCAGCCGCGCGCCGGCTTCCGCGAGGCGCAATGCCGTGGCCCGCCCGATCCCCGATGAGCCGCCCGTCACGAGAACCGTCTTGCCCTTGACGCACCGGTGTAAGGAGGCGGCGGTGTGCAAACCGGGATCGAGGCAGCGTTCCCAATAGTCCCACAGGCGCCATGCATACGTGTCCAGGGGTGGTACCCGAATCCCCGCAGGTTCCAGCAGCGCCTGGGCTTGTGCGGCATCGAAGGTGGTTGGATTATTGAGGAGTCCCAGGATCGATCGGGGAATGCCCAGATTGTCAAGCAACCGCCCGGCGATTCGTTCGGCCGACGGCAGCATCTCGCGCAGCGGCCGCATCAGGTTCGACACGGAGCCCCACAGGCCGGATTCGAATCGCAGCGCCATCATCGGAGCGTGCGCCGCCCGCGCGAACAGGTTCAGCACGTCACCCACGCGATGATTCTGCGGGTCCGTGAGGTGAAAGCATTGGCCGTCCTGATCCGGCGCGTGCGCAAGGTGGACCGCCGCCGCCGCGACGAAGTCGACCGGCACCAGGTTGACATGCCCGCCTTCGATGCCCGGCAGCGGCACCCAGCGCGGCAGCGAATCGCGCAATGTCTGAATCGCCTTGAAGAGGTAATAGGGACCGTCGATCTTATCCATGACTCCGGTGCGTGAATGGCCGCCGACCATTCCCGGCCGATAGATGCGCCAAGGAACCCGGCAGCTCGTGCGAACGAGGGCTTCGGACTCGTGCTTAGTCCTAAAGTAGGGCAGATCGAGCCCTTCGGCTTCGTCGAACATCCGTTCGGTGAACGTGCCGCGGTAGCGACCCGCGACCGCGATGGAGCTGAAGAGGTGGAAACAGGCCGCCGGGATCTGGTGCGCCAGGTCGAGTGCATGGCGGGTTCCGAGCACGTTGGCGCCCACGAGATCCGCGTCCGCGGCATTCAAATCGTACAAGGCGCCGAGATGGAAGAAATGGTCGATGCGGCCCGACATGGCACCCCGGTCGGGTGCCGATACGCCGAGCAGGGGCTGCGTCAAATCGCCGCTCACCGGCACCAGCAGCTTGCCGCCCCTGCCGCAGTCCCGCACCAGGTGGTCGAATTTAGCGCGCGATTCCGGCCTCACCAAGACCCAAATGGGCTCGCCGCGCCCAGCGAGCTCGACCACAAGATGCCGACCGATGAAGCCGGTGCCGCCGGTGACGAAATATCCCATCCTGCAACCCCCATCCGGCGTGGATGACAAAACACGCTACACCGAACAAGTCATCGTCCATATAGTGGTAAACCGAGGGGTCCAAAAACCTCTGAATTGAGCGACAGTGATAGCTATGACCATGGCCGAGAACATGTCGGGCGTCGACCGGGCCTGGCTGCGAATGGAGCGGCCGACGAACCCCATGGTCGTGATGGGGCTGCTGATCCTTCGTGGGCGATTGCGCCTTGCCGCGTTGCGTCAGCTGGTAAGCCAACGATTCTTGGCATTCGAGCGCTTCCGCTGCGTGCCGGTCGCGAACGCGCTTGGCGGCCAATGGCAACGCGACAAGGAATTCAAGCTCGAGGATCACGTGCTGCGAATCGCCTTGCCTGCGCCCGCCGGCAAAGTTGAGCTGGAGGCATTGGCGGGCGAGCTCGCGAGCACGCCGCTCAATACCGGTCGGCCGCTCTGGACTTTCCATCTCATCGAGCGCTACCAGGGCGGCAGCGCATTGATCGTTCGGATCCACCATTGCTACGCGGACGGCGTCGCGCTGATGCACGTGCTCGGCGCCCTGGCCGACGACGCACCAGGGGGGAGGGGCGGCGCACTGCCTTTATCGGACACCGACGCGGCAGCGGCCCGCACGAATTCGGCTCCGGGCTTACTTACACAATCGCTGCGCGAGTTCGCCGATCTCTTCGAAAAAGGCGTCCATTACACTCTGCATCCGACCGAGGCGGCCACGGCAACGCGCGCAGCAGTCGGCATTGCGGGCGAGATAGCGCGCCTCGGCGTACTGCTTGCGGACGATCCGGTAACCCGGCTTAAACACCCGCTTACCGGCGTCAAACGCGTCGCGTGGGGCGAGCCGCTTGCGCTGGAAGAGGTTCGAACGGTGGGGCGGGTGCTCGGATGCACGATCAACGATGTGCTGGTCGCCACGCTCGCCGGCGCCCTCGGCCGCTATCTTGACGCCGCCGGGGAACGCACCGCGGGTGTGACGATCCGGGCAGCCGTCCCCGTCAATCTGCGTTCGGGCGATGGTGCGCCGCTCGATCTCGGCAATCGCTTCGGGCTCGCGTTCGTCGAATTGCCCATTGGCATCCGACACCCGCTGCAAAGACTGTATGCAGTGCACGGCACCATGGAGGGGTTGAAAGGTTCGCCGGAGGCATTGGTCACGTACGGGCTTTTATCCTTGATCGGCAGTTTGCCCGAGGCGGTGGAGGATCCCGCGATCGCGTGGTTCAGCGCCAAAGCAAGTCTTGTCGCCTCGAATGTGCGCGGACCGGGTCGCCCGATGCACCTCGGGGGCGCCCCGATCTCGCAAATTCTATTTTGGGTACCGCAAACCGGCAGCATCGGCGCGGGGGTGAGCATGTTCACCTATAACGGGGAGGTGCAATTCGGTGTGATCGCGGATCGGCGCTTGATCCCGGAACCGGGCGAACTCGTTTCGATCATTCAAACGGAGTTCGACCGTCTGGTCTTTCTCGTATTGCTGGGCGGCGGATCGCTCGCCGATTGAGGTTGCCGTCCACTGGGCCGCCCCTTGCTCGATCGCCTCAGCGTAGGTAGCGCTGCGCGCGCTCGACATCGAGTTGCTCCATCGCGTCGGCTGGCTCAAGGTTGGCCGCTCGAGCGTACAGCTCGTCCGCCTGTTCGCGGTACTTATCCGCATCCACCAGCAACAGGCCGTTGGCGTATTCGATCTGCGCAATCGCCGAGCCGGGGGTGAGCGTAATGGCCCGCCGGAAGTGATCGATCGCGGCTTCGCGGGACGCCTGATAGGTAATGCCGGCGAGCAGCGAGCCGATCTTTGCGACAATTTCCGCGTGATACAAACCGAGTGCAATGTGGGCTTCGGCGTGCCGCGGCTCGAGACGCAGCGCGGTGTCGAGGTGGGTGCGCACCCGCGTCGCGATGCCATCCGCGAGGGCTTTCACGATCGAGATTCGTTGACTGTGCCGGCCGAGCGCAAGCGCGAGCATGTAATGCGCATTGGCGTCATCGGGCAGCAGCTCCACCGCCCGTTGGCCGCGTGCGATGGCGGCGTCCAGCAGTGGCCCCGCCTCGCCGCTGGCGACCTCCAACGAATGGATGGCGGCCGCCTTGTTGGCGACCGTGGCGCCCAGTGCGCCCAGCTTGCCGCCGGAGGCGATCGCATCGGCGAAGTGTCCGGTATGAAAGCGCCTCCATGCTTGCTGCACACCGCCTGCGACCTCGCCGGCGCCGCCGCGGGCATCGACCCACTCGGCAAATTTGGCATGCTGCTTCGCGAGGCGCATGACCCGCGCCGCGTTCGGGTACGGCTCCCGATCGCCTTTGTGCAATCTCGCCCAGCGATCCTCGAGACCGTTTCCCGCAAAGGCCTTGCCGAATCGAGCCTTTGAGGCGCCTCTCGGCGTTGCTGCACGCATTTGTACGCTCTTATAGTGGGAACTACGAATCGCCATCGACCCGCTCTCGCATTTATGTTACTCACGTTGATTCGAAATTCCATTAAGGGCAAATACGCATAGGCGGCGCAGGCCGCGAGGCATGAGGGGAAGCATATGGCAGCGAAGAAGACATCGACGAAACGCGCGCAAACCCGCGCGAACGACATGCAGGGGCAACTACTCAACATGCTGCATCAGGTATGGCTCGCGGGACTCGGCGCCGTATCGAGGGCTCAACACGGGGCGCCGAAGCTGCTCGAGGAATTGATCGCCGAGGGGGCGCAGGTGCAGGCAGACACCCAGCAAGCCGCTGCAAAAGCTCTGCGCGGCGCGCTGAGCGGCGTGCAGGAGACTCTCAATTCGCGCATGGGCAAAGTGCGCGGCGAAGCGGCGGACGCGTTCGAAAATCTCGAAAAGATTTTTCGGGCGCGCGTACACGGCGCCCTCACGCAGCTCGGCGTGCCGAGCGCCGGCGAGGTGCAATCGCTCAGCAAACGAGTCGATGCACTGAACGCCAACATCGACAAGCTCGCGCGCTCGCGCAAGGCCATGCCGCGGATGCGCGCCGCACGCAGGAACGGGTCGGTGCATTCGCGGACGCACTAGCGCCCGATGTTGACCATTGAGCCCGCCGCGCGACGCCGGGCGGGCCGCGCGAAGCTGGCCATCGCGCTGGCGGGCGGCGGACCGCTGGGCTTTTTTTATCAACTTGGCGCGTTGCATGCGCTGAGCGAAGCGATCGAAGGCCGGAAATTGACGGAGTTCGACGTCTACGTGGGCGTCAGTTCCGGGTCGCTGATTGCCGCGGCTCTTGCCAGCGGTTTCGATACCGCCGCCATGTGCGCGATGTTCCTGTATGACGATTCGATACGGTTTCCGTTCTCGCCCGCCATACTTTTACGGCCGGCGTTCGGCGAGTATGCGCGCCGCTTGAGCCGACTGCCCGACGTGCTGGCGCGGATCGCGCGGCGGTGCGTACGGAACCCCGGCCGCGGCGTGTGGGAGGCGGGCATCGGCCCTTTGGGACGCCTGCTGCCGACGGCTCTTTTCGACAACGAACCGCTGCAGGATTATTTGCGTCTGCTGTTCAATTCAGAGGGCCATACGGACGACTTCCGAAAATTGCGGGCGCGCCTGTATGTGGTGGCGACGAACCTGAATACCGGCGCGTCCGAGTCTTTCGGTGGTCCCGGCCATCAACGCGTGCCGATCTCCCGCGCGCTGCTTGCGAGCAGTGCGCTCCCCGGGTTGTATCCCGCCGTCGAGATCGATGGCGAGCACTTTGTCGACGGCGCTTTGATCCGCACGATGCATGCGTCGCTTGCTTTAGAGGAGAAATGCAATTTCGTGATCTGCATCAATCCCATCGTGTCCTTCGACGCCTCGCGCGCTCGACGGCCCATCAATCTGGCGGATGAAGGATTGCCTGCGATCCTGGGACAGACATTTCGGGCGCTCGTCTATTCGCGCATGAAGGTGGGGATGGCGACCTACGCTGCTCGGTTCCCGGCGGCCGATACGCTGCTGCTCGAGCCGGACCGCCACGACGAGCGGCTATTCTTTGCGAATGTGTTCCGTTATGCCGAGCGCCTGGGCCTCGCTGAGCATGCCTACCGGCGCACGCGGCGCGACCTGCTGGCGCAGGCCGATGTCATCGCACCACTGCTCGAGCGGCGCGGCCTTCGATTGAATATCAAAGTGCTGCGCGACCGCAACCGCTCGCTGCCGGCGGTGACCAAGACCTCGCACCGGGTGCGGCAGACGGCGCGACGCCTTGACCGCGCGTTGGAGCGGATCGAGCGCATGCTGCGAACGCCGGGAATCGCAGGATAATTGCCCACATGGCGGCGCGCCTTTGGCGGTGCATCCTCGGCCTCGCACTGGCGCTTGCGGCCGCATCGGGCGCCTTGCTGTCACGGACATTTCATTGGCCGCTGCCGGCCGCAGCCTCAATGGCGCTCGGGATGCTGCTCGCAATGCCGGTTGCATGCGTTTTGCACTCCTTCGCGACCGCAAAGGCCGCGGCAAAGGGCGTCGCGGACCGATGGAGCAGCCGCGAGACATGGCGCGCGCTGTTGAGCGAAATCACCGGGTTCACGGCGGCTGTTCTGGCGATGAGCGCCGCAGCGCAATCGCGATGCCGCGCACCGCAGCCGGCCGCGCGTCCTTCGCGCCCGGTGCTGCTGCTGCACGGCTTTTTGTGCAACGGGCGGGTGTGGAACGCCTTGCAGAGGCGATTGCACGCGGCAGGCTTTGGACCGATCGAAGCCCCCGATGTCGAGCCGCTGCTGGCGGACATCGAGGCGCAGGCCCGTCGCGTCGCGCCCGGCCTATTGGCGCTGCAAAGTCGTTGCAACGGCGAGCGCGTGGTGATCATCGCGCACAGCATGGGTGGGCTGATCGCACGGGCGCTGTTGCGAGACCTCGGCGCGGGCGTCATCCGGCGCATCGTCACTATTGCCTCTCCCCATCATGGAACCGCTTTGGCGCGCGGCCAACCGTGGCCCAACACCAGGCAAATGTCGGACGCGTCGCCCTGGCTGCGCACCTTGAATACGGCGCAAGAGGGCCGATTCACGGTACCCATGGCGAGCATCTACAGCAGGGAGGACAACCTGGTGGTACCCGCAGGCAGCGCGCGCCTGCAAGGAGCGGAAATGCACGAACTGCGCGGCATCGGCCATCTCGGTATGTTGCGCTCGCGCCGCGCGCTCGACTGCGTCATCGCGTCGCTGCTGCCGGAACACATCGGATGAGTGCCGGCGACCCGCTGGATGAGTTGCTGACCCGCAAGCGAGCGCTCGATGCCTCTTCATGCCGTGCGGCCGATTTCGTCGTACGGCTGCGCGAACTGCAAAGCTGGCAGACCGCGCGACTGGCGAGAACGTATCAAGATTTTCATGAAGATCCCCGCTACTCGCCGGCCGTCGAGTTTTTCCTGAGCGATTTGTACGGACCCCAGGAGTTCAGCCACCGAGACAGGGACTTGGCGCGCGCTTGGCGTCACCTCAAGCGAGCGCTGCCCGCCGCCGCGATGAAGGTGCTCGGACAGGCCATCGAACTCGACGTGCTGACGCTCGAACTCGACCATGCCATGGTGCGCGCGCTGGGCGCGGCTTCGGTGACCGAGGTAACATATGCGGCCGCGTATCGCGCCGTGGACGATCAAGCGTCGCGCACTCGACAAATCGATCTGATCGTCAGCGTTGGCGAGGATCTCGATCGCAACGTGCGCCGGGTGTGGCTCGGACCGCTGCTGAAGGCGGCGCACGTACCGGCCCATGCGGCGGGCTTCGGCGCTCTACAAGATTTTCTCGAGCGCGGGTACGAGGCTTTCCGCCGAATGCATGGCGCCGAACGCCTGCTGAAAGTCATCCGAGAGCGTGAAACACGCTTCATGCAGTCAATGCTCGCGGACAAAGAGCCTGCCCGGGGCGATCCGCGAGAGCGCGCATGACTGATCCGGTGTACGACTACGTCATCGTCGGCGCCGGCTCCGCGGGTTGCGTGCTGGCCAATCGCCTTTCGGCGCAACCCGCCGACAGAGTCCTGCTGATCGAGGCCGGTGGCGCGGATTCGAATCCATTCATCCATATGCCTGCGGGGATAGCCCGGCTGGTTGGAAATCGGCGGATCAACTGGGATTACTACACCGAACCCGAGCCTGAACTATTGGGCCGGAAACTTTACTGGCCGCGCGGCCGGGTGCTCGGTGGCAGCAGCTCGATCAACGCGATGTGTTATACACGCGGGCACCCGCTCGACTATGACGAATGGGCTGCGCTCGGCGCCGACGGATGGGACTACGCAAGCGTGCTGCCCTATTTTCGCGTGGCTGAGGACCAGGCCCGCGGCGCAAGCGAACATCACGGTGTCGGCGGGCCGCTCTCGGTCGAGGACTTGAGGTTCCGCAATCCGTTGAGCGCGGTTTTCGTCGAGGCTGCGGCAGAGTGCGGTCTTCCGCGCAATTCGGACTTCAACGGACCCGTTCAGGACGGGGTGGGGTTCTATCAAGTCACCCAGCGCCGCGGCCGGCGATGCAGCGCGGCCGTCGGGTATCTGCGGCCGGCATCCCGGCGGGTCAATCTTAAGATCCTTACCCGCTGTCTGTCCCACCGAGTCTTGTTTCAGGGCAGTCGCGCCGTCGGCGTCGAGTACCAATCGCGCGGCACGTTGCATCGCGTCCGCGCGGAACGTGAGGTGGTCCTGGCGGCCGGCGCGATTGCGTCGCCGCAGCTGCTCATGCTCTCGGGGATTGGAAGGCCGGTCGAACTGAATGCTCTGGGAATTAGAACGGTGGCCGAAAGTCCGCAGGTGGGACGCAATTTGCAAGATCACCTCGACTTCTGCACGCTCAGCAAGTGCACGCAGAAGGTCAGTTACGACTTCAATTTCCTGCAGGAATTGATCGTCGCCGGGCGATATCTATTGACGCGCTCCGGTCCCGGAGTCAGCAACATTGCGGAAGCGGGCGGTTTCGTACGAAGTCGCCTGGCGCCGGACCGGCGCCCCGACATTCAATTCCACTTCGTGCCGGCGCAGCTCGACGACCACGGCCGCCATCGGCTGAGCGGCCATGGGTACACGGTGCACGCCTGCGCGCTGCGCCCCTTGAGTCGGGGCCATGTGTCGCTGCGATCCGACCGGCCCGAGGATCCGCCACGGATCTTCGCGCGCTACCTGAGCGAACCGAAGGACCTCGAGGTCTTGCTGGAAGGCATGCGCTTATCGCGTGAGATTCTGCACGCCGCCGCTTTCGCGCCGTTTCGCGGTGCGGAAATCTATCCGGGTGAAGCGGTCACATCGCGCCCGGGCCTAAAAGAAGTGCTCAGGCGCAAAGCGGAGACGATCTATCACCCGGTCGGATCATGCCGCATGGGCGCCGATTCCTCGTCCGTCGTTGATTGCCAACTGCGGGTGAGGGGTGTTGAAGGCTTGCGGATCGCGGATGCTTCGGTCATGCCGCGGCTCATCGGCGGCAACACCAACGCGCCCACCATCATGATCGCCGAGAAGCTAGCGGATTTGCTCGCCGCTCAACATTGAAGTTTGTGGGACCGGCCGTGCGACCGGGAATCGGCGCGCAATCCGCTGGACGTCGATTGACTGAGATGGACAGGCGAGCACACCATGGAAGTTGCGGCGCCGCCAATGGAGGACACATCATGAGTTTGTGGGCCGGGATCAGGGATCCGCTGCGGGGGAAAACCTCGCTATCCAAAGTGATTTGGCTCTACGGGCTCGGGGGATCGCTGATCGTGAGTGCGCTCGGCCTGCTTCTGCCGGGCGGCGAAGCAGCGCGGCGCAGCTACGTGGTTTTCGGGCTGGTATTCAGCGTCTACGTGACGGTGGCCACCTATCAATGTGCGGGGAACTGCCGCTCGACGACCTTGGCGTGGTTCGTGCGGATTTGCGCCGTTTTATCGCTGGTGCTGCTGCCGGTGTTCGCGTACCTGGACTTCACGGGAGCACTGGACTTAGCGTTGACGGGGTTGCGCGGCGAGCAATGAAGCGGGGTAGGGCGATGGGGCGGCGCGTGCGCCTAGCGCCGGATTGCATAGCGGTCGCCGATTTCCATGACAGCCGGTGCAGCCGCATCAAAGGCTGGCCAATGCGGCAATCCGGGCCCGTTGGGATTTCCGGTATTGACGAAATTGACCCAATAACCTCCCATGCGATGCGCAACCTGGCGATCCAAAGGCGTGTAGGGTCGATCCGGCGCGGCATCGAGAGTATCGAAAACGTAGGGCAGTTCCGACCCGTGGAAGGCACCCCAGCGCGTTGATTCCGGTCCCGGCTCAACGTGATCGTATAAATACAGGTACAACGATGTCTGACTGCGCGCCGCTCGCCGGCGCCCCCACTCGAGCAGTGTGGTGCGGGCTCGTTTGCTCGCGGACAGTCGCCCCGCGATACTCATCGACGCGTGAAAGGAGCCGTGTTCATCGGCGTCGAAACCGGTGAGCGCGGGGATGTCGGAAAGATTGGCGACGGACTCCGCATCGCCTTGGCCCGGCAGCGTCACGCCGTCCGCGATGGGCGGGAAATTGCGATCGGGCGCAGCGTCGCCACTTCGCTCCGGCGCGTACAACCGAGTCGCCGGCACCTGGCGCAGCGCGTCGATCGAGGGTGAAGACAGCGCTTGCAGATAGTGCTCACCGCGTTCCTCCGCGTCACTCAGGCTGCGCCAGTGGACGTCACGCCCGGCGGAGCCACTCTCGGCGATGACTCCGTGAAACAATCCGCGGGCTGCGGGTGAGGCTTCGAGGATATCTGCGGCAAAGGCACCAGCCGACTGGCCGGCGATCGTCACGCGCTGCGGATCGCCGCCAAAGGCGGCGATATTTCGCTGCAGCCACTTGAGCGCCGCGATGATATCCATGATGCCGTAGTTACCCGAGACGTGCTGCTCCGACTCGGCAGTCAATTGCGGATGCGCGAGGAATCCCAAGACGCCCAGACGATAATTCAGCGTCGCGACGATGATTCCGCGCGCGGCGAGCTTGCGGCCGTCGTAGATCCGCACCGAGCCGGATCCGGTTTTGAAAGACCCGCCGTGTATCCACACCATCGCCGCGAGGCGCTCGCTACCAGTCTTGGCCGGTGTCCAGATATTGATGGTCAGGCAGTCCTCGCTAATTGGTCCATTGATCCTATACTCAGACGTCCACGGTCCCCCGGATTGAGGGCGCTGCATACAGGAGGCTGAAAAATGATCGGCAGCCAACGTACCCGTCCATGACGCGGGCGGCTGCGGAACATGCCACCGCAGGGCACCCACGGCTGGCGCGGCGTACGGGATGCCGAGAAAGGCATGGACCGAACCCTCATCGAGACCGGATAGAACGCCGCTCTCGACCCGCACTTCGGGCGCCGCTTTAGTCGGCAGGGCCGTGGCGCCTCCCGCCGGAGCAAGACCGCCGACGGTAACCACGATTGCAATCATGAAATTCACATATCGCATGCACTTAGCCCAGGCCCGCTGTTTCCCCACCGGCCGCCGGCGGCCCTCTGAACTCGTGGCCCACTCGGCTCCGCTCCGCTCTCCAGTCGGGGAAACGGTCAGCCGGAATCGGGTGGCTTCCTCGAGGTACGATCGAGATAGGCACGCCAGGGAATCCAATAGTATTTGAACCATCCTTCGGAGACGCCGGCGAAGTCGCTGTCGGCGATGTTGACGTGGGCGAGTTCGATTCTGCCGCCGCCCTGGTCGGTCCAAAATGACAGCACGAGTGTGGAGTCGAGGTCGCGTCCATAAAAGTTGGTTGAACGCCACGATTGGACGATCAGGCGATGGGGCACCACTTGAAGAATCGTTCCGGTGAGGGCCCCTCGAAATGCCTCAAACGGTGCGCCCGGGCGCGCGGAGATTTTGACGGGCGCTCCGGTGAATGCGGCATGCAGCTTCGGATCCAAGTACATGCGGTACAGCTTGGCGGGAGAGGCGGGAAGGTGAACGGCCATCGTGACGGTTCGGGGCATGGCGGGAATCCTCGGGTGATGAGCCTCGAGCAAGCATACTGCAGCGAAGAATATTGCGGTGCGTAGGCAGGCGGTTGGCGGGTTTGGGGGGTGGTTCACCTGGCATTATGCAGATTGGCCGCAGGATGCCTGCGAGGTGCCTATGCGAATTGAAATCCAATATCCGGCGTTCAAGGCGCAACGCTACCCGGTTGCGCTACGGCTGCTGATTGGCAGGCACGAGTAAGGTGCAATCCCGCGATCCATGCCCGGCGATGGCGTTCATTGCGGCACTCGCAATGGCAGCGGCGCCGTATGCGCACGCGCAAAGCGAAATTAGCGCGAAAAGCGCGAGTGGCGTCACGGTCTACGGCGGCTACCGCTTCGGCGGCAGCGTGACGGATTCCACGACCAACTCGACCATCGATCTGGAGAACGGATCGAGCGTTGCCTTGGCGGTCGACTTTGGGTTGGATTGGAAAACGCAGATCGAGATTTTTCTGAGTCGGCAGAACACGGCGCTGACCTCCGGTCTGTTCTCTTCGCAGTCGAACAACATGGGGCTCACTCTCTACAATTACCAAATAGGCGGAACCAATTTCATCGACGAAGTGGGCCGCGGCCTGTATGTCATGGGCGCGATCGGCGGCACGACGGCGACACCTGACCGGAGCGGCCTCAATTCCGAGACATTCTTCTCGGGCAATCTCGGCATCGGCTGGATGGTGCCTCTCAGCACGCATGTTGGGCTTCGGTTCGAAGCGCGCGGCTACGGCATCCTGCTCAACCACAACGGCGCGATCTTCTGCGGAGGCACTCACGGGTGCACCGCCGCGATCACGGGTACCGCCCTTTTTGAAGGTGAACTGCTGCTGGGCGTTTCCGCCACGTTCTGATCCAGGCGATGGGGCGGTGAATTTGCAGCCTACTCGAACTTGAGGAACGCGCGTAAGCTGCCAGGTGACTGCCGGCAGATTCGCCGGCGTCGGTCTGATCCTCCTCGGGGTATTGGTGATTGGCGCCTTGGCCGCCGCTTGGTTCGTTTTTCCATTCTTGCTGCCCCTGTTGATTCCGCTGTTCCTGGTTTGGGTCTTTGTCGCGGCCACGCATAGCCGCGGTAAATCCGGCTCGTAGCAAGCGATTCGCCGCGGACCGGCCGTGCCCGCTCATGCCCACGAGTGTCCGGCGTCACAGTTCGCGCACGCAGCGTTTGTAGCGGCGTGCTGCCTGATATAGGGTCGCTCGGGCAGGAGGTCGCAGGATGCGCAAATCGATCTGGGTGATCGCGATTGCCGCCGTCGCGTTCGGCGTCTGGCACTTTCGCGGCAATTCGCAGCCGTCCGTGCCGCAGATTGAACCGCTATTGAAGAACTACCTCGAATCGGGCGGCTCCGCCGGCTGCTCGGGAACCCTGGTGTTGCAGCGACTCGACAGCGTTTCCATCGGCACATTCAACAGTCAGATGGGCGGCTGGCCCATCTATGCGGCCCACGTCGAAACCTGCCACCAAGGCGGTAGTTCCAGCAGCTACGATGGCAGCAAGGATGCCGAGCACAAGGTTGCGGCAGTTTTCGCCCGCCGCACCGCCACGGGAAGCATCGAACTCTTTGCCCCGGCAATTTTCCAAAGCGCGCAGCGCGACATGCAGCAGACCTTTCAGAAGGCGTTCGACAGCATTCAGACTAAATGATCCGCCACGGATGCCATAGAGCGCACTGCCGATTCGGTTCGCGCGAGATTTTTCGCAGCCGGCTTACGTTAGCGGATCGGCCAGCAGTTGAACCCAATAAAGACCGCGCTTGGAAGCCCGGCCCGGCGCATAGGCGATGCCCATCTCGGCGAATCGCGGATCCATGATGTTTTCGCAGTGGCCGGGGCTGCTCAACCAGCCTTGCACCACTTCCTCGGCGGATTTCGGGCCGTATGCAATGTTCTCGCCCACCAATTTTTCCCGGTATCCGACCGCGCGGACCCGTGCTGCGGGCGATCGTCCCTGAAGATCCTGGTGTTCAAAATAATTGTGCTTGGCCATGTCGGCGGCGTGGCCAAACGCGACACTCTGCAGTGTGCCCGATAGCCTCACGGGCGGTGCCGGCTGGAACGCGCGCGCACCGCAGCGAGTCCCGCGCGCACGCACTTCATTGACGAGCTCGAGGGTGCGCGACGCCAGCACCGGCGCCTGCGGGAGGGCCGGTATCACGTAGGCGGAGGCGAGTATCAGCCAGGTATCCGAGCCGCGTTGATAAACGCCGATGTCACGGAGTGTCCGGTCCATCACCGTTCGGCAGCTCGATCGCCTGAGTGCCTGCACCAGGGATGAATCCGGCCCATTGATGTGCAAAGCGGACGTCGCTTGCGCCTGGTAGCCGGCGCGTTGCGTTGCCGCCGCGGGCGAGCGGCCGCCGGCCCACTGTTCGGCCGCCCGGTCCAACGATGCGTGGCGACGCAGCGGCTGAGCCGCCGGCATTATGCCGCCGCAACCGCCCTCGCGCAGCAATTGCACCGCGGACACGGCGTCGGCCCGGGAAGTCAGGGTCGCCGAGAGTCCGCCCAACAGGACCACCAGGCGACAAAACCGGCTGTCGGTCAATCGATTCAACGGCTATCGCTCCCACCGAGCCACGGTTCCCATTTTAAACGCGCCGGCCCCTCATGGGGTGACCGCGGACAGCGATCGCGATCACAGAATTCGAAGGCGCCGCAGACGCATTCGATGAGGGCCAATCGCGCGGCGGCAAGCTCCCCGGTTGTGAGCGGATAGGTCGACACGGGATGGGTTGCCGAGTGCGCCGGCGGGCGGCGCCTCAGGGTAATGGCGGTCATTTGCCAAGCCTTGCCGGCCTTGGATCGCTGCGGCATACTTTGCGTGAGAATTCCAAGAGCCCGCGCGCGCCATTCCCTTTTGACGCAGTTTCTCGGGGACAGTCTTAGTCATGCCGGTGCTCAACAGTTCGTATACAGCTATTCGCCCTGCAATCTTAGGGACCGATTTGGTCATTGATCCCCCAGCGCAAGGCAGCGCCCGATGAGCGCCTCGCCGATGCGATTGCCGACGATTACGCTCGACGATGACGCTTGGGAGGACCTGCTCAGCAAACTCGCGGCGCTGATGCGCGAGGCGGCAACCTTGGTGGACTCCGTGCCCGCGGCCGCCCGGAGCGCCTGGTGAACGCCGAGCGGGCGATTTTCCGGTCGAGCGGCCAGCCTGGTTTTACGGCTTACCTCAGCGGTAACCCAGGGCGAGTCGAGGCCCGCAAGCGTGAACACACCGTGCAAGTCCGCTTTACGCCCGTTGCCTGCACCGTGGAGACGGCCGAGGGATCCGTCCAAGCCAAACCCGGGGATGCGATCATCACCGGCATTGATGGCGAACATTGGCGGGTCTCGCGGGCTCGCTTTCACGAAAAGTACCGGCCCGTGCCGCCGACCGTCGAGGGCGAGTCGGGCCCGTATCACAGCTTGCGTTATCGGGTACTCGCACTGCAGATGGACCGCCCTTTCGAGGTACTGCTCGCCGACGGCGCGTCGCGCCTCGTGGGGCACGCGAGGGATTGGCTGATCGACTACGGCGACGGCAGCTTGGGCATCGTCTCGATGCCGATCTTCGCAAAGACCTACGAAATCCTGGGCTAGGCGTTCCGTGACCTTGCACCAGGCGGTGCTGCGGCGTCTGCTCCTCGGAAGCCGGCTCGAGTTACCGCCGCCGCCCCCCAAGCCGCGGCCGCCGCAGCGGCTGCAGCCCTTGATCGATGCGGCGAGCCGCCTCGTCCCGCCGGACGTGCTCGCGGTGGCCGAGCCGATCAAGGACTCGATCGAAGTCGCGATCGCGCTCATTCTCGAAGAACATCAGGATTGGCAAATGCTGGTGCGGCCGCACCTGCTGCCGCTCGGCTAGCGGCGATTCGCCCCGGGCCCGATCGCGGCCCCGCGGCTAATCGAGATCGCGCCGCAGCGCATCGGCCACCGAAGCGGGCAACGGATTCAGCATATGCCGGTAGTGCTCGTGATCGACGCCGAGGCACAGCGGCGCGCCGCTCTTCACGGCCTCGACCATCGAGCCCGACAGCTCGAAGCGCAGGAAATGCACGGCCGAGGTCTTCTCTTGATTTTCGCGCTCCATGTCTTCGTCGGCGATGGCGAATACGCGCTCCATTTCGCTGACCCGCACCCAGCACCGGTCTTCGACGCCGATCAGCCGCTCGAGCGCGACGCGCCTCTCGCCGGCATCGGGAAATTCAATGAGCAGCGTCACTTTCCAATTGCTGCCGTCGGGGATCAGCGGATTGTACGCGTCGAGCTCGCCTTGTATCCCCTCGCTTTCGAAGATGCGCTCGGCGCGCAGCATCTCGAGGATTTGGTAGCGGATGGTGGTGCGATCCTCGAAACACCAAGTCATGTTAGGCCCGACCTGCACGTTGCGGTGCAGCTTGTGGGCGATGATTTCGCTGCGCAGCCGCGGCCGTTCGGTCGCGTATTGCTCCAAACTCATCAAGTCCTTGCGCATCAGTTTCTTCATGAGGGGCTTACAGACCGTAGGCCATTCTGAGCAGCGTCAAGGGATGCGTCGGCGGCCGCCCGTTCTTGAGGCCGCTTTCGATTTGATGGCCGGCCATCGGGCAATCGCTTGCGTAGAAGTCCGCGCCGCTCGACTCCACGCGCTGCACCACGGGCCTTCCGATCCTCATCGAGGTATCGCGGAATTCCCGCTTCACCCCGTAGGTACCGTTGTGGCCCGAACACCGCTCGATCGGCTCCACCGTGGTGCCGGGCACGAGCTGCAGGATATCGCGGGTCTTGAGCCCGATATTCTGCACGCGCAGATGGCAGGCCACGTGATACGCGACCTTGCCCAAGGGACGGGTGAAATCGGTGCGCATCAGCCCGGCCTTGTGCCGCAGCGCCAAATATTCGAAGGGATCGAACATGTGCCGCTTGATGGTCGCGATGTCCGCATCGTCCGGGAACATCAAGGGCAGCTCTTGCTTGAACATGAGCACGCACGAGGGGATCGGCGCGACGATGTCGTAGCCGCGCTCGATCATCGCAATCAGCGCCGGAATGTTCTTGGCCTTCAAATCGGCCACCGCATCGAGATCGCCCAACTCGAGCTTCGGCATGCCGCAGCAATTTTCCCGCTCGGCCAGCGCGACTTCGATGCCGTTGTGCTCGAAGATTTTCGCAAGATCGAGGCCGATCTCAGGTTCGTTGCGATTGCCATAACAGGTCGCGAACAGTGCGACCTTGCCGCTTCGCGTGGCGGCCGACGTCGAGGGGACCGGTGCGGTGGCGGATGTCGCTACGCTTGCAGGATTGAGTGCGCCGCTGAGCTGCCGGCGCAACGATCTGGAGTGGTAGCGGGGAATGGGCGCCTCGGGATGCACGCCAAGCGCCGCGTCGAGCATCTTGCGCCCGACGGAGCTGCGGTTCACCGCGTTCACCGCATCGGCGATGACCGGGATGCCCGCGATCCTGCCCACGAGGTCCGTCGAGCTCAAAACCTTGTCCCGAAAGCGGGTGCCGCCATTGCGGTGCTTGACGGCCTTGGCGCGCAGCATCAAGTGCGGGAAGTCGACGTTCCAGGGATGCGGCGGCACGTAGGGGCACTTGGTCATGTAACACATGTCGCAGAGATAGCAATGGTCGACCACTTTCCCGTAGGTTTTCTTATCGACGCCGTCGATTTCGCCGGTCTTCGACTCGTCGATCAAATCAAAGAGCGTTGGAAAGGCGTTGCACAGGTTGAAGCAGCGGCGGCAGCCGTGGCAGATTTCGAATACCCGCTCGAGCTCCTTATCGAGCGCGGCCGGGTCGTAGAATTGCGGTTCCTGCCAGCCGAGGGCGTGACGCGTCGGCGCCTCCAGACTGCCTTCGCGGCCTTTGTTGATTTCTCCGTCCGACACGGTATCTCCCAGGCGAAACCACGGGCTCCGTCACCGGAGCCCGCTTGGCTTGCATCGCCCGGCGGGGGGCGTTGCGGGATCTTTAGAGCGCAGGGTTAAAGATTATCCAGCGCCTTTTGAAAGCGGTTGGCGTGGGACCGTTCAGCCTTCGCCAGCGTCTCGAACCAATCCGCAATCTCGTTGAACCCTTCATCGCGGGCGCTCTTGGCCATTCCCGGGTACATGTCGGTGTATTCATGCGTCTCGCCGGCGATGGCCGCCTTCAAGTTCAGCGCGGTCGCGCCGATCGGCAATCCGGTCGCCGGGTCGCCCACCGCTTCCAAATACTCCAGGTGCCCGTGGGCATGGCCGGTTTCGCCTTCGGCAGTGGAACGAAACACAGCCGACACGTCGTTGAAGCCTTCGACATCAGCCTTGGCCGCGAAATACAAATAGCGCCGATTTGCCTGCGATTCGCCGGCAAAGGCGTCCTTCAAATTCTTTTCCGTCTTGCTGCCTTTCAAATTCACGACAAGCTCCTTCTGATTGATGAATCCGGAACTCAGAATTAAGGTAATTCCTTAGTGACGGTAGACCGCAGGGCTGCGCTAGTCAAATGGGCGGTTTCTATCGGCGCGATCACCGGTATCTATCGTGTTCCGGTACGCGTCTGCCGGCGGGCGGGTCGTTGGAACGCCGGCGTACGCGCCGCGGATGCAGCCACAGACGCATTTAAATCAATAATTTATACGGGTAGGATGCGCTGCCGGGCGCTTGCAGCACCCGGCGCGTTTGACAAAGGGATGGAAGGCGATTCTGATACGATGAGCACAAGATCGGGGATGGCCGGGATGCTCTGTTGAATACGGCTTCACAGCCTGTTGGCAAAATCGACGTCGCGCTGGCCCATGCGAAACGGCTGCTCGACAAGAGCCCCGAACTCGCGGCGGAGCAGGCGCGCGAGATTCTGAACGTAGTCCCCGGGCATCCGCTCGCCCGCCTGATCCTGGGCGCCGCGCAGCGCGCGGCGGGGCGCGCGCAGGCGGCGCTCGACATTCTTGAACCCCTCGCGGTGGAGCAGCCGCGTGCCGCTCCCGTGTACCTCGAGCTCGGAATCGCGCGGGGCGAGGCCGGCCATGCTGGCGAAGCGGTGGCGGCACTGCGCCGCGCCGTGCAACTGCAGCCCGGCTCCGCCGACGGCTGGCGATTGCTCGCCGATTACCTCGATGCCGAGGGCGACGCCGCGGGCGCGGATCAGGCGAGAGCGCAATACCTCAAGGCGGCCAATCAGGATCCCCGGCTGATGGAAGCCGCCGCGGCGCTGGTCGAGAACAATCTGCCGCTCGCCGATGCGCGCTTGCGGGCACACCTTGCGGCGCACCCCACCGATGTCGCGGCACTGCGCATGTTGGCGGAAGTCGCCGGGCGGCTGCGCCGGTACCGGGATGCTCAGGACCTCCTCGAGCGCTGTCTCGAGTTGGCGCCGAGTTTCGACGCGGCACGCCACAACTACGCCATCGTGCTCAATCGCCAGGCGAAGCAAAAAGAGGCGCTGCCGCAGATCGAGCGCCTGCTCGCCAAAGATCCCCGCAATCCGGGTTACCTCAATTTGAAGGCGGCGATTCTCGCCAATCTGGGCGACTCCGCCGATTCGATCAAAATCTACGAAGCGGTCTTGGCGGAGCACCCGCGGCAACCGAAGGTGTGGATGAGCTATGGCCATAGCCTGAAGACGGCGGGCCGTCAGGAGGACAGCATTTCCGCGTACCGGCGCGCGATCGCCATGGAGCCGACCTTGGGCGAGGCGTATTGGAGCCTCGCGAATCTCAAGACGTTCCGCTTCTCCGAGGCCGACCGGCAGGCGATCGCGGATGCCCTCGAGCGGACCGACCTGTCGGACGAGGATCGCCTGCATTTCGAGTTCGCGCTCGGCAAGGCGCTCGAGGACGCCGAATCTTACGAAGAGTCTTTCGCTCATTACGCCAAGGGCAACGCCATCCGCCGCACACTCAATCCATACAGTGCGGAGGAGGATGCGCGTCACGTGAGCGGATGCAAAGCACTGTACACCACTGAATTTTTCGAAGAGCGCAAGTCCGCCGGCGCGCCCTCGGCGGTGCCCATCTTCATCGTCGGCCTGCCCCGATCGGGTTCTACGCTGCTCGAGCAGATCCTGGCGAGCCACTCGTTGGTCGAAGGTACCATGGAGCTTCCGGATCTGCCGCACATCACGGTCGAACTCGCGGAACGCGGGCGTGCGCGCGACGAGCACCAGCCTGCCGCGCGGTTCTTCGAGTCGGTGGCCGCTCTTGGGCCGGCGGAGATTCGCGAGCTCGGCGAGCGGTATCTCGAATCGACCCGCATCTACCGCAAGACCGCAGCGCCGTTCTTCATCGACAAGATGCCCAATAATTGGCTGTACGTGGGGTTAATCCATCTCATTTTGCCGAACGCCAAGATCATCGACGCCCGGCGCCATCCGCTCGGCTGCTGCTTCTCCGCCTTCAAGCAGCAATTTGCCCGCGGCCAGAATTTCTCTTATGACCTTACCGATCTCGGCCGATACTATCGGGGCTACGTTGAGCTGATGGCGCATACCGATCGGGTGCTGCCGGGCCGCGTACATCGTGTATTCTACGAATCCATGATCGAGAACACCGAGACCGAGGTGCGCCGGCTCCTCGAATACTGTGCGCTGCCGTTCGAGGAGCGGTGCCTCAAGTTTTACGAGAACGAGCGGGCGGTGCGCACGGCGAGCTCCGAACAGGTGCGGCGGCCTATTTTCCGGGAGGGGATGGACCGCTGGCGGCATTACGAGCCTTGGCTCGGGCCGTTGAAAGAGGCGCTGGGTTCGGTATTGGAGCGTTATCCGGCCGTGCCGGATTTCGAACGAGCATATTAAGGCTTGGGATTTGTGATTTAAAAAAACCGAAGGGGCAAGGGAGAACACTATGACTCGTAGCCGAAACACCACCGGGCGGACACGCCCACCCGTCGCTGGCCACCCGCGCGACTACCGTCACCCGGTTCTGCGCCGCTTGCCGCTCGCCTCGGCCATTTCAGCGATCCTGGCCGGCGGGGTGCCCGCGGCTCATGCCGCCACCGCTGTCGAGACCACCACGCTCGAAGAGGTCGTGGTCACGGCGCAGAAGCGCACCGAGAACCTGCAGGACGTACCGGTGAGCATCGAAGTGCTCTCCGGCGCCCAACTGCAGAGCCTCGACGTCAGCGGCCTGGACGGCTACGTGAAATACTCGCCCAGCGTCGCCTACTCGCGCGGTCAGGGACAGGGCAGCAATGCCCAGCCGGGCGACTCGCACATCTACATGCGCGGCGTGGTCAGCGGCGCCAACGAAAATCACTCCGGATCGCAGCCGAGTGTGGGCACCTATTTCGATGAACAGCCGTTGACCACCATCGACGGCACGCCCGACATTCATCTGTACGACATTCAGCGCATCGAGGTTCTCGAAGGTCCTCAGGGCACCCTGTACGGGGCGAGCTCGGAGGCCGGCACGGTGCGCATCATCACCAACAAGCCGGATCCCACAGCTTTTTCGGCGAGTTACGACGTGCAGGGCAACAAGATCGAGAACGGCGGCAATGGCTACAAGGGCGATGCCTACGTCAACATTCCCATCACGTCCATTGCGGCGGTGCGCTTGGTCGGCTATTACGAGCACGATGGCGGCTACATCAATAACATCGCGGGCACCAACAAAAGCGCCTGCATCATCAACGGCGTGCGCACGTTCCCAAGCTGGGCGGGGCAGCCTGCAGGCACTTTTTACAACCCGGCCGTCAACCCGGCGTACGTTGCAGCGGGGCAGGTTAGCACTTACGCGCCGGGGACCGGACCCAGCTCGGCTCAGGTCGCTCCGTGCCCCGCGGTGGCTCCGATCGGCCACGGGTCCATCAGCAATGCGGCGTACGTTGCGAACAATTACAACACGGTGGATACGAAGGGCGGCCGTGCGGCGCTCAAAGTCGACATCAACGACAATTGGACCGTGACGCCGAGCGTCATGGCCCAAGGTCTTTCCACGGAGGGATTTTTCGGCTACGACCCCGGCGTGGGCAACTACGACGTCGCCCATTTTGGGCCGGAGAGTTCCAACAATACCCTCACTCAGGCGGCGCTGACGGTCGAAGGAAAATTCAGCGACTTCGATCTCGTGTACGCGGGCGCCTTCATGAAGGAAGACAGGCACTCGATTGCCGATTACAGTGATTACACCGAGTTCTATGACCGCGTCTACGGGTCGGGAGCGCTTTGGACCGGTGCAAAAACCGCGCAAAACCCAACCGGTGGTCCGATCATGGGCCAGGAACTCGTGGTCACCAAGGGGTACTTTCAGAAATGGAGCCAGGAAGTGCGTCTCTCCACGCCGCAGGATGTGCCGGTGCACGCGACGGCGGGCGTATTCATCGAACGCCAGCTGCACGACATCTGGGAGCAGTATGTGATGCCGGGCTATGGGTTTACGAATCCGTACGGGTCCCTCAATTCGCCGACCCCGAACCCCAATGGCTTCAATCAGGCGCTCTCGATCCCGACGCTCGCGAATACCATTTGGCTCACCGACGAGCAGCGCGTCGATCGCGACCAGGCGGCCTTCACGCAAGTAACCTGGGACATCACCTCGCAGTGGTCGCTGAACGGCGGCCTGCGCTACTACACGTATAACAACACCCTGCAGGGCTTCTATGGATTTTCAGGACCCTACCCGTTTAGTTCGGGCGTGAAGGGGTGCTTTGCCCCCCCCTCGACCCCCTTCGCGCCCTGCACCGACCTCGACAATCGGGTGACTGGGAGCGGCAACGTGCCGCGCGCGAACCTTACCTACAAAATCACGCCCGACAAATTGCTCTACGCCACCTTCTCGGAGGGCTTCCGTCCGGGCGGCGTCAATCGCACCTCTCAGGTGGGCATCGGGCCCTACCAGGCCGACTACCTAAAGAACTACGAGGTCGGCTGGAAGACGCAATGGTTCGACCGCCGGTTGCGTTGGAATGGAGCGGTCTTTTGGGAGAAGTGGAATAATTTCCAGTTTTCCTTCCTCGGTCCCAACAGCGTGACCATCATCGAGAACGGCGGCAACGCGACCATCAAAGGCATTGAGAATGAGTTTGAATGGCAGGCGACGAACGCACTCGTGCTGAGCACCAGCTTCACATTCTTGAATCCGCGGCTGACGCAGGATTATTGCGGTATAGCAGGCGTCACGTATTGCCCCAATGAGGTGACACCGGAGGCGTTCATTCCAAATTTGAAAGGGCCTCAAGCCCCGTCCGGCACAAATTTGCCGATCACGCCGAAGTTCAAGGGCAACATCATCGCGCGCTACAGCTTCGATGAGATCAAGGGTTGGAAACCCTTCGGGCAGGCCTCGTGGGTCTATCAATCCCAGACGACGTCGGCGCTGCGCGTGGACCAAGCGCAGCAAATCGGTAACATGCCTGCCTACGGCCTTGTGGATGCGTTCGCGGGCGCGCAGCACGATAACATGACATTCCAGCTGATCGTGACCAACGTGACCAATAGGCTGGCGGAGCTGACGCGCTTCATGCAGTCGGCACCATCGGCCGACAATCAGCCGTATGCCGTGCCCGCGCAGCCGCGCACCTTCGCGATCCAGTTCGGACAGAAGTTCTGACCTCCATGCGCAAGCGGGCCATTCGGCCCGCTTGCGCGCGATGGGCTGCGCGTTGGTCGGCTGTGCGCGATCGTTGGCGGCGGGGGTCGTCGCGCGCGGCATGACTGCGGTAACCCTATGCCGCGAGGTACCCATGCAATTTAAGTTCTTGACTCACGCCTTGCTGTTGGCGGGATTGTTAGCGGGCGCTGCTGCGCAGGCCGGGCGGGCGCCGGTGCTGTCGCAAATCGATCTGCCGCACCCCTATTACTATCGGGAGATGTACCTGCCGCAGCTGACCTCGGGGCCGAGCAGCCTCGCCTGGTCGCCCGATTCCAAGGAATTGATCTATGCCATGGCGGGCTCGCTGTGGCGACAGAAGCTCGGGGAAGGCTCGGCGCAACAGCTCACCGCAGCGACCGCTTACGATTATCAGCCGGACTGGTCGGCGGACGGGCGCTGGGTGATTTATAGCTCCTATCGGGGCGATGCCATCGAGCTGTGGCTGCTCGACCTGCAAAGCGGCGCGACCCAGGCGCTCACCCAGAATCGAGCGGTGAACACCGAGCCGCGATTCTCCCCCGACGGCAAGCGCATCGTGTTCACCTCGACTCTGTACCACAAGCGCTTTCACGTGTTCACCGCCGATTTCGACGGCGGCAAGCTCGCAAACATCCGGCGCCTGACCGGCGAGTACAAGAGCGATCTGCCGCGCTATTACTACAGCCCGTTCGACCACGAGATCAACCCGGTTTGGACTCGCGACGGCCGCGACATCATCTACGTCTCCAACCGCAATCACATCTACGGCACCGGCGGATTTTGGCGTACGGGCGCCACCCCGAGCGTGGTGGTCCCCGGCGCCGCCGCCTCGGGCACCGCACTGGACGGTGGCGCCCGGGAATTTCACACCGAGGAAACGAACTGGAAGGCGCGTCCCGATGTGTCTCCGGATGGTTCCCGGCTGGTCTACAGCTCCTATCTCGGGCGTGCCTGGCACAACCTGTGGCTGCTGCCCGCGGGCGGCGGGGATGCCTTTCCGATCGCCTACGGCGATTGGGACATGACCTATCCGCGCTGGTCGCCGGACGGGAGGCGCATCGCCTTCATCTCGAACAAGAGCGGCGGCACGGAAATCGATCTCATCGAGGTTCCGGGCGGCCTGGTGCAAACGCTGCCCGCACCGCGAGCGCCGCTATCTGCATCCGATGGCGCAGCTGCATCTCAATATCACGGATGCGCAGGGGCATCCCGCCTGGGCGCGGGTCAGCGTCACCGATGCGGCGGGCCGGTTCTATGCGCCGGCGGGCGCATGGATCCATGCGGACGACGGCTTCGATCGCAGCCGCCGGCCCTTCGAGGCGCATTATTTTCATGCGCAGGGAGAAGCCTCGATCGACGTGCCCGGAGGTTCCATCACGGTGCAAATCGTGCACGGGCTCGAGCGCAAGATCGAGCGGCGGCAGGTGGACGCGCAGCGCCGATCAGGCGGCCCAAGTCGCGGTGAATCTGGATGAGGACACCTGGCGAGTCCCCGCGGCCGGCAATTGGGCGAGCGCGGATGTCCATGTGCACATGAACTACGGCGGCACTTACCGCAATACGCCGGCGCACCTCGTGACGCAGGCGCTCGGCGAGAACCTGGGATTGGTGCACGCCCTGATCGTCAACAAGGAACAGCGCGTCCCCGACATCGCCTACAGCGGCGTGCAGCGGGATCCCGCCTCGCAGCCGAACGCCATCATCGTGCACGGGCAGGAATATCACACCAGCTACTGGGGGCACTTGGGTTTGCTCGACATCGGCGGCGGCATCATCTTGCCGGGCTACGCCGGTTATCCCGACACCGCCGCGTCGAGCCTGTATCCGATGAATGCGGACGTGGCGGACATGGCTCACGCGCGCGGCGCGTTGGTGGGCTACGTGCATCCCTTCGATGAGAGCCCGGAACCGCTCAAGCGAACCGCAGCAGGCGCTGACCAGCGAACTGCCGGTCGATATGGCCCTGGGCAAGGTCGATTACATGGAGATCCTGGGCTTCAGCGATCACCGCGCCACCGCCGGGGTGTGGTACCGGCTGTTGAATTTGGGATTTCGAATTCCCGCGGCCGGCGGCACGGATGCGATGGCGAATTTCGCCTCTCTGCGCGGACCGGTGGGCATGAACCGCACCTACGTGCGTGTGCCGGGCGAGGTCACGGTGGCGGAGTGGTTGGAGGGACTGAAGCGCGGCCGAAGCTTTGCGACCAACGGGCCCTTGTTGGGATTGAGCCTCGGCGGCGCCGCTGTGGGCGATGAGTTGAAATTCGCCGCCGCGCAGCCGCGGGTCGCGTTCTCAGTGCACCTGCGCTCCATCGTCGCCGTCGATCACCTCGATCTCGTGTGCAACGGCCGGGTGGCGCGTTCCTTCATTGCACGCACGCCGGTGGATCGGCTCGACGTGGAGGGCGACATTCCGTTGAGCACGAGCGGCTGGTGCGTGTTGCGCGCCTCCACCGATGCGGCGCGCGATGAGGTATTGGACAATTACGTCTACGCGACCACCAGCCCGATCTACGTGTCCATCGGCGGCGCGGCGCCGCGCTCGCCCGAGGACGCCAAGTACTTCGCGGCTTGGATGGACCGGCTCACCGAGTCCGCTTCGCGCTATCCCGATTGGAACAACGCGGCCGAGAAACGCGGGGTGCTCGAACGGATCGCGCGGGCGAAGGCGCTGTTCCAGGGCATGCAGTAGCCGGGGCATGCGCTGACCGGGCGCGCTGCCCCGGCCCATGGGTCGATGGAAATGGGTCGAAGCAGCGGCCCGGTGTGCCGGTGTCAAGCGCCGGTGTCAGGCGGCCAGTACGCCTTTCGCTTTGGCGGTGTGGGTCGCGATCAGATCCATGATCGGCGGCGAGAGACAATCGTAGGGCTCGAGTTTCAATTCCTTGAGCCGGGCGCGAATCGCCGGCATCTGATCGGGCTTGGTTCCCCCTTCGATGACCGATGAGACGAACGCGGCGAAGCCCGGCGCCTCCCAGCCGTTGGCATCCAAGCAGTTCCGGATGCACGAAATCGAAGCCGTAAAGCGGATGGCCCTTGTTTTCGATGCGCCCGTACATGTGCACGCCGCATCCGCTGCAGGCATGGCGTTGAATCGCCGCCGTCGCATCGACGATCTTGAGCTTATTGGCGTTCGCGGTCACTTCCAGTTTGTCGCGCGGCACGACCGCGACCAAGGAAAACACGGCGCCGGCGCGGCTTCCAGCACTTGGTGCAGCCGCAGACGTGATTGAAGGCGACGTTGCTCTTGATGCGCACCGTGACCGGCGCGTCCTTGCATTTGCACTTGAGGGTGCCGCCGGAGAATTTCGGATCTCCCGCTTTGACGCCGTTATCGACGGCGGGGTGAATCTTGACAGCCATGTTGATGTTCCTCGTTGGTTAATAGACCGCTACGCTGCGTATCGACTCGCCCTTGTGCATCAGGTCGAACGCGTCATTGATTTTTTCGAGCGGCATCTTGTGCGTGATCAAATCGTCGATATTGATCTTGCCGTTCATGTACCAGTCGACGATCTTCGGCACGTCGGTGCGCCCGCGGGCTCCGCCGAACGCCGAGCCCTTCCACACGCGCCCGGTCACCAGCTGAAAGGGCCGGTCTGGATGACCTTTCCGGCGCCCGCGACGCCGATGATCACCGACACGCCCCAGCCGCGATGGCAGCACTCGAGCGCCTGTCGCATGATGTCGACGTTGCCGATGCATTCGAAGCTGTAATCCGCGCCGCCGTCCGTGAGGCTGACCAGATGAGCCACGAGATCCTCGCGCAGCTCCTGCGGATTGACGAAATGCGTCATGCCGAATTTTTCTGCGAGCGCTTTGCGGCGCGGATTGATGTCGACGCCGATGATCTTGTCCGCGCCCACGATCCTCGCACCTTGAATGACGTTGAGTCCGATGCCGCCGAGACCGAACACCACCACGTTCGCGCCCGGCTCGACCTTCGCGGTATTGATGACGGCGCCGATGCCGGTGGTCACGCCGCAGCCGATGTAGCAGACCTTGTCGAACGGCGCGTCCTCGCGAATCTTCGCCACCGCGATCTCCGGCAGCACGGTGAAGTTGGAGAACGTCGAGCATCCCATGTAGTGGTGGATCATCTCCTTGCCGATGGAAAAGCGGCTGGTGCCGTCCGGCATCACGCCCTTGCCCTGGGTTGCGCGAATCGCGGTGCACAGGTTGGTCTTCTGCGAGAGGCACGATTTGCATTGGCGGCATTCTGGCGTGTAGAGCGGAATCACGTGATCGCCTTTCTTGACCGAGGTCACCCCGGGTCCGACATCCAGCACGATGCCCGCGCCTTCGTGGCCGAAAATGACCGGGAACAGCCCTTCCGGATCCGCTCCGGAGCGCGTGAACTCGTCGGTGTGGCAGATGCCGGTCGCCTTGATCTCGATCAACACCTCGCCCGCGCGCGGCCCCGCGAGGTCCACCGTGACGATTTCGAGCGGCCTGCCGGCCGCGTAGGCGATTGCTGCTTTGGTTTTCATGAATGCGTCACTCGTTCGTTGTTGCTTTCGTAGCCGGTTGACCTGCCGTACGCGGCCATTGTATCTACGTTATCCGGCGGGAGTGAATATCGCCGGCGCCAATGCCGAGATCCGTGCACGCATCCCAAGTCGACTTTTAGGAGAAAGACAGTGAAAAGCATTCCAGGCGGGATCATCATGGCCCTCGCCGCGCTGCTGTCCGCGCTCAGCGGAATCGGCGCGGCGGCGGCCGATCCGCCGCCGGCCGACTACGCAAAGATTTCGCCGTCGGATCTGGTCAAGAGCGCCCCCAAGGGAACCCTGGTCAATCCCTACAAGGACACTCAAGGGGACATTGTCGCGCAAGGCGAGACGCTGTTCGTCAGCAGCTCCTGCAGCGGCTGCCACGGGCCCGCCGGCGGCGGCGGCCTGTGCCCGCCGCTGACCAACGACATCTGGGTCTACGGCGGCGACGACGACACCCTGTTCCGGCTGATCGCACTCGGCAGCGACGGATTACAAGGCCAAGGCTACAGCCGCATGGGTCACGAAAGCATTGTGGCTCCGATGCCCCCGTTCGGCGGTGCGCTCAAGAGTTCCGACGATCTGTGGAAGATCCTGGCGTTCATCCGCGCCCATTACCAGGGCGATCCCAGCCGCAAGTTCGGCGGCTAGCTCACTGCGGCAACTCGCCCGTATTCCAGCCGCCGCCCAACGCTTCGATCAGCGTCACGCTCGCTTGCAGTCGGCTCGAGAGGACCGTGAGCGCCGTTTCCTCGGCGCTGAAGCGGGTCGTTTGCGCGGTGATCACGCTGCTGTAAGGAACCGTGCCCGCCTTGTACTGATTGAGCGTGAGCGTTTCGGCCTCCTTGGCCGCCTTCACGGCCGCCTGCTCGATCACCGCCTGCTGTTCAAGGATGCGTAAAGTCGCGATCTGATCCTCGACTTGCTCGAAGCCGGACAGCACCGTCTGCCGATAGTTGGCGACGCTCGCCTCATACGCGGCGCGCGCCTGGGCCACCTGTGCCCGCCGCAGTCCGGCGTCGAAAAGCGTCTCCGCGAGCGTGGGGCCGAAGGACCAGGCGCGATTCGGCAGGCTGATCAGTTTCGACAACGTGCTGTTCGTGTATTGGTCGGAACCGGAAAGTGTCAGGCTCGGAAAGTAGGCCGCCGTCGCGACGCCGATTTGCGCGTTGGCCGCGGCCACCTTGCGCTCCGCTTCGGCGACATCGGGCCGTCTTTCCAACAAGGTCGAGGGAACTCCCGCAGGCACGGTTGGAACGTCCGCGCGCATCGCTTCGACGCTCAGCGAGAATTCCGCGGGCTGCAGGCCGACCAGCACCGCGATCGCATGCTCGAGGGTCGCGCGTTGAATTTTGGCATTGATCTGCTGCGCCTGACTCGAGAGCAGCTGCGCTTGCGCACTCACGACATCGGCTTTGGCGGCGACGCCGTAGCGGTAGCGGCTTTCGGTGAGCTTCAAGGACAATTGCTCGGCGGCGACCGTGTCGTCCAGGAGCTTTTGCAATTGATCCTGGGCGCGCAATTCGAAATAATCGGTGGCAAGCGTCGCCTGCGCCGATAGCTGCGCGGCGGCGAGCGCGGCGGCGCTCGCTTGCGCGGAGGCGCGGTTGCTTTCCACGGTGCGGCGAATTTGGCCCCAGACATCGAGGGTCCAATTGGCGGTGGCTCCGACGCTGTAGGAGGTCGACGTCGATGCGGTTTGACCCACCGTGGTGATGCCGTTGGTGGTCACGCCGGACAGACCGCCGCTGCGACTCGCCACGCGCAGCCGACTCGCGCTGGCTCCGATGGTCGGCCAATAGCCCGCCTGAGCCTGGCGTACCAACGCCTGCGCTTGATCGTAAGCCGCCACAGCGGCCTTGACGTTCTGGTTCGAAATGTCGATCTTCGCTTCGAGCTGATCAAGCGCCTCATCGTGGTAAATATCCCACCACGGACCGCGATTGATGGCGTCGCCCGGCTCGCTAGGCTTCCAGTTGTCCTGTTCCTTGAAGCTTGGCGCGGGGTCGAATACCGGCCTTTTATAGTCGGGGCCGACGGCGCACGCCGTCATGAGCGCGATTCCCGCCCCCACCGACAAAAGCCGCCGCGGACGCATCAAGTCCCCGCCTGCGCCGGGCCAAAACCGGCGCCGCTCGCTGCATGGCCGGAATGTCCCGGCGCCGGCCCCTGGTGGCTGAGCTTTCGGCCCTTCTGGAAGCGATGCACGTACAGATAAATCACCGGCGTGGTGTACACGGTGAGCAGCTGACTGACGATGAGTCCTCCGACGATGGCTATACCTAAGGGCCGGCGCATCTCGGTGCCGTTGCCGTAGGAAACCGCCAAGGGCAGCGCGCCGGCGATGGCGGCGCAGGTGGTCATCATGATGGGCCGGAAGCGCAGCGCGCAGGCGTGCGCGATGGCCTGACGGGGATTCATGCCCAGATTACGCTCCGCGTCGAGCGCAAAATCCACCATCATGATGGCGTTCTTCTTCACGATGCCGATCAGCAGCAAAATGCCCAAGAAGGCGATGAGGCTGAACTCCGTGCCCGTGGCCATCAGCGCGAGCAGCGCGCCGACGCCGGCGGAGGGCAGGGTGGAGAGAATGGTCAGCGGCTGGGAATAGCTTTCGTAGAGCACGCCGAGCACCACGTAGATCGCCGCCAGGGCGGCCAGCAGCATCAACGGGGTGTTGCTGCTGTTTTTCTGAAATAGGCTGGCGGTGCCATAGGTGCCGCCGCGAACGCCGACCGGTACATGGATTTCGCTCATCTTGCGTTCGATCGCGGCCAGCGCCGTGCCGAGCGCCACGCCCTCCGGCAGGTTGAACGCAATGGATGTCGAGACGGAAGTGCCGGTGTGATTGACGCTCACCGGCGTGGTGTTGGTCAAGAAGTGGCTGAACGCCGCGAACGGCACCAGCGTTTCCGGGGCCACGCTCACCGCCGAGCCGGTCGAGGTATTGCCGCCGCCGCCGTTCGCCAAGAAGTTCGCCGCATAATTGCGCGCCACATCCTCGGCCACCGCCGCGGCCGACGTCGAGCTCGCGCTGCCCGCGGTGCCCGCGCCTCTCGGGGTGAGCACCGTGGTACCCGCCACCGCCTGAGTCGCCTGCGTGCCGCTCACGGCGCCGCCGGAGGTGCTGACATACAACTCGCGTAGAACGTCCGGGTTCTGCCAAAATTCCGGCGCCACTTCCATGACCACGTGGTATTGCTGCGGGCTGAACGGATTATATATCGTCGATACCTGGGCCTGGGCGAACGCGTCGCCCAGCGCGTTGTCGATTTGAATTTCGGTTAACCCTAAGCGCGATGCACTGTCGCGATCGACGATCAGGTCGGCCTCCAATCCTCCCGGCTCCAAATCCGAATCCACATCGGTGATTTCCGGCATGTCCTGCATGGCGGTACGCAGCTTCTGGGACCAGGTCCGCAATTCGGTCAAATCGTCCCCGAGCAGTGTGTATTGATACTGCGAGTTGGCGGAGCGGCCGCCGCTGTGAACATCCTGGACGGACTGCAAGTAAGTCGTCACGCCCGCGACTCGTGCGAGCTTAGGACGCAATCGGGCAATGACTTGATCGGCCGAAACACTCCGTTCGGACAGGGGCTTGAGCGCAATGGTGAGGTTCGCATTCGCACCGCCTCCGCCGAAAGGCCCGAAGCCGCCGCTGCCCACCGAGCCGGTTACGGTGCTGACCGCCGGATCGTCCTTAACGATGTGCGCGGCCTCCTGCAGCTTGCGTTTCATCAGCTGAAACGAGCTGGTCGCATCGCCGCGAATGCCGCCGCGCAGCTGACCGGTATCCTGCTGAGGAAACAGCCCCTTCGGAATGACGACGTACAAAAAGACATTGAGCCCTATGGTAGCGATGAGCATCAGCAGCATGGCGCGCGGATGGTCGAGCGCCCAACCGAGCGTGTTCACGTAGCCCTGCCGCAGGCGCTCGAAGCCGCGCTCGAACCCTTGGGCGAACCGCGTCGGTTTGCGGCGGGCGCTGCGCTCGAGCAAGAGCGAACACATCATCGGCGTGGTGGTCAGCGAAACCGCCAGTGAGATCAGAATCGCGACCGACAGGGTGACCGTGAACTCCTTGAATATCCGTCCGACGATCCCTCCCGCGAACATGAAGGGAATGAACACGGCGACCAAGGACAGGCTCATGGATACGACGGTGAAGCCGACTTCCCGCGCGCCCAGCAAGGCGGCGGCCATGCGCCCCATGCCCGCTTCTATGTGCCGGGTGGTGTTTTCCATGACCACGATCGCATCATCCACGACGAATCCGGTGGCGATGGTGAGCGCCATAAGCGAAAAATTGTCGAGCGTATAATTGAGCAGATACATCGCTCCGAAGGTGCCGATCAACGATACCGGCACCACCAGCGCCGGAATCAACGCCGCGCGATAGCTGTTGAGGAATAGGTAGACGACCAAAATCACCATCGCGACCGCGAGCAGGAGGGTCTGCTCGACCTGCCGCAGCGAGGCGCGAATGGTGATCGAGCGGTCGAAGGTGACCACCAGGTCGATCTGCGGATCGATGGAGTTCTTGAGCAGCGGCAGCTCGGCTTTCACGGCGTCGATCATCTGAATGACGTTGGCGCCGGGCTGCTGATAGACCGTCACGAAGACGGCCGGTTTGCCGTTGTACAGACCGTAGGTGCGGATGTTTTCGGTCGCGCCGTCCTGCATGTCCAACACCTTCGCGACATCGCCCAAGCGCACGGTCGCGCCGTTGCGGTTGGCGATGATCAAATTGCGGTAGGGGGCGGCGTCGCGCGCGTTGTCGTTGGTGTAGATCTGATAGTGCAGCCGATCGGATTCTATGGCGCCCTTGGGCGCGTTGGCGTTGCTGTTGGAAATGGCGGCGCGCACGTCCTGCAGGCCGATTCCGTACTTGGAGAGCGCCAGCGGGTTGATTTCGACCCGCACGGCGGGCAGTGCGCTGCCGTTGACGTTGACGCCGCCGACTCCCGGCAACTGCGACAGGCGCTGTGAAATCACCGCGTCGGCCGCGTCGTAGATCTGGCCTTGCGTGAGCACATCGGAGGTCATGGCGATGGCCATGACGGGAAACAGCGCGCTGTTGATCTTGCGGTACGTGGGATTGCGCGTGAGCGAGGAGGGCAGATCCGCATGCGCCGCCACAATGGCCGCCTGGACGTCGCGCGCGGCGCCGTCGATATCGCGATCGACGCCGAAGGTGAGCTGAATGCTCGTGGTGCCCACTCCGCTCGTCGAGGTCATGTCATCGACATCGGCGATGGCGCCGAGATGCCGCTCCAGGGGGGTCGCCACCGTGCTCGCCATGACCTCCGGACTCGCTCCCGGCAGCTGGGCGGAGACGAAGATGGCCGGCACGTCGATGCGCGGCAGCGGCGCCACCGGCAGCAGCATGAAAGCCACCGCGCCGCACAGCGCGACGCCGACGGTCAACAAGGTGGTTGCCACGGGCCGGTGGATGAATGGCGCCGATATGTTCATAGGGGCGCGTCCGCAATCGGTTCGCCGGAAATGGACTCGCCGGGAGTCGCGGCCGGCGCCGGGCCACGCAGGCGTACCGCCAGGCGGTCGAAGGCCAGGTAAATCACGGGCGTCGTGAACAGCGTCAGCACCTGGCTCACCAACAGGCCGCCGACGATGCTCACGCCGAGCGGATGGCGCAGCTCGGAGCCGGTGCCGGTGCCGAACATCAAGGGCAGGGCGCCGAATATCGCGGCCACGGTCGTCATCAAGATGGGACGAAACCGCAGCAGGCACGCCTGATAGATCGCATCACGGGGAGGCAGCCGCTGGAATCGTTGCGCGTCGATGGCGAAGTCGATCATGAGAATCGCGTTCTTTTTGACGATGCCGATCAACAGGATGATGCCGATGAGCGCGATGATGGTCAGATCGTCCCCCGCCAGCATCAGAGCGAGCAGGGCGCCGATGCCGGCCGAGGGCAGCGTCGAGAGAATCGTAATGGGATGAACGAAACTTTCGTAGAGCACTCCGAGCACGATGTACATCACCAGCACCGCGGCCACCAACAACAGAAGCTCGTTGGTCAGGTTGCTGCGGAATGCGAGCGCGGCACCTTGAAAAGTGGTGCGTATGCTCAGCCGGCAGTCCGACGGCGCGCTCGGCCGATTCGATGGCGGCGACCGCGGCGCCGAGCGAGGCGCCCGGAGCGAGATTGAACGAGACGGTGGTCGCCGGAAATTGCGCCAGATGATTGATGAGGAGCGGTCTGGTTTCGACATCCACCTTGGCGATTGCCGACAGCGGCACCTGTCCGCCGCCCGCGGAGGGCACGTAAATGGACTCGAGCGAGTCGACCGAACGGTACGAGGCCGGGTCGGCTTCGAGAATGACCCGGTACTGATTCGATTGCGTGAAGATGGTAGAGACGATCCGCTGGCCGAAGGCATCGTAGAGGGCGTTGTCCACGGTCCCCACGCTGATGCCGAGACGGGCCGCGCTGTCGCGATCGATGGTGACGTAGGCTGCAAGGCCATTGTCTTCCTGATTGCTGACGACGTCGGCGAGTTCGCTCTGCCGGCGCAAGGCGCCGAGCAGCTTCGGCGTCCAGGTGGAGAGCGCCGCGGCGTCCGCGCTTTCCAGGGTGAACTGGTACTGAGTGCGGCTCACCGTGGTGTCGAGAGTCAGGTCCTGCACCGGCTGCATATACAACGTGATGTCCGGGATCGCGGAGGTTTCGCTGCGCAGGCGGCGGATCACTTCGGCGACGTTCGAATTGCGCTGGTCGCGCGGCTTCAGATTGATCAGAAAGCGTCCGCTGTTCAGCGTGACGTTATTGCCGTCGATGCCGATGTACGACGAGAGGCTCGCGACATCCTTGTCGGCGAGAATGGCCGAGGCAAGGGTCTGCTGGCGCTGCGCCATGGCCGCGTAGGAGATCGATTCGCCCGCCTCGGACACGCCCTGAATCAATCCGGTGTCCTGTTCCGGAAAGAAGCCCTTCGGAATCAGCACGTAGAGAATCGCCGTGAGCGCGAGCGTACCGGCCGCGACGTACAGCGTCGCGCGCTGATGATCGAGGACCCAGGTCAGTCTTCGTCCGTACCATACGACCAGCGCCGTGAACCATCGCCCCGAATCCGTTTGCGCCCGCGCCGCATCCGCCGGCCGGTGCTTGAGCAATTTCGCGCACAGCATGGGCACGAGGGTGAGCGACACGACCGCGGAAATCAAAATCGTGACGGCGAGCGTCACCGCGAATTCGCGAAATAGCCGGCCGACCACATCCTGCATGAACAGCAGCGGAATCAGCACCGCAATCAGCGAAACGGTGAGTGAAATGATGGTGAAGCCGATTTGCCCGGCGCCCTTGAGTGCCGCCTCGAGAGGCGCGAATCCAAGCTCGATGTAACGGGAGATGTTTTCGATCATCACGATGGCATCGTCGACGACGAAGCCGGTGGCGATGGTCAAAGCCATCAGCGACAGGTTGTTCAGGCTGAAATTCGCCAGGTACATCACCGCGAAGGTGCCGATCAGCGACAAGGGCACGGACAGGCTGGGGATGATGGTGGCCGGGACATTGCGCAGGAACAGATAAATCACCAACACCACCAGCACCACGGCGAGCGCCAATTCGAATTCGACGTCGGCGACGGAGGCCCTGATGGTCGTCGTGCGGTCCGTGAGCACGGTGACATCCACGCCCGCCGGCATGGCGGCCTGCAGCGACGGCAGCAGATCGTGAATTCTGTCGACCACGTCGACCACGTTGGCTCCGGGCTGGCGCTGCACGTTCATGATCAAGGCCGGCGTCGCGTTCATCCAGCCGCCGAGCTTGGCGTTTTCCGCGCCCGCCACCAGCGTCGCGACATCGCGAAGCCGCACCGGCGCCCCGTTTTTATAGGCGACCACCACGCTGCCGTAATCCTCGGCGTTGCGGATCTGGTCGTTGGTATTGACCGTATAAGCGCTGGTCGGACCATCGAGCGTGCCCTTCGGGCCGTTCTGGTTGGCGTTGTTGATGGTCGTGCGCAGGTCGTCGAGATTCAACCCGTAGGCCGCCACGGCGCGAGGGTTCACCACGACTCGAACCGCCGGGCGCTGGCCGCCGCTGATGCTGACGACGCCCACACCCTTGAGCTGGGAGATTTTCTGGGCGATGCGCGTATCCGCGAGATCCTCCACCTCGGTGAGCGGCATCACCTTCGAGGTAATGCCTAGAATCAGCACCGGAGCATCGGCGGGATTCACCTTGGCATATATCGGCGGCGCCGGCAGGTCCTGCGGCAGCAGATTCTGCGCGGCGCTGATCGCCGCCTGCACTTCTTGTTCGGCCACATCGATCGCGAGCGCCAAGTTGAATTGCAGCGTGATGACCGAGGCGCCACCCGAACTCGTCGAGTACATTTGGTTAAGCCCCGGCATCTGACCGAATTGCTTTTCCAAGGGCGATGTGATGGCGGACGTTATGACCTCGGGGCTCGCGCCGGGATCGAAGGTCTGTACCTGAATGGTCGGATAGGCAACCTCGGGCAGCGCCGAGAGCGGCAGCGTCCGGTAGGCGATGGCGCCCACGATCAATATCGCGACCATCAGCAAGGTCGTGGCGACCGGTCGCAGGATGAAAATGCGCGAAGGATTCATTGCGTCGTGCTGTTGTGCGTCCGCGGGCGGTGCGGGTTCTTCGGCCCGCCGCCGCGTGCACCTGTGGTCTTCGCGGCGGATGCGGGGCCCGCCGAGCTCACTTGCGGCAGCATCACCTGCGCGCCGTCGCGCAGCCGATCGCCGCCTTCGGTCACGATCATCTCGCCGGCGCCGAGCCCGGCGCTCACCGCGACGCGCTCCCCGTCGACGACGCCGAGCGTGACCGGCCGCACCGTGACCGTATGGTCCGGATTCACGACGTAGACGAAGGTGGTTATCACGCCGTTGGGGGCGCCTCGGCGCACCGCCGAGTTGGGAATGATGATCTGATGCTGCAGGACATCCTGGAGGAGCTGTATGTTCACGAACTGGTTCGGAAACAGCGCGCCGTCGGCGTTGTCGAACTGCGCCCGCAATTTGACGGTGCCGGTGCTGGTATCGATTTCATTGTCGAGGGTCAGGAGCTTGCCTTCGGCGAGTTTCGCGCTGTTGTTGCGATCGTAGGCTTCCACCGTCAGGGTGGCTCCATCGCGCAATCGGCGCATCAGCGCCGGGACATTGTCCTCGGGAATCGGAAAGATCACGGTAATCGGCTGCACCTGATTGATCACGACGATGCCGTTGGCATCCCCCGGCGTGACGTAATTTCCCTGATCGACCAGGCGCAGTCCGACTCGGCCGTTGACCGGCGAAACGATGCGCGCGTATGCCAGATTCACTTGCGCGGTCTTCAGCTGGCCTTCGTCCGATTCGATGGTCCCGGTGTATTGATCGACCAGCGCACGCTGAGTATCGAGTTGTTGCACGGCGATCGAGTCCTCTTTGACCAGCCCCTCGTAGCGTGTCAGGTCCAATTTGGCATCCGCGAGCAGCGCCTGGTCGCGGCGCAGGTTGCCTTGCATTTGCTGTACGGCGGCCTCGTAGGGACGGGGATCAATTTGCGCCAGCAAATCCCCCTGGTGCACGAGCTGGCCTTCGGTAAAGGCGACCTTTTGTAATATGCCGCTGATCTGGGTTCTCACCGTCACCGTGGCGAGAGGCGTAACCGTTCCCAATGCCGGTATGCGTATCTGAATGTCGCCATACGCGGCGGTGGCCACCGAAACGGGGACCGGGCCGCCCTGACCCCCGGGGCCGAAGCCGGCGCCGCCCCCCGCGGACTGCGAGCTGTGGTGAAAGTGTCTGGCGATGAGCGCCGCCCACGAGCAGGGCGGCCGCCAGGAGGATCAACGCAATCCGGTACTTTCGCAGAAAGGTGCGCACGCCGCGCGTCGGCGGGCGGACCGCCCAGATCGTCTTGGTCATTGATCACGAGTTCACCACCGATTAAAGGTCCGCGCGCAGCACAACGCGCGTACTGTACGGTCTTCCGCGCGGCGGCACTACAGGATCGGAGAATGCGGCCGCCGCATCGGCAACCGAGCGGTCCCACGGTAATCGGGAGGCCGATGCAACGAGCACATTAGGCGAATATCGCGCCTTGAATTGTTTAGAATTGTCTAGAAGTGCCGCCTTGTGAACCCTGCCCTTAAGACCCGGCGGCGTGGAGATCAATGGAATGAAGACATTTGGCCTTGGCCTTGCGGCCTTTTCGCTGGCATTCAACCTCATTGCGGCGGCGCCGGCCGCGCCGGTCTGGACCGAAGGAAAGAACTACTTTTTGGTCGAGTCGCCGCGCCCAACCGCCGCTGCCGCACGGCAAGGTCGAGGTGACCGAGGTCTTTTCCTACGCGTGTCCGGCCTGCAATCTGTTCCTGCCGACCATGCACAAGCTGATCAAGAGCCTGCCCGCCAACGCCGTGGTCGATTACCTTCCCGCCTCCTTCAATTCAAGCGAAGACTGGCCGGTGTTTCAACTCGCGTTCTGCACGGCGCAGGCGCTCGGTGTCGCCGAACAGTGGCACGACGCGATGTTCGACGCGGTCTGGCACACCAATGAATTGGCGGTTGTCGATCCCGTCGACGGGCCGCATCAAGGAGCACCTGCCGACGATCGAGGACCTGGCGCGCTTTTACAATCGGAATGCCGGTGTGCCGGTGGAGAAGTTCCTGAGCGCCGCGAAATCGTTCGCGGTCGATCTCAAGGTGCGAAACGATGAGGATCTGATCAGGGCTTATGGCGTCGACCGCACGCCGACCATCGTCGTCAACGGCAAGTACCGGCTGCATGTGCAGTCCGCCGGGGGCACGGATGAATTGATCGAGTTGGTGAAGTGGTTGGTCGCGAAAGAAAGCAAATAGCCGCCGCGCCGGCGGCTGCCGACCGCACCCATGAACGCATCGATACTGCTCTGGGGAGTGCTTTTCAGCTCGATCGGGCTCGGATTTTTTCTGTACGGCAAGAAACAGCGCGCACGCCGTTCCCCTGGTGTGCGGGTTGGCGTTGATGATCTACCCCTACTTCGTTCCCAACGTGGGCGCACTGATCGCGATCGGCATGGCGCTCGCCGCGATACCGTATTTCCTGCGGCTTTGAGCCGCGCTGTGAGTCATGCACAAGCTGCTGCGCTTCCACCCGAGGTTATGGATCGCCCTGATCGTCGGCGCCGCGGCGTATTTTCTTCTGCCGGCGCACTGGTCGCCGATCAGCCGGGTGCTGGTGAGCTGGAATTGCGGCGTGGTCCTGTTCCTGGCGCTGATTTACCTGTGGATGACGAGCTTGACGGCCGAACAGATTTGTTCGCGCTACACCGAGGAGGATTCATCGGCAACGGTCATCCTGGCCCTGGTCACGCTGGCGGCGCTTTTGAGCTTGATCGCCATCGTCGAGCCGCTGGCGACCATCAGACATGTGGCGGGCGCCGAGCGGATCCGGGACTTCGTGCTCGCGACCGTGACCTTGATCGACTCCTGGCTGCTGGTGCCGACGGTTTTCACCACCTACTACGCCGACCTGTACTACAGCGTTGATCAACAGAATCGGCCGCTGCGGTTTCCGGAGACCGACATGCCGGTGTTTTGGGATTTCGCCTACTTTTCGTTCACGATCGCCGCGGCGTGCCAGACCGCCGACGTGTCGACCACGCGCGAATCGATCCGCAAGGTGGTGATCGCGCACGAACTGATTTCGTTTCTGTTCAACGCGTCGATCCTGGGGTTCGCGATCAACGTGACCGCGGGACTCATCGGCGGAGGGTGATTGCCATGAAATCCAAAGTCGTCGCGATCCTCGAGACGCGCACGGGCGCGCACCTGGCGGGGCTGATCGCGCGCCGCGGCGCAATCCCGCTGCTGGCACCGGCCTTGGAGGAAGTGCCGGATGTCGAGCCGCAGGCGCTGCTCGGCTTGCTGCGGGAGTGGCGCAGCCGAATCCATTCAAGATGGCGATTTTTCAAACCGGCGTGGGTACGCGCGCGCTGTTTCAGGCCACCGATTCGCTGGGAGCGACCGCCGAGCTGCTGCACCTGCTCGAGCGCGCGGTGGTGGTCGTCCGTGGGCCGAAGCCGGTCGGCGAATTGAACGCCCGCGGGGTGCGCATGGATATCCGCGCGGCCTCGCCCTTCACGACCGAGAAAGTGCTGGAGGCGGTGGCGGGCATCGCGCTCGAGGAAGCGCGGGTCTTGGTGCAGCGTTATGGGGAGGCGAATCGAACCTTGAGCGAGGCGTTGGCGGCCCGCGGCGCCACGGTGCAAGAGCTTGCGACCTACCGTTGGGCGCTGCCCGCGGACACCGCACCTCTCGAGCAGCTGCTCGATGCCCTGGCGTCCTCGCGAGTCGACGCGATGGTGTTCACCAGCGCGGTCCAGGTGCAAAATCTCTATGCCGTCGCGGCGAGATCGGGCCGCGCGGCCCGGCTTGCCGATCGGATGAACGGCTTGGTGATTGCATCGATCGGTCCGGTTTGCAGCCGGGCGCTGATGGCGCGCGGCGTCAAGCCGTGCATCGAGGCGAATCCGCCGAAATTGGGGCCGCTGGTCGCCGCGCTGGAAGATGCGCTCGGCGCCGATTGACCGGCCGCGCTCGGCGCCGCTACTCGGCGCGCCGCCGCATCGTGACGGACTTCGATCACGGGCTGTGCTCTGCAGGGTGTGGCGCCGGCCGGGGCTCCGAACTCGGATGAACCGGCTCGGGCGCTTTGTGTTGCCCTGCAGTCTGGTGCTGCTCCGGAGCCGTGTGCTCTATTTGAGGCGCCGCCGTCGGAGCCGCCGAACTCGGCCGGGAAACGGCGGGGCTCGCCGGCGCTGGCGCGGCTGCGGGGGGCCTGGCGGAGCGCGGCGCGGAAGCCGCGCTCGAGGGCGGCGGTTGTTCGGCCGGTTGACCCATATGCACGATATTCATGGTGCCCGAATGTTTCGCAGCCACCACGCCCGTGCCGGTGAATGCGCCCGGCCGCGCGGTCGCGGCGACCGGTGGCATGCCGTGATTGACGCTGGCGCGCAAAGCGGTATTGGCGCGCGCGGCTTGCACGTGCTGCCGCTGCGCGGCTGTGGGCGCAAGGTGGCGCTCGAGAGCCGCGGCCGATTCAGCCTCGGTCGGTTCCACTTGGACGCCGCCGGTGCCGCCGTTGTAGCTCACGCGATGCACCGTGACGTTGTTGAGGGCCGTTTGGTCGCGGATGAAACGGCGCCCCCGCCAATGACCGCCCTCGAAGCCGCGGCCGCCGTACCCGTAACCGTAATTGATGCCGCCATAGAATCCGACGTGGGGTCCCCAGTAACCCCGGTGCCACAGGAATACGCCGTCCAAGACGGCCCAGTATCCGGGAGTCCAAAGAAACTCCGGCTGCGGGGCGATAACCCACGTGCCCGGCACCCAGTAAAAGTCCTGGTCGTCGTCGCTCCACGCCCAATATCCGGGAGTCCAGAGATATTCCTCACCCGGGGCCGGCGGCAGGTCATAGATCGGCAGCGGTGGAGGCGCCGCATCGACCGAAACGTCTTCGTCCGTTTGCGCCAAGCCGGTGATCGGCAGGACCGCGAGAAACAGGGTCCCCAGAACCGCGCGCCGCATGGTTGTCAACATAATTCATGACTCCCGGGCCGTGCGCAACCAAGCTCGCACCATTACGCCGGCCATATGCGTAGGATAGCGCCCTCGGCGCAGCCCGGCGGATAATCCGATTCATGACACACGCACCACTCAAATCCGGGCCGATCGCGGGCGAATCCATGGTCGACGTGGCGTACGCGCGCCTGCGCGCCTGCGGCAATGTCGGCGAACGGATCGAGGCTGCGGCACGGCTCTTGTTGATCATTTTCGACGAATTCTACGGCCTGTTGTGCGAATACCCGTATCGCGCCCAATGCGCCTTCGAAACCATGGATCCGCATGCCTCGATCCGGATCAGCAAGGAGCGCCTGGGGCTCTACAGCCGCTACGTCGCGGAGCACGGGCCCGGGATGCTCGCGGCATTCCCCGCTCTCGCCCACGACTCGAGAATCTGGGACGCGCTCGACAAATTGTTCGTCGCGATGATCGCCGACCGCTACGAGGCGGACATCGCGTTCAGTTTCGCGCATTCGATTCGGCGCAATATCAGCCATGAAATCTGGCGGCCGGTCGCCTACTCCTTTCCGCCCCCGAGCAGGCTGCGGGCTTTCTCCATGGCGGCGGTTCATCGGCGCCTGCCCGTGCAACGCCGCATCGATGCCGAACTGGTGGCGAGCGCCTTGCGCGTGCCAGGTTTTTCCATTCCCTTCAGGAATTTGCGGGGCGACTCGCAGCGCATCCTCAAACGCCTGGAGCGCCTGCTGTACGGTGCACCCGATGCGCCGGCGCCGGTGGCGCTCGAGGTGGTGGATGCCGGCTTCTTTCGCGGCCGGCACGCAATCGTCGTCGGGCGGTGGGTTCTCGCCGACAGCAGCATCGTGCCGTTCGTGGTCGCCCTGAAGAACAGCCCCGAGGGCATCTACGCCGATGCTCTCTTGCATCGCGTCTCGGACATTCACGATCTTTTCAGCTCTGCACTCGCCAATTTTCACGTCACCACGCGGCTTTACTACCAGACGTGCGTATTCCTGTTCAGCCTGATGCCGCGGCGCCCGCTCGGGCATCACTATTCGACCATCGGATTCAATCACGTCGGCAAGGTCGCCATTCTGAACGAGATCGGCGAACAGATGCGGCGCAGCGGCCAAAGGTTCGAGCGCTCGCCCGGTGCGCCGGGCACGGTGGCGTTCGGGTTCACCTTCGAGGCGTGCACCTACCATTTAAAGGTCATTCGCGATCGCCCCACCACTTCGTACAAATGGGGCCAGTTTCCGGGCATCGCAGCGGTCGTGGACAAGTACCGTATCGTGCATGAGATCAACCGCGCCGGCAGCATGCTCGACAGCGTGATGTACTTCAAGTTGCGGTTGGACCGGGAGATGTTCGATCCGGCGCTGCTCGAGGAAATGTGCGGGCAGGCGGCCCACAGTGTGCACGTGGATCGAGACGGCGTCTATATACGCTCGCTGATCGTGCAAATGAAGATCATCCCGCTGCCGGTGTATCTGCAGAGCGCGAGCGAGCAGGAAACCCGCGACGTGATCATCAGCCTCGGCCATTGTATTCGCAACAATGCCGCCACCAACATCTTCAACAAGGACTTGGATTCGCGAAATTACGGCGTCGGCCGGTATGGCCGGGTATTTCTGTTCGATTACGATGCCGTCGAAAAATTGACCGAGGTCAAGATCCGCACCAATAGCGACCGTGAGCCGGGCGAGGAAGCCGTGCCGGATTGGTTCTTCGAAGATGGCGTGGTCTTTTTGCCCGAAGAGATCGAACACGGCATGCAGCTGATGAACCGCCAGGCGCGCCGCTGCTTCCATGAGGAAAACGCCGATCTGTTGAGCGTCGAGTATTGGCAGGACGTGCAGCAAAAATTGCTTCGCGGCGAGGTTCCCGCCCTGCAGATGTACCCGGACGCGTGCAGGCTCGGCAGCGAGGTCGAGACCGAGACCGCGACCGCGACCGGCACCGAGACCGGCTGAGCCTGGGCCGCGCGGCGCTCAAGCGCGCGCGGATGGCGGTGGCGTGAGCGGCAGGTCGAGTATGAACGCCGCACCGCGCCCCGGGCCGTCGCTCTCGGCACGCAAGGTGCCGCCGAGTTCCTGAGCCGCGAGCGCGCCGCTGTGCAGGCCGAAGCCGTGACCGGACAGCCGGGTGGTGAAGCCGTGGCTGAACAGCCGCCCCATGTTTTCCGCCGGTATACCGACGCCGTTGTCGATGACCGAGACGCGCACGCCGTGCGCCGCGCTCTCGATGCGCAAAGTGATGAACTTGTCCGAACGCCCCGATTCGTCGCACGCATATTTGGCGTTGCGGACCAGGTTGACGAGAATCTGCAGCACCTTGTGCTTGTCGACGGTGATCGGCGCCACTGCTGCGAATTCGCGCCGCAGCGTCACGCCGTGGCGCGCAAAAGCGCCGGCATTCAGCCGCAGGCTGTCCTCCACCAGATCGACGACCTCGACCACCTCCGTCACGCCGCACAGCTTGGCGTAGCTCTGCTGCATGGCGACAGTGTCCTTGATGTGCTCGAGGTGGCTGCGCAGCGCCGCGAGTTCCTCAAGCGCCATCCGCTGGTCGGCGAGCAGCTGCTCGCCGAGCGCGGCAAGGTATTCCGGCACGCGTTTGCCTCGGTCATCGCCGCTCATGAACTGTCCGATCTGCGCGCCTTGCTCGAGCAGAAGAGCCGCCAGGCGCGAGACGCCGTCCGCCTTCGATTGCCGCAGGCGCTCGGCCACGAGACTTGCCGAAATATTGACGCTGTTGAGGATGTTGCCGACGTTGTGCAGCACGTTGGTGGCGACTTCGGCCATTCCCGCCTGGCGCGAGGCCGTCATCAGCTCCTTGTGCACGCGCTCGAGTTCCATTTCCTGTTGCTTGCGTTCGGTCGTGTCTTGAATCACCGCCACCGCCCCCAGCGTTTGTCCGTCCGGTCCGGCCAGCCGGCAGGCGTTCGAGGACGTAATTCGCGGAGGCGCCGAGTCGCGCGGTGCGACCACGAGTTCCATGTGGTCCATGGTCTCGCCGCGCAGCGCCCGGGCCAACGGCCGCTCTTCCCTTGGCACGGGCGTGACGCCGTCGGGAAGAAATACATCCACCTCAAGCGGATTCGGATCCGATGCGGATGCATCCGGCGGTTTAATGCGGTACAACTGCGCCGCGGCGTGGTTATAGTGGGTGATATTCCCGGCGACGTCGCATGCCAGCAGCGCGAGGGGCAGTTCGCTGATTACCGCTTTGAGCAGGGTTTGTTGTTGGAGCAGCGCCGCCGACAGCTCCTTGCGCTGGGAAATGTCTCGCAAATATTCGACCGAGCACTGCGTGCTGCTGCCCTCGTGCACAAGCGCTGTGGTCGTGCGGACCCACAGATAGCTGCCGTCCTTGCGTCGGTAGCGCTTCTCAATGTCGACGAACGGGATTTCACCTCTCCACAATCGCTCGAGTTGCGCCGCGGCGAGCGCGGCGTCCTCGGCATGGGTCAATTCTGCGGCCGATTTGGCCGCAAGTTCGTCAGCGGTGAAACCGAGCAGCGTACAGAACGCCGCATTAAAGCGAAGCAACCCGCCATTGCGGTCCGAGTAGGCGATTCCGATCGGTGCCTGATCGAAGGTATTCCGGAGCAGGGTCTCCGCTTTTCGCAAGTCGCCTCGTGCGGTCACCAGATCGGTGAAATCCGTGATCGTGCCGACGAAGCCGGGAACCCCTTGGGCCGGAACCACCTGCTCGGCGATGTTGCGCACCACGCCGTCCCGACCCTGGGTGCGGTATTCGAATCGCACGGGCCGCGGCTGCCGGCAGAAGTCGGCCCATGTGGCTTCCATGCGCGCCCGATCCTCAGGGTGAACGCCCTGCGCCCAGTCATCGGTGCTCTGCTGCGGGCTCAATCCGAAGATGCGCCGGTACTCCGGATTGGCGTAGCTCAAGTCTCCTTGGGCATTGGAGTGATAAATCGCGACCGGCGCGCTATGGAGCAGCGCCCGGGCGAGCCCGGCATCGGCGGGCAAGGCCGGTGTCCCGGGCTGCTCCGGTGCGGCGGCGATCGACGCGCTTTGATGGCGATTCATCGTGGGTATTCTGGATTATGTGTACAAGTGTGCGCCCGGCGATTGCATCACACGAAGTGCACCGCGAAGTAGAATGGCGTCGCAATTTTGAGCGCGGCGCCCCAGCCCGATGGTCTCGTGGCCGGGAAATTGCAGCTGGTGGGCGTTTCCTTTTCGGGATGGTGAAATGAATCGAGAGCAGAATCCAGCCGGACCCTGGAATCCCGGTCTGCAGTCGCAAATCCCGAAGGAGTGGCTGGCGCTGTGCACGATTTTTCGAGCCGACAATGTCTATTCCGGCATCGCCTCGGCCGAAGAGCTGCACGCCATGACCGGATTCGAAATGAGCGAACTGGTGGTGTTTCGGCCGCAAAGACTCGCATTGCACGAACTCCTGATCCGGGTCACCGCCGATTTCGAGGTGCCGGACGGATCGCAAATCGGCGATCTGGGCATCAACTTCCGGCGAATTGCCGGGCAAATTCTCGCGCATTATCTCGTCCCCGACATGGACCTGATCAGCGCAGCCTTCGAGCGGGCCCGCTCCGAGATGACGGGTGCCGTCGAGGCCGCGCTCGGCGCCGCCGTGCCCGGACTTTCGCCGGTCGCAGCGCCCGCTTCGCGTCCGACCCGCCGGCTGTTCGCCCGGCACAAGCCGCGCCGCGCCTCGGCGGGTGCGCCCGGCGAGCGCGGTTGGGGTCCCGCTGAAATTACCGAGTGCGAGCGCCGGGCACGGGCGGCGACCGACGAGCTGCAGAAGCTCGCCTACCACTCGCTGGCTCGAGTCCTGTCGGCCTTGTTCACGGCCCACGGCCGCGCCTGGGGCACCCGCACACTCATCGGGCAATTGGCGGGGGACATTGCCTGCAATACCTTCGCGAGCGATGCCGTCGGCCGAGCCATCGAGCCCATCCTCCTGCGCGCGGCACGGCAGGAGGGTTACGGCCTGCTGCCATGCCAGGATCGACCGGTCGTCATCAACACCAAGGGAGCTTCCGCGTCCGGCAAGAGCACGCTGCGGCCGCTGCAGAAGAAGCTCGCGGGCAACCTCGGCATGCGCTGGAGCGATTTCGCGTTGATCAGCCCCGATATCTGGCGCAAGCAGCTGCTCGATTATGCGGCGCTCGGTGCGGCCTACAAATATGCCGGTGCATTTACCGGGGATGAGCTGCAGATCGTCGACCGGAAATTGGACCGCTATATGGCGCGAAAATATCAATCCGGCCGTATGACTCATCTGTTGATCGATCGATTTCGATTCGACAGCTTCGCCCCGGATTCGGACGAGGAGGGCAGCAATCTGCTGACTCGTTTCGGCCAAGAGGTGTATCTATTTTTCGTGATCACCGCGCCCGAGCAGCTGGTGGAACGAGCTTGGAAGCGGGGCCTGGAGTTCGGACGCTACAAGGCGGTGGACGATACGTTGGCGCACGCCGTGGAGGCCTACACCGGGATTCCCAATGTGCTGTTCACCTGGGTTCGGCGCGGCGACAAGCACTTCCATTTCGAGTTCCTGGACAACACGGTGGCGCTGGGAGAGCGGCCGCGAACGGTCGCGTTCGGCGACAACGACTCGATCAACGTGCTCGACGTGAATAAATTGCTGGCCATCGATCGCTACGCGCGCATATCGGTTGCTGCCACCCGCCCCGAGGAGCTCTATCCGGAACGCGAGCGGCTCGATGCCGAGCGCAATACCGGGTTCTTGACGCGCTGTGTCGACGCATTCCGCATAGTCAACTTCGCCGATCAGGCGAGCGGGCGAATTTATCTGACCATAGAACGCGGCAGTCCAGTGCTTAAGGATCCCGTACCGTTTCAGGCGGCGGTGCTTGATTCCGACACGCTCGCCGGAGTGCGGACGGTGGCGCCGCGGGCGCTGGGCGGCGATGTCGCGCCGGCCGACCGGCCGCGTTATCTACGTCGATATGACCGCGGCGGCCTTGACTGCGGCTCTAGCCCGACGCCGACGCTCGGGGCGTGGGGAGACTCAGCTCGGAGCCTAGCCGAGAAAATCGCAATACCGATCCACGTGCGAGGCGAGGTCGAGCGTGTGCTGGCGCGTGAGCCGCTCCGCCAACTCGGTGTCGCGTTTCTCCAGTGCTTCGATAATGTTCAGATGATCGATAATCGAGCGGTCCGCACGGTCGTTTTGCGCGATCGTTGCCCGGCGTATGGCGCGCACATGGATGAGGAGGTTACGCGTCGCATCGATGATGGTCTGGGACCCGCCGAGAGCGATTACCGCCGTGTGGAAGGCGATATTCGCGTCCGAATATTCGCTCAAATGCAGAGACGGCGGGGAGTTCTGGAACTCGTCGAATAAATGCCGCAGCCTGGCGATGCTCGCGTCCGAGGCGTGCAGGGTTGCCAGACGTGCCGCCATGGATTCGAGCGCCGCCCACATTTGAATCATTTCGATCATTTCGCGCTTCGACTTGCGGATGATGTAGATGCCGCGCCGCGGCACGGTGCGAATGAAGCCTTCCTGTTCGAGAAGCGACAAGGCTTCGCGGATGGGGGTCCGGCTGACGCCGAGCGCGGTCGTCAGTTGCCGCTCGTCCAGGCGCAGTTCCTGCTGCGGGTCGTATATGTCGGTATCCGCGATCGCATTTTTCAGCAGCGCGTAGGCCTGATCACGCAGGCTCGTGGCATTCAAGGGGCCCAACGTGAGCGGTGCCGCGGGCGCGGCGCGTTGAACTAGTTTTGCGATGCTGCTCATTGCCTTTGAACCTCACGAATCAGGCCCTGATACGAAGTATTGCATGGCGGGTAATGCCGGCCAATAAAGAATAATTGATGAAAGACAGGCCTCCGGTCCAACCCCTCGCCTCCGGGTTCGCTCATCGGTTTGCGCGACGCCCGACGCTGCCGCCCGAGTTCCTCCGCGCCCAAATTCCGCCGTCCATGAGGGTTGCTTGACAGTCCGAAATATCTTCATATATGGTATACCAAGAAAAAAGATAAGGTTGGCAATAAGTTCGGACGCCGCGTCCGGACCTTTTGGGGGGTCTTATGTGTGGGTCTGTCTTGCGACGTCCGCATTTTCACCGATTGGGCCTCAAGCGCCGTCGATCGCTGCCACCGCACCGTGCCGGGAGTTGGGCGCAGTGATGATCAGGACGCGCATAATCAACGCCTTGCTCTCGATCCACGCGATTTAAGGAGAACTACATGAGCGCGACTTCGATTCCAGCAAGCACATCTCAAGAAAACACATCGCCGCTGGGCAACCCATGGATTCAACTGATCATCGGCATCATCTGCATGGCGATGATCGCCAATCTGCAATACGGCTGGACGCTGTTCGTCAATCCAATCGACGCCAAGTACCACTTTGGCCGCGCCTCCATCCAGGTGGCATTTACCATATTCGTCCTCCTCGAGACCTGGCTGGTCCCGGTTGAAGGCTACCTGGTCGACCGGTTTGGCCCGCGATGGATCGTGGTCATCGGCGGCGCACTGTGCGGAATTGCCTGGGCGATCAATTCGGTCGCGGACTCCCTGCCGATGTTTTATTTCGCGGCGGCGATCGGCGGCATCGGTGCCGGCGGCGTGTACGGCACTTGCATCGGCAATGCGGTGAAATGGTTTCCCGGCCGGCGGGGCCTCGCGGCGGGACTTACCGCCGCCGGCTTCGGCATGGGCTCGGCGCTCACCATCATCCCGATCGCCTCGATGATCAAGGGCAGTGGCTACGAACATACGTTTCTGACCTTCGGCCTGTTCCAGGGCATCGTGGTGGTCGTTCTCGGATTTGGCCTGCTGGTGGCGCCCCTGAGCTTGACCGCGACTGCACCGAAACTTGCGCCCGGCGCCAGCCGGCATCAGGCAACTCCGGGCGAAATGGTCAAGTCACCGATATTTTGGGTGATGTACGCGATGTTCGTCATGATGGCGACCGGCGGACTGATGGCGGTCGCGCAGCTCGCGCCCATCGCCAAGGATTTTAAGATTGCGGAAATACCGGTCAGCCTCATCGGTCTGACCCTGCCGGCGCTGACCTTTGCGCTGGCGATCGATCGCATTTTGAACGGCCTGACGCGGCCTTTCTTCGGCTGGGTGTCCGATCAGATCGGCCGCGAGAACACTATGTTCATCGCCTTCGCGATCGAAGGGGTCGGGATCTTTGCCTTGGCGAAGCTCGGCCACGACCCGGTCATGTTCGTGATCCTGAGCGGTTTGGTGTTTTTCGGTTGGGGCGAAATCTACAGCCTGTTCCCCTCCACGATCACCGATACCTTCGGCGCCAAGTTCGCCACGACGAATACCGGCTTGATGTACACCGCCAAGGGCACCGCGGCCATCCTCGTGCCGTACGGCAATGTACTGGCGAAGGCCACCGGCAGCTGGTTCTTGGTGTTCATGATCTCGGCCTCGCTGAACATCGCCGCGGCAGTGCTGGCGATCGCGGTGCTGAAGCCGATGCGGGCACGCTATACCGCCAGGAGTGCGGCAGCTGATGCCAGTGCCGCCGGTAAGCCGCTTTCGGGTGCGGCCAGAGGATAGCGCACCGGGGGCGCATGCACCGACCGCCGTCGCACGGGACGAGAACGTTCGGCGGACGGTGCAAAGACCGACCCCGACGAGCCGCGCCGATTATCCAGGGCAGTGATGGGGAAAGCCATGTCGAATGCGTCCGTCAAGATCCAAGGCCGGGAATCGAGCACCGCTGATGACACGCTCCAGAAAAAAAGCCGTGAGGCGGGCGTCATTTCCGGCGGCCATTTGGTGGCCAAGGCGCTCAAGAACGAGGGCGTCGACACGATCTTCACGCTGTGCGGCGGCCACATCATCGACATCTATGACGGCTGCGTGGATGAGGGCATCCGCATCATCGACGTGCGCCACGAGCAGGTCGCGGCGCATGCCGCCGACGGATACGCGCGCCAAACCGGCAAGCTCGGCTGCGTGGTCACGACCGCGGGTCCGGGGTTTACGAACGCGATCACCGGCATCGCCACGGCATTTCGCTCTGAGAGTCCTGTGCTGCACATCGGCGGCCAGGGTGCGCTCACCCAGCACAAGATGGGTTCGCTGCAGGATTTGCCGCACGTCGATATCATTACTCCCATCACGAAATTCGCGGCCAGCGTTCCCTCCACCGAACGCGTCGCGGACATGATCTCGATGGCGGTGCGCGAAGCGTTCAACGGCGCTCCCGGACCGGCATACCTCGAGATTCCGCGCGACGTGCTCGACCGCGAGGTCGATCTCGCCAAGGCGGTCATTCCCCAGCCGGGCATGTACCGCGCGTCGACCCGCTCCGTCGGCGACCCGCGCGACATCGAGAAATTGGCCGATATTCTGGTCGGCGCGGAGAGGCCGGCGATCCTGTACGGTCAACAGGTGTGGACCGCTCGGGGCCAGAAGGAGGCGATCGCGCTGCTGCGGGGCCTCGACATTCCGGGGTATTTCAACGGCGCCAGCCGCGGGCTTCTGCCGCCGGGCGATCCGCATCACTTCGACCGCACCCGCACTCAGGCGTTCGCCAATGCGGATGTGCTGGTGATCGTCGGGACGCCTTTCGATTTTCGCATGGGTTACGGAAGGCGCATCAGCAAGGATCTGAAGCTGGTGCAGATCGACATGGACTATCGGACCGTCGGCAAGAATCGCGATATCGATTTGGGACTGGTCGGCGACCCGGGAGCGATCTTGGGCGCGGTGCTGCAGGCGGCGTCCGGCCGCATCAAGGGCGACAAGCGGCAGGCGCGCCAGCAATGGCTGAAGCAATTGAGCGAAGGCGAAGCGGCCGCCACCGAGAAGCTCATGCCGCTGTTCAAGTCGAACAACACGCCGATTCACCCGTATCGGGTGGCGTGGGAGTTGAACGAATTCCTGGCCGACAACACCATTTACATCGGCGACGGCGGGGACGTGGTGACGATTTCCGCTCAAGCGGTGCGCCCGCGCGGTCCGGGGCAGTGGATGGACCCCGGCGCGCTGGGTTCTCTGGGTGTGGGCACGGGATTTGCGATCGCGGCCGGTCTTGCGAATCCCACCAAAGAGGTTCTTTGCTACTACGGCGACGGCTCCTTCGGCATGACCGCCTTCGACATGGAGACCGCCAACCGCTTCGGCGTCCCCTATCTCGCGGTCATCGGCAACAACTCCGCGATGAACCAGATTCGCTACGGACAGCTGGCGAAATACGGCGAGCAGCGCGGCAGCGTCGGCAATCTATTGGGCGACGTGCCCTTCGGCAAGTTTGCCGAGATGTTGGGCGGCTACGGCGAAGAAGTACGCGACCCCGCGCAAATCGCGCCGGCGCTGGTGCGCGCGCGCGAGTCGGTGCGCAAGCTGCGCCGCTCGGCGGTGGTGAACATCTGGGTCGATCCGCGCGAATATGCGCCCGGCACCAAGAATCAGACCATGTACAAGTAATGGCCGAGACCAAGCATCGTGGGTAAAGCATTGGACGGCGTTCGCATCCTCGATTTCACGCATGTGCAGTCCGGGCCGACCTGTACTCAATTGCTCGCGTGGCTCGGTGCCGACGTGATCAAGGTCGAAAGATCCGGCGCAGGCGACATCACGCGCGAACAATTGCGCGACATTCCGGGCGTCGACAGCCTGTATTTCACCATGCTGAATCACAACAAGCGTTCGGTGACGCTCGACACCAAGAACGAGCAGGGCAAGCAAGTGCTCGAGAAGCTGGTCAAGCGCTGCGACGTGCTGGTGGAGAATTTCGCCCCGGGCGCTCTCGATCGGATGGGGTTCAGCTGGCAGCGAATTCAGGAACTCAATCCGCACATGATCGTCGCCTCCGTCAAAGGCTTTGGACCCGGCCCTTACGAGGACTGCAAAGTCTACGAGAACGTGGCGCAGTGCGCGGGCGGATCGGCTTCGACCACCGGCTTCGACGACGGACCGCCGCTCGTGACGGGTTCGCAGATCGGCGACAGCGGCACCGGATTGCACCTCGCGCTCGGCATCGTTGCGGCGCTTTACCAGCGCAAGTCCACGGGGCGCGGCCAGAAGGTGCTCGCCGCCATGCAGGACGGCGTGCTGAACCTGTGCCGCGTCAAGCTGCGCGACCAGCAGCGTCTGGCGCGCACCCACGTCATGAAGGAATACCCCCAATATCCGCAGGGCAAGTTCGGCAGCGCGGTGCCGCGCGCGGGCAATGCCTCCGGCGGCGGCCAGCCGGGGACCATCGTCAAATGCAAGGGCTGGGAGACCGATCCGAACGCCTATCTGTACTTCATCGCGCAGGCGCCGGTGTGGAAGGAGATCTGCCGGGTCATCGGCAAAAAGGAGTGGCTCACCGACCCGAATTTCGCGACACCGGATGCGCGGCTGCCGCGGCTCAAAGAGGTATTCGCGGCGGTCGAGCAATGGACCGTCACCAAGACCAAGTTCGAAGCCATGGAGCTGCTCAACCAGCACGACATTCCGTGCGGCCCGATTCTCTCGATGGAGGAGTTGGCCAACGAGCCGTCGCTGCGCGCCACCGGCACGGTGGTCGAGGTGGACCACCCCACGCGCGGCAAGTACCTGACCGTTGGCAATCCCATCAAGATGAGCGACAGCCCGACCGAAGTCAAGCGCTCGCCGCTGCTGGGCGAGCATACCGATGAAGTACTGGCGGAGCTCGGCTACCAGCGCGATCAGATCCTTGCGCTGCGCGCGCAGAAGGTCATTTGATGCCGCGGCAAGTTCCAGGGTTCGAAATTTAAGCGTTGCGAGGTCTGATGATTGAAGCCGGGCAGAAACGTGACAAAATAGCTACAAAGGCATTTAATGGTGATAATCGGGCAGGAATTCGAGTTGTACACGAACAACTAGGGATGGCCCAAGCTACGAGAAGAGCTGGCTACGATAAAGAGTTGGATATATGCGTGCAAGCGCGCTTCATGGGGGGGGATTAACATGATTAGTTTGAAGTTGGCGAAGCCGATTCTGGTTGCGCTGGCGGCATGCGCCGTCACTTGCGCCGTGGGGGGGTCTGCCTTTGCGGACACTGCCCAGGACAATCAACAGCTCAAGGAGCAGATGCGCATCATGATGCAGCAGATGCAAGAGCTGCAAAAACAAGTGCAGCAGCTGAAACAGCAGCAGCAAGCTCAGCCGGCGGCGGCGGCGCCTGCGGCGCCGGCGCCGGCGCCCTCGATGGGACCTGCGGCCCCGAAGGTCGCCAAGCAAGCGCCGGCGGAGCCTGAATTCGAAAAATTCATCAAGGGCTTCTTCGGCACCTTGGACGTGTCGGCCGATTATGCGACCAAGGGCATGAGCAGCTTGGGTGCTTATCATTATTCGGCGTACGATCCCGCCAACCCCTGACTACGTATCAGCAGCGACCAAAAGGGTAATCCGGTGGGCCGGGTCGGCTGGCAGGCGGCTCTATCGACCAACAAGTCGGTCATCGGCTGGCGCGGCTCGCACAAGATTCCCAACAGCACCGTTGATTTCATTTACCAACTCGAGGTGCAGCCGCAGATTACGCATGCACCCGGTGTCAGCACGGGCTACACCTCGCAGTCCAACGTCACCAAGGGGGGCATCGGCTACGGCGACTCGTTCATCGGCGTGTCCAATACGGACTGGGGTCAGTTGAAGGCCGGCACGACCTATACGCCGTATAAGAAATCGACGGACCGCATGAACCCCTTCTCCGGCATGCTGGGCGATTATGGGGTGATGATGGGCAATACCGGCGGCGACAACCGGGTCGAGTTCGGCTCGCGCATCGATCATTCGATCTGGTACGAATCGCCCAAGTTCGCCGGCATGTTCAGTTTCGACGCGCTGTTTTCGCCGGGCCAAAACCGCACGCCGTACAACGAGGGCCAATCCTCGGGGTCGCCCGATTGCGCCGGCGGCAACGTGCCGGGAAGCGGCAATCTGCCGCTCGCCTGCGCGGACGGCGCCTACAACAACGCCTGGAGCTTCGACGTGAAGTTCGAGCGGGGCCCGATCTATTTGACGGCGGCCTACGAGATCCACCAGGGCGTGAACCGCTCGAGCGACGGCATCGGCTCCAACATCCCGTACTACAATTCGCTCTATACTATCACCAATATCACCGATCCGGTGTCGGGCGCGGTCCTGGCGAGCACCTGCTCCACCAACTCGCCGATCATCGACTGCGGCAGCTACAACGCCTATTCGGCCGAGTACCCGCAGCCGGCGACCTTTGGATCGCCCGGGTATATCGGAGACGTGGTGAACGAGACCGCATTCAAGGTCGGAGCGCAATACAAATTCGATTTTGGACTGACCGTGAGCGGAATTTACGAGGAAATGCAGTCGCAAACTTCCGGCCGATCTGCAATTCCAGAACGAGCGGCAGAGAATGGGCTTCTGGTTTGCGGCAACGCAGGATTTCACGCCGAAGAACAACGTGAGCATCGGCTGGGCGCACGCGGGTGCATCGGTGGGCGATCCGGGCGGCCAGCACAACTACAATCCCAATAGCCAGGCGAACTACGCGAATATGTACACCATCGCGTGGAAGTACCGCTTCGACAAGCAGCTGTACTGGTATATCGACGCGGCGGAAACCGTCAATCACGACAATGCCCACTATGATATCGGCGCCGGCGGCCGCGGCATCACGACGGATTGTCATGACGGCACGACCTATGCGTTCGTCGACTACAGCAGCGCGGGACCGACGACCTGGGGCGGATGCCGTCCGCTCGGAATCTCCACCGGCTTGCACTACACGTTCTGAGGCGCGAGTCGGGAAGTTGAACGAGATGAGTATGCGCCATGCGGCCAGGGACGAGGCTTCGCTCCTGGCCGCTTGCCGCGATCGCGAATAAAAATTGGGGCGCGGATGCGTGCGCCCGGCGGGCGGACGCGAGTGAAAATAGCGATCATCGGTGTCGGTGCGATTGGCGGCTTCATCGGAGCGCGGCTCGCGCACGCCGGCGAGGACGTGACCTTCATCGCACGCGGCGCGAATCTCGATGCGCTGCGCACCCGCGGCATCCGGCTGGTGATGGGCGACGGCAGCGAACAAGCGGTGCCGCGGGTCAACGCGACATCGGATTACGGCGCCGCGGGGCCGCAGGATATGGTGATTCTGGCCCTGAAAGCGCATCAAGTCGAAGCGGTGGCGCGCGAGGTGCCGAGGCTGTTCGGCCCCGATACGGTGGTGGTGCCGATGCAAAACGGCATCCCCTACTGGTACTTCCACCAGCACGGCGGCGCGCTGGCGGGCACGCGGATCCATAGCGTCGACCCCACGGGATCGATCGGTGAGCATATTCCCTGCGAGCGCGTGATCGGCTGCGTGGTCTATCCGGCGGCGGAATTGCTTACCCCCGGCGTGATCAAGCACGTGGAGGGCAACCGGTTCCCGGTCGGCGAACCGAACGGCACGACGAGCGAGCGGGTCAAGCGCGTGTCGGACTGCTTCATCCGAGGCGGACTGCAGGCGCCGGTGCTCGGCGACATCCGCGCGGAGATCTGGCTGAAGCTCTGGGGCAACCTCACCTTCAATCCCATCAGCGCGCTGTCGCGAGCGACGCTCGCGGGCATATGCCAGTATCCCTTGAGCCGCAACCTGGCGCACACCATGATGAGCGAGGCGCAGAGCATCGCCAACAAGCTGGGCATCACCTTCCGCGTACCCATCGAGAAGCGCATCGCCGGCGCCGAGCGGGTCGGGCACCACAAGACCTCGATGCTGCAGGATGTCGAGGCCCGACGCACGCTCGAAATCGACGCGCTCTTGGGTTCCGTGGTCGAACTGGCGCGGCTCACCGACACGCCGACACCGCACCTGGACACGGTGTATGCGCTCAGCAAGCTCTTGGCCAAGAGCCTCGAGGAAGACAGGCCGCTGCTCGGCGGCGCACACGCCGCCGCCGATCGCGTGTCCGCTTAGAGTCTCTCGCGCGCTGGAGTCCGCCGGCGCAGGTTGCTCTCGCGTGGGAGCATCCAGTCGAATAGGTTGAGGTAGCCGCACTTGACCGGCGCACGAGGAATTCCGATATGAATGTTCACGAATACCAGGGTAAAGAGATCCTGCGCCGCTACGGCGTCTCAACCCCGCGCGGAGAGCCGTGCTTCTCCGTCGCCGAGGCGGATGCGGCGGCACGCGCGCTCGGCGGCAAGGTGTGGGTGGTGAAGGCGCAGATCCACGCCGGCGGCCGCGGCAAGGGCGGCGGCGTCAAGGTGGCCAAATCGCTCGATGAAGTGCACGACCATGCCTCGAAGATTCTCGGTATGACGCTCATCACGCATCAAACCGGCCCGCAAGGCCGCGTGGTCAAGCGCCTGCTGGTGGAGGAGGGCGCCGACATCCGCAAGGAGCTGTACGTCGGCATGGTGGTGGACCGCGCGTCGCAGCGGGTCACGCTGATGGCGAGCTCCGAGGGCGGCATGGAAATCGAGGAGGTCGCGGCCCGCACGCCCGAGAAGATACACAAGGTGGCGATCGATCCCGTCGCGGGCCTGACCGATGCCCAAGCGGACGAGGTCGCGCGCAAGATCGGCATACCGCCGGCCTCCATCGCGCAGGCGCGCCAATTCATGCACGGCCTGTACCGGGCATTCGTCGACTGCGATGCCTCGCTCGCCGAGATCAATCCGCTGATCCTCACCGGCGATGGCAAGGTGCTGGCGCTCGACGCCAAATTGAATTTCGACGACAACGCGCTGTTCCGCCATCCCGACATCGTCGCCATGCGCGATCTCGACGAGGAGGATCCGGCCGAGGTCGAGGCCTCCAAGTTCGACCTTTCCTATATTTCGCTCAACGGCAACATCGGCTGTTTGGTGAACGGCGCGGGGCTCGCGATGGCCACCATGGACGCAATCAAGCTGTTCGGCGCGGAGCCCGCCAACTTTCTCGACGTCGGCGGCGGCGCCACCACGCAGAAGGTCACCGAGGCGTTCAAGCTGATGCTGAAGAACCCGGCGGTCAAAGGCATACTGGTCAATATTTTCGGCGGCATTATGCGCTGCGACACGATCGCCGAGGGGGTGATCGCGGCGGCGAAGGAGGTGAAACTCAGCGTTCCGTTGGTGGTTCGTATGAAGGGCACGAACGAAGAGCTGGGCAGGCAGCTGCTCAAGGCATCCGGTCTGCCGATCATTTCCGCCGGCAGCATCGCGGAGGCGGCGCAAAGGATCGTCGCCGCCGTCGACGGCGGGAACCAGGAGCACGCGGTATGAGCATCCTGATCGACAGGAACACCCGGGTGATCACCCAGGGCATTACCGGCAAGACCGGGGCGTTCCATACCCGCTTGTGCCGCGACTACGCCAACGGCAAGGCCTGTTTCGTGGCCGGCGTCAATCCGAACAAGGCCGGCGAGAATTTCGAGGGCATTCCGATTTTCGGCAGCGTCGAAGAAGCCAAGCAGCGCACCGGAGCGACCGTGTCGGTCATTTATGTACCTCCGCCCTTTGCCGCGAGCGCCATCGACGAGGCGGTGGACGCGGAGCTCGACCTCGTGATCTGCATCACCGAAGGAGTGCCGGTGCGCGATATGATCGCCACGCGCCATCGGATGCACGGCAAGAAAACCCTGCTGGTCGGACCCAACTGCCCCGGGGTGATCACGCCGGACGAGATCAAGATCGGCATCATGCCGGGCCATATCCACAAGAAAGGGCGCACCGGCGTGGTGTCGCGCTCGGGCACGCTCACCTACGAAGCGGTGGGTCAGCTGATGGAATTGGGGCTGGGGCAATCGACGTGCGTCGGCATCGGCGGCGATCCGGTCAACGGCCTGAAGCACATCGACATCATGCGGTTGTTCAACGCGGATCCCGAGACCGATGCGGTCATCATGGTGGGCGAGATCGGCGGCGGCGACGAGGAGAATTGCGCGCGCTGGATCAAGGATCACATGAAAAAGCCGGTGGTCGGCTTCATCGCCGGAGTGACCGCGCCGCCGGGCAAGCGCATGGGTCATGCGGGGGCGATCATTTCCGGCGGCAAGGGCACGGCGGCGGAGAAGCTGGCCGTGATGGAAGAATGCGGCATCAAAGTCACGCGCAATCCCGCGGACATGGGCAAACTGCTGAAGTCCGTGCTCTAGCACACGAGCACGAAGCGAGTTCACGATGACCTGCTGGGCGCGTTTCCGGTCGAAGGACGGTCGAAAGGGCTTCGGCATTTACGAAGGCGGCGCCATCGCCGAATGCGAAGGGAATATGTTCGGCGAAGCGCGCCCGACCGGCGCGATGCTCGCCGCCGGCACCTTTGCCCTCGAGAGTCCGTGTCATCCCTCCAAGATCGTCGCGCTGTGGAACAACTTCCATGCGCTGGCGGCCAAACTCGGCAAGCAGGCCCCCGCGCATCCGCTGTATCTCCTCAAGCCGAGCACCTGCGTCATCGGTCCGGAGGATCCGATCCTGCGGCCGGCCGGCTATGCCGGCAAGATCGCCTATGAGGGCGAACTCGGCATCGTCATCGGCCGCCGCTGCAAAGAGGTTTCGGGGAGCGGCGCCGGCGACTATATTTTCGGGTACACCTGCGTCAATGACGTCACCGCCGGCGAGGTGCTCAACGAGAACCCCGACTTTGCGCAGTGGTGCCGATCCAAGGGCCACGACACGTTCGGCTGTCTCGGGCCGGTCATCGCCACGGAGTTCGATTGGCAGGCGGCGCACGTGGTGACCCGGCTCGACGGTGTCGAGCGCCAAAATTACCCGATGGCGGACATGATTTTTTCGCCCGCGGAACTGGTCGGCCGAATTTCCCAGGACATGACGCTCTTGCCGGGCGATGTCATCGCGTGCGGCACCTCGCTCGGCATCGGCTCCATCCGCGACGGCTCCACGGTGGAGGTTCGGATCGATGGCGTCGGTTCCTTGAACAATACGCTCGCGCCTCGATGAAGGGATCGGCCGGCCGCGCGAACCCGGGTGCGCTACTGCGGAAGATGTTCGAGGCCGCGATCGCCTCGGCGCAGCCCGCGAAGTGCATCCCGGCGCATTTGCCCGCGCCGCCCCGCGGCCGGCTCATCGTCATCGGCGCCGGCAAGGCCTCGGCGGCAATGGCGCGTGCCGTTGAGCAGCATTGGCCGGGTCCGCTTTCGGGCTTGGTGGTCACGCGCTATGGCTATGCGGTGCCGTGCGAGCACGTCGACATCATCGAGGCGGCGCATCCGGTGCCCGATGAGGCCGGGCACCGAGGGGCGCAGCGCATGCTCGATCTGGTGCGGCACCTCGGCGCGGATGATTTGGTGCTTTGCCTGATTTCGGGCGGAGGCTCTGCGCTGCTGCCGCTGCCTGCGGCGGGGTTGGGGCTCGACCTCAAGCAAAAAATAAGCCGCGCGCTCTTGAGCTCAGGCGCAACCATCCGCGAAATGAACTGCGTACGCCGTCATTTGTCGGCCATCAAGGGCGGCCGGCTGGCCGCCGCATGCCACCCGGCGAGAGTGCTCACGCTGCTGATCTCCGATGTGCCCGGCGACCGGCCCGTCGATATCGCCTCCGGCCCGACGGTGGCCGATCCGACCACCTGTGCCGACGCCTTGCGCATTTTGCGCCGCTATGAGATCGACGTGCCCGATGCGGTGCTCGAACTCTTGGAAAGCGGCCGGGGCGAATCGGTGAAACCCGGGGACCCCCGCTTGAGCGGCGCCGAGGCGCACATCGTCGCCACTCCGCAATCGGCGCTCGAAGCGGCCGCCGCGGCCGCACGCGCCGCAGGCGTCACGACGCATATCCTGGGAGATGCCATCGAGGGAGAGGCGCGCGACGTGGGCACGGTGTTGGCGGGGATTGCGCTGCAGGTCGCCGAGCGCGGCCAGCCCTTCGCGGCGCCCTGCGTGCTCTTGTCGGGGGGGGAGACCACGGTGACGGTGCGCGGCAAGGGTCGCGGCGGGCGCAACGTCGAATTCCTGTTGTCGCTCGCCATTGCGCTCGACGGCCACCCGCGCATCCACGCGCTCGCGGGGGACACCGACGGAGTCGACGGGCAGGAGGAGATCGCCGGCGCCTGCATGGCGCCCGACACGCTCGCACGCGCCTGGGAGCGCGGCCTGCGGCCGAAGGAGATGCTGGCGAACAACGACGCCCACAGCCTGTTCATGGCCCTTGGGGACTCGGTGATCACCGGGCCGACGCTGACCAACGTCAACGACTTTCGCGCCATCCTCATCGCGGGCGGTCTCATCCCCGGCGATGCGTCATGACCTCCAGGATCGAACACGGCCGGTGGCGGCTGTCGAGCTGCCGGCTGATCAAGAGGTCCCAGCCATCGCGGCACGCGCCGTTCGAGCCGGGCAGCGCGTAGATCACGGTGCTGCCGGCGATGCCGGCGCAGGCTCGTGATTGCATGGTGGAGACGCCGACGGTCTCATAGGACACAAGGTGCCACAGCACCGTGAATCCCTCGAGCTCTCGGTCGAAAAGTTCGCGAAACGCTTCCGGCGCCACATCCGAGGGTGTGAGGCCGGTGCCGCCGGTGGAGACGATGACGTCCACCGCGGGATCCTCGATCCACAGGCGCGCTTGCCGTTGGATCGCCGCCTTGCCGCCGCCGACCAGCGCGCGTGCCCGCAGTTCATGGCCGGCGGAGGCGACTCGCTCGGCCAACAGATCGCCCGAGGTGTCGGTGCTTAGGTCCCGGGAATCGGAAATGGTCAGAACCGCGATGCCCAGCGGCGTGAACGGCCGATCCGCATCGATCCTGCCACCCGGCACCGGTCAGGACTCCAGTTTCTTGCGCACCAGCGCGTACACCGCCTCGCTCTCGAGCGCGCACCAGGACAGCAGCTTTTCGAGGTCCGCGACCGAGGTCTGCGCGAAATTCCGGTCCCTGAGGGCGGGCGCATTGATGAACACGTTGAGCGCCGCGCTGCGGGCCGCCGAATTGGCGGCCAGCACGCCGACACCGGCATCGCTGATGATGCCTCGATAACCGTGTTCGGCCGCGCGGCGGGCGAGTTCGACCACCTGCGCGCACACGCGGGCGCAGTCGAGCGGCACTTCGGTCGCGAGGCGCAGCGCCGCCTGGATCGCATCGGCTCGCCGGGCCTTGTTCGAGTCCGATTCCTTCGCGAGCTTGTAGGCGGCTATCAGGCTGTCGAAGGCGGCGACATCCTCCGCCACCATCGCCGTCAAGCGCAGGCGCAACGTTTCCGATTGCGCGCGCACCGCCTTGAGCTCCGGCTCGGACGCTTCGCAAGCCTTTTTGCCGATCGACACATTGCACACCATGGACACCAGCGCCGCGCCCATGGCTCCCATGATCGCGGCGGCGCTGCCGCCGCCCGGCGTCGCATCGACGCTTGCGAGGCGCTCCAGGAATTGGTCAATCGAGTTGTGCGTGATCACGAGAGGGCATCGTCCTTGTCGGCAGCGTTCAACCGACCATCGTCTTGGCGAGAGCGTATATCTCTTCGGCATCGAGCAGCAGATCGTTTCGCTCGAACAGGCGCGCGATGCAGGCGCGGTGCAGGGCGAGCTTCAAGGCGCCGAAACCCAAGGCCCCGAACAGAATCTTACCGTGACTTTGCGTCCCGCGATCGCCCGCGGCCACCCCCTCGATGCCGGCGGGCGGCGAGGCATTGGCGTCGGCAATGAGCTCCAACGACGAACTGTCTTGCCATTGCGTCGCTTCGAGCAGCGTGATGCCCGCGGCGCCGGTGGCGAGCACGATGTGTGCGCCGCCGAGGGCCGCGCCCCGCTCGAGATTCGTCGGCGCCGCGATCGCCTTGACCTCGGCGGCGAAGCGCCCCTTGATCGACTCGCATGCCGCCTGCACCACCTCGATCTTGCGCCCCGTGATCGACACCGTGGCGCCTTCCCTCGCGAGCAGCGCGGCCGCCCGTTGGCCCACCGGCCCGGTGCCGCCCAACACGACGGCACGCTTGCCGTTGAGCGAGCGGCCGTGCGCGAGCCAGGCCACGGCAGCCGCGGCCGTGGTGTTCGAACCATTGCAGTCGAACATCACCGAGACGCGAAATTTGCCGAAGAATTTCTTCTGTACCGCGCCGAGCAGCGCCTGGCCCTCGGCCATGTTGCCGCCGCCGATGAAGATCGCCGTGTATTTCTTGTCCTTCGGCGAGCGGGTGAACATGGCGCCCTCGATCAGGCCGCCCACATTGCCGGCGCCGACTCCGCCGTATGCGGTGATGTGATCGGCTCCACCGTCGTAGCCCACGACATTGTCGAAAACCGCCGGCAGCGGATCGGTGTCGAATTGGTACAGCAGTTTTTTCATGGGTCTACGGGTCACGGGTTGGTGGGGCGGCGCCGGAGCCGGCGCCGCGTGCGGCTCGCGGGCTTCAAGTCACCAGATGCTGCGGTTTGCCGGCGGCCCATCGCTCGATGTTATCGATCAACTGGTCCGCGAGGAATTGCATGGCGCCGTCGGAAGCCCACGCGACGTGCGGTGTGAGGATGAAATTCGTGCGCCGCACGTCGAGCAGCGGATGTCCGTTTCTCGGCGGCTCCACGGTCAGCACGTCGAAGCCCGCGCCGCCGATCAACCCTTCGTCGAGCGCCTGGATCAACGCCGCCTCCTCGACAAGCCCGCCGCGCGCCGTATTGATGAGCAGCGCATTGCGCTTCATTTTTCGAAACGCCGCCAGGTCGATGAGATTGCGCGTGGCGGGCATGAGCGGACAGTGCAGCGAAATGACGTCGGATTCGGCCAGCACCTGGTCGTGCGCAGTGAACGTCACGCCCTCCATCTTCGGCGGCGCGTGGTCGGCGAACAGGACGCGCATGCCGAACGCGCGCCCGATCGCCGCCGTGCCCTGGCCGATCGCGCCCTCGCCGATGATGCCGAGCGTGGCGCCGTACAGATCGCCGATGTCGTGAGTGAAAAAACAGAATTGTTCGGATTTGTTCCAAACGCCGTTTTCGACATCCTGCCGGTAGGCGAGCAGATTGCGGCGCAATGCCAGGATCATCGCGAACGCGTGCTCGGGCACCGTGTGCACCGCGTAATTGCGGATGTTCGCCACCGCGATGCCGTGCTCTTTGCAGTATGCGACGTCGACCACATCGTAGCCGGTTGCGGCGACCGCGATCATTTTCAGCTGCGGCAGTTGTGCGAGCGTCTGCGCCCGCAGCGGCACCTTGTTGACGATCGCGACGCTCGCTCCGGCAAGCCGCGGCACGATTTCCTCGACGGCGGTCTTTTCGTGTTCCACGTAGTCGGCGGCGCAAGAGGGCTTGCGCACCGTCGCCTTGAGCGAGGCGCGATCCAGAAACACGACGCGCAGCGTCATGCGCGGCTGCCCGGTTTGGCCCCGGCGCCACGGTTGCGCCAATATGTCTGCGCGGCAGCGACGCCGCTGCCCGGTTCGATCTTGACGCCGACGTCGAGCATGGCCATCTCGGCGCCCGCGATCGCGCCGAGCAGCATGAGTTCATTGAGATCGCCCATATGGCCGATACGGAACAGCTTGCCGGCCACTTTGGACAACCCGGCGCCGAGCGCCAGATTGTAGCGGTTGAAGGCGCGCGCAATGACTTCGGCGCCGTTGATGCCCTCGGGCACCATGATCGCGGAGACCGTGTCGGAGTGCCATTTCGGGGCGGTCGCGCACAGCTTCAATTTCCAGCCCTCGATGACGGCGGCGCGCACGCCGGAGGCGAGGTAGGTGTGCCGCTGAAACACGTTCTCCAAGCCTTCCTCGGCGAGCATGGCGAGCGACTCGCGCAGGCCGTACAGCATCGGCAGCGAGGGCGTGTAGGGGAAATAGCCGCTGGCGTTGGCCTGCACCATGTCGCCGTAATCGAAATAGCAGCGTTTCGAGCTGGCGGTCTTGGCCGCTTCGAGCGCTTTCTGGCTGACGCAGGTCACTCCCATGCCGGCCGGCAGCATCAGGCCTTTTTGCGAGCCGCTGACGCAGACGTCCACGCCCCATTCGATCCATGCGAAAGTCGATGCTGGCGAGCGCGCTCACCGAGTCGACGAACAAAAGAGCCGGGTGCTTGACGCTGTCCATCGCCTGGCGCACGGCGGCCACATCGCTGGTGACCCCGGTGGCGGTTTCGTTTTGGCATACCAGCACGGCCTTGATCTTGTGCTGCTTGTCGGCGCTCAACGAGGCCAGATAGCGCTCGACCGGCGCGCCTTCTCCCCACGGCGTCTCGAGCACCTCGACCTCGATAACCAAGCCGCGTGCACATGTCGACCCAGAGATGGCTGAATTGACCGAAGCGCGACGCCAGCACCTTGTCGCCCGCGTTCAGGCAGTTGGTCAGCGCCGCTTCCCAGCAGCCGGTGCCGGAGGAGGGAAACAAGATGGGGACCGCGGAGGCGGTTTTGAACACCGGCTTCAGAGCCCTGAGACAGGCGAGAGAGAGCTCCGGGAATATCGGGGACCGGTGGTCCTCCATCGCGACCATCATCGCGCGCGTGACGCGGTCGGGTACGTTGGTCGGACCAGGGACGAACAAGAAATTGCGACCAGCCATATTGGGCTCCTTATAATTAGCTATTCCCGGGGAATTCACCCTATGATATATGAGATATCATGAGAATGAATCACAGCTAGCAGCAGTGAGCGGCAGCCGCTCCATCCGGCATCGAACCGCTCGGGGGTGGGAGGGAATTTATGCGAATTGCCATCATTGGACAACAGAAATTCGGCAAGGCGGTCCTCGAGGCCTTCATCGACCGGGGCGATACGCGTCGCCGGCGTGTTCTGCGCGCCCGAAAAGCCGGGCTCCGCGCCCGATCCCTTGCGAGTTGCGGCGGAGGAGCGGGGCATGCGCCCGTTTCAGCTGCCCTCGCTCAAGGCCCCCGAGGCCATTCGCGCCTTGCGCGATCTCGACGTCGATATCGGCATCATGGCCTACGTGCTGCAGTTCGCTCCGCAGGAGTTCACCGCCATCCCGCGCCACGGCATGATCCAGTTCCATCCGTCCCTGCTGCCGCGCTATCGGGGCCCGAGTTCCATCAACTGGCCGATCATCCGCGGCGATACGCGAACCGGGCTGACGATCTTCCGGCCGACCGATGGCCTCGACGAAGGGCCGATCCTCTTGCAAAAGGAAACGCCGATCGGCCCCGACGACACGCTCGGCAGCGTGTATTTCGAGCGGCTGTTTCCCATGGGGATTGCCGCCTTGCTGGAAGCCGCCGATCTCGTGCTCGGCGGCCGCGCCACGAGCACCGTTCAAGACGAGTCGCAGGCGAGCTACGAGGGCTGGTGCCGCGAGGCCGAAGCGCGCATCAATTGGCATAACCACGTCGACATGGTTTACAACCTCATCCGCGGCTGCAACCCGGCGCCGGCCGCATGGACGCTCTTGAACGGCAAGAAGCTGCTGCTGCTCGAGTCACGCAAGCACCTGGCGCGCACCTTCTCCCAGGTCAAGGGCCGCATCGGCGCGGTGACGGCGGTGTCCGATCAAGAGCCTGTTCGTGACGGCGCAGGGCGGGCAGATCGAAGTGTTCACGCTACGCTACGAGGACGGCAAGAAACTGCCGGCTGCGGAATTCTGCGCCGCAGCCGGCCTCGTCCCGGGGACCGTGCTCGGCGCGTGAGGCGCGGGGCAGCTGCTAAAAGAGCCCCACCACCCGGCCCTGCGCATCGATGTCGATCCGCTCGGCCGACGGCACCTTCGGCAGCCCCGGCATGGTCATCACATCGCCGCAGACCATCACGATGAATTCCGCGCCCGCGGCGAGCCGCACCTCGCGGATATTGACCGTGTGCCTGCTCGGCGCGCCGCGCAGCGCCGCATCGGTCGAGAACGAGTACTGCGTCTTGGCGATGCAGACCGGGTAATTCCCGTAGCCGTCGGCCTGCAATTTATCGATCTGCGCGCGGATCTTGGAGTCCGCCGAGATATCCGCGGCGCCGTAGATCTTCGTGGCGATGGTCTTCACCTTGTCCCACAGCGGCTGCTGCTCGTCGTAGACGAAGCGGAAGTTCGACTCTCCACGCTGCGCGATCTCCACCACCTTGCGCGCGACGTCGACGGCGCCGGCACCGCCCTCGGCCCAATGCCGGGCGAGCACCAGCGGAACCTCGAGGCGTCGCCATCGTCTTGGCGAGCAGCGCATGCTCCGCGGCGGTATCGGCCGTGAAATGGTTGACCGACACGACGCAGGGCAGGCCGTAATGATTGCGCACGTTGTTCACGTGACGCTCCAGATTGGCGATGCCTTTCTCGAGAGCCGCGAGGTTCTCGGTGTTGATCTGCTTCAAGTCGCATCCGCCGTGATACTTCAGCGCACGGATGGTCGCGACGATCACCACGGCCGCCGGGCGCAGTCCGGATTTGCGGCACTTGATGTCGATGAACTTTTCCGCGCCGAAGTCCGCGCCGAAACCCGCCTCGGTCACGACGTAGTCGGCAAGCTTCAGGGCGGTCGCGGTCGCCAGCACCGAATTGCAGCCGTGCGCGATATTGGCGAACGGACCGCCGTGGATGAAGGCCGGATTGTTCTCCAGCGTCTGCACCAGATTCGGCTTGAGCGCTTCCTTCAGCAGCACCGTCATCGCGCCCTGCGCGTTCAGGTCGCGGGCCCGAATCGGGCTCAGGTCGCGGCGGTAGCCGATCACGATGTTGCCGAGCCGCTGTTTGAGATCGGCCAGGCTGCGCGACAGGCAGAAAATGGCCATGACTTCCGATGCCACCACGATATCGAAGCCGTCCTCGCGCGGGAATCCGTTGGCGGAGCCCCCGAGACCGACCACGATGTCGCGCAGCGCGCGGTCGTTCATGTCGATCACCCGCTTCCAGGCGATACGCCGCGTGTCGAGCCCTAGCTCATTGCCGTGGTAGACGTGATTGTCGAGGAGCGCGGACAGCAGATTGTGCGCGAGCCCGATGGCGCCGAAGTCCCCGGTGAAGTGCAGATTGATGTCCTCCATCGGCACGACCTGGGCGAAGCCGCCGCCTGCCGCTCCCCCCTTCATGCCGAATACCGGCCCCAGGCTGGGCTCGCGCAGACAGATGACCGCCTTCTTGCCGATCTTATTCAGCGCATCGCCGAGTCCGACCGTGGTCGTGGTCTTGCCTTCGCCGGCGGGCGTGGGGCTCAACGCCGTCACCAAAATCAGCTTGCCGTCGGGCTTGTCCTTCAGGCTGTCGATGTAATCGAGGGCGATCTTGGCTTTGTAGTGCCCATAGTTCTCGACGCTGGTCGACGGTATGCCGAGCCGGGCAGCGATTTCGGCGATTGGCTTCAGGGTGGCGCTTTGGGCGATCTCTATGTCGGAACGCACGTGTACTCCCAATATAACTGCTGGATGAGGCCGCAATCTTCGCGGCGGATGGCTCTGGCCCGGCATTGTTGTTAATTGCGCCGCGTAATATATCACGCGCTGCGGCGCCTAATATATCACGCGGTTGGCGCCTGCCAATGAGGGCTCGCGCCGCTAAGGAACTGGCGGGACGGCCTAGGTCGTCAGGACGATCTTGCCGATGTGCCGGGAGCTCTCCATGAGCCGGTGCGCTTCGCTCGCCTCGGCGAGCGGAAAGGTCGCATGAATGACGGGCCGCACCCGTCCCGCGGACAGCAGCGGCCAGATGTTGCGACGCACCGCCTCGGCGACGGCGGCCTTTTGCGCCACGCGTGCGGGCCCGCAAGGTCGAGCCGGTGAGCGTGAGCCGCTTATTCATGATCGTGAGCAGATTGATCTCCGCTTTCGCGCCGCCGATCAGCGAAATGATCACGATGCGGCCCTCGACCGCCGCGGCGTCGAGATTGCGGACGAGATAGCTGCCGCCGACCATGTCAAGAATCAGATCCACCCCGCGGCCTTGCGGTCTCCTGCCGGATCACCTCGACGAAATCCTCGGTGCGGTAGTCGATGCCGCGCACGGCACCGAAGCGCTCGCAGGCGCGCGCCTTCTCTTCCGTGCCGGCGGTTGCGAACACCCGCGCCCCCCAGGCCGTGGCGAGCTGGATGGCGGTGGTGCCGATTCCGCTGGTCCCGCCGTGAATCAGAACGGTCTCACCCGCCTTGCACCCGCCGCGATCGAACAAATTGGTCCATACGGTGAAAAACGTCTCGGGCAGCGCAGCCGCTTCAACCATGTTCAAGCCGTCCGGGACCGGCAGGCACAGCGGCGCGGCCGCCACCGCGTATTCGGCATAGCCGCCGCCCGGCAACAGCGCAGTGACCGGATCGCCGAGCTTCAGCCCCGACACGCCCGCACCGAGCGCGACGACTTCGCCCGCGATCTCGAGCCCGGGGAGGTCCGAGGCACCCGGGGGCGGCGGATAGCGGCCCTGCCGCTGCATGACATCCGGACGGTTGACGCCGGCCGCGGCGACGCGCACCAACACTTCGCCGGCCGCGGGCTCGGGCACGGGCCTTCGCGCCGGTTTCAGCTGGTCCGGGCCGCCCGGCGCGGCGATTTCGACCACCATCATTTCCTGCGGTACGGACATTCGCACCCCTCCTGCGTGATCATCGGCGCCCGGGGCTCCTCATTGGCCCCATGGGTCCTTGGATTTAATATTATCCTATCGCATGGTGACCGCGGTCTCCGGGCGGTTGAAGTCATGCGGCCACCAATGAGCGGTCCGCGACCGCCGGCAAACAACGCAATACATTCGGAGCGAAACATGGTTCAGGTGACTCGAAGATTCTTCTTGCTGTCCGCCGCCGCCTTCTCGGCCGGCTGCGCGTCGCGCCGGCAGGGTGCCGCGCAGCCGCGGGCGCCCGCGTCGAGCGTTAGGCAGCCGGCCGTGGGGCAATCGTGGCGCTACGCCAAGCACGATTTATACAGCCGTAAGCTCGTCGACGACCAAACCGATCGCGTCGCCGCCCTCGGCAGCACCGTCGATATCGATTCGCAAAGCGAGGCGGTCCGCGCCGCCAAGACCGAGCGCTCGTCATGGGGCAGCTCGTGGCTGAGCAAATATGTCCCCCATCCCGACTCGCCCCCCGACAGTGCTTTGCCGAGCGAGATACAACAGCCGTGGGGCAAGGTCTTGGTGGATCCGCACTGGAGCCAGGTCCAGGTTTACGAGACCCCGATTCCGCTTTGGCCGATCCAGTTGCGATCGGACTGGAAGTATCACGTCATCACGAAGTACAAGACACCCAGCAACCAGGACGGATTGCCGTGGGATCAGACGATGAAGGCGCTCGCCTGGGAGTCGGTTACCGTGCCTGCAGGGACGTTCAAGGCGCTGCGATACACGAATTTGATCAACTTCCGCTCGGCTGATTTCTCACGGACTGCCGCTCAACGCACGGAAACGATTTGGTTCGCACCCGAGATCGGCCGATGGGTGGTGCGCGAGAGCATGGGCAGCTACTACATAGACGATTCCTCCGTCGATACGCCCTATGACGAACCCGGCTTCCGCTGGGAGCTGCTGGCGTGGACCTGAGCGCGGACCGGCCGCGCAGCCGCCACTGACCGTAGATGGGATGAAATTTTGCGTCTATGGCGCGGGAGCGATCGGCGGCCTGATGGCGGTCGAATTGGCATCGGCGGGCCACGAGGTGTGCGTGATCGCGCGCGGCGCGCATTTGCAGGCCATCAGCGAGCGCGGGCTCAAACTGCTGATCGACGGCCGTGAAAAAGTGGCTCGGGTCGCCGCGAGCGAGGATCCGCGCGATTTTGGTCCCCAGGATTTCGTGATTTGCGCGCTCAAGGCGCACCAGGCCTATGCACAGCGCGCGAACCTTCGCGCCGCTGCTCGGGCCCTCCACCGCCGTGGTGACCGCGATGAACGGCGTCCCCTGGTGGTACTTTTACAAGAGCGGCGGGCGCTTCGAGGGCCACCGTCTCAAATCCGTGGACCTCGACGGCCGCCAGTGGGAGTGCGATCCAGCCGCAGCGCGTGATCGGCTGCGTCATCGAGCCCGCCTGCGAGGTGTCGCCCCGGGGGTCATCCGGCATCACGCGCTCAAGCGATTCACCGATCGGCGAACCTGATGGCAGCCGATCGGAGCGCGTACTGGCGCTCGCCCGGGCGCTCGGCGAGGCGGGGTTCGACGCGCCGGTTCGCGAGGATATCCGCTCGAACATCTGGCTCAAGCTGTGGGGCAATGTGTGCTTCAATCCCATCAGCGCACTCACCGGTGCCACCCTCGACCGGCTGATCGGAGTGCCGGCGCTGCTCAACCTGTGTAAATCGATGATGCTCGAGGCCAAGGCGGTCAATGAGGCCCTAGGGCTCAAGATCCCCGCGCAAATGATCGAGCATCTTTTCGGGCTGGCGGCCACGGTCGGCCGTCATAAAATGTCGATGCTGCAAGATCTGGAGCGCGGCCGCCCGCTCGAGATCGATGCGCTGGTGACCGCGGTCCAGGAGCTCGGCCGCCTGACCGGCGTGCCGACCCCCCTGATCGATGCCGTGTTGGCGCTGATCCAGGAGCGCGGCCGAACCGCGGGGCTGTACACCGCGCCCGGTGCGCAGGCCTAGGCTCACGGAGGAGGACAACTGATGACAACGGCCTACATCACGCATGCCGACTGCCTGCGCCATGAAATGGGTGCGGGCCACCCCGAGCGTCCCGAGCGCCTGAGCGCCATCAACGAGCACCTGCGCGCCTCGGGGCTGCTCGAGGAGCTGCGCTGCCTGGAGGCGCCGCTGGCGGATGCCGCGGACCTCGGGCGGGTGCACCTCGCATCCTATGTCGATGAGATTTTCGAGAACGCGCCGACCGAGGGCTATCTGCAGCTCGATCCCGACACGGCCATGAATCCGTACAGCCTCGCCGCCGCCCGGCGTGCGGCGGGCGCCGGGCTTCTGGCGGTCGATGAGGTGATGGCCGGCCGTGCGCAGAACGCGTTTTGCGCGGTGCGCCCCTGCGGCCATCATGCGACGCCGGCGCGCTCGATGGGTTTCTGCATTTTCAACAATGTCGGCGTGGCGGCGGCCTACGCGCTCGAGGTCAAGGGCCTCGAACGGGTCGCCATCGTCGATTTCGACGTACACCACGGCAACGGCACGGAGGACATATTCAGCGCGCCCCAGTGGCGCGAGCGGGTGCTGATGGCGAGCTTGTTCCAGCATCCGTTTTATCCGCATAGCGGCACGGCGAATCCGGCACCCAACATGATCAACGTGCCGCTGGCCGCCGGCAGCGACGGTGAGGCGGCGAAGCAGGTGATGGAGCGGTACTGGCGGCCCGCGCTCGAACTGTTCAAGCCGCAGATGATCCTGATTTCAGCCGGATTCGATGCCCATCGCGAAGATCTGTTGGGCGGCCTGGCGCTCGTCGAAGACGATTATGCGTGGCTGACCCGTGAATTAATGGCCGTGGCCGCGAATCACGCGCAAAGGCGCGTGGTGTCGATGCTGGAAGGCGGATACCACCTGCCGGCGCTCGGGCGCAGCGTGGTGGCGCACGTCAGGACGTTAGCTGAACTCTGACTCCGCAGTTACGCGCATCCGCTAGCCGGCGTCGCCCCCATGCGGTTCCGGTCGCTTGGTGGCGCCTGGGTTCCCGGAGAGGCTGCGCAGTGCCTCGCGCGGCAGCTCATCGAGCGCGTCGGCGCCGTGGTCGGCCAGGTGGGCGGTGAGCTTGTCACGCATGCGCCGGGTCCAAAACTTATCGATGTGATTGGCGATGCCGGCGATGGCGTCCTCGCGCTTCGGTTCCGAGCGAAAGAAGTTGCCGATGTCGTTCGCCATCTGCACCAGATGCTCGACGCCGCTCACGACGAGCCGTCACTTGCCGGCGAAGACATCGGCGCCGGCGCTTTTCAACAGCGCTTGCTGAGTGTCGCTGAACTTGCGAAACCGCCTCTGCCACTCGGAGGGCTGGGTGACGCGGGTCGCCTGCACCGCGGTGACCTTGTACTCGGGGCAGTTGGTGGCCCAGTCCGAGTTTTCGGTGGTGATCACGTTGGCGCCCGATTCGGGGAAGTGGAAGGTGGTGTACACCACTCCCGGCTGCACCCGTTCGGTGACGCGCGCGCGCAGCACCGTCTCTCCGGCGCGGCTCGCGATGCCGACCCAATCGCCTTCGGTGATGCCGCGCTCTTCCGCGTCGTTCGGATGAATCTCGACGCGATCCTCATCGTGCCAGCGATTGTTTTCGGTGCGCCGGGTCTGGGCGCCGACGTTGTACTGGCTCAGGATCCGGCCCGTGGTGAGCAGCAGCGGATACTTGGCGTTGACCTTCTCCTGGGTCGGCACGTACTCGGTGACCAGGAACTTGCCCTTGCCGCGCACGAAGGCGCCGATGTGCATGGTCGGCGTGCCGTCGGGATGCTCCGCGTTGCAGGGCCATTGGATGCTGCCGAGCTCATCCAAGCGCGCGAAGCTCACACCGGTGAAGGTGGGCGTGAGGCGGGCAATCTCGTCCATGATCTCGGACGGGTGAGCGTAGTTCATCGGATAGCCGACCGCATTGGCGAGCAGCTGCGTGATCTGCCAATCGGCATAGCCCCCTTTGGGCTCCATCACCTTGCGCACGGGCGAGATGCGCCGCTCGGCATTGGTGAAGGTGCCGTCCTTCTCCAGGAACGAGGAGCCGGGTAGGAAGACGTGCGCGAACTTCGCCGACTCGTTCAGGAACAGATCCTGCACGATGATGCACTCCATCGAGGTCAAGGCGGCGGTGACGTGCTGAGTATTCGGGTCGGACTGCGCGATGTCCTCGCCCTCGACGTACAGGCCCTTGAACTCTCCATCGAGCGCCGCCTCGAACATGTTCGGAATGCGCAAGCCCGGGTCGCTGCGCAGCGCGACTCCCCAGGCGCTCTCGAACTGATGCCGCACCGAGTCATCCGACACGTGCCGATAGCCGGGGAATTCGTGCGGGAAGGAGCCCATGTCGCACGAGCCCTGCACATTGTTCTGGCCGCGCAGCGGATTGACGCCAACCCCCTCGCGTCCCAGGTTGCCGGTGGCCATCGCGAGATTCGCAATGCCCATCACCATGGTCGAGCCCTGGCTGTGCTCGGTGACGCCCAGTCCGTAGTAAATGGCGCCGTTGCCGGCCGTGGCATACAGGCGCGCGGCCGCGCGCACGTCGCTCGCGGGCACTCCGGTGACCGGTTCCATCGCCTCCGGAGAATTCTTCTCGAGCGCGATGAAGCTGCGCCACTTCGCGAACGAGTCCGCCTCGCAGCGCTCGCGCACGAAGTCCTCCTTGACCAGCCCCTCGGTGACGACGACGTGGGCGATGCTGTTGATCAGCGCGACGTTGGTGCCGGGCCGCAGCTTCAGGTGATGGTCCGCCGCGATGTGCGGCGTGCGCACCAGATCGATGGTGCGCGGGTCGGCGACGATCAAGCGCGCCCCCTGACGCAGGCGGCGCTTCATTTGCGAGGCGAACACCGGATGCCCGTCGGTCGGATTCGCGCCGATCACGACGATCACGTCGGCCTTCATCACGGAGTCGAAGTTCTGGGTGCCGGCCGACTCGCCCAAGGTGTTCTTCAGGCCGTAGCCGGTCGGGGAATGGCACACCCGCGCGCAGGTGTCGACGTTGTTGTTGCCGAAGGCCGCGCGCACCAGCTTCTGCACCAGATACGTTTCCTCGTTGGTGCAGCGGGAGGAGGTGATGCCGCCGATCGAGTCGCGGCCGTATTTCGCTTGGATGCGCTTCAGTTCGCTCGCCGCATGCCCAATCGCTTCTTCCCAGGAGACCTCGCGCCACGGATCGGAGATCTTGCTGCGGATCATCGGCTTGACGATCCGATCCGCGTGCGTCGCATAGCCGATCGCGAAGCGGCCCTTGACGCAGGAGTGCCCGTGATTGGCATGCCCATCCTTGTTCGGCACCATGCGAACCACTTCCTCGCCTTGCATCTCGGCGCGGAACGAGCAGCCCACGCCGCAGTACGCGCAAGTCGTCGTGATGCTGTGCTCGGCCTGACCCTTTTGGATCAGCGTGTTCTCGGACAGGGTGGCCGTGGGGCAGGCTTGCACACAGGCCCCGCAAGATACGCATTCGGAATCCATGAACGGCGCGTCCTGGCTGGCCGCCACTTTCGAATCGAAGCCGCGGCCCTGAATGGTGAGCGCGAATGTGCCCTGCTGCTCGTCGCAGGCGCGCACACAGCGCGAACAGACGATGCACTTGCTGGGATCGAAGGTGAAGTAGGGATTGCTGGTGTCCTTGGGGGCATCCAAGTGGTTCGCCCCGTCATACCCGTAACGCACCTCGCGCAGGCCCACGACGCCGGCCATGTCCTGCAGTTCGCAATGGCCGTTCGCGGGGCAGGTCAAGCAGTCCAGCGGGTGATCGGAGATGTACAGCTCCATCACTCCGCGGCGCACTTGCGCGAGTTGCCTGTTCTGGGTCGTCACCTTCATTCCCTGCGCCACCGGCGTGGTGCAGGAGGCCGGCATTCCCTTCATGCCCTCGATCTGCACCAGGCATAACCGGCAGGAACCGAAGGCCTCCAATTGCTCGGTGGCGCAGAGCTTCGGTATCTTGATCCTCGAGAGTGCCGCGGCACGCATCACCGAGGTTCCTTCGGGCACCGTCACCTCGAACCCGTCGATGGTGAGGGTCACGAGCTTCGCGCTGGTGCGCTCCGGAGTACCAAAATCCTGTTCGACAATCGACAACATGGCAGGATCCTCTATCTCATTGAGTGCGGATGCAGCAGCCCTAAGCGGTGGCCGACGCCCGTTTTGATTTGACAAAATCCTCGGGAAAATGGTTCAAAGCCGAGAGCACCGGGTAGGCCGTCAAGCCACCGAGAGCGCACAGCGAGCCTAATGTGAGCGTCTCGCACAGATCGCGCAGCAGAGCCTCCTGCATGGACGCGTTCTCGCCGGCGACCAGACGGTCGATGACCTCCACCCCGCGGGTCGAGCCGATGCGGCACGGGGTGCATTTGCCGCACGACTCGATGGCGCAAAATTCCATCGCATAGCGCGCCTGCGCGGCCATGTCGACGCTGTCGTCGAAGGCCACGATGCCGCCGTGCCCGAGCATCCCCTGGATCTCCGCGAACGCCTCGTAGTCGATCGGCGTGTCGAATTGCGAGGCGGGCAAATAGGCTCCCAACGGGCCGCCCACCTGAACCGCGCGGATCGGCCGGCCGCTCAAGCTGCCGCCGCCGTACTCGTACAGCACTTCGCGCAGGCTCAAGCCGAACGCGATCTCGACCAGCCCGCCGTGCTTGATGTTGCCGGCCAGTTGCAGCGGCAGCGTGCCGCGCGACCGGCCGCTGCCAAAATTCTGATAGTACGGGCCGCCGCGTTCCAGAATGATCGGAACCGAGGCGAAGGTGATGACGTTGTTGATCACCGTGGGCATGCCCCAGAGGCCGGCGACGGCCGGCAAGGGCGGCTTGAAACGCACCTGCCCGCGCTTGCCTTCCAAGGACTCGAGGAGCGAGGTCTCCTCGCCGCAGATATAGGCGCCGGCCCCCATGCGCACCTCCAAGTCGAAGCGTGCGCCGCTGCCTTGAATGTTCTCGCCCAAATAGTGCGCGGCGTAAGCGGCCGCGATGGCGGCCTCGAGCGCCCGCTTCGCGTCCGGGTACTCCCAACGCAGGTAGATATAGCCGCGCGTGGCGCCGGTCGCCAACGCCGCGATCGTCATCCCCTCGATCAGCACGAAGGGATCCCCTTCCATCAGCATCCGATCCGAGAAGGTGCCCGAATCGCCCTCGTCGGCATTGCACACGACGTATTTCTGCGCCCCCGGGGCCTTGAGCACGGTCTGCCATTTGATTCCGGCCGGGAACGCGGCGCCGCCGCGCCCGCGCAAACCCGAGGCGGTGACGCTCGCGACGATATCGGCGGGTTTCAGCGTCATCGCCGCGGTGAGTCCCCGGTAGCCGCCGTGCGCGAGGTAATCGCTCAAAGACTTCGGGTCCGTGATCCCCACGCGCGCAAAGGTGAGCCGTTGCTGGCGCTTCAAATAAGGGATCTCTTCGGTCGGTCCCTGGGCCTTGGGGTGGGGCTTGGCCCCCCGGGACTCCGCGCCCAAGGCAAACCCGGCGTCGAACAGGCTTGCCACTTCGTGATCGGCCACCGGTCCATACGCGAACCGCCGCCCCGCAATCTCGACTTCCACCAGTGGCTCGAGCCATAACAGGCCGCGTGAACCGTTGCGAATCAGTTCGATATCGATCTTGCGCCGTTGCGCTTCGGCGGCAATGGCGGCCGCGGTCTCATCGGCACCGACCGAGCGCGCGGCCGCATCGATGGGGACGAAAATCCTCACCGCGCTCATGGCTTTGCCGCCTGTGCGCGAACTTGCGCCATCAACGCATCGAAGCGCTGCGCCGAAACGCGCCCCTGCAACGTCTTCGTCGATCATCATGGAGGGGCCCAAGGCGCAATTGCCCAGGCAATACACCGGCTCGAGGCTGATCGCGCCGTCGGCCGTGGTGCCGTGAAAATCGATGCCCAATGAGCGTTTCGCATGCGCCTCCAAGGCCGCCGCACCGAGCGCCTGGCAGGCCTCCGCGCGACATAGATGCACGACGTGCCGGCCGCCGCGATGCTGGCGAAAATAATGGTAAAAGCCCACTACCCCGTGCACTTCGGCGATCGACAGGTTCAACTGCCGCGCGATCAGCGGTACCGCATCCTTGGGAACAGAACCCAGCTCTTCCTGCACCGCGTGCAAAATCGGCAGGAATGCCCCCGGCAGCGCCTTCAGGCGTTCGCATGCGCCTTCAATCGTTTTGCGCTCCGCCGCACTCAGCGCCAAAGGCGGTTCGGCCTTGAGCGGAATCACCCGCCGAGACAAGGGGCTAGTCATGGAAGCCTCGACATTGATGCAGCCGAAACGATAATCATACACTGATATATTACCCCGATTCGTGGCCGAGTACCCCTATGCCGCGCGCACATCTCAGGCCCGAAAGCGACACCGGGAGGCCCGCCTTGAATTTGGCCGCATTCCCCAATCGCTATGCAGCAGAAGGTGCCCGAGGCGGCGCCGCTGCGGCGCAAGCGGGTGTTCGCGGGCCTGGGCGTCGTGCCCCGGAGGGCCCGCGCCTATAATGAAACGCAACTGGAAATTCTCGCGCAGCTATCGCGTCTTAATTAATGGCGGAGGCGTTCGGCGATGAATCGATTAACGGGCATGGATTCGCATCCCGGGTCCCGCGGTATCATGCGCTGCAGTTCCGCCGCGCTGTTGCTTGCGGCGCTCGGGTTGTTGCCGCGATGGGCCGATGCAACGGCGCCGACGGTCTCCCCACCCGCGCCGCCGCCGGCTCTGTCCGTAAACGACGCCGCGGAGGAACTCGCGGAAATCATGGTCGAGGCGCGCCAGCCGCGCTATGTCGCACCGACCCAGCGCGATCAAATCGGGCGCATTTGGGCGCCGGTCTTCATCAATGGCCGGGGTCCGTTCCGGCTTGGTCCTCGATACGGGCGCGAGCAACTCCGGCGTGACGGCGATGGTCGCACTGGCGCTCGGCATTCCCACCGATCAGTCCCCGCATGTGACGTTGCGCGGCGTCACCGGATCGGCGGAAGTGCCGGCCATCCACGTCGATACGCTGAGCGTGGGCGATCTGTCGGTGGATTCGGCGGTCCTGCCGATCATCCCGGACGCATTCGGAGGGGCGCAGGGAATCCTGGGCTCCGAGGGCCTGGTGAACAAGCGCATATTCATCGATTTCAACCATGACAAAATCGCCATTACCTATTCTCGCGGCGAGCGCTCGGCACGTGGTTTCTTCAGCGTGCCGTTTCGATCGAATGCCGGGCAGCTGATCATCATCGATGCCATGGTGGGTCCGGTGCGCACCAAGGCCATCATCGACACCGGCGGTCAAAGCACCATCGGCAATCTGGCGCTGCGCCAGGCCTTGCTACATCACACCCTTGGATTCCACGGCAAACCCGATCAAATCCAGGGAGCGACCTTGGCGATTGAGAAAGGCGAACTCGCCGCCACGCCGGCGATCGAATTCGGCAACATCGCCATAAACAATTCCCGCGTGACGTTCGCGGATGTCTATATTTTTAAGCATTGGAAGTTCACTAAGGATCCCGCGATCATGATCGGCATGGATGCGCTCGGCACGCTTGATACCCTCATCATCGATTATCGCCGGCACGAATTGCAGATGCGCATGGCGAAGCGCGGCTGAATCCCCGGCCGGCTTGCGAGGCCGGCGCCGCGGAGGCCGGCGCTGCTTTTTGCTCGCAATTGCGCGAGAATGACCGCAGCGCACGCCATGCGCAGGAGTGTCGATGATCAACAAGCCGATGATTGTGGTGGCCGCGGTGGTGGTCGTGGGCGCGTCGGGTATCGCGTATTACCTGCACACCCGCGGCGCGCAGCCGCCGGTGCCCGCCGCCGCGCCGACGGCCGCGCCGGGGGAGCCGGCGATTCAACACCCGGTGCCCCAGGCAGGCGACTCGGCGTCGCAGGGTCCGCTGCCGGCCTTGGGCGACAGCGATCCGGCGATCAGGGACGCGCTCGGCGAAGTCGCCGGCAGCGACGCGGTCACTCGATACCTGGTACCCGATGGCCTCATCCGGCGCATCGTGGTGACCATCGACAATCTGCCGCGCCAAAAGGCGCCGGTCGACAAGCGCCCCACGCTCCCGGTGCCGGGCACCTTTCAGGCCAGGGGCGACGAGCTGCATGCGATGCTCGATCCGCAAAATTTCGCACGCTATGAGCCGATGGTCGATGTGATCCGCAAGCTCGACATGCAGCGGCTCGCCAATGTGTACCTGCACTTCTATCCCTTGTTCCAACACGTCTATCAGGACCTCGGATATCCGAATGGCTACTTCAACGATCGACTGGTGCAGGTGATCGATTCGCTGCTCGCGACGCCGAAGCCTGCGGGCACGCTCGTACTGACCCGGCCGAATGTCATGTACACATTCGCCGATCCGGCGCTCGAGGCCCGCCCGGCGGGTCAAAAGATTCTGTTGCGGATGGGCCCGGAGAATGCGGCCGTAATCAAGGCCAAACTCGTGGAGCTGCGCGCGATCGTCACCGCGGCGCCGCCGCCCAAGCATTGAACGGCTAAAAGAAAAAAAGGGACTGGGGATCGCATGAACAGAAAGGCCTCGGCCGAATTGCGCGGCGAGCAAACCGTAGTCTCCAATCAGTGGCTGGTAATCGGCGCCTCATCGCTCGGCACGGTGTTCGAATGGTACGATTTTTATCTGTACGGATTGCTGGCGAACTACGCGGCAATCGGAGTGACGGCACCGGTCGCCTTGGTGCTGTTGAGGTTGCTGCAAGGTCCGGCGCTCGGCGGCGAATACGGTGGTGCCGCAACCTATGTGGCCGAACATGCGCCGCCGGGCAAGCGCGGTGTGTATACCAGCCGGATTCAGACCACCGCCACGCTCATCGTGGGGCTGCTTTTTCTGCCGGAGACGTTCAATCGCCAGATCGAGCACTGAGCCGTTGCGTTACATTTCCTTCACGGAACTGGTCCATCGCGAAAGTGTGACGTTATATAGGCCAGGAGCGGCGCATTTAACCTATGCTGCGGCATACAACCTCACCATGGCGGTCAACATGTCAAGATTACCGGAGTCAACCAGCGTGAACGTTCGACACCTCATTTGCCTATCGATGTCCGCCGCGGCCCTGCTCGGCGGCTGCGTAGTCGCACCGGCTCCGGCGCCTCGCGTCTACGAGCCGCCGCCTCCCGCCTATGCGCCGCCGCCGCAGCCCGCCTACGGGGAGCCGCAGCCCGCCTACGGGGAGCCGCAGCCCGGATATGCGGAGCCGGCTGTGACGGTCGAGATGCAGGCCCCGCAACCGCCGCCGCCGCTGCCGGAATACGTGCAGCCCCCCTGTCCCGAGGAGGGATATCTGTGGACACCGGGCTATTGGGCCTACGCCAACGGGGGCTATTACTGGGTACCCGGTACCTGGGTTGCGCCGCCGCGAGTCGGGCTCCTGTGGACACCGGGCTACTGGGGCTTCGTTGGCGGATTCTATGCGTTTCATGCCGGCTATTGGGGCCCGCACGTCGGCTTTTATGGGGGCGTGAATTATGGCTACGGCTATGCCGGTTCCGGATATGTCGGCGGGCACTGGGCCGGCAATCGGTTCGCCTACAATACCGCCGTCGTCAACGTCAACACGACGGTCGTGCACAACACCTATGTGAACAACACCGTCGTCAACAATACGACGGTGAACAACACCACCGTCAACCGGGTGAGCTACAACGGCGGTGCGGGCGGCGTGCGCGTGCAGCCGACGCCGCATGAACGCGTGGCCATGCAGGAGCCCCATGTGGCGCCCACCCCGATTCAGCACCAGCACGTGCAGGAGGCCGTTAGGAATCCGCAGCTCGCCGCCAGAGCGAACGGCGGCCATCCGCCGATCGCGGCGACACTAAGGCCGGCGGTATTTAACGCGCCCGGCGTGGTGGGCGCGAGGGGCGCGCCGCCGCGAGTGGCGGCCCCCGTGCCTCTCGCGTACGGCGCTCATGGCAACGCCCAACCCGCCTATGCCACACCGGGAGCCCGTCATCAGCCGGCTTACGAGAACGTGCACCCGGCAGCCGGCGCATACGGGCATCCGCCCGGCGCGCCCGCTCAGGCGCCGGCAGGTTACCCGGCCACCGGCGGGACCGCACACCCGGCGGCGGCGCCCGCACCGGTGCCGGCGGCCAAGCCGCTGCCGCCGAACCCCGCTCATCCGAAGCCGCCGGCCGAGAAAAGGAATGAGAACGAAAACAACAAAGAGGGCAATAAACCCTGACGCGCCGCGTGTAACTCCGGCAATTTGACCAGGGCGCGGGCTTGCCGCGCTCCTGTTGCGGCGGTGCCGGACGGGGGGCATGATCGCTGTGCCGGCCGGAGTGCCTGACTTTAGGGGGTGCGCATGAGTTCATTATCCTTCACGGTGTCGGAGGGCGTGGCGAGCTTGAGCATCCAACGCCCTGCGGTCAGCAACGCGATCGATATCACCATCATCCGCGCGATACATGCCGCACTCGATCAAATACAAAAAGGCGACAGCGGCGCACGGGCGGTCGTGATCACCGGCAGCGACGCCGTTTTTTGCAGCGGCCTGGATTTGCATTCGATCGATTTGAAGACCGAGCAGGCGCGGCAGCGCGCGCATTTTGAGATGCGCCGCTTCATGGACCCCTTGATCTTGCGGCTCAGCGGCTTTCGCTATCCGATCGTCGCGGCCGTCAACGGCGCGGCGGTCGGCGCCGGCATGAGCCTCGCGCTCGCGAGCGACATCATCGTGGTCGGCGAAAGCGCATACTTTTGCCCGTCCTTCGCCCGCCTCGGTCTGGTGCCCGACGCCGGCATCACCTTCCATCTGGCGCGCCGAATCGGCGGCGGACGCTCGTTGGCCGCGCTGATGCTGGCGGAAAAAATCCCCGCCAAAAACGCGCATGAGTGGGGTCTGGCGTATTCGGTGGTTGCGGATGCCGAGGTGTTGCCGCGCGCGCAGGAGGTGGCGCACCGGCTCGCGACCGGGCCGTGTGCGGTGCTTGCCCAGATTCGCGCGTTGCACGCCTCGACCTTCGATCATTCGCTGCAGGAGCAGCTACGCGCGGAACGCAGCGCCCAGGAAATGACCCTCGAGAATCATGACTGCGTGGAAGGGGTGCGCGCCTTCTTCGAGAAGCGGGAGCCGCATTTTTCCGAGCACTGAGCGCGCCGAGGACTGTGCGCGCTGCGCTAGGCGCCGCGCCATTCGCCGATCGCGCGGATATCCTCGGGCGTCGTGCGGCAGCAGCCCCCGATCAGCCGAGCGCCCGCTTGATACCAGAGGCGGGCCATGTCGGCGAACGGCGTCGCGTTCTGCGATCCTGCTCCAGCGCTTGGTGAGCGCTTCGTATCGCTCACCGGAATTCGGATAGGCGAGCAGCGGCTTATCGGTGCGCTCGCGCATGTGCCGCAGCAGATCGGCGACATATTCGGGCGCAGTGCAATTCACGCCGACGGCGGCCATCTGAGAGCACTCCTGCAGCGCGGCGGCGCAACGCTCGATCTCGTCGCCCTCGCAGTTGTGGGCGCCGTCCCGGCAGGAAAAGCTGATCCATGCCGTGATCGAGGGAAAATCCGCCAGCAGACGCGCCAAGACCAGCGCCTCGCGCAGACAGGGTAGGGTTTCGCATGCCAGAAGATCAGCGCCGGATCTAGCCAGCACTTCGAGCCGCGGCCGGTGGAATGCCGCGAGCGCTTGATCGCTCACGGCGTAGTGTCCGCGGTATTCAGCGCCGTCCCCCAGCATCGCGCCGTAGGGCCCGACGGACGCCGCGATGAGCGGCCGCAACCGATCCGCCCGACTCTCAGGCGCGGACCAAAACTCATCGCGCGCGGCGGCGGCGAGCGCCACGGCATCGCGCATCAATTGCGCCGCCTCGTCATGCGCGACGCCGCGACGGGCAAAGCCTTCGAAGGTCGCCTGGTAAGTCGCCGTGGTCGCGACGTCGGCTCCGGCCCTGAAGTAGTCAAGATGCACCGCGCGAATCATCTGCGGCTGTTCGAGCAGATATTTCGCGGACCAGAGCGGATCCAAAAGATCCGCGCCTCGACGCTCGAGTTCCGTGGCGAGCGCGCCGTCCAACACCAGCAAGCGGCCGCCGGCCGAGGAATTCCGCGATCGGGCTAAACATTGAGCCGCCGTGCGCCGCTGAGATAGTCGCTGCCGGCCACGAAGAAGCGCAAGCGCGCGTCGGCAGCCTTGCTGACACCGATGCGCACGCTTTCGCCGATCGACTCGATCTCGGTGCCGTCGCTGCCTATCCACAAGGGGCCGCGGGCGAAGAGGTCGATCCCGTCGAGCCGCCGATCGACTTGAAGCGCGGCCGTCAACCGCCCGGGGCCTCGGGCGAGATCGCGCCGGCGGCCCGCGCGGGCGCGCCTCAAATGCTCGAAGCCTGCGAGCGGCTCCAGCGCGCGCAGCAGCACGCCGGCGCCGGTGCCGGCCTCTTCGCTCGACACGTTGAGCAGATACGAGGTGCCGTAGCACAGATACACGTAGGCGTGTCCCACATCGAGGAACAGCGACCGGTTGCGCCGGGTCATGCCGCGAAACGCGTGACAGGCGGGATCGGCCTCGAGATACGCCTCGGTTTCCACGATGCGCCCCGTAGCGATGCCCCAGGCCATCTGCCGCACCAGCATTTTACCGAGCAGAAAGCGGGCGAGCGCCACCGTGTCCCGCGGCACGCGGGCCCGCTCGAGAGGAGGTAGCGCGATCCGCGGGCTGCGGGCCGCGCGCTTGGGTACGTCAGCCGCGCGCCTCGCGATGGCAGGGTTTGAACGAACACAGGGGACTGGCAAGCTCAAGCTCTCCTTTTGCCGCGCACCGGCGCGCCCGCGCAATGGTAACCTCACGCACCCGGCGATCCTGGAATTATTGTGACGCTGCGTTCATCCTTCAACTCTCAATCGATTGCGCTGCCGGTCGCGCGCGCTGATCATCGCCATGGCGAGCATTCTGTCTTCTATCTGTCGCTGGACCGGATAGCGCCCGGCATTGCGGCGGCGCTGGAAATCGCGGCCCCGAGCCGGGTCAAGCGATGAAGGCGACGGCCAAAAACAGAACCGCCGCGCCCAATAGGGTCATGGCGGTGGTGAGAAATTTCGGATGAGAGTGGTAGCTCTCGGGGATCAGATCGCTCGCCCCGATATACAGGAAAAATCCGGCGAACAGCGCGAGCGCAAGGCCGAGCCCGTCGCCGCGTACGGCGAGCATTCGCGTGGCGGCGATCCCCAGGGTGGGCGCCACGGCATCCAGCAGCAACCAGCGCCGTGCCGTGGATCGATCGCCGTGATTCTTCAAAACCATGTTCGTGGTGTTGATTCCGTCCGAAAAATCGTGGGTCAACACCGCGATTGCGACCACGATGCCGATGGCGCGCGAGGCCTGGAACGCCAGCCCGATGGCGACTCCGTCCAGCAAGCTGTGGCAGCACAGCACGCCCGCGGCCACGCTGCCGCGCGGCGCGGATGCGCCAGCGCCGTGAATCAACAGCATCCGATCCACCAACAGATAGAACAGAAAGCCGAGGGCGGTCCAGGAGAGAATCACGCTCGGGCTATGAAAATTGACGCCGAAATTGACCGCTTCGGGCAGCAGATCGAAGAAGGCGACGCCGATGACCGCACCGGCGCTGAACCCGAGTATCAGATGCAGCTTGTCGCGGAGCTTGAGCGCGAGCAATCCGCCGAGCAGCGTGCTCGCGAACGCCCCGGCGGCGATGACTATGAGTAACACGGTCCAGACATTCCCAAGGCATACCTCGCAAGGCGCGAATTCCCACGGCGCGCCGCCGCCGGGTTATATTGCGCCACCGTAGATAATTGATGGGGGCGGCAACGTGAGCTACGACGCTTATCATAAACGCAAAATCGGCGACCACGTGCTCAAGCCGGAGACCCAGATGATGGGCTACGGCTACGACCCTTCGTTGTCGGAGGGTTCGCTCAAGCCGCCGATATTCTTGACCTCGACCTTTGTTTTCAAGACCGCGCAAGACGGCAAGGATTTCTTCGACTTTACCTCCGGCCGCCGCGAGCCGAGGGCGGGCCAGTCGAGCGGCTTGATCTATTCGCGATTCAATAATCCGAACCTGGAGGTGCTCGAGGATAGGCTGGCGCTGTGGGAGCAGGGCGAGACCGCCGCGGTGTTCTCGAGCGGCATGGCGGCCATCTCGACAGCGCTGTGGCACTACGTGCGCCCGGGCGATGTGATTTTGATGAGTCAGCCGCTGTATGGCGGCACCGAGACGTTGATCGAAAAAACTCTGCCGGCTTTCGGTGTCAGTGCCGTGAGTTTCACGCAGGGCTACGATCGGGTCGCGGTGACGCAAGCCGCCGAACTCGCATCCGCGCGGGCAGCGGAGACCGAAGGCCGGATCTGTTTGATGATGACCGAGACACCGGCGAATCCGACCAACTCGCTGGTCGATCTCGCGTTGATGCGCGAGATCTCGGAGCAAATCGGCACCCGCCAGTGGGGCGGTCGCCCCCCGGTACTGGTCGACAACACCTTTCTCGGCCCCGTCTTTCAGCGTCCGCTCGCTCACGGCGCGGACCTCGGTAATGTACTCGCTGACCAAGTACGTCGGCGGTCATTCGGATCTGGTGGCGGGCGGAGTAGTCGGCGGGCGCGATGTGGTCGGCCCGATCAAGCGCTTGCGAGGCGCTCTCGGCACTCAATTGGATCCGAACACCGCGTGGATGATCATGCGCTCCATGGAGACCCTGTCCTTACGCATGCACAAGGCGGCGCAAAACGCCGCATTGGTGGCGAATTACCTGCGTACCCACCCGAAGATCGCGGATGTGAATTATCTTGGCTTTCTGGGCGCGAACGATCCTCGACGGGCGGTTTTCGACCGGCAGTGCGGCAGCGCGGGTTCGACCTTCGGCTTCACCGTTCACGGGGGCGAGGCGGAAGCGTTCCGCCTGCTGGATGGGCTACAGGTCATCAAGTTGGCGGTGAGCCTCGGCGGGACCGAAACGTTGATTTCCCATCCCGCCAGCACCACGCATTCCGGCCTGCCCAAGGAAACCCGCGACCGCATCGGGATCACCGATGCGCTGATCCGGATTTCGGTGGGCATCGAGGACCCCGACGACCTGGTTGCCGACCTCGAGAGGGCGCTTCGTGCGGTATAGCCGATGGGCGGCGCTGGTCCTGGCGCAGGCCGCGGGCTTGCGCTAGCGCGGGCGCTGCGCGCCGATGCTGATGTCGGTGCGGCCCCGGGTGGTGACGACCAGCTCGGTTCGGCCGTCGTTGACGAGGACCCATGGAAGCGGAAGGTTGTCCGGCACGACCGTAATCACGTGTTGGCCCGAAGCCACCGCCGGGAAACTGAATCGGCCGCTGGCGTCCGTCCGCACCGAAAACCGCCCATCCAGCACCACCGTCACGTTGGGCGCGCCGGCTTCCGCGGCGTCGAGGCGTCCGTTGCTGTTCGCGTCGAGATAGACGATACCCGATATTGCGCCGGACCCGGCGCCGGGTGCGCCGCCGAGCGGCGCGAAGTGCATTCCCGAAGCCCGCTGATAGCGGAAGGTCAAAAACATGCCGCGATCGCTGACCGACGGAATCGTGGCGGCCACCGGAGGCGCGATAGGCGAGTTGACGGCGAGCGGCGTCCAGGAGCCGACATGGCTGTCGTAATAAGTGGCGAGGATCTTCCAATTATTGGAGAGCTGATAAGACAACGAGACATTGGCGGATATGGCCGGTGCCGCCCGCCCTTGCACCACGGTCGCCCAAAGCACATTGCCCTCGATTTCCAACTTGGCGGTGATCTGACCGCCGCCATACACGGCGAGGCCGAGCACCGTGCTGTCCTGACCGATGCCGTTGAGCGGGGCGCCCGTGAGGCGCGCCGCGGAGGCCGACGTGCTGAGCCGGATGCCGGCGGGTGTCGACCATGTCTGATCCAGAGTCAGCATCGTGCCCTTGTTGGTCGGGGTCTCGGCGAAATCGGCCTGCGCGCGGCCGCTGCCCCAGGAATTCACGTGATCGACATAGCCCTCCAGCGACCAACCGTTGCCGCCGTCGGCAAGACTGAGATTGCCGACGCTTCCGACCCCCCAGTCGCGGAACATCTGATAGCGAGTTTCGCCGGTGAGGAACGTGGTGTTGGTGCCGAGGCCGGAAACGGAGCGCACTTCATCGATACCGCCATCCGCCAGCCATTGCCGGCTTTGGTAGCCGAGCCGGTAGTAGCCGCCTTGCAGGTCGCTCGAAATCAGCTGGTTGCCCCAGGTCACATTAGGGTCGATGCGAAACAGGCCGGCGTTCTGCGTCACTCGGCCCTGAGTCATCGAGCCGTCGACCCAACCGCCAATGGCATTCGATCTGCCGCTGACTTCGCCGTCGAGGAGATTCATCTGAACGCGCTCACCCTGGTCTTGCCAGGCGGCGCTCAGGAGTCCGGTGTTCGAGGAAAGGAGCGATGCGTTGTCGATTATCGGGCCGACGGCAAGGTTCACGTCGTGAGCCTCGATGAACTGTCCGCCGACCGTCCAGTGAGAGGCCGGAGACCACTGCGCGCCGGCGGTCGCAGTGGATCCGCCCAGCGTGTGAAAATCCGGCACGAGAATACCGTCGTATATGCCGGGCACTCCGCCGCCCGCGACGATCTGCAGGTCGGACGGACCACGCCATTCCGTGGTGAGGCCCTGCATCGGTCCGGTGGGCAAATAAAATCGCGATTGAACTCGGGCCAAGCCGACGTCGGGCGAGTTGAGATCGCCCAAGGCATTGTCGGCCTGCCAATTGCCGTCGAAGGGCATGCCGCGCTGCCGGAGCGTGACCACGCCGCCCTGACCCTGACCCGGACAGCGCATTGTCGGAGCCTCCGGTGCGCGCGGAGGCATCGAGGGACCACGCACCGTAGACGGCGGTGTCCCATTGCGACTTGGCGACGATGCCGTTCTCCGAAAAGTGCTGGATCGCACCGGCCCCGGAAGCGGTCAGCCTGCTCGCGACTCGCGTCGATCTGCACCGAGCGCGCCAACCCTCGTGCTATCGCTGGTATTACCGTCTTCCGCGGAGATGTCGGGGGCGAGCGATCCGCCGCCGATGTATCGATCCTGATAAGCCGGTGCCGCAATCGGTGTGCCGGCGCTCGCGGGTACCGTCGGGGTCGGTACTTCGCGCTTGCGCCTGCGCTGCGCCGAGCCAGGCGAATCCCCCCAGCCCGGACAGGCCGAGCGCGAGCCGGGGCGCGAGTTTCGCACGGGGTGTCATTCAAAGCGCTGATTGAATTCAGTCCTGTGTTGGCCCCACTCGAGCGTGCCCTTCACCGTCACCGGGAAGGTGAGCGTCGGGTGATCTTCGCTGGCCGTCGACGGAGTCAAGAAGATCTCACGCTCTTCGTGAGGCAGGATCGGAAAGTCCAAGGGCGTGAAGTCGTAGGAGATTCCCTTCGCGTCCGTGCCGGTCGAGGAATCCGGTCATGCGGCCGTGAGCGGTGCCGCCGTTGTGCACGCGCAGGCTCGGCACCTGCTGGCCATTGAAGGCCACGACCTCGGGACCCAATATCTCGAGATCCGGCGTCACCGTCGCCGATGCCCACGTAGACGATGACGCCGATGCGCCCCGTGATCGGCAAGTTGAGGCCCTTGCTGCGGGCGATCGAGGGTTCGGCGCCTTCGATCATCACGGCGAAACGGCATTCACCGGCCTGCGCATCCGCCGGCACGGTCACCTCGAAGCGGTAGCGCAGGGTTCCGCCGCCGGGCACCACGACCTCGGGACGCTCGATCGCGACCCAGGGGCGGCAGCTGCCCTCCTGCAGATCGTCGTGGAAATTCACGCCGAAATCCGGCGTCAAGGTCCAGTCTGCGGTATGGACGAGGTACTTGGCGGGTGCCGTCGAGCGGTTGCTCACCTCGATCACGCTGCGCAGGGTCTTGCCGGGTTTCGCGGCGAGCTCGAAGCGCGGCGGCGAGACCAGCGCCGCAAACCCCTGCGCCTTGCACGGACGCCGAGAGCGCGACACCGATCAACGAGATCAGAAACAGGACACTGCGTCGCATGATCAATCCTCATCCATCTCGAAGTGAAAGCTCACCGGGAAGGGGCGCCGGATCAGCGTCCCGTTCACCTGAACTGAAACTTGAGCACGTCCTCCATGAAGGGCGTGGTGATGGGGCCCGCATAGACCAGCACGCGATTGCCGGACTGAACCCGTCCCGAGAGGAATCGGCCTTGCGCGACCCACGAGGCGCCGATGGGGCCCGGCTGCTGCGCCGGCAACGACAGATAGATCCGCCCCGAGCGCCTGAGCCAGGGCATGACGTTGAGCCGCACTCGAATCGTCGTCGTGCCGACCATCAGGTCGTCGGCGCCCGAGCGCGGCGGCGGTCGCGTTCTTCCAGCGCATGTTCACGACGGGTTCGAGCGCCTGCGTGCCCGAATCATCGATCGTGGTCGTTTTCGCCTGCGCGGCGGCGGCCCAGATTATGCTAAATGCACAGGCCAAAAAAAAAGTCGCCGGCGCGGTGCGGCGGGCGGCGATCATGGCGAGGTCAGCGTGTACACGACCCGCCCGGTGAAGGTGCCGGCCGGCGGGACGGTGTTGTTCAGATAGGAGAACGTCCAGCAGCTCTCGTTCCAGGTGTTGCTGCGCCATGGAGCCCACGTTCTGCACGCCGCCGTTGACGAAGGTGCCCGCGGGAAACGGCTCGGGCAGGGCTGCCCGTATCGCCGTTGCCGCTCGAGGTCCAACTGATTTTTGAAAACGGAATCGTGCTGCCGCCGGCGTTGGTCAATGCCGCCGGCACGGTGGCGGTGACCTGGGCCGCGGCGCCGGTCGCGCCGGTGGTGCGATAGAAGCCGCCGATGTAGAGCTGGCCCGCCGGCACGCGTGCAATACGCGTAGCCGTCATAAAAGCTCTTGCGTGGTGGTGCTGTTCGTCGTCATCGCCTGCGCGGTGCCGTTGCCCAGAGCGCCGTCGCGGCCACCGTCGCCGATACCATGTTGATGGTGGCGTTGTTCTGCGGCTGGCCGCCGGCGATGTAGTCGGTCGTGAAGCTGCCGACGCCGACCTGCAGGTAAATGGTCTGCGGCGTGGCCGCGGCTCATCGTGACCGTGAACGCCGGATGCTTTTGCGATCGCCACCGACTCAGGGCCGCGACCAGGGCCGCGGCGCACAGGACTCGGCGCAGCGTGATCCTCTCGGGTTGCGCGAAATCGGAGACTCGCGCCCCGAGCTTTGCCGGCGTCACCGCGGGCAGTGACGCCGGCGGCAATGGCGAGTTGTCGCGCATCGCAAGGCGCCGTTCCGCTCGCGTTACGGCATCGTGGCCGTGTAGACCACGCGGCCGCTGTTGGTGTTGACACCGCCGTACGTGCCGGTCGGCAGGCAGCGCGGGTTGGCGTAGGCGAACGTCCACTTGGCATCTTGAACGATGACCTTGGTGGCCGGCGCGGTGATCACGACGTTGCGCACTGGTGCCGTTGTTCACCACCGGACGCAGGCAGCGCAGTGGCAGAGGTCAGCGTCGCGGCGGTCGCGGTGATCTGAGTGTACGGAATGACGTCGCCCGCGGCCGTCGCGTCAGCGCCGGTGGCCGTGGCGTTCAGCGTGACGTTGCCGCTGTTGCTCACCACGGCCGCGGTCTCGACGCCGCCGTCAGATCGCCGCCGATGCCGGCCATGGCGGTGCCGTTGCCCACCTGAGCTGCCGTGGGCGAAAAGGTGATCAGATCGACCGTGTCGGATCGCTGACCAGCGCCCCGGTCGTGTACGCGGAGCCGGTGCCGACGCGCAGGTACAGAATCTTCGGAATCACGATCTGAAAGTCGACGTGCGCCGTCGCGGTGAGCGGGCCGGCACCCGTTTGAACGTTCGATTCCGCGAACGCCATGAGCGGCAGCGCCAGTGACGCTGCGCCCAACAAGGTTTTCAATGCCATCGATGTCTTCATGATCTGCTTCCTGTGCTGTGGTGACGGTACGGTTCTTTAATTTGGTATCGGCTGCCTGAAGCGCCTGGCCGCCTATCGCAGCTTCATTCGCGGGACAATACTACGGATTAAGGTTTGCGGCGGAATTGAACGATGTCGCAGATTTGTGGCCGGCTCGAGAACTCGACTGCAACGGCAATTTCGCTTTGGATTTTGTGCGCCAGTTCGCACGCAGATCGGAGGCGCGTGCGAACCCTCACGGCATCGTCGCCGTGTAGACCACGCGGCCGTTGCGCACGTTGACACCGCCGTAGGTGCCGGCCGGCACCAGATTGGCGTTGGCGTAGGTGAACGTCCACCTGGCTCCGTTTTGATGATCTTCGAGGCCGGCGCCGTATGAGGATATTGGCGCTGACGCCGTTCTGCAGAACCGGCGCGGGTAGAAGGGTGGGATAGAAGCCGGCCGCAGAGGTCGTTTTGATTTGTGTGAACCCAATCGAGTCGCCGGCGACGTCGAGGAGCGCGCCGGCCGCGGTGGCCTTCAGCGTGACGTTGCCGCTGTTGCTGACGAGGGCCGCGGTCACCGTGCCGCCGCGCAAGATTGCCTGCCGGCGCCGGCAACCGCGGTGCCGTTTCCGACCTGGGCCGCGGTCGGGGAAAATGTGATCAGATTGACGGTCGCTTGTTGCTCAGTGTCCCAACCGTGTAACTGGATCCGGTGCCGACGCGCAAATAAAGGATCTTCGGAATCACGATCGAGAAATCCACGTGCGCGGTCGCACCCGGCGCGGCGGTCGCCGCACCCGTTTGAACATTCGATTCCGCGAACGCCATGAGCGGCAGTGCCAATGATGCAGCGCCCAGCAATTCTCAAGACAACCGGTGTTTTCATGATGGGCGTCCTCTGTCCTGTACGCATTGGGGCTCCGCTCGTTGAGATGCCAACCACATGCGCGCTCGGCGGCGTACCGCGGCTGCGTCCGATTTCGATGCTAGCGAACAAATCTGCCGCTGCGTCCGTACCATGTCGCAGTTCGACTCAAGGAAGCGCCGGATCCGGCCGCGCGGGCCAATGCATGCCGCTTTTTGTGGACCAGTTCGCACAAGCGCCGGCCGATCCGACAGCGATGCGGGATCGCCGCTCGATGCGCTCGTCGCCGCGATCACATAACATGCCGTTAAGGGTTTGAACATGTCGGCGCGGCCAATGCCGGAGGATCGCCGCGGACGAGGGGGATGATCACCGTCTATGCGAAGATCAATGGCGATTTGGCCGGGTGGTCGCTTTTGTTGGCGTGCGCTTATCAGGGCGGCGCCCGTGCCGAAGTCGCGGTTGAATCCGCGCCGGATTTATCGCCCCTGGTGGTGACCGCGACCCGGGTTCTGCAATCGAGCTTCGATATTCCCGCCTCGATCGATCGGGTGGATCAAGCCACCATTCAAGTAGGGCAACTGCAGGTGAACATCTCCGAGTCCCTGGTGACCGTGCCCGGCGTGTCGGCGCAGAGCCGGCAGAACTACGCACAGGACGAGCAGCTGTCGGTGCGCGGCTTCGGCGCACGCGCGAGCTTCGGCGTGCGCGGCGTGCGGCTGTACTCGGACGGCATTCCCGGCACCATGCCCGACGGTCAGGGCCAGTTCTCGCAATTCGATTTGGGATCCGCCGGCCGCATGGAGGTGCTGCGCGGTCCGTTCTCGGCGCTCTATGGCAATTCGTCGGGCGGCGTGATCGCGATCTTCACCGAGGACGCCAAACCAGGTTACTTCATCGACGGCACGGCGCAGTACGGCACGTTCAACACCCAGCGCTACGCGCTGAAGACGACGGGCGACGACGGCATCGTCAATTACGTGGTGGATGCCGTGCATTTTCAAACCGACGGCTATCGCTTCCACAGTAACGCGGAGCGCAACAATTTCAACGCGAAGCTGCGCCTCCCGCTGAGCTCCGCGGCGACCCTGACTTTCGTGGCGAATGTGGTCGAAACCCCCTTCGTGCAGGATCCTCTGGGTCTCACACAAGCGCAGCTCGCGGCAAACCCGAGTCAGGCGGGCACCGGCGCCGTGCCGTACAACACGCGCAAATCGCTCGCTCAGGAGCAGATCGGCGCGGTGTTCGACGACAAGCTCACCTCGGCCGACGATCTGTCCGCCACGCTCTACGCGGGGCATCGTGCCACTACGCAGTTTCAAGCCATTCCGCAAGCGACCGAGGAGGCGAGGCCGCTGTATCCGGGCGGAGTCATCGATCTGGACCGCGATTTTTGGGGCATCGATGTGCATATGACCGATCAGCGCGCGCTCGGCGGCACCGCGCTGCAGACCGTGGGCGGGCTCGCCTATGACGATCTGGAAGAACAGCGCATGGGGTTCTTGAACTACGTCGGCAACGAATTGGGCGTGCCAGGGCGAGCTGCGCCGTAACGAGTCGAATCATGTGTACGACTTCGATCAATATCTGCAGACGCAGTGGGATCCCGATGCGCTCTGGCGCCTCACCGCGGGCGTGCGCAATAACCTGGTCGAGGTGAGCTCGAACGACGATCTGCCGGGTGCCGACAGCCGCACAGCAGCCTGCGTTATACGGCGGTCGATCCGGTGGCGGCCGCGCTCTTTCATGCGAGCCCGGCCGTCATTCTGTACGCCGCGTACGGCAAGGGCTTCGAAACGCCGACGCTGAACGATCTCGCCTATCGCTCCGCGGATGGGAGCCTGCCGGGGCTGAACATCGGGCTGCAGCCGGCGCGCAGCAATAACTACGAGGTCGGCATCAAGCAGGTTTCCGGTCGGGTGCGCGCCGAACTTGCCGCCTTCTATATCGAGACCCGCGATGAGCTCGCGGTGCTGCAGAATTTCAACGGTCGGGCGGTCGAACAAAACATTGGAGACACCACGCGGCGCGGGGCTGAACTCGCCGTCGACGCGTCCTGGGCGGGCGGATTCAGCTCGCGGCTGGCGTACACCTACATTCATGCGGTGGTGGACCAACCGTATGCGACCTGCGTCGGCACGCCGTGCAAACCCGCGATCGTCGAGCCCGGCAGCTACCTGCCCGCAGTGCCCCTGAATGCGCTGTACGCGAATCTCAACTGGTGTTATGGCCCATGGGGCTTTTCGACCCTGCTCGAGACTCAAGGGCGCGCACAGATCTACGCCAATGACCGCAATACGGCGGCGGCCGCGGGCTATTGGGTTTGGAACCTGGGGGCCGGCCTCGAACAGGAAACCGAAGGCTGGCGATTCAGCGAATTCGCTCGCGTGGACAACCTCGCCAACCGGACCTATGTCGGCTCCGTCATCGTGAATGAGAGCAATGCGCGCTATTTTGAAGCCGCACCCGGCCGGGTAGCCTATATTATGTTCACTGCCGCATGGCGGGTGAATTAGCGCGGGGCATCGCGCCGGCATCGGCATGCCCGGCGGCCTTGAATGAGTCATGTGCACCAAATGCCTTGATCTGCGTTAATTCCCACAAGGGTGAACTGGTTTGCCATCCGAGTGGCTTCTCCGGAGGGTGCAATCATGATTAAACGACAGCTTCTGGCGGCCGGACTCTTGGGGTCCACCCTGGCGCTTGCGGCCGGGCTTGCACAAGCGCACACGGGCGGCGGTGGGCACACGGGCGGCGGCGGGCACACGGGCGGCGGCGGGCATATGGGTGGCAGGGGCCGTGGGTCGGCGTTGGGTGGTGGGCATTGGGGCGGGAGCGCTCATGCGGCGGCCTATGCGGGTGGAGCGCATGGCTACAGTGCCCCCGGGGGCGGTTATCATGCGTCGACGAACGGTTATCGTGGCGGCTACGGCGGCTATCGTGGCGGTTATGGCGGCTATCATGGCGGCTACGGCGGCTATCGTGGCGGTTACGGCGGCTATCATGGCGGCGCCTATCGTGGCGGTTACGCCGGCTATCACGGCTATTCGACCGGCGCCTATTGGGGCGGCGGCTATTGGCATGGCGGCTACTGGCCGCGGGCCTACTACGGCTACGGGCTTTGCCTGGTTTCTGCCGGTGCTGCCAGTTGCCTACGTGACCTACTGGTACGCCGGCGTCCCGTACTACTACGCCAATGACGTGTACTACACCTGGAACCCGGACTACCAGGGCTATACGGCGACCGATCCGCCGCCGGTGGCGGATCCGAGCGGCGCCGCGGCGGGGACGACCGGCCAGCGGCGAGCGTCGGGGCCGGGCGATCTGCGGGTCAATCGGGGCAGATCTTCATGTACCCGATGAATGGCCAAAGCGAGAGCAGCAGGCCACCGACCGGCGCGAATGCCAGCAATGGGCCGCGCAGCAGAACGGGCAGGGCGCGGCGGGCGGCTTCCGATTATCAGCGGGCGATGATGGCCTGCATCGAAGGGCGCGGATACAGCGCGCAGTAGGGCGGCAGTCGGGCGGGCGCGGAAACCGAACCGGCCGCCGACGCCGAATGCGCTAGACACGAAGCTATCTGACCAGCAATCTCCCGGCCGGTCGGGGGTGGCGGTTTGCTGCCCCGCGGAATTGATGGTGAACGTCAGGCACTGTGGTATCTTGGGCTTGATTGCCGATCGCCGGGCGGTGATCGCATAGGTCGCCGGCGTTCCGTTGATTCCGCCGGCGGGCGGAGCCGGCGCGACCACCGTGAGGGCGGTGATCTGGTAGTAGCCGTTGGCCGATGGTGAATGGTACCACCGCACCGGTGTAGCCAAGATCGGTCGGCGTCTGACTGTAGGTGTTGTTGGTGCTGAAAAAGCGCTCCTCCAGGCTCGCCATGTCGAGCAACGCCGACTTGGCGTCGGTGCGGTGCGATCTGAGCACGTACGCCTGGTACGAGGGAATGGCGATGGAGGCCAGAATCGCCACGATCACCATGGCGATGAGCAGCTCGATGAGGGTGAACCCCCGAGCCTTCAACCTGCGGCTCGGCGATCTGCCGCGCCGAAAGATGTCGTGTTCATGGGGCATCGCCTTTCGCTGGATCGCGTTTTCACGGTTAGCGTTTCTCGATCCAGGTGAGCCGACTGCCCTTGGTGGCCCGCCGGGCGGATTGATCTGCGCGAGTGCGCCCGTTCCGCCGACGTCTGGGTGACAAGGAACGTGTTGGTTCCCGCAGTCACCACCGAGGCGACTGCCGGTGCCGCTCAACGCGATGCCGCTCACGGATTTGATTGTTGATGTTGAGAAAATTGTGGTTCGCATCGCCGAAGAACGAATTGGTGAACGCACCCCCGGTGGCCGGATTGATCGCCATGGTCCAGCCGCCCGCCGAGGTCGCCAAGCATTCGGCCAGCGACGGTGGTCGGCGGAATCGTGGTGTTCACCAGGAAAGCGCCGTCCGCCAAAGTGGGGCTGAATATGACCTGCTCGTAGACCTGCTGCGAACTGGTGGTGATGCTGCCGGTCGGGTAATTCGGATCGTATTGATTCGCGTAATCCGGTGCCGAGCGCCATATACCAGCCGTATTGTCCCGAGCACCCGAACAGCCGCTCTGGTCGGCCCAGCAAATGGCCGCTGTTCGATACGGTCCGGTAGTAGGCGTTGTTGGCCGCCGTGCTCGAGGCGCTGCTGGCCGCCGAGTTGGGATCGTAGGTGCCGGTGATGGTCTGCTGCTGCAGCTGGCTCGAGACCGGACAGGGCCGAAGCCGGCGCCACCGGCGTCGAGCTCGAGGACAAGGCGTCGTATTTCACGGGCGATGTCGTCGCTGTTCCACGCGCTCAGATTCCAGTCCCACACGCCGATGAGATATTGCTGCGAGGTGGAGTAGGTGGCGGGAGCGTTATTGGTGAACGCAGTTTGCTGCCCGGTGCCGAACTCCACCATGACCCGGGGATTGGTGCTGGTCGAGGCGACCGAGGCGACCACGAGCTTGGTGGTGATCGGCTGCAGCTTGCCTCCCGGCGTCGTATAGATCGGCGTCGGGGTGCCGCCCACCTTGGTCACCGCCCATTTGCTGGGATCCTGGCTGGTCAAATCGAAGCGCCAGACATTGCCCAGAAGGTCGCCGGCGTAGACGTAGTCGATGAGGTGATCGCCGTCGAGATCGGCCGGCCGTGACATAGTAAATCCCGTTGGGAGTACCCGTTCTCGAGCCCACTCCGGTGCTGAGATAATAAAATGTGGGCTGCGCTCCCACCGTGTTGCTCGCCAGCATGACGAAAATGCCGGCATCGCCGTTGTAGCTGCCGGTACCGTTGCCGAACACCGCCCCCCACGAAGTGGCGCCTCCGGCCGTGTTGGCGGGGGTGTTGTGAAATCGCCGGATCTGGGGCGTGCCGTAGGTCTTGCCCAAACTATAGCCGCAGGTCGTATTGCCCGCGCACACAAAGGTGGCGGAACCGCCGGTCACCGTGGTAAGAGTAGACGCCACCGGTGTTGGTCGTGGTGGTGACGAGCGCGCTGCTCCACTCGCCGATCGACCAGGCCCGACGCATTGCCTTGCGTGAATTTGCTGTCCGCAAACGTGGGCGCCGTGCCGGGGTTGGTGATATCGAGGGCGTAGATCGCGCTGCCGCCCGCGCCGAGTCCCCCGACCAGCCAGGAATGCCACTGGCCGCCGTAGAACAGATCGCCGGTCCCGGGCGTGGCGTCGACGTTGAATTTATGCGCGTACTGCGGATTGGTGTAATCGTTCGCGATATTCGGACTGGTGGTTGCCGTTCGTGGTTCGAATGTCGTGGAACTGTTGATGGAGTTGACCACGTAGGCGGGCATGTACGCCAAGACTTCCTGGCCGTCGTTATCGGTGCCGACAAAGGTGCCGCTCGATATTGGTGGAGCCGTCGTACTTGCCGTTGCTGTCGAAATATCCCGTGCGAAAGCCGTGCAGGAAGCCGTCGTTGGCGCCCGCATAGACGACGTTCATGCGAGATACGTACGTCGATTCAAAACTGGCGTAGCTGGAGCCGCTGTTTTCCGGCAGCGCCGTGCCCGTGTACAGATTGTCCGTCCAGGTCGCGGGGAAGGTGGCCGAAGGAGCTCCCACCCAGGTCGGGCTCGAATCGACGATGTCGCCGAGCACGCTGGTGCGCTTGCGAAAGCCGCTCGGATTGATCGCCGGCGTATTGGGATCGACCCCGGATGAGTTTTGTTCATTGCTGCGCAGGCCGCGCAGATACTCCAGCCGCAAATTCGACTTGTACGGCCAATTGCCCGCCGTCGCCGCCGGATCGCCGTAATTCAAGTTCGTCTGTTGAGCGGCCGATAAGCTGGTGGCGCCGGCGGTAGTCCAGGTGAACGGGATGCCCGTGGCGGCTTGGGTTCCGGCAGGGCTTACGACGGGCAGGGGGTTGGTGGCCGTGATAATGACTCGTCCGGCATCCGGGTCCTCGGCCGCGACGCTCGGTGCGCCGCTCGTCGGGCAGGTGGCGCCCTCCGCCAGGCCGGTAAGGACGCAGGATGCATCCCAGTTGACGGCCGGGTCGATCTGCAGGTCGTTCGGATTACCGTCGGGCGAATCCAGGTACTGCGAGGTCAGCGCCCCGGTCCAGTTGTTCGCGTTGTAGAAGGCGAAGTAAACCTGGGTGCCGGTCTGGACCTTGGCGGTCTGCTTTTGGTTGAGGCCGGCGGAGCTCGATGCGCTGTTCTGCGGCTGCGCCTGAAAACACATGATCTCGTGAATGTTCCGCGAGCCGCCGGTCGAACCGGCGAAGCCGAAGCGGACGTTGGCCGGCAGCGGGCCGTTGGCGGCCAGGATGCTCTGCCCGGTGATGACGGGCTGGTAATTGCCGCCGTTGTAACTGTACGAGAGGGTCAACAGCCCGTCTTTGGTAATGGTCAAATTGTAGCTGATGGGCACGCCGTAATTGGCGCCGCTGGTCGAGGCGGTGCCGTAGCCTCGATACAGCGCCGCCTCGTTCGCGATGTTCTTGCTGAGAAGCCTCCAGGCGTTCGGAATCGCGGCGTAGTTCGGCAACTTGACCGAGGTCACCGGAGTCGCACCATAGGGGTTCGGCACGCCGTTGACGTTGGGTCCCCCGCCTGCCGGAGACGCCATGCTCGAATAATTCCACGCATACCCGGTCTGGCAGGCCTGCCGCACCGCGGCTTGCTGCTGAGCGGCGGTCAGCGTCAACGGGTAGTAGATTATGGTCGCCGCATTCGTGCTCAGATTCGCCCAGGCCGTGCTGCCGGCGCCGCGCAGCCCCACCCGGTTGGGCACGTAACCATAGCCGCTCGAGGTGTTGTCGCCGGAATAAGTAGACACGCCCGAGGAGTTGATGGTGTTGCCGTTCAAAAAGTTGCCGAACTCGTCGATGCCGAGCCCGAGATAGCCGCCGACCATGCCGTCATAAGAGGGGTATCCCGTAGGGGGGCCGTTCTGGTTGGAGCAGGTGTAGCCCAAGCTGCCGCCCGCATCGCCATAGTTCACCGGCGCGCTCGCGTCCTGCAGGAAGAAGCTGATGCCGTCCGCGCCGTCTTTATTGGCACCGCCGCTGTCGCCTTCGTAGGTTTCGGTGGTGAAGGTGACCTGCAGCCCCGAGGCGCTGAGCGAAAAGGGCACGTTGGAAATGATGGTGCCGCGTTCCTGGTCGGAATCGTTGGTCAAGCGCAAGGCGCCGCCGCCGCCGACGGCGGGAGGGGGCAAATCCGGAAGGGTTCCGGTGTTGCCGCCCACCAGGGTCACCCCGTTGTAGTAGGGCGAGGCCACGCAGCCCGGCAGCTGTCCCGGATTGCCCGATCCCGGTGTCTTGCTCGCCGTGAGGCAGGCGCCGCCGAAATAGTTCCACGAGCAATTGGTGGTCGTGCCCGTGAAATTCTCGGTCACATTGGTGTTCGAGCAGGATTGCGCGTGCGCACCCTTGGGCAGCGAGCAAGCGAACGCCAGGACCAAGGCCAGCACGATGAGTTTGGTATTCATTGGTTACATCCCAAGCATGAGACACTGGATTGAACGAGGTACGTCGATTCGACGACGGCAGCCGTGTCCGGGCTGCCCCCGTACGCAGCTGCGTCGATTTGATAGATTTTCCCGTTGCCGGCGCCGTTCGGGCCCAGGTAGGTGATATAAAACGTGGGCGTGAAGTAATAGGTTCCCTGACCCGGCGTCGTCGTGACGTTCATCGCGGCGGGCGCGGCCGGTGTATACGCCACTCCAATCGTCCACGGCAGGCTGGCGGTGAAGCTCGCGAGCGGAAGGGTGCACACCTGGCCGAGCGCAGCGGCGACCAGAGGGGGGGTACAGGCGACCGCCGCCGTGGCTGCGCCGCTCGCCAGCCAATATTCCGCATATTGCTCCGCGGTTTCCGCGGCATTCAGGGCGCGCTGCTTCTCGCGCACGTTGCCGGCGATTTTCTCGTCCAGCCCGAAACTGCGGAACATGCTGACCGCCAGCAGAGTGACCACGATCAACAGCAGCAGCGCGGTGATGAGAACCATGCCGCGCTGGCGCCGGTTGGAGCGCTGTGCCCGGGCGGTCATGTCGTGACCCCGGTCTTGTCCATGACCGCAATGACGCGGGTGAAAGGAATATTTTTCAGCGCCGCGTTGGTTTGCCCGGGCTGTCCGAACAACGGATTGACGAACCACAGGGTGACCTGGACCGATTTCACACTGGGCCAGTAGCTCCCGGCGGTCACCGCGGCGGCGTCCATGTAGGTGTCGACCGAATTGGTGCCGGCGGCGCCATTGGTTTGCACGCCGTAGTAGATCTGCATGTTCGATATGCCGCTGATCAGCGGGACCGTGGTCGGGTTACCGCCGTTGACGATGAGCGTGCATTGCAGATTGCCGTTGCCGTCGAGACTGAACGTATTGACGAAGGTGGCGGCCACCCCCGAGGGATTGCCGGTGCAATTGATGATGTTGTCACCACCCGCCGTCAGGTAGCGCGAGGTAATGACGTTGTTGCCCGCGGCGTAGGTGCCGGTGCCCACCAGCGCCTGTCCGGCGAAGGTGAAGTTCGCGTTGGCATTGTAATTCTTCACCGGAAAGGAGGACACCGCCGTGTTGACCAGAGGACCGTAGTAATAACCGGTCGACTTGATCACGTCGGTGATCAGCGTCATCGCCATGCGTTCGTTGTCCTGCAGCTGCGACAGGCCGCTTTGATTCAAGTTGGCGCGCTTCATCGCCTGAACCAGCGTCAGAAGGCCGCCGGTCAAGAACAAGCCGATCAGAATCGCGATCATCATCTCGACCAGCGTCAATCCGCGCTCGGCGAACCGCCCGGATTTCAACGGTGCGGGCGAGTTCGTCATGGCTGCACGTACAACAGGTAAGTCGGCTGCGCCAACGCGCCGATATTCGTTTGCGTGGCATTCGAGGCCACGGCGTTTTCCGTCCATTGGATCTGAATGGTGCAGGTCACCGGAAAGCCGGCCGTCGAGCACGTGATGGTCGCGAGATACCCGGGGAGCACCGCGGCAAGCGCCGTTGCCCACTGCTGCAGGTCGTAGAAGGCCATGGCGCTCGGAATGCAGCTGGCCGCGCCGGCGGTCAGGCACGGGGCGGCGGCGGCAAAATTGTTCGCGGCGCTGACGATGGTCGTGGCCGGCGCAAATCCTCCCGCCCAGTAGCCGGGGTTCGCGTGCATGGCGGCTGCGAGACTGGACGCTTCGATGGCCGCGATCGAGCGCGAACTGGCGACGCTGGTGCTCGACAAGGCGAGCGACTCCATCTTGGCAAGACCCAAAAGCCCGACCGCGCACACCACCAGCGCCACCATGACTTCGACCAAGCTGAAGCCGCGCGCGCGCTTCGCGCAGGCCCGCCCGCCGGCTGCAACGCCGGCCGGCGACGACGATGCCTTCATCCGCTCAGCGATGCTCGGGTGCATGACGGTCAGGTGCATGGCGGCGTACCGGCCCCATGTATTTCGGTCGTCGGCGTGCCCACCGGGGTGATTTGGAGGCAGCGGGTCCAAGCGGTGTTGTTGGTCGAATCGTGCAGGTTGATGGTGATATTGGCCGCCACACCCGTTGGCGCGTACCCCATGCGGTTGAAGGTGATCGCCGAGAAGGTGTTGGTGCTCGCGACGAAGGTATCCGTGCCGCTGAACGCCGGCTGAACGCGTAAAATCGCCTCACCCGGGTCCACCGTTTCACTGGTGTTCGCGTCCAAGAAGACGATCCAGCCGTTTTGCCAGGCACTGCCGGCGGGGCTGCCGGTGCATTGCGTGTATGGGCTCGCGGACGCACAAACGGTGACCGACTGCCCCTCTTTGATCGCCTCGCTGCGCGCGAACTGCATGTCGCCGAGCAGGCCGTTGATCTCGGTCGCAATCCGGTTGGAGGTCGTCACGTACTTGAACGAGGGAACGCCGATGGCGGCCAGAATCGCCACGATCGACATGACGATTACCAGTTCAGTCAGGGTGAAGCCGGCGGAGCCGGTATTTGGAATCGATCCGTTCATGGGGCGTATCCTAGAAAAGGAAACTTGCTCGAAGCTGACGACCCAGGATTTGCATGGCCGGATTGCGACGCCGTTCACGGAAATTGCACCACCACCCGGGTGCCCCGGCCTTGGGCGCCTGCGCCGATGGCTACCGCCGCGCCATAAACCCGCGCGATCTCCTCGACGATCGCCAGGCCGAGGCCGCTGCCATGGCCGCGTGAATTGGGCATTCGATAGAATCTCTGGCGCACGCGTTCGCGTTCATTCTCGGGAATGCCCGGCCCCGTATCCTCCACCGCGACATAGGGTTTGCCGCCGAGTTCTCCGGCGCTGACCGTGACCGAACCCCATTCGGGCGTGTACTTGAGGGCATTGTCCACGAGATTGCTCAGCAGGTCGTCGAGCAGCGAGGGATCCGCGAGAACCGATACCGGCTGCGCCTCGACCCCGAAATCGATGTTCGACTGCAAGGCGCGATCGAAGAACTTGGCCACAACCTCGCCCGCGATCGCATCCAGCCCCACGATGCGGTTCTTGGCGGCGAAATTCACCGCCGGGTCCGCGCGCGCCAAGGTAAGAAGCTGATTGGCCGAATGCGCCAATTGGCGGATCCCTTCCTGCAGCGTCGCGAGGCGGTGTTTGATGGGCGCCGCGGCGGGTTCCGCGGCGAGCAGCTCCAATTGGGCCTGCATGCCGGTGATGGGCGTGCGCAATTGATGGGCGGTATTGGCGATGAACTGCTGCTGCGATTGCACCGAGGTCTTCAGCATCTGGAACAGGCGATTGAGCGTGACGACAACCGGGGCGATTTCGCGCGGCACCGAGACTTCGTCGATGGGGCGCAGATCGAGCGGCGAGCGCCGGGCGATCTCGTCGCGCAGCCGTTTAACCGGGCGCAGACCGACTTGAATGCCGACCCACACCAGCACCAACGTGATGTCGAGCTGCACGAAGTCCCACAGCAAGGTGCTCATCAGGCCGAAGCGCGCGGCCGGTTCGCCCGTGGCTTTCATATCCGCCACCGTGAGGATCATGAGCGCCGGCGCGGGTGTCGAATCGGCTCACCAGCGTGCGCACGCTGCGCCGATCGACCTGCGCCATGGCAAACATTTCCGCGGCTCGCTCGGTCATGCCGCAACCGCCGGCAAGCGCGCGTCGCCGAGCAGCAGCCGTCCCTGGGCGTCGCGAAAGGCGTAGGCGACGGAGTCGGCGGCGGGCAGGGGCGGCGTGCGGTTCGGATCGGTATCGAGGGTGAGCGGACCGCTATCGGTTTGCAGGCGAGCCATCAAGGCGTTCGCGGTTTCCTTCAGCCGCCGATCGCTGCTGATCACTCCCGGAGCAACGCTATTAAAGTAGTGTACCAGCGCGCCGCACAGCGCCAGCAGCATGAGCGGCACCGCAAGCCAGAGCACCAATTGGCGGCTGATGGACGAATTCACGCGGATTTCGCTTCTTCCAGCCGATAACCCAAGCCGCGCAAGCTGCGGATCAGCGCGGCATTGCCGAGCTTGGCCCGCAATCGCGATACGTGCACCTCGACCGCATTGGCGCTGAGGTCTTGCTCCGGACTCGGCCAGCGCCTGCTGGACCCGCTCTTTGGAGACGATTTGACCGGTGCGGCGCACCAGGCATTCGAGGATCAGCCATTCGCGGGCCGTCAGGTCGATTTCGGCGTCATCGATGCACAGCCGCCGACCCGCGATGTCGACGCTCATGCGATTGAGTTTGATGATGCCGTCGAGCGCGCCGCTCGAGCGGCGCATCAATGCGCGGCAGCGTGCGGCGAGTTCGGCCGGCTCGAACGGCTTGCCCAAAAAATCGTCGGCGCCGATATCGAGCGCCTTGACCTTATCGGAGAGCGTGCAGCGCGCGGTCAGCATGAGCGTCGGTATGGTGTTGCCGGCGTTGCGCAAGCGGCGCACCAGCGTCAATCCGTCGGTGCCCGGCAGCCCGACATCGATGACCGCGAGCGCGAATTCCTCGTCCGCGAGTGCCGAGAGCGCCGCTTCGGCGCTCGCCACTCGATGCACGGAATAATTGGCCGCCGACAATCCACGGGTGATGGCGTCGGCGACGATATCGTCATCCTCGATGACTAAGAGCCGCATACGGCCGGCCGCCGCGGGTGAGCGAGGTCTGCCGTGCGCCAACGGCACTACAATCCGCCGTCGTCACGCGCGGATTCGCGCGGACCGCCGGGTTCGCCGGCGAAAGGCGCGCGTCGGGGCGGAACCAAGGCGCGAAATTTGGCTTCGTAGGCTTTGGCGAACGCCTCGGTAAACAGATGCGGAAACCCCTCCGCCGGACGCTGCGCCAGGGCGCCGAACATCTCCGCATAAAGATCCCAGTACTTGGCCTTGTTCTGGGATCCGAACACGCCGCGCTTGGTGGCGCGCTCGAAGCGCTCTTCGAGCTCCTTCGGGTCGACGCGCCCGAGGAATTCCTCGAATGCGGCGCGCATGGCCGTCAACGAGGCGACGCTTTGGGCCTTCAATTCGCGGAAGTTTTCGCGAATCGCCTCGACCGAGCCGGCGCGGGTCGACACGGTGGTCAACAAGCGCACCAAGGCTTCGTCGACGCCCTGCGACAGGTTCAGGGGCGATTCCGGGCCGCTGTTGGGCGGGTCGGTATCCGAAATCGGTTGCGAAATTCGTTGCGGCCCTGATTGAGATCCATGAGTCCGAGCACCGCTTCGCGCAGCAGTTGGCCGGCCAGCTGCAGCGCATTGTTGCGGGCGTCGGGAGTTATGGTGCGCGGATCGACACCCGCGCCGCGGCAGAACGCGGCCAACCCCAGATCGAAATCGCCCTCGTAGAGCGTCGGACCCTGCGAACGCGTCAATGGCGCCAGCTCGGCGTCCGTCTTGCCCTCCACTTTGAGCGGCCGGGTCATCATGTGCCAGGGTGTGGGCGCATTTGCCGATGGCGAATTGGCTGACGGCGCATTCGCGTCGCGATCCTCCGTCACCGACTGGCCATAGGCATTGCGCGGGCGAATTCCGGTGTCGACGTCCAATTGATCGCTGGGCTCGAGCAGCTGGCTGAGATCGAGGTCGGCGCCCAAATCGTTGGCCGTGGATTTCTTGACCGCCGAGGAGGGCGATTGTCCGTCGTAGGCGACCACGGCATCCGAGTCGGGCGGGAAGTCCGTGCCCTTGTCGATGCTGACCAGCAGTTCGTACTCGCCGAGCCGGACGAAGTCGCCGTCCTTCAGTACGTAGTCGTGATACTTGCCCAGGGGCACCTGCGAGCCATTGATGTAGGTGCCGTTCGAACTGGTATCGACCAGCACATAGGATCCGGCCCTAAAATCGATGCGCACGTGTTTTCCCGAAAGGTAACGCTCCGGGTCGGGTAGAATCCAGGCATTGTCAGTACCGCGCCCGATGGTGCCGCCGTGCACGCCGAAGACTTTGGTGGAGTGCTGCCCGAGCCGGATTCCATGTTCGCTGACAACGCTTAAGCGCAAGGTCATGGTCGCTCCCTCCAACACGTCTCAAGGATTGCGCTAAGTGCCCGTATAATATGGTGAAATGCTAACAACGCTTGGAGCCTTCTAAATGGCCGCGAGTCACATTTTCAAAGTTCTGTTCGTGAATCAAGGCAAGATCTATGAGATCTACGCCCGCAAAGTAAGTCACGGTAGCCTATTCGGCTTCATCGAGGTTGAGGAACTGGTGTTCGGCGAACGTTCGACCGTGGTGGTGGACCCCACGGAGGAGAAGATAAAGGCCGAATTCAACGAAGTAAAGCGCACCTACCTGCCCTTGCATTCGGTGTTGCGGATCGACGAAGTCAAAAAACACGGTCAAGCCAAGATCGTGGCGCTCGAGGGTTCGAACGTATCGCAGTTCCCGGTCCCGATATATACGCCGGGCGGGGATTCGAACGCCCGCAAATAAGGCAGCGCCCGGCGATTAACTTGGCCCGCGCCGCGGCGCAATGATATCCGCACCGCGGGGCTGGCCCGGGCCCGTATGATTGAAGTCTGTTAGAATTTCGTATGTTCAGTTTGCTCGGCGCGCCCGCGCTGTCGCAATTCCGGCTCGATAAACTGCTGCAGGCGTTGCAGGGGAGGGACTCGCGCGTTCGAGCGGTATCCTCCCGTCTGATCCATTTCGTCGACTCGAGCGTGCCGCTCGACGAATCCCAGCTCGAATTGCTCGGCAAATTGCTGACCTACGGGCCGCGCGCGCAATTGCAGGCGGAGCGCGGGCAGCGATTGCTGGTCACGCCGCGCGTGGGCACCGTCTCGTCCTGGTCGAGCAAGGCCACCGACATCGCTCACGTATGCGGCCTCGAGGGCGTGCGCCGGCTGGAGCGCGGAACGCTGTATTTCATCGAGGCCGCGGCCGCGCTCGGCGGCGAGGAGCTGCGCGATCTCGGCGCGCTGCTGCATGACCGCATGACCGAATCGCTGATGGTCGACACGCAGGATCCCGCGGAGTTGTTTCAGCGCGGCCGAGCCGCGGCCGCTGCGCAGCGTGAGCCTCGGCGAGGATGGGCATGCCGCCCTCGAGCGCGCCAATGCCGACTGGGGCCTCGCCCTGTCGAGCGAGGAGATCGATTATCTGGTGAGGGCGTTCGGCACCCTCGGGCGCGATCCGACCGATGTGGAACTGATGATGTTCGCGCAGGCGAATTCCGAGCATTGCCGCCACAAGATATTCAACGCGCGAGTTCATCGTGGACGGCGCCAAGAGCCCCATGTCGCTGTTCGCCATGATTCGCGCCACCTACGAGTGCGAATTCTGCGGGCGTGCTGTCCGCCTATCGCGACAACGCGGCGGTGATCGAGGGATCGCATGCGGCGCGGTTCTTTCCGGATCCGGCGACTCAACGCTACGCGAGCATCACCGAGCCGGTCGACATCTTGATGAAGGTGGAAACCCACAACCACCCCACGGCCATCTCGCCCTTTGCGGGCGCCGCGACCGGCTCGGGCGGCGAGATTCGCGACGAGGGCGCCACCGGCATCGGCGCCAAACCCAAGGCGGGCTTGACGGGATTTTCGGTGTCGAACTTGCGAATTCCCGGCATGGTGCAGCCGTGGGAGGCGGATTTCGGCAAACCGGAACGGATCGCCTCGGCGCTCGAGATCATGATCGCCGCTCCCTTGGGGGCCGCCGCCTTCAACAACGAATTCGGCCGCCCGGCCACCTGCGGCTATTTCCGCACGTTCGAGCAGCGCGAAGAGGCCGGCCGATCGGCTGCGTGGTCCGCGGCTATCACAAGCCCATCATGATTGCCGGCGGACTCGGCAATGTGCGCCGCGGCGATGTGGAAAAGCGCGATGTGGTGGTCGGCGCGCCGCTGGTCGTTCTCGGCGGACCCTCGCATGCTGATCGGTTTGGGCGGCGGCGCCGCCTCCTCGGTCGGCAGCGGGCAAAGCTCTTCGGATCTGGATTTCGCATCGGTGCAGCGCGCCAACGCGGAAATGCAGCGTCGCGCGCAAGAGGTCATCGACCGCTGCTGGGCGCAGGGCGCCGCCAACCCGATTCTGCTGATTCACGATGTGGGCGCCGGCGGATTGTCGAACGCGCTGCCCGAAGCCATCGCCCACAGCCGGCGCGGCGGGCGGATCGATTTGCGCAAAATACCGAGCGCCGAATCCGGCCTCTCGCCGATGGAGATCTGGTGCAACGAAGCGCAGGAGCGCTATGTCCTGGCGCTCGCTCCGGGAAGCGTCGAGCGGTTCGCGGCCTTGTGCGAGCGCGAACGCTGTCCTTTTGCGGTGGTGGGCGAGATCACCGGCGACGGGCGCATGCGCGTGATCGATCCGTTGCTGTCGAGCACGCCGGTCGACATGCCGATCGAGGTGCTGCTCGGCAAGGCGCCGCGCATGACGCGCACACGTGCGCAGGTGCCGAAGGGGCGCCGAGCGCTGTCGACGGCCGATGCAACCATCGCCGATTCGCTCGATCGTCTGTTGTGCCTGCCGACGATCGCCGACAAGTCGTTTCTGATCACCATCGGCGACCGCACCGTCGGCGGCATGATCAGCCGCGATCAGATGGTGGGACCGTGGCAGGTGCCGGTCGCGGACGTGGCGGTCAGCTTGAGCGGCTTCGAGGGCTATGGCGGCGAAGCCATGGCGATGGGCGAGCGCGCGCCGGTGGCGCTGCTGAATGCGCCGGCCTCCGGCCGCCTCGCCGTCGGCGGAGGCGATCACCAATATCGCCGCGGCCGATATCCGCAACCTCACCGACATACGCCTCTCGGCGAACTGGATGGCCGCTTGCGGCGAGCCGGGCGAGGATGCGGACCTGCACGCCACGGTGCGCGCGGTCGGCATGGAGTTGTGCGCCACGCTTGGCATCACGATTCCGGTGGGCAAGGATTCGCTGTCGATGCGCACCGCGTGGACCGATGCGCAACGGCGCGCACTCGGTCATCGCGCCGGTGTCGCTGGTCATCTCCGCGTTCGCTCCGGTCGCCGACGCGCGCCGCACGCTGACCGCGGAACTCGATATCTCGCAGCCCTCGCGTCTGTTGCTGATCGACCTGGGGGCCGGCAAGAATCGCTTGGGAGGATCGTGCTGGGCGCAGGTATTCGAGTCGACCGGCGGCGACCCCGGCCGATCTGCGACGACCCGGCCCTGCTGCGCGATTTCTTCGCGGCCGTACGCGAACTGAAGGATCGGGGATTATTACTGGCCTATCACGACCGCTCCGACGGTGGGCTGCTGGTGACGCTGCTGGAAATGGCCTTCGCCGCGCATTGCGGGCTCGACATCTCCTTGGGCGCGCAAGCGGATTCGATCGCCGCGTGTTTTGCCGAAGAACTCGGAGCGGTCGTGCAAATTCCGTCGGCGCGGGTGCCGGAGGCACGCCTGATTCTCGAGCGCCATGGGCTCGGTGCGCACTTCGCGGAAATTGGCGAACCCGTGGCCGGCAGCGCGATTCAGCGTGCGCATCGACGGGCAAGTGGCGTATTCGGCGTCGCGCATCGATCTTCACCGCCGCTGGAGCGAGGTGTCGTTTCGCATGCAGGCGTTGCGCGACAATCCGGAATGCGCCCGCGAAGAGTATTCCCGTCTCCTGGACGAGCAAGACCCGGGTCTGCATGCCGCCTTAAGCTTCGATCCGGCGCAGGACATCGCGGCTCCCTACATCATGAGCGGCGCTCGACCCGCGATTGCGGTGCTGCGCGAACAGGGGGTCAACAGCCAATCGGAAATGGCGGCGGTGTTTACGCGCGCCGGTTTCGACGCATATGACGTGCACATGACCGATATTTTCGCGCGGCGCGCGCGACTTTCTCGATTCCACGGCCTGGTGGCCTGCGGCGGCTTTTCCTACGGCGATGTGCTCGGGGCGGGCGAGGGTTGGGCCAAATCGATTCTCTTCAATCCGCTGGCCCGCGACGAGTTCGCGGCCTTCTTCGAGCGCGACGCCACGTTCACCCTGGGCGTGTGCAACGGCTGCCAAATGCTGTCGGTGCTGAGCGAGTTGATCCCCGGCGCCGAGGATTGGCCGCGCTTCGTGCGCAACCGCTCCGAGCAGTACGAGGCGCGCTTGTCCCTGGTGCAGGTGCCGCGTTCGAATTCGGTGCTGCTCTGCGGCATGCACGGCTCGGTGCTGCCGATCGCGGTGGCGCATGGCGAGGGCTTCGCGGAATTCGGCAGCCGTTCGGATCCCGCGCAAGCTGCTCGCGGAGGGCAGGATAACTTTGCAATTCGTCGATAACCGCGATGAGCCGACGGAGCAATATCCCTGCAACCCGAACGGCTCGCCGCTCGGGGTCGCCGGGGTATGCAGCGCCGATGGCCGCGTCACCGCGCTCATGCCGCACCCCGAACGCGTGTTTCGCACGATGCAACACTCGTGGGCGCCGAAAGGCTGGGGCGAAGACGGCGGCTGGATGCGGCTGTTCCGCAATGCGCGGGCGTACCTTGGCTGAGAGACCGGCGTAACCGGTTGCGCCGCTAAGCGGCCGCGGTCAGGCGCCCGCCTCGATCTGCGCCGGCGGCGCCACGAATTTGCGAAACTTTAGCGCTTGCATCAGCCGCGCCTTGCGCACGAAGGTTTGATACAACAGGTCGCGCATGACTTCGAGCAGGATGCCGGCGCGTTCGGCATCGAGATGCGGCTGATTCGGCCACGGATCGCTGTCGCTGCCGAACAGCACGCTGCGCAATGCGGCAAAGTTGTCGTCATCGAGTTCCGCGAGCGTGCGAATTTCCTGCAGCGCATCGAACAGCTCCAGCTTGCCGCGCTCGCCGAGCTCGCGGAACAGCGACTGCGCCGTGCGCCGGCACATGGATCCGAAGGCGTTGAAGCAGCCGGCCGCGTAACAGCCGAGCGTTTCCTTGAACAAGCGTTCGGCTTCTTGCGGCAGATAGGTCAGCGGAAAATTTTCCCGCGCGCGCTCAACTTCCAGGTAATTCGGGGCGAGCTCGATGCGCAAGCGCGTGTAGCTTTTCACGAAGAACTTTAGGAACACGGGCTCACCGCAGGCATCGCACGCAAAAACGATGCCGATCTGCTTCGGCCTGCGCCGGCTCGAGATCCTCGAATTTCGGGACCGCCGCCGGCGGTCAGATGCGTCAAGGTCTGGCAATGCGGGCAGGTCAGTGCGATGCCCTGGCATTCGAAATGCAATTTCATCGTGCGGTGTGATGTAGATACTCATGATTTTCAACCCGTCAACGGTTTGTAACGAATTCGGTGCGGCTGCGCGGCGTCCTCGCCCTTGCGCCGCTTGTGGTCTTCAACATATTCCTGATAGTTGCCCTCGAACCATACTACTTGCGAGTCGCCCTCGAACGCCAGTATGTGGGTTGCAATACGGTCGAGGAACCAGCGGTCGTGCGAGATGACCACCGCGCAGCCGGGAAAGGCCACCAGCGCCTCTTCGAGCGCGCGCAGCGTTTCGATGTCGAGGTCGTTGGTGGGCTCGTCCAGCAGCAGCACGTTGCCCCCGGATTTCAGCACTTTCGCCAGATGCACCCGATTGCGCTCGCCGCCGGACAGATCGCCGATGAATTGTTGCTGCTGCGCACCCTTGAAATTGAAGCGCCCGACGTAGCCGCGCGATGAGGTTTCGTAGTTTCCGACCTTGATCAGGTCGAGTCCGCCGGAGATCTCCTGCCACACGGTGTTCTTGTCGTTGAGCGCCTGGCGCGACTGGTCGACATAGGCGAGCTTGACGCTCGGTCCGACGCGAATCTCGCCCGCATCGGGCCGTTCGACGCCCGCCAGCATGCGGAACAGCGTAGTTTTGCCCGCGCCGTTCGGGCCGATGATGCCGACGATGCCGCCGGGGGGCAGGCGGAAGCTCAAGCTTTCGATGAGCAGTCGATCGCCATAGCCCTTGCGCACGCCCATGCATTCGATCACCAGATCGCCGAGCCGATCGCCCGGAGGGATGTAGATTTCGTTGGTTTCGTTGCGCTTCTGGAATTCCTGCGAAGCGAGCTCCTCGTAGCGCTGCAAGCGGGCTTTGGATTTCGCCTGTCGCGCCTTCGGGTTGGTCCGAACCCATTCGAGCTCACGTTTGAGCGTCTTGGCGAGCGCATCCTGCTGGCTCTGTTCCTGCGCAAGCCTCTGGCTCTTCTGCTCGAGCCAGGAGGAGTAATTGCCCTCCCAGGGAATTCCATGGCCGCGATCCAGCTCGAGAATCCATTCGGCGACATTATCGAGAAAGTACCGATCGTGGGTGACCGCGATGACCGTGCTCGGGTACTCCTCGAGAAAATGCTCCAGCCAGGCGACCGATTCGGCATCCAGGTGATTGGTCGGCTCGTCGAGGAGCAACATGTCGGGCTTCGAGAGCAGCAGACGGCACAGCGCCACGCGCCGCTTTTCGCCGCCGGACAGCCTGCCGACGAGGGCTTCCCAGGGCGGCAGGCGCAGCGCGTCCGCCGCGATTTCGAGCTTGCGCTCGAGCTCCCAGCCGCCGACCGCATCGATCTTGTCCTGCAATTTCGCCTGCTCTTCGAGAGCTTTGTTCATTTCCTCGTCCGACATGGGCTCGGCGAATCGGTCGCTGATCGCGTTGAAGCGGTCGATCAAGCCCTGCACGTCGCCCACGCCTTCGCCCACCACCTGGCGCACCGTCTTGGCCTCGTCGAGCAGCGGCTCCTGCGGCAGGTAACCGACCTTGATGCCGGGTTGCGGGCGGGCCTCACCCTCGATTTCCTTGTCCACGCCGGCCATGATCTTCAGCAGCGTCGACTTGCCCGAGCCGTTGAGGCCAAGCACCCCGATCTTCGCGCCGGGGAAGAAACTCAAAGTGATATCGCGCAAAATCATGCGCTTGGGCGGCACAACCTTGCCAACCCGGTTCATGGTGTAGATGAACTGAGCCATTTATTACCTATGTTGAAGCGCTGTGTAGCGGGGGGAACCGGTGAATTATCCGCGCGACCATGCAACTTGTCACGGCGATTAGGCGCATCGGTCGCGCAACCGATCCAATTGGCCCGCCATTAGGGAACCCTAGCCGCATCGGCTACAATTACTGGCTGTCCACCGCGAGGTCCATCTCATGTTCAATGCGAAAATGACGATTGCCGGTTTCGATCCAGAACTCGCGCAGGCGATCGCCGGCGAGCGCAAACGCCAGGAAGACCACATCGAGCTGATCGCCTCGGAAAACTACGCCAGCCCGCGCGTGCTCGAGGCGCAGGGCTCGGTGCTCACCAACAAATACGCGGAAGGCTATCCCGGCAAGCGCTACTACGGCGGCTGCGAATACGTCGACGTGGCGGAATCCCTGGCGATCGAGCGAGCCAAAAAATTGTTCGGCGCCGCGTACGCGAACGTTCAGCCGCATTCGGGCTCGCAGGCGAACGCCGCGGTGTATCTGGCGCTGCTCAACCCCGGCGATGCGATTCTCGGCATGAGCCTCGACCATGGCGGCCACCTGACGCACGGCGCCAAAGTGAATTTTTCCGGCAAGTTGTTCAAGGCCGCGCAATATGGCATCAAGCCCGACACGGGCGAGATCGACTACGACCAAGTGGAGCGGCTGGCGCGGGAGCATCGGCCGAAGATGATCGTGGCGGGCTTTTCGGCGTATTCGCGCGCCATCGACTGGGCGCGGTTTCGCGCCATCGCCGACTCGGTGGGCGCGTATTTCTTTGTGGACATGGCGCACGTCGCGGGGCTGGTCGCCGCCGGCCTGTATCCGAATCCGCTGCCGTTCGCCGACGTGGTGACGACCACCACGCACAAGACGCTGCGCGGACCGCGCGGCGGCCTGATTTTGGCGCGGGCCGCACGCGGAATTGCACAAGAAGTTCAATTCCATGGTGTTTCCGGGAACGCAGGGCGGCCCGCTGATGCACGTCATCGCCGCCAAGGCGGTGGCCTTCCACGAGGCGCTGCAGCCCGAATTCAAGCAATATTCCGCGCAAGTCATCGCCAATGCGCGTGCCATGACCCGGGTGCTGCAGCAGCGCGGCTACAAGATCGTATCCGGCGGCACCGACAATCATCTGTTCCTGCTCGACCTGATCGACAAGAACATCACCGGCAAGGATGCCGACGCCTCCTTGGGACGCGCCCACATCACCGTCAACAAGAATGCGGTGCCGAACGATCCGCGTCCGCCGGCCGTGACCAGCGGCCTGCGGATCGGCACGCCGGCGGTGACCACCCGCGGATTCAAGGAGCCCGAAGCGGAACAATTGTCCCATTGGATCGCCGACGTTCTCGATCATATGGGCGATGAGTCGGCGGTGGATCGGGTACGCGACCAGGTGATGGCGCTGTGCCGGCGATTTCCCGTTTATGGCTGATGACGAGCGGGTGCTCGGACAGGCTCCCGGGTAGCCGCGATGCACTGCCCATTTTGCGGTCATTCGGAGACTAAGGTTATCGACTCGCGCCTGGCAGGCGAAGGGCGGCAGATCCGCCGCCGCCGCGAGTGCCTGGAATGCGCGGAGCGCTTCACGACCTTCGAGGCGGCGGAGCTGTTGCTGCCCACGGTCATCAAGGGCGATCGCAGCCGCGAGCCCTTCGACGAGACCAAGCTGCTCTCCGGTATGCTCAAGGCGCTCGAGAAGCGCCCCGTGAGCCGCGAATCAATCGAAGCGGCGGCGGCGCGGATTTGCCACAAGTTGCGCAGCCTGGGCGAGCGGGAAATCGCCTCGCGCGCCATCGGTGAGATGGTCATGGAGGAGCTGCGGCATTTGGACGAGGTCGGCTACGTGAGGTTCGCGTCGGTCTACCGCAGCTTTCAGGACGTCGAGGCGTTCCGCACGGAAATCGACCTGTTGCGCCGCCATCGCCGCCGCCGCGACACGAGCAAGGATCAATTGCCGCTCCTGCCGGGCGATGAACCCAGCGGCGCGGGCAAATGACCCCGGCGATCGGCGCGGCTGCGATCAGCACGCAGGACCGGGTCTACCTGGCGCGCGCGCTTGAGCTCGCTGCACGCGGCCTGTACACCACCGATCCGAATCCGCGAGTCGGCTGCGTCTTGGTGCGCGGCGGAGCGATAATCGGCGAGGGCTGGCATGAGCGCGCCGGAGAAGCGCATGCGGAGGTCGCGGCGCTGCGTGCGGCGGGTTCCGGCGCGGCGGGCGCCACCGCCTATGTCACGCTCGAACCGTGCAGTCACACCGGGCGCACGCCGCCGTGCGCGGGTGCGTTGATCGCGGCGGGTATCCGCCGCGTGGTGTGCTGTTCGGCGGATCCCAATCCGAAAGTGGCGGGCGACGGCATCAAGCGTCTGCAAGCCGCCGGAATCACCGTGTCGGTGGGTGCGCTGGCGGGCGAAGCGCGCGCACTCAATCCCGGCTTTTTTTCGCGCTTCGAACGCGCACGGCCGCTGATTCGTCTCAAGCTCGCGATGAGCCTCGATGCGCGCACGGCGCCCGCCGAAGGCGGCAGGATGTGGATCAGCGGCGAGGAATCGCGCGCGGACGTGCAAAAGTGGCGCGCCCGCAGCTCCGCGGTCCTGACCGGCGCGGGCACGATACGCGCGGATGATCCGCGCCTCGATGTGCGCTTGCACTACGGCCCATGGGTCAGGCAGCCGCTGCGTGTGGTTCTCGATCCCGCGCAGTCATGCGCGCCGAGCGCGAAAATCTTCGCCGGCGGCGGCGCGCTGGTGTTCGTCGCCGCGGGATGCCGCGCGTACGTGCCGCGGCGCCGCCCTTCGACGTCGAGCATGTGCCGTGCGGCGGGGCACGGACTCGACCTCGCCGCCGTCATCGAGCGCTTGACGTTGCGCGAGGTCAACGAACTTTGGGTCGAGTGCGGGCCGCGCTTGGCGGCGGCTTTCCTCGAAGCGAACCTGGTCGACGAACTGATCCTGTACGTTGCGCCGATCCTGCTGGGTGCGGATGCGCCGCCGCTGACGGCGTTGAGCGGTCTGGCGGCGAAGGGTGCGCTGCCGCCGTCATTCGATTTCGCGAGCGTTGAACGCATGGGCGCGGACCTGCGGCTCGTACTGACACCCCGCAACGCAAATACCTAAGGAGCGTTGAGGATGTTTACCGGGATTGTTCTCGCCACGGGCCGGCTGGTCGCAGCGGTCGCGAGGGGCGGTGATCTGCAGTTGGGCATCGATGCGGCGACGTTGGGGGCCGGGCGCCTGGCGGTGGGCGACAGTGTGAGCGTCGAGGGCGTCTGCCTCACGGTGACGCGGCTCGACGGCGCGGTCTTCTACGCCGATGTGTCGCGCGAGACCCTGGCCAAGACGACCCTGGGAATGCTCAAGAACGGCGCACGCGTAAATCTGGAGCCGAGCCTGCGGGCCGGCGATCCCCTCGGCGGTCATTTGGTGAGCGGCCATGTCGATGCGGTTGGCACATTGATCAGCGCCGATGAGGATGCGCGATCCTGGCGTTTGGGGTTCGAACTGCCGGCCGCGCTGATGCGCTACGTGGCGCCCAAGGGATCCATTTGCATCAGCGGCGTGAGCCTGACGGTCAACAAGGTCGGCGGGCGCCGCTTCGATGTCAACATCATCCCGCACACGCGCGAGGCGACGACATTGGGAGAACTGCGCGCCGGGGCCATGGTCAATATCGAGATCGATACGATCGCGCGATACCTCGAACGTCTTGCAAACTTGCAAACTCCACCGGAACCTCGCTGATGCCACCAAACTCCGTCGAAGATTCATCAAGCCCGGCGCCGTCCGTCGAAAGTCCTTCAAGGGCCGCCGAGATCAGCCAATGGCTCGACTCGTATATCCAATTGTTTGGACTGCGCGGCAAAGGCATGGCGCTTATTCTGGGCCTGCTGGCCATTGCCTGGGTCAGCGCCGGCATCTACAAGGTGCAGCCTGACGAACAAGGCGTGGTGCTGCGTTTTGGCAAATGGGTGGAAACCACCAGCTCCGGCCTGCACTACCATCTGCCGTACCCCATTGAAACCGTGCTGCTGCCCAAGGTCACCCAGGTCAATCAGCTGCAACTCGGCACTGCTCACTTCGTTGCGGCCCGCGCCAACACCGCTGATTCCTCGCATGAGCGGCAGATGCTCACGGGAGACGAGAATATTGTGGAAGCCGACTGTGCCGTGTCATGGCGCATCAAGGATGCCGGCAAGTTCCTCTTCAAGGTCAACAACCCGGAAGCCGCGCTCAAGGTGGTGGCGGAAAGCGCGCTGCGCGAGATCATCAGCCGTACGCCGATTCAGGCGGCCATGTCGGACAAGCGCGAACAGGTCGCCGAACAGACCAGAGATCTGCTGCAGACCCTGCTCGACAAGGCCGATTCGGGGATTTTAGTCACCCAGGTGCAATTGCAGCGGGTCGATCCGCCGAGCGTTGTCATCGACGCGTTCAACGACGTGCAGCGGGCCCGAGCCGATCAGGAGCGTACGCGCAATGAAGCCGAAGCCTACGCCAATGACATCCTTCCACGGGCTCGCGGGGAGGCATCGCACATCGCCCAGGAATCAGAAGCCTACAAGTCGCAGGTGACCAATCTGGCCCAAGGTGACGCCAAGAGCTTCCAGTTGATCTATGCGAGCTATGCCGCGGACAAGGACGTAACGGCTTGGCGGCTATACCTCGAAAGTGTCGACGAGATGTTGAAAAAGGCCACGAGGGTCATCGTCGATAGTTCCGGCAAGGCCATGTCCGGCATCGTCCCGTACTTGTCGCTGGCAGATAAGGACAAGCCGGAGGCAGTCAAGGAGCCGCCGAAATGAGTGCGAAGCAACGTCTTGCCATTGGTGTTGGTGCGTTTCTTATGCTGTGGCTGCTCTCGGCCACGCTCTACACGGTCAGTGAAGTGCAGCAGGCCTTGATTGTCCGGCTCGGAGCGCCGATCGGCGTCGTGAACGAACCCGGGTTGAAATTCAAACTGCCGTTGGTCGATTCGGTCATTTTTTATGATCGCCGATTGCTGACCATGGAGCCGGCAGTTGAGCAGGTCATTCTGGGGGACCAGAAGCGCATCGAGGTGCAGACCTACACGCGATTCCGCATCGCCGACCCCTTGCGCTTCTATAACGCGGTGCGCACGGTGGAATCGGCCGAGCCGCAACTCGCTCAGCTGGTGAGTTCGTCATTGCGCCGAGAGCTCGGTCAGGTGATGCTGCCGTCGCTGCTGTCGGAAAATCGGTCCCACATCGTCGAGCTGATAGAGAAGGAGGTGGCCGACAAGGCCAAAGATGTTGGAATCGATGTCGTGGAAGTGCGCTTTCACCGCGCGGATCTACCGCTGGAAACAAGTCAGGCCATCTATGATCGGATGACCTCGGAACGGCAACGCGAAGCCAAGGAATTAAGGGCGCAGGGCTTCGAATGGGCTCAGGAAATCCAGGCAAAAGCCGATCGCGAACGCACCGTAATCCTCTCCGAAGCGCAACGCCAAGCCAAGATCACTCGCGGTGCGGCCGACGCCGAGGCCAACCAAATTCTCTCCAGCGCGTTCGGCAAGGATCCCCAGTTCTACAAGCTGTACCGGTCCCTGCAGACATACCGACAAGCCTTGGCGAATGCCGGCCCGACGATTGTGCTGTCGCCGGACACCGATTTTCTGCGCTACTTCAAAACCGGCCCTGGCACGCTCACCAAGCATTAATGGTTGAAACACCGAAAAAGCAGTTCAACTGGCGACAGGTGCTGGTGACGTTCGGCCCGGGCTTGGTGGTCATGCTGGCCAACACGGAAGTCGGAAGTGTGATTACGGCGGCTCAAAGCGGCGCGAAATGGGGCTACCGGTTGTTGCTGCTCCAGTTCCTGATTATTCCGCTGCTCTACACGGTGCAAGAGCTGGCGGCACGCCTGGCGCTTGAAACGGGAATAGGCTACGCCGAGCTGATCCACCAGAACTTCGGCCGCCTCATGACCATTGTCGCGATTACGGCGCTGACGGTGAGTTGTTTCGGCACGCTGGTCACTCAAATGGTCGGATTGGCGGGTATTGGCCAATTGTTTGGCGCCCCTGTCTGGGTATCGATCGTCCTGCTGATCGTAGCCATTCTTCTGATGGTCGGCCTGGGGGCTCACCGATCCGTGGAGCGCATGGTCATTGCATTCGGCCTCTTCGAGCTGGGCTTTTTGATCATGGCTTGGGAGGCGCATCCCGACATGGCTAAACTCACCGCGGGTCTTTATCAGATGCCGCTCGGAAACCGCGACTATCTCTATCTGCTGGCGGCAAACCTAGGCACCAGCGTGATGCCTTGGGCGATTTTCTACCAACAGTCAGCCATGATCGACAAAGGATTGGGGATCGGGCACCTGAGAATCGCCAGGCTCGACATATTGATCGGTGCCGTGCTTTGCCAGACCGTAACCGCCGCGGTATTGATCGCCGCGGCAGCGACGTTTGGCCAACATCAGCAGCCCGTGCAGCTGGAAAACGTGCCGCAAATCGCCACGGCCTTCAGCGCCACACTCGGACCCATCGTTGGTCATTTGGTGTTCGTCGCCGGCCTGGGCGGCGGGGCGCTGGTCGCCACCGTAACGGTGTGCCTTACGGCGGCCTGGGCGTTGGGCGAAGTGGCCGGCGTTCATCACTCGCTGGAACACCATCCGCTGCAAGCTCCTTGGTTCTACGCCGCTTTTGCCCTGATCCTGTTGCTCGGCGGAGCGTTGGTCGCCTCCGGAGTGAACCTCATCCGGCTATCAATTGCGATGGGAGTGGTCAACGCCTTGCTGCTGCCGATAGCGCTGGGATTCCTGTTCCGGCTGGCGCGCACGAAACTTTCGGACCCGATGCGACCCAGGGGCGCTTACGCCGCCCTGGTGGGAACGATCTTTTTCTGCGCCGCCGCCATGGGGGTCTATGCCGCCCTGGCGGGCATCGTCGGATGAATACGATGAAAGGCTGCCGCGATGGGCTTTGACAACCTCTTTCACTATGTGAATCTCACCCTGGAGGTGTTCTTCGTCAATCTGCTGTTGAGCGGCGATAACGCCGTGGTCATCGCGCTTGCCTGCCGCTCGCTGCCGCCGACATTGACGAGGCGCGCCATGTTGATCGGCATCGATGGTGCAATTGCGCTGCGAGTACTGCTCACCGTCTTTGCCAGTTTTCTGCTGTCCATTCCGGTGCTGAAACTCTTGGGCGGGGTGGCACTGACCGTCATCGCGATCAAACTGACCATCGAGGAACAGGGAGAAACGAAGTCCGGCGAGCGAGCGCCCAAAGACGCCCCTGACCTGTGGTCGGCCGTCGGCACCATCATTGCCGCCGACTTGGTCATGAGCGTAGACAACGTGGTCGCACTAGCTGCGGTCGCCCACGGCAGCATCTTCATCCTGACCATGGGTTTGTTGATGAGTGTGCCGCTACTGATGTTCGGCAGCATGTTCGTCGCCGTCCTGCTAAGACGATACCCCCTCCTGAAACGCGGCGGAGGTGCAATGCTCGGCTGGCTTGCCGGCGATATTGCCATTACCGATCCGATGATCGTCGATTGGGTCAACCAGCAATCGCCGGCATTGACGATAGTGGTGCCATTGCTGGTCGCCGTGTTCGTCCTGATCGAGAGCCGGATCATGGAAGATGCGCAGGCTACTGCCTATGCGCCACGGCCGAAGCTCAGGCCCACGCCTACGCGAACACTCACACCGACGGTTATCACTCCTCCGCCCACGGTCGTGGAAAAAGCGCCGGCACCGGCAACGAGCGCGATTGCCGGCGATTCGGTCGGGGCGAAGCCGCCATCGCCCGTATCCGCCGCCGAGAGCATTGCAACGCCGCGCCGACCGGAACCCGCCGGGGCGCAACCTTTCGGCGAAGCTGCGATGAGCCGTGTACAAGCGCCACGGCATAAACGCTTTAAGCCTGTCGTTTGGATCGTTGCCGCTATTTCGGTGGCGCTGCTTTGGATGCTCTTTAAATTTCTATCTCTGGATTTTCAAACGGCGACCCCTGCCCTGCAGTGGACCCCACCGACAAGACTTCAATGAGGCGTTCGCACTGCGCCGCCCGGCGCGCAAGCTACAATGGCAATTCGCCGGGCAGCGAAGCTCAATCCGGCCTGTTTACGAAGATATATCGAGAATGAACAATTTATGACCGCAATGAATACGATCGACGAGATTCTCGAGGACATACGCCAGGGGAAGATGGCGGTGCTCATGGACGATGAGGACCGCGAAAATGAAGGGGATCTCATCATGGCCGCGGATTGCGTGCGAGCCGAGGACGTGAACTTCATGGCGCGCTACGGTCGCGGCCTCATCTGCCTGACCTTGACGCGCGAGCGTTGCCGGCAGCTGCGGCTGCCGCTGATGGTCAGCGACACCGACAGCGCGCACCGCACGAATTTCACCTTGTCCATTGAAGCGGCCGAGGGCGTGACCACGGGAATATCAGCCCACGATCGTGCGCATACGGTAAAGACCGCGGTGGCGCCGAAAGCGCGCCCGGAGGACTTGCGCCAGCCTGGGCATATTTTCCCCTTGATGGCGCAGCCCGGCGGGGTGCTGACGCGCGCCGGTCACACGGAGGCCGGATGCGATCTCGCGCGCCTCGCGGGATTCTCGCCGGCCGCCATGATCGTCGAGATCCTGAACGACGACGGCACGATGGCGCGACGGCCCGATCTGGAGCGCTTCGCCAAGCTGCACGCCTTGAAGATTGGCACCATCGCCGATTTGATCCGCTACCGGCTCAAGAACGAGCGCACAGTGGAGCAGATCTACGATGAGCCGGTCGAGACCGAACACGGCGGATTTCGACTGTGCTGCTATGAGGATCACGTGAATAAGAACGTGCACATCGCGCTCGTTAAGGGGGATCTGAATTCCGATCCGCCGCCGCTCGTTCGTGTGCACATCAACGACACCCTGCGCGATGTGGTCGGGGTGCGCAGCGAAAGGTTGGGATGGCCATTGCGCGCCGCGATACGCCGCGTGGCGGCCGAGCCTTCCGGCGTGATCGTGATCTTAAGGCCGGAGGAGACGCCGAGAGATTTTATGGACAGCGTGCGGCAGATCGATGCGAAACCGGCGGCGGCGCCCAACGTCGGGGCGACGGTGCTGCGCACCTACGGTATCGGGGCGCAAATACTCAAGGACCTGGGCCTCAAGCGCATGCGCGTGTTGAGTGCGCCGAAGCAGCTGCAGGGCCTCTCGGCTTTCGATCTCGAAATCACCGAGTACGTGGATGGCGGTGAATGAGCGCCGCGAGGCTTATACTGTGGCCAATGGCTGCGGCGCCCGACGAATAGACCTGCGAGGAAAGATTTGTGCCTATTGATCTGCCGAAGACTATCGAAGGCGAGCTGCTGGTTCGCGATCTGCGTTTTGCGATCCTGGCGGCGCGATTCAACGATTTTGTCGTCGAGCCATTGGTGCGGGGCGCGTTCGACGCGCTCAAGCGCCATGGGGCGACGGAAAAGCAGATCGAGATCGTTCGCGTTCCGGGCGCGTTCGACCTGCCGATCGTCGCCCGCAAATTGGCGCTGTCGCGCCGCTATGAGGCGCTGATCGCACTCGGCGCCGTTATCCGCGGCCAGACGCCGCATTTCGACTACGTCGCCGGTGAATGTGCTTCGGGAATCGCACGAATTGCGCTCGAATCGGGCGTGCCCATCGCGTTCGGCGTGTTGACGACCGATACGGTGGAGCAGGCGATCGATCGGGCGGGCGGAAAGGCCGGCAACAAGGGCGCCGACGCCGCGCTGACTGCGCTCGAAATGGCGAACCTGATGCGCCGATTGGATGGGTAGAGATGAATCCGCGTCGCGCTCGCAGCCTCGCGCGCAGGCTTGCGCTGCAGGCGCTGTATCAACTGCAGATCAACCCGCGATCCTGGCAGGATACGCAGCGACAATTTGCCGAAGATCCTGAAGCCCTGCGGGTGGACCGCGAGTATTTCCAAGAACTGATGGCGGCGATCGCGCCGAATCGCGACGCGCTCGATCTGCAGCTCATCAAGCTCTGCGAGATCCCGCCCGCCGAACTCGATCCGATCGAGCACGCGGTGCTGTGGCTCGGCCTGCACGAATTGACGGCCTGCCCCGAGCTGCCCTATCGGGTCGCGCTCGCGGAAGCGGTTCAGCTCGCCAGGCATTTCGGGGCGACCGACGGTCACAAGTTCGTGAACGCGGTGTTGGACCGCGCGGCGCAAGAATTCCGTCCAAACGAATACGGCCGGCCTGCGGAATAGTGCAGCGTGGGCCACGACGAAGCGCAACTCGGGGAATTCGATTTGATTCGCCGATACTTCTCGCGCATAGGCGGCGCGCGTTCCGACGTGCTCTTAGGCGTGGGCGATGACGCGGCTCTGCTGCGCATGCCGGAGGATGCAGAATTGGTGGCGGCGGTGGATACCCTTGTCGCAGGCCGCCATTTTCCGCTCGACAGCGACGCCCGATCGATAGGCCACCGAGCGCTCGCCGTGAACTTGAGCGACTTGGCGGCGATGGGAGCGACTCCAGCCTGGGCCACCCTGGCCCTGACCCTGCCAAGCGCCGATCCGGACTGGCTCGAGCGATTTTCCGCCGGGCTTGGGCGATCTTGCGAACGCGTATGGCGTGGCCCTCGTCGGCGGCGACACCACGGCCGGACCGCTCACCATCAGCGTGCAAGTCATGGGGCATGTCGCCCGCGGCACGGCTTTGCGCCGCAGCGGTGCGCGCGCGGGCGACCTTTTGGCGGTGACCGGTACCTTAGGCGATGCGGGCGCGGGGTTGGCGTTGGCAACCGCCTCGCAAACGACCAACAACGAGGCGGTGGTCCGTGAACTGCGGCAACGCTTCGAGTATCCGACGCCGCGGGTGGAGTTCGGTGTGGGCGCACGCGGAACCGCGACCGCGGCCATCGACCTGTCCGATGGGTTGGCGGGAGACCTGCCGAAACTGGCATGCGCGAGCGGGCTTGCGGCGCTACGTCGATGTCGAGCGCTTGCCGCTGTCGAGTGCCTTACGGGCCTTCGCGAGTCCGCAGCAGGCACGTGATTGGGCGATCGGCGCCGGGGATGACTATGAATTGCTGCTCGCCGTCCCGCCGCGCGGCTACGCCGAGCTGGCCTCGTTGGCCGCCCGATTGGACTTAAGGCTGACCGCGATCGGTGAGCTACGTCGCGGAACCGGCGTGAATTGGGCGTTGCACGGCGCGGAATTTACGCCCGCGGCGCACGGATACGACCACTTTCGCCGACCCTCGACCCAAATCACAGTTTAACTCCCGCCTGCCGACGTATCCTCTGCGCCACGGAATGGAACGTCGCAGCAACGGCCAACGGCTAACCTTGAACAACATTCGAACAAAAGATAACGCGAAGTCCCTGACCGGTCTCGCTGCGTTGCCTGAGAAGATCGGCAAGTACGTGATCATCAACGAGGTTGGTCGCGGCAGCACGGGTGTCGTGTACCTCTCGCACGATCCGTATTACGGCCGCGACGTCGCCATCAAGGTCTACAACGTCGACGCCAGCGGCGATGAGAATCGCAAGCGCATCGCGCGCAAGATGTTTCTCTCCGAAGCGCATATGGTCGGTATGCTGCAGCATCCGAACATCCTGCCGATCTACGATGCGGGCGAGGAGAATGGGCACTGCTATATCGTGACCGAGCACGTGCACGGCGCGCGCACGCTTGCTGCGTATTGCCGGCCCGACAATTTGCTGCGAATCGACGATGTGGTCGAACTGATCTATAAGGCCGCGCGCGCGTTGCACTATGCGCACAGCCGCGGCGTCATTCACCGCGACATCAAACCAAGCAATATCATGCTGACGCTCGAGAGCGACGTGCGCATCATCGATTTCGGAATCGCCCTGGTGGCCGATTCGGAGATTTCGCGCATCGAAGGAATCGCCGGCAGCCCATCGTACATGTCACCCGAGCAGGTGCAGTCGATCGAATTGACCAATCGATCGGATTTGTATTCGCTGGGGGCGGTGATGTACGAGCTGCTGACCGGCACGAGACCGTTTCGAGCCGGTAATTTGCAAAAGCTGCTGCACCAAATCGTGTTTGCAACGCCGCCGCCCATTCATACCCTGCGACCGGAGATCCCGGAGGAACTCGAGACCGTCACAGCGATGGCGCTGCAGAAGGATCCGGCCAAGCGCTACAAAACCGGCCTCGACTTCGCCGCCGAGTTGACCCGCGTGCATCAGAAATTGCGCGCCCAATACAACCGCATCGATCAGCAGGAGCAGTTCAGCCTATTGCGCAAGCTGAAGTTCTTCCATGAATTCTCGCACAGCGAAATCTGGGAAGTATTGCGCGCCAGCAGTTGGCAGGATTACGCCGACGGCGAAGAAATCGTCAAAGAGGGGGAGATGGACGATCGCTTCTACATCATTGTGCAGGGCCGCGTCGGCGTCGCGCGTCTCGGGAAGGCGTTGGGCTATTTGGACAGCGGCGATTGCTTCGGCGAAACCAGCTATGTGCGCGGCGCCAAGCGAACTGCGACCATAATTGCTTCAGGCGCGGTCATGGTCATGAAAGTGAGTTCGACGCTGCTGGAGCAGGTGTCGGCGGAATGCCAGCTGCGCTTCAATCAAGTGTTCCTGCGCAGCCTGATCGGGCGGCTGCAAAGCGCCGAGCGCGGATCGTAGTCTTGGCGTTCGGCGGCTAACGCCGATTGTCCGCCTCCTTGTCGTGCTCGATCATCGCGTATGCCGAGTGATTGTGTATCGACTCGAAATTCTCCGATTCGACTACATAGGCGCGGACGCGCTTGTCACGGTTGAGAGCCACGGCGACGTCGCGCACCGTATCTTCGACGAATTTCGGATTGTCGTAGGCACGCTCGGTGACGTACTTTTCGTCCGGTCGCTTCAGATATGCCGTATACCTCGCATGAGGCATTCGCCTCGGCGAGGTCGATCAATTCCTCCAGCCACATGTGCTCGTTCAGCTTGGCGGTCAAGGTGATGTGCGAGCGCTGATTGTGGGCGCCATAATCGGATATCTTCTTGGAACAAGGGCACAGGCTGGTGGTCGGAACCACCACTTTGAGCCACACCTCGGTGCGCCCATCGCGACGCTCGCCGAAAATGGTGGCCTGATAATTCATCAGACTCTCGACGCCGGATATAGGCGCCTTCTTCATGACGAAATAAGGAAAGGTCATCTCGATATGACCGGCGCTCGCATTCAAATGCCCGGTCATCTCTTCGAGCATCTTGCCGAAGGAATCCACCGATATTTCACGCTCGTGGCGGTGGAGGATCTCGACGAACCGCGACATGTGCGTGCCCTTGAAGTTATGCGGCAAATTCACATACATATTGAAATTCGCGACCGTGTGCTGTTCGCCGGTGGCCCGATCCTTCACTTTGACCGGGTGGTAGATATCCTTGATTCCCACCTTGTTGATCGGAATTTGGCGCGTGTCGGAATGGCCCTGCACGTCCTCCACGGGCGAAACAGCGGGTTTTTTGGCGGGGGCGGCGACGGTCATGGGACTTTGGTTCCTAGCGATGTAATCCGATGCAAGACGGGCCTCGAGGCGGCGTATTGCTCATGATATCAGACGATTCGAGGGCGTCTGGCCGGAGTGCCGGGCAGGCGGCAACCGGGGGCGGCGGACGCCTCTCAACCGCCCTTGGGCTCGTCGGCGTCGAATTCTTCTACCTGGGGTTCGCCGGCTTTCTTGAGCAGAATCTCCACTTTTTGCTGCGCCTCCTTGAGGGCCGCCTGGCAGGTGCGGGTCAGCGCGACGCCGCGCTCGAAGGCTGCAAGCGATTCCTCGAGGGGCAAATCGCCATGCTCCAAGCGTTCGACGAGCGCTTCGAGATCGCGCATGGCTGCCTCGAAATCCAAAGGTTGGGGCTCTTGACTTGGCTTGCGGGACGGCATTCTTGCGCAAAAGTACACATGCCCGGCGGCGTGGTCAAACCGGGCTGCCGACAGTGATGGAGGTCACGGCGGCCAATCGAAGGGCGGCTCATGCAGCATGGAAATAGTCAAGCCGTGATTTGCGTCACATCGAGGGGGTCGCACCGAGGCCGGATTTGGGTACCATTGCACCTGGGAAGCCATATGCCATATTCAAGCAAACGAAATTTCGCCTACGGGTTGCTCTGTGCAACGGTGTTGAGCAGCGCAGCGTGTTCGCCGCGCAAGATCCCGCCTATGACAGTCGAGGACCTCATGGAGGATCGGGTGACGCTCGACGGCGTGCTGTTGAAATGCAATAAGGATCCTGCCAAGGCGCGCACCGACTCGGATTGTCTCAATGCGCGGATCGCGATCGAACGTTTGGCGAAGGATGTGGATCCGATGATAGAAGAGAAGCGCAAGGCGGAATTCGAGCGCAGCCGCGAGCAACTGCGGCTCGCCCAAGAGAAGATGCGCCAGGAACAAGAAGCAAACTCGAAAGTGGACCCGTACAACCTGCCGGTGGTTCCGGTTGACGGGCCGCCAAAGGCAGCGCGCCGCCGTCCGCGGGTACGCCGTCGCCATAATTCGCCGATTTGGCGCCGACCGGCGCTTGAATCCGACGCCCAGCGGCCACACACTAGGCCATGGACATGCTTCGAAAAAGCGCCGTCATGCCAACGGCTAAACAAGCGCTTGCGGGACGAGCCGAACCGATGCGGGTATCGGGACGCCACTTCGTGTCGGGCCATCGGACCGTGCCCCCGTACCCAGCGGGAATGCAATTGGCCTTGTTCGGCATGGGCTGCTTCTGGGGCGCGGAGCGCAAGTTCTGGCAAACGAACGGCGTGTATTCAACGGCGGTCGGATATGCGGGCGGATATACCCCCAATCCCACATATGAGGAGGCCTGCACCGGCTATACCGGACACAATGAGGTGGTGCGCGTCGTATTCGATCCGAAGATTTCGAGCTACGACGAGTTGCTCAAAGTGTTCTGGGAATCGCACGACCCGACGCAAGGCATGCGGCAAGGCAACGATACGGGGACGCAGTACCGCTCCGGCATTTATACCTACGGCGATGAGCAGCAGAGGCATGCAGAAAAATCACGCTCGGCGTATCAAGAGGCGCTTGCCAAAGCCGGAATGAGAGTGATCACCACCGAAATCATCGGTGCGCCAGAGTTCTATTACGCCGAGGAATATCACCAGCAATATCTGGCGAAGAATCCAGACGGATACTGCGGGATTGGAGGGCTGTGGAGTTCCCTTCAAACTCGCGGAGTTAGCGGTGGGGGAGAAGGCGTGAGAGTTGGTCTTATTTGGATTCCATCAGGAAGCCAAGGGGTTACCAAAGGAAGATGCGTTTTTCTGCGGGAAAATGCGATGTTTTTCCGGCGTTGAGGTCTACCGGAAGTCTACCGGTGTTCTGGACCTAGAATAGTCCGAGTTACCAATTCCATATACGTTTTTCTGCGGGAAAACGCGATGTTTTTCCGGCGTTGAGGTCTACCGGAAGTCTACCGGTGTTCTCGACCTGGAATAGTCCGAGGGGAAGGACTGACCAAATCACGTGGAAGCGAATTCGGCATTTATCGTTTCATCGTCGATTAGCAATTTTAATTTGTCGACGTGGTGCAGCTGAGCAGTGCTTCACTAACGTTTTGGTTTCCAGAGTGAAGCCAACCTATGCGACTAATCTGCTCGATAATCTCCGGGTAAGGCGGAGAGGCATTTAGAAACAGCCGGTTGCGGCCGCTCGAATTGCGAGCGGTAGAAATTCGGTAGAGGTCGGTGGGGAAAAGCCCGGGTGCGTCGAACGATGCCGCAGGAATCGCCTAGCCGTTGTAAACCGCTAAATGCGGGCGCCGAGCCGGCAGAAATTGAAGCCTTAAGGCGACGGCTCGCGCCAACAGCGGCTAAATCCTTTAAGTATCTGCAGTGTGGATTACCCTACGCCTAAAGACCAATATTCACCCAAAGGTGTTCTAGTTAGCCTGCAGTAGCATTGCGACGCAGAAGGGCTCTGCGCCACCGTCAATCGAAGGGGGGAAGAACATGAATAATTGCCGTCCGGTCAGCACGCTGCTATCGGCTTTCATCATCGCGGCGTGCGTGCAAGCCGCATCGGCTCAGCAGGTCACCGGGATTCCGGGTTCACCGAGTGCCACCACGACGATTGACGGAAAGCAGCTGCCTCCGCCGCCTGCCAAATTCGGCGGCGTGATCAAGGAGCAGGCCAAGGACTCGAAGCCCTATTGGCCGCCTTCGGTGGTACCGCCCAAGGGCGCGCCGAACGTATTGCTCATCATGACGGACGACCAGGGTTACGGCGTATCGGGCACCTTCGGCGGCGTCATCCCGACGCCCTCGATGGACCGCATTGCCAAGGCCGGACTGCGCTACACCCAGTTCCACTCAACCGCGCTCTGCTCACCGACGCGTGCGGCGCTCATCACCGGCCGCAATCACCATTCAGTCGGTTTCGGTGTCATCGGCGAAATGTCTACGGGATTTCCGGGCTATGACTCGGTCATCGGCCAGGAGAGCGCCACGGTCGGCGAGATATTGAAGGAGAACGGATTTGCCACCTCCTGGTTCGGTAAGAACCATAACACCCCGACCTATTTGTACAGCCTTGCAGGACCCTATGATCAATGGCCGAGCGGCATGGGATTTGAGTATTTCTACGGTTTTATGGGCGGCGAGACGGATCAGTGGACACCTTACCTTTACCGCGACCACACCCCCATCTATCCGTGGATTGGCAAAACCGGTTACAACCTCACCACCGATTTGGCGGATGAGGCGGTCAAGTATTTGAGCGGCCTGAACGCGGCCGCGCCCAACAAACCCTTCTTCCTCTACTACGTGCCAGGCGGCACGCACTCGCCGCATCAGCCGACCAAGGAATGGATTGAGAAGTTCAAAGGCAAGTTCGATATGGGCTGGGAGAAGCTGCGCGAGGACATATTTGCCAACCAGAAGCGGCTCGGTGTCATCCCGGCGAGCACCAAGCTCACGCCCTGGCCGGACGTCCTGCCGAAGTGGGACTCGCTTTCGCCCGTTAAGAAGAAACTCTATGCGCATGAGGCGGAGGTCTTCGCCGCCTACGCCGCTTATACGGACCACGAAATTGGCCGAGTCATTCAAGAAGTGCAAGATGAGGGCAAACTCGACAATACGTTGATCATCTACATCAGCGGCGACAACGGCACCAGCGCCGAGGGCACCCTCGAGGGCACCTTTAATCAGATGACCGCCTACAACGGCATCTTGACGCTCCCGGAGGCCGTACAACTGTTGCATTACGAGGACTGGGGCTCGGACAAGACCTACCCGCACATGTCGGTCGCGTGGTCGTGGGCGTTTGATACGCCCTTCAAGTGGACCAAGCAGGTGGCCTCGCACTTTGGCGGTACCAGGCAGGGTATGGTCATCTCATGGCCCGGCCACATCAAGGACACGGGCGGCATCCGCTCCCAGTTCCATCACATGATCGACATCGTGCCAACGATCCTCGAAGCGACCGGTGTCCAGGCGCCGGCCACGGTCAACGGCATCGCGCAAAGGCCCATCGAGGGCGTGAGCATGGCGTACACCTTCGATAAGGCCAATGCCAATGCACCGTCGAAGCGCGAGACTCAGTATTTCGAGATGTTCGCCAATCGTGCGATCTATCACAACGGTTGGATTGCGGCGACGACTCCGCCCGCCCCGCCCTGGGAGTTGGGAACCGTCAAACTGCCGGATATCAACGACTACAAGTGGGAACTCTACAATCTCAACGAGGACTTTTCGGAATACAACGACCTCGCTGCCAAGAATCCCGACAAGCTCAAAGAGCTTCAGGCGCTGTTCTTAAGCGAGGCGGCAAAATATAACGTCCTGCCGTTGGATAACTCGATATTGCCGCGCCTCATTACGCCACGGCCGAGCGCGACCGCCGGACGAACGGTGTTTACCTACAAGGGACCGAACGTCGGCATTCCGGTGGCTAATGCTCCCAGCATTATGAACAAGGACTACACGATCACCGCGGAAGTGAATATTCCGAAGCGCGGAGCGGAAGGGATGATCGTGACGATGGGCGGGCGCTTTGCCGGCTACGCCCTTTACCTGCTCAAAGGCAAGCCGGTCTTCGTTTACAACCTCGTCGATCTGGAGCGCTACCGCTGGGAAGGAGGCGTGGGCGCCGAGGATTGGTTGGGCGATTCTCTCTCCCCGGGCAAGCACACCATCGTGTTCGATTTCAAATTGGCCGAACCCGGCCTCGGGAAGGGTGGGACCGGTGTGCTCTCGGTCGACGGCAAGGAGTTGTCTCGAAAGAAGATCGAGCATTCAATTCCGTTTCTCATGTCCATCGATGAGAGCTTCGACATCGGAAGCGATACTCGCACGGGCGTGGACGATAGTTACCAGCTTCCGTTTAAGTTCACCGGCAGCATCGATAAGCTGACATTCAAGCTCGGACCAGAGCAAATGACGGCCGACGAACGTAACCTCGCGGAGCACGTATTGGCGACAGCGCATGACTGACCAATGACGGAGTAGCAATCTCGGCCATTGCTTCAATCGGAATGCGAGATGGTCTACCGATGGATCGGCAGCAAAGTCTACCGAAAATCTACCGACAACGTGACCACGACCGGATAACTCCGTGATTTCCGTGCAAGAAAACGCTTCAGCGCCGACTATCGCCAGCAGTACCTGGCGAAGAATCCGAACGGGTACTGCGGAATTGGTGAATGTGGAGTTCCCTTTAAGCTCGCGGAGTTACAGGTGGGGGGAGAAGGCGTAGCGACTGCGGTTAGTTGGTTACCATCAGGAAGCCAACGGGTTGCCAATTCGATATGCGTTTATCTGCGGGAAAACGCGATGTTTTTCCGGCGTTGAGGTCTACCGGAAGTCTACCGGTGTTCTGGACCTAGAATAGTCCGAGGGGAAAGACTGGCCGGCAGACTGGGGCGCGCAATGTGGCGGTTAGCCGTTCGCCGTGACCGTCGGAACCGATTTTTCCATCAGCGTGGAGCTTGGTATTGACAGTGGCGCTCGGTGGTGCCTTCGGCGCGCTTGCTCGTTTGATTTACCCGTCGCCAGACATCAATGTTGCTGCCTTTGCGATCGTGGGCATGGCGTCCACGGTTGGCGGCGGTATGGGGGCTGCCATGACGGCGGTTACGATGATATTCGAAATGACCCGCGACTACGATATGGTGATGCCATTGATCATCGCCGTTGCCGTCAGCATTGGCATCCGCCGCTTGCTCTCGCACAAGAATATTTACGCGATCAAGCTCCTCGCGCGAAGGCATTTCATCCCAAGGCGATGCACGCAAATATGTTTCTAGTGCGCCGCGCCGGTGAGGTGATGGATAAGGATATTTTGATTCTTCCTGATCATAAGAGCTTTGACACATTCTTGGGAATGCCGGATCACGGCGGCAGAATGCGGCACGTGGTAATTACGCGAGGCGACGACATTCTCGGCGTCCTGCGCGTCAATACGGGGCTGCGCCACGGGGCTTGAAGGCGCGTACACCGGCGTGACACTTGGCGAGGTGGCGATTCGCAATTTCATGATCGCTCGCGAAGAAGACATCATGTTCAATGTAATTGGTCGCATGTCGCGCGAGAACGCCACCATGGTCATCGTTTCCCGCGCCGCGGCACTATCACACGCCTCCGACGTGGCCGGTCTTATCACAAAGGAACATGTCGCAGACTCGGTCGCCGAAAGCATCGACCCCTACGCCGCAGACGAATTGTCGTCTTATTGAGCTAGGTAAGTATTCGAGGTGCGTATGGATATCGAGCGGCAATAGAAGGAAATGGAGAGGCGTCGCAAGCGTGGCCTGCGACTGCGGGCCGAGAGTCTGTGGCCTGCCGAAGCGGCGCGACGCGTGAGGCGAGGCGAGATCGGCGGAGCAGCCCCCTGAAAGACCGGACATATCATGTGCTATCAAAGTCTAATAGGAGCGCGGTTACAGCGGGCCCCAAGACGCCGGGTATACTACTGCGCAATGGCTGCTTTGAGGGAGCGCGGTATCCGACCGGTCTACAAGGTCGGGCCGCACGGTGAACCTGCTGATTGAAGGAAACCATCGGCGATGGGGGAACACTATATGGCATCGGTAACGGCGGATTCTGTTCCCCAGGCCCATAAGATGACGGGCGAAGAGCGAAAGGTCATCCTGGCCTCATCGGTGGGAACCGTATTCGAGTGGTACGATTTTTACATCTACGGCACTCTCGCCACCATCCTCGCAAAGCAGTTCTTCTCCGGCGTGGAACCACCGGCCGCCTTCATCTTCACCCTGCTGGCCTTCGCCGCCGGCTTTGCGGTGCGGCCATTCGGAGCCCTCCTTTTCGGGCACATCGGCGATCTCGTCGGCCGCAAATATACCTTTATCGTCACGATCACGTGCATGGGCATGGGGACCTTCCTGATCGGCGTGCTGCCGTCATTCGCATCGGCGGGCATTGCCGCACCGATCCTGCTGATTGTGCTTCGGCTGCTCCAGGGTCTGGCCCTCGGCGGCGAATATGGTGGCGCCGCAATCTATGTCGCCGAGCACGCTCCGGCCGGCAAACGCGGGCTCTACACGTCCTGGATTCAGACGACGGCGACGTTGGGTTTGTTCGTCGCGCTGCTGCTCGTCCTCGGCGTGCGCACCTACCTCGGGGAGGACGCCTTCACCGCCTGGGGCTGGCGCGTGCCGTTCCTGGTGTCCATTGTCCTGCTGGCGGTGTCGCTGTGGATCCGCCTGCAGCTCAACGAATCGCCAATGTTCCTGCGGATGAAGGAAGAGGGCAAAAGGTCGAAAGCCCCGTTGAAGGAAGCCTTTGGCACCTGGCGCTTCGCCCGGATTGCGATCCTGGCCCTCCTTGGGGCGACCGCCGGCGAAGCGGTTGTCTGGTACGGCGGACAGTTCTATGCGCTTTTCTTCCTGACCACGACCCTGAGCGTCAAGCCGGCGGTGGCTCAGATCATGATCGTCATCGCGCTGGCGCTTGGCACACCGTTCTTCATCGTATTTGGCTGGCTGTCCGACAAGATCGGCCGCAAACCGGTCATCATGGCGGGATTCGCACTCGCGGCGTTGACCTACCTTCCGATCTTCCAGGCCATTACGCACTACGCAAACCCCGCTCTGGAAGCGGCCCTCGCCAACTCGCCGGTCACGGTCACGGCCGATCAGGGGGAATGCGCCTTTCAGTTCAACCCGGTCGGCACGGCGAAGTTCAAGAGCTCCTGCGATATCGTGAAATCCGGTCTGGCCAAGCTATCGGTCAACTACCGGAACGTGCTGGCGCCGCCGGGCACCACGGCCTCGGTCCAGATCGGCGACGAGACTATCGCAGCCGACGCACCCGATTTCGCCAAGGTCCTAAAGGTGGCTGTCGTCAAGCATGGGTACCCCGCGAGCGCGGATCCCGCCAAGATCAACAGTGTCATGACGGTACTGCTGCTGACGCTCCTCGTGATCTACGTGACGCTGGTGTATGCGCCGATCGCCGCCTGGCTGGTCGAACTATTCCCTACAAGGATCCGCTACAGCGGCCTGTCGCTTCCCTATCACATCGGCAACGGCTGGTTCGGGGGCTTTCTGCCCGCGACCGTCTTCGCCATCGTGGCCTCGACCGGGAACATCTATTCTGGGCTCTGGTACCCGATCGTGATCGCGGCGGGTAGCCTTGCGATAGGTATGATTTTCCTGCCCGAAACGCGCGACGTCGACATCACCAAGCACTGAGAGGGTCGACAGGAACTCGCCAGAAGAGCGCCTATGAACGCCGGCCGCGACTGACTCAGTTGCAACGAACGCAAAAAAAGCCCAGGAAGGGTCTTGGTCTTCACTTGAATATCGTGCCGAAGGTACCGGTCAGCAGCAGTTCCGCTGCTCTTGAGTGGGTGGGCATGCGACGGATCCATAAGAACAAAACACGCAGCAATCGCCGGCCTTCGGCGTCAACAATGTCTTGCAGCTCGTGCACTCGTAGAAATACTGGCAGGAGTCGGTCGGCATGACCTCTTGCCGCTGATGCCCACAGCGCGGGCAGGTCAACACCGACTCCAGGATAACGGTGCTCACGGTTTCGCAATCACTTTCGAGGGAAAGCCCGCATCCGTGGTCGCGTGAGTCAGCTGTGCGGCGGAAGCCTTGTCGGGATCGAAAGTTACCTCCGCCGTCTTCTTCTCAAAGTTGATTGCCGCTGCACTGACGCCAGGTACGCTCTGCAGCGCCTTGCGAACGACGATGGGACACGTGCCACACGTCATATTCTCGACAGCCAGAGTTACCGTCTGCGGGGGAGCTGCAAAGGCGACGGTGGCGGCGAACAGCAAGCCGACCAGAGGGAGTGAAACGAATAGGTGGCGGCGCATAGTAACTACCTCTAGGAAAACAGAAGCGGGGCATACCAAGGGAACGCGATGAGCGCTGTAAGTCCCGCAACGACAATCCAAAAGATCTGCCGTTGTCGCCGTTGTAGCTGTGAATTCGAACAGGCTTCATCTGGGGCGCATTGCTTTGTAACGACGTACAGATGCCGATATGCGAGACCCAAGAAAGCGATCATCACAAAGATGAAGATCGGTCGATAGGGCTCGAGCGTTGTCAGTCGGCTGATCCACGCTCCACTGATCCCGAGCGCCATAAGAATAAGGGGGGCGACGCAACATAGCGACCCGACCACGGCGGCCACTGTGCTAGCCCATAATTGCTTGGTTGCGGTTTGCATAGGGTATAGCCTACACCACGTACTAAGGTACGGAGTCAAGTATGACCGAGGCGAGGCTCACAATTGGTCGTGTTGCCGAGGCAGCCGGTGTGAATATCGAGACAATTCGGTATTACCAGCGCCGGGGACTCATTAATTTGCCGCCAAAGCGGGCCCGTGGATTTCGGTACTACCCACCGTCAACCGCGAATAGGGTGCGGTTTATCAAGCGGGCGCAATCCCTGGGTATGTCGCTCAAGGAGGTGCAGCGTCTGCTGAGGCTAGATGCCAAGGGTGCGTGTTCGGAGACCCGCTCACTTGCTGTAGCGAAGCTGGCGCTTATCGAAGAGAAGCTGTCCGAGCTAACGCAACTTCGCGATGTTCTCCAGCGCTTGGTAGTCGCCTGCGACCAACCACACGGTGCGAGTTGCCCGATAATCGACCGGCTGGAATCCGAGCAAGAGGTGGAGTCGTAACGCAATCTGCCATCATCAATATTCAGAAACTTCCACTATCCAAACCGTAACCTTAAACAACGGAACGACGATGCCAATCGTGGGATACGGCGTCTTTCAAATTGCGGACGCACAGGAATGCAGTCGCTGCGTGATCGATGCGATCCAAGCTGGATATCGCCTGGTCCATACGGCTGCCTCCTATATGAATGAAGCAGCCGTGGGGCAATTGCTGCAAGCCATTGCGAATAAACACGGTAAGACTATTGGACAAGTCGTCTTGCGCTGGGTAGTACAGCGCGGCATTGTGGCACTTGCCAAGTCCGTGCGTAAGGAGCGCATGGTTGCGAACTTGGGCATCTTCGATTTCGAGCTCGATGCGGAAGACATGGCCAAAATAGCCACCCTGGACACTGGTACTAGCAGCTTCTTTTCCCACCGCGATCCCTCAATCGTTAAATGGATGAGCGAGCGCAAGTTGAACATATGAAGGGGGTGCGGTTTCACAAGTGGGTCCAGCCGCCGGGCCAATCACTGCGCTCGCGGCCGATAAGGGATCGACGAAAAGGGACAGGCGGGTTCATCCTGGCCGATTAGCCGGATACTCTGTTCGATAATCCTCGGGCAAGCTGAAGAACATAACGAAAACAGGCGGTTGGAGTTGCGCAGAATTCGGGCGGTAGAGATTCTCTACGGAGTTCCCCCTGATTAGCAAGTGGCTTTTTTAATTTCCGAACTCGGTTTGTGTGCTTTTCTCGAAGGCCAAAATAAAACGACCGTCTATAAAGCGATTGGAGCGGCGATCGATGGGTGACCCTGGCTCAAGTATCCCCCATTTTTCGCGTTTTGTGCGACTCATCGAGTAAGCGTGATTGGCGAACTCAAGATGGACGTCGAGGAAAAGACTGCATCTCTCTACACGGCCTTGTTGGATGTCACGCGAACTCGCTTGGATCATCCGGGCCAAGATAAAAGCCGCGCGCTGCGTCCTCATTCGGTAGACGGCGACACCATGCAGCGATGATCAATCGCCGGCATGTGGTTGTGCGCCAAAATCTCTAGCAGGTTTTCACAGCGCTCGGTCCAACCTCGTTATCTATAGTGCCGCGCGGTGCACCGGGCTGCCGAGCCAGAGAACTCCCTTCTATTCGGTAGAGGCCAGTCGTCAATCCTACGGAAGTACGGTGAAGTCCTGGGTGGCTGGCGCGGCGTGCAAGGTCAATCCATCCATTCATCCGTGAGTGCTCTCCCATCACGATCGCCGAGTGGACGGAGCACGGCCAATTCGCGCCGCCCACCGTAATGCAAAATTCGGCCCCAATCCGGCGTCACAACCTCCTGCGGGCAACCCACTTGCGCAACTCCTCCAATATGAACATGCCTAGCGCGAAAGGAATAACGACCGCCCAGACTTTCTCTCCAACTGGCGCCGTTCCAAGGAGAGAGTTTCCCCAAGGCGTATCGATGATCAACAGGAGGATGGCGATTTCCGATAGCACGCCGACGATAATCAGCGCATTGCCAAGCAGTCCGGTTGAAAACACGGATCGGGTTGCGCTTTTGCAGAGAAAGACATTCACGATCTGCATCACGATAATGGCGCTCAGGCATGCGGTAGTGGCTTGCAGGTAAACGGGGTCCGTGGCTGCTAGCCTCTGGCCGTAGTCCCATCCGGCACCGTAGAGCACAAAGAAGAAGGCTGCCATGGCCCCAGCGGCCTCGATCAGCCCGAGGAAGAGATATGCGCGGAACGCCAAAGGCCAGTTCATCAGTCGCTCACCCTGCGGGCGAGGCGGACGGCGCATGATCTGCGGGTCAGGTCGTTCGACACCAAGGCCGAGCGCAGTAAGCGTGTCAGACCCCATGTCGACGGACAGCGCTTGCACCGGTGTCAACGCCAAGGGGATCTTGAAGAGCAGAAAGCCGAGGTAGGGAATCAACTCTGCAACATTGTGGACCAAGACGTAAGTCAAGAATTTGCGGATATTTTGGAATACCGCGCGTCCTTCCTCCACCGCAGTCACGATGCTGGCGAAGTTGTCGTCCAGCAGAACCATGTCGGCAGCTTCCTTGGCTACGTCTGTACCGGCGATGCCCATGGCGATGCCGATATGCGCAGCCTTCAGCGCGGGCGCATCGTTGACGCCGTCGCCCGTCACGGCCACGATTTGTTTGTTTTCCCTCAACGCCTCAACGATGCGCATCTTCTGGTCGGCGACGACCCGCGCGAAGATCACCTCTTGCGTGTCCAAGGCAAGCTGAAGCTGAATGACCGAGAACCGCCTCAGCTGCTCGCCGGTGATTATCGTGGGACTCTCCGACTTGACAAGTCCGATCTCGCGGGCGATTGCCGCAGCGGTCCGAGGGTGGTCGCCGGTCACCATGATGACTCTAATCCCGGCTTCTTGGCACTTACGCAGTGCCTGCGCTACTTCGGCCCTGGGCGGGTCTTCCAGTCCCACCAATCCGGTAAAAATCATGTCCTCCTCGAGCCGCTCCCGGTCATAACCGGCAGCCAGATTCCGGTAGGCGAAGGCCAGCACCCGCAGACCTTGCTGCGCCATCGCATTCTGCGCTTGCACGATGTTCGCCTTTGCCTCAACGCTCAGCGGCTGAGTCTTGCCGTCAGTGAGAATCTGTTGGCAAAGAGGAAGCACCGACTCGGGCGCACCCTTGCAGTAAAGTGCAGGACCTTCGGGTCCTTGGTGCACCGTGGACAGTCGCATGCGGTCGGCGTCAAACGGGATCTCGTCCAGCCGAGGATAGACTGGAAGATCGGAAGCGAAGTGCAGCGCCATCTCCAGCAGCGCGACTTCCATCGGATCGCCCAGGAAGGCCGGCTTTCCCTGAGTTGCCGTTTCCTTCAGATCATGACACGCCCAGGCCGTCAAAAAGAAAGGCCGGTGAAGGTCTAAAAGGCCCGGCTTGCGTTCGGCGTCAGAAGGAGAATACAACTGCCCGCCTAGATAGAGTCGCTGCACCGTCATGCGGTTCTGAGTCAGCGTACCGGTCTTGTCGGTGCAAATGACCGTCGTGGACCCGAGCGTCTCTACCGAGGGCAGGTATCGGATGAGGACATTGCGCTTTGCCATACGCTGCGTGGCCAGAACGAGCGCCAAGGTCAACGTGGGGAGCAGCCCTTCCGGCACCATCGCCACGATGATGCCGATCGCGAAAATGAAGTCCTTCCAGAGAGGGATGCCGATCATCCAGCCGAGCGAGAAGAACAGGAGACTGATCAGCACGGAAAGCATTGCGGTCAAGCGGGCTAAGTGCGCGATCTCCTTGCGCAGAGGTGAGACCTCCTCGCCCGCCGTTTGGGTGAGATGAGCGATCTTCCCGAATTCGGTGTGCATCCCCGTGGCGAAGATGACCGCCTTGGCCTGTCCCGTTACCATCGAAGTGCCGGCGAGCACGATGTTCTTGGCGTCGATCAAGTTGTCAGCTTTGGAGGCGCCGGCCTCTCGGGCTTTCGGTAGGGACTCACCGGTGACGGCCGCGTTATTGACGCGTGCGCTGAACGCCTCGATTAGTCGGCAGTCTGCGGGGATGTTATCGCCCTGCTCTAACAGGACGATATCCCCTGGCACCAATTGTGCCGCAGGCACCCGGGTGACTTTGCCATCGCGCAAAACTTGCGCCTGTTGCGGCAGGAGTTTCCGTAACGCCGCAAGTGTTTGTTCGACGCGATACTCCTGCCAGAAGGAGAACAATCCACTCACCAAAATGACAATTACGATGGCGTAGCCGACTTTCGCCATGCCTTCGCCCGGCGCGCTCCATGCAGCAAAAAAAGCCAGCGCTGCGGCGACCCAAAGCAGCAGCGAAAAAAATGTTGTGAACTCCTTCAGGAGCCGCAGCCACCAAGGCACGCCGGCTACTTTCTCCACCTCGTTGGGGCCGAACTCGTGCAGGCGGCGTCCGACTTCGGCGCTGCTCAGTCCTGTCGCAGCGCTCTTCAAGCTCGCGACGGCATCAAGCGCAGACAGTTGGTAAATCGTCACAGACATTTCGATGTCAGGTACTTTTGTTCATTCCAGCGGCAACATCACCCGGCGGCCTCCTCTTGAAGTGGCTCCAGGCGACCGTATGCGATCCCATCGCCGATGGTGTTCGTAATGCTATCGCTCACCAGGCCTTGTTTCACGAGTCGAGCATCGGTGCAAGTGCGTATAGACTTTATGAGAATCCGGCTTACACTTCATCGCTGCGCAGCTCCGTGACGGGTCTTGCTGAACGCACGGAGCAGCAAAACGCGTTGAGGTGTTTATTGCCAGAATATTTGGAATGAGGATGTGTGCCATGACTCCTGCACGCTCGATCACCCTGGCGGCGCTACTGAGCTGCCTCGTTCTCGGGCCTGTCTTGGCGCTCGGGCTTAATGATTTAACGAATCAGGATGCGTCTCGGGGTATCAAGGGGGCGTTGACCGAAGGAATTACTTCGGCCATCGCTAAGCTTGGCGTACCGGGCGGATTCTTAAATAACCCCAAGGTCAAGATCCCGTTGCCGCCAGCACTCGATGAACTCGCCAAGGGCATGCGCATGATGGGGCGAGGCAAGGATGCCGACGAGCTTGTCGCAACCATGAACCAGGCGGCCGAACAGGCCGTACCTGAAGCCAAGGCGCTTATGCTTAATGCCGTGAAAACGATGTCGGTAGAGGACGCCAAGAAGATTCTGACTGGCGGTGATGATTCCGTGACGCAGTTTTTTAAGGCCAAGACCACTGCACCACTGGCGATAAAATTTCTGCCGATCGTCAAGAAAGCAACCGATCGGGTGGGCTTGGCGCAGAAATACAATCAGTTCGCCGGAGAGGGTGCCAAATTCGGCCTCATCAAAAGCAACGCAGCCAACATCGAAACGTACGTCACTGGCAAGGCGTTGGATGGCCTGTACCTGATGATCGGCGAGGAAGAGCACGCCATCAGGCAAAATCCCGCAGCGGCGGGCAGCGCTATAGTCTCAAGGGTTTTCGGCGCACTGCGCTAATGACGATGGTTGATTTGGCGGGATGGCAAGACCTTTCAAGTTGGCCCTAGCGACAATAAGCCCAACGATTGGGCCGTGTGCCTAATGCACGAGGCCAGCCTCACGATAACATTTCAGCGCTCCTGGATGGATCGGTATGACGGTCTTACTGGGCACCATATCCTTGACTTCCAAGGCCGAAAGGGCAGGTGCAAGCGGCGGAAGTCGGCGAGGCCCTGAAACACCGCCTCGACGACGCCATTGGCCAGATCGTCAGGTTGATCACTCGATGTGACGAGCACGGCGGCGTAACGGGTGGCGCCTAAGACCACCACCTTCGGATCGTCAGCAGGAGCGCCAATGATCCGCGATTGCCCTTGTCGGTATTGCGCACGCGAGCACACAGCGGGTGATGGCCCTGTTGCCTCGCGTAGTTGGCCGCTTCGGTCTGAGTCTTGAACGATCCGCCTAATGTCTGGCCGCCGGCAAGCTCCAACACGTAATCACTGATCGGTGTGTCCCTCCGGGCGTCCTTTCGGTCGCGGTTCAACGTAGACGTTTGGCGTTACCATATCCTCTGCTCAAGGGCATGGCCTGTGTATGTCCCTTCAATCATGTGAAAACGAGACAGTGACTGCGATCCCGACGCCGGGGTAATCGAGATACACGTCGTCGTTTTCGTACCACATCGCTGGCCACGATTCCGGCCACGGATCCATGCAGGTCACCCAATGGCCGTCGTACTGGAAGCGCGGATACCCGCCGACGAAGGCCAGCGGCAGCCTGCCGATGCGGAAAAAGTGTTCATGCCCGAAGTACATTCGGAAGCGGTCGTCAGGGATTCGGTAGCCGTTATAGCCGCCGCGCTGCGCCCAAGTTCGGTGTTCGCTGCTCCACGATTTCGCTCGCGACTGCGTGAAGCCGCTTTGCACCTGCCCTGCATGTTGCGGAACGCCGCTATGGTGGACGCCACCATGCGTGGTGTCGTCGGCCCGGACGCCCCCATGATAGGCGGCGCCGTAGGATTGTTGCGGTCGTGCCGCAGGTTTATTAGCCTGCCCCTGATGTTCCTGTCCCTTGGCCTGTGCCTTTTCGTGTTGCTCGCCCTGCGCGTAGACAGGAGTTATGGCTCCCGCGAGAAAAAACTAAGGCCGCTGCGCTGATCGCCAGTTTCATCGTCATGTGACTTCACCTCTTGAAGATTGAGCCTTCTTCGTAATGCATGCCGAGTGTAAAATTTAACGTCTGCCCATCGTACGGGAAGCTGGCATCCGAGAATGAAGGGGTTCCGCGCACGGCCTTTACGTCATTTGAAAAGCCGTAGCCTTCCTTTGGGACCCCCCAGCCAATTAGTGTCAAGTTTGCCGTTCATGTTTTCATCATGGATGACGGCAAGGGCATACGTTCCCGGTGGGATATCCTCGAAGTCGCAGCGTGCTTGTGTCTCCTGTATTTTCAACACCATAACAACGATTGCAGAGTGTAAGAATTCTCTCGGGAAACCATCTGATGATGCGAAAAGTGCACAATCCACCGTCCCGGTGCTGTTTCGTATGTTCAGAATCTTCACGTGAATTCCTGGGCATGGTGCTTGGGCAAAAGCGACGCCGGAAGGAATCGCAAGCATCAGCAGTGCAAACCAGGTTATGTATTGAAGCCCCAGGAAGACATGCATCGCGGAAGCCTTGACCGTGTGGATCGCGGCTCCTGCTAATTTGGAAAGCGAGGTCATGGGTTTCTGACACGCATCGTCGAGTTCTTTGATTGCAAAAGCCGATTGCGTAATACACCTATCTATCGCCTGGTGAGCGCGTCGCGAATCTGTTCGAGCAATACCTCTTGACGCGGCGGCGGTGCGTCGGGAGCCGCGGCAGGTGGTTTCTTCAGTTTATTGATGCCCCGGATCATAACGAAAATCACGAACGCAATGATAAGGAAGTCAAACACCGTCTGTAGAAAGGAGCCGTACTTGAGCAATACCGGTGCTCCTTTCGGATCGGTTCCGAGGGTGATCGCCAAGTCGCTGAAATTGATCCCGCCGATCAGTAGGCCAAGCGGCGGCATGACGACATCCCCAACAAGCGAGGAGACGATTTTGCCGAACGCGGCGCCGATGATGATGCCCACTGCCATGTCGACCACATTGCCTTTCATGGCAAATTCTTTGAACTCGCCGGCGATACTCATATTGCTCTGCTCCCTTGAAACCAATTTTGCACACTGTCACCCAATTGAATCGAATCCCGGATCGATTGCCCGATTCGCGCTCGGTCAGCCCGGTTGCGCGCTGCCGGCCGGCGTGAGCTTGTCGATCGCCTGCGGAAGAACCTGAGCGAGTTTTTGCGCCAGATCCTGCGGCTGCAGCCCGAATTTGGACGCGAGCGACTGGATCGTATCCGCGCCGAAAGCGGCATGGACTTGCTCGGCTGAGATCGGCAAATTGGCGCCGGTCCCGACCCACGAGCGCACCGTTGCGCCCAGTCCTTGCTGCTCCATCTGAGCAACGATACCTTGCACGCCGCCGTGCTTTTCAATCAATCCGTTGACGACGGACGCCATCTCGGCGCCGACCACTCCGCCCAACATTCCGTCGAGTAATCCCATGATAGTGTTTCCCCATCGTTGACGGAGTTAGAACGAATAGACCAGGTTGACAGTCTCCAGCGAATCGAGCTTCTTCAGCCCGACCGGCGGCTTGCTGTTGTTCTCTATGGCGTATCCCAGACTCAACGCCAGCTTGGTGGATATCTTCACCGCCAGCGCCAATGAGTTCGTCAACAAGGTATCGGCCGATGCCGCATTCACGAGCAATTTGTCGGACAATGTGGTGCTGCTCGTCAGCGCCTGCGAATAGGTGAGGCCGACCGTGCCCATCACGCCGCCTTGCGAGGGCAGTAAAACCCTGTCGGTTACGGCGCCGTCGGCATCCTTGGTGATGATTTCGGGGCGCACTTCCTGGTATCCGACACCCACCTGCGCACTTAGCTGGGTGTCCTTGGTATTGATGAACTTGTAGCCGAGTCCCACGGCGCCGCTCGCCTGATAGTCGAAGCCGCTGAACATATCGTGCGCATAGCGCAGGGCGCCGAACGTGAACAGATCCGTGGTGAGGCTGTAATTGGTTTGCCACAGCGTATCCCAGCGCTCGGCGGATACAATGCCGGCATTCTTCCCGTACAGTCCACCCAAATGGAACATGTGGTCCCAAGGGCCGGACAGGTACGCCATATCGATCGCGGCGTTGGCCGATTTGGTTTCCGTGTTGCCGGATGAGGACACATAGCCCGCCTGGCCCTTGCCGGTCCACACATCTTGCGGCGGCGGTGGCGGCTCATCCCCCCAAGCGATGAGGGGCGTAATACCTGAGAGAATCAAAATCAATATGGAGCGTTTCATGCGATATCCCTTCGATGCGTGAAGAGTAAACGGTGTTAATGACCGGTCCCCGAAGGACGCGAACACAGGGCGATAGCCCTGCGTTCGGGCCCACGAGGCGTTATTTGCTACAGGCTTTGCCGTGATCGGGGTGATTGCCCTGAGCGATCGCCTCCGCTTCGCTCATATAGGCGCCGCTCTTGGTCTTGCCGTACCAACGGTCCGACGGGCAGTGATACACCTTGCTGCTGCTGTTGACCCACACCTGGCCGGCACCACCGCCAGGGGCTTGAGTAACCGCAGGCGCGGGGGCCGCTTTCGGCGCGGCGACGGGAGGAGCTGTCGCTGCGGGCGCAGTCGGCATGGCCGCAGGAGTGGCAGCGGTGGGGGCCGCCGTGCTGCCGCTTGCTGGTGCCGCACTGCCGTACCAATCTTGCACGCCCTTGTGGCCGTGACAGGCTCCTTTTTTCGTGACTCCCGTCCAGTAACTGCCATCCTTGCACATTCCGGTCGCGCCCGCCGGCGCGCTGGCCGGTGGCTGCGCGAGGCTGGTCGCCGCAATCAATACACCGGCCACAATCGTAATCATTCTGCTGCTGCGTCGTAACATCGCAATCTCCCTGTCGAGTTTCTTTATCTTCCTACTTTTGTTATCGGCCCCGAATGAGGAATACAAGCGGGATTAAACAACTTAGACGCGATATCAATCAATATGTAAAAACCGCGCCGATTCTATGCGTAATTACAGATCAAATTTGCGAGCTGCCAGAGTACGATGTGCGTAAACGGCGAGACCGCGGCTGCTTTGTGCATAGGACCTAGTCCTGTACGGAAATGTTGCTGTGGCCGCTCAAGTCGACGAGTAGCTGATCATACCCAAGTCGGAATTTGCCAGTTCTCACGCCGGACTTAAGATTCGCAGAGGGAGACAGATAAGACCAGTCAAGCGAGGATTCACGACGTAATTGGTCAAGTGCCTCGATGGCGGCGAGCGAGCCTGGTTTGATCGCCGCAGGGAAAACCGGTGCATCGATGACACGAACCCCGGGTTCAACTTCAAGACCGCCGGCACCCCCGACCCATAACACGCGCTTGACGGAGGCGGACTTTACGGCCTTCAAAATGGACGTCGTACCACGGACCTAATCGGCATAGAGATTTGGATCCTTCCATCCTGGATTGAACGCACTGATCAGGTGTGTTCAACCGGGCTAATACGTCGCTGATAACGATTTCGGCACGATTCGTTCCATTAAATCCTGCATCTAAAAAGTCCAACGAACGCGATTCCCCAGCAGATCTTTGGAGTCATTGCGATTCCCAGACGAATCCTCTTCGGGCCGCCTGAAGCGGAAGATCGTCACCCTGGGCGCAGGCCTTTTCGCGCTGCTCTCGGGCAACCACTTAATCGCGGCACCGCAGCCCTTGGCGAGCTTCTCACCGGCCACAATGCCGGCGATTGCCACCGTCGATGATCGCTTTGAGTCGTATAACGTGGAGATGGCCGAAGTGATCGGCGGCAAGTTCTGGAAGCCGTATGACTCCGCAACATTGGCCTCGCTAAAGGCGAACGCCGCAGCCGCTAAAACTAGGGGTTCAGCGTCGCTGGTAATCGGCCAGGATCCGACCATGTTGGAAGCGCGCCCGCCTATTGACCTTAGCAATCCCCGCTTGCGGCGGCTAGCGAGCGCGCTGGGACCCGCTTATGTTCGCGTCAGCGGCACGTGGGCGAATTCGGTGTTCTTTAGCGACTCCGACAGCCCGCCTGCGGAAGCGCCTGCGGGGTTTCAAGGCGTGCTGTCTCGGGCGCAATGGAAGGGCGCTATCAATTTCGCTCATGGGTGATCGATATTCCCTGGCGGCCGACAAACTGGAAAGTCCGAGCGTGAAGTTAAACGGACAAACACTGCACCTGGGACGTAACATGAGCTGCCGGCGCTGCGCGGCGCAACCGTGGAAGCGGGCGCCTTAACACTACAACCGGCAAGCATCACATTTCTGACATTCGCCACCGCTAACAATACAAATTGCCATTAGGTTGATAGGAGATCGCACATGGATCAGCGCATTTGGCGAACGACGCTAGTGGCAGCCGTCGCAGATCACGCTCTGTGAAGGTCTGTTGAGGACCGGACGCAACTTCTCCTCGATTGGCCGAAGACGAGCACTGACCCAAACGAAGCATTGCTTCGAGGGCGCGCATCCGTCAGCGCAAACCGTACACGAGAATACGGCTTTGCTGGGCGCCTCCCGGCCACATCGGTGACTTCATTCCGGAGGCCACGCCGAGGAGCTGTCGTCCCCCGGCGCGATACGTGACGATGCCACCACCTGTCGATTGCCCCGCGCTCGATCGCCAGAGGATGCTCCCGGTATCCGCGTTGAAAGCGTAGAGCTGGCCTCCGAGGTCCGCCGCGAACACCAGCCCACCGGCTGTCGGCGTCACGCCAGCAAGCATCGGATGCGGCGTCGCATACTTCCAACGCACGCTGCCGGTTTCCGCGTCGAACGCCGTGAGCCACCCCTTCGCTTTCTCAGCCGGATCGAATATGTCGGCGAATGGGGTTTCGGCGCCGAGCCACAAGCCACCCGCGGGCGGCACCTCCGGGTTTCGCATGAGCTGGACGTTCGCGCACCAGTCCACCGCGGCCACGAACAGCGAATTGCTCTGAGGGCTGAACGCGGCGCCGTTCCACTCGACGCCACCTTGGATACCCGGACAGAAGCGCACCGCGTGATCCCGCGAGAGCGGCACGTCCGCGTTCTCACGGGTCGTCGTCGGAGTCTGCGACAGGAGCGGGAGGACAGCCGTGAGATCGGTCGGCGTCGCGCCGCGGGTAACCCGGGAACGATCGAGGATCGACAACAAACCGTCTTTGTTCGCCGACGCGACGATCCGCTTGCCCGAACGCGTCGTTGCCAGCGTTGGGGCGGTGTCCACGTCCCAGTCGTGGCTATCGCGTTTCACCAGCTGGTCGTAGCCAAGTATGCGCCCGGTTGTCGCATCGAGTGCAATCACCGAATCCGTATAGAGATTTTCGCCGGTCCGCATTTCGGTGTCGAAGTCGGGCGCTGGATTGCCCGCGGGAACATAGAGCACGCCCTTGGGTTCATCGAGGGTGAACGATGTCCAGAACGCACCGCCCGAGATCGGCAGCTTCGGATTGGTCCACGTCGCTCGAGCCGGTCCGGCTTCCGGGATCACATCGAACTTCCACACCACGTGGCCGTCTTTGGCATCGAGTGCGTAGACGTGGCCGGTGACACCTGCCTGATCTCCGCCGGCATTGCCGATGTAGACCATCCCGTTCGCGGCGATCGGCGCCATCGGTATCGAAACGCCCGGTCCCTGCACGTCAAGGACGTGATCCCAAATCACATGGCCGTCAACCGGGTCCATCGCAAGCACATGCGAGTCCGAGGTGCCTCGAAACAACCGGCTGTTCGTATAGGCGAATCTACGGTTCACGAGCAGCATGCTAGGCGTATCGCTGTGTCGATGCTGTTTCCACTTCTCCGCGCAGGTGCTGGCATCGATCGCGTAGGACCCCTCGTCAGTCGTGAAGTACATCGTGCCGTTAACAACCAGCGGACCGGTCTGAAGCGATGACACCACTGCCAGCATATACGTGCAGATCGGCTTCAATTGGGCGACGTTGGAACGGTTGATTTCCTTGAGAGGCGAAAACCGATCTCCAGCCAGGGTGCGGTTGTAGGTTAGCCAGTCGGCGTCAGCGCCGCGTGAGGCCGAGTAGCCAGGAACAGTGAACAGGCACAACATACACGCCGCGGCGAGAGTGCGTGGAAGAGTGGACATGATCGCTTCTCCCATTTGCTGGCGCTGAGCCGACGGTGTCGGCCAAAGGCAGAGCATGGATTTGGATAGATTAGTTGACGTATTCTACCTCTTGGTATATGCCCGCGTTTGGCGGCTGCGACGATTTAGTCAGGGGCGGCGATCCATGAGCCTGGTCCATACGAGGGCACTCTGCGTGGTAGCGTATAAAAGGGGAGGCTCTCTGTTCGTGCACTTTTGATGGGTTCAAATCGGCCCACGTGGATCAACGCCTGATCCCGATCATGACTTGGGCCGATGACCCGCCCCACCGCCACAGCGTGCGGCTGTTATGGCAGAACAAAACTGATTGCCCAGAGCGGTGCGTTTCACAGTCAACAAAAGGGAACGAGTCATGACAAAGCAAAGGGGTGCGCTTGCGCTTGGCGCGGGTCTTGCAGCTGGACTTCTTATCGCGGCAATCCCGGGTACGGCTACGGCGCAAAACAGCTGGCCAAGCAGCAAGGTTAGCGAACCGACGCCAACGGTAGTGGGCATGCCGCCGGAACTGGCGAAGAACCTGGCGAACTTCGATGACCTCGACTTCCACGTCTACACCGGGCAGCAGTGGGAAAACTTTCATAAGAGCCACGGCGAGAACATCATTGTGCACTATCCGGATGGCCACACCACCAAGGGCATCCCAGATCACGTCAAAGAACTGAAGTTCATGTGGACCTTCGCGCCGGACAACCGCATCACCGAGCATGCCGTACGGTTTGGAACGGCGGACGCGCAGTGGACAGCCGTCATGGGATTTCTCGACGGTACCTTTACCAAACCCATGGTCATGGCGGACGGCACCGTGATGCAGCCAACCGGCAAAAAGTACCATTTGCCGATGGCGACCCTGGGCCGTTGGAACAAGCAGGGTGTCATGAACGAGGAATATCTGTTCTGGGATAACGCCACGCTCATGCAGCAAATCGGGGTCGGCAAGTAATCGTTGGGTCTACCACTGGATCGTCGTCAACGTCTACCGAAAGTCTACCGACGACGTGACCGCGACAATCTAACTGCGCAATTTTTCGTGGAATAAATTGCTTCAGCGCCGACTATCACCGGCAGTACCTCGCGAAGAATCCGAATGGGTACTGCGGGATCGGGGGATGCGGAGTTCGTTTCAAACTCGCGGAGTTACAAGTGGGGGAGAAGGCATAAGATTCGGTTTGAATTGGTTTCCATCAGGAAGCCAAGGGGTTACCAGTTCGAGATGCTTTTTTCTGCGGGAAGACGCGATGTTTTTCCGGCGTTGAGGTCCACCGGAAGTCTACCGGTGTTTTGGACCTAGGAAAGTCCTCGGGGAAGGACCGGCTCCATGGACACGAAACCGATTCGGCATCTATCGTTTCAGTGTCGATTCGCAATTTTAATTTGTCGACGTGGTGCAGCCGAGCAGTGCTTCACTAACGTTTTGGTTTCCCGAGTAGAGCCAACCTCCGCGACTAATCTGTTCGATAATCCTCGGGCAAGCTGAAGAACATAACGAAAACAGGCGGTCGGAGTTGCGCAGAATTCAGGCGGTAGAGATTCGGTAGAGGTCGGTGGAGCAAAGTCCTGGCGCGTCGAGCGAGGCCGCCGGAATCGCCTCACCGTCGCAAATCCGGCCAAATGCGGGCAGTGAGGGCATTGAAATGATCGCCTGTTACCGGACGGTCGCGCTTCGCAGCGCCTGCGTCACCCTGCCGCGCACGATAGCCCTTTGGTCCAGTAGGCGTAGCTGTTGACGGTGATTAGAGTGGAGCGGCAATCGTGCGGCAGCGTAACTTGCTGGATCTCTTCCAGCGCCATTACAACCAATGGGAGCCTTCGCAATGAACCCTGCAAAATACTCTTGGGATCGTCGAGTCTCAGCGCCGGTAACCGCCTTAGTATTCGCATTCATGACCGTCGTGTTTGCCGCGCCGGCGAATGCCGCCGAGAACATAAACGGCCAGGTCCTGGGCGCCGGAGCCCCGATCGCCAACTCGACAGTAACGCTTTGGGCTGCGAGCGCGGGTGCGCCGAAGCAGCTCGCGCAGGCGCGTACTGGTGCGGATGGTCGCTTCGCGATTAGCGCAGCCGAAGCACCCGGAAACGACTCTAGCCTATACCTGATCGCTAAGGGCGGCACACCTGCCGCGAACAAGGCTAACGGAGACAACCCCGCCATCGCGCTCATCGCGGTGCTTGGCAGCAAGTTTCCCGCCAATATCACCGTCAACGAAATGACCACCGTTGCGTCAGTGTGGACCCACGCGCAATTTCTCAACGGCACCGCGATTCAGGGTCACGCGCTGGGTCTTCGCATCGCGGCCGGCAACGTGCCCAACTTTGTTGATCTCGCGACGGGCGGCTGGGGCGAGGCGATCCAAAGCCCGCTCAACAGCGGTCAGACGCCGACGATGGCCAATTTCGCTACGCTGGCCGACGTGCTCGCCGGTTGTGTAACGCGGGTGACGGCGGATGCGTGCAGCAAGCTGTTCGCGGCCTCGACAGGACCTAAGGGGGCCGCGCCGACCGATACTCTGACCGCGGCGCAGTCGATTGCTCGCGCCCCGTGGTATCAGCCCCAGAGAATCTACGCACTGCTGCGCCAGTTTTATCAAGTATCGCCTGCGAATCACATGCTGGCGGTTCCGTATATGCCGTATCTCAACTGGGAACCGAGCGCCTGGGTCCTTCCGCTCAAGTTTGACGGAGGTGGCTATCGGGCAGGCGGGAAAGCCATGTTCGACAGCGAGGGTAACCTCTGGGTCGGCGACAACTTCAGTATCGGTTGGCAGGGGCAGGACTCCCTATGGCAGGGCAACGCGACCAAGTTTGCGCCCAACGGCAAGCCGCTTTCGCCAATCACCACGGGATTTACTGGCGGAGGAATGGAAGGAGGCACGTTCGGCGCCGCGGTCGACGCCAAGGACAATGCCTGGTTCACCACCTATGGCAGCAAATCCATCGCGGTGTTCGACAAGAATGGCAAGCCCCTGACGCCGCCTGAGGGCATCAATTTCGGCGGCCGGCTTGGCCTCATGCAGGGAATCATCGTGACCCCGAGCGGTGATGTTTGGGTACTCGGCATCGAGAAAAGTCAGCTCGTCCACTTTCCCAAGGGCGATATCACCAAGGGCCAGATCGTTTGCGAGGGCGACAGCGCGGAGCCGTGCAAATCGTTCAAGGCTCCCTTTCACCTCGGCATCGATCAAAAGGATCGGATCTGGGTGGCGAGTAGCGGCGTTGAACATGTCACGCGCTTTCCAGCCTCCGATCCAAGCAAGGTCGAGAACTTCAAGACCGGAATCAACAATAGCGGTCTAGGCATCGACAGCCAAGGTAACGTCTGGGTTACCAACCGGTTCGGCACCGGCCTGCTGGGCATGGCTCATCTGATCGATATGGGAATACGCCTGAAGTTCGAGGGCGTTGCCTCGGCTTCTGACTATCTGACTAAACAAATGTCCGAGCAGAAAGGCGGCACCATGAATGGCGGCAGCGTTACGCTGCTGCGGCCGGACGGCACCCAATTTCCGGGCTCGCCCTTCAAAAGCGGCGGCCTCCCCGGCCCCTGGGCCGTGGCAGTGGACGGCAACGACAACATCTGGATCTCTAACTTCGCCGGTGCGCAAAGTCCGATTGTCGAACTATGCGGTGCCCGGACAGAGAACTGCCCTCCGGGCATGAAGACCGGCGACCAGATTTCGCCGCCCGGCGGCTATGTGGGAGGAGGCCTGCAGATGCTCACCGATATCGCGGTCGATCCCGCGGGCAATGTCTGGGCGATGAACAACTGGCAGGATATCGATGCGTGTATCGGAACACCCCCAGAAGGACTCTCAACGCGCTGTGGTGGACAAGGTGTCGTGATCTTCTACGGCATGGCCAAGCCGGTACGGGCACCGCAGATCGGACCAGCGCGAGCATATTGACGGAGGCCGTTAAGCAGCGGCTTGGGCTCGCCTGATGCCGCAAAGTGGCCGGTCGCGATCGACGGCAACGGTCGAACTCGGACATCGCTTCCCATCGGACTGATGGCTTGATCTTAGGTTGGGTCGACGTCGAGGTCTAAAGGAAGTCTACCGGCCGAGTGACCAGGACGTCAGCACTCCGTCCTTGATTTTCTTCAGCGCCGACTATTATCACTAGGCGGGATTAGGGTTATGGCAGCGAGAAAAATCAAGCTTACGCACCCGGGCAATATTCTTCGGGAGGAGTTCATGGAGCCAGTAGGCTTGAGTGCGTATGGACTGGCTAGGGCCCTGGACGTTCCGCTGCCTCGCGTGAACGACATCGTGCGCGAGAAACGGTCAATTTCGCCGGAAATGGCTGTGCTGCTCTCGGCGTATTTCGGCACGTCCGATGGTTATTGGATCAATTTGCAGGCGCACTTCGACTTGGAAATGGCCAAAGACAAAGTTGGCAAGCGGGCCGCCCGGATCAGCCCTCATCCTCACGGTGCAGACGGTAGCTTGCGGCCCGTCTGAGGTCCGCGCCGGTCTACCGGTGGAACGACGCCGAGGTCTACCGGAAGTCTACCGGTGTTCTGGACCTAGAATAGTCCGCCGCGAAACCCTGGCTGGTGTGATTACGCTGGTGCGCGTTTCCACCTGGACGCTGCGATGCCAGCGATGGATGCCATCGGCCGCGACTACTCTGCTCGATAATCTCAGGGCAAGCCGGAAACGCAAGTAAAATCGGTCAGTTGTCGTCGCCAAATTTGCTGGCGGTAAATAATCGGTAGAGGCAAGCGGGAAAAGACCCTGCGCCTCGATGGGAGTTTGCCAAGTACGCCGTGATCGTGGCTGATCGGCCCGATGGCGCCGGTCACGACGTTAGAATGCTCGTCGGAAAGCAGCCATTCAACGTTTCGGCAGGCAGAGCTTACGGCCGGCCGTTTATCAGTCCCGATCCGGCGCTCCCTGAGGGAAGAACTTGCGGAATGGACGCGCCTCATCAACAACACGGGCGACAGAGGGCCTAGCAAGAACCCGGCCGCGGTAGGCGAGAACCCCCGGAAATCGATCGTCGACTGGATGCACCCAATCCGCGTAGAAAAGCGCTGGGGCGGCGGAACAATCCGCCAGCGAGAAGGTGCTACCGGACGCCCATGCTGGAGGCGTGAGCCGGTCTTCGAGCCATCCATACGCAACGTCCAGCATCTTCCTAGCATCGGCGACGCCTTTCGCGTCGCGCTCGGTCTCCGTTCGCATTCGATCCGAGACCAGCGTTTGCATCGGACTCATGACGTAGTTGTCAAAGAACCGATCCATGAAGCGCACCGTTAGGGCTGCGTCGTCGTTCACCGGTATCATTCGCGTCGTTCCGGGATAACGACGCATCAAGTATTCTACGATGATGCTGGATTCGACGATCGTCGCGTCGCCGTCCCGGAGAAGGGGAAACTTCTTGATTGGCCAAAGCGACTCAAGTTCGGCCCATCCCGCCGCATCCTCGATCAATCGATAGGCAAACGGTGTCGCATTCTCGTACAAGGCGATCAATGGCTTCCAACAATAGGAGGCGAACGGGTGAGCGTAAAGCGTTAGCGGCATGCGGATGGTTTCCTAAATTGCTTGGTCACTGATATTTGGCGGCCACACCCTCGGTGAAAGGAAAGATAAAGACATGAGCAGCCGTGAGCAAGCGACCGGGAAACCCGCTTCCCGGCTCATCGACCAGCGGATCCGCGACGTGGGGGGATGGCGCGGGGAGACCTTGGCCCGCATGCGGGCGCTGATCCTGGAAGCCGACCCCGAGATGATCGAGGAGTGGAAGTGGAGGGGCACTCCGGTCTGGTCGCACCACGGGATTGTCTGCACTGGGGAGACGTACACGAAGGTCGTGAAGCTCACGTTCGCCCGGGGGGCCAGGATCCCAGACCCATCGCGCCTCTTCAATTCCAGCTTGGAAGGCAACACGCGAAGGGCGATCGACATCCACGAAGGGGAGAAGGTCGACGCGGGCGCGTTCAAGGCGCTCGTGAAGGCCGCGGTGGCCCAGAATGGCCCGCCGGCGAACAAACGGTAGACTCTGAGGTGCAATTCCGAGCTGCGGCGCGCGGCGCATGCGCGACACCTCGGCGCGGCTGGTGGAGCGGGTGCTGCCCGCGGCGTCGTACCGGCAGTGGGTGCTCACCGTGCCCTTCCCGCTCCGGCTGCGAGCTGGCAATGGCGGTCATCACGCGTGACCCCAATGATCTCCCGGAAGATGCGAAGTGGTTCGCGCGCGTGCAGAACAATCCGGCTTGCCGGGGCGGTGCGGTCAACATTATTTGATGACCAACGTGAAGCCATGGGTCAGCTGGGAACCGCGCTCCAATGGCTTACGATGACCCCGCCGCGGCGGAACTTTTCCGCATTTACGGCAGAACCTGCCGTGATCGTCGCTGATCGGCCCATTGCTGTTACCGCATACTCACAAGGGGCATCGGCAAAGCAGTCGTTCGATCGCGTCGTAGATAAAGTGGAAGCCCACCAACACGTGTAAGGAAAGCAACCAGAGGCATCAGCGATGGCTAAGGTAGTAATCAACGTATCGATGTCGTTGGACGGTTTCGTTGCAGGTCCCAATGTGGCAACTCTCGTGGCCCAAGTGGCGGCAAACGCCGCGGATATGCCTCCCGTGCGATCGGCAAAGGACGTCAAATAGGGAGCGCCGCCACCGGTGTTTCCGTTCGGCGCGAAGTTTGTGGTGATTGCAGGCGATTCGGCAGCAACAGGTCTCGTCACCGTTCGCTTTGATATGCCGGCGGGCTATGTAATTCCGCCGCGTTTCCATCCCACCGATGAGCACGTAACAGTATTGAAGGGCACCTTCTCGATCGGCATGGGCAGTGCTATTGACGAGGCGCACGCGTCGAAGCGGTCACCAGGAGGATATGCTGTTGCTCCGGCTAACATGCATCACTACGCGTTCACCAAGACTGGCGCGACGATCCAGGTGCACATGCAAGGCCCATTCGCGATTACCTACGTCAATCCCGCCGATGACCCGAGCAAGAAGCGCTCGCAATAGGGGGAACTGCGGAGCGATTGATTCGGCTGCTGCGGCGGGAGCGCGTCAACTGAGCGGGTCAGTTGCTGTGCCCTGACGCCGAGCGGCCGATCGAATCGTTGAGATGAGCTGCAAATGCACCGCTGCAAGCATGAAGCAGATACTGACATGCCGAGTACGCGCGAGTTGCGATTGACTGATAGGGACCCGCGTCGAATAATTGCGGTGTGGGAGTTCGCCCGATTTTTTTCGACTGCTACGGTGGCAAACCACATCACGCGGTGGGCATGAGCGGCTCCGGCCGAAAAGTTCTGGTCTGGGACGGCGCTACACGCCTGTTCCATTGGGTCGTTGTGATGCTATTTGCGGCGGCCTATGTCACGTGGCGGCTGAACCGTATGAACTGGCACGCTTACGCCGGATACGCGTTGTTCACGGCCATCCTGTTCCGCATCCTGTGGGGGTTCTTCGGCAGCGAGACGACGCGGTTCTCGCGCTTTCTCGCTTCTCCGCGTGCGGCTGCGCGACATCTGGCGCACGCTCTGCGCCGCGAACCTGATCGGCAAGCCGGGCACAATCCGGCCGGCGGTTGGATGGTCCTGCTGCTACTGCTGTTGCTGCTCTGCGAGACCTTGACCGGGGTTTATGTCGCCAACGATGTAGCGGACGAAGGACCGTTCACCGAACTGATCCCGGCGCCAGTAGCGAACACGATTACCGCGCTTCACTGGATAATCTGGGACGCTTTACTGGCGGCGGTGGCGCTGCACTTGCTGGCGGTGGTCTTCTACGCGGTAGTAAAGGGGCAGAACCTACTGCTTCCGATGGTCACTGGATGGAAGACCCTGCCGGCAGGCGTGCAGCAACCGCGCATGGTCGGTGCCACACGCGCAGCCGTCCTCCTCGGCTGCAGCGCCCTTGCTGTAGCTGTGCTCGCCAACGTCCTGTAACCGCGCTCAGGTCTTGGGCGGCATCACCTGTCCACGGATTTCGCCTCCCGGATGGGTTTCGGTGTGCACGTTGATGTACAACTCGCCATCCGAGAACTGTTTCGCCTGCTCAGGTGTTAGTGTCGCCTGTCCCTTTATCGGACTCTCCACCGGGCTGCCTTTTTTCGTCAGCCAGATTTGCACTTTGCCGTTTTTGCCCTCCGCTGCCGGTCCGTGGATGTGCGCCATGGTGACTGTGCCCGACAACCCGCTGTACATGATCGACCAGCTGAGTACGTGAGTCGCTGGGTCATAGGTGAGATCGGCCGTTCCCGTGCCGGCGGGTTGCACGGGCGGCACCTGTTGCGCGCCGGTGAGGGGCACCTTAAAGGATTCGGGTGCGGCCTGCGACGGCCCCGCCCAAAGGGCGATGCCTAAAAGATATGCAATAGTGACGATTGGGCGAGACATGGCAATTCTCATTGCGCTCTCCTTTCGATTGATTTGGTTCGATTGTGACATGCAACATAGAGGCGAAGTTATCTCGAACTTCTTCGGGGCCAATGCCGCCAAAGTGACAATGGCGACCCGTTTGGATTGTAGATCAAGTTGATGTAATCAGATATCTCGGCCGCGGATGTATCGCTGTTCCTGTGAATCTGCTTGCTGATAAGCGCGGTGTCCCGGCAGTTTCCTCTGTGGCTCATGCGGGGCGTCTCCATCGGCATTAAACTGCCGGTTCATCAGATCCGTCGAGACCAGAGCCGCGTCCGGGTTTTGGGTGTGCGAAGAGGCGCCCGGATTGAACGCTGGCCGGCGTCGCAACGTATTGAATACAATGAGATGGAGGCGAGGATTCCTGTCAATATTCGACGCCTGTTCACAACTACGCCAAACTATTCGGCAGGCAACTGCCGTTATCATTGCGAATACAGGCAGCGAATCGCACTGGGAAAGCCATTGGAGGAAGCCGATGTTTAAATTCATCGAGGGCCTACCGCAGGATGTGCTCGCGATCGAGGCCGTGGGCATGGTTACGCACGAGGATTACAAGCGTGTGCTTATACCCAAGGCCGAGGCGATGATGAGCAAGGGAGCGATCAAGATGCTCTATGTCATCGGGAAAGAGTTCACGGGATTTGAGGTTGGAGCGCTTTGGGATGACAGCGCGTTCGGACTGAGACACTGGCACGATTTCAGCCACATCGCGGTGGTTGCGGATCAGCCATTGCTAAGGGCTGTGGTTGGTATGTTCAAGCCCTTTTTTCACGGAGATGTCCGCCTGTTCTCGCTTGCCGAATTGCCTGCCGCGAGAAGCTGGATCACGGACTCGAAATGAGCGGGCCGATGACCAGCGAAGGCCGTGGGTACCCGCCCGATTCCTACCGAAATCATTTGCTAAGGACCTGCGGCGGGAACTTGGCATTCGGGTTGTATGAGGGTGTCGTCACTTGAGCGAGGGAACAGCAGAGTCAAAGTCACCCCACATTATTCGAGCTGAATGACGAAGCCGTACGATGGCAAAAAAGAGAAGGGCGCGGCATTCCGCCGCGCCTTATCGCTTAAGCCTTAAGCGAATTCTCGGTAGCAAAATCCCAATTGATCAGCCTTTCCAGAACGGCGTTGACGTACTCCGCGCGCCGATTTTGATAGTCGAGGTAATAAGCGTGTTCCCAGACGTCGATTGTCAGCAATGGCCGAAGATCGTGTGTCAGCGGAGAATCCGCATTGCTCGTCGCCAGTACGCGCAATCGAGAGCCATCCATCGCTAACCAGGCCCATCCTGAGCCGAATTGTGCCGTCGCTGCGGCCGCGAGCTCCCGTTTGAGGGCGTCAACGCTACCGAATGAGGAGTCGATCCGGGCCTTCAGTGCCGGCGGGACGATGCCGTCGGATGCCGGACGCAGGCTGCGCCAGTAGAAAGCGTGATTCCAAGCTTGCGCGGCATTGTTGAACAATTGCGCATGTTCGGCGGCGCCAGCGGTCTGGCGGACCAGCGTCTCGAGCGCTAGTCCGGCAAAGGGAGTTCCGGTTACCAGCCTATTTACGTTATCGACGTATCCACGGTGATGTTTGCCATGGTGCAGTGCCAAAGTCCTGCTCGAGAGCGCCGGCTCCAGAGCATTTTCCGGGTATGGCAGCGGCGGCAAGAGTTGCGCCGAAGCAACGGGCTCGCTCCTTATGGGTTCCTGGGAACTACTGCTATTCGCCGTGTTCGCCGTGGGACTCGAAACCGGCTGACGAGTCTGGCGCGATTTCGTACTTTTCGACCCGATCCCTTGTGTACCTGAACTCATATTGCATCTCCTAATACAGCATTGATTAATCGAGCGAACCACGCGACCTAACCATTTGAAATGGGCGTTGCCACACACGGTGGTCGACGGGCGCGAGTAATACCGCAGTTCTCTTCGCCAGCGTCCTTGCAATCGAACACGACAGTCTCAAATAGAAAAATTAGACCTGGGACGAGTTTCAGAGTTCCCAGCGAATATTGAATGTCGATCAACCTGGCGTACCGCGATCTCATCGAGATCGACATTGCCAGCGGCAAGACCGAATTGCTGCTGAAGGGAGCACGTATCGGCGACCTCGCGTTCAACCCGCACGACCGCTCGCCCATTATTATTTCGGTAGTTTCGAAAACAATTACATTGATGATCGCGAGGTCAAGCGTTACCGTCAGTACGATAGCTTCCCCGGCTTCGGGATCGACCAGATCTCCGCGCGCAGCTTTGCAAAGTCGGTTCTCGAATGGAATCTACCGCCCATTCGCTTTGAAGAAGTCGATTCGCCGAGTTTCTTCCTCAGCTCGGCGCGCCGACGCCGTGGAATAGCAGCCGATCGTGATTTGAACGCGCTGCTACTTGGCCGTAAAGCTTGGTTCCACCCTACGCGCAAGTCTGTTCGGCTGGTATATTATATCAGCGAATGCTAAATTAGCATCATTCGAAAGCACGGCGCGTTAGCGGCGGAGGGCGACGCATGGCGGCAAAGGCGGCGAGTAACGCAGTGAACAGTCGAGTCCTGCCGGCGATGGCTGCCGTACAGGAGCATGCGATTGAGGCGGCGGCATTCTTAAAGGCGTTGGCGAACGACCAAAGGCTGCTGATACTGTGCTGTCTGCTCGAGGGACCGCTATCGGTCCGCGAGATCAACGGGCGTGTTCCGCTCAGTCAGTCGGCACTTTCCCAACATCTCGGCGTTCTGCGCGAGGCCGGCCTGGTGAGCACCAATCGGCAATCGCAGACGATCTATTACACGCTCACGAAAGGCCCCTCTCTTCAGGTCATGGAAGTTCTGTATGGGGCATTCTGCGCTCCGGCGGCCTCGAGGAGGCACACCAAGAAGGCGAAAGGCGGCTTGGCGCACAAGAACTGAGATAAGGACGGCGGACACAAATAACGGAGATGATGTGATGAACACCAATGTCGGATCGATTGATCGTGCGGTGCGGATCGTAGCGGGGTTGGCACTGTTGAGCCTCGTTTTCCTGCTCAATGGCTCGGGCCGCTGGTTCGGGCTGATCGGGTTCGTGCCGTTGTTGACGGCCTCGCTGGGGTTCTGCCCGCTTTACACGGTGTTGGGCATCAGCACCTGTCCTGCGGCACAGAAGCGCCAATGATCCAGCGCGCCGGGTGGAGCACCGCATGCCCCATCCGGCGGCAAGGCACGCGATTTCCATGTTGCCCGACGGCAGCGCGTTAATTCCCCTGTTTGTCTGGCAAGTGGAGGTTCGGCTTTGATCGGGTTCGATCATCGAAGAAGCCGGAAACATGCAACATCGGAGGCTTCGTCACCGTGTCGGTGGTGTTGGGCCTCGCGATGGTCGGGGAGACGCTCGCACTGCTCTGGTTCGGCTGGACGCGGTTCGGTTTGGCGGCCAGCAACGATGTGCTGTACACGTTCAGTTTTCTGATGCTGCTGTATTTTGCGGTTTTCTTGGTGTTGTCCGCGCGCGAACGCCGCGCGTTCTGGTCGACGATGCCGAGCAAGGGGCTGATTGCCGCGCTCATCGCGGACGCGCTCGCGGGTACGATCCTGACCCGCGCGGGTCTTCGGGGCCTCTTGCCATTGCCTTGGTGGCAAACGCTCGCGATCTTCGCGTATGCCCTGGTCTCGTGTCTGGCGATAAACGACGCGGTGAAGGTGCTGATGATCAAATGGCGGGTTCCCGCTGCGATAACGTAAACTGACCGTGCCAAGCTCGCTGGGGGCAGGGGTATGCAGAGATAAAGGGCCGCCGAGCGATCGCCGTCGGGCCGAGGTCGGACATCAAGAACAACGCTCAGCGGCCAGACTGTTAAACTTCTTTAAGTATGACATTGGAATTTTCGCAGCTCGGCCTCCTGCTGTTCATTTCCACCTTGGTGGCGATGTTGACGCGTCGGCTGCGCATGCCCTACACGGTCGGCCTGGTGCTGGCGGGCATGGCGCTCCATCTGTTCGCAGTCCGCTTGACGCTGAATTTGTCGAAAGACCTCATTTTTTACGTGTTCTTGCCGCCTCTGGTATTCGAGGCGGCGCTTTACATCCGCTGGCGGGAACTCAAAAGGGACCTGCCGGTGGTCGGATCGCTCGCCACCGTGGGAATGGCGGGTGCGGCCGCCGTCACCGCGGCTGGGATGCACTATGCGGTGCACTGGGCATGGAGCAGCGCCGCGGTGTTCGGCGTCCTCATCGCGGCGACAGACCCGGTATCCGTGGTCGCCACGTTCAAGGAGGCGGGCGTTACGGGACGCCTGCGACTGCTCGTGGAAGCCGAGAGCCTGCTCAACGACGGAACCGCTGCAGTGCTGTTCACGGTTGCGCTCGGGATTGGAGCGGACACGGGCCTCGATGTATTGCAGGTCGGCACGAGCCTGCTCTTGACGATGGGCGGAGGCGTTCTGTGCGGCGCGGCAACCGGATTCGCGTTGATGTTCATCGCCGGCCGGACCTCGGATCATCTGATCGAAATCACCTGCACGACTTTGGCGGCATACGGCTCATTTTTTGTTGCCGAGCATTTTCACTTCTCCGGCGTGCTCGCCGCACTCGCCGCCGGGCTGGTGGCCGGCAATTACGGGCGGCTCGGTTCCATTTCCAAAGCCGGGCATTCGGCGATCGAGTCGTTCTGGGACTACGTCGCCTTCGTGGTCAATTCTTTGATCTTCCTGTTGATCGGCACGGGCGAGACGCAACAGCACTTCGTCGCGTTGTGGTGGCCCGCGCTGGCGGCGATCCTTTTGGTGACGCTCGGCCGCGCGGTCGCCATTTATCCGATCTGCGCGCTCTTTGGCCGCAGCGGGCTCAAGGTCGACCCGCGGCACCAGCACGTGCTTTTTTGGGGGGGCTTGCGCGGTGCGCTAGCCCTCGCATTGGCGCTCGGCTTGCCGCCCGAAATGCCGATGCGCGATGAAATCGTCACCGTGTCGTTTGCGGTCGTGGCTTTCTCCATTTTTGCGCAGGGACTGACCATGACGCCGCTGTTGCGCAAGCTGAAGCAGTTGCGCGCAGCCGACCCGGAGCCCGACAAGGTTGCGCCTGAGTAGCGCCGAACGGCTCATCGGCAATTCCCGGACCATCGCTTGCCGGCCAGCCGATCGCGGGCCCAGGCGAGCTGCAGCGGGGTCGTCTTTTCCATGAGCTGGCCATGGTCGAGGCCCGGGCGACGGGCGTATTCGATCTCGAGGCCGATGCGGCACGCGTCCTTGACGCCCGCCTCGATATTGGCGATCGCCACCGACTTGTCGTTGTCGCCCGCGAGAACCAGCAGCGGGCCCCGGATCGGCTTGTTGGCGCTGCGGCTGTCCTGATTGTATTGGCGCACTTCGGGCGCCCGATCCCAACCCGGCTTGACGGCATGCTGTTCGCCGATCTCCGCGAGCGCCGCATAGCCGAAGTACCAGCAGCCGCGCGTCGTGACGTCGTGGTAGCGGGCGAGTACGGGCGGCGTCAACATTTGCGAGACGTCGAAGGATGGGTAGCTCGCCTTGATTCCGAACGCCGTGTATGGCCAATACATATTGGTGATGGTGTCAAATGTCTCGGCATCGTGGGCTTGGTAAGTCTCGAAGTTCATGTCGCCGGCGACCGAGATCGCTCCGGCATAGTCCGGATCGTTCAGACCGACCTCGAGCTCGGCCACACCCCAGACCGCGACGCCGCCTTGGGAATGGCCGATTGCGACCCATTTTTTGCCGAGGCTCGCAACCGCCGCATGGGCAGCCGGAACCGAATAGGCGACATCATTGGCCTGCGGGATTTTATTATCGTACTGATGCGGACCGGGCGTGCCGAGTCCGGCGTAGTCGGGCGCTATCACGGCGAATCCGGCCGCCACCATGGGCATCAGCCCCTCGTCGCCGTATGCCACGTCTTTCATCAGGGACGGCGCGCACATGCGTGCGACGCCGCTGGTGCCATGCGCCCAGGCGATGACCGGCCATCCGTCCCGCGGGAGGCTGCCGGCCGGGATCAGGACCACGCCAGAAGCGGCGATGTCATCGCCGTTCAAGTCCCGCGAGTGATACAGGATGCGGACCGCGCTCGCACCCTTGGGAAGACCGTAGCCGGTGAATGCTTCCGACCGGATCAGTGTTCCGGGCGCCGCCGCGGGCAGCGGCTGCGGCGGATCATAGAACCGCGTGAGCGGCAGGGCGTCTTTGGCCTCCATGGCGATGGCCTCGGCTCGCGATTTGGGCAATGAGTCATCGGCGCGCACCGGCGAGAGCGACAGCGATGCGATGAAACAGGCGGAAATAAGACATGAACCGCAATCAAATTTGTACATGACTCACCTCGGCGGATTCGGTGCTGCGGCTCAGCGGACGGCGCAAATGCTCTCGAGCATATCGAGTCACTCGATGCATATTGTGGAAAGCATGGCGCCGGAAATCCGGCCGGTTCCAACGGGCCACATTGCCGTCGCCGGGGGCAAAATCGGGATTTCGGTAGCTCGGCACCTTCTGCATGCTGCATGAGCCTCGTTTCTAAAGCGAGTCACTATAGCGCCACGTCGGTTCGGCCCGGCCGCAATTCGGCTAAGATGCGGCGCACGGCGGTTGGCCGCAAGCATCGCCTGCATATCAGCAGTAAATCCATGATCAAAGTCAGCGTGATGTACGCCAACGCGCCCGGGATGCGATTCGACCATGAGTACTGCCGCAACAAACACATGCCGCTGGTGACGACCCGAATGGGCGTCCGCTGCAAGTATTACACGGTCGACAAGGGTCTCGCGGGCGGCGCTCCCGGTGCGCCGGCCCCTAATGTGGCGATGTGCCATATATTCTGCGAGTCGGTTGAAGTGTTTCAAGCCGGATTCGGGCCGCACGCGCAAGAGATCATGGCCGACACCCGAACTACACCGAGCGGACTCCGGTCATCCAGATCGGCGAGGTCGTCGTAGCAGGCAAGTGAAATCGCGTCGGTGCAATCCGCCGCTCATTGCGGATACAGAAACTGCAGCAACAGCTCCAGCGTCCAGTTGCCGGATCCCGCAGGCGCGACCACGTTGTAGTAGGCGGTCGCCTGCAGGTTGACGGATTGGCGGCCGAATTTCACCAGTTGGCCGATGCCGAGAGAAACCGGCACGGTCCAGCGCTCATCGCCGCCCGCTTGCCAATTCGCGGTGATGGTCGGCGAAAAACTCAAATAGCGATTTGGGTTCGCGCGAAAATTGTAGTTGATTTCCGGCTGCACCTGCATCTGGTTGACCGAAGCCCGGCTGGCGTCGCCGGCGAAGGACCAGATGTTGTTGATCAAGGCGCCGAACGTCCACTGCTCGCCCGACCACTGCATGCCCGCGGTGGGGCCAGCTCCCCACTTGCCCTGGCCGAGCGCATCGTTGGCGGCGCTCGGGATCTGAAACACCGGCCCGACCCCCCATACCAACGCTCCGCTGCGGGCGGGAGACAAAAAGGTGGACAGTTGGGTATCGCCCTGCCCTCGGTTCCAGCCCTCGCCGGGCGCGAGCCCCGGCTGTGCGATAAGCGGCAAGACCGTGCGTGTGATGACGGTCCAGTCGGCGTTCAGGTTGAATGGAATGACCGGCTGAATGGTCAATACGCTTTGCGTGTTCTTACCCGGCCCGACCCCCAAGGCGGCATCGTAAAAAAACTGCAGATTGACCAGGTCTGCGAACGGGTTCTTGGCTTCCTTGGCCAGCGATTGTTGCTCCTGCGCGCACGCGGGCCAGGTCGAGACGGCGACCAGCACCGCCACCGCGCAGCGAATTCCCCGGCGCTCGATCATCTCACGGCGGTGACGAGGCGACGAGTTCGCAAAACTTCGACAGATCGATATTGCCTCCGGAAACGATCGCAACGAGCGGTCCGCGGCCGGCCTTGCCGGTGAGCGCGGCGGCCACCGCCAAAGCCCCGGCGCCTTCGGCGATGACGCGCGCCTTTTCGGCCACCAAGCGCATCGCTTGCCTGGTTTCATCCAGGGTCACGACGATGCAGCCGTCCACCAGCGGACGCATCCGCTCCCACATGCGCGGGAACACGCTCTGGCCGCCGGCGCCGTCCACGAACGAAGGCCGCCAGTCCTTGAACGGTTGAATGGATCCCGCCGCAAGGGACAGCGCGACCGGAGCCGCCGTCTCCGGCTCGGCGCCCCAAACCTTGATCCCGGGGTTTCGCGCCTTCAGCGCGCTACCCACACCCGTGACCAACCCGCCGCCGCCGACTGCGGCGATGACGGCGGCGGTGTCGGGCGCGTCCTCGAGTATCTCGAGACCCATGGTGGCGTGGCCGGCAATGAAGTTGTGATCGTCGAAGGGGTGCACGAACGTGCCAACGACGCCGCGGAACGCACGATCTCCGAGGGCTTTCCACGCGGTCGCATAGGATACGGGTATGAGGCGCGCGCCGAGCGCACGCATCCTCTCGAGCTTCGATTTCGGCGCCGTCTCGATCGCGACCACGGTGCAAGGCACGCCCGCCTGCCTCGCCGCATAGGCGACGCCCTGTCCGGCATTGCCTGCGCTGATGGTCCATACGCCCCGCTCGCGCTCGGCCTCCGACAGCATTGCCACCGCGTTCACGGCGCCGCGCAGCTTGTACGAATTGGTCGGCTGGAGATTCTCCAACTTGAGCCGCACGTCCGGATGCTCCGGCCCGAGATCGAGCCGGATCAACGGGGTGCGCAAGATCGAGTTGGCGATGCGCACCCGAGCGTCTTGAATCTCGGACAACGTCACCGCGCGCACGGCTTCGAGTGTTTGCGGCATGGAAATGTGTTTCCTTTGAGGATGGGTCGTGTATCGATTGCGCGACGCGCGACGCGCAACTTTATCAGGATCCCGCCCGCCGTCCCAACCGATGCGGCGGCACCGGCTGCCTCGCCGGCGCGACCCGTGGAAGAATCAAGATACGTGGTATATGCTGCCTATCGGGCTTACTGCGGAGCGCTTCAAGTGAGCCATCGGAAAGTTCGCTTTTCAGCCATCGACGACATCGTCGAGCAGCGGTCGCGGCAGGGCAGCGAGTACCTGGAATTCCTGCGTGTTCCCACCATGAGCGCCGGGGTGTACGTTTTGGCGGCCGGAAGCACCGACCGCCAGTCGCCTCACAAACAAGATGAGCTCTACTATGTGGTACAGGGCAGGGCGCGGATGCGGGCGGGCCATCTGGATCAACCGGCAGCGCGCGGAACGCTCATCTTCGTGCCGGCTCACGTCGAACATCAGTTCTACGGCATCGAAGAGGAAATCACGGTGCTGGTGTTCTTTGCGCCGGCCGAGGCCGAGTGAAGCATCCGCGAGGCACCATCGGCGCCGGAATCAGGGCGGATGCGCGGCACTGAGTTCGATGAACCAATCCGGGCCGGACTCGATCTTGTGGGCGGCCGCGTAACTCGCCTGATTGAGCGCGACGGCGAGATTCAACAAGCTGTTGACATACACCAGGGGTGTGCCGACCGGCACTTCGCCGAAAGTGCGGCGGTAGGGCGCGACCTCATCGTCGACGAGCCGATGGTCGTGATAGATCCGCACGCGAACCGCAGCGCCCAATGCCAGGTGCAATTCGTCGAACAGGGATTTCGGTATGTTGGTCCACACGTTGCCGAACTGCACGTCGAGCACCGGGATGATGCCCGTGACCGCATTGCCGTCGCGCTCGGGTTTGCGGAACCGAATATCGATCAGCGCCTGCGGCGCGAGCAATGGCCCCACCTCATCGAAGCGGATCACGCCGGCGGCGAGGCGTGCGCCGGTGTAGACGAACACGTCGCGGCCGTAAAAGGTGTGCGATTCGTCGGAGCCCGGGCGCCGGTTCACGCGCTCGTCGATCCGGCGCAACCCCTCGATCCCGTCGCGCTCGGCGACCAGCGACAGCAGACCGTTGTTGGGGCCTACGAAATAATGTCCGGTGCGCGTTTTGAGCACCACCGAGAGGCGTTCGGTGCCCACGCCCGGATCGACGACGGCAACGAATACCGTGTCCCTCGGCCAGAATTGTTCGGCTTGATAGAGCCGATAGGCGCCGGCGAAGATGCCCGGATTATCGTGGCTCAAATCCGAGATCAGCAAATCCTGCGATACGCTGTAGGCGACGCCCTTCATCGCGGAGACCGCGCCGTCTGCCGTGCCGAAGTCGGTGAGCAGCACCAGCGGCGCGTGCGCGTGCGCCAGGGCGGATAACCACAGGCCGCAGGCGAGCACCGCGGCGCGGCGCATCACCTTACACGGCCGCACGCTAGAAAGGCGCCACGAGTTCATGCCACGCGCGCTCCGCCTGCGCCTCGTTGTAGATCGGCTTGCCGTCCGCCGCGATCGGCATGTCCTTGACGCACCATCCGTGCAGGGCGCCTTCATAGACTTCTATCTTTGCGGCCAAGCCGGCATCGTCAAACGTTTGGCGGAGCCGGGTCTTGGAGTCCGGTTCACGGGCATCGTCGTTGACTGCGATATCGATGTAAGACCGCGCCTTGATTTTCGTTGCGAGCAGATGGGGGCTATCCGGCTTGTCGGTCACGAGGAACCTCGTTTGCGATACCCTCGGACAGGGGTGAGTCGCCCCGGTACGCGCGCCTCGCCGTTAGTTCTGGTTTTCCAATGGATACGTGCGTGGCGGCGCAGCAGGTGTTGCCGCGGGCGCCGCCGGAGCGGCCGGCGCCGCCGCGGCCGGCATACCGCCTGGCGGTGCGGACGCGGTTCTCATCGGCGAGTGCGTCAACTGCGACAGCCGATCGAGGAAGCGCATGGCGGTCTCGGGCGGGGCCGGCGCCTTGTCCGAAAATATCTCGCTCGCGGTCACACCGGGCTTGTTGTAGAGCGCGGCGTTCGCCGAGCGATCGATCGAAAGGGCGCTGCCGTCCACGGCAATGCCGCCGAACAAGCCGCGCGTTCGGGCGTAGGAATAAATCTCAGCCAGGGAGATGTCCGTGTTGGCCGAGGCTTGACGCCCGACCGGGCCTGCAGCGACGGAAGCGTCGGCCCCCAGCGTCATCCTGCCTCCGGCGATGCCTTCGGTGCCGGCCTTGGTCGTGAACACCAGGATGACATCCGAGGATTGCGCGCCCGCCTGCAGCCCCCAGCTGCCTCCGGTAAGCGAAAGGAACACGGGGTTGCTCCACGGCGAAGTCAGGCTGTCGCGCACCACCACTACCCCATTGCCGTGGCGGCCGCCGAATATGAAAGCTATTTTCGTCACGTCGGGAATCACGGCGATTCCGTAGGCACGCGCCAGCAGCGCATCGGGCACGCGCTGGTCCGGCATGCCTTGCACGTCCTCCAATACCTCGGTTGCCGTCAACAAGAGGCCTTCCTGCCGCGCCGCCCCGGCATGTGCGGCAGGGACGAACGCGGGCGCGGCAGTAACGAGCGCGGCGACCAGCATCACGACCGAGATTTTTGTTCCAAGTGACATGAGCACCCCCCTTGAAATGGATTCAGCGCAGATCGCCTATCGTAGCGCGCCCGGCTGGTCTCGAGCGCTTAATTTCGCAAGCTTAACGCTTGACCGAGGCGCTAGACTAGCGGCTATTTCTTGATGGGTGCCCCGTGCCTGACTGCCTTTTGCCGCGGATGATCGTGATTGCGCATCGCGGAGCGAGCGGCGAGCGGCCGGAACATACGCTCGAGAGCTACCGGCTCGCGATCGATCAGGGCGCAGACTTTATCGAGCCCGATTTGGTCATGACCCGCGACGGCGTGCTCATCGCGCGGCACGAAAATGAGATTGGCAGCACCACCGATGTGGCGGCGCACCCGGAATTTGCGGCGCGCCGCCGCACCCAGGTGATCGACGGCGAAGCGATGACCGGCTGGTTCACCGAGGACTTCACCGTCGCCGAAATCAAGACACTGCGCGCTCGCGAGCGGCTGCCGCGGCTCCGGCCCGCGAACTGCGCTTTCGACGATCGGTTGGCGGTGCCGACCTTCGATGAGATCATGCAGCTTGTGGGCGAGGCGAACCGCGGGCGCGGGGGCAAGACGCGGATCGGCGTGTATCCGGAGACCAAGCATCCCGCGCACTTCGCGTCGATCGGTCTCGCGCAGGAGCGGGCGGTACTGCAGACCCTGCGGCGCTGCGGCTATGAACGGATTGGGTCACCGGTGTTCATTCAATCCTTCGACCCGAACAACTTGCGACAAATGCGCGCGATGACGCCTTTGCCGCTCGTTCAGCTGCTCGAGCATGACTTGGGCGATCTCGGTCGGATTGCGGAATTCGCGGATGCGATCGGCATCGCCAAGCCACTGGCGACGGCGGCCGCGGTCGACGCAGCACACCGGCACAAGCTGGCTGTTCACGTGTGGACATTTCGTGCCGAAAACGAGTTCTTGCCGGCCGATCTCCAGGTGGGACGCGCTCCCGAGGCGCACGGCGATCTGGCGGCGGAAATCGCGCGCTACCTGGCGCGCGGGATCGATGGATTCTTCACGGATTTTCCGGCGATCGGCGTGCGCGCAAGGGACGCCTATATTTCCGGGGTCCATCGGGAGCACCAGCCCCTCACCGATAGCAATTTTCCCGGAAATAGGCCGCACGGCCGCTAGTCGTTCCCGGGCGCGCCTTGCAGCTGCAGGCAATTGTCGCAATTGGAACCCGGCACATAGGCGGAATATTTGTTCACGCCGGCCGCCTCCAGCGCCAGAATTTTCACTGCAGCGCGACGCGATAGAGAAGTGTACGGCATGGATTTGCTATGCTCAGCACTTTTGGACGTACCGTGCTCAGAGTATCGCTGCTCACTCGCTTGGCGCAAGTCGCGTTTTTTGCGGCGCTCATTTTCACGTTCTACAGCGCCGTCATCCCCTCGGCACAGGCGTTGCAATTGGCGCCGTGGGACAAAGCCGAACATTTCATCGCGTTCTACGGCCTGACGGGCCTGGCGGTGGCGGCATTCCCGCGTGGCCGACTTCTCGTCATCGCCGTATTGCTGTCGGGCTTCGGCGCCTTGATCGAATTCGTTCAAGGCCTTTCGGTCGTGCATCGCGATCGCGATTTCTGGGATTGGGTTGCCGACACCATCGCCATCGCTTCGGTCCTCGCACCCATGCTGTTGGTGTGGTGGCGCCGGGTCGTCGCCTCGGGTCAGAAGAACATCGACATATAGATCTGATAGACGCTGGCGTTGAAGGAGTACAAGGGTTCGGTCCCCGGCGGATATTGAGGCAGGCCGTAATACTTGATGTTGCGAAAGTCGGTGTATTTGTACTCGATGCGGCTCACATCGAAGGTTGCCGTGGCGCGCTTGAACATCTTCCAGCCGTCGGGCAGGAACGCGTAAGTGACTTTCGCCCCGATCGTGGTATTTTGCCCCGCGGCCAGATCCTGATCGCGCGCCATGAAATTATATTCGCCGGCGTAGTTGTACAGGTCGCTGTAAAAATTGGCGCTGTTCTGCTTATAAAAGCGCACGCGCCCCTCCAAGATCCAAATGTTGGAAATCGGGTGGGTGTAATCGAGCTCGTAGGTATTGCCGACGATGCCCCAGGTATCGGTGAAGTAGCGGTACGACCCGGTAACCGCCGCCCGATAGGGCAGGTAATACTTCGCCTCCGCTTGAACCGCGGTGCTGGTCCGAGTGTCGGGGTATATCTGGCTCGCCAGCGAATAGCCCTTGGCGGGGTTGCTGCTGTCGAGGTAGCGATACGAACGGTAGGGGTTCGCGAGATAGCCGTTGTCGGTGATGACGTTCACGTTCACGCCGGCGATCCAATTCTTGGTCAAGATCTGCGACAGCCCGACATCGTAGCCGATGCTCTGCGCATGCCCCAACCAAACGATGACGGGCACAAAGGCGGTGCCGTCATTCTCGCCGACCGCATCGTCGGTATGCGAGTAGCCGAGCGTCAGGGTGGTCAAGTCGCCGAACATGTCCTGTTTGAGGGAGAAACTCGTGGTATTGGATTTGTAGTCCCGCTCCACGCTGTTGATATAGCTGAGCGAGTAGGTGGTTTTGTCGTGCACATATTCGGCGGTGCCGCTCTTTTGCTTGCGCTCGTCCTTGATCTGGCTCGCTTGGCTCAGGACATCGATGGAGGCGCCGCTCACCTTGTCGACGAAATAATTGATTTCCAGTGCAAAGTTCTCGGTGAATTTCTTGCGCACCAGCACCGATTCGCCGGTGATATCCATTCCGCCGCCGCTGTATTTGCTGTAAAAGAGGTCGGCGCGGTCGTCCGGCAGCACATCCGCGCTCGTGGCGCGCACCAAAAGAAGCGCCGCAACCACGGCAATGCGACCCACAATGCGCTGCATTGCCGCGGTGTCCATCAATTGCAGCCGCAACCGCCGCCCGCGGCGCCGGTCGCACCGCGCGATCCTTCGCGAACCTCGCGCACGTGATCCATGTAAGCGGCGGAAACCGCGTCCCGTTCCCAGGCCATGATCGGATCGGCCAACCGATCGCGCTCGTATGGTTTCACCCAGGGCTGGATACTGCTGCAGCCGGCGCAAAGCAGCAGGCCGCCTGCCAGCAGCGCGCAGCGGAACAGTGGCACGAGGCGGAACGGCGGTGCGGGGCAGATGCTCTCCATGGGCTACTCGCGGATTAGCTGGCGTATCCGATCCTGATATTCGTTTTCGTCGCCCGGCCTGTAGCCGCGATGAATATAGCGAATGTCACCCTTGCGATCGATGATCACCGAGCTCGGCATTTCGTCGACGTGATACGCCTTGCTCACCTGATTCGCCGGGTCGAGCAACACCGGGAAGCTCACCGGCTTGCGTGCGAGCAGATCCTTGACCGCAGGCTCCTCTTTGTCGACATTCACTCCGATCAGCGTGAAGCCCGCGGGCTTGTATTTCTTGTACATCTGATCGAGCAGCGGCATTTCCTGCTGGCAGGGCCCGCACCACGTCGCCCAAAAATTCACCAGCACCACCTGCCCCTTATATTGGCTCAAGGCGCCCTGTCCTCCGGACAGGGCGGTGAGCGTGAACGCGGGCGCAGGTCCGCCGGTGTCGGCCGCGAAGGCTGCGGAGGCGATAACGATCGCCACGCACGCGGCGCTTCTGAAGATTTTTGCGGTGAAAATGTGCATTGATCTCTCCTCTTGAATCGGCAAGCGATCGGTCAAAAAAATGTGGTCAGACTCAATGTGGCTTCCACGTTGTTGACGTTCTTGTTGACCCCGAACAGGTCGGATTCGAACACGTGATCTCTGACGTCCACATGCAAAGCCAGCCAGTCGGTAATGGTGATGCGATAGCCCACCCCGTAGTTCAGTGCGAACTGGTCCTGGTTCGCGAATTTCACATCACCTATGCCCACGGTCACGTAAAGCGCTGAATTAAAGGCCCGGCCGCGCCCGAGAAACACTTCTCCGGGCAATACGTTGTATCCCACGTCCAGGTCGTAGTACGTGAAGTATCTCCCAGAGTTGCTGACGACCGTGATGTTGGGAAACACATCCTCGAGGCTGCTCAAACCGGCCTGCGAGCGCGCGCCGAAGGCTTCGAAGAAAAAGTCCTCGGTCACGTGGTAGGCGGCCCGCGCGCCGTAGACGGGGTTGGTGCCGAAGTCCTGGATGCTCAGTGCGCCGAAATACGCGCCGACCTCGAAGTCCTTGGCCTTGACCTTCGGCGTCCTGACCACACGGCGCGTTACCTGCGGCTCGATGATCGAGGGATCGGCCTGCGGCTCCTCGACGGTGACCGGCGCGGGCGCCTTGTCGCCGCGATGGAACCAGCTGCAGCCGGACAGCAGGGCTGCCGCTAAAAGAATACTGCTAAGCCGATTTTCCATTCTTCCAGTACCTCATTGACATTCTGGTTGTTGAACACGACATAGTGGCGCCAGTCGGCGCGCCACATGAAGCGTCTGGTGATGAAACCGCGAGCCCCGAGGGAGGCGTAGGCCATTTGATTGCTGCTTTCGATCGGCGCGGGCGGCTGGTTGTTCGTGATGCGCTGATAGCCGGTGCCGATTCCCGCGGTGGGCGAAAACCGCTTCCATTCCGGCACGAATGTGTGACGCAATCCGATGGTCGCGATGTATCGGTTGTCGAGCGTGCCGAACGCCTGCTGCAGCACGGCCTCGATGTCGATGCTGTCGGTGATGCCGTAATCGGCATACGCGGTGACCAGGTTCTCATGATTGTAGACCCCGTAGCCGGCTCCCGCTTCCCAGCGATGCGTCAAGAAATCCGGATACGGCGGAATCGGCGCCGGCTCCCCGGAGGGCAGTTCCGTACTCAGCAAATCGGCGCGGCGCGCCCAGCCCTCCTGGCCGCGTGGAGCGCGCACTTTGTACCAATCGGTCCGGCTGTACAACACCGTGAGCATCTCGTCCCGTCCCACCACGTACACGACCGGATAGCCGCGCCCGGGACCGGAGTGCATTTCGAGGTAGGGTGCGGTGACGACCAACTGCAGCAGCGGGTGATCCGCTGCCTGTGCGATCTCTACGCGCAGCGCCTGCAGCATCAATACCAACGCGAGCAGGCGCCTCACAATTTAGTTCGCTGCCGGCGCGACGAACGGATCGTTGTAGAACTGGCCGCCGATGTCCAACCATTCAGAGATCAATCGCAGTTCCCCAAGAGTCAAAAAACCCGTGTGGTCGAGTACCGGGTCATGAAAAGTGCCATCGAATATCCGCAAAAAAGTCGTCGATGCGCCGGCGCTGCCGGCCGTCATCGGTGCAGCCACCTGAACCGGCACCGTGACCGGCGGCGGACCGGGTTGGGTCACCGTCACAGGGACCAGCACACCCATATTAAGCGTCAGTTCATCGTGAGGGAACAGGACTTGCTCGTAGGACGTGACGACGGTGGTGTCGACGCTCGATGCTCCGCCGGTCAGATCGAGCTGCCCCGCAGGCACTTGTATGGCGTTCATCGCACTGACGGTATTGTGGCACAGCGTGCAGGTCACATCCGTGTTGGGGACGCCATTCACGGTCGCGGTGCGCGGCGAGAAATTCCACAGGTTCTGTATATACAGTCCGATCGGGTTCGAATTCGCGTTCGCGTAATGGATCGTGATGCGGCATTGTGCGGTCCAACCTGGAGCCGCGCAATTCGCGTTGGTCGGCGGGGATCCGGGAATGCCCTCGGGTGGGTTGGTGGGACTGTTATAGGTGTACGAGATATTCGCGTCGACGCTCCCCGCGGGCAGCGTGACACCGGTGGTCCACACATTGGCGTAGATCACGTCGGTGGCGAGAATCTGCGAGCACGGAATCGCGCTGCCCTTGGTGCAGCTGATGCGCGCCAGGGTTTGGGCCATGGTTTCGCCCCCATTCGCGAACAGCGCGGTATTGGTGCTCGGAAACGGCTGACCCGTGGTGGGTGCGCCGAGATTCACGGGCGGCGTCAAACCCGAGCGGCCATGCGAGGTCGGGTTGGTCGCATTCACCGTGTGGCAGCCGTTACAGGACTTGGTCTCGCCGGGCAGCAGCTGCAGCCAGCTCGTGTGCCGGGCCGTAATGCGCCGCGCGTTCGCGTCCAAGACATCGATGGTGAACGGGACATTGGCCGGCACCTGAATCTGCACCGATCCGTCGGGCTGGATCGGCGCGTAGCCCAGGATTTCGCGCATGCCCATGCCGGCTGGGCCGAAGGCCGAGGCATTGATCTTACGCACCGTCTTGTCGGGAATCTCAACCGCTTTTTCGATTCTGATGAAGCGCGCCGGCCGCGTGTAAAAGGCCGGCTGGCTGGGATTGGCCTGGGTCGCGATGTTCGGCTTGGCCGTATCGATGCCGTCGAAATCGTAGACGCTGCTGATGTCGAGCACACCGACCTGGCCATTGACGAGATTTTGCTCGGCGGTGCTGGTCGGTGTGAAATCGGCAATGAACGCGGGGGGAGGCGTCCGAGCCTGGAGAATCAGCGGCTCGACGATCTCGGTTCCGGCGTCCGCGCTCAACAGCGGGCTCAAGGTGCCGGCAGAGAAATCGTAGACCCACAGCGTGTATTGAGGCGGCGCGAGCTGTACGTTGGCGCCGCTGGTATTGGCGGCGTCGCATATGGCGACGACTCCGCCCGTGCCTTGCACCAAACAAGGCGACCAGCTCACCAGCATGCGGTTGGTGCCGTCGTACAGCGGATAAAAAGACGCGAATCGGCCGCCGGCGGACGGCAGTTTCGCGTCCGTGGTCACGCCGAGGGTCGTCGCCTCGGTTTGCCCCATCCCGGCGGCTGCGCTCGGCGAGCTCGGCTGATGAATTTCCACGAAGTTCGCCGAATCGATCACCAGCAGGTCGCCGCCGAGCTGCGTACCGAGAAACGGCCGGGCGATGGCCAGCAGCTTGCCGTCCGTGCGCTGGCGCGCGCCCAGGAACTGAATGACGTTGTTGTCCGTGCCGGCGGCGTCGGCGCCGGTCGCGTGGCTGTTGGCGCCATAGAGGAGCTCCAAGCCGCTCCCGTCGGGGTTGGCTCGATACAAGCTGATCTGATCCGCGCCGTTGGTCACTTCCCAGCGCGAAAAGACGATCTGGCCGTTGCTCAACACCGAGGGCGCGAAATCGTGGTTGGTGTTGAAGCTGATTTGGTGCATGCCGGTGCCGTCGCCGTTCATGACATGCAGCAGAAAAATGAACTGTTGACGGTTGTCGGTCACCGCCTGGTATTGCGGGCGGCCCTCATCGAGCAGTATCGACTGGGTCGCGAGCTGACGCGTCGATGCGAACACGATCCGCCCGTCCGGCAGGTAATGCGCGCCCACGTCGTGGCCCGCGGTGATGTCGTCGGTGGTCAGCTGTGTGACCATTTGCGTGGTGGCGTCGTATTGATAGATATGCCAATGGGGCTGCTTCGGATCGTCGTTCTTTAATTGCGGGTTGAGCGGCAGACGCAGCGAGAACACTACTTTCTTGCCGTCCGGCGAAACATCGAGATCCCGCACCGCCCCTTGTCCCATGGTGATGGACCTGGTCACGTTGGTCTCGACGCCGGCGGCGCTGGCGGTGGTGCGTACGTAGAGGTCGCTGCCGGTGATGGAAGTGATCAGATCGCGCACGTCGATGTCCGACGGGGTCGCGGCGGCATTGCCCTTCGCCGCGGTCGCCGTGAGTGCCGGCTGCTTGACGTAGGCGAGCGGATAATTGGTGATTCCGGGAGTCAGGGACTGTCCGCCCGCAAAGCCAGGGGCGTGGCCGCTGGTCGCGCTCTGGCAGCCGAGCAGGGTCAGCGCCGGCAACACCAGCGCGGCGAGCCTTAGCAAACCGTGACGGGTTTCGCGAAGACGGTAGTCGCTCATTTATGGTTCCTGCTTCCAGGTTCGATGACCAGTTTGCCGATGCGCGCAAGGTCATTGAACTTATTTGGTCTCATAACGGCATCATCGTTCGGTGCTCGTGCGCAATCTGTTAACGCACTCACAGAAGAACTCGTCCACATCCGCTTCTCTGTGCACTTGAGCGCAAAGTCTTGCAAATTGGAGCCCAGGATAAGGGTGCGTAGTTGGCAGTCCCTACTGTCGCGAAACACCGACGTCGTTTGAACGAGACATTACGAGAGCGGTTTTGCATTGGCTATATTCGCCGCAAGTCGAATCCGCAACACACGCAAGTGGATGTGAACATGAAGCACGGGACGGAAAAACCAATGACGCAACTCGTAGGCAGCTCGGCGATGCCGCGTTTGGTCACGCTTGCAGTGCGCGCAGCCGCGTGCGCCGGTGCGCTCGCGCTGCTCGGCGCGAATGCGCTGGCTGCCGGACCCAATGCCGATCAGGCGACGCGCATGTACAACCGCATTGCCGGCGTGCCGCCCGCGGCCACGGTGCTCACGAACATGATGAACGCTCCGGACGCGATCACTGCGGCGGCGATGGCGACCAATGATCCCGCGTTCTACAACGATACGATCCGCAACATGGCAGCGCCGTGGACCAACCGCGACCAATCGGTGTTCGTGCCGCTCAATGACTACACCGCGACGGTGATCGGCATGGTGCGCGACAACGTTCCGTTCAACACCCTGTTGAGCGCGGATCTCGTGTACATCGCGAGTCCGAGCGCCACCTCGGCCAACGGCCTGCCCGCCTATTCGCCGGCGAACAACGATCTTTATATAGCCATGGATACAGCGGGCGTCGACCTGAGCACCGCTTTAATTCAGAGCCCGCAGTCCGCGATCACCGGGATTCCGGCCGCGGCCACCGCCGGTGTGATGACCACGCGCGGCGCGGCCAGCGCCTTCTTCGTCAACGGCACGAACCGCGCGATGTTCCGCTTCACCATGATGAATCACCTGTGCAGCGACCTGCCGACCATCATGGACACGACGCGGCCGCCGGATCGGATCCGCCAGGACGTGACCCGCAGCCCGGGCGGCGTCAGCACCCTGTTTCTGACCAACTGCATCGGCTGCCACAGCGGCATGGACCCGATGGCACAGGCCTTCGCCTACTACAATTTCTCCTACCCGGCGAGCGAAGTCGGGGCGACCGCGTGGCCGATCGGGCAAATTGTGTACACGGCTGGACAAACGCAGCCGAAATACCACATCAACGCCACGAATTTCCCGCAAGGGTTCAATACCCCGGATGACAGCTGGGACAACCGCTGGCGAACCGGCCCCAATCAAATATTGGGATGGAGCCCGACGCTTCCGGGCAGCGGCAGCGGCGCAAAATCCTTAGGGGTTGAACTCGCCAGCAGCCAGGCGTTTGCCAGCTGCCAGGTCACGCGGGTGTTTAAGACCGTGTGTTACCGCGCACCCATGAACGCCGCCGACGCGGCCATAGTCGCTTCGATGACCGCGTCCTTCCAGCAAAATTACTTGTTGCGGCCGATCTTTGCGCAATCAGCCGCCTACTGCATGGGGAATTGAGCATGAAAGTTACACGCACATTCGGCCTCCTCACGCTCGCGGCCTCCGTTGTCCTGACCGCTTGCGGCGGCGGCGGCGCCCCCACCACGGCAACCCCAGCGGCGGCTCCGACCAGCAGTGCCGCAGCCTATACCGGGCCTGCGCCGGCGACGGCGGATGTCCAAGCCTTCGAAGTGAATTTTTGGAACAACGTGCGCGGACAGAACCGCTGCGGCCAATGCCACAACGCCACGACGCCCGCACAAATGCCGAACTTCGCCCGCAGCGACAACGTGAATCTCGCGTACGCGCAGGCGAACAGCGTGGTGAATCTGGCGCAACCCTCGGCATCGCGGGTCGTCGTCAAGGTGAGCGGCGGCCACAATTGCTGGTTGGCGGACAACAGCGCCTGCGGCGCGATCTTGACCACCTGGATCACCAACTGGGCGGGCGCCACCGGGACCGCCTCGGCTACGCAGGTCGCGTTGACCGCGCCGCCGGTACAATCCGTCGGCCAGAGCTTGAATTTCCCGGCGTCCCCGACCGACTACCAGAGCACTATATATACGCTCACCAGCCAGTACTGCTCGCGCTGCCATTCGCCGAATGCGTCCGCACCGCAGTCGCCGTATTTTGCCGCACCGGTGACGCAGATCGCGGCCGCCTATCAGGCGGCGATCCCGAAAATCGACTTCACGGGCTGCGTGCCGTTCAATGCGACGATCCTGCGGTACCAATTCGCGCTTCTATCAGCGCCTGGCCATCGACAACCACAATTGCTGGAGCAGCTGCTCCACCGACGCGGCGGCCATGCTGCAGCAGATTCAAGCCTTCGCTCAGATGCTGACGCCGACCAACATCGACCCGTCGCTGGTCATCAGCAAGGCGCTGGCGCTGACCCAGGGCACGATCGCGAGCGGTGCCAATCGCTACGATGCGGACACCATCGCCAAGTATGAATTTCAGACCGGCACCGGGTCAGTTGCCTATGATACCAGCGGCATCGATCCGGGCGCGGACCTGACTCTGACCGGCAATTACCAATGGGCCGGCGGTTGGGGCATCATCATGGGTCCCACCGGCACCACCGGTCCCGCGAAGGCGCAGGCGACCACTTCGGCGAGTTCGAAGCTCTATACGCTGATCCAGGCGACCGGCGAATTTTCCATCGAGGCATGGGTTGCGCCCGCGCTGGTGGCGACGGCCAATCCTTCGTACATGGTCAGCTATTCCGGCGGCGACACCACGCGCAATGTCACGCTCGGCCAGACCAACCAAGACTATGACTTCATGCTGCGCGGCGCGAACTCGGATTTGAACGGCATGCCGCAACAGAAGACCGCCGATACCGCCATGGTCCTGCAGGCGTCGCTCCAGCATGTGGTGCTGACCTATGATCCCGTGAACGGGCGCCAAATCTTCGTCAACGGCGTCAACACGAATACGCCGGATCCGCAGAAGGTCGGCACCATCTCGAATTGGGACAGCAGCTTCGCCTTGGTTCTCGGCAACGAGGTGTCGGGCAACGACGGTTGGCAGGGGCTGATCAAATTCGTCGCGATCCACAGCCGCGCATTGACCGCCGCGCAGATTCTGCAGAACTTCAATGCGGGTGTGGGCCAGCGCTATTACATGCTGTTCAACGTGTCGAACGTGCCGGGCGTCAACGTGCCGCAGGCCTACGTGATGTTCACGGTGAGCCAGTACGACAGCTACAGCTATCTGTTCTATAAGCCGACGTTCATATCCCTCGATTCCACGGCGAAGCCGAGCAGTATTCCCGTCAAGAGCATGCGCATCGGCATCAACGGCGCGATTCCGCTGGTCGGCCAGGCCTACATTCCGCTCAACACCACGGTGATCGCGGCGAGCTACACGTCGCAGGGCCAGGTGCTGTCGAATATCGGCACGGTCATCGGGCTCGAGAACGGCCCGTTAACCGATCAATTCTTCCTGCAATTCGATCAGTTGGGCACCGCCTCCAACGTAATCGTCGAACCGACGCCGGTTGCGCCGCCTGCGCCTCTCGGGCCGGTCGTCGCGGATGTCGGGGTGCGCAGCTTTGCCCAGGTCAATTCGACCTTCTCCGCGCTCACCGGCGTGCCGACCACGAATGCGGCGGTGACCGCGACCTACCAGAGCGTGCAGCAGCAGCTGCCGTCGATCAACACGCTCGAGGCGTTTTCCTCCGCCAACCAGGTCGGCATCGCGCAGCTCGCGGTTCAATATTGCAATCAGGTGATGACGACCCCGGCATTACAAGCGAAGATGTTCCCGGGCGTGACGTTCAGCGCCTCGCAATTCTCCTCGCAGGCCGGCATCGATGCCGTCACCGTCCCGCTGGCGGCGCTCGCGGTCGGCAACGGCAATCTGACCCACCAACCGCCGGCTTCCACCCTGACCGGTCCGACCGGCGAGCTCGATCTCTTGATTGGCAGACTCTGCGCCAGTACCGCATGCAGTTCGACCAGCCGTGTGGCGGCGGTGGCGAGCGCGGCCTGTGCCGCGGCTCTCGGCAACGCCACCGTGATGATCAATTAAGCAGCAAACGAATCGAAGAGGTCTTTTCACATGCGCAAGAAGTCCAAGGCTCTGGGTTTACACGAACCGCTCCGCCATCAGGATCACCCGCGGCCGAAGACGCGCCGGGAATTCATCGCGCAGAGCTTCATGACCGGCGGCGCCTCGGTGATCTTGCCGTCGATCTTCACGCTGTTCGCCAATCCGCGCGTGGCGCAGGCGCAAAGCTGCGGTACGCCGACTACCCTGGCCTGCGATATAAATGCAGCGGTTGCGACATGCAACATCACGGCTGGCTCCGGCAATATTCCCTTCATCTGCTTCGACCTGGCGGGCGGCGGCAACATCGCGGGCTCCAATGTTTTGGTGGGCGGCCCCAAGGGCCAGCTCGAATTTTTGAGCGTTGCGGGTTACAGCAAACTCGGGTTGCCGGGCACGATGGTGCCCAACGGCAGCTCCACCGGGAATTTCATCGACAGCACATTCGGGCTGCGCTTTCATTCGGACAGTGCTCACCTGCGCGGGATGAAAACCCGGGTGAAAACGGCATCGGCGCTGGCGAACACCAGCGGAACGATCATTCCCGCGCTGTCGCAGAACGACACCAACACCAATCCCCACAATCCGATGTACGGCATTTGGCAGGCGGGCGCGCGCGGCGCGCTGCTCGATTTGATCGGTTCGGTCAGTTCGCCGTCCGGCGGCAACTCGATGGCGCCGCCGACGATGATCAATGTCGCCGCGCAGCCGACCAAGATATCAAGTTCGGCGGATTCGCAAGGCCTGGTCAATACGGGCCAGTTGAGCACCCTGCTGCCGAGTTCGGCGGACGTCACCAACGTGCTCGAATCGATGAAGCGCATCAGCGATGCGAAGTACGGCAAGGTGCAGGCTTACGTCGACCCCACCGCCCAGGCGAACGCCATGCAGATTCAGGCCTGCTCGTACACCAAGGCCGCCTATCTGCTCAACCGGTACCCGAGTCCTGCGGCGATCAACCCGGATCTCGACCCGGACATCGTCGGCGCAAGCGGAATATTTACCACCGCCGAATACCAAAGCAACTCGGACTTTCAAAAGACCGCGGCCATCATGAAGCTCGTCGTCAACGGCGATGCCGCGGCGGGCACCATCGAGATGGACGGGTTCGACTACCACACCGGAGACCGCGCCACCGGCGAGACCCGCGATTTCAATCTCGGCAATTGCATCGGAGCCGTATTGGAATATGCCGCGCGCAAGGGCAAGCCGGTCATGATCTACGTGTTCAGCGACGGTTCGCTCGCCAGCGACGGCACCATCGACAGCTCCGTGGGCGGGCGCGGCAAGGGCGTTTGGACGGCGGACAATCAAAACGTGGCGGCGACCTATTTCTTGGTTTACGACCCGAAGGCCAAGCCGGCGCCGGCGCAGAGCAATCCGGAATTGAGCCTGCAATTGGGTTACTTCAATCCCGACGGCTCGCAGAACACGACCAGCAGCCCCGCGGGCAACAACGTGCCGAATCTGGTGCAGATGGTGGTGCTCAACTACATGGCGTTGCACAGCACCTCCGCGATCGCCAATTGGCCTACGCTGTGGCCGGCGCCCAACCTGAACAACACGCTGGGCAGCGGCGCTGCGGCGCTGGATCCGTTGATCTCCTTCCAACCGCTCGCGAGCCTCGTGAACGGAAAAGTTCCCGCCTGATTGGTTGCGGGTTCGGCCGCGAGCGCGAATCCGCGCCCGACAGCACGAGCACAGCCGTTTGTCTCAATCGGGAGACAATTGTCCCCCGCTTCGCCGTGGCGTGTAATGCCAACGCTTTGTCCGATATGTCATTGGCTCGCCGCCGACGCTTGGCGGCGCGCGCCGGCGCGAGATCGGCGTCCGCTGCAATCAATATTCATGAATGTGCGCCAAGTCATATTCCGCTCTCACAAAGGCAAGCACCGCGCGTTGACACTGCGGCTCGCATTATGCGATTTTGCATAAGATCTGATCAGGGCAAACTCGGCGAAAGCCGAGGGCGCAAAGCTTCCGGTCTACGGGGTGTTCCTAGGACAGCGGGGTTACCAGTGTGATTGAAATATTGCCGCGCACCGGCCGCGGCTCAATATCAGCCAGCCCAAGAACGATGCGGTGAGGGTATCGCTGCATGCGTAACGTATTGCGGGTATGCAGCCTGTTATTGAGCGCCGCATGGGCGTCGTCGTCGACGGCGGCCGCGCCGACGATAGTGGGCAGGGATGCGCCGGACTTCGTGCTGAAAACGCTAGGCGGAACCAATCTGCGGCTGTCCGAATTCCGCGGTCAGGTGGTCCTGCTGAATTTTTGGGCTCGCTGGGCCGGCGATTCGCGCCTGGAGATGCCGGCGCTGAACAAGATCAACACCACTTACGAGCGCGCCGGACTGGTCGTGCTCGGCGTATCCGTCGACGAGGATCTGCGCCGGGCGCACGATTTCGCGGACGCGATGAAGGTCTCCTACCCGATCATGTTCGATACCGGTTCGGATATCGGCAGGGATTATCTGCTAGAAAAAATGCCCATGACCATTTTGGTCGACCGTTCGGGTGTGGTGCGCTATTCCCACGTCGGGTTCAAGAGCGGCGACGACCGCATCTATCTGGAAAAAATACGCGAATTGCTGCGCGAGTAACCCCTGAGTAAACGATAGGCCACTTATGAATTTCAAGTCTCGAGTTGCATCGATCATCGTAGTCGCAACGCTGCTCGGCGCCGCTTGTGCCGCCGGCGCTGCCGAAACCGCGGCCGTGCCCGCCGCAGCCGCTGCTGTCGCGCCACCCGAGACGCCCGCGGCGAGCCCGGATGCGCCGCCTGCCGATTTCAAGACCTTGGATCAAGAAGTGCAGGGCGTCAAAAAGGACATCATCGAGCTCAACAAGGACTTGTTCGTGCTCGAGGAGGAATTGCTGTTCCCCGCCAATACGCAGGTCGCGGTTTACGTCTCGATGGACGTGGGAACGTTCTTCGCGCTGGACTCGGTCACCGTCAAAATAGACAACAAGGAAGTGAAGAATTATCTGTACACGGCTCGCGAGGCGCAGGCCCTGCTCAGGGGCGGCGTGCAGCAAATCTACCTCGGCAATCTGAAAGTCGGCAAGCACGAGCTCGTGGCATTTTTCACCGGCAAAGGTCCGGTGGAGCGCGATTACAGACGCGGCGCCACCATCAACTTCACCAAGGGAGTGGGCGCGAAGTATCTGGAATTGAAAATCACCGACAAAGTTTCGAAGCACCAACCCGAGTTCACGATCAAAGACTGGGAATGACGTGCGGCGCATGAGTTCTACGCTTCGGCCGATTGCCCTCGGCGGCTTGCTGGCGCTGGCGCTGCCGCTGTCCGCGGTTGCGGCAAAGAACGCCAAGCCGGACCCGAATGGCCTGCCGCCGCACCAGGTCATGGATTTGCAATACGGCGACGTGCTGTTCTATTTCTATCAGGACGACTACTTCGACTCGATCACCCGCCTGCTGGCGGCGCAGGAATTGGGCCGGCTGCAGCACACGGAAGGCGAGGCGGAATTGCTCCTCGGCGGGCTGTACTTGTCGTTGGGCGAGCACGTCGAGGCCGGCAAGATATTCGACGCGCTGCTCGCGGGCAAGACCTCCGAAGCGGTGCGCAACAAGGCGTGGTTCTACCTCGGCAAGGTTTGGTACCAGCGCGGCTATCTGCAGGAATCGGAGCGCGCGCTGCGGCAGGTATCGGACAAGATCCAGCCGCGCGTCAGCGCGGAGCGCTATATGCTGCTCGCGCAAATCATGCTGCGGCAGGGACGCTATGACGATGCCATCGCGGCACTCGGCAACTGGCACGGGGCGCCCGATTGGACCGCGTACGCGCAGTTCAATCTGGGTGTGGCCCTGGTCCGCAAGGGGCGGCTCGACGACGCGATGCGGTATCTTGATCGGGTGGGGCGCATGGAGACCGCGAACGAGGAATTGCTGTCCCTCAAGGACAAGGCGAATCTCGCGCTGGGCTTCGCGCTGCTGCAGGCGCAGCGCGCCGCCGAAGCCCGGCCGATCCTGGAGCGGGTGCGCCTGGAAGGCCCCTACTCGAGCAAGGCGCTTCTGGGCGTCGGCTGGGCGGACTCCTCGCTCGGCGAGTTCAAGCGCGCATTGGTGCCCTGGCTCGCGCTGCGCAAGCGCAATTTGCTCGATTCGGCCGTGCAGGAGTCCTACCTCACGGTACCCTACGCCTTCAACCAGTTGGGCGCGAGCGGCCAGGCCGCCGAATACTACAATTCGGCGATCGAATCCTTCGATGCCGAAGTGAAGCACATCGACGACTCGATCGCGCAAATTCGCGACGGCAAGCTGCTCGATCGGCTTGCTGAACGACGACAAGAAGGACACGCTCACATGGTATTGGCAGCTGAAAACGCTGCCCGATGCGCCCGAGTCGCGCTACCTGTATCAGCTGCTCGCCAGCAACGAATTCCAGGAAGGCCTCAAGAATTATCGCGAGCTCAATTTCATGAGCCGCAATCTGGACGATTGGCGCGAGGACGTGTCCGCGTACGATGAACATGCTCGACACCCGTCAGCATGCGTACGACGAGCGCGTGCCGAAGGCCGATGCGGTGATAGCGGCGACCGACCTCGATGCCCTGACTCGGCAGCGAGTCGACTTCGAGTCGCGGATCAACGAAATCGAGAAACTCAATGACGTGGCGGCGCTCGGCACGCCGGAGGAGCAAAAGACCTGGGCCCGATTGAAGCGCATCGAGGACTATCTGGCGGCGCATCCGGACGATCCGGATCTGGCCGATATGCGCGAAAAGCTGCGCCTCGAGAAAGGGAGTCATGTACTGGCGCCTGTCGCAGAGCTTCAAGGCGAGGCTTTGGAACGAGCGGCGCTCGGTAAAGGAGCTCCAGGCCTCGCCTCATAGAAACGCAAAAGCGCGCCGTGTTGGTCAAGCAGGCGCGGGCCGCGCGTGCCCACCAACACCGGCGAGTTCGCGACACGGGTCGCGGCGATCCGCGCGCGCATGGATCAATTGCAGCAGCGTCTCGCCGCACTGTCCGAGCAGCAGAACCGCTTTCTTCAAGCGCTGGCGATCGAGGAGCTCGAGCGCCAGAAGCAGCGCATCGAGACCTACCAGATTCAGGCGCGCTTCGAGCTGGCGGCGATCTACGATAAGGCGACCAGCGGGAAGCCGAAGGCGCATCCATGAGGCGGGTGTTCAAGGCATTATTTCCTGCCGCCGCCTTGGCGGCCGTGGGCTATTGTGGCCTCTCGCCGGCGGCGGCCGCGGCGTCGAACAAGCCGGCGACCATCAAGGATCTCGAGGGCCAGCAAGTCGCTGTCAGTCCCGACCCGCCCCAGGGGATCGACACCAATAAGACCATGGACAGCTACCGGCGCTTTCTCGATCTGAATGCCGGCGATGCCGCGCTGCGCGCCGAGGCGCTGCGGCGGCTGGGCGACCTGAATCTGGAGAGCTCCGAATCGGAGCGCATCGAGCGCGAATTGGTGACCAACGAGGGGTTGCGCGCCACGGAGGCCATCCACCTGTATACCGCGCTGCTCAAGACGTATCCGAATTACGAGCGCAATGACTCGGTGCTCTACCAGCTGGCGCGGGCTTATGAGCTCAATGCACAGCCCGACAAGGCGATGGCCTCGCTCGACCGGCTGGTGACGAGCTATCCGAACAGCCGTTACATCGACGAGGCGCAATTTCGTCGCGGCGAACTGCTGTTCTCGAACAAGGCCTATGCGGGCGGCCCAGTCGGCCTACGAGGCGGTCATTAAATTCGGGCCGGCCTCCGCGTTCTACAACCAAAGCCTCTACAAGCACGGATGGTCGTTGTTCAAACAGGGCGAGAACGAGCGCAGCCTGGAGTCCTTCGCCCGCGTGCTCGATTCGGTGCTGGTGTCCAAGGGCGGATTCGAAGCAACTGATCGAGATCGACACCTTGAGCCGCCCCAATCGGGAATTGGTCGAAGACACGTTTCGCGTCATGTCCATCACGTTCTCCTATGCCGATGGGCCGAAGACCATCGACGAGTTCGTGAGGCATCGCACGCCCCGGCCGTATTATTACCTGCTGTATGCGCGCCTCGGCGATCTGTACATCGAGAAGGAGCGCTACACGGACGCGGCCGACAGCTACCGCGCGTTCGTCTCGCAGGACCGCAACAACGAAAAGGCGCCGCTTTTGGAGATGCAGGCCATCGAGGCTTATTCGAAGGGCGGCTTTCCGCAACTGGTGCTGCAGGGCAAGAAGGAGTTCGTCGAGAACTACAGCTACGGCACTGCGTATTGGCAGGGCCGCACGCCGCAGGGCGAACCGAAGGTGGTGGCCGTCCTTAAGACCAATCTGAAGGATGTGGCGCAGTACTATCACGCGGAGGCGCAACGCACCAAGAATGTGGCCGACTATCAGGAGGCGGCGAAATGGTATCGCAGCTATCTGACCTCCTTTCCGGACGATCCGGATTCCGCGCTCACCAATTTCCTGCTGGCCGAGACCCTGTTCGAGAGCAAAGCGTATCTCGAAGCGGCGCAGGAGTACGAGAACACGGCGTACGGCTACGGCGCGCACGACAAGGCGGCGGCGGCGGGCTATGCGGCGATCGTGGCTTACGGCAAGGAGGAAGAGGCGCTGTCGGGCGAGGCCAAGGCGAAGGTTCACAGCCGCGAAATCGACAGCTCGTTGAAATTCGCGCAGGCTTTTCCGCTGCATCCGGAAAGCGCGCAGGTGCTGACGCGCGCCGCGCAAGAATTGTATGCGGCGAAGGACTATGCGCGCGCCACCGCCGCGGCGCAGACGCTGCTGGCGCGCCAGCCCGCGGTCGATGCCGGCGAAACAGCGCATCGCCTGGACCGTGATCGCCAACTCGAACTTCGAGCAGGGCAATTTCGACAAGGCGGAGGCGGGCTATGTCAAGGCGCAGGCCTTGATGCCGGCCAACGATCCGGAGCGGCCCGTGATCGTCGAGCGGCTCGCGGCGTCGATCTACAAGCAGGGCGAGCAGAAGAACAAGGCCGGCGACAGCGCGGCGGCGGTCGAGGACTTCCTGCGCGTCTCGACCATGGCGCCCACCTCGAAGGTGCGCGCCAACGCGGACTTCGACGCGGCGGCGCTCTTGATCGGCGCAAAGCAGTGGGACCGAGCCATCGTCGTGCTCGAGGGATTCCGGCGCAATTTCCCGGATAGCCCGCTGCAGCCGGATGTCACGCGCAAGCTCGCGGTCGCCTACACCGAGTCGAACCGGCCCGGCCAGGCGGCCATGGAATTCGAGCGGATCGCGCAGTCGCCGGGCGAGACGCCGGAGGTGCAGCGCGAGGCGACCCTGCAGGCGGCGGAGCTGTACGACAAGGCCGGCGACGCGGCGAAGTCGCGCAGCATGCTCGAGGCCTTTGTGAAGCATTTCCCGCAGCCGCTGAATCCGGCGATGGAGGCGCGCAATAAACTGAGCGTGATTGGCGCCAAGTCCGGCGATCTCAACGGCCGCGATTATTGGCTCAGGGAAATCATCGCGGCGGACCGCGCAGCGGGCGCGTCGCGCACCGATCGCAGCAAGGCGCTGGCGGCGAAGGCGACGTTGACGCTCGCAGCTCCGGCACGCGAGGAATTCGTGCGCATCAAGCTCGTGGCGCCGCTCAAGAAATCCCTGGCGGAGAAGCGCAAGGCCATGGAGGCGGCGCTGAAGGCCTACTCCCAGGCAGCCGATTATCAGGTGGCCGAGGTGACCACCGCGGCGACTTACGAGAGCGCTGAACTGTACCGCCAGCTCGGCAAGGATCTGATGAGCTCGGAACGGCCGAAGAATCTTTCCAAGGAGGAACTGGAGCAATACGACGTGCTGCTCGAGGAGCAGGCCTTCCCGTTCGAGGAGAAGGCGATCAAATTGCATGAAGTCAACACGGCGCGCGCCAAGGACGGCACCTACGACGAGTGGGTGCAGAAGAGCTTTGCCGCGCTGGCGCAACTCAACCCAGGCCGTTACGGCAAGGTGGAAATCGGTGAGCAGCTGGTCGAATCGATTCGTTAGCCTGGCCGCCTTGGCGGTGCTGGCGCGGGTGTCACAGCGCGCCGCCGCGACCTGCGCCGCCACAACCGGCGCCGCCGGTGAGCACCCCTGCGCCGGCTGCCGCGGCCACTGCGAGCGCCGGCCGCTGCGCCGGGGCACTGCCGCGCCCGTCCACCGCGGCTGCGGCGGATAGCGCACCGGTGCCTGCGCGTGCCGCGCAGCAGTATGCGCAAGCGCTCAATCTGATGAGGTCGGGCCGCAACGGCGACGCGGAACTCGAGTTCAAGGAGCTCGCGCTGGCGTATCCCGAATTTGCCGGACCGCACGTGAATCTCGGGCTCCTGTATATGCGCGAGTCGCGCTACAGCGAAGCGGAGGGGGCTTTCAAAGCCGCTCTCGAGCGCAACCCGAACAACGCGGTCGCCGAGAACGAGCTCGGCATCGCGGAGCGCAAACTCGGCAAATTCACCGAAGCCGAAGCGGCGTATCAACGGACGATAGCCATCGATCCGAACTATGCCCCGGCATACCTGAACCTGGGCGTGCTTTACGATCTCTATCTTGCCGAACCGCAAAAGGCGCTCGAACAGTTCGAGCATTACCTCGCGCTCGCGGGCGAGAACAAGAAAGTCGCCGGATGGGTGATCGAGCTGCGCAAGCGCGTCGGCGCTGCCGGCGCCCGCCGGACCGAAGGAGCCTGCATGACCGTCACAACCAAGGGCTTTAAATGGATGATCCTCGCCGCGGCGACTGGCGCCGCCGCAGTTCGCACGCGGCTCAGCAGCGCCGCCGTCGTCGCCGATGCCGGCCCAAGCGGAAGCGGGCGAGCCACGCGCCGATTCCATGCCGGCGTCGCCGCCGGCGCGACTCGGCAGCCGTCACACGACGCCCGGCCGAAGCGGCCGCGGCGCCTGCGCCCGCGCCGCGGCGCAGGCGCCGGCAGCCGCAGCCCGCACCAGCGGAGCGGCTGCAAAATCCGACCGCCGTCGATCGACTCGAATTGGGCACGGCAACTGTGACGGGTGACCGCGAACAGCCGAAAGTCATGTATATCGTGCCATGGAAGAAATCGGACATCGGGGATCTGTCGGGCAAGCCCATGAACAGCCTGTTGGACGAGGCACTGGCGCCCGTGGACCGCGACGAGTTCAAGCGCGAAGTGATCTATTACCAGGCCGTGAAGGCGGATGCGTCGCAAAATGGTGCATCGCGGTCGCCGGCGAAGCAGGGTGAGAAGTAAGTCATAGCCGATTTTACGAAATCTGGTTCAATCTCAAGTCTTAGGAAGCGGATCGGTATCATTTTAGGAGCGCGCAGATGAATTTCACGAGTTCGGTCATCAACTTCTTCAAGGACGGCGGGCTGTTCCTGTACCCGTTGGCCTTGATCTTCGTGGTCGGCGTGTCGATTGCCATCGAACGCTATGTGTATCTGACTCGCGAAACCATTCGCAATCGCACCCTTTGGGACAACCTCGTCCCGGCCATGAGCGCCGGTAATTTCAAGCAGGTGGTCGGATTGACGCAAAATTCAAAAGCGTCCATCGCCACCATACTGAATTACGGGGTGGCCCGAGTGGCCAGCGCGCGCCGCCGCGACGACATCGAGAAGGCCATGGACGAAAGTCTGCTCGAGGTGATCCCGCGCATCGAAAAGCGCACCCATTACCTGTCCTCGCTCGCCAATGTCGGCCTGCTTATCGGCCTGCTCGGCACCATCACCGGCCTCATCGGCGCCTTCAGCGCGGTGGCGACAGCGAATCCGGCAGAAAAGGCCAGCTTGCTGGCCGCCGCCATCTCGGTCGCCATGAACAATACGGCGTCGGGTTTGGGCGTCGCCATCACGCTGCTGTTGGCGCACATGTTTCTCGAGTCGAAGACCACCTCGCTGATCGATAGCTTGGAGATCGCCTCGGTGAAATTCCTGAATTCCATTACCGAGCGTCAAGCGCACGAACCGGCAGCGCCGCAATCGCCGGCCGCGCCGGCGCGCGCGCCCGCTGCCGCTCGCAGCACGATTTAGGGATTGATGAGGCCGCTGGAGCTTCAGGTGCTGAACCCATGAAATCAAAGTCCGCGCGTCTGGTCCGACGCAATCACGCCCGCTATCACCGCGGGCGCGACGATTTGAACATCGTGCCGATGATCGACATGATGGTGATTTTGGTGTTTTTCTTGATCTTTACCGCGGTGTTCTCCAAGACGAACATATTGCAGCTGAATCTTCCGGCCAATAACTCCACTCCGGTGGATTTGCCGAAGGGGCTCAAACTCGAAGTGATCATCCGGCCCAACGACCTTCTGATCAATGACCGCAACTCCGGCCCTCTCAAGGTCATCGGAAATACCGCGGGCGGCTATGACTTGGAGAACTTGTCGGTGTTCATGCGCCAGGTCAAATCGCAATTTCCGCAGATGACCGATGCGACGATCCTGCCCGGCCCGGCGGTGTCCTACGACACGCTGGTGCAGATAATGGATGCGGTGCGCATATACCAATTGCCGGTGGCGCCATTTTCCAAGGCGGAATTGTTTCCCGATATCGCCATCGCGGATGCGCCCACATGACGCCGTACCGAATCAAGCGTCATCGCGAACGCCGGCACGGCGCGAGCCACTTCGCACTGGTCCCCTTCATCGACATGATGACCATCCTGGTGGTCTTCCTGCTCGCGCATACCGCGGAAGTCGATATTTTGCCGAATACCAAGAACATTTCGATTCCGCAGTCGCTGTCGGACCGCAAACCGAGCGCCGCTGTGGTGGTGATGGTGACTAAGGATTCGGTGTACGTGGACGGCAATCTGGTCGGTTCGGTGGCCGATGTCGCCGCCAATGCGGGGCCCGTGTTCGCACCGCTCAAGGCCGCCTTGATGGCGCAGAACGATCGCATGTTGGGCGGCGCCCGGCAAACCGACATCGCCAAGCGCGAAGTCACGATCATGGGCGACAAGGGGACGCCTTACAGCCTGCTGAAGAAAATCATGCTGACATGCAGCGACGCAGAGTACGGCAAGGTGTCCTTCGCCGTGATCGAGCGCGAGCGGGCGGCGACTTAAGCCATGACAGCCGCAAATCCAGCCCAGCGCGCCCCCGCCAGCGCCCTCGCGCCGTACTACCGGCGCTATGATCTGCCGTGGTCGCCGTCCGAGGAGATGGAGCGGCGCTTTCGCGTCATTTTGCGCAATCTCACCATCGCGTTCGCGATCATCGCGGTGCTCATGCCTTTTTTGCCGCGGCACGAGCGCGTCGTGAACACCGACTCCCTGCCCGAAAGAGTCGTGCAGCTGGTGATGGAACCACCGCCGCCGCCGCCGCCGCCACCGCCGAAGCCCGAGAAGCCGCTCGAGAAAGCCGTCCCCAAGCCGACGCCGGTACCGCAGCCGGTGGACCCGCGCGTCAAGGCATCCAAGAGCGGCCTGCTCGCAAGCATGGACGATCTAGCCGCACTGCGGGATCAAGTCGATCTGGAAAAATTCGCGAAGAACCAGCCGAAAACCACCGATCCCGGCGATGTGAGCATGGTGCAGCGCTCGCTCATCACCTCGAAGGCCGGGGGCACCAGCGGCGGCATCAGCGCGCCGACCAGCAGCGGACTCGCGGCCGGATCCGGCTCATTGAACGGCATTCGCACGACGCGGGTGCAGGATCCGACGCTGGCGTCGGGTAGCCAGGCAGCGACGCGCGCCGGCGGCAGCGGCAAGGCCTCGCGCAGCGCGGATGAGATCGCGCTGGTGTTCACCAAGAACAAAGGCGCCATCGATGCCATGTATGCCCGCGCGTTGCGCGATAATCCCGCTTTGCAGGGCAAGGTCGTGGTCGAATTGACCATTGCGCCCTCCGGGGACATCACCGCGGCGCGCATCGTCTCGAGCGAGCTCAACGACGCGGAGTTCGAAAACAAACTGCTGGCGCGCATTCGTCTGTTCAAGTTCGAGGCAAAGGACGTTGCGGCATTGACCGCGACCAAACCCATTGACTTTTTCCCAGCCGGATGAACATTCAATCAGAAGTCGAATTCTTCAGCGATCTGGGCTTGCTAGATAAGGCACGCTTTATCAACCGCTTGATCGCCGAAATCGCCGAAGAGGCCAAGGTAGGGGCGGGCGACGGCCAGGATCTCGCCCGCCTGCGTTTTGCCAGCGAGATCATGCAGCGCTTGGCGCGCTTCAGCTACCAGCTTTTGAGCGAAGACACCGCGCGGCCCGCGGACGATGTGGTGATCCGAATGCTGCTCGGGGCGCGCGCCGACAAGAACGCCCAGCGCATCGTGCATACCGCCTACCGGCGCGTCTTGACCTCCTACGAGAGCTTCGATACCACGGTACTGCTGAATCCCCGCTGAGGTCGCGCGGCGCTCCTTTGCGCATTGTATGATGCGGCATCATGTACCGCGAAGACATACGATTCCCGATCAAGGACACGGAGCTGCGCGAGGACGTGCATGCTCTCGGTGCGATCGTCGGCGAGACGATACGCGATCAGGGCGGCGATAAATTCTTCGAAATAGTGGAAGGAGATCGCCGAGCGGCGATAGCGCGGCGCGAAGGCGCCGACGCTGGCGCTGGCGATTCCGAACTCGAGGGTCGGACCGCGGGTCGCGAACCGGCGTCCGCCACCGACCTTACTCGCGCGTTCTCTCTGTGGTTTCAAGCGGTCAATACGGCCGAGAAAGTGCACCGGGTGCGCCGGCGCCGCCAATACCTCAACGACTCGAGCACGGCGCAGCCGGGCGGCATCGCCGATTGCATCTCCCGCCTGCAGCGCGAGGGGCTGTCGTTGGAGCAGACGCTGGCGTTGATCGCATCGATGAGCATCGAGCCGGTGTTCGCGGCGCATCCGACCGAATCGACCCGCCGCACCATTTTGCGCAAACAGCAGCGTATTGCGCAGGATTTGCTCGAACGGCTCAATCCGTCGTTGATCCGTTCCGAACTCGACTCGTTGTGGGCGAGGGTGCGGCTGGAGGTCGCCAGTATCTGGCAGACCGAAGAGCATCCGAGCGAGGGCCTGACGGTGGCCGATTATCGGGAGCACGTGCTCTTCTATCTGATCGAGGTGCTTTACCGCGTGGTGCCGCTGTTCTACGAGGAGATCGAAGCGGCGGTTGCCCGTGCATACGGGGTGGCGGTCGAGTCGCTGGATGTGCCGAGTATTTTGCACTTCGGGTCGTGGGTGGGCAGCGACATGGACGGCAATGCCGAAGTGCACGGCAAAACCATCCGTGAAACCCTGCGCCGGCATCGGCAACTCATCGTCTCGAGCTACTATACCGAGTGCGGGCAGCTCGCCGAAACGTTGAGTCAAAGCGCCAGCCGCGTGCGTGTGAGCGCGGCGCTGGCAGAGCGCATCGATGCCTACAGTGCGCTGCTGCCGGGAGCCCAGGCGCTCGCGCCCGCCCGCCACGACCGCATGCCCTACCGCATTTACTTCGGCCAGATCGGTCAGCGGCTCAAAGCGACTTATGAAGGCAACCCCAATGCCTACCAGAGTCCCGAGGAATTGCTTGCCGACGTTCAGCTCGCCGCCGACAGTCTCGCGGCCAATCGGGGGCGGCACGCCGGATATTTTCTGGTGCGCCGATTGATACGGCGCGTGCGCACGTTCGGTTTCCATCTCGCCACGTTGGATGTGATCCAATTCGCGCATGTGCACGATGAGGTGATCGCTCAAGGACTCGGCGTGCCGCAATGGCCGACGCTCCCGCCCGCGGAGCGGCTGCGGCAGCTGCGCGACTTGCTGGCTCGCGATCAAGGTCCGACGGCGCCGCTCGATGCGGTCGGCCGGCGCACCCTGTGGGTGTTCGAAGCGATCGTGCATGCGCAGCACAGGATCGCAGGCCGTGCCATCGGAGCATACATCGTGAGCGGCGCCGAGGGTCCCGAGGACGTGCTTGCGGCGCTGCTGCTTGGCGCGCTGGGCCGATGTCATCGACAAGCGCACCGGCGAATGTCCCCTCGACGTGGTGCCCCTGCTCGATTCGGTCGGCTCGCTGGAGAACGCCGGCCAGTTGTTGCACAGCTTGAACGACGAGCCGGCATATCGCCGTCATCTCGCGGGGCGGGGCAATCGCCAATGGGTGGTGATCGGATACTCCGACAGCAACAAGCAGGCCGGCATAGCGGCGTCGCGCTGGTCATTGCAGGTCGCGCAGCATCGGCTGTTGGAAGCCTCGCGCGGCACCGGGATCACGATCACGATTTTTCACGGACGCGGCGGTACACCGGCGCGCGGCGGGGGCCGCACCGAGCACTTGATCGAAGCGGCGCCGGATGGCGCGATTCGCGGTGTGTTGCGCTTGACCGAGCAGGGTGAGGTGGTGAATCAAAGCTACGGCTTGCGGCCGATCGCCATGCGCACATTGGAGCGGACTTTCTCCGCCGTGGCGTTGGCGACGGCGAGGAGCGGCACCCGGCCGCCCATTGCCCAGGCGCAGCTTTCCGCCATGCAGACGATCGCCTCCCGCAGCCTCGAGACGTATCGGCGCCTGGTTTTCGGGGGCGCGCAATTTGTGGAATTCCTGCGCGCCGCGACGCCGCTCGACGTGATCGAGCGCATGCACATCGGCTCGCGTGATCGCGGTGCGCGCCGGCGGCGATGGCGTCGGCGCGCTGCGCGCCATTCCGTGGGTGTTCGCCTGGACCCAGAGCCGCCACATGCTGCCGGGCTGGTTCGGTTTCGGCAGCGGTCTCGAGGCGGCGTTGCGGGAGCACGGCGCCCAAGTCATCGGCGAGATGACGACGCAATGGCCGTTCTTCGCGCACCTGCTCGACGACGTCGAGGCGATGTTGGCGCGGACCGATCTGCGGATCGCCGCCCACTACGATGCGCTCGCGGGCGATGCCATGCGCTCACAGGCCGAGGCCATCCGCCGGGAGTACGCGCTCACGGTCGATCAGGTGCTTCGGCTGCGCGGCTACGCTTCTTTGCTCGACGGCGATCCGACCTTGCAACGCGCCATCAGATTGCGCAATCCCTATGTCGATCCCATGCATTTCATGCAGGTGGATCTGCTCAAGCGCTGGCGCGCAAGCGCGCGCGAGGATGAGGCGCTGTTCGGCGCGTTGCGCGCCACCATCAGCGGTATCGCACAAGGTCTGCAAGCCACCGGATGAACGGGGGCGGGCGCCCCGCGCCCTCGGTTCAGCATTCCGGGACGTTCACGGCAAGGCCGCCCTGCGATGTTTCCTTGTAGATGGTCGACATGTCGATTCCCGTTTGACGCATGGTCGCAATCACCTGATCGAGCGACACCTTGTGCGAGCCGTCGCCGCGCAGCGCCAGGCGCGCGGCGTTGATGGCCTTGACCGAACCCATGGCATTGCGCTCTATGCAGGGGATTTGCACCAGGCCGGCCACCGGATCGCAGGTCAGCCCAAGATTGTGTTCCATGCCGATCTCGGCGGCATTTTCTATTTGTTCATTGCTGCCGTGCAGGGCCGACACCAATCCGGCCGCCGCGATCGAGCAGGCGACGCCGACTTCGCCCTGACAACCCATCTCGGCGCCGGAGATCGACGCATTTTGTTTGTAGAGCATGCCCATCGCGGCCGCGGTGAGCAGGAAGCGCCATACGCCCTCATCGTCCGCGCCCGGTTCGAATCGACGATAGTAGTGCAGCACCGCCGGCACGATCCCGGCCGCGCCGTTGGTTGGCGCCGTGACCACCTGTCCGCCCGCGGCGTTTTCCTCATTGACGGCGAGCGCAAAGGCATTGACCCAATCGAGGGCGTGCATGGGGCTCGACGGGTCCCCGCTCATCAGTTGCCGATACAGTTTGGGCGCGCGCCGGCGCACGCCGAGCACGCCCGGCAGCAACCCTTGAGCCTCGAAACCGCGGTGCACGCAGTCCTGCATCACCTGCCAGATACGCGCGAGCCGCGCGCGTATGTCGGCGTCGCCATACCAGGTTCGTTCGCGCGCCAGCATCAATTCGTGGATTTCCAATCCCTGCTGCCGGCATAGTTCGAGCAGGCGCGCCCCGGAATCGAACTCGTACGGCGGCGTCGGCCGTGCCTCGCCGGCGCCTGATTCGGCGCCCGCCTGCACGACGAATCCGCCGCCGACGCTGTAATACTCCTCGCGCGCCAATACGCCGAGCGCCGCGTCATGGGCGGTGAAGCGCATCCCGTTCGAATGTCCCGGCAGCACTTGATCGACGTGGAACAGCAGATTGAGCGGCACGTCGAAGGCGATTTCGTGGAGGCCCAGCAGCCGAATCCGCCCGCTGGTGCGGATTCTCGTCCAGGTGGGCTCGATCACGGCCGGGTCGACGGTGTCCGGGCGCAGGCCCTCGAGCCCCAATAGAATCGCGCGGTCGGTGCAATGGCCGCGACCGGTGAGCGCCAACGAGCCGTACAGTTGAGCCGATACCTGCGCGGTACGCCCGAGCAGGTCGCGATCGGCCAGCAGCAGCGCGAAGCTGCGCGCCGCGTTCATCGGCCCCATGGTGTGGGAACTCGATGGGCCGATGCCGATCTTGAAAATATCGAAAACACTGAGACTCATGCGCGACGCCTTGGCGGTTTGTGCCGGCACAATCATACGCGGACCCGTATCACGGCGCTGCCGCACACTTGCGCGAAATGCCCGACGGCCATGCGTCCGGCCTGCAGATGGTAGAATCCCAAGGAGTTGCGCAGCGCGCCTAACCGCCTTGACGGGAGATTGCAATGATTCGCCATCACGTATTTCTGGCCGCATCGCTTTTGAGTGCCTTGGCGTTGACCGCGGCACGAGCGCCCGCGGCCGAAATTCCGGAGTACATCGCGGCGGCTGTTGCCGATCCGAACCGCCCTGCAGCCGACACCGAGCGCGATGCGAATCGCAAGCCGGCGGAAGTGCTGCAATTCGCCGGCGTCAAGCCGGGGGACAAGATCGCCGAATTGCTGCCGGGCGGCGGCTACTTCACCCGCATCATGAGCAAGATCGTCGGCAGCCACCGGCCACATTTATGCATTGGTGCCCGCTCCGGCGCCGGATGCGGCGGCGAATACGCCGGATTTCTCGGCGCGCGTGCGCGCATTGGCCGCCGACCCTCATTACTCCAACGTGAGCGTGGTGACCGAACAGTTCAGTCAACTCTCGACTCCGGTGCCGGTCGATTTGGTGTGGACGTCGCAGAACTATCATGACTTGCACAATTTCCCCGGTCTCGATGTCACGGTGTTCAATCAGATGGTGTTCGAGGCGTTGAAACCCGGCGGGATTTATCTGGTCTTGGATCACGCGGGCGCGCCGGGCACGGGGACCGGCGAGACGTCGACCTTACATAGAATCGACCCGAAGGCGGTGATGCGCGAAGTGCTGGCCGCCGGTTTCGAGTTCGTGGCCGCCAGCGAGCTGTTGCGCCAGCCGAACGATCCGCACACGGCAAAGGTCTTCGACCCCTCGATCCGCGGCAGGACCGACCAATTCATCTTCAAGTTTCGCAAGCCCTCCAAGCCTTGAAACCGGGCGGCCGGCACCGAACTATGCGCCGGCAATTGCTGTCAACCCAGCGGCGCCCAAACGTTTCTGGTTGAAGGGCGTGGAGGTTTTTTTAAGCCAATGAAATTATTACGATTTTCGACATCCGGTGGGGGTATTGTCACGGGCCTCGGCGGTGCTTGCCGCGAGTCTTGGGATAGCCGCCTGTGTGGTGGCCCCGCCGCCTCGCACCGTCATGGTGCCGACGCCGCCGCCGCCGAAAGTGTTCGTCTATCCAGCCAATGGCCAAAGTCAGGAGCAGATCGCTCGGGACCGCTATGAGTGCCATGTATGGGCAGTGCAGCAAACGGGTGTGGATCCCAGCCGCCAGAGCCCTTACCAGCAAGTCGTGGTGCAGCCTGCGCCTCCGCCAGGGGCGGCCACGGCCACCGGCGCCGTCGCCGGCGCGATAGTAGGTTCCGCCGTCGCCGGTCCCTACAATTCCGGTGCCGGCTTCCTGCTGGGAGCGGCCACGGGCGCCATCATCGGCTCGGCTGCGGACGCCAATGCCCAGTCGCAAGCCAAACAGGCTCAGCAGCAGGTCAATCAAGCCGCAGCGAACGCGCAGGCGGGAGCCCAGGCTTACCTGAACGCCTTTGCCGCCTGCCTGCAAGGGCGCGGCTATACCGTCCGGTAGTCGATCCCTCCGTAGCCGATCCGCTCGTCAACCCTCGGCGCCGATGGGGGCAGGACTGCCGATGCCCGTCAGGCGCTGTGGATTGGCGTAGACGTTGCACTGCGTCTCACGCAAAAATCCCACCAGCGTGAGGCCGGAGGCCACCGCCAGATTGACCGCGAGGCTCGAGGGTGCGCCGATGGCGGCGAGTACGGCAACGCCGGCGCGCAGCGCCTTTTGCACCAGTTCGAAGCTCGCTCTGCCGCTCAGGAGCACCACGCGGTTCGAGAGCGGCAAGCGCCCGGCGAGCAGATTTTCGCCGACGAGTTTGTCGAAGGCGTTGTGCCGGCCCACGTCCTCGGCGACGCTCAGCAGCTTCCCCTGGAAATCGAACAGCGCCGAGGCGTGAATGCCGCCGGTGTCGCCGAATTTCGACTGCGCCTGGCGCATGCGGCGGGAAGAGCGCAGCAGCACCCGCAGATCCACGCTGCCGGTGGCCGGTATGCGCGTGGCGGCCGCGCGCGCGATGGCGGCATCGAGCGAGGTGGTGCCGCACACCCCGCAGCTCGATCCGGCCGAGAAGCGCCGGGCGGGCATTTGCACCTCGATGCGCCACGCTCGGCCGCAGGCGCACGTTGACCACATTGGGCCGGCGGGTGCTCGATTCGATGGCCTCGATGTCGGAGGCCCCGTTGATGATTCCTTCGCCGTACAGCAATCCGGCGGCGAGCTGCTCATCGTCGCCCGGCGTCCGCATGGTCGTGCCGAAGGATGCCGGCTCCGCTCCCAAGGCGGGGTGGTGCAGCTGAAATTCGAGCGGCGCCTCGACCGCCACCCGATCGTCCTTTTCGACCGCAGGTATCGAGCGCGGCGCGCAGCACGCGCACCTGCAGCGTGCCGCCGGGCGCCTCGGGTTTCGCACGGCAGCGCCATGCTTCAACCTGGCCTACGCGTTGCCGCGTTCATAGGCCGTCGCCCCGCTCATTGCCGCCATCCTCATCATCCCAGCTTTGCTCAATATCCGTGGCCCAATGATACCGTTCGGCGACCGACGATTGCGTATTTTTAGGGGGATAAGCGATGTCGAAATCAGCTGAACTCAAGGCCCGCAAGGCGGCGGCGGTGCCCGGCGGCGTGGGCACCAAGGGCATCTACGTGGTCAAGGCCGAGAATTCCGAGCTGTGGGACGCCGATGGCCGGCGCTACATCGATTTTGCCGCCGGAATCGCGGTGCTCAATACCGGCCACCGTCACCCGCCGTGTCATGGCGGCGGTCGCGAAGCAGGCGGAGTGCTTCGCGCACACCTGTTTTCACGTCGCGCCCTACGAGTCGTATGTGCGGCTTGCAGAGCGGCTGAACGGCCTCGCGCCCGGCGATTTTGCGAAGAAATCCCTGTTCCTGTCATCCGGTGCCGAGGCGGTCGAGAACGCCGTCAAGATTGCGCGCTACCACACCAAGCGCTCCGCGGTCATCGCATTCTCCGGCGGCTTTCACGGCCGCACGCTGATGACCATGGCGCTCACCGGCAAAGTCATGCCCTACAAGCGCGGCTTCGGGCCGTTTCCCGCCGAGGTGTATCACGCCCAATTCCCGCAGCCCTACCGCGGCATCACCACCGAGCAGGCGCTCGCCGATTTGGACCGGCTGTTCCACGGCGACGTCGATCCGAAGGCGGTCGCCGCCATCGTGATCGAGCCGGTGCAGGGCGAGGGCGGCTTCAACGTGGCGCCGTTCGAGTTCCTGCGCGCGCTGCGCCGCCCTGTGCGACGAACACGGCATCGTGCTGATCGCCGACGAGGTGCAGGGCGGCATCGCGCGCACCGGCAAAATGTTCTCGATCGAGCATGCGGGCGTGGTGCCCGATCTGATCACCGTGGCCAAGGGCTTGGGCGGCGGCTTCCCGCTCTCCGGCGTGATCGGCCGGGCCAGCATCATGGATGCCGCGCATCCGGGCGGCCTCGGGGGAACCTACGGCGGCAATCCGATCAGCATCGCGGCGGCTCATGCGGTGCTCGATGTGATCGAAGCGGAGGATCTGTGCGCCCGCGCGACGCGCGTGGGACAGAAGATGCAGTCACGGCTTCAAGGCCTGGCCAAGGAACGTGCCGTGCATCGGCGATGTGCGCGGCCTCGGGGCGATGGTCGCCTTCGAACTGGTCAAGGATCCGACCACCAAGGAGCCGGATGCGGAGCTCACCGCCTCGATCCTGGCGCACGCGGAGAAGCGCGGATTGATCCTGCTGTCCTGCGGCACCGAGGCGAATGTGGTGCGATTGCTCGCGCCGCTCACCATTCCCGATGCGGTGCTCGAGGAGGGATTGAACATCCTCGCCGCCGCGGTCAAGGACGCCACGGGCGGGAGTCGGCGCGCGCGGTGGCGTGAGGCCGATCGCGACTCGAGCCCGCCTGGTCACGACGCTTCCGCACCCTGCGGTGCGGAGGCGTCCTTATCGTTCACAGGTGCAAGGTGGCCGTGATGCCGAAGGTGCGCGGGCGGAACGTGTAGTTGTTCTGCTGCGGCGTCGGCGGTCCGGCCGGGTTGAACGAGTCGGCCTGCGCCTGCGCGTAGTTGATGACCGGGTGCGCATCGAACAAGTTGTCGCAGAACGCCGAGATCTGCCAGCTGCCGAACTTCATGCCGGCGCGTGACCGAGGTGAAGCTGGTCGCGGGCAGCGTGTAGGAGTAGCCGTATTCGTACTGGCTGCTGCGCGGATCCTGCACCGGCGCGAGCCACGGGTTGCGGCTGGTGTATTCCCAGTCGGCGCGCACGAAGGCGTCGTGCTCGAAGACCTTGAAATCGTATTGCGGGCCGAGCGCGATCGGTCCAGGGCGGGTTCGTGCCGGGGGCGTAGTTGATCGCCGCCTTGCCCGAGATCGCATCGCCGTTGATGGCGAGCCCGCCTGACCGAGTCCTTGGTGAAGCGCGCGCTGGTGTAGCCCGCCGAGAACTCGACCGAGAGTCCGCCGCCGAGCTCCGCCTCGGCCTGCATGTCGAAGCCCTTGGCCACCGCGGTGCCCAGGTTGTCGGTGAACTGCAAGCCGCAGTTTCCCGCGACGTAGACGTTCTGCTGGATGTCGTTCCACTTGATGTAGTAGACGCTGGTGGCGATCTTGAAGCGGTTGGTGAAGTTGTTCTTCGAGCCGATCTCGTAGCTCTGGGTGTTGTCGCGGTCTGTAGGTCAGCGGCGCCCCGTTCGGAAAGCCGTCGGCGATGAGGCCCGGCGTCCGCAGAGACCGGGAGGCAGCGGCGGATTGAAGCCGCCGGGACGGAATCCCTTGGCATAGGTGAAGTAGTACAGATTGTTGTGGTCCACCTGAAAGTTAGGCCGGCGCTGCGGCGTGAACGCAGTGTTCGACTCGTTGCCGAGCCGCCGGAGTAGCCCGGGCCGTAGTTCTCGTAGCCGTTGGCGTAGTGATTCGAGCGAGAAGCCGATCTTGCGAATCGCGCGCGCCGGCGGTGACCGAGATAGCCGGTCGGTCGAGCTTGTATGGTCGCCTCGCCGAAGCCCGCGATCTGCCGGTCATAGCTGTTGTTGTTGTTGTAGTAGATATCGCAATTCGGGATCGGCGGCCGACGCGAGCAGTGAGTGCCCGGACCGTGGCAGATAGTAGAAGGGAGCCGGAGATGCCGTCAAACGCAGCTGGATCAGCGCCGTACGAGCGCCGTGGAACAGCTGGTTGATGCTGCGGATCGTTCAGCTGCTCGATGCTGAGCTCCTGCGCCAGCGGCCAGAAGACGCCCGCGGTCCACTTCACGCGCGGCGTCGGGGTCGTTCGACTGCAGGCGAAACTCCTGCGTCCAGGAGCGCTGCTGGTTGGTCATGGTGTTCGGCGTCGCGTAGCTCGGCGAAGCCCGGCGGCATGTGGATGCCGCGTGCCGTCGAGCAGCGGATACCAGGAGCAGGGCTCCGTCGGCGTGGTCGAGGCCGAACCGCAGCCGAGTGGCGGGGGCGCCGGCATACAGCGCGTTCGGCCAGCCGAGCGCCTGAATAGAACGCGAGGTCGTACACCGTGCCCTGGTAGGAGTCCGTGCTCGTTGCGGTGAGTAGTACGAACTGTTCGAGATGAACGTCACCGTGCGCGAAATCCACCTGCGATCTTCAGCGCCGGCAGGTAGTACTCGATCGGGGATCGGGATCAGCTCCGGCGTCGCGTTGTTGAACGGCCCGCTGCCGGGATTCGAGTACGCCGGCCAGTAGGTCGACAGTGTCATGCTGCTGCTTGTTCTGATACATGATGCTCGGCGTGACCTTGACGTTGTCGGTCGGCTGATACAGCAGCGCGAGGCGCGCCGCCATGGTATTCGCGTGATTGGCAGTTGCTCGTCGATGATGTCGCCCGTCGTCGTGTCGATGCGGTCGATCCAGCCGCCGTCGTAGCGGTACCAGACGCTCGCGCGATAGCCGAGCACGCCGTCGACGATCGGGCCGCCGTGCGCGATGCCTGCCTCGCCGCTCGGCTGGCCGTACTGCGTATACGAAGCCTCGCTGCGCACGTAGGTCGATTCCTGGGTGACGCTCGGCTGCGTCATGATGTAGCGCACCGTGCCGCCCTCGGAGCCGGCGCCGAACAGTGTGCCCTGCGGACCGCGCAGCACCTCGACGCGGTCGAGATCGAAGGTCTTCGGCAGCGTGTCGTCCGGGTTGAAGCCGAGCGCGCGCATCTGGATCGGCGTGTCGTCGATGTAGATGCCGGTGGTGCCGGCGCCGGCGGAGGAGGAAATGCCGCGGATCGAGATCGCATTGGTGCCCGTGGTGTCGATGGACACGCCCGGCGTGAAGCGCACGATTCGGTGAAGTCCCGGATGCCCTTCTGATCGAGCGTGTCCTGGTTGAGCGCGGTGATGCTGATCGGCACCTTGCTGATGCTCTCCTCGCGCCGCGTGGCCGTGACCACGATTTCCTCCAGCGCGCCCGCGGGAGCCGGCGGCGCTGGTGGCGGCCGGGGCCACGGTCTCGGTCGGATTCGCCCCGTTGGCCACCGCGACGCCGTCGCCAGCATGCTCGCGCACATCAAGAGTGCCGAAAAACAACAAGGATGGGGCGCGTAGGCCCGGTGATCGCTTTCGAGTGAGTGGCTGGCATCATATCCCCACGATTTGTTATATGGTCAGATAGACTCGCGATATCCGCCGACAGTAGCATCGCCGGATAAAGGCTGTGCAACCAGCGTACGCCGAATTGCATACGCGTGTAAGGCGCCCGTGGAGCCACCCTACGAGGCCACGCCGCATGCGCGTTCGCTGCGGCCGAGGACGCGTTGTTGCGCCGCGCCCTACGGCGCCGATCGTGCGCGGCGCACGCTTCATTTGCTGCGGTAGATGAAGGTCAGGCCGAAGGTGCGCGGGCGGAAGGTGAAGTCGCGCTGCAGGCGGCTGGTGCCTGGCGACCCGGATCGATCGACCAGTTGTAGTTCGTGATGGTGTGCGAGTCGGTGAGGTTGTCGACGAACGCCTCGACCTGCAGCTCGCCGAAGTTCATGCCGCCGCGCAGCCGACGCGAAATTGGTCGACGACAGCGTGTAGTTGGCCGAATCGTACTGCAGCGTGTTCGGATCCTGGCTCGGCGCCGCTCCACTTGGGCGCGCCCTGGTACTCGTCGTCGACCCGCACGAACGACTCGTGGTCGAACAGCGTGAACTTGTACTCGAGGCCGATCGACGGCGGTGACCGGGCGGCGCCCGGCTGGCCGCTCTGGCCGACGATGGCATCGCCGTTCGGCGACGATCGGCGTCGGTCTCCGACGGGCGAGAACCGCGAGTGCCTCGGTGTAGCGCGCATCGGTGTAGCCGGCGGTCAGCTCGGCCGTGAGGCTGTCGGTCACGGCGATTTCAGCCTGGATGTCCGCGCCCTTGGCGACCGCCTGGCCGAGGTTGGTGATGAACGAGATCTGGCAGATCGGGCGGCACCACGGTCTGCTGGATGTTGTTCCAGCGGATGTAGTAGATGCTGCTCGCGATCTTCACGCGGTTGTCGAAGTTGTTCTTGGCGCCGATCTCGTAGCTGTCCACGGTGTCGGAGTTGTAGGTCGCCGGCGCCTGCGTGATGCCGAAGTTCTGGAAGTCCGGGGCGCAGGCCGCCTGCGGCACCGGATTGTTGGCGCCGCCCGGGCGGAAGCCCTTGGCGTAGGTGGCGTAGTACAGGTTGTTCGGATCGTTCTGGTACTGCAGGCTCACCTTGCGGCGTGAAGGAGTTCTCCTTCTTGTCGCCGCTGTTCGGCTGCGGCGGCAGGAACAGCTGCGGGCCGCCGGTCAGGGTGTTGAACGAGTACTCGGTTTTCGAGTAGCGCAGCCCCGACGGTCAGCCTTGCAGCTGATCGGTGAAGGAGTAGGTCCCTTCGCCGAACCAGGCGCAGCTGCTTGTCCTGGGCATGGGTCTGCAGGAAATACGAGTCGTTCGGGAAGCGCCGGATCGTAGGTGCACTGGACGTGTTGCCGTTGGCATCGGTGTAACAGAAGAAATCCGTGTAGGGCAGGCCCGCGATCGCCTGCCAGCGACAGCTCGTTCAGCATCGGATCGTGGATCTGCTCGAGGTAGGTCTGGCGATTGGAGCTGAAGAACAGGCCGGTGGTCCAGATCAGCTGCGCGCTCGGATCGCTCGACTGCAGGCGGATTTCCTGGGTGAAGTTCTGCTGGCTGTTGTCGACCGTGGCGGGCGAGCGGTAGTTCGGTCGCGCCCGCCGGCAGGTGCATGCCGTGCCGTCGAGCAGCGGAAAGCTCCGGGTAACGACAGCCGAACACCGGTAGCGGAGACGGCACTGCTGGTAGAAACCCAGGTTGTATAGCGTGCCGTCGTAACCGGTCTGTCTCCTTGCGGTGATAGTACGAGGTATTGGAGATCAGGTTGACACGCGTCGAAGTCGCCCTCGATCTTCAGCGCCGGCAGGTAGAACGTGTCGGGCATAGTGCGCTGCGTCGGGTTGGCGCTGACGTAGCTGATCGCTGCCCGGGTTCGGAGTAGATCGGCCAATAGTTGCTGATGTCGTGCGCGTCGCGGTTCTGGTAGTAGATAGCTCGGCGTGACCGTCCAGTTGCTCGCTCGGCGCCCACAGGCCCGCGAGCCTGCACCAGCTAGCGTCTCGGCGTGGTTGGCGTTGCTTGTCGACGACGGCGTTCAGCGGATCGGCCGCGGTTGGATCGACGCGGTCGATCCAGCCGCCGTCGTCGCGGTACCAGACGCGTGCACGCGCACCCCGAGCGTGCCGTCGATGAGCGGACCGCCGGCCGCGATGCCCGCCTCGTAGCTCGGCTCGCCGCCCTGCGTGTACGAGACTTCGCCGCGGCCGTAGATGCTGGTCTTGGTCAGGCTCGGCTGCGTCGTGATGTAGCGCACCGTGCCGCCTTCGGAGCCGGCGCCGAACAGCGTGCCCTGCGGGTCCGCGCAGCACCTCGACGCGGTCGATGTCGAACGACTTGCGGCAGCGCGTCGTCGGGATTGAAGGCCAGGGCGCGCATCTGGATCGGCGTGTCGTCGATGTAGATGCCGGTGGTGCCGGCGCCGCCGGTGGAGGAGATGCCGCGGATCGAGATGTTGTTGGTGCCGGAGTTGTCGATATTGATGCCGGGCGTGAAGCGCGCGACATCCAAGATGTCCTTGATGCCGCGGACGTCCATCGCCTCCTGAGTCAGCGCCGTGACGCTGATCGGGACCTTGCTCAAGCTCTCCTCGTGGCGGGTCGCGGTGACCACGATTTCCTGCAGCGGACCTGAAACCTCGGCCGCTTCCTGGGCCGCGGCTGGTGCGGCTGGAGCGGTGTCGGCGGCATTCGCCGCGGGGGCGAGACCGGATCCGCCCGCCGTCAAGCCGGCCAGTGTCAGGGCCGCAGCCCAGGCCCGTAGGTCTCGCACAAGCAACAAATGGTTTTGCGGTAATACCCGCATGATGCTACCCCTCTTGCATTGCCGGGCATTTCGCCGTATCGGACAACGCCGCATAGATTTATAGTTTCGCCGTTGGCTTTCGCACCATAACCATCCATGCCGCGAAAGGCAATTGAATCCACCTAGGTAAATTCGCGCCGTGAGTGCGCGTTTAGGCAACGCCCGGCGCACGGCGCCGGCGCGTTGTGGGATCATGACCGGCATGAATGCCACCGCTGACCGTCCACGCGCCAAATCGCTCGCGCCTTTGCGCACTCTGCTGCCGTTTCTGAGGCCCTATCGCGCCATGATGGCCGCGGCTTTGAGCGCTTTGCTGGTCGCCAGCGTGGCCATGCTCGCGTTGCCGATGGCGCTGCGGCGCGTCATCGACGTGCTGGCCGCCAAGGACGCCGGCACCACCAACCGGATTTTCATCGGCTTTCTGGCGGCGGCGGTCATATTCGCGGCTTTTGCCGCATTGCGCTTCTATCTGGTGACCTGGGTCGGCGAACGAGTGGTCGCGGATTTGCGCGCGGCCGTGTATCGGCGAGTCATCCGCATGGATCCGCTATTTTACGAAACCACGCGGGTGGGCGAGGTCCTGTCGCGTCTGACGACCGACACCACCCTGGTGCAATCCATTTCGGGCGTCAATCTGTCCATCATCCTGCGCAGCACCTTGAGCCTGATCGGCTCGCTGATCCTGCTGGGGGCTACCAGCGCGAAGCTCATGGGCGTCATCCTGATCCTGATTCCCCTGGTGGTGGCACCGCTCATCGTCATCGGCCGCCGCGTACGGGGGCTGTCCCGCGCCTCGCAGGATCGCATTGCCGACACCAGCGGGCTCGCCGGCGAGACCTTGAACGCGATTCAAACGGTGCAGGCGTTTACCCTGGAAGACCTGCAAAGCGAGCGGTACCGCAAGGCGGTCGAGGACAGCTTTGGCGCCGCCATCCGCCGCACGCGGGTTCGGGCTGCGCTGACGGCGGTCGGTATCATGCTGGTATTCGCCGGCATCACCTACGTGCTGTGGTTGGGGGCCCATCAAGTGCTCGCCGGCACCATGACCGGGGGTCAACTCGCTCAATTCCTGCTGTATGCCGCTTTCGTCGGCAGCTCTGCCGCGGCGCTCACTGAAATGTGGGGCGAATTGCAGCGTGCCGCCGGCGCGATGGAACGGCTCGCGGAACTGCTGCAGGCGCGACCGGCCATCGGCGCACCGCCGCGGCCCGCGACCCTGCCGCCCCGGGTGCGCGGCGCGATCCGCTTCGACAACGTCAATTTCCATTATCCATCGAGGCCCGAATCTCTCGCGCTCGCCAATTTCAGTCTGGACGTGACCCCGGGCGAGACCATCGCGTTCGTCGGGCCCCTCGGGCGCGGGAAAGAGCACGACATTTCAGCTGTTGCTGCGCTTCTACGATCCGGATTCCGGCCGAATATCGATCGATGGGGTGCGGCTCAACGAGCTGCGGCCCGAAGACGTGCGGGCGCAGATCGGTCTGGTGCCGCAGGACACGGTGCTGTTCGGGGCGAGCGCACGGGAGAACATCCGCTACGGACGACCCGATGCGAGCGAGGCGCAAATCGAGGCCGCCGCCGTTGCCGCGGCCGCGGACGAATTCCTGCGCAAGCTCCCGCAAGGCTACGACACCTTCCTCGGCGAGCGGGGCACCCGCTTATCGGGCGGCCAGCGGCAGCGCATCGCGCTCGCCAGAGCGATCCTCAAGGATCCGCCGATTCTGCTGCTCGACGAGGCCACGAGTTCGCTCGACGCCGAGTCCGAACGGCTGGTGCAGCATGCGCTCGAAAAGCTCATGCAGGGACGCACCACCATCATCATCGCCCACCGCCTCGCGACCGTGCTGAAGGCGGATCGCATCGTGGTGATGGATCACGGGCGCAAGATCGCGGTCGGCACGCACGCCGAATTGCTGGAGCAATGCCCGCTGTACGCGCGGCTCGCCTCCCTGCAGTTCGCCGCCGCGGCCAGCGAGGCGGTGGAGATCGCGGGCCGCTAGCGCGAGGGTTCGCCGGCAACATCGATGAGGCGCCGCGCCTCGAAGAAGGCGTTCGAGTAGGGCGGCGCCGCGAGCGAATCGATCCGCACAAGGCCGCCGGTGGAGGGCGCGTGAATGAAGCGATCGGCATCGAGCGAGATGCCCACGTGCAGCTCCTTGTGCGCGAGATGCATGAATACGAGGTCCCCGGGCTTGATCGCGCGGCGGCCGACGGGCACGCCGGCGCGCAGTTGTTCCTGAGCGGTTCGCGGCAAGCGGATCCCCGCGCTGTCCGCGGCGTACACCACCAAGCCGCTGCAGTCGAAACCGCCCGGTGCAGAGCCGCCAAATCGATAAGGTTGGCCGAGCATCGCGATCGCGCTATCGATCATCAGCGCCTGGCTTTCCAAGGGCTGAGCGGCCTTGGGGGCATTGACCGCAGCGGGTGGGGCGGCGCCATGGGGGCCTGGCCGCGACGTGACGCAGCCGACCAAAATCAACGCCAAACCCGCGATCAGCCAATCTCGGCGCAACGGTTCCTCAACTCATGATTGCCGCTGCGCCCGTTGCGGCGGAGGCAAGCGTCGTCGCCAACGCGGCGCCCGCAATGCCGGCATCGGCACGCAGCGCCCCCACGCACAGCCGCGCTTCGCAGCGCAGTTTGCCCATGAATTTTTCGGATTCGTCGGTGATGCCGCCGCACAGGACGATCAGATCCGGCCACAGCAGCTTGTGCATTTCCTGGAGCACGAGATTGAGTTCGTCCGTCCACGCATCCCAGCCTAAGTTCTTTTCCACCTTTATGCGACCGGCGGCGCGCAGCTCGGCCTCGCGGCCGCGCACTTCGAGGTGACCTAATTCGGTGTTCGGCACGAGGTGGCCGTCGATGAACAACGCGCTGCCGATGCCGGTGCCGAGCGTCAGCAGCAGCACCGTGCCGGGCGCATCGCGCGCCGCGCCGTAGCGCATTTCGGCAATGCCCGCCGCATCGGCGTCGTTGATCGCGACGACCTCGCGCTGCAAGCGCTCGGCGGCGATCTTTGTAAGGGTTACCCCGATCCAGGCCTTGTTGAGATGCGCCGCGGTGCGTACCCTGCCCCCCAGGATGACGCTCGGAAACGCCAGCCCCACCGGATGCGCGCCGGGCATGTGCGCGACCACGGCGGCGAGCGCCTCAAGCAGCGTTTCGGGAGAGTCTTGAGCCGGTGTCGGCGTGCTGAAGCGTTCGCTCGCAAACTTGCCGCTGTGCAGGTCGACCAGCGCGCCCTTGATCGATGAGCCGCCGACATCGATGCCGATGGCAAGTCCAGGGGAAGTCAACATATGCTCCGTAATAGAGAGTTTTAGCGCCCGCAGCCGGCCAAGCCCCTATAATACCGCGTAATCATGAATGACATTGGCACACAGACCGCGGCGCGCACCAACGTGGCTCTTCAACCTGGCATGCTGCGGGCGGCGTTGCTGGATCGTCTGACGCGCGCCATGGGCAAGAATCCGGATCAGGCCACGGCGCGGGACATCTACGATGCGCTTGTCGATCGCGGTGCGCGAGGAGTTGTCGCTGCGCTGGCTCGCGACCCAGCGCCGCGTGGCGAATGCGCGCGTCAAGCGCGTGTGTTACCTGTCGGTCGAGTACCTGCCCGGGCGTTCGCTGTTGAACGCCTTGCACTCCCTGGACGCGGATCTGGTGCACGAGGCGCGCGTGACCCTGCGCGACATGGGGCACGAGCTCGATGACATTGCCGCCCAGGAAGTGGACCCGGGTTTGGGCAACGGCGGTTTGGGGCGCCTCGCGGCGTGCTTCCTGGATTCCCTCGCGACGCTTCAATACCCGGCCATCGGCTACGGCATCCGCTACGACTACGGCATTTTTACGCAGGTCTTGGGCGAGCGACGGCGGGCAGCGCGAAATCGCCAGCACCTGGCTGCGATTGCGCAATGTGTGGGAGACGCCGCGCGGCAACGTGCGCTATGTGGTGCACTTCGGCGGCCGCAGCGAGGCGCCGCCGGGCGCGCAAGCGGGCGAACCGCATCGCTGGGTCGACACCGAGGATGTTTACGCCATCGGCTTCGATCAGCTGATTCCGGGCAACCGCAGCCCCACCGTCAATCACCTGCGGCTCTGGTCGGGACGCGGCATTACGCCGTTCCACATCGAGGCCTTCAATGCGGGTGATTACGCCACGGCCGTGCGCGAGCAAATCGACGCCAAGAATCTATCCCGGGTGCTGTACCCGGACGATTCCACGCCGCAGGGCAAGGAGCTGCGCCTCAAGCAGCAATTCTTCTTCGTCAGCGCCAGCCTGCAGGACATGCTGGCGATGCATTTGAGCGAAGGGCGCACGCTCGCGTCGCTGCCCGAGGCGATCGCCATACAAATGAACGATACCCACCCGGCGTTGGCGGTCGCCGAAATGATGCGGTTGCTGATCGACGAGCACGGCTTGACCTGGGACGAGAGCTGGCAGATCACCACCGGCGTATTCGCCTACACCAATCACACCTTGTTGCCCGAGGCGCTCGAAACCTGGCCGGTCGCGCTGTTCGAGCGACTGCTGCCGCGGCATCTGGAGATCATTTACTTGATAAACGGCGATTTTCTGCAGGCGGTCGGCGTCGAGCTACCCGAACGATCCGGAGCGGGAACGGCGCCTGTCCATCATCACCGAGGACGGCGAGCGCCGGGTGCGCATGGCGCACTTGGCGGTCATCGGCAGCCGCCGCGTCAACGGCGTGGCGCAGCTGCACTCCGATCTCATGCGCAAGAGCGTTTTTGCCGGCTTTGCCGAGATGTATCCGGATCGATTCATCAATGTGACCAACGGCATTGCCGTGCGCCGGTGGCTGAAGCAGTCGAACCCCGGCCTCGCCGCGCTGCTGACGCAACGCCTGGGGTATGCATGGGAAAACGACCTCGAGGAGCTCGGCCGATTGCTCGGCGCCGCCGACGAGCCGGAGTTTCGCCGGCATTTTCGCGGGATCAAGCGCACCAACAAGCAGCGGTTGGCGGACGAGGTGATGCGCCGGACCGGCATCGAGATCAACATCGATTCGATGTTCGACGTGCAGGTGAAGAGGATCCACGAGTACAAGCGCCAATTGTTGAATTTGCTGTACGTGGTGACGCGCTACCGGCGCCTGCGCGAAAACCCCGGCGCGGACATCGTGCCGCGCACGGTGATCTTCGCGGGCAAGGCCGCCCCGGGCTATGCGATGGCCAAGGCCATCATCAAGCTGATCAACAATGTGGCGCGCACCATCAATTCGGACCAAAACGCGCGCGACAAGCTGCGGGTCGCCTTCCTTCCGGATTACGATGTCTCGCTCGCGCAAAAGATAATCCCGGCGGCGGATCTGTCGCAGCAAATTTCCACCGCGGGCATGGAGGCTTCCGGCACGGGAAATATGAAGCTCGCGCTCAACGGCGCGCTGACGATAGGCACGCTGGACGGCGCTAATATCGAGATCCGCGATCATGTGGGCGCCGAAAACCTGTTCATTTTCGGGCTCACCGCGGACGAAGTTGCCGCCAGGCGCGCCGCCGGCTATCAGCCATGGCGGGCGCTCGACGAAAATCCCGAGCTGCAGGCGACGATCAATCTCATCGATTCCGGCTTCTTCTCGCCGCATCGCCCGGACGACGCGAAACCGGTCGTGCAGCGTTTGCTCAGCTACGGCGAGCCGTTCCTGGTGCTTGCCGATTTCGCGGCGTATGCCGCCGCGCAGAACCAGGTGGATGCCTTGTACAGCGACGAAGACCTATGGAGCCGCAAAGCGGCCATCAACTGCCTGAGCATGGGTTATTTCTCGAGCGACCGCAGCATTCGCGAATACGCGGATCGGGTTTGGGGCATCAGGCCCGTACTTTGAACGACGCGCAGATTACCGATTTCGATCTGTATCTGTTCGGCGAGGGCAATCACCAGCGCATCTACGAGAAGCTCGGGGCGCATCCGACGCGCCACGGCGCGACCGAGGGCACGCGATTTGCGGTGTGGGCGCCCAACGCGGACCGCGTCAGCGTCGTCGGACCGTTCAATCAATGGAACGGCGACGTTCACGTATTGCAGCCGCGGGCGTCCTCGGGCGTATGGGAGTTGTTCGTTCCGCAGCTGGGGGTCGGTACAGAATACAAATACGAGATTCGCGGCCGCGATGGACGCCTGTTCCACAAGGCGGATCCGTACGGCTTCGCCATGATGCTGCGCCCGGAGAGCAGTTCGGTGGTGACGTCCCTCGATGATCACGCCTGGCGCGACGGCGAATGGATGGCGATGCGCGGCCGAACCGACCCGCGGCGCCGGCCGCTCAACGCCTACGAGGTGCATTTGGGTTCGTGGCGGCGGCCCTGGCATGCTCAGCAGCCGCCCTTCATGAGCTGGCTCGAGGCGGTGGAACAGCTGATTCCGTATGCGAAGGACATGGGCTACACGCATCTGGAATTGATGGGGGTGGCGGAACATCCGCTGGACGCATCGTGGGGCTATCAAGTCGTCGGCTACTACGCGGCCACCGCACGCTACGGCCCGCCGCGGGATTTCATGCATTTCGTCGATTGCTGTCATCAGGCCGGCATCGGCGTGATTCTCGACTGGGTGCCGGCGCATTTCCCGCGCGACGCCCATGGACTCGTGCAATTCGACGGTACCGCGCTCTACGAGCACGCGGATTCGCGCCTCGGCGAGCACCACGAATGGGGCACCAAGGTGTTCAACTACGGCCGGCACGAGGTGCGCAATTTTCTGGTCGCCAACGCGCTGTTCTGGGCGGATCGATACCACATCGATGGGCTTCGGGTCGACGCGGTCGCCTCGATGCTCTATCTGGATTACAGCCGCGATGCGGGCGAATGGCTGCCCAACCGCCACGGCGGCCGCGAGAATCTCGAAGCCATCGATTTTCTGCGTCAAATGAACAATGCCGTGCATTACGCATTTCCCGGCATCCTCACCATCGCCGAGGAATCCACGGCGTTTGACGGCGTGACGCGGCCGCCCGAGCACGGCGGGCTCGGCTTCAACTTCAAATGGAACATGGGCTGGATGAACGACACCTTGCGGTACGCGGCGCTCGATCCCGTGTACCGGCAGTACAATCATCAGCTGATCACGTTCTCGATCGTCTACGCCTGGTCGGAAAACTACATATTGCCGATATCCCACGATGAGGTGGTGCACGGCAAGCGGTCGTTAATCGGCAAGATGCCCGGCGACGAATGGCAGAAACGAGCGAATTTCCGCCTATTTTGCGCCCATATGTGCGCGCATCCCGGCAAGAAGCTGTTATTCATGGGCTGCGAATTCGGTCAGCGCCACGAGTGGCGAGAGTACGACCAGCTCGATTGGCCGCAGCTGCAGGATCCTGCGCATCAGGCCTTGCGCGACTGCGTGCGCGAGCTGAACCGCCTGTACCTCGCCAATGCACAATTACACGGGAGCGATTGCGATCAGGACGGATTCCGCTGGGTGGATTTACATAATGCCGCAGCGAGCGTCTGGGCATTCCAGCGGCGACCCACCGGCCAGGATGCGGGTGCACCGATCCTGTGCATATTCAACGCCACCCCCGTGCCCCGCGACCGCTACACGATTCGTGTTGCGGATCCGGGAGAATACCGCAAAATATTCGACTCGGACGCGGGCTGCTTCGGCGGTTCCGGATACAACAACCAGCCGCGGGTGGACACGGTGGTTGAATCCATGCATGACAATATTCACGCGCTGGCGCTCGACCTGCCGCCGCTCGGCGCGCTGTTCTTCACCGGACCGTGAACATAGTGAAGTCAATTCAAGCGGGTTCGCCGCAGCCCTTGGGTGCCACGTGGACCAAGGATGGCGTCAATTTCGCAGTCTTCTCCAGCCACGCGACGCGCATCGATCTGTGCCTGTTCGACGCGCAGAGCGGCGCCGAGTCGGCGCGTTATCACTTGCCGGCGCGCACCGACGATGTTTGGCACGGCCTGTTGTCGCCGCGCCGCGCCGGTCCGGGAACCCTCTACGCCTTCTGCGCGCAGGGACCGAATGAGCCGCAGAACGGTCACCGCTTCGATCCCGCGGCCGCATTGATCGATCCTTGCGCGCGCCAGCTATCCGCGGCTCTGGCGCTGCGCTCGCGGGTGATCGATTCGGCTTTCGACTGGGAAGGCGACCGGCCGCCGGCGACGCCATGGCGCGATACCGTCATCTATGAACTGCACGTGAAAGGCTTCACCCACCTGCATCCGGCGGTTCCCGAGGGGTGGCGCGGGAAGTATCTCGGGCTAACGGCGCCGCCGGTCATCGAGCACCTGAAATCGATCGGCGTGACCGCGGTGGAATTGCTGCCTTGCCAATCCTTCGTGAGCGAACCGTTCTTGCTCGGCCGGGGCCTTAAGAATTACTGGGGTTACAACCCGATCGCCTGGTTCTCGCCCGCCAACGAGTATGCCGTCGACGACGCCGTGGTCGAATTCAAGACCATGGTGAAGGCGCTGCATGGGGCGGGCATCGAGGTCATTCTCGACGTGGTGTTCAACCATACCGCCGAGGGCAACGAATCCGGTCCGTTCTTGTGCTTCAAGGGGCTCGACAATTCGGTCTATTACCGGCTCATGCACGACAAACGCCACTACGAGAACCTCACCGGCTGCGGCAATACCGTCAATTGCGAGCACCCGCAGGTGCGCGCTTTGATCATCGACTGCCTCAAGTACTGGGTCGAGGAGATGCACATCGACGGCTTCCGCTTCGATCTGGCGACCGTGCTGGCGCGCGAGCGCACGGGCTTCAATGCGGAATCCGCATTTTTCACGGCCCTGCGCAACGAACCCTCGCTCGCCTACATCAAACTGATCGCCGAGCCCTGGGATGTCGGATTGGGCGGCTACCAGCTCGGCAGGTTCCCGGCCGGCTGGTCGGAATGGAATGACCGATATCGCGACGCGGTGCGCGCATTTTGGCGGGGCGAGGGCGGCAAGGTCGGCGAATTCGCCGAACGCATCGCGGGGTCGAGCGATATTTTCCGCCACGACGGCCGCAAGCCCACGGCCGGCATCACTCTCGTGACCGCACATGACGGCTTCACGCTGAACGATTTGGTCTCCTACAACGAGAGGCACAATGAGGCCAACGGCGAAAACAATGCCGATGGCCACCAGCACAATTTGAGCTGGAATTGCGGCGTCGAGGGACCCACCGAGAATGCCGCCGTATCCGCGCTGCGCAAACGTCAGATGCGGAATATTTTGGCGACTCTTTTCCTCTCGCAGGGCGTGCCGATGCTGCAAGGCGGCGACGAATTCGCGCGGACGCAGCAGGGCAACAACAACGCGTACTGTCAGGATAACGAGTTGACCTGGGTCGATTGGCGGCTGTGCGAGGCCAACCGGGATCTGGTCGATTTCGTGCGGCTGCTCGCGGGTTTGCGGCGCGGGCATCCCGGATTCCGGCGCGAGACCTTTCTCAAGGGGGCCGTCTCGCGAGCCGGGATCAAGGATGTGATTTGGCTGCATGCGCGAGGCTCGGAGATGACGCCGGAGGACTGGCAGGATGCGGCATTGCGCAGCCTGGGCGTCTGGTTCGGCAAACGCAGCGATTCGGCGGCGCGGCTGTTGCTGCTGTTCAATGCCGGTCAAACCGGGCAGGCGTTTATTTTGCCGGCGCCGCCGGCCGGCAAAAGCTGGGTCTGCCGATTCGACACGGCGGGCGGCGTTCCCGCGGGGCAGGGACCCGGTTCGGGGCTCCCTTATTCGCTCACCGCGCACTGTGCCGCATTGCTGGAGTGTTGAAATGCTGGACGCCTCGCTGATCGATAGGCTGGCGAGGCTGCGAGGCATCGGCGAGGCCTATTACGATTACCGGGGCGAACTTCGCTACTTCAGTCTCGAGACTAAAGCCGGCATCTTGCGCGCCATGGGCTGCGCGCTGGAAGACGCGGCCGCGCTTGCGGTCGAGATCGGTCAATTGGAGAGCGAGCGGCAGCGCAGGCTTGTTCCGCCCATCGCCGCCGTACGCGGCAAACGCGCGCAGTTCGATTTGAACATTGCGGCGCGCGATTTTGGCGCCAGTCTCACGTGGGCGGTGGATTTGGGGCAGGGGGAGCGACACACCGGTCACCTCTCGACCGCCGATTGCCCGGAAATATGGCGCGGCGAAATCGAAGGCTCGTGGATCACGCGCCGCCGCTTCGAATTGCCGCTCGATCTGCCCGCCGGATACCACGAGCTGGAAGTGGCCGTCGCCGGCGGCCCTGGCGGGCGGTGTCTGGTGATCTCATCCCCGCCCGAGTGCTACGAGCCGCCCGCGATTCACGAGGGCCGGCGCCTGTGGGGCGTCGCCGTGCAGCTCTACGCGGTGCGCTCCCGCGAGAACTGGGGTATCGGGGATTTCCACGATCTCAAGGTCCTGATCCGCTGGCTTGCGGCGCGCGGCGCCGGTTTCATCGGCTTGAATCCTCTGCACGCTCTAGCGCCGGCGGACCCCGAGCGAGCGAGCCCTTACAGCGCATCGAACCGGCATTTCCTCAATCTGCTGTACATCTCGGTGCCCGCGGTGCCGGAGTTTCGCGAATGCGCCGCCGCATGCTCGCGAGTCGCCGACGGGCATTTCGCAAGCCGGTTGAGCGAACTGCGCGCCGCTTCGCAGGTGGACTACCGAGGCGCCGCCGAGGCCAAGTTCGAGATTCTCGAACTGCTGTACCGCGATTTTCGCGAGCGCCATCTGGCACGCGATACCTCCCGCGCGGCCGCGTTTCGCGATTTCGTCGCCGCGGGCGGCCCGCAGCTGCAGATGCATGCCCGGTTCGACGCGCTGGACCAATATTTTCGGGCGACACGCGACACCGCTTCGGGGTGGTTGAGCTGGCCCGCGGAGTATCGCGAGCCGAGCGCGGCCGCCGTGCAGCGCTTCGCGGAGGATCATCCGCTGCACGTCGAATTTCACTTGTACATGCAGTGGCTGGCGCATGAACAGCTCGCCGCCGCACAGGGTCTGGCCCGCGAGCTCGGCATGCCGGTCGGCCTGTACGGCGACTATGCGGTCGGCGCGCACCCTTCCGGCTCCGAGACATGGGCGGATCAGCGCGGATTTCGCATGGGCGCCGAAATCGGTGCGCCGCCGGATCCGCTGGCGCTCAAAGGCCAGGGATGGGGAATTCCGCCACCGGATCCGCTGGCGATGGAAACACAGCGTCTGCAGGGGTTCATCGGGCTGATACGCGACAACATGCGCTACTACGGCGCGCTGCGATTGGACCACGTCATGTCGCTGTTTCGCCTGTGGTGGGTGCCGGCGGGATCTTCCCCGACCGACGGCGCGTACGTGCACTATCCGCTGCATTCGCTGCTCACGGCGTTGGCGCTCGAAAGTTCGCGCAGCGACTGCATGGTCGTCGGCGAAGACTTGGGCGTCGTGCCGGACGAAGTGCGCCACGCCATGGCTGAATTCGGGCTCTATCATTACAAAGTTCTGTTGTTCGAAAAGCAGGACGGCCGATTCCGCCGTCCCGAAGAACTGGTCCGCCGGGCGCTAGCCACCGCGACCACTCATGACATGCCGACCTTGCGCAGCTTCTGGGAGGGACGCGATATTGAGCTGCGGCGAGGCCTGCACCTGTACCCGAGCGTCGAGATCGCCAACGATGTCGAGCGTGAACGAGAGCACGATCGCGGGGCGCTGCTCGCGGCGCTGCGCGAGCAGGGGCTCGCACCGGCCGGTCCGGGCGCAACTGCGGAGCCCTTCACCCTTGCACTCGCGTACGCGGTGCACGTGTATCTGGCGCGCTCCAAACCCGCGCTGGTGGCGCTGCAAATCGAGGACCTGTTGGGAATGGCCGATCCCGTCAATGTACCCGGCACGCATGATGAGTACCCGAACTGGCAACGCAAATTGAGTTCGGATCTGGAGGACATGGTCGATCGCGCGGATTTCGACCGCCATTTCGCCGAGATCAACCGGGCACGAGACTAGGGGCTCCGTGACTAGACGTGGCCGCCGGCGTCGCCCGACAAGCGCTGAGCGCGCGCGGCCCAAGCCCATATTCCGGCCGAGATCAGGATCGCCAGCGGCACGATCTTGACCGCCTGCGCCAGCGAATACACGTCCGATATTTTGCCGATCAGCCAGGGCGAGGGAACATCGCCAAGACAGTGAATCGCGAACACGCCGAGCGCGTTGGCCGAAGCACGCTCTGTCGGCCGCACCAGATTCACGATCGAGGCGTTGATCGGGCCCGTCGAGGTGAACATGCATAGCTGCGCGACGATCATGCACACGAGGAAGAGCGTCGTCGATCCCGTGGTCAACGCCAGCCAGGCGAACGGCGCCGCGATCAAGGTCGCCATCGCGGAAATCCACAGATGAGCCTGCTGCGAGCGCCGCGCGCAATAGTCGCCGAGCCAACCGCCGACGAAGGTACCGATGAACCCGGTGATCACGACGATGGCGCCAAAGCTCACCGTAGCCTGGCTGCGCGGTATGCCGCGGACTCGCTCGAGAAACGCGGGCATCCAGAACGCGAGCCCGCCCAGTGCGAACGTGTAGGCCGCATACCCCCATATGGTGAGAACGTACGGCTTGTTGCGCAGCAACGCCAAATACGTCGCCGAGGTTGCCGGCGCCGAATGCACCTCGGCCGTGCGGACGGCGGCCGGGGCCCATTCCACATCCTGGCTGCCGCGCGGTGGATCCCGCAATCCAAGGCACATCGCGGCGAGAATTAGGCCTGGCCCCCCCGCCACGAAGAACGCCATCCGCCATCCGAAATGCACGTCGATCAAACCGCCGATCACGTAACCCAGCGCCGAGCCCACCGGGATGGCGCAGAAGAAGATCGCCATGACCCGGCCGCGCTGGCCGCGCGGAAAATAGTCGGCCAACAGGCTCGGTACGATCGTGACGTAGGCCGCCTCGCCGACGCCGACCGATGCGCGGGCCGCAAACAGCGCCGCGAAGCTTCCGGCGAGGCCGGATAGCGCCGTCGCTGCGCTCCAGCATGCGACCGCGAAGGCGATCAACCGCGGCCGGGAGCCTCGATCGCCAAGCGAGCCGAAGATGGGCGCCGCCAGCGTGAATACGATCAAAAAGCCCGACATCAGCGAACCCAAGTTGGCGTCCGACAGCGCGAGTTCGGAGTGCTTCAGGCTTTCGACCAATGCGGATACCACATAGCGGTCGAGATAGTTGAAGAGGTTGATGAACGAAAGAACGGCTAGCCCGAGACTCGCGGACTCGATCCAGGCCCTATGAGGCGGATGTGCCATGTGTCGGCATCTTATCAACGCATATCGCGAATGGGGCCAATTTGCCGGCGATCGCGACCGGCGGCGGTTCGAATTGCTTATCGGTTCGCCTTTCGCCAAAGGCAGAGTAAGATCGAATCATCCGCATGTTTGAGGAGAGTTAAGTTGGCCAAGCCGAATTATCGTCAGGCGAAGAAGCAAAAAGAGGCGGCGCGAAAGGCTCGCCAGGACGCCAAACAGCAGCGGCGATCCTCGGTACCGGCCACGCCCGATACCCCCGCGGGTCCGGCGCCTGGGAAATAACCGCCTTGACATAAACCGCGCTGTCGCGAGGTTGTGCTCCCCGATCGGAGGATTGTCGCGGCAGGGCGACGCGTGAGGGGGATTCTCGGGCTGCTTCACAGATCTTTGCCTGGGGCGCGCTTCTATTGAGGGTAAAATAGCTCGACAATATCTCGCCTTGCGAGAGGTCCGGCATTTACATGAAACCCCGCTGCTTTTCGGCGCCGCTCGCCGCCTTGTTGCTGATCGGGCTCGCCGCATGCAACGGCACCGCGGTGGTGACGCTGACATCGTCGCCGTCGACGGATACGTTCCTGACCTATCGGGTCGGACTCACCTCGATTCAGCTGCAAAAAGCCAACGGCCGGAAGGAAACGTCCATACTGCCCGCGGGCACGACGGTGGATCTTTCCAAATTGGTCGATTTGAGCGAAGTGCTGGGCGCCGTGGTGGTTCCCGGGGGGAATTATTCGCAGGCGGTGGTCACCGTTGATTACAGCTCCGCGGAGATCGTCTACGACGACGGCAGCGCCACCGGAGTCGCGCTCACGCCCTTGGGCGCGAGCGGGCAGGCGTTGGGCCAGGTGACGCTCACCTTGGATCTCGATCCCAGCAATCAGCTGGACATTACCCGACACAACACGTCGCGCCTCAGCTTGAATTTCAACTTGGCGGCGTCGAACGTCGTCAATTTGGCTCAGCGAACCGTGACCGTCACACCGCTGATGGCCGCGAGTGCGAGTCCGATCGACACGAAAACGGTTCGCATCCGCGGTCCGCTCGCCGGCGTCAATATCGCGAAGACGTTTTTCAGCACCGGCATCGCTCCCTTCGATTTTCCGACCGTGGAGGCGGGGCCGCTCAATATTTCACCGAGTACGGTGACCACGTATGAAATCAACGGTGCGCCTTCAACGGGCACCGCGGGCCTGAACGCGCTGGCGTCCTTGACCCCCGGCGTGATGACGGTCGCGTTCGGCGCCTTCAACGAGTCCAGCACCACGACCGGCACGGGCACCTGCTCCGACGGCTCCACGCCGACGACCATCAACGGCGTCACCACCTGCGCCAATGGGTCCACGCCGACGAGCAGCGGCACCGTTCTCACATGCTCCGATGGCTCCACGCCGACGACCGTCAACGGCGTCAGCACCTGCGCGGACGGCTCCACGCCGACGACCACCGTCAACACCACGAGCGCGACCACGACCGCGACCAGCGTGTCGTTCGCGGCCACGCAGGTGCTGGCGGGCAGCAGCGTTCAAGGCGGGGGCTTCGATCGGGTGTCGGGCATCGTGTCGGGCCGGCAAGGCGATACGCTCACGATCGAGGACGCGACGCTGCTCAGCGACAGCGGCGCGAATACCTTCGTTCCCGGCACCTCCACCATCGATATCGGCGCTGGTACGCAGGTGACTCAATTCGGGACGGCCAGCATCGAAGCCAACGGCACGCAGCAGATATCCGCCGGTTCGCTGATCTACGCCTTCGGCACGGCGAGTGCCTTGAATTCCGGAAATCTCACCTTGGATGCGACCGTGGGCCGCGCCCGGCTCGGGACGACGAGCGCCTCGGGCCTCGTGACGGTGCAAGGCACGGGGAACCTGTCTCTCAGCCTGACCTGGCTGGGCGGCCGTTCGATGGGCGCCTTCATTTTCGCGGGCACCGGCCCGTCGCCGGGCGAGGATGCGAGTGCGGCCGACTACCAAGTGAATACCGGTGCGCTGTACTTGACGAATTCGACGGTGGGATCGCCGGTCGAAGTGTCCGGCCTGGTTGCGCCGTTCGGTGCGGCACCTCCGGATTTCAACGCCTCGACGCTGCTCGATTCGACCACGATCAATGCCGAGCTGGTCCTCGACTGGGGCGGCGGAACGCCGGCCCCCTTCGCATGCTACGGCACATCCCTTTGCCCCTCGCAAATCACCGTCGACCGGACCAACGGCAGCATCCGCACGCGGCACGAGATACAGGTCGGCGCGCAGACGATCGACATCGTCGGCATCGCCTCGGATCCTCTGATCGTGCCGAACGCCACGGCCTCGAACACGGTGTTCACCATCGGCCATGCGGTGAGCGGCACGTTCGAGAATTTCGTCACCTTCGCCGCCTTCGTTTCCCAGTTGCAGACGGAATTGAACGGCAGCGTGTTGGCGACCGGCATGACCGCGATCGGCCCCTACACGACAACCACGTATACCCAGGGCGCCTCGAGCATCACCATTTTCCTGAACGACTGACGCGGGCCCGAGCGGCGCGCCATTTGTGTTGGCGAGCCTTATCGAGCATGGATTGATGCAGGCCTAAGCGCCTCGCTGCTCGAAACGCTGCGCTCGCGATACCGATTCCTTCGCGGGAAAGTTGTTGGCGGCGATGCGAAGTCAATTCGGCGGGCACGCCGTCAAAAAGGAATAGCGGACCGCGGGACCTAGCCGGCGGGCAGGTCGGCCCTGTGGCTGCTGACGGCCTGCCCGTCATCGGACTTCAATTCACCGAAGACGATGGTCGATACGATGGTCCACGCACCGAGCAGCAAGAGCGCGCGATGTATCCCGTGGATCATTAGCGCCGCGCCCGCATGAGCATGATCCGGTATGAACAAGGCGGCTGCGAGCGACGCGCACGCGACGCCGAAGCTGACCGCGAACTGCTGGACGGTGCTCGCGATGGTACTGGCTCCGCTCGCCTGATCCTGATTCACGTCGGCGTAGGCGAGCGTGTTCATGCTGGTGTACTGCGTCGATGTAAAGAATCCGTAGACAAAGGTTTGCAGCGCGATCGCCCACAGGGGCGTTCCGACATCGATGGTCGAGAACAGCATGATCATGAGCCCGAGCATCACGGTGTTGGCGATCAAGACCCGGCGGTAGCCGAATTGCTTCAAAATGCGCGGCAGCGTCGGCTTCAAGCTCATTGCGGCGAGCGCCTGCGGCATGATCATCAAGCCCGATTGGATCGGCGTGAATCCCAAGCCCACTTGATATAGCAGCGGCAGCAGGAACGGCAACCCGCCTATTCCCAGCCGCGTCAGCAAATTGCCGGATACCGCCACGCGGAAAGTGCGGATTCGCATCAGTCCGAGCCGCAGCAGCGGGTGGGCGTTGCGCAGCGATTGCAGGCCATAGGCGGCGAGCAGGGCGGCGGATATCGCCAACAAACCCGCGATTTCACGGCTGCTCAAGGTGTGCTCGCCGAACACCTCGAGCACATACGACAGCAACGCGATTCCCGAGCCGAACAGCACCAATCCGATGATATCCAGGGGGTGATTTCGCACGGCTCGATAATTCGGCAAGTGCCGGTAAACCAGAACCAATCCGGTGAGCCCGATGGGAATGTTGACGAAGAAAATGACGCTCCAGTGGAAATAGCCGATGATCAATCCGCCCATGAGCGGACCGAGCATCGGGCCGATGAGGCCGGGGATGGCGACGAAGCCCATGGCGCGTATCAATTCCGATTTGGCGAAAGTGCGCACCATGGTGAGCCGTCCCACCGGCAGCATCATCGCGCCGCCGCAACCCTGAAGAATGCGGCAGGCCACCAATAAATGGATATTGGTCGAGATGCCGCACAGGAACGAGCCGAGCGTGAAGATTCCGATGGCGGATGAGAACACCCGGCGAGTGCCGAAGCGATTGGCCATCCAACCGCTGACCGGAATGAAGACCGCCAAGCTCAGCGTGTAGCTTGCCAGGACCGCCTTCATGCTGAGCGGGGCCACGTTGAGCGCGTGCGCGATCGCCGGCACCGCGGTGTTGAGAATCGTCGTGTCGAGCGATTCCATGAAAAAGCCGACCGCGACCAACCAGGGCAGCAGCCGCTTGGCGGTCGCCGTCGGCGCGGCGTCGCTGGGTGCCGAGTCGCTCAACGGCCGCAAAGGGCGCTCGGTGGCGCCGCCTTACGCTCCCGCCAAGGAGGCATCGACGATGATCTGCGCCTCGCTCAAGATCTCGCGCAAGTGCGCTTCGCCGCGAAAGCTCTCGGCGTAGATCTTATAAATATCCTCGGTGCCGGAGGGTCGAGCGGCGAACCAACCGCTGGGCGCACAGACCTTGACGCCGCCGATGGGGGCATCGTTGCCCGGCGCGTGAGTGAGAATTTGATCGATGCGTTCGCCGGCCAGTTCCGTGCTTCGGACCTGGGCGCGATCGATTTTACCCAGCTTCTTTTTCTGCTCAGGCGTGGCGCGCGCCTCGACGCGATCCGCAAACGGCTCGCCCAAGTCGCGCGCCAGCGCACGGTAGGCTTGTGCGGGATCGCGGCCGCTGCGCGCGGTGATCTCGGCGGACAGCAGCGCCGGCGTGATTCCGTCCTTGTCGGTACTCCACGCGCCGCCGTCGAACCTCAGGAAGGAGGCGCCGGCGCTTTCCTCGCCACCAAATCCAAGATCGCCCGAGAGGAGTCCGGCGACGAACCATTTGAACCCGACCGGGACCTCGTAAAGCCGCCGCCCGAGCCGCGCGGCGACCCGGTCGATCATGGCGCTGCTGACCACCGTCTTGCCGATGCCGGCCTCGGGCTTCCACAACGGCCGGTGCCGAAACAAGTAATCGATGGCGACCGACAGGTAATGATTCGGCGGCAACAAGCCGGCGCTCGCCGTCACGATCCCGTGCCGGTCGTGGTCGGTATCGCAGGCGAATGCGATGTCGAACTTGTCCTTGAGGGCGATGAGGTGGCGCATCGCATACGGTGACGAGGGGTCCATGCGAATCTTGCCGTCCCAGTCGAGCGACATGAAGCGGAACGTGGGGTCGACCGTGTCGTTCATCACTTGCAGATCGATCTTGTAGCGATCGGCCAGCCGAGCCCAATAGTGCACGCCGGCGCCGCCCAGGGGATCGACCCCCATGCGAATGCGCGAATCGCGGATGAGTTCCATGTCGATGACACCGGCCAGGTCGGCCAGGTAAGCGTTCATGAAGTCGTGCGAATGCGTGGTGCCGGCGCGCCGAGCCTGCGCGAATCCCAGGCGGGCGATCCCTTTCAGGCCGGATTGCAGCAGTTCATTGGCGCGCGCTTCCATCCAGGCGGTTACCTTGGTGTCGGCGGGGCCGCCGTCCGGGGGGTTGTATTTGAACCCGCCGCTGTCGGGCGGGTTGTGCGACGGGGTGATCACGATGCCGTCGGCGAGACCGGCGGTGCGCCCGCGGTTATAGGTCAGGATGGCATGCGAAATCGCGGGGGTCGGCGTGTATTCATCGCCCGCCGCCGTCATCGTTTCGACGCCGTTTCCCGCCAGCACTTCGAGCGCGGTGGCGAAGGCAGGCGCCGACAGCGCGTGGGTATCGAAGCCGATGAACAGCGGGCCGTCGATGCCGTCTCGCTTGCGGTAGTCGCAAATGGCCTGAGTGATCGCGAGCACATGGGATTCGTTGAAGCTCAAATCGAACGACGTGCCGCGGTGTCCGGAGGTGCCGAAGGCCACCCGCTGTGCAGCGACCGCGGGATCCGGGCGCTCGCTGAAATAGGCGGTGATCAATCGCGGCACGTCCACCAAGCTATCCGCCGGGGCGGGTTGACCGGCCAACGGGTGGATACGCGGGCTCATGATGCCGCCACCGCCGCGCTCTTGTCGGCGATGCTTCGCATGAGATCGGTCCAAGACTTGACGAAGGACGCTGCGCCTTCGATCTGCAGCGTCGAGCCGAGCGCATCCACGTCGATACTTGCACCGGCAAAACGCTGCAATACGTCCTCCGCGGCGCCGCCGTCGGCCGGCATCACCGACTTGATCTGTCCCTGGGTGGAGAATGCCAGCAGCGTCTTCTCCGGCATGGTGTCGATGGTGTCCGGCGCCGCCAATGCTTCTACATACATGCTGGGCGAAGCCAGCGGATCCTTGCTGCCGGTGCTAGCCCACAACAGGCGCTGCTTGTACGCCCCCGCCGCCGCGAGCGCGCGCCAGCGCTTTCCCTCCAGGAGTTCGCAATGCGCGCGATAGGTCCGCATCGCGATGGCAATACCCAACCGATTGCGCAAATCCGCGGAGACCCTGTTGGCGACCGCTCGGTCCCAGCGGCTCACGAACAGCGAAGCGACCGAACTCACGCGCGGGTCGAGACCTGCGGCGATGCGCCGCTCGACGGCCCGCATATAGGCATCGGCCGCCGCCAGGTATTGCTCGCGCGAGAACAGCAGCGTCACGTTGACCGGCACGCCGGCGAAGATGGCCGCCTCGATCGCCGGCACGCCGGCCGGCGTGCCCGGAATCTTGACGTACAGGTTGGGCCGGTGGGCGAGCCGGTGGATGTTGCGCGCCGCCTCCACGGTCGCGCTCGTATCATCGGCGAGCAGCGGCGATACCTCCATGGAGACCCAGCCGTCGATGCCGCCGGTGCGGTCGAACACCGGGCGAAACAAATCGGCGGCGCGGCGCAGATCTTCGAGCGCCAGCTCCACGAACAGGGTTTCGGCGGACAGGCCGGAGCGGGCCTTTTGCCGGATGCTGCGGTCGTACAACGACGAGCCGGCGATGGCCTCGTCGAAGATCGTCGGATTCGAAGTGAGCCCCGTGATCGACAATTCGTTCGCGTACCTGCGCAGCGTGCCGTCGTCGAGCAGTCCGCGGGTGATGGTGTCGAGCCACAGGCTCTGACCCAGTTCGTGCAGTTTTTGCGTCATCGTCATGGTTGCACCTCAAAATCGCCCCAAGCGAGAGTCGTCAGGTCGCCAATGCGTTCGATCACCCGGTCCGGCGGCGGCTCTACGGAATTCGACCCAGCGGCCAGCGCATAGTGCCCTTGACGCACGAATACCGTGGTCAGCGTCCCGCCCATGGCGCTCTTCATCGCCGCCAATAGATTGGACTTGTCATCGATCATCACATAATGCGCTGCCGGATAGCGCTGCCGGACGTGGTCCAACACCCGCTCCTTGTGCAGGTAAATGAGCACCCGGCCGTCGACCGCATCCCAAATACCGGCGCGCCTGACTTTGCGCGGCTGGAAGACGATGTCGCCATCGGACAGAACCACCGGCCGGCCCAAGGTGCCCAAATGAGCGACGGCCGCCAACGCCTGCGGAAAGACCAATTCCGAGAACGGATACTCCAACAGATACTCCGACAGGTGCAACAGCTGCGGGTCGCCGTCGAGCCCGGTGCGAAACGCCTGCAAACTACCCAGATAATCGGCGATTCCGAATTTTTCGCGAAGAGCGCTGAAGATCGCCCAATAGCGCTCCCGGCCGTCCCTGCCGAACGCGATCTCCAATTGATCGCCAAGATCGGCGCCGAAGCGGTCGTTGTCCAGCAATGTGTTGTCGACGTCCAGCAAGAAGACGAGATCATCGGTCAGCACGGGGAGGTGGTTTCCGGTTTCGGGTCATGCCAGATCTCCTCGCCGCCCATCACCCTCGCGGTGGCCGCCGGACCCCAGCTGCCGGGCTCGTAGAGCATCACCGGCGGCGGGTCGCTCAACACGGGATCGACGACGCGCCACGCGGCTTCGACACAGGCGTCTTCCGTAAATAGCGATGTATCGCCGCGCACCGCATCCCCGAGCAGGCGCTCGTAGGGGGATTTTTCGCTTGGCGATTGGTGGCGTGCAATCAGTTCGACGGGCTCGCCGCGCATCTCCTCGCCGTTGCGCTTGACCAGAGCGCCGGTGCCGATGACGACCTCCGGGCTGAGCCGCAGGCGAAAGTAGTTGCACGGTGTGGAGTCGGCGGAATCGAACACCGCCAGCGGCGGGCCCTTGAGCGTGACGATGACTTCGGTGGCCGTGACCGGAAGACACTTGCCCGTGCGAATGTAAAACGGCACGCCCGCCCAGCGCCAGGTGTCGATATGCAGGCGCAGCGCCGCAAAGGTCTCCACCTGCGATTCCCTCGCCACGCCTTTCTCGGCCCGGTAGCCGCGAAACTGCCCGCGCAGCACTTCCTTCGGATCGAGGGGCCGCATGGCGCGGAAAAGCCGCAATTTTTCGGCCTGCCGGGCCTCATGCTCATGGCCCACGGGAGGATCCATGGCCAGCAGTGCGATCACCTGCAGCAGGTGATTTTGCACGACGTCGCGGATTGCGCCGACCTCCTCGTAAAAGGCGCCGCGCCCCTGCACGCCGAAGGACTCGGCCATGGTGATTTGCACGTCATTCACGTATTGGCGATTCCAAATCGGCTCGAGAAACGTGTTGGCAAAACGAAAGTACACGAGGTTCTGCACCGCCTCCTTGCCCAGATAATGATCGATCCGAAAGATCGATTTCTCCGGGAACACCTCGTGCAGCGTGGCGTCGAGCGCTTGCGCGGTCGTCAAATCGCGGCCAAACGGTTTTTCGACGATCACCCGCGCGTTGTCCGCACAGCCGGAATTGGCCAGCCCCTTGACGACGCTCGCAAACATGCTCGGCGGAATGGCGAGATAGTGGATCGGGCGGGTGGCGAGACCCAATTCTTGGCGCAGCGTCTGATAGGTCTGCGGGTTCTCGTAATCGCCGTCCACGTAGCGCAGCTGCGCCGATAGCTGCGCGAAACCTTCGGCCGTGAATTCGCCGGCATTTTCCAGACTCGCGCGCGCGCGCTCCCGCAGCCGCTCGAGATTCCAGCCGGCCCGCGCCATGCCGATGATCGGAATCTGCAGCCCGCCCCGCTGCACCATGGCCTGGAGCGCGGGGAAGATCTTCTTGAACGCCAGATCCCCGGTGGCGCCGAAGAATACCAGGGCGTCGGATTCGAGCCCGCTCATGGGCGTTCGCTCCGGCGCTCGCGGCGCAACTGCTCGAGCTCCTCCAACAGGTCGAGAGCGAGCGCCACCCCGGGCAGATTGACGCCCAGCTCGCGCTCCAAGCGCAGTGCGATGCGCGCCCGGCGCAGCGCCGCACCGCTGAAGCGCCAACCGGGGGCATCGATTTGCAGCACGCTGATCACGCCTTCCTCCACCAATTCGACAATGTGCCGTTCGTCCACGCTCATCGCGCGGGACAGCTCCGCCACGCTGAGCACGACGGTTTCCTCGACAATATCGCCGGACAGGGGCTCTTCATCGGGTAGCGGCATTTGCTTACACTCCGAGGCTGGCGCGGGGATTGAACGGCATGGCGTCGGCCATCGCGCGGTAAGCGGCCTTGACCCGGTCGTCGGCGGCGGCGGGCAGGGCGATCTGCAGCACCACGTAAAAGTCGCCGGGCGGTGAGCAGGGGATGCCGCGATGCTTTAGCCGCAATTTGCTTCCCGCGCGCGAGCCGGCCGGGACCTTCAAATCGACGGGGCCCGTTGGTGTCGGCGTCTTCACGGCCGCCCCGAGCGCGGCTTCCCACGGCGCCACCGGCAATTCGAGATACAAGTCGCGGCCGTCGAGTCGATACAGGGGATGCGGTTGGAATTCGACTTCGAGGTAAAGATCGCCGGGCGTGCCCTCCCCGGGCGGGCGGCCTCCTTGACCGGCGAGCCGAATCGTCTGACCGGGGAGAATACCTTTGGGGACCTGCACGTTGAGCACGCGCTCCTTCGCGCTAATGTGCCCGTTCGCGTCGATTTCCGGAATCCGCAGAGTGAAAGTTCGCGAACCGCCCTTTAGCGTCGCGTCGAGATCCAGCATCACTTTGGCGTGGTGATCCTCGCCGCGTCCCGGGTCGACGCCGCGGCGGCGACGGTTCGCGGCTCCGGCGGCGCCGAAAAGCGCTTCGAAAAAATCGCTGTGATCGGCGTAGCCGGGACCGGCGCCGGGTCCCGGGCCGCCGAATTCAAAACCGGCGCCCCAGTCGGGAGGAGGACGGAACTGCTCGCCGGGACGGGGACCCGATCCGAGTTGATCGTAAGCGGCGCGCCTTTCCGGGCTCCGCAGCACCTCATACGCTTCGCCGACTTCCTTGAATCGAGCTTCGGCGTCCTTTTCCTTGCTGACGTCCGGATGGTATTTGCGCGCAAGCTTTCGATACGCCTGCTTGATCTGCGCCTCGGTGGCATCCCGCGGCACGCCCATCACTTTGTAGTAGTCCTTGAATTCCACCGATCACCCGGAGCTTAAGTCCGCCTGCGACGCCGTAATTCCCTGACACCATATTATCGCGGCCGGCGGCGGATCGATAATCCGGCGCCGCCGACACCCGGTGCGACGCGAGGGCGTCATAATTGATACGCAATGGTCAACAGGAGCCCTTCGCATACATCGCGCCATAATCCCGGCGCGCGATGATCGAAGAGGTGCGCGTCCGGAAACAGCTGTTCGATCCAGCGGGCCAGCCACTCTATCTCTTGCGCGCTGTAAAATACCACCGCCGATTCATAGTTGAGCAGGAGACTGCGCGAGTCGAGATTGGGAGAACCGCACAGTGCGATGCTCCGATCGAAAACGACCGCCTTCGCATGATTCATGGAGTGCAACAAGTGAACCGACACTCCCGCCTCGCCCAGCGCGCGCAGCGACCGATTGCGTGCAAAGTCGGCCAATCGATGATTGGACTTCGAGGGAATGACCAAATCGATTTTCACGCCGCGCCGCGCGGCCAGGCGCAAGGCCGCTTCCAAAACCGCGTCGGGCAGGAAGTAGGGCGTGACGGCGAGAATGCGATGCGTCGCGTGAAAGCACGCATCGACGAGCAGGGCGTACACCGTGTCCTCGCACTGGTCGGGCCCGCTCGGCAGGAACTGGGCCCGGCCTTCGGCCATGCCGCCGGCCGGATCGGCGTGGACCGGCTGGACATCGCGCTGCGCATGGCCGGCGGGCGTGCCGGCGCGATGGCCAGGATCGCCGCCCGCCGCAGCCCAGTCCGCCTCGAATTGTGCCGCCACCGATGCCGCCACCGGGCCCTCGAGATCGAACGAGAGATCGAGCCATGGCGGCACGCCGTCTTCTCCGCAGAAGTATTCCGCCGCAAGGTTGCGACCGCCTGCCCACAAGAGCGTCGAGTCGGCGAGGGCCCATTTTCGGTGGTTGCGCAAATTGCGCGGACCCGGAGTCCTGCGGGCCAGCAAGGGACTGAATATCGCGATCTGCACTCCGGCTGCGCGCAGGCGCGCGAACCAACTCTTGGGCAGCTGGATCGCGCATACGCCGTCAATTAGGAATCGCACCCTGACGCCGCGGGCAGCGCAGGTCATCATCGCCGCAGTCGCTTCCTTTCCGAAGGCGTCGTCGCCTAAGATGAAGGTGCAGATCTCCAGCCGTTCACGCGCGCGACTCATCAGCTCGAACAGGGCGGCTCGGGCCTCGTCGCCGTTTGTGTGCATGCGCACCAGCGCCGGGGCGGCGGCCGGCAATCCGAAGCTCTCGATGAGGTGTTCCGCCCAATGCTTGGTGTCCGGGCAGATCTCGGCGTGGGGCGAGGCCTTGCGCTTGAGTTTCCTGCGTCCGAACAGCAGGTACATGGGCAAGGCGATATAGGGCATGGCAATCAGCCCCAAGACCCATGCAATCGCGATCGACGGCGGCCGGCGCTCACGTTCGGCGCGCGTGGTGAGCACGTAGGTGAGGAGGCTCAATACGATGGCGAGCGTATGGACGGTGATGCGCGGAATCCAGGCGCTCACGTTCGATACCTGACGCTGGGAGCCCGTCCGATTATTCCACGCGAAATGGTCAGACAGGCTCCTGGACGCGCCGCAGCACGGCGGGCAGCAGATCGGGCAGATCCTCGGCCAGCAATCCCGGGCCGAAATCGGCGGCCGCCGCGCCATGCAGCCACACCGCCGCCGCGGCCGCGAGGTAGGCATCCATGCCCTGCGCCAGGAGGCCCAATATCAATCCCGCGAGCACATCCCCGGAACCCGCCGTGGCCAACGTCGCGGGGGCATTGGAATTGATGATGGCGCGACCGTCCGGCGCCGCAATGACGGTGTCCGCGCCTTTGAGCACGATGACCGCGCCGCTTTCGCGCGCGGCCGCGCGCGCGCGCGTCAGTTTATCGCCCCGGGTGCGGAACAAGCGCGCGAATTCGCCTTCATGCGGCGTCAGCACGCAAGCGGTTCGTACGGCGTCGAAAAGTTCCCGCGGTCGATCCGCGAATACGCTGATGGCATCGGCGTCGAGCACCACCGGACGACCGGATGCGAGCATCGCATGCGCTTGCTCGCGGGTCGCGTCCTTGACGCCCGCACCGGGACCGATCAGAAGTGCCGAGATGCGCACGTCGGCCAATAGGCGTACAAGATCCTTGGGCTGCGCGAGCGGGCGCACCATGATGCTGGTGAGCGCCGCCGCATACACCGGAAGTCCGGCCTCGGGAACCGCGATGGTGGTGAGTCCGGCACCGATCCTAGCGGCGGCGCGTGCCGCCAAGCGCGCGGCGCCGGTGATCGGATAGCCGCCGCACAGCAACGCATGTCCGCGCGTGTATTTGTTGCTCGAGGCAGTCACCGACGGCAGCTGCGGCCGCCACAGCGCGGGAGCATTTTCCCAGGTGTCGACCGCGATGCGATCGAGCACCGCGGCCGGGGTGCCGATGTCGGCAAGCACGGTGGCGCCGCAAAGATCGCGGCCCGGCAACAAGACGTGCCCCGGCTTCTTGCGGGTGAATGTGACGGTGCAGTCGGCCGGGCATGCGCCGAGCGATTCCCCGGTGTCTCCCTTGAGGCCGCTCGGCACGTCGACGGCGATGACGGGCAGGCCGCGCTGTGCCACCGCCGCGAGCGTCGGTGCGACGTCGGCGCCGAGCGGGCGGCTCAATCCGGATCCGAACAGCGCATCGACCACGAGCTCGGCGCCGTCGAGCACGCGCGGGTCGAGCGCCTCGAGGGCACCGGTCCAACGCGCGGCATGGTACGCGGCATCGCCGCGCAGGCGCTCGCGAGGCGCCAGCGAGGCGACGCGCACCCTCCACCCGGATGCCGCCAACACGCTCGCGGCGACGAAGCCATCCCCGCCGTTATTGCCGGGCCCGCACAGAACGATGACGGGACGAGCCGGCCACCGGCGCATCGCTTCGTGCGCGACCGCGGTACCCGCATTGCGCATCAATTCGACGCCCGGCGTGCCCGCGGCGACCGCCAATCGATCCGCCTCTTCCATCTGTGCGACGCGGAGCAACGCGGTTTCGGCTGCTACGGAACCCGAATTCAACGCGCGGCTCCCGCCGTGGTGTCGTCGGCGCCGATCCTGACGATGAGCTTGCCAAAGTTGCGGCCCGCCAACAGCCCAAGAAAGGCGGCGGGCGCGTTCTCGAGACCCTGCACCACGTCTTCCCGATACTTGACCTTGCCGGCACGCAGCCAGGCGCCCATGGCCTCGAGGAATTCCGCTCGGCGATGCTCGAATCCGTCGGAGCTGATGAAGCCGCGCATACTGATGCGCTTGACCAAGATGATGCGCATGAGAGCCTGCACCGACGCGCCGTCCGGAGGCGCTTCGTTGTACTGGGATATCAAGCCGCAGACGGGAATTCGCGCGTGAGCGTTGATCAGCGGCAGCACGGCCTGGAGCACTTTGCCGCCGACGTTTTCGAAATACACGTCGATGCCTTTGGGACAGGCCCCCGCCAATGACTCGGCGAGTCCGGCGGCGCGGTGATCGATGCACGCGTCGAACTTGAGCTGCTCCAGGGCCCAGGCGCATTTGTCGGCGCCGCCGGCGATCCCGACCACGCGGCAGCCCTTGAGTCTTCGCAATCTGTCCGACCACCGAGCCCACCGCACCGGTGGCCGCGGCGACCACCACAGTTTCATTGGGCTGCGGTTTGCCGATATCGAGCAATCCGACATATGCGGTGAAGCCGGGCATTCCCATGACGCCGAGTGCGTGTGAGGGCGGATCGATGTCCGCCGGCAATTTCACCAGGCCGGTGCCGTCCGAGACCGCAAATTCCTGCCAGCCGCTCGCGGCCAGCACCAGCTCGCCGACCCGAAAATTCGGATTCAGCGATTTCTCGATGCGGGCCACCGTTCCCGCCGGCATGAGGCCGCCGATCGCAATCGGCGCGACGTAGGATGGGGCGTCGCTCATGCGTCCACGCATGTACGGGTCGAGCGACAGCCACAGCGTGCGCAGCAACAGTTCGCCTGCGCGAGGCGCCTCGATCGGCAGGGTTTCCAAGCGAAAGCAATTCAAGTCGGCCGCGCCCTGCGGTCGTGCGGCCAAGACGATCCGGCGGTTCATCATGGCTCAGTTAATCCATCCAATCAGTGAGCCCACGCCTGCCGTCACGCCCATCGCCAAGGCGCTCCACACGGCCATGCGCAGCGCGCCGGCCATCATGCCGGCGCCGGCCACCCTGGCCGACAAGGCGCCAAGAGCGATCAAGCACAACAGCGAGGTGCCGACGGTGAGGGGAATCAGGTATGGCGTGCTCGCCACGGCGGCAGCCAACAACGGGACCGCGGCACCGGCTATGAAACTCGCGGCGGAGGCGCTCGCCGCCTGCAGCGGGCGCGCGAGGGATCGCGCGGAGAATCCCAGTTCATCGCGTGCGTGCGCCGCCAGGGCGTCGTGCGCCATCAATTGTTCGGCGACCTGTTTGGCAAGACCGATGTCCAATCCGCGGTGCACGTAGATCTCCGTCAATTCGTGGTGCTCTCCATCGGGATCCGCTGCGAGCTCCGTGCGCTCTTGATCGAGCGCCGCGGCCTCACTGTCGGCCTGCGAGTGCACCGACACATACTCGCCAATGGCCATCGACATGGCACCGGCCACCAGGCCGGCGGCCCCGCTCAAGACGACGTTGGCGTGAGTCGCGTGTCCGGCCGCAACTCCGAGTATTAGGCTGGATACGGAGACGATGCCGTCGTTGGCCCCGAGTACACCGGCGCGCAGCCAGCTCAGTCCTTCCAGCTTGTGGCGTTCACGCTTGCGTCGCTGCATCGACCGTTTTCCTGGATATATGAACAGGCATGACGCCTATGGCCGCCATTATGCCGCAGTGCCCAGCCGTTGGGCCCACTTCGCTCGTCACGAGTGGCGATGCTCGCCGGACTCAGGTACCCTCGGCGTGAAAACCATAGTGCGGGCGCCGTCGCGCCGCCTCGAACGAAGAAGAACTTCACGCAGTACCAACACCGTCTTGGAGGATGCCGCGTATGCAGAGGTCGATATCGTGGATAGAGTGGTTTGATCGCTTGAACCGTGTTCTCGAGGCGGCGCGCGCCGACGTCCGCACCTTGGCGCGCTCGCGGAGCCCGAGGGCGCGGGCAGCCATCGAACTTTGCAGGCGCCAGCTGATCGCCTTGACCAATGATCTGCGGCTGTTGGATCGGGGCGTGCTGCCCGAAAAACCGGGGCCCGGGAACGTGGACCGGGCGGCCGACCTGCAAAGAGCGCTCGATACCGCGGTTTTCCAACTCGCATCGATGGCAGACGCGGGGGCAGCCACGCCTACCGCGGCGCGTGAGCGTCTGCTGGTCGCGATCGACATGGCCTTGCGCGACAGCGCGTACGAAGCCGCAGAGCTGCTGAGTCCGAGCCGACGCCGCGCTTGAGCCTGCTCGCTTGAGCTCGCCTGAAAAGTAGCGCGTAGGCCCGCTACGCCTTGTCGGTGCGAGGACCTAAGAAATACCAAAGAATGAACCCGACGACTGGCAGAAGAATGACCAATACGGTCCACAACACTTTCTTGCCCGTATCCGCGCCGCTTTGAAAGACATTGACGATCGCCCACACGTCCGCGACCAAAACGAGCAATCCCCATAAGCCTCGATATTCCATGCTGCTTCCTTGTCGACGAAGGGCGCCGCAGTGACCGGGTCATCACAAGCGCTGGATCTCAAGCATAATGTATTCGCCGCCCCGCCGAGACACCTACATTCGCGGCGTGGTGAGCGGCGGCGACGGCAACCATTCGGGCTCGCTGCCGAGCGTCGGCATGTACTTGGACGAGCAGCCGGTGACGACGATCGACGGCGATCTCGATATCCATATTTACGATATCGAGCGCGTCGAGGTGCTGAACGGTCCCCAGGGCACGCTCTACGGCGCGAGTTCGGAATCGGGCACGATCCGCGTCATCACCAACAAGCCGGAACTGGGCGCTTTCTCAGCCGGCTACGACCTGGACGGCAACACGATCGAATACGGCGGCAACGGCTATACGGCTGAAGGTTACGTGAACTTGCCCGTGACCTCGTTTGCGGCGATTCGCTTGGTCGGGTGGTATGAGCACAGCGCGGGCTACATCGACAATGTGCCAGGCTCGGTGACCTTCCCCACCTCAGGCATCACCTTCACGAACGCGCCCTATGTCAAGAACAACTTCAACGACGCCGATACCCGGGGCGGCCGACTCGCGATCAAGTTCGAAGTGAACGACAACTGGACTATTTCGCCCACCGTCATGGGTCAGGACCAATGGGTCAACGGCAATTTTGCCTACAACCCGGCGGTCGGTGATCTCAAGATTCAGCAGTATTTTCCCGAGACCACGCACGATTCCTGGGTTCAATCGGCGCTCACCGTGGAGGGCAAGATCAGCGATTTCGATATCGTGTACGCCGGCGCCTACCTGACGCGCAACGTGCACGAGCAATCCGATTACACCGACTATTCCCTGTTCTATGACCGAGCCTATGGGTCGGGTGCCTATTACAAGGACAATGCCGGCAAGCTCATCAACCCGGCGCAGTTCATCGTCGGCGACGATCACTACACGAAGACCAGCAACGAATTGCGCTTCTCCTCGCCGAAGGAATACCGGTACCGATTCGTCGGCGGGCTGTTCTTGCAGCGCCAGGTGCACGACATCCTGCAGGATTACGTCGTGAACAACGGCGATCCGCTCGCCACCTCGCTGTCGGTTCCCGGATGGCCGGGCACGCTGTGGCTCACCGATCAGCAACGCGTGGATCGCGACTCCGCGGTGTTCGGGGAATTCTCATACGATATTCTCAAGAATCTCACCGCTACTGCCGGGGCCCGCTACTACACGTATGACAATACGCTGCAAGGCTTCTATGGATTCAACGAGTATTTCAGCAGCAGTCAAGGCACCGCGACCTGCTTTACGCCGTTCGAGCCGTATCGCGGCGCGCCGTGCGAGGATCTTAACGGCCGAACCACGAGCTCGGGAACGTCCCCGAAGGTCAATCTCACCTACAAATTCGACAGTGACCGCATGATCTACGCGACCTACGCGAAGGGATTCCGGCCGGGCGGCGTGAATCGAAACGGCGGCGGAAGTTTGCCTCCCTATCAGCCCGATTTTCTGACCAGCTATGAAATCGGCTGGAAGACGACCTGGGACGAGAATCGTCTGCGCTTCAACGGTGCTTTTTTTGTCGAATATTGGAAGAACTTCCAATTCGCCTTTCATCTCAAGCCTGATGTTCTTCGCCGCACCGCCGAGTCGACGGCCCGGAGCTCCTGCAACATGCCGAATCTGTACCGCGATACTGCGGAACCCCCCGCACCGACGCCGCCGCTCGAAGGAGATGCGCGCGCCGATGTTGCCGTGGTGGGCGGCGGAATTACCGGGCTATCCACCGCGCTCCACGCCGCGGAAAAAGGCGCGAAGGTAATTCTGCTGGAGGCGCAGGAGCCGGGTTGGGGGGCCTCTGGACGCAACGGCGGTCAGGTCAACGCCGGGCTCAAACATGATCCCGACGTGGTGGAGCGCGACCACGGCGTGGAACTCGGTCGTCGGATGAATGCCCTGGCGGGCGGCGCGCCGGGGTTCGTGTTTGATCTGATCAAGCGACATGCGATTCGCTGCGAAGCGCGGCAAAACGGTACCCTGCGTGCAGCCGTCGGCGCGAATCACGCCGCCGCAATTCGCATCTCCGTCGAGCAGCTGATCCGCCGCGGCGCCCCGGTCGAGTGTTTAGAAGGCCCGGCGGTGGCGCATGCGACCGGCACCGCACGATACCTGGCCGCTCTTTACGATCGGCGCGGCGGCGACTTGAACCCCTTGAGTTTTGCGCGCGGGTTGGCGCGCGCGGCCATCGGCGCCGGCGCCGCCGTGCATGGCGGCACTCGCGTTTCGCGCCTGGCGAGAGCGGGCCGTTCCTGGAAGTTGCAGACCGATCGCGGCTCGGTCGTCGCGCCGCAGGTCGTCCTCGCGACCAACGGCTATACCGACGGTCTATGGCCTCGCTTGCGGCGTACGATCGTGCCGCTTTTCGGCGCGATCGCCGCAACCGCCAAACTTCCCGATGGGATCGCTCAGACCATAATGCCCAGTCGCTCGGTGCTCTACGAAAGCGGTGCGGTCACCGTGTACTATCGTGTCGATGCCCATCAGCGTTTGTTGATCGGCGGCCGCGGCCCCATGCGTGAGATCAATGCCGCCGCGTCCCTCCCGCATTTGCTCACCTATGCGCGCAAGCTCTGGCCGGCGCTCGGGAGCATGGAGTGGACGCATGCGTGGGGCGGTCGCCTTGCGATGACTCGGGACCACTATCCGCACGTGCACGAGCCCGCGCAAGGAGTGCTGGCGTGCCTGGGATACAACGGCCGCGGAGTTGCGCTGGCAACGGCGATGGGCTCGCAGCTGGCGCAGCGGCTGCTGCAGCCCTCGGTCGCGATAGACATGCCCATAACGACCATCAACACGATCGGACTCCATGCGCTGTGGCCGATCGCGGTGCGCGCGGCGATCGCGCACGGGCGTGTTCGCGACTATCTGGGCGTTTAGAGCCGGGCGGCGATAACCGCCTCCCGATGGTGGCTCCTTACAATGCGGACAGGCCTATTGCTGCCAGAATTCGCGCATTTACCCCATCAAGCCCATGAATTTCGGAATTAAATCCGGTCAGAAATTCTAACCGTATCCCGCCAACGAAGCGTGGCGCCGATCCGATTCCGAGCGGCCGCCACCGCGGCCGACGCGATGAGGCGCGTCAATTCTCGGTATAGAAGTGCCGCAAGCGGTGCATGTCGATGATCACATCGTAGTGCTGGCCGGGAGGCAATTTCGGTCCGGTCGCGAATTCATAACGCGCATCGATATTGGCGATCTCGGGGTGCAAATCGTGCATGGCGCGTTTGAACATCTCCTTCGGCACCCATTCCGAATTCGACGACAGCGAACCGAACTCGTCGTGATAAATCGTCGCCGTGGAAATATCGGCGGGCGTCGAAGCAATGGCGAAAATGCGCGGCCGCGTCCCGGCGTTCAGTCGCACACGCTGAGCGCCCTCGAGGATCAGGCGCCATTCATTACCCTGAGGGACCGCTATCAGGGCATACGCATGATGCTGCGCGGTAAAGAACGCGAGCGCGACGAGCAGCGTTGCCAGCAGTTTGCGATTGTTCGCGTGCCAATGCTCGGTCAGCGTGTGCAGGGAAGTCACCAAGAAGCACAGGATCACCGCCGTCATCGCCAGGATCGTGCGGTACGTGGCGTACCGCTCCGATGCGGCCAGGCTGATCGCGCAAGCGAACAACGGCAGCGTGACCAGGCCGGTCAGCCAGACCAGTCCGCGCGCAAGGCCATGGCGCCGCCATTCCAGATACCCGCCCGCGATCAGGATCAGCGCGACCAGCGCTGCGCAAGCGCAATACAGCCAATGATCGCGGTGGTTGTTGTCGTTCAACACGAACATGCTGAGCGCGTTCGGCAACGGCTCCTGCAGGAACCAGACGATCTTGTCGAGCCAATGCTGCTCGAACGCGACGCGCCCGGATTTGACGAAGATCCCCATGGCATAGAGCGCTCGCCATCGTGCAATAGGCGATGCCCAAAGCGGCGGCGACGAATCCGAAATGCACGCCGAGCCAACGCATGGTCGCCGCGAATCCGCGATGCCGGTGTGCGATCAGGCCGCCCGCCAGGGGAACCGCATAGAACAAGGAACTCGGTTGATAGATGAGCGCGCTCACCACCATCAGGCTCAATCCGACCAGCGCCTGGCCCACCGCCCGACGGCTGCCCGCCCGCAATCCCATGGTGAAAGAGCCTTCCACCGTAAAGAACCCGCCGATCGCCAGCAGCGCCGCCGCCGCGTACGGCCAGCCGACCGCCCAGGAGGCAATTACCTGCGCGGAAGGCACCAAAGCCAACAGCATGGTGACGCACAGACTCATGCCCTGCGACCAACCGAGCGCCCGCAGGCCGCGAAACATCACCAAGGAAATCGTGCCGAGCAGCAGCGAGGCGATGAAGCGCATCCATTGCAGGTTTTGCACGCTGGCGGTCTGGCCGTAAGTCGATTGCAGCAACCAGCCGTAGATGGGCCGCGCGTGCGATGCGCAGAACTTCAACACTTTGCCGGGTTCTTCGTGCGCCTCGCGCAAGTTCGAATAGTCGTCGCGCAAGCCGTAATCGTGGAATGTCGCCGGCCAGTAAGTGACCAGCGGAACCAGGAATAGAAGGGCGGTCAGCACCCATCCGCGCAAACCCACGGCGCTGCGCCGGTCGGCTCGAGCGTCGATATAGCCGATGCCGGCCGGAATTGCCGGTTCGGTCAGTGTTTCTGACAGGGCTGGTTTTGGAACGCTCATGTAAACAAAAGGGCCTGTAATGCTGGCGGCCGAACCAGTACGACTCGCATGATTCTATCCGCCCGGTCCACGAAAAATCCGTGCGGCAGCGGCAAAGAGTACGTTAAATATCCGTTATCTGGCCCTGGGCTCGAGCCGGCCCAGGGGCACTCGAGACGCCCGGAGCGGCTGATCGGGGCAGGCTATGTTAACTCGGATAGTCCGTTTCTTGATGCAGGTCCCATCGGGCGCCGGCCGCTCCGCGCTAGGCTCCGGCATCAGGAAGCCGCCTTATGCCGTCCAAGTCCATCATTTTATATGCAGCGATGCTGATCGCGAGCGCCCTGAACGCAGCGGTTGCCGAGGCCGGCTCGAAGATTTACACGTGCGTGGACGCCGACGGCATCAGGCATTACACCGATGTCCCCGACAACAACCGCTATAAATTGCTGGTGTTGTCGCCGCTGGACATGACCGAGAGCGGTCAATATTACGACCTATCGCTGATTTGCGCGAGCCACGCAATACGATTCGATCATCGAGAAGGCCGCGCTCTCCGCCGCGGTGGAGCCGAATCTGCTGCGAGCGGTCATCGTGGTCGAGTCGGGATTCAACTCCCGCGCCGTCTCCAAGCGCGGCGCCGTCGGATTGATGCAATTGATGCCCGCCACGGCGACCCGCTTCGGCGTTTCGAACCCGTACGATCCCAAACAGAACGTGCATGCCGGCGCGCATTATTTGAAATTTCTGATCGATCGCTTCGGTCAAGACGTCCGTCTGGCGCTCGCCGCCTACAACGCGGGCGAAGAGGCGGTGGACCGCAACGGCGGCCGGATTCCGCCGTTCGCGGAAACCATGGCGTACGTGCCGCGGGTGCTTAAGATCTATCGAATGCTGGCGGAGCAGCCGCGAACGACCTGAGACGTCGGCGGCGCCATACGGCCCGTCCGTTCGCGGATTCAAAGGCTCCGGGTCTTATGCGAGTATGTCCCGCATGGACATTGATCCGGCGGTGGAGCGAGTCGCCGTTTATCGCGGTTCGCAGGTGGCTTGCCGGGAATTCGGGTTGGTCTTGGAAGCGAAGGGTCTGCCGTACGAAGTAATCGAACTCGACGGCGTGTGGGTGTTGCTGGTATTACCCGAGGCGGCGGCCGGCGCGCGCGATGAACTCGCTCGTTATGCAGCGGAGCAGCGCATCGTGAGAGATCCGCCGCCGGTGATCATTCCCTATGGCGGTGCCGGCCTGGGTGCCGGTATCTACGCGGCGGTGTTGTTGCTCACGGCGTATTGCGCCGGAATCCAATGGTTGGGCATGGATTGGCTGGCATCGGGCGCGCTGGATGCCCGCGCCGGCGCCGGCGAATGGTGGCGCGCGGCCGCCGCGCTGACCCTGCACATGGATCAAGCTCACTTGCTTGGAAATCTGTTGTTCGGCGTCGGCATCGGAATTCTGGCCGGCCGGGTGTTCGGTCCCGGGCTCGCGTGGGCGAGCATCGTCGGCGCGGGCGCCGTCGGCAACTACCTGGATATGTTGATCTCGCCATCGACGCATCGCGCGGTGGGTGCGTCCACGGCCGTGTTTGCCGCCCTGGGGTTGCTCGCGGGCTTTTCATGGCGCCAGCGCCTCAACCTGCGGGAACGGTTCCGGTATCGCTGGGCGCCCTTGTTCGCCGGCGTGTGCTTGTTGGGCTTTCTGGGCACCGGCGGCGAACACGTCGACGTGCTCGGCCATGCGCTCGGGTTCGCGACGGGCATCGCGCTCGGCTGGAATTATGCGCGCGCACGCGTGCCGCGCAGCCGCGGCTATGGCCTGCAACTGGGCGCAGGCGGCGCCGCGCTCGGCCTGATCGTCGCCGCATGGATTCTCGCGCTGCGGCATGGAGTACGGGCGCTCTGATCGGATCATTGCGGTGGCGCAGTTCGAAGCCGGCCGGTCGCTGCGCTGAAGCGGCGATCGCGAAATCCCCCGGTGGCGTATAATCGATTCCCTGATCAGCATTTCAACGCCAGGGAGATTTGCATATGAGCAATCCTAAGGACCCTAAATCGAGCGACCTGCCGACCGGGCCGGCCGCCGATGCCAAAGAACCGCGCCTTCGGGGCGCCGAGTTGGAGGGGGCGGATCAAAAAAACGCCGCTGACCACGCCACCTACGAGAAAGCCCGCAACCCCGATACGGAACTGCATCTGGACGGCGAAGACGACAGTTTGTACAACGACGGTTTGGATGTCGGCGATGACGACGATACGCTGGCGGGCACGGACGGAAACACTCCCGGGGGTGTCAAGGGATGAACATTTAGCGGTTGCTATCTTCCGTTGATTTGCGAGCAGTTCGCAAGGAGGTAAGCATGAACGATACGATCAAGAAGGCGCGCGGCATCTCGGCCCCCAAGCCGCCCCTGAATCCGCTGACCCAACAGGATCGACTCGCGATGATCGCCGAGGCGGCGTATTTCGCCGCACAATGTCGCGGCTTTGAGCCCGGCCACGAGCTCGAGGATTGGATCGCCGCCGAGAAAGAAGTGGAGCGCCGCGTCGGCGGCTAAGCCGGTGACGTAGCGCTCGAGCGTGCGAGTGAACTCTCTCGGCTAGCGCGCATGCGCGCGTTCAAGCGCGCTTCGCCAGCAGATCGCGAATTTCTTCCAGAAGCACCTCGGACTTCGGCGGCGCCGGCGGCGGGCCGTCCGATGCGCGGGGCCTCTTCAATTGATTGATGCCCTTGATGGTGACGAACAGCACCAACGCGATGATCACAAAATCGAAAATCGTCTGCAGGAACGCCCCGTAGCGGATCAGTACTTCCTTGCCGGTGGGATCCTTGCCCAAGGAGACGGCCAAATCGGAGAAGTTCACTCCCCCGATAACTTTGCCGAGCATCGGCATGAACATGTCGCCCACCAAGGAAGAGACGATCTTGCCGAATGCGGCGCCGATGATCACGCCGACCGCGAGGTCGAGCACATTGCCCTTCATGGCGAATTCTTTGAATTCCGAGGCTAAACTCACGGTTCTCTCCTTGGAAGATGCGTCGACGGGATGGTACTGAGCAAAGCGCGCGCGGGCAAGCCGCGGCGTGCAACCTCAAAATTGCGCATGAATGCGCACCGCAAACACGGAGACCGGCCCGCGCTCGGAGTTGTACGCGGGATTACCGATGTATTGATAGTCAAAGGTCAGCTGCGCGTAGCGGCGCACGGCCAGTGAATAGTAAGTTTCAACGATTTTCTCGGGACTTGGATGCGGTAGCTTGCCGTCGCCGACCAGAATGCCGAGACCCCCGGCGTTCAAATAGCGCTCGCGAGCCGCGGAAATGCGGTCCATGATAGCGGCGAGCCCTAAGGTGTCGTCGCGGCGGCCCCAGCGTGCGCCTTGCAGCGCCAGCCCGGTGCTCAGGCTGCGGTCGACGTCGGTGAATTCATAGGCTTCGACATTTCCCGCCGCTTTGCCGATGCGCGCGAACATACCGAGATCCGCCGCCAGCTGCTGTTCGAGGTCGAGACTCGCTCCGAGGCGATCTCGATAGCGGCGCGCCGCGGCGATGTCCACCGGCATACCGGTGCTGGCGGCGAGATCGACCGCCTGATTGAGCAGTCCCATGCGTGCGCGGCTGTCGAACGCGGTAAGGTGCAGCTTGCCCGGCCGGCCGCCGATCTCATGGCTCCTTTCCACCTCGAAATCGTATTGGAATTCGTGGAATCCGGGCTCCAGATGCGGACTGTTGGGCACGTTCGAAAGATCGAATACCCCGAATCGCAGCGCGCACGCGTTTCGATACCACTCGAGCGCCGCGCCCACCGTGTAGCCCCAGGCATCCGCGGCGTAGTCGAAGGCTCCGGCATCGATTGCCGCCCAGTTCAAAAAGTCGTTTTTAGGATCGTGGGCGTATTGGTTGTTGTCGAAGAGGTCGGCGACGCTGATCTTGCCGACCGTCAACACCAAACGATTCGGGCTGCGTGAGGCGCCGAGCTGAAGCTGCGTGGGATCGGCCCATTCTCGACGCTCGTCGAGATTCATGGTTTGGCGAACGAACGCCCTCTGCAGCCGCACATAGGGGTGATTTTCCCCCACCTTGTACGCCTCGCCGCTCGGAAAGCCGGCGACGCCGAGGGTGTCATCGAGGCCGAATCCCTGATCGACTTCGGGGCCGAGCCAGATTTCCGCACCGGACCACAGGCGACTTCCCAAGAACAGCGTCGCGTCCACGGTTTCCTCGTTGATGTGAGGAGTCAGGCTGTTCGGACCCGCGTAGGGAGCGTTGAAGCCGGAGGTTTGCTGCTCGGTGAAGGTGAACTGGCCGTGCACGGCATAGCTTTCGGGCTCGTCCGAGGCTCGCGCCGCGCCTTGCGGCCAAGTCAGCGCGGCGGCGAGCAGGGCGGCAGCGGATGCGCAAGCCTTCGGTGCAGGACGCCTGCACGAAGCCGCCATCGCTTGGAGCAGGGTCCGCATCATGGTGCGAACAATATAGTATACCCCCCTATACTTCAAGCTGATTATGGACCTGAGGCCGGCAGCTTGTGGGCAGCCCGTGACAGTACGGTGACAGGCGCCGTCCGCGGAACGAGATTTATTTTTTCAGATACGCGTGCACGATGTCGACCAGTTCCTCGGCCGCGACGACACGCGGATCGTCCCGCGGCGCGCGCGGATCGAGCATGTGCTCGCGAATGTGATCCTCGATCACCTCGGCGATGAAGCCGTCCAACGCGCCTCGGCAGGAGGTGGCTTGCTGCAGAACGCCGGCGCATTCATGATCGGCCTCGACCGCGCGCTCGATGGCGTCGATCTGACCGCGCAGGCGCTTGAGGCGATTCAGCAGCTTGGTCTTTTGTTTTGTGACGTGGCTCATGGGCCCAAAAATCCTCTAGGGTGCCGGCGGGCTATCCTAGCCTAGATCCGTCCGTTCGATGCCATAGCGCGCGACCCAGGAACAGCGCCCCCAGGATCAAGAACAAAAACGATGCCGCGTAGTGGATCGCCTTGACCGGCGCCCGGTCGGCGCAGGCCTTTCCGAGAATCACCACCGGTGCGTCCGCGCCCGGCAGCATGCCGGGCTCTTTTGGGGACGGCGCGGCGGGTTAGTCGCCGATCCGCGGCTGTGGCATGCTGATGTCATGTCGGTGCTCTCCATCAATGCCGGTTCCTCGAGCATTCGTTTTTCGTTCCACGGAGCGGGTTCACCGCCCGCGAAATTGCTCGACGGAAAGATCGAGCGCATCGGGCAGGGCGGCACGAACTTGGCGCTGACCGCGGCCGGGCACGGAACGGGGCCGCCGCCGCGCCTCGCGGTGGATGCGGCGGATTGGCAGGCTGCCGCCGCCTTCTTGATGGGATGGATCGAGGCGCACCCGCTGTTCGCGGATGTCCAGGCGGTCGGCCATCGAGTCGTGCACGGCATGAGCCATACGAGTCCGGAACGTGTGACCGAAGAGCTGCTGGCCGAGCTCAAGTCGATCACGCCCTATGACCCGGAACACCTGCCGCGGGAAATCGACCTCATGCAGACGGTGGGCCGCAGGTTTCCGCGGCTGCCGCAGGTGGCGTGCTTCGATACGGCTTTTCATCGCAGCATGCCGCGTGTGGCCACGATACTGCCGATTCCGCGCCGCTACCAGTCGCGAGGCGTGCAGCGTTACGGATTTCACGGGCTGTCGTATACCTTCTTGATGCAGGAGCTCGCGCGCAGGGGCGACCCCGCGGCCGCTCGCGGCCGCGTCGTATTGGCGCATCTCGGCAGCGGCGCGAGCCTCGCGGCCGTGCGCGGCGGCCGATGCATCGATACCAGCATGGCCTTTACGCCGGCGGCGGGATTGCCGATGAGCACGCGCTCGGGCGATCTTGATCCGGGGCTCATGTACTTCCTTGCGCGCACCGAGGGCATGGATGCGGCGACGTTTCAAAAGATGACGAATCACGAAAGCGGCCTGCTCGGCCTGTCCGAAACGAGTTCCGACATCCGCGATTTGCTCGCTCGCGAACCCGGGGATGCCCGTGCGGCCGAAGCGGTGGCGCTTTTTTGCTACCAAGCGAGGAAATGGCTCGGTGCGTATGCCGCGGCCCTCGGCGGCTTGGATACGCTGGTCTTCGCGGGCGGGATCGGCGAGAACTCGGCGCCCATCCGCGCGCGGATCTGCGACGGGCTCGAGTTTCTCGGCATCGAGCTGCACGCAGAGCGGAACGCGCGCAATGCGCCGCTGGTCTCGAGCGATGCCGCCAGAGTGGCGGTGCGCGTCATGCGCACCGACGAGGAGTCCGTGATCGCGGGATTGACGGTCGGTGCGCTCGGCTTGAAAGTGAACGGAAATGAACGATGACGCGAGATTCCGCCATGACGCGGGGTGACGCCGTTGCGGCGGCGGCCGCGGCCACCGGACCGCCATGAAAGGCAATTCGCTAGGCGGCCGGCGCGGCGAGCGATTCCGGCAATGCGTACACCGCCGATGACTCGGCCGCGCGCGCGGCGCGTGCGCGCCACCATGCCGCCGTCAACAGTTCCGCGTGATGCCGGACGAACACATCGCGCAGCGCCGGCGGAATCGACAGAAACTGCAGCCATTGCTCGGGAAAGACATCGCGCGACCCGCAATGAAACCAGGGTTCAGCGCTGGTCTCCTCCTCTTCGAAGCGCGGCTGCGGCAGATCGCGAAACACGCATTCGGACACCAGGCACACTTCGTCGTAGTCGTAAAATATGACGCGGCCGTGGCTGGTCACGCCGAAATTCTTGAGCAAGAGATCGCCTGGAAAAACGTCGCTCGCGGCCAATTCGCGCAGGGCGTTACCGTAGTCAACGATCGCGGACTCCGCCGCGGCCGGATCGGCCTGGCGTACGAACAGATTGAGCGGGCGCAGGCGCCGTTCGATATAGCAGTGCTCGACGATCAGATCCTCGCCCTCGATGCGGCAGCTCTCGCTCGCATCGCGCAGCAATTCCTCGGCGAGCGCCGGCATGAAGCGGGCGCGCGGCAGGCGCAGACGCCGGAATTCCTGCGCATCGACCAGACGGCCGGCGCGGTCGTGACGGAACACGAACTGATAGCGCTCCATGACATCGGCGCGAGTGCTGGTCTTCGGCGCGCCGAAGTGGTCGCGGATGACCTTGAAGACCAAGTCGTGCGAGGGCAAGGTGAAGACGATCATGACCAAGCCGCGGTCGCCGGGGGCGTGCACGAAACTGTCGATGGAGGCATCGAGGTGGCGGTGCAGGGCAAAGTAGCGCTCGGTCTTGCCCTGCTTGGCGCGACCCAAGACCGTGTACAGCTCGTCGATGGGCTTGCGCGGCATGAAGGAGCGCAGCAACGTGATGGCGGCGCTGACCACCGGCAAATCCACGTGGAAATAGGAGCGGGCGTAGCCGAACAGCGAGCCGACTTCGGTGCGCGACAACATGACGGCATCCACCTGCACGCCTTGCGGCGAGTTGCTGAATGCCACCACCAGGGGCGTGATGGAGCTGTCGCCGATGAGGCGGCCGACGACCAAAGCGTGCAGGCCGCGGTAGAACACCGGTTCGATCAGTTCGACGGATTCGGGCGCGCCGCTTTGCCGCCCGGTCTCGAAATAGCGGCCGATCTGCGCGCTGATGCGATGAACCGCCGCATCCTGATCGTGTATCGCCGCCCCGAACGGCAAGTCCGCGATGATTTCGCGCACCGCGGCCGGCAGCGTGCCGCCGATGCGGTAGACGCGAATCGGCACGGCGCCGGAGGCGCGGCCGGCGCTGGTGGCGCAAAATTCCAAGTCCGGATTGACGCCCACCGTGCCGAACAGGTCGCGGGTGACTGAATTGAAGAACGTCCGATAGAAATCGCTGTCGGGCCGCCTCGCCACCAGCATCTCGTAGGCTCGCTTGATCTCGGCCCAGAGAGCCGGGTCGGCGGCAGGCGAGGTCAATTCGGCGCCGACCGCCTTCGCGCAGCGGGTCACGCGCTGCTCGTACAGCTCGATGCGCTCGACCGCATCGCGCTGCGCGGTGTGCCAATCCTCGGCGAGGAAATTCAGCGCCGCGCGGCGGGTGATGCGGCCGAATTCCTGGTTGTAGGCGCGGAAATGTTCGGCGATCGCCGCCGCAAGATCCTTAGGCGACCACACGCTTCGGCTCGGGACGTGGCGCCGCCGCCGTGAATTGCTCGGTCTCGGTGCTGCCGGCCATTGCGCTGGTCGAGTGAGCTCCGGCGGTGATGGCCGTCTGAACCGCGTCGAAATATCCGGTGCCGACGAATGCCTGGTGCTTGGTGGCGCGATACCCGGCGCGCTCTTGGCCGAACTCGCGCTGCTGCATTTGCGAATAGCCGAGCATGCCGTCCTCTCGATAGGCGGTTGCCATCTCGAACATCGACAAATTCAGGGCATGCCAGCCGGCGAGCGTAATGAATTGGAAGCGGTAGCCCACCGCCGCCAGATCTTCGCGCCAACTCTTCATGCTCGACTGACTGAGTTTGCCCTGCCAGTTGAAGGAGGGGGAGCAGTTGTATGCCAACCATTTGCGCGGATAGCGCTCGTGAATCGCGGCAGCGAAACGCCGCGCCTCCGCGAGATCGGGTTTCGAGGTCTCGCACCAGAGCAGGTCCGCATACGGAGCGTAGGCCAAGCCGCGGGCAATGGCTTGATCGATTCCGGCCCGGACATGGAAAAATCCCTCACTGGAGCGCTCGCCCGTGAGAAAGGGCGTATCGCGGGAGTCATGATCGGTGAGCAGCAAATTGGCCGCGTCCGCGTCGGTGCGCGCGATGATGACCGTGGGCACATCGAGAACGTCGGCGGCGAGGCGCGCCGCCACCAATTTGTTGACGGCCTCGCTGGTCGACACCAGCACCTTGCCGCCCAAGTGGCCGCATTTCTTGGCGGAGGAGAGTTGATCCTCGAAATGCACGGCCGCGGCGCCGGCGCGAATCAGCGCCTTGGTCAATTCGAACGCGTTCAAGTTGCCGCCGAAGCCGGCCTCGGCATCGGCGATGATCGGCGCCATCCAATCGATGTCCGTTTTGCCTTCCATATGATGAATTTGGTCGGTGCGCAGCAACGCGTTGTTGATGCGTTCGACCATGCGCGGCACGGAGTCGACCGGATACAGGCTCTGATCGGGGTACATCTCCCCGGCGGTATTGGCGTCGCCCGCCACCTGCCAGCCGGAGCAATAGATCGCCTTGTGGCCTGCCTGGACGACTTGCACGGCCTGGTTTCCCGTCATGCAACCGAGGGCGCCGACCACCGGCTGGCTCGCCAGCAATCGCCAGAACTTTTCGGCGCCGAGCCGCGCCAGTGAATGCTCGATACGCACGGAACCGCGTAAGTTGGCGACATCGGCCGCAGTGTAGGGGCGTTCAATGCCGTGCCAGCGGGGGTTCGTGGAGGCCTTTTCGCTCATTCTCAAATACTCCTGGTCGATCCCGCATGCGGGCTTGCATCCGGGTGCATGTGCAGATTAAAGTGCAATTAGGGCGTATTTGCACAATAGAAATTTAACAATGTGAATTTCACTACGAATGGCCACGTTAGGTAAAAATCACCGGGCGAGGCGGGCGTGGCGGGACTGATCCGGCAGGGCCATTTCCTGGGCGCGAAGCTGCGCTCCTTGCGCAAGCGCAACGGCCTGACGCTCGATGAGCTGTCGGCGCGATGCGTGCAAATCGACGCCGAGGGCGCCCCGTCGGTGTCTTATCTCAGCATGGTCGAGACCGGCAAACGCGTGCCGTCTCCCGCGCTGCTCGACATGTTGGCCGGCATTTTCAGCAAGGATGCTCGCTGGTTTCTCGACGAGAACACCGCGGTCGAAGTCGCTCCGCAGCCGCCTGAAAGGGGCGGACTCGAGGCCATGCCGCTGGAGCCGGCGTTTTTATTTTCCAATGTGCTGCTGCAGAACGCGCTGCCCGAGCTGCTGTCGCAGACCGGCACGACCGGCCGCCAATTCGCGCAGCTGCTGATCCGGGTCTGGCAGGAAACCCGCCACAACAATTTTCCCGACATCGAGCGTGCCGCGGAGGAGGGCGGCAAGCGTCAGATGCCGCTGACGTTGAACGCGCTCCTCGACCTGTGCAAAGGCCACGGATTGGAGATTCGGTGGTTCGACGGCGATGGCCGCAAACCGAGCGGCGCGCTGGTGCGGTCGCGATTCGAGGCGCCGGGCACAGTGCTCATCAACAAGCGCCTGCGCAACCAGGAGGAGCGGCTCAAGTACGAACTCGCGTTCTTCATCGGCCACAAGGTTCTGCACAATGGCGACGGCGTCATTTCACCGCACAGCGCCATGCACGCCGGGGAGGGGGACACGCCGCCGTCGGCGGCCGGCATGGGCGCGCAGGATGTGCTGTATGCATGGCGGGATTTCGAATGCAGCTTTTTTGCCGGCGCGCTGTTGTGCCCACGAATCCCCTTCCGGCGGTTCTTGATTCGAGAGGCTCACCGAGTCTCGGCCTGCCACAAACTCGGCGTGACGCCGGCGCTGGTCATGCGCCGCATGACCGCCGTCGCGCCGTATCGTCACTGGCATTTCTTCGATGCCTACGCGCCCGGCTACCTGCGCGCGGTGTATCGCGGGAACGGCATTCCATTGCCGTGGGGCAACATGAGCCTGGTGTCGGATCCGTGCCCGCGCTGGGCGGTGTTTCGACTGTTGCAGCACACCCCGGAGGCGATGCATCAGCCGCAAAAGCCGAAGTCGCAGATATCCGTGATGCAGGACGGCAAGCGCGCGCGCCTGTATTGCTGCCATTCGATGCTGACACGCGATGCGCTCGACGAGTTGCACGTGCTCTCCGTGGGAGTCGATCTGCTGCCGGCGCTCGATGCACAAGGATTCCACGGCGACGCAGTGGTGGCCGCGGTCGCCGAATCATGCCGCCGCGGCGGCGGCGACGGCACCATCCCAACCGAGGCCATGGCCCACATTCGCGCCGTCTCGCAGGTGCTCAATATCGCCTGGATCGCCGATGCGCTCGACTCGCAGGCCAGCGTCATTTGCCCAAGGAGCGGCGCCTGCCCACGAGAACCGCGCTGCTGCGTGCCCGCGCACTGAGGATTGCGATCCTAAATTCTGTGACCGAAGTCGCAATCCGCGGGCGGCGCGGCCGATGCTTGCGCCCATCTGTGCAGCCGAGCCTTGACCGGATGGTGGAGGGATAGGATTCTATTTGCCGGGGTCCGTGCACCAAGCCGTTGCCGCGGCGGCAAATGATCAAAATGCGCGGCCAACCATTGCACATATTGAGACCACTCGTTCGGCGCCTCAACCGGCCGCTCGCACACGGAATTTTGGCGGGCGCCGCGGTGCTGTTCATCTCATCGTTCGGCTTGCTCTACGTGTGGCATTCGGCTCGAGAGGCGCAGCTCGATGCCGTTCGCACCGAACTCGCGCAGCTGGCGCGTACCGCCGCGACCTTGGTCGACGGCGATCTGCATGGATCGATCAGGTCGCAGCGGCTCCGGAACTTCGATGCGCGGATCGCCTCGATTCGCCGCGCCGGCATCGGTGCTTTCGCGGCGGTTGCGCTTATGTCGGTGTTGGCCGGTTTCGTGGTGCTGCGGTTGAGCCGCACCGCCCAGCAGGCGCAGCGACGCGATCGAGTGGTGCAGTTGCGCCTCGCAGAGGCCAAGAAGAATGCCGAGGCCCGGGCACAACGCGCTCAAGCGGCATCGCGAGCCAAAAGCGAGATGCTCGCCGTCATGAGCCACGAGATCCGCACCCCCATCAGCGGAGTTCTGGGGTTCGCCAATCTGCTGCTCGATACGCAGTTGAATCGCGAACAGCGCGAGTTCGCGGAAACCGTACAGCGCTCGGGAGACGCGCTCTTGACTGTGCTCAACGACGTACTCGACTACTCCAAAATAGAAGCCGGCCGCATGACCGTCGAACAAATCGACATGTCGCTGGCGGCGGTGTTCGAGGCAGTGCGGGCTATTTTGCAGCCCGCGGCCCTCGAACGGGGCCTCGTCGTGAACATCGAGTACGACGCACGGCTGCCGGAATACATCAAAGGCGATCCGGCGCGGATTCATCAGGTGCTGCTGAATCTTGCCGGCAACGCGGTGAAATTCACCAAGGGCGGATCGGTGCGCATTGCCGCGGAGGAGCTCGACTCGACGCACGTGAAGATCAGCGTGACGGACAGCGGGATCGGCATCTCCGAAGAGCAAATGGCGACGCTGTTCCAGCGCTACGCACAGGCGGACACCACGATTGCGCGGCGTTTCGGCGGCACCGGGCTGGGGCTCGCCATCAGCAAGTCCCTGGTTGAACTCATGGGCGGCGAAATCGGCGTGCTCAGCCGTCCTGGCGCCGGGTCGACTTTCTGGTTCGCTCTGCCGCTGACGCTCGGCATTTCCGCGATCGAGGCCGACGCGCCGGCCGAAACGGTCGCGCCAGCCGAGGCTGCCGCGCCCGCTGTGGTTGCACCGGCAATGGCGGCGGCTGGGTCTACCCCACGCACTCAGTTGCTCCTGGTCGAGGATAATTTCGTGAACCAGCGGGTTGCGCTCTACATGCTGGCCAAGCTCAAGTACCAGGTCGACGTCGCCACCACCGGCGTCGAGGCGCTCGAGCGCCTCGGCAAGACCCGCTACCGACTCGTCTTGATGGACTGCCAAATGCCCGAGATGGACGGCTTTGAGGCGACGCGGCGCATACGGGATCGGACCTCCGCGGTACTGGACCATGAGGTGCCGATCGTCGCGATGACCGCGAACACCTCTCCGGAAGATCGGGTTCGCGCCGTCGCTTCGGGAATGAACGATTTCTTGAGCAAGCCCGTCGATCAATCGACGCTGTCGACGGTGATCGAGAAGTGGCTGGGAGCGCAAGGGCACCCGGCAGCATCGCCGGATCAATCGGCCGGCAGCATGCCGGTACGCGCCGCCGCAACGGCTTCGTGAAGCGTCTGGAAAATATGCTCGGAGCCCACGACTGCCGTGATGCCATGGCGGTCCATGTCCGCGCGCAAATAGGCATTGACGCGTCCGAAAATCGTGCCGATTTTTTGCCGCGCCAGATCCTGCAGCAAATCGCGTAGGGATTGCGCCGCGGAATAGTCGATATCGGTAATCGCGCCCGCATCGATGACGAGCCGGCGAAGGGGCGCCGGCGCCTGTTTGACGAGCGCATTTATCTCATCGATAAAGCGGTTTTGATTCGCATAAAACAGATCCGCACCGAAGCGATAGACGATGAGTCCCGGCTCGGTCACCCTGCCCGGCGTTGCGGGTACCGGCACCCAACGCCCCATCGGATCCGGCTGCAGCATATTCGTATGCGGGCGATAGCTGTGACGCACGTGCCTGAACAGCGATAAGGCCATCGCCAGCAGGATACCCTGCTCGACGCCAAACGCGACCACGGTTGCCGTGGTCGTGATCGCGAGATAGAACTCGCCCGGGCTTTCGCGGCGTATGTCGCGCAGGCATTTCAGGTCGATCATGCCGAGCGCAATGTCGAAGACAATTGCCGCCAATACGCAACGCGGCAGGAGCTCGAGCGGCCCGCTCAACGACAGCAGCACCAGCAGCACCACGCCGGCCAATGCCAATTGGGCGATTTGACTGCGGGCACCGACGTGATCGGCCATCGCCGTCTGGGTCGGGCTGCCATTGACCACGAAGGCCCCGCTGAGCGCAGCGGCCGCATTCGCGGCGGACAGACCGAGAATGTCCGCATCCTCGTTCACGCTCTCGTGATAACGCACTGCGAATGCTCTCGAGGTGGCCGCGCTCTGCGCGATGATCATCACAACGCACGATACGGATACCGGCAGCAGCGCGAGAATCTCACTCAAGGTCACCTTGGGGAGGCGGATAGACGGCAAACCGCCGGCGATCGGACCGACGAGCGCGATTCCTCGCTCCGCGAAGTGAAATGGCGCGCTTGCCGCGATCGCCGCCACCACGGCGATGAGGGCCAGCGGGAGCCGGGGCGCGAATCGATTGCCGAACAGGATGCTCCCCGCGACCAGCGTGGACAGCGCGAGCGTCGGGTAATGCAGGTGCGGCAAGTCTTCCATGATTTGCCAGATGCGAACCAGTGAATAGCGCGAATGGGGGGCGACGCCGAACATGTCGCTCAGCATCGCGATGCAGACCTGGAGCCCGACACCGGCGAGAAATCCTGTCAGCACCGTGCGCGAGAGAAAATCGGCCAAAAAGCCCAACTTGAAGATTCGTGCCGCGAGCAGCAACGCGGCGCTCAGCAGCGCGACCACACAGACGAGCGTCATGTATTGCTCGCTCGCGGGCACCGCGATGCGGGACAGTGAGCTGGAGAAGATGGCGGCCGTCGCCGAGTCGGCGGCCACGACCAGGTGGCGCGACGAGCCGAATATGGCGAATGCGATCAGCGGCAGCAGCAAGGTGTAAAGTCCGGAGACCACGGGTGTGCCGGCGATGCGTGAATAGCCCAGGACCTGCGGGATGTTTATCGATGCCAGGTTCGCGCCCGCGAGCAGATCGCGCAGCGTACGCTTGGGTTCTATAGGCCGAATGCCTCCGAAGAGGCTTAGCGGCATAGCGATGTCATTCTTGTGATCCGGTGATCCAACGAGGGCGATTGTTCAGGCGCTGCCGCCGTTCGGCCGCCGCGAGAAGCATAGCATCTTCGCCGCTAGAGCCGCGGCGCCGGAAACGCAAGCACGTTGCTGGTATAGGTTTCGATGAGGTCGCTGAACGGTGTGCCGTCCGGCAGGTAGAGCACCGCCCGATGCTCGAGCACATTGGGAGGCAGTTCGAGGTCGGCGGCGCTGCCGCTCGTCGCGTGCGAAATCATTTCCCACCCCTCCGGCAGCGGCTGCCAGAGCAGCTTCGAGGACAGCGTGTGGCGCTGAAAATGCAGCTCGCGCACGACTTTGCCGAACGGCTCGTCGGTGGTGTCGAGGAGCCTGTTCATCTCGGGGGTCAAGCGGGCAGGCACATACCAATTGTCCGCCTCCGACAATATCCATGCGCCGCACCGGAGCAGCACCCTGCGGTAGCGCAGCGGTTCAGTCGGTGTCACCCGCAGCTCTCGACGCTGCTCGGGTGACGCCGGCTTATCCACGCCGGGAACTCGCACGGCCACAATTTGCGGCGGGGATGCCAGCCGATGCACGGCGCACCAATGCTCCAGAGTCAAGGTGGCGCTGTCGTGGCTCAGCAGGTCCGCATTCAGTGTTTCCAGCACGGCCAGCGCCGCGACGCGGGCCGGGTAGCCGCCCGGCCACGGGGCGCCGCCCGCGCGCAGCGAATCGCCGGCGTAAACCGCCGCCGCAAGCAGCAGCGCGCCGCATGCGGCAAACAGGCGGCTGCTGCCGGGCCGATCAAGGCTCCCAGCTGAGGATTTCACCATTTTCAATCGACCTCCCCGTGAGCGCCAGAATGAAAGCCCAGTGGCTGACCAAGAGGGTCGTGGCGCTGTCCTCGCGCGCGGCCATGCGGGCACGGAAGGCATCGGCCCGTGCATTCGTCGATGCGGTCGATTCGATACCCGAATGCCACCACTGTCGCGGCAAATGCCCGAAATCGTGATGGGGAAATCGCGCAGCCAGCACTTCGAGCGGACTGCCGACGTCGCAGACGAAGGCGGTACGCTCGCGGACCTCGTGCATAATATCCACCGGTACCGGATGAATGGCGAGCACCGGCTGTGCGGTCTGTAGTGCGCGCGTGTAGGGCGAAACGATGATCCGGGTAAGCGCGGCGCCGGCGAGTTGTCGCGCCGCGGCCGCCGCCTGCAGGGCGCCGAGCGGCGTCAATTCCGGATCCTCGATGCCCGGATCCACGCGCGTCTCGCTGAATTGCAGGTTAAAGTAGCTTTGACCATGGCGGAGTAAAAACATGCAGAATCCTTCGGTAGTCGGGTTGCAACTTTCTTGAGCGAGCCGCTGACACCGTTTCACATCGCCGTGCAGGTGCGCGACATCGCCGAAGCGCGCCGCTTCTACAAGGATATCCTAGGTTGTACCGAGGGTCGCAGCGATGCGCGCTGGGTTGATTTCAATCTCTATGGCCACCAGTTCGTCTGCCATCTGAATCCCGAATTGGGCGCATCCGGTAAGCTTGCGAGCCATTTCAACCTGGTCGACGGCCTAGGCGTGCCCGTGCCCCACTGCGGCGTCGTGCTCCGGCCGACGCAGTGGCATGAGTTGGCGGAGCGCCTGCGGCGGGAAGGGGCTGAGTTCGTGATCGAGCCGTGCACGCGGTTTCGGGGTCAAGCGGGCGAACAATCCACGATGTTTCTTCTGGACCCTACCGGCAACGCTCTCGAGTTCAAGGCATTTCAGGACATCGAGAGGCAACTATTCGCAGTGGATCACGCGGCCCAAGGGCGCGCAATCCCGAGGACGCATATCAAGTTGTGACCGAGGCGGCCGACCGGGGAATTGTTGGACGTTCTCGAGCCGTTTTCTCTCGATGCGGCACTTGTGGTGGTTCGGGACACGCTGGCGCCTGATCGGCCGAGAACGCCGGCTAGCCGGAACTATTCATGAACGAAAGTTATTCTCGTGGACGAGGGCCGGATCGGGTGGGTATTTTCCGGACCGCCGTGAACCCGTCCCTGGGGACTGCGGGAAAAACATCCTGTTTTTCACGCTCCGGAAAATACCCACCCGATCCCGCCTTCTGCGCGATTTCCCGTAATTCATGAATAGTTCCGGCTAGGCGGAGGCGCTTTTGGTCAGTTCGCCGGCCGCGCTTTGCAGATAGTTTTGCAAACCCATTTTATCGATGAGCCCGAGCTGCTCTTCGATAAAATCGATGTGCTCTTCCTCGCTTTGCTGAATATGCACCAAAAGATCGCGCGTCACGTAGTCCTTGACGGACTCGCAGTGTGCAATGGCGGCGGTATACATCGGATGCGCTTCCATTTCGCGCTTCAGATCGCACTCCAATATCTCGCGCAGGTCCTCGCCGATGAACAACCTGCCCAGGTCCTGCAGATTCGGCAGGCCCTCGAGAAAAAGAATGCGCTTGACCAGGCTGTCGGCGTGGCGCATCTCGTCGATGGATTCGTCGTATTCGATCTTGCCGAGGCGCTTCAGGCCCCAGTTGTCGAGCATGCGCGCGTGCAGGAAATATTGATTGACCGAGGTGAGCTCGTTCTTCAACGCCTGGTTGAGAAGATCTAATACCTTCGCGTTACCCTGCACGGCGGCCCCTCATGGAAGCTCTCGGCGAGGCGGAGGATTGTATGCCCGAATGCCGCGCGCCGTCAGAGCGCGAATTCGGTGACGCTGCCGGCGAAGCGGTCGGAAGCGCGCGCCTCGTTTTGCCGCAAGGAGTCGGCGAGAGAGGCCCTGGCCTGCGGCAGGCATTTCCCGCAGCAGGTTCCCAAGCCGAGATTTCGGCTTAAATCGGCCACGTGCCTGGCACCGTCCTTGACGGCGGCCCGGATGTGCTTCTCGGAGACGGCTTTGCACACGCACACGATCATGCCGCCATTGTGAACGCTAATGCGAATGATTGTCAATACCGACTAGCCGACCGCTCGGTCGCCCGCAGGGAACACACGGCGGACCGTAAGCAACATGCAAGTCATTCATTTACTTGTATTATGCGGCCCATGAAGCTCTATTCCTGGAATGTCAACGGCATCCGTGCCGTGTACAGTAAGGGCATATTCCAGAAGTTCCTTCCGAGCCCATCGACCCGACATTCTGTGTCTGCAGGAAACCAAGGCGGAGCGCGAATCAGGTGGAAATCGACCTGCCGGACTACCACGAATATTGGAACTCGGCGGTCAAAAAGGGCTACTCGGGCACGGCGATTTTTTCAAAGCCGGAGCCCGCTCGCGTGATCAACGGATTTCCGCGCAAATTCGCCGAACGCTACACGTTTGCCGACGAATTGCAACGCGACAGCGCCGAAGAGGGCCGGGTCATCACCGCGGAGTTCAAAGAGTTCTACGTGGTGACGGTATACACGCCGAACGCCAAAGAGGACTTGAGCCGCCTGGCGCTGCGATACAAGCATTGGGATCCCGCGTTCCTCGCCTACTGCCAGCAGCTGGACAAGACCAAGCCCGTCATTCTCTGCGGTGATTTGAACGTCGCGCACACGGAGCTCGATCTCGCCAATCCGCAAGCCGAATCGCGGCAAGAAGGGCTTCACGGACGAGGAGCGCGAGGGATTCCAGAATTTCATCGATGCGGGATTCGTCGATACCTTCCGACACTTCAAACAAGGCAATGGCTACTACACGTGGTGGAGCCATTTCGCCAATTCGCGAGCGCGCAACATCGGATGGAGAATCGACTACTTGTTGGTGTCGCGAGCACTTCGCGACGCGGTGAAGGGCGCGGATATTCACCCGGACGTCATGGGCAGCGATCATTGCCCGGTCAGCATCACGCTTGCCTGATTGCGCTCGCCGCGGTCTTGCTGGTTGCGAAACCGGTGTTCGCGGCTGATCCGCCCAGCCGCTACGGCGTCGATGCGCCGGAGCTCGCGCACTTGGGGCGATTCGCGGTGGGCGTGAAGACTCTGCAATTTCGCGAGGCCGCGCAGGCGGACGTGCTGGCCTTCGATCCGGCGCTCGGCTCGGCGCCCCTGCGAGATCGGGAGCTCGGCGTTGATCTGTGGTATCCCGCGCGACCGAAGCCGGGTGCCGTGCCCGTCGTTTATACGGCGAGCATGCCTGCCGAGCCGCCCTTGCCCCCGGCGACCTTCAGCATACCTGGCATCGCCATCCGCGACGCGCCGCCGGCGGGCGAGGGCTTTGCGCTCATCGTCGTGTCCCACGGCTGGAGCAACGATCCGCTGGCGATGACTTGGCTGACGGAAAATCTCGCGTCCAAGGGCTATGTGGTGGCCGCCATTCGGCACGACGATCCGTCGATCAACGACCTGCGCAACCTTCCGCAATTGCTCCTGCGGCGGCCGCTCGACATCGTGTACGTAACTCGTGCGCTGCAGCGTACGCTGTCGGCGGAGCGTCTGATCGATCCGGCGCGAACCGCGCTCATCGGCTATTCCGCAGGCGGTTACGGAGTATTGACCGCAGCCGGCGCCACCTTGGACCCCGCGGGTCCGATGACCCGGATGGTTCCGGGCGGATTGCTGATGCCCTACGTGCGCGGCGGCGCCATGCAGGACATGGCCGAGCTCAAAGGGCTGCGTGCCGTGGTGGCGATTTCCCCGGCCGGCGGCGGCGCGCTAGCCGCATGGGGAACCGGGATCCGTTCACTCACGGCACCGTTGCTGCTCATTTCCGGCGACCACGATCACCGGGTGAATTACCTCGCGGGGGCGCGTGCCATTTTCGACGGCGCGGTCAATGCGCACCGCTATCTTCTGACCTTCAAGTACGCCGGGCACACGATCGGCCTGAATCCTGCGCCCGATGCCATGCGCGCGCGGCTCTGGGATCAGGACTGGTTCGAGGATCCGGTCTGGAGCAAGGAGAGGATCAATGCGATCAACGCGCATTTCATTACGGCCTTTCTCGATCGCCATGTGATGGGCGACGAGGGGCGGGCGGCCTATCTCGACGTACCGGTAGTCCAATCCTCGGATGGCGTGTGGCCGGATACGGCCGAGCCCAAAGCTTACGATGCCTACAGTCCCGGCGCGCCGAACGTCACGATGTGGAAGGGCTTTCAACGCAAACACGCCGCGGGGCTCGAGCTGTTGCAGGCGCCTGCGGCGGACGCGACTGCGCACACCCGCGGCTGACCGCCGACGGGGAACCCGTAGACTCAGTGTTCCTGCGCGGCGCGGCAAACCACGGCGCGGCCGGCCTTGGAAATACCCGGGCCGACCATGGCCGTCGAGGCGAGCAACACCATGCCCGCCATTCGGCTGAGCGGCTTCGTTTGTCCCATCGGTGAGTTCTCCTCAAGGTAACCATGAATATCACGCATCTACCGCGGCGAGTTTGCCTCCTTGCCGCGCGCCGAGCCCCGGCCCATGAAGCTGAGCGCGAGTACCGCCGAAGCGAACATCAGGAACAGGCTCACGGCATTCAGCACCGGGCTCGCGCCTTCGCGCATCCGTCCATACATCATCACGGTCAAGGGCGCGTCGGCGCCGACCAGAATCAAGGTGGTGTTGAAATCCGCGAAGGACATCAGAAAGGAAATCGCCGCCGAGCCCAGCAGGGCCGGACGCAGGTACGGCAATAGAATCGTGCGCAACACCGCGGCTTTCGAGGCGCCGAGATTGGCCGCGGCCTCCTCCAACGTGCGATCGAAGCGCTTCAGGCGCGCGGCGATGGTGAGCGTCGAGATGGTTGCGATGTAGGAGAATTGCCCGAGCACGACCAGCGGCAACCCGGGACGCAAAAAATCCCATTCCAGCCCGAGGACCTCGTCGGCGAAATCCGCGATTCGGCTCGCAAAGGCGAGAATCGAAATGCCGAGGATGACGCCGGGTATGACCAGCGGGGCCAACATCAAAACGGTCAACGCTTGCTTGCCGACGAAACGGCTGCGCTCGATGAGAAACGCGTTGCAGGTGCCGATCAGCACCGACAGCAGCGTGACCCAGAAGGCGACGATGCAACTGGTCCAGATGCTGCGCAATAAATCGCCGTCGCCGAACAGTCCTGCCCGCCCGGCCGCCGCGTTGCCCGAAAACCAGTCGAGCGTGAAGCCGCGCCAAGGCGGAGCCGGGTAGGGCGCGTCGTTGAATGCGAATACCGCGACGATGATCAAAGGCAAAAATAGGAATGCCAAAAAGGCGGCCAAATATGCGGCGATCGCGCTGCGCAGCCATGCCGGGCGCGGCAGCGAGGGAATCATGCGCGCCGCATCGCCTCGCCGAACCGCTGGCCGGTAAGCTTGAGACCAATCATCACCAAGGCGATCGACAAAGCGAGGAGCAGAAAGCCGAATGCGGCACCCTGCTCCCAGTTGAAGCGGGTGATGAACTGGGTGTAGATCTGCTCGGTGAACCACTGGGAGTTCTTGCCGCCGAGAAGCGTCGGGGTAAGATAGCTGCCGAGTGTAAGCATGAACACCACGATGCAACCGGCGGTGATGCCGGGGGCCGCATGCGGGATCACGATGGTGCGCAGCACGGCGAGGCCGTCGGCGCCAAGATCGTACGCCGCCTCGATCAGGGCATTGTCCAGGCTCTCCAGGCTTGAAATGAGCGGAATGACCATGAACAGCAGCGACGCGTAGATCAGACCCACCATGATGGTCGCATCGTGATACAGAAATTCGACCGGAACGGAGGTAATGCCGAGTTTCACCAGCAAAGACGGCAGCACTCCCGACTCGCGCAGCAGAATCATCCAGCCGAGCGTTCGGACCGTTTCGCTCACCCAAAAGGGAGTCAAGCATAAAATGAACAGCGTCGAACGCACCCGTCCCCGCGCGACCTTCGCGATGATCCACGCCATCGGGAATGCCAGCAGCAACGTCAGAAAGGTCGCGATGACCGACATGATCGCGGTGCGCAAGAACACGTGCCAATAAAGCGGCTCCGTGAAAAAGGTCTTGTATTGCGCGAGGCTCGCGACGTACTGGCGCGGGCCCACCCGCTCGCGAAACGAGAGTATGGCGAGGTCGACGTGCGGCAGGATGATGAGTGCGCCGAGCCAAAGCATGGCGGGCGCCAGCAGCAGAATGACGACGAAGCGTCCATGCCACGTGGCCTGTCCGGCGTTCGCCTGCATCGGCACGCTAGCCATCCCGACCCGACGCTCCCGCTCGGGCCGGGAAGCACACGGCGCGCGCGGGATCGAAACTGAACAGCACTTGCTCGTGCGGCTTCAAGTCGGAGAATTGGCCGGTCTGCGGCAGGGCGATGCGAAATTCGCGGCGCGTGACCAGCTCCGTGAGCAGCACCGCGGAATTGGCGCCGTCGAACAGCAGACTCTGCACCTCGCCCGAGTGCCGCGGCTGCTCCGGCGGGCAGCTCCGCCGGCGTGCGCCCGAGACTCGCCACTTCCGGGCGCACGAATGCCTCCACCGCATCGCCGACGCTCATCGCGCCTTTTTTCAGGGCGCGAATGCGCCAGCCCTGCGCAGTGGTCAGTTCGACCGATTCGTGGTCGAGGCGCGTGACGCGGCCGACGATGCGATTGTTAGCGCCGACGAAGCTCGCCACAAACGGCGTCTGCGGACGATAGTACAAGTCCTGTGGCGTGCCGAGCTGTTCGAAGCGGCCCTGGTTCATGACGCCCACGTGATCGGAAAGCACCAGCGCTTCGGATTGATCGTGCGTGATGTATACGAAGGTGGTGCCGAATGCCGCCTGCAGCTGCTTGAGTTCGATCTTCATGTGCTCGCGCAGCTTGAGATCGAGAGCTCCCAGAGGTTCGTCGAGCAGCAGCAGCGTGGGCTCGAGCACCAAGCTGCGCGCGATGGCGACCCGTTGGCGCTGACCGCCCGAGAGTTCGTCGACGCGCTTCGCCGCGGCTTGCCCGAGTCCCACTCGCCCCAGCATGGCTTGAGCGCGCCGCATCCGTCTCGGCGCGAGCAATGCCGCGTCGAGCCAATCCAAAGGCCACGTTCTCGCCCACCGTCATCATGGGAAACAAGGCGAGTTGCTGAAACACCATGTTCACCGGGCGGCGGTTCGGCGCGACGCCGCTGCATGCTCCTGCCTCCGATCGCGATGTCGCCGCTGTCGGGAGCGATGAACCCGGCGATTATGCGCAGAAGCGTCGTCTTGCCGCAGCCCGACGGCCCCAGGATGGAGAAAAAACTGCCGTGCGCCACGCTGAAGGACAAAGAGTCGACCGCGATGTGCTCCGCGAAGCGCTTGACGACGGCGTCCGCAACCAGATCCGCCGTACTCAATTGGCGGCCTTGATCCGGTCGAGCACCCGTCCCTCGATCTCCTCCAAGCCGGGAGGTATCGCCGGGTACCAACGGATGCTCTTCAGCGCATTGTCGGGAAACGCCGCCGCGAACTGTGCCTTCAAGCGCGGATCGATGTAAGGATCCGTGCCCGCCGCGGCGGAAAAATTGCCGACCGATTTGATGATCTTGGCCGCGTTCTCAGGGCGCATCGTGAAATTGATCCAGGCATAGGCTGCGGCCTCGTTACGTCCCCGCGCCGGAAGGGCAAAGGTGTCGAGCCAGCCGAGAGCGCCGGAGCGCGGCACGATGTATTTGATATCGGGGTTCTCGCGGTTGAGCGTCCATCCGCCGGTATCCCACATCATCGCCGCCCACACCTCGCCGGAGCGGATGCCGTTCAACAGCTGATCCTTGTTGTCGTAGAAGAACTTGAGATTCGGTTTGCACGCGATGAGCGTCGCGCCCACTTGATCCATGAGCGCGCTGTAGGCCTTCGGATCGGCGTAGAGCGCGAACGGATCCTTACCGGCGGCGAAGGCAAACGCCATCAATGTCGGGCGCCTGAGGCGAATCGAGGTCTTGCCCTTGAGGTCCGCGCGGCACAGATCGCCGTAATCGGCGACCGCTTGCGCGTTTGGTGTTGGCGACGAGTCCGTCGGTGCCCCAAAGATAAGGCAATGCGTACAACTTGCCCTCGAGTGTGGCGTTGCGCTTCACGATATCGAGCAATGCCGGCTGAAATTGTCCGATCTTGACTTTGCTGAGATCGAACGGCCGGTAGACGCCGAACTCACGCTGCACCGAAGTGATGCGGTCCTGAGACGGCTGAGCGAGATCGAACCCGGCGCCGCCGGTCGCCCGCAGCTTGGAGATCATTTCCTCGTTGTTGGAGAGCGTCAACTCGACGTCGATGCCGGTCTCCTTTTTGAATGCGGCAACGAGCTCCGCGGGCACGTAATCGGCCCAGGTGAGGATGCGCAATTTTTGACTGTCGGCCCGCGCCGGACCGCCTCCCCACAACAGAGCGAACACGGCCGAAATCATCAACAACTGTCTCATCGATTTGTCTCGCGTGAAGATCGGCTGCCTCGGATCGAAGCGGTTCTCAAGCCCGTTAATGTACTCGATCCGGCGGCTATCTGGGGCGCAAATGATCGCGCCTTCGGCGCTCGAGTGTGCTCTGATACCGGAGCAACATTTGTCCCGAGCGTCGATCATCGAGGGGGAGGGGAGCGATGCCAAGATGCGCAGTTCTGGCGGGGTCGATACCGACGCTGGGGGTTGCCGCGAGCGGCGCCGTGTTCAGAAATGCCGGCATTCCCACCTATGGCGTAGCCGGCGTATTCATGAAGGAGAGCGAGGCATTCAGGCACGGGCTCAATGAGCGCATCCGCGTGGATGCCTTCTAGGACGCGCTGACTTATTGGTCCGTGCTGATCAAGAATTTGGCGGGCGGCTAGAACGAGTAGCCCACGGACACGATCAGCACCTGCGGTCCGTAACTGATGTGCGTGGTGCGCTCGATGCCGGCCGTGTTGGCGGTCAGATCGCTTTTGACCTGTGCAATGGAATACGAGGCGTAGACATGCCAAGGCCCGGACACGTGATAACCGACTCCCGCCGTGGCCGCGGGTCCCACCGACGCCGTCAAGGAGAGGCGCGTCGGACCGCCGAAGGCGGCGTTGCCGGCCGCGGTCGTGTTGCGGTCGTAGAACGTGGTGTAGTTGAGCCCGACACCGACAAACGGCTGCCACGGTGAATTTTCACTCAGGAATCTATATTCCAGGAATAAGGTGGGGGCAATCCAGCGGGCGCTCGAGACCTCCACGCCGTTGTACGGTACCGAGCCCACCGTTGCCGGCCCGGCACCTTTGACTTTCGCGAGCGGCGGGTACCCTACCGCCAGTTCGACATCGAATTTCGACGACAGGCGGCGGATGTAGCCGAAATAGGCCGTCTCGACATTCTCGGCCTCCAGGTTCACTCCCGGCGGCACATAGGGCCCGGAGATATTATCGGCGCTGGTGTGATAGAACACCGTGTAGGAGCCAAATCGGAGGCTATTGTTCGGCACATCATCGGCCAACGCCATGGTGCCGCAGAACAGGGCGGTCGAGGCCGCGATGGCAATGGGCAGCGCGCTGATCTTGAGATTTTTCATTGGCCGATCCCCCTAGAATTGGCTGAAGAACGAGCGGGCGGCTAGCGAGCAGAACGGCAATACGTCTATGTGATAGCCCTCGGTGATCTTCTGTTGCGCCTGCGCGGCCGACAGGCCCCCGCCCGCGGCCGTTTGATAGTAAGCAAAGAGCGCTGCCCGGGCGGTCTGGAAGCCCGCTTGAATCGCGGCGAACGGGCCCGCGGGTTTAAGTGGGAGTTGGGGATCGACATCCAGCACGGCAACGTATGGGTCGGCCTTCCAGAAAGCGGCCATGGTCAGGGTGTTGACGCTGAAATACACCGTGGGATCCAAACTGCCGCCGCACATGAGAGTCGGCACGGTCGGGGCCCAAGGGCCGTTGCGCAGGTCATTGACATAAAAGTCTTGACGCAGGCCCTGCGTCGGTTCGACCTTGGCGAGCGGAACACCCGGCTGGGGTGTCGGCACCGCGCCGTCCGGATTTGCCGCCGCATCCAGCACATAGCTCACCCGATAATTATTATTGATGAGATACGGATTGCCGAAGCCGGCGTTCCACACTTCCGTGACCGGGTTTTGGGGATCGATGGGCGGCACCGCCATCGCCGCGATCAATTGCGGCGGAACCATCGGGTATTCGGCTTGGGTGGGCGTGGCGCTGTCGAACAGCGCCGTCAAGGGCAATAGGTTCTCCGCGAATATCGTGTCGATGGGCGTGGTGCTCGGCAGCAGGATTTCAGCCTCGGGATAGGTCGACGAGAAGATCGGGTTCGCCGAGTCGTTGATATTCGAATAAGCGTGCTGGTAGCTGTTGGCGAGCAGCGGTGCAAAGACCGTCGAACCCAAGTTGACGCCGCCGTAGAAGACGGTGTCCCCGTACGCCTCCAGTGCGTAAGGACCCGACATCGGCGCGGCGGCCGTGACCTTGTCGCCGGCGGCTTCGAGCGCGCGCAGCGTCGCCATCGCGACGTGACCACCCTCGGAATAGCCGGTCAGGAACAATTTCCCGTTGTCACTGGTGGCGGGGGTGAAGGTGTTGGGGAGCGCGGTGCGCGCGGCCGCGAGGATATCCATCATTTCGCCCGACTGCTGATCCGCGTCGAGGAACGGGTGATAACCCAATGTGGATATGTCATAGCCGGCGTAGTTCGGTGCCACGACGATGTAGCCCTGCGCCGCGAACATGGCCGCGATCAGCAGTCCTTCGGTATTCGTCGGATCGGTGATGTTGGCGATATTCGCCGCCTGATTGGTCAACGGGGCGTGCGCGTACTCGACGATCGGCCGCGGACCCGAGCAGCCCGCCGCGGCGCCGGTAGGCAGCATCAGCGCACCCGAGGACTGGGTCATCTCGCCCGCACCGCCGAGGGTCATGAATTTGAGGTAGTAAAAATCCACGCCGCAAACCGGGTTGCCGGTGAGTTGCAGCAGTTGTGCGCCGACCGCAATGGCCGAGAGTGCGGCCCGCAATGCCGCCGCATCCAAGGACGCGATGCGAAGCGGGGGGTTCACCGAGAGGGTGCCGGGCGTCGTGGACACGTTGACCGTGGCGGTCGGCGAACTGGAGCCGCCGCAGGCGGCGAGCAGGGCGGCGGTCAGCACAAGGGCCGACGGTTTTGGAATCTTGATCATGCCTAACTCCCTGCTGACGCAAGAGAGCAATCAGAGTGACACTCGTGGTCAGCCAGCTTTGTTGTGAGGAGGCTGCGCCTCCGTTGAGAGCGGATTCTACGCTGCTGAAGCCAAAGGTCTATGGGAGCCGAGAGGTCAGCGATCAAATGTGGCCGCGGCACCACAGGGGCGGCCCGCGAGAGCGGCGTGCACCTGGCTCACGATGGCGATCCCGATTGCCTCGGGGGTCACCGCACCGATGTCGATGCCAACCGGACCGCGCAGTCGCGTTCGCAGCCCGTCCGCCGCGGCACCCAGCTCCTGGGCGATCCGCGAGCGCCTCGCGGCCGGACCGAGCAAACCCACGTAATCCGGGGTTGCGGCCGAGCTGAGTTCCCGCAGATACGCCACGTCGGACACCAGGTGATGACTCATCACGACCGCGGCATGGCAGGTATCCAGTGCGATGGCGCTGCGCAGCGCGCCTGCCTCGGTAAGCAGGACCACGGCGCCGGGAAACCGCCGCGCATCCGCGTAGGCCGGGCGGTGGTCGACTACCGTCACCCGCCACCCCAGGGATAGCCCCGCACTCGCCACGGGCTCTGCATCCGGGCCCGCGCCGCAGATGAGCAGATGAGGCGGCGGCGGAAGAAATTGCACGAAAGCGCGCAGCCGTTCGCCGTCGCGGCGCACCTCGCGCGAGCAGCCATCGGCGAGCGATTGGCTGGCCGCCGCAGCGAGATCGGGCGGCAGCGATGCGCCGCTGTAGGTTCCCAAGGGCATCGTCGTCGATTCGTGGACGGCGACCAGGCAGCTGGGCGCACCCGAACTCGCGGTGCGTCCCGCGGCCGCGAGAGCGGCCGCCGCACGGCTGGCGGCATTCGCCGGCTCGAGCAGCACCCGCATCGCGCCTTCGCATCCGGCGCCGATGCCGAACAATATGTCGTCGGGACCGCGCATATCGTATTCGACGGCGCGCGGCACACCGCTGTCGGTCACCTGCCGCGCGTGCAGCTTGAGATCGGCTTCCAGGCATCCGCCGCTGAGCAGACCGAGGTAACTGCCATCCGCCATGATCAGCATGCGCGCGCCGGCCTTGCGGTAGGTGGAGCCCGCGGTCGCCACCACGGTGGCGAGCACTCGCGCGAGCGGCTCGGGCGGCGCTCGCGCCAACAGCAGCTCGAGGCTGGTGTCCAGTCGTACATCGGTCCGCATGCGCCGCATTGTCGCAAACTGCCTCACGCTGCGCGAGGCGATGACGCGAGCCAGGGGGGATTTCGGGCCCGAGCTCATGTGTAATTTCATGCGGAACTTTTACCATATGCGCCGCACGCGAAGTGCGGCCGGAACCCTTTGAACCGATCGCTGATAACATGCGCATATGCCACAGACCGATTTCCGCGAGCTTTTGAGCCCGCCTTCGCAGGCGCCGCCGCCGGGCTTCCGGTTCGTCAACAGCTATGCCGCGCTGCCCGCGAATTTCTTCGCGCGCCAGGGCCCGGTGCCCGTCGCCAACCCCAGGCTGATCAGCTTCAATCAGGCATTGGCATCGGAGCTCGGGCTCGATTGGCAGGCGCTCGACGGCAGGACGCTGGCGTCGATCTTTTCCGGAAACCTGGTGCCGAGCGGCGCGGAACCGATTGCCATGGCCTATGCCGGGCATCAATTCGGCCAGTTCGTGCCGCAGCTCGGCGACGGACGGGCGATTCTTCTGGGCGAGGTGATCGACCGCTCGGGGGTGCGCCGCGACATCCATTTGAAGGGCGCCGGGCGCACTCCTTTCTCACGCGACGGCGACGGCCGCGCGGCCGTGGGGCCGGTGTTGCGCGAGTATCTGGTCAGCGAGGCCATGCACGCCTTGGGCATTGCGGGGACTCGGGCGCTGGCGGCGGTCGCCACCGGTGAGACCGTGTTCCGCGAACGCGGCCTTCCCGGCGCGATTTTGACGCGCGTCGCCGCAAGCCACGTCAGGGTCGGCACGTTCGAGTATTTCGCGGCGCGGCGGGATTTGAGCAGCGTGAAATGTCTGGCGGATTATGTGATCGAGCGTCATTACCCGGAATTGAAAGCGGCGCAGCATCCGTACCTGGAGCTTCTGCGGACGGTCGCTGCGCGCCAGGCGAGGCTGGTCGCGAGCTGGATGCATGTCGGATTCATTCACGGCGTGATGAACACGGACAACATGACAGTTTCCGGCGAGACCATCGATTTCGGACCTTGCGCTTTCATGGACGGCTACGATCCGGAGACGGTGTTCAGCTCCATCGACGGCATGGGCCGCTACAATTTCGCCAACCAGCCGCCGGCGGCGCAATGGAACTTGGCGCGGTTCGCCGAGACTCTGTTGCCGCTGATCGACGCCGACGGCAACCGCGCGGTCGCCGCCGCCAGCGAGGTCATCGCGGCATTTCCCGATCAGTTCGAAGAGCATTGGCTGTCGGGCATGTGCGCCAAGCTCGGTTTGTTCACGCGCGACCCGGGCGACTTGGAATTGGTTAGCGCATGGCTCGAGCTCATGCGCCGCAATCAATGCGACTACACACTGACATTCCGGCGGCTTTGCAATGCCGCCGGTGCCGGCGATGCGGTCGAGGCCGGGGACGCGCCACTGTGCGCATCGCTCGTCCACCCCGAGGAGTACCGGGAGTGGGCGGTTCGGTGGCGGTCGCGCCTCGCTCGCGAGCCGCAGGCCGCGCCGGAGCGCGCCGCAGCGATGCGCAGGGTGAACCCCGCCTTCATTCCGCGCAATCACCGTGTCGAGCAAGTCATCGCCGCGGCGATCGAGCGCGAGGACTTCGCGCGCTTCGAGGAGATGCTCTCGGTGCTCGCGCGGCCGTATGAGGATCAGGAGCGCTTCGAGGCGTATACAGCCCCGCCGCAACCCTCCGAACGGGTGCTGCAGACTTTTTGCGGGACCTGAGCCGCGGTGGGCGGCAGCGATTCGATGGCGGGGATCAGCACGACGCCGCTGTGGCAAGACCACCCCGCGGCGCCTGAACTGCCCGAACCGCCGTTGCCCACGCAAGTGGATGCGCTGATCGTCGGGGCGGGCTATACGGGCCTGTCGGCGGCGCGCGAGACCGCCGCGGCGGGCTTGCGCACGCTGGTGCTCGATGCCGGAGCAATGGGCGCCGGCTGTTCCGGCCGAAACGGCGGACAGGTGGCGTACAGCCTCAAACCGTCGCTCAAGGTATTGAGTGCGCGCCACGGCGAGAAGCGCGCCTTCGCGATTTGTGAGGAAGCCCGCGCGGCCATCCTGCACTTGAGATCGCTTGCGTCGCACGAGGGCGTGGATTGCGATTGGCGCGAGAGCGGGTGCTTTTGCGGCGCATTCTCCGCGCGCCACTTTGCGGTCATGGCGCGCGAGGCGCAGCAGCAAATTCCGGGGCTTGAGCAGAGAATCACGGTTGTGCCGCGGGCCGATCAGCGGCGGGAAATCGCGACCGATTACTATCACGGTGGTTGCGTGTACCACGACGCCGCCGCGGTGGATCCCATGAAGCTTTTGCTGGCGCTGTTGCGGCGGGCGCAGGCAAGCGGTGCCGCGGTACGGGATCGCTGCGCGGTGATGGCCATCCGGCGCTCGCGCGAGGGCTTCGAAGTGCTCACCGGCGCCGGAACGCTCAAGGCGCGCAAAGTGTTGCTCGCGACCAATGGATACCCAGGGAAGGTGTCGCGGTGGCATCGGCGGCGGGTGATTCCGATCGGCAGCTACCAAATCGCCACCGAGCCGCTGGGCAAGGAACGGGTCCTATCCCTCATCCCGCATGGCCGAAACATCGTCGATTCACGGCATATCGTGGTGTATTTCAGGCCCTCCGCGGACGGTGAGCGCATCGTATTCGGCGGCCGTGCCGCGTTGGCCGAGAAGGATCCGATTGCCTGCGTGCCCAGATTGCGGGGGATGTTGACCGAGATATTTCCGCAATTGCGGCCGGCCCGGATCACTCACGCGTGGGTGGGCTGGGTCGCCTATACGTTCGACACCATGCCGCATCTGGGTGAGCGCGACGGCCTGTTCCACTGCATGGGCTATTGCGGCCAAGGCGTGCCGCTCGCGCCTTACTACGGCAGCAAGATCGGACAGCAAATGGCCGGTCTCGCACAGGGCCACACCGCGCTCGATGACCTGCCGTTCCCCTCGCGGCCCTATTATTACAGCAAGCCGTGGTTTCTCGCGCCTTCGGTATGGGCGTATCGCACGATGGACTCGCTGGGCTGGTGAACCGATGACCCATAAGCGACGCTTGAACAAGTACTCCTCGTACGCGGAGCTCGCGCGCCACGAGGTGCAGGGCCGGGATTATCGCGTCACGGCGAATCGCAGAGCGCGTTCGCCGGTGCTGATCGTCGCGCCTCACGGCGGCCGGATCGAGGTCGGCACTTCGGAGATTGCGGGTTCGGTCGCGGGCGGCGAATTCAGCCTGTTCAGCTTCGAAGGATTGAAGCCGCACGGGGCAAACCGCGACTTGCACATCACCAGTCACGAATTCGACCATCCGGATTGCGTGGCGATAGCCGCGCGCAGCGAGACCGTGCTCGCCGTGCACGGATGCATGGGGGAATCGCTGATTCACGTCGGGGGGCTCGACAGCGAATTGGCGGCCCGGCTTGCGCGGCACCTCAGCGAGGCCGGGTTCGCCGTCGATGCGGCGAGTGAGAAGTATCCGGGACGCCACCCGCTCAATATTTGCAATCGCGGAGCGCGCGAGAAGGGTGCGCAGCTCGAAATCACCCATGACTTGAGAACGGGCGAAACGCGTGTGGCGATCGCGCGCGCAATTCGCAGGGCCATCGCGTCTTGAGCGCGCGGCTAGAATTTACCGATCGTGTTTACGAAGAAGCCCTCAGGCCGGGAGGATCGGCGACCAGGTCGCCGCCATGCGGCGCGGCCGGCGCGCGTACAGCCGCTGGCCGAGGCGAAATGCCTTGCTTTGCAGCGCCTCGCGCCGGCGCGCAATACGGTCCCCCAATGCCTGCGCGGCGTCGCTTCGGCGCGCGGCGGCTGCCGCCGCGGCAGTCGGTGGTTTGGATATTTGCGATACTTTCCAGTTCAATACCGCGAGATCGTGGTCGTCGCCCAAGCGACGCGCCAGCCGGCGGAACCTTGCGAGGCGCGCGGCGAATCCTTTGGAATCGGGCGGTGCAATGCATTCAAGCTGATTCGCGAGATAAGTGACCTGCTTGCGCCATTCGTGCAGGTGTTCGTTGGTGGCCTGCAGAGTAACGCTCGCCAAGGCATTGCGGCCCGATTTGTAGGTGCGCTCGAGGCCGCTGTTTGGAGTCGCTCGATCGAGCCGCGTTGCCGGAAGCGCTTCGATCCGGTGTTTGAACGCCCGCAATTCCCGCACCGCGACCTTTAATTCACTCGGCTGTAGATGCCGGCGCGCGGCGCGATGTTCTTGTTGCAGCACTCTGGCCAGGTACGCCGCAAACTTGCCGCCGTTCTTCCCCTCCGTCCGCGCCTGCAACTTGCGCAGGGCTTGCGGCAAAATCGCGGCATCGCGTATCGGGGTCAAAGGCCGCGCCGCATCGCGGACCACGGCGTTTTCCCGACGATAGGCACGAGGACCCAGGCAAGGCCGCAGCAACCGCAGGGCGGCACGCACCCGCTTCAACTCCTTGCGGATCTCATGCACCGCATGATCCGGCAGATCCCCCTTCTCGAGCCTCGCGATGGCGCTATCGAGTTCCCCGAGGAGAAATCGGCGTACGGCACGCATCGGGGCATCGGCGCTCGGGAGCCGTGCGGAGCCGCTCCGCCCCGCTCCCGGACCGATGGGGCCCTTAGCCTGAAATCTGAATCCGTCGCGGCAGGGCTTTCGGATGCTTCGCAATGGTGACCGTGAGCACCCCGTTCTTGCCGGTCGCGTTCACGCCCTGGCTGTCGGCGGTATCCGGCAGCACGAAGCGCCGATGAAAATGCCCGTGGCTGCGCTCGGTACGCCGATACTGAATGTCCTTGCCGTCGCGGCTTTCTTCGGAACGCTGACCGGAGAGCGTCAGTACACCATCCTCCAGCGTCAAATCGACCTTGCTGGGTTCGATACCCGGCAGGTCAACGTACAGCTCGAAGCGATCGCCATACTCATGGATATCCACAGGCGGTACCCAGGCGGCGGTGGCGGAACTGCTGTCATTTTCGTTTAGGTTGCCAAATAGCCGATTGATCTCGTCCTGTAGACGCGGCATTAGGCTCCATGGATTCTGTCGGACCTCATTGCTCATGGCGAATGCTCCTATGATTGAACGTGTCACAATCGCACCCGGACGGTTGTCCGGGCGCCTTGGTCGAAATTTAGGGTCGAGCCGCGATAATTCAAGAGAGGAGAATCCGTCGGGACCGCACGCGGCCGACGGGTGCGATCAGTGATCATGCCGGGCGTCTCTAAATCCGCTGCAACCGTCGAAGTGCTGTGGGCATTCCTCAAGCTCGGCGTGCGCTCATTCGGCGGACCGATCGCGCACATCGGCTATTTTCGCCAAGAGTTCGTCGTGCGCCGCCGCTGGCTCGAGGACTCGGTCTTCTCGGATCTGCTGGCGCTGTGTCAATTCCTGCCGGGACCGGCCAGCAGCCAGGTGGGATTCTCCATCGGCCTGATGCGAGCCGGGTATTGGGGCGGGCTCGCGGCGTGGATCGGCTTCACATTGCCGTCGGCCGCGGCGCTGGTGCTCTTTGCAGGCGGCGTGAGCGCATTGCGCGGGCCGACCGGGCGGAGCCTGTCGCACGGGCTCGCACTCGTTGCGGTCGCGATCGTCGCGCAGGCGGTCTGGGGCATGGCGCGCACGCTGTGCCCCGATGCGCGGCGCGCATCGATCGCCTGCGCCGCGGCCCTGATCATACGGTTCGTCCCTGCATCGTTCAGCCAGATCGCGGCCATTCTTTTCGGCGGCATCGCCGGGCTTTGGCTGTGCCGAACCGCCGCATCGGCGCCGGCCGCAACGCTCGCCGTCCCCGTTTCGCGCGGCGTTGCCCTGGTATCGCTGGCGATTTTCAGCGCTTTGGCGGCGGCGGCGATCCTGCTGCAGGGCATGCGCTTGCCGTCCGGCCTTGCGCTGTTCAACGCTTTTTATCGTTCCGGCGCAATGGTGTTCGGCGGCGGTCATGTGGTGCTGCCGCTGCTGCGCGACGCGTTCGTGACGCCGGGTTGGATCAGCGACGGCGCCTTTCTCGCCGGCTACGGTGCCGCGCAGGCGGTGCCCGGGCCGCTGTTTTCGTTCGCCGCCTATCTGGGTGCCGCGGTCGATACCCGGCCGCATGGGCTGGCGGGCGCGGCGCTCGGGCTGTTCGGCATCTTTCTGCCCGGCATGCTGATCTTGATCGCCGCGCTGCCGTATTGGGGAACCCTGCGCGCTCTCGCGCGCGCACAGGCATTGATGCGCGGCATCAACGCCTCGGTCGTGGGTCTGCTCGGGGCGGCTTTGTACGACCCGGTGTGGAGCCGCTCGGTGACCACGGCCGCGGACGCCGCCGTGGCACTCGCGGGTTTCGTCCTGTTGACTTTCTGGCGTGCGCCGCCGCTGCTCGTGGTGGTGCTCGGGGCGCTCGCCGGTATCGGGCTCGGTTTGACGAGGGCCGCGGTCGTCTGAGCACGTGGCGGTTCGCGCGAATACCCAAACGATCCTATGCTATCGCGCCACAACGATCATTGCCGGGCGCGCGGCGCGGGAGAAATGAATATATGAAGCGGCCTGCCTTCGCGGCCTCGGCCATGTTCGGGCCTGTCCTCGATCTGGTCGGCTACTTTTCGGCTGTCGCGCTCGGCATGTCGCCCGGGCGCAGCCAGATCAGCGGCTTCCTGATGGGCATCGCATTCAGTTACCTGCAGTCCGTGCGCGCGCAGACGGCGGCGAGCGGACGCAGCTGGGACGCGGCCTTGTGCGCGCACCTGACGGTCGTGACCCTGCTGGCATTTTTTTTGCGCGGCGGCGTATGGGCGTTGCTCACGGCCGGATTCGGCTGGCCGGGGCGCGCGGCGATCGTGCTCGCCGCCGTCGCGACCGCGGCCGTGCTGCGTCCGGGATACCGGTACTGCGTTGCGTTTTCGAGCTGGAATCTCGGCAGCGGCGCGGGTTGGCGTGAAGTGGCCGTGGCCGTCGTTGTTTTCGCCTCCGCGCTGCGCTTGATCTACGGCGCTCAGGTGGAACTCATGCCGGAGGAAACCTACTACTGGAATTATTCGCGCCATCTCGATATCGGATACCTGGATCATCCGCCGATGGTCGGATGGTTGATCTGGCTGGGGACGGCCGCATTCGGCGATACCGAGTTCGGCGTGCGCGTCGGCGCGATGGGCTGCGGCGCCATTTCCTCGCTGTTCGCCTATCGGCTGACCCGCAATCTTTTCGGCGAGCCGAGTGCACTGGTGGCCGTCGTGTTGCTGCAGACGCTGCCGTTCTTTTTCCTGGCCGGCATGATCATGACGCCGGATGCGCCGCTCACGGCCGCTTGGATTGCCGCCGTGTATTTCCTGGAGCGCGCGCTCATCGCCGAGCGCGCCAATGCCTGGTGGGGCGTCGGCCTGTGCCTGGGGCTGGGGATGCTGTCGAAGTACACCATCGGCCTATTGGGCCTCGCGGCCTTTTTGTTCATGCTGTTCGATGCACGCGCCCGCCAATGGCTGCGGCGTTGGCAACCCTACGGCGCGGCGGTGCTCGCGCTGGCGGTGTTTTCGCCCGTGATCGTTTGGAACGCCCGGCATGAATGGGCTTCCTTCGCGTTTCAAACTTCGCGCCGGCTTGCGGAACGCCCCCGGTTCGCGCTGCACAAGCTCATCGCCTCCGCCGTGCTGCTGCTGACACCGACCGGCGTGGCGGCCGCCGCAGTCCTGCTCGGCGGCCGGGCGCCGCGCGTCGCCGGGCAAGATGAGCCTGTCGACCGGCGGCGCGCGTGGCGCTTCATTCAATTGGCAATCCTGGTGCCGCTCGCGGTGTTCACGGCGTTCAGCCTGCGCCACGAAGTCAAGCTCGATTGGACCGGCGCACCGTGGATCGCCGCGGTGCCCGCGCTGGCGTTCGGCATCGTACATTCGGGTCAGATTCTCCAGACCGGTCTGCGGTCCTGGATTCGCAATGCTTGGGCGCCGACCCTGTTTTCCCTGTTGGTGATTTACGCGGCCGGGCTGTACCACTTGGCGATCGGTGTTCCCGGGCTGGGCTACGGCAAACACGCGGAGCTGATCCCGGTGGGCTGGCGCGAGCTCGGCCGCCAGATTCACGTAATCGCGGCGGCGATCGGCAAAGCCTCCGGACGCGATCCACTGATCGTCGGCATGGATCGCTATGCGATCGCGAGCGAGCTCGCATTCTATGCGCCGGATCGGCCCAAAGCGGTCAGCGAGACATCGAGCGGGCATCTTTTCGGCCAAATGGGCCTGATGTACGAGCGCTGGTTCCCCCTCGCGGCCGAGCGCGGGCGCACGCTGCTGCTCGTCGCCTGGAGCCGCGACGAACTCGCGGGAGGCGGACTGCAGTCGAGGGTCGAGCGGCTGGAGCCGATCACCGAGGGCACCGTGATGCGCGGCAGAGAGTTCGTTCGCCATTACTACTACCGCATCGCGTATGGCTACCGAGGGTTCGCTGCGCCGCCGGCGCAGTAATGCAACGGTACCGTTGCGTTTCATTAATGGCGGAGCTATGCTCGAGCCTCGATCCTTTGACACCGACAATAAGGAGCAAGTCATGCCCGGGCTGAAAAAGGCTGTATTCGCAGGGATCGCCGCGGCGGCGCTCGCATCCACGCCGGTTGCGCCCGCTGCGGCGGGGGGTCGCGGTTATTATTGGCATCCCCATGGGTGGGGGTTGGGGCACGGGCTGTTCGGAGCCGTCGCGGCATTGGCGACCTTGCCGATCGCCATCGTCTCGGCGGCCGTGTCGGCGGTGGCCCAGGCGCCGGCTTATCCGCCGCAGCCCGCCTACGCGCCACCGCCAAGGTATTATCCGCCGCCGGCTTACTATGCGCCGCCACCGGTCTATTATCCGCGCGCCCCCGTCTACTACGCGGCGCCGCGCCCGTACTACGCGCCGCGTCCGGTATACTATGGCGGCTATGCCGGCCGCGGTTTCCACGGCGGAGGCGGCGGTTACACGTATTCTCGTCGATAGGTAAGTATGGCGCGAAAGGCTGGAAAACGGGCCGCACGCGGCGGCCGGCCTTCTCGTGCCGACGCGCTGCGATTGCGCGAGCGCATACTCATCGCCGCCACTGAACTGTTTCTCGCCGAGGGCTACGGTTCGACGACCATCGAAGCGGTCGCCGCCCGCGCGGGAATTTCCAAACGCACCTTCTACGACCGCTTCGACGACAAAGCGGTCCTGTTCGCCGCGGTCGTTCACCGGATCATCGATGAGATTCGACCGCCCCCGAATGTGCCCTTGATCGAGGGCGCCGCCTTACCCGCGATCCTGCGCCGCCTCGCCGGCTTCATGCTGCACGCGGCGCTTGCTCCGCGGGCACTCGCCTTGCACCGTCTGGTCAATGCCGAATCGGCGCGCTTTCCCGAACTGGTGCGTGCGGTTGCGAGCGATGGCAGCACGCGCGAAGGGATCACGCTCATCGGCGATCTGCTCGCCCGCAAGCTGCGCCGCTCGAAGCTCGGCGCCGAGGACCGCGCGTTTGCCGCGCAGCAGTTCATTTATATGGTGGTCACGCTGCCGCAGCGCCGTGCGATGGGCTTCGGCACGCCGATGACGCCCGCCGAGCTCGAGTCCTGGGCCGACCGGGTCGTCGGTCTTTTTCTCAATGGCTGCCGCGGCATGGGTGCATGAGCCGGAACGCGGGTTCTGCGCTATGATTTTCTCATGCCGATCCGCGAGCGCGACCCTTGGCGTCTGCAATATTTCGCCGACGTCGACTGTCCCGACGATGTGTTCATCGCTACGGACGACGCCGACGGCTATCAATGGAATCCCGCGCACCGCTGGGTCTACAACAAGCTGCTCATCTGCGAATCGCAAGGACTTGAGTGCGCGCCGCATGGCGTGGACCCGCCGCACTACCCGGTGTTCAGCAAACCGATATTCAATCTCGACGGCATGGGCTTGGGGAGCCGGTGTTTGTCGAACGCCGAGGAATACGCCTTGGCGCGCCAGCCGGGCCACATGTGGATGAGGCTATTGCAAGGCGAACACGTGAGCAGCGATGTGGCCGTGGTAGGGGGCAAAATGCGCTGGATCCGTCACGTGGTCGGGTTGGCAAAAGCGGGCGGGACGTTCGATTACTGGACGGTGGAAGCGCGCAGCCTGCCCAACTTGGAGGGGTACTGCGCACGCTGGATCGAGTCGTGGATGGCCGGCTACACGGGCATGCTGAATATCGAGTCGATCGACAATCGAATCATCGAGGTGCATCTGAGGTTTGCCGACCAATGGCCGGATCTCTATGGGCCGAGGTGGCTCGATGCGGTGGTGAATTTGTACTCGAGCGGCACCTGGTACTATCCGCAGGAGTCGCGCGAGATCGGCTACAGCGTCGTTCTCTTCGGACCGCACTTGCGCGAGTACACCCATCCGGAGCAGCGGTTCATCGATGAGATCGCCAAACGTGAGGGCATCAGCAGCGTGCAAATCACCTTTCATGCGGACAAACCGGCCTCCGCCCACGCGATGCCGCCGAGCGGATTCCGGCTCGCGATCGTGAACGCGCGGGACTTTCAGGCCGGATGCCTGGCGCGCTTGGAACTCGCGCGACACTTCGGCGTGGCGCCGGTTTAGAGTCCGTGAAAAATCACGATGCCGCGGTGCGGCGCACTTCGGGCCTCGCCACGGTGCTTGGGAGCATGGCCGCCGCGGGCGCACTGTGTTTGAGCTCCGGCGCCGCATTCGCCTGGGGTGATGAAGGTCATGAGGTGATCGGGCTGATAGCCGATCATTACCTCGAGCCCCGGGTGCGCAAGCGGGTGCAGGCGATTCTCGCCGGCGATGGTTCAGGGCTCACGGCCCGTGACTTCGCTCATGAGGCCACGTGGGCGGACAAGTACCGCGACTCGGATCGAGATTCGACCAAGGTCCGCTACAACACCACGCGCAATTGGCATTTCGTGGATCTCGAGCTCGACGGAGCGGACGCGGATCGCGCCTGCTTCGGCCATCCCAAGCTGCCGCCCGGGACGCAAGCCTCCGCCGGGCCTGCGCAGGACTGTGTGATCGACAAGATCGATGAATTCGCGGCGGAACTCAAGGATCCGCGCACCGACGCCGCGGAGCGGCGTCTTGCGCTTCAATTCCTCCTGCATTTCGTCGGCGACGTGCATCAGCCGCTGCACGCCGCGGACGATCACGACCAAGGCGGAAACCGCAAGGTCGCGACGACTCGCGGGATCGGCTCGAACAACCTGCATCACGACTGGGACAGCGAATTCGTGGCGCGTTTGGGGGCGAATGAAGCCGAGATCGCGCAGCGGTTGATCGCCAATATCAGCGATGCGCAGCGCCTGCGCTGGTCGGCCGGTACGGCCACCGACTGGGCCATGGAATCGTACTCCGTGGCAAAATCGCATGTCTACGGCTCGCTGCCGGCGCCCGAGCGGCCCAATCACTACGAGCTCACGGCCGCCTACCTCGACGACGCCACCGCGGTCACGGCCGAGCAGCTGAGTAAAGCGGGCGTTCGCTTGGCGCAGGTGTTGAATCAGACGCTGCAATAGCGCGTCCCCGGTTTAGGCTCCGCGGGTCGACCGTGTAGAATGCCGGCATGGATTCAACGTTGACCCACCAAGCCGGGATGGCACCGCCGATCGCGATTCGGCGGCTGATACCTCGCACGCGGCATTCAGGCGCGTGAGCGCACGGCGGGCCGGCGAGTCGGCGGCATCGGCCGGGGGCCTGTCGTTGGGAATCGATACGGGCGGAACGTTCACCGACGCGGTGCTGCTCGCGGACGGCCGCCGCGTGATCGCAAGCGCCAAGGCGCTGACGACCCCGTGGAACCTTGCGATCGGCATCGGCAACGCGATACGCGCGGTGCTCGACGGCCCGGCCGGCGCGAGCCGTGGCGACGTGAGTCTCGTGTCGGTGTCGACCACGCTTGCGACGAACGCGGTGGTCGAAAATCGCTTCAGCCCGGTCTGCACGCTCGTGATCGGCTTTGACGATGCGATGGTGGAGCGATCGGGCCTCAAGCGCCACGGCGGCGGTGCGGTGGTTCGCATCGAAGGCGGCCACGGCGCCACCGGCGAGGAGTCGGCGCCGCTGGACGATGCGGCCGTGGAAAGCGCGGTCGGCGAACACGGGCCCCGAGTCGAGGCGTTCGCGGTAGCGGCCAATTTTTCCGTGCGCAATCCGGCCCACGAATTGCGCGCGCGTCAGCTCATCCGCGCGCTTTCGCCGAAACCGGTGACGTGCGCGCACGAATTGAGCTCCAAGCTGGACGCGCCGCGCCGCGCGTTGACGGCCGCCCTGAACGCGCGCCTCACGCCGCAGATTCGCCATCTCATCGAGGCGCTGTCGAGGGTGCTCGCGCAGGAGTCGATCGACGCACCGCTCATGATCGTCAAGGGAGACGGCTCGCTCATGAGGGCCGCGGTCGCGCTCGAGTATCCGGTCGAGACTATTCTGTCGGGGCCGGCGGCAAGCGTGGTCGGCGCGGGCTTTCTCACCGGCCTACAGGATTTTGTGGTCTCCGACATGGGCGGCACCACCACCGACATCGCCGTGGTTTGCGGCGGCAGGCCGGTGATTCGCGCCGAGGGGGCGCTGGTCGGCGCCTGGCGAACGATGGTCGAAGCGGTCGACGTGCGCACCAGCGGTCTCGGAGGGGACAGCGAGGTGCATTTCGACCGGCAAATGCGCCTGCGTGTCGGTCCGCGCAAGGCCATGCCCTTGAGTTTGTTGGCACACAAATTTCCCAGCGCCCTTGCGCAGCTGCGATCGATCGCGGAACTCGAGCGTCTTCCGGAACACGCGACGCAATTCGCCATTCGCAATCCCGAGCGTGTGCCGCCCGCGCATCTGTCGGCGCTCGAGCGGCGAGTGTGGGACGCGCTCGAACTCACGCCGCGGCACGTTTCGATCGTGGTGCGCAGCGCCTCCGGTCTCGAGGCATTGCGCCGACTGGCCGATGCGGGCCTCGTGACGCTTGCGGCGTTTACGCCGAGCGATGCGATGCACGTGCTCGACCGGCAGCGCGGATGGTGCCGCGAGGGGGCCGAGTGCGGCGCACGCATTCTGGCGATTGAAGAGCGCAATGCGCGAGCCTTGGCGGTGGCGCCTTCGGCGCAGGCGATCTGCGAGCGAACCCACGAGCACGTGGTGCGCGAGACCGGCCGTGTGCTGCTTGCCGCGGCGCTCGCCAACGACCCCGGGATTGAGGCGAAAGGGCACAGCTGGGGGGTGCTGGGAGATCGACTGATGGAGGAAACGGTCGCCGGCCGGCGCTTCTCGAGCCTGATGCAGGCGACGCTCGGGCTCGCGCGGCCGCTGATTGCGATCGGCGCTCCGGTCGGGGCCTACTATCCGGAAGTGGCGCGCAGGCTCGGCGCGCAGCTGTCGATTCCGGAACACGCGGCGGTCTGCAACGCCGTCGGCGCGGTTGCGGGTGTCGTTTCGCAGACCGTGGAGATCCTGGTCAATCAGCCGACCTTCAAAGTTTTTCGAGTCCACGACCCGGCGGGAAGCCGGGACTATCCGGAGCCGAAGCCCGCGCTCGAGCATGCGCAGCGAGTATCGCGCGCACTCGCCCTTGCGGCGGCGCGCAGCGCCGGGGCGGTCGACCCGCACGTTGACACCAGCGTCACCGAAAAGCTGGCGCACGTCGGCGCCGGGGCGGATTACCTGGCGGAGGCGGTCGCGCGTTCGACCGCCACCGGGCGCCCGTTCGCGGGCCACGTGGGTGAGCTGCGCGGCTGAAGGCGCGCGGCGCCGCCATCGCCGATATCGCATGGGCATATCTAAAAAATCTATCGCCGCGGCTGTCGAATCGCGGCGCGCACCGGCGCGGGTCACAGACATTTTCCTTATAATCTGCAGCAGTGTCTTTTTGCCCATCCACTCCAGAGCAGCGCCCGCATGAAACCACCCGATGAGACGCTCGGCCGACGCAGCCGGCGCCGGCCCGGAACCGCCGAGGTCAGTCACGCCGTGTTCGACCGCACGCTGCCTTACCGCCATCTACGCAATCCGTTCGCGCCACTCAAGGTGTTTTCCGACGATCAGGTCGGCGCCATCCACGAGGCCGCGCTCCAGATGCTCGAAACTCAGGGCATGAAGGTGCTGTCGGCCGATGCGCGCCTGCGATATCGCAACGCCGGAGCCGAGGTCGACGAGGCGACCTTGATCGTGCGCCTCGGCCGCGAGCTGGTCTTGAAATCGCTCGCGAGCACGCCGCGCGATGTGACGCTGCATGCCGTCGACCCGGAGCGTCACGTGCCCATGTCGAACGGCTGTGTCGCATTCGCGCCCACCTCGGGTCCGCCCAACATCATGGACACGGCGCGCGGCCGGCGCGCCGGCACGTTCGAGGATTTTTGCAATCTGATCAAGCTGTGCCAAAGCTTCGAGGTCATTCACGTGCTCGGCGGTGCCACCGAACCGCAGGACATTCCGGTGCATGTCCGCCATCTGCAGGTGACTCGGGCCCAGCTTATGCTCTGCGACAAAATTCCGTTCATCTTCTCCCGCGGCCACGGCCAGGTCGCCGACAATTTCGAGCTCATCCGCCTCGCACACGGCATTTCGGCGGAAGAATTCCGCTCGCGCCCGTACACCTACACCATCATCAACACCAACTCGCCGCTGCAGCTCGACGTGCCTATGGCCGACGGCATCATCGACTTCGCGGCCGCCGGGCAGCTGTTGATCATTACCCCGTTCACGCTCGCCGGGGCGATGGCGCCGGTCACGATCGCCGGCGCACTCACGCTCGCGCACGCCGAGGCGCTTGCGGGGCTGACGCTTGCACAGATCGTGCGGCCGGGCGCGCCGGTCATGTACGGGAGCTTCACCTCGAACGTGGACATGAAATCCGGATCGCCGGCGTTCGGCACTCCCGAATACGTCAAGGCAGCGTTCGGCGCCGGCCAGCTGGCACGGTTCCTCGGTTTGCCGTGGCGCTCGTCCAACGCGACCGCTGCGAATATCCCCGACGCCCAATCGGTTTACGAGTCACAGATGAGCCTGTGGGGGGCCTTGCTCGGCGGCTGCAACTTCGTGCTGCATGCGGCCGGCTGGCTCGAGAGCGGACTCACCGCTTCGTACGAGAAATTCATTCTCGATATAGAGATGCTGCAAATGTTTGCCGAGGTATTCCAACCGGTCGGCGCCGCGCCATCGGACCTCGCGCTCGAGGCGGTGGCCGAGGTCGGTGCCGGTGGCCACTTCTTCGGTTGCGCGCACACGATGGAACGCTATCGAAGCGCCTTCTACGCACCGCTGGTCTCCGATTGGCGCAATTTCGGCAGCTGGGCGGAAGACGGCGCCAAATCGGCGACCGACCGTGCGAGCGGCCTGTGGCGCGGCACGCTCGAACGTTATGTGGCTCCGGCGCGCGATCCGGCGGTGGTCGAGGCGCTCGACGCCTATGTCGCGCGCCGCACCGAGGAGGGCGGCGCACCGCCCGTCACCTGATCATGTCGCATCTGAGCACCCCTGTGTCGCGATATTACAAGTCTCGCGGCGGATGGGGACTTAACATGCCATGCTGCAAGCATCGCCTAAGACACTGCGGCGGCTCGCAAATTGAACTTCGGGAGGAATAAATGTCGGAGCCGGAAGCTGAATTCGACCTGGCCTCGCTCAATGACGAGGAGCTCACCGAACAGGTTCACGACGACCTTTATAACGGCCTCAAAGTCGAGGTCGAGGAGGCGACGCGTATATTCCTCAAGCGAGGCTGGTCGGCCGAGCGTGTGCTGAACGATGCGTTGGTGGAAGGCATGCGCATCGTCGGCATCGATTTTCGCGACGGCATCCTGTTCGTGCCCGAGGTGCTGCTCGCCGCGAATTCCATGAAGGGCGGCATGGAAATCCTGCGTCCGCTGTTGGCGGAGACCGGCGTGGAGCCGATCGGCAAGATCGTCATCGGCACCGTCAAGGGCGATATTCACGACATCGGCAAGAACCTGGTCGGGATGATGCTCGAGGGCGCGGGGTTCGAGGTCATTGATCTCGGCATCAACAACCCGGTGGAGAAATACCTGGATGCGCTCGAGAAGCACAAGCCCGATTTTCTCGGCATGTCGGCGCTGTTGACGACCACGATGCCCTACATGAAGGTGGTCATCGATACGCTGAAGGAGCGGGGCATCCGCAACGATTTCATCGTGCTGGTCGGCGGCGCACCGCTCAACGAAGAGTTCGGCAAAGCGGTCGGCGCGGACGCCTATTGCCGTGACGCTGCGGTTGCGGTGGAAACAGCCAAGGGTCTGTTGGCGGCACGGCGAGCCCGCGCGGCGGCGCACTGAGCGCCGAGCGCGGTGGTGCTGTGAGCGCATTGGCGCAGGAGGGCTCACCGGACGGTGCGGGGCTGCTGATCATCGCCTGCGGCGCGTTGGCGCACGAGATCACCGCGCTGCGCCGCGCGAATCGCTGGGACCATCTCGACGTGCGCTGCCTGCCGGCCGAGCTTCACAACCGGCCGGAGCGCATTCCGGCGGCGGTTCGCGCGCTCATTCAGGCCTCGCGCCGCCACTACCGGTCGATCTTCGTCGCCTACGCGGACTGCGGTACCGGCGGGTTGCTCGACGCGGTGCTGCGCGAGGAGGGGGTCGAGCGCATCCCGGGCGCGCATTGTTACGAATTCTTCGCGACCGGGCCAGTATTCGAAAAACTCGCCGAGACCGAGCCAGGCACGTTCTATCTCACGGATTTTCTGCTGCGGCACTTCGACCGCCTGGTGCTGCGCGGTCTCGGTCTCGACCGCCATCCGGAACTGTTCCCGAGCTACTTCGGCAATTACCGCAAGCTGGTTTATTTGGGTCAGGCGCCGAAGCCCGATGCGCTCGATCAGGCGCGCGCCATCGCGGCGCAAATGGGCTTGGAATTCGAGCATGTCCAAACCGGCTACGGCGATCTGGCGAAAAGTCTCGGGTCCGCCGTCGACGCAGGTCGGGCGCACTGAAGAGGCCCTGACATGGCATCGTTGATCGTTATTTCGTGGCGCGACATTCCGGCGCAGGTCATCGTCAAGCGCGGCCGCGAAGCCGCCAAAGTTCAGCTTTCGCACCGCTTTCAGGAGGCGGTCGATCGTGCGGCGATGCGCGCCGGCAAGGGCAGCTCGGATGCCTATCTCGCCGATTGGCAGCGCAGCGCGCCGCGAGCGTGCGGCGAGGATCTTCAGGCCGCGGCGGCCGAGGAAGCCGCACGGCTCGAGGCTCAATATTCGGACGAGGATCTGGAGCGGTTGATTCGCGCGAAGGGCGTTGATGCCAAGCGCGCCGATGAGAATCGCGGCGCGGCCGATCCGGCGGCCACCCCGGCCGACGAGCCCTCCTGATGTATTCGGTCAGGCTATGGTCGGTGCGCCACGCGCGCGGCATGAACGCTTTCTATCGCGGCTTCGAAGCGGTGCTCAAGCGGCTCCACGGCCTGTTCCTGGCGCTCGGCTATGAACGCGTGGAACGGCCGGTGGCGGCGGTCGAAAAAGCGGTGAAGGGCGTGTTGTTCGATTGCCGAATGTGCGGTCAATGCGTGTTGAGCTCGACCGGCATGTCCTGCCCGATGAATTGCCCGAAGACCTTGCGCAACGGCCCGTGCGGCGGCGTGCGCCCCGACGGAAATTGCGAGGTGAAGCCGCACATGCGCTGCGTTTGGGTGGAAGCGTATCGAGGCAGCCTACGCATACCGGGAGGGGTCGAGGCGATGCGCCGGATTCAAGTCGCCGTCGATCAGCGCCAACAAGGGCGCTCATCGTGGCTGCGCGTCGTGCGAGAGTTCAATGCCGAACAGATGCCGGGCCCGCCCGCGAAGCGCGGTGTCGCATGAAATTCGAGGACGAACCGGTCCCGGGTTATCCGCTGCCGATCCTGCCCGGGCACACCTCTCCGGGGCGCTTCGAGCGAGTGCTGCGAGCGGGCGGCTTCGCGGTCACCACCGAGCTGGCGCCGCCGGACTCAGCCGATCCGGAGGACGTGTTCAAGCGCGCGCGGGTGTTCGACGGCTATGTGGATGCAATCAACGCCACCGACGGCAGCGGTGCCAATTGCCACATGTCGAGCATCGCGGTCTGTGCGCTCCTCACTCGAATCGGCTACGCGCCGATCATGCAGATATCCTGCCGCGACAAGAATCGGATCGCGATCCAGGGCGATATTCTGGGCGGCGCCGCGATGGGCGTCTGCAACATGCTGTGCCTGACCGGTGACGGCGTGCAGGCAGGCGATCACCCGCAGGCGAAGCCGGTGTTCGACCTCGACTGCGTGTCGCTCCTCGCAATCGCGCGCGAGCTGCGCGACCAACACCGCTTTCAGAGCGGACGCAAGATCACTTTCGCACCGCGCGTATTCTTCGGCGCGGCCGAGAACCCGTCCGCGCTGCCGCACGCCTGGCGCGCACAGCGCCTCGCGAAGAAGGTCGCGGCGGGTGCGCAATTCATCCAGACGCAATACTGCTACGACTTGACTCTGCTGCGCGCCTTCGTGGAGCAGGTGGAGGCCCTCGGGTTGATCGGCAAAGTGTTCATCCTGGCCGGGGTCGGCCCGCTGCGCTCGGCCAAGACCGCCGAATGGATGCGCAAGAACGTACCCGGCATGCACGTGCCGGACGCTCTGATCACGCGCCTTGCCGGGGCGCAGGATCAGGCCCGCGAAGGTCGCAACATCTGCGTCGAGCTGATCGAATCGATTCGCGAGATCCGCGGCGTCAGCGGCGTGCACATCATGGCCTACCGACAGGAAGAGTCGGTGGCCGAAATCGTCGATCGCTCCGCCGTCCTAAAGGGACGCGTGCCATGGTATCCCGAGCGCGACGCTCCGATTGTTTCCCACAGGACAGCATCATGACCGACACCGTTATCAGTTCCGCCACCAAGGAAGTCGTCATCGGCTTCGACCGGCCCTTCGTCATTATCGGCGAACGGATCAATCCGACCGGGCGCAAGATCCTCGCCGCCGAGATGATGGCCGGGGACTTCAGCCGCGTCGAAGCGGATGCGCGCGCGCAAGTCGAAGCGGGCGCTCACATGCTCGACGTCAACGCGGGCATTCCGTTGGCCGATGAGCCGGCGATTCTCGCGCGCGCGGTGCAGCTGGTGCAGTCGATCACCGACGTTCCATTGTCGATCGATTCGTCCATCGTTGCCGCGCTCGAAGCCGGGCTCGCCGTGTACAAGGGCAAGGCGCTCGTCAATTCGGTGACCGGCGAGGACGAACGCCTGGAGTCGGTGCTGCCGCTCGTGAAAAAATACGGCGCCGCCGTGATCGCCATATCGAACGACGAGACCGGCATATCCGAGGATCCGGACGTGCGCTATGCGGTTGCGAAGAAAATCGTCGAGCGCGCGATTGACCACGGCATCCCGGCGTGCGACGTCGTGGTCGATCCGCTCGTGATGCCGATCGGCGCGATCAATCAGGCGGGCGTGCAGGTCATGCGTCTGGTGCATCGGCTGCGCACCGAACTCAATGTCAATACGTCCTGCGGCGCCTCTAACGTGAGCTTTGGCTTGCCGAATCGCGACGGCATCAATAGTGCGTTTCTCACCATGGCGATGGCGGCGGGGCTCACCTCCGCGATCACCAATCCGCTGCACCTCGAGGTCATCAAGGCGTGCATGGGCGGCGACGTGATGCTCGGCCACGACCCGGACTGCGCGCGTTGGATTCGCCGCTTCCGCGACGCACCGCCCCCGCCGCCGCCGACCGGCACGGTCGCAGCCGCGGATGCTCCGCGCGGGCGCCGCGAGGGCGGCCATCGGCGGCGGCCGGCTTGAGATAAGAGGCGGTTCGCATGGCGACTCGGGATCCGCTCGTCGTCTTCATGCCCTCCGGCAAGAGAGGCCGCTTCCCGGTGGGAACGCCGCTGCTGCAGGCCGCGCGCAGCCTCGGGGTTGACATCGATTCGGTGTGCGGCGGCCGGGGCCTGTGCGGGCGCTGCCAAGTGCTGGTCGCGGAAGGCGAGTTCGCCAAGCACGGCGTCTCCTCCTCGAGCGCAAGCCTGTCGCCGTTCAGCGAGCCCGAGGTGCGCTACTCCCGGCGCCAGCCGCTGGCGGAAGGCCGGCGATTGTCCTGTTCGGCGCGCGTGCTGACCGACGTGGTCATCGATGTACCCGCCACCAGCCAGGTGCATCGTCAGGTGGTGCGCAAGGAAGCCGACGCGCGCGCGATCGAGCTTCACCCGGTGGTGCGCCTGCACTACGTGCAGGTGAAGGAGCCGGACATGCACGATCCGTCCGGGGACTTGCGCCGGCTGTTCGAGGCGCTCGAGGCGGAATGGAGCCTCAAGGACCTGACCTGCGACTTGTCGGTGCTGCAGATGCTGCAGCCGACCCTGCGCGCCGGGTCGTGGCAGGTCACGGTGGCGGTTCACGCCGAGAAGCAGATCATCGCGGTCTGGCCGGGCCTGCACGAGCGCGCGTTCGGCCTCGCGCTCGACGTCGGGTCGACGACGATCGCGGCGCATTTATGCGATTTGCTGAGTGGCGAGGTCGCCGCTTCCGCGGGCGTCATGAACCCGCAGATCCGCTTCGGCGAGGATCTGATGAGTCGCGTCTCCTATTCCATGATGAATCCGGGCGGCGCCGCGCACATGACGGCGGCGGTGCGCGAGGCGCTGTGCACGCTCGCGGTCGACGTGGCGCGCATGGCCGGCGTGTCGCACGAGGACATTCTCGAGGCGACGCTGGTCGGCAATCCGATCATGCATCACCTGCTGCTCGGCATCGATCCGGTGGAACTCGGCGGTGCCCCCTTCGCGCTCGCGGTCGATCACTCGCTCACCCTGCGGGCGAACGTGATCGACCTGAAGCTGCATCGAAATGCACGGGTTTATGTATTGCCGTGCATCGCGGGCCACGTCGGGGCCGATGCGGCGGGCATGGTGCTCGCGGAGCGTCCGGATCTCGCCGAGGAAATGACGCTGCTCGTGGATGTGGGGACGAATGCCGAGATCGTGCTCGGAAATAAAAAACGTCTGGTCGCCTGCTCGAGTCCCACCGGACCCGCGTTCGAGGGCGCCCAGATCAGCTGCGGTCAACGCGCCGCGCCCGGAGCGATTGAACGCGTGCGCATCGACCGCGACACGCTCGAGCCGCGCTTCAAAGTCATCGGTTCCGATCTGTGGTCCGACCAGCCGGGATTCGACGAGGCCATCGCCGCCAGCGGCATCACCGGCGTTTGCGGTTCGGGCATCATCGAGGTCATCGCCGAGATGTACCTCGCCGGCATCATCAATCAAGACGGCGTGATCGACGGCAGGCTGTCGGCGCGTTCGCCGCGGATCGTGGAGAACGGCAGGACGTTCGCGTACCTGCTGCATCGAGGCGCGGTCGAGATGAAGATCACCCAAAACGACGTGCGTGCGATTCAGCTCGCGAAGGCCGCCTTGTACGCCGGCGTCGCGCTGCTCATGGAGCGCCTCGGCATCGATCATGTCGATCGAATCCGTCTGGCCGGCGCTTTCGGCAGCCACATCGATCCCAAGTACGCGATCGATTCTCGGCATGGTTCCCGACTGCGATTTGGCGCACGTGCGCTCGGCCGGCAACGCCGCCGGAACGGGCGCGCGCATCGCGCTGCTCGATGCGACCTCGCGGGGGCGTCATCGAAGGGTTGGTGAGGCGCATCGAGAAAGTCGAGACCGCTATCGAGCCGCGCTTTCAGCATCACTTCGTCGAGGCAATGGCCATTCCCCACAAGAGCGCCGACTACACGAACTTGCGCAAGGTCGTCGACCTGCCGGCGCCGAAGGAATCCACCAGCCAAAGCGAAACGCGCGGCCGCCGGCCGCGGCGCGCGGAAACCCAGAAGACGCCATGAACGTCCGCGATAGTCTAATCCGCTTCACCCTTTACGGAGCCCTCAATGAAACGCATCCTCGCCGCCGCGATGTCCGCATTGGCCGTAACCGCAGCGGCGACCACCATCGCCACTGCGGCCCCACCGCAGGATAGCGCGGCCGGCGAACAGCGCTTCCGGGCCCTATATAAGGAGCTGGTCGAAACCAACACCACCTTGTCGGCGGGCAACTGCACGCTGGCCGCGGAGCGCATGGCCGCGCGCTTGAAGGCGGCGGGCTTTCCGGGGAGCGACCTGCATCCCTTCGCCGCCCCCGATCACCCGAAGGAAGGCGGGCTGGTCGCCGTCCACCCGGGCCGGGATCCGAAGTTGAAGGCCATCCTGCTGCTCGCGCACATCGACGTCGTGGAGGCCAAGCGCGAGGACTGGACGCGCGATCCGTTCACGCTCATCGAGGAGAACGGGTCGTTCTATGCGCGCGGAGCGTTCGACGACAAAGCCGAGGCGTCGATCTGGGTCGACCTGCTGATCCGCTACCGGACCGAGAACTACCGGCCGCTGCGCACGCTCAAGGTGGCGCTCACCTGCGGCGAGGAGACCGCGGGTGCGTTCAACGGCGCCGAATGGCTCACCAAGAACCGCCGCGACCTCATCGAGGCGGCATTCGCGCTCAACGAGGGCGGGCACGGCGAACTCGACGCGAAGGGTCAACGCGTCTCGCTCGACGTCGAGGCGGGCGAGAAGTTTCCGCAGAACTACCGTCTCGAGGTGACCAATCCCGGGGGGCACAGCTCGCGGCCGGTGAAGGACAACGCGATCTATCACCTCGCTGCGGCGCTCATCCGGATCGGCGCCTACGATTTCCCGGTGCAGTTCAATGATATCAACCGGGCGTACTTCGCCGGCATGGCGAAGATTCAGGCGGCCAAGGGCGAAACGGCGATCGCGGATGCCATGAACGGATTCCTGCGCGATCCCGCCGATGCGGCGGCGGTCGCTCTGGTCTCGGGCAAGGATCCGAGCTGGAACGCGACGCTGCGCACGACCTGCGTCGCGACCATGCTCGATGCAGGCCACGCCACGAATGCGCTGCCGCAGCGCGCGCGGGCGATCGTCAACTGCCGCATCTTCCCGGGGGTGTCGGCGGAAGAGGTGCGCACGAAGCTCGAGGAGCTCGCGGCCGACCCGGCGGTCAAGGTCACCACGCTCGAGACGCGCGGCCCGCCGGCGGCCTCGCCGCCGCTGACGCCCGCCATCATGAATCCCATCGAGAAGCTCAGCGCCGAGTTCTGGCCCGGCGTGCCGGTGCTGCCGGTCCTGCAGGCGGGCGCCACCGACGGCGAATTCACCAATGCCGTCGGGATTCCGACCTACGGGGTGGAGCCGGTGTTCGTCGGGCCCGATCTGGGGCACATCCACGGCCTCAACGAATACGTCGGAGTCCGGTCGCTGCTCGAGGGCCGCGAGTTTCTGTACCGCCTGGTCAAGATTTACGCGGAACAGAAGTAGCCTACCGCGCGGCATTCTTTAGCGCCCTTCCGGGGCTCCGTGAAAGGTCTCCTCGATCAGCCGCAGCGACTCCGCACTGTCCCATTGCCGAGCGCCGTAGATCTTCTCGAGAACCCGGCCATCGGCCGCAACCAGCACCGTCAGCGGCAGGCGCGATGCGCCGAGCATGTCTTCCATCAGCTGGTTCTGATCGATGAACTGGCTGATGGTCGCGTTGATGTTCTTCAGCATCTCCGCGGCTTGAGCCGCAACATCGTCGGTGGAGATGCCGATGATGGCAAAATGCCGCGCTTCGTCGTGCCACGCCAGGCGTTCCAACGACGCCATTTCCTGCCTGCACGGCCCGCACCAACTGGCCCACACGTTGATGATCAGCGGCTTGCCGCGGAATGACCCAAGCTTTCTCGACGGTCCGTTCAGCCCGTGCAGAGTGGCATCCGGTAGCGTGCCCCCGATCGGCACCGCCGCGGGATCACTGGCGCGCACCGCCGGCTCGCCGATCGCCCCGCTACTCGGTGCGGCCTGCAATGCCGCGGCCGCCAGCAGGCCGCCGAGAAAATTTCGGCGGCTGATGTCCCGCGTGCGATCGTCCGGATCGCGCGTCATCCCAAGACCTCGCGCGACGCGCGGTATGCCTCATCGATCGCCGCGTGCGCATACGCGGTCCAGGCGGCGTCCGATCCCGCAAGGCTGATGTGCCCGAGACGCGCGCGGCTCGCCGCCGCGAATTCCGGACCCCGCGTCGGATCGGAGAGTTTATCGAGGTCGTAGGCGTAGCCGTGGCCCCAGCGGTTCACGGTGATCGCGCTGATGTCGCGCTCCGCGTCGAACCCTCCGGCGCCGAGTGCGCGTCCAAGCTCATCGCGAAGCGCGCTTTCGAAATCGGAGAATGGGCGCCCATACAGCACTTGACGCGCCGCTCGCAGGCTGGCCCGTCGGTCGGGCAGCGGCTGAGGCGGCTGCGGAATGTGAACGAGGTGCAGCACGATGGGTTCATTCGGATCGTGCGCGCACCGGTACTGGCCGAGGCTTACCGGGTAGTCGAGCTTCATCACCGAATAGAAGCCGGTCGGATTGTAGATGTAATGAACGCCTCGGGCTACCCACGGCCGCCAATTGCGTACCGCAACGTTGACGTATACCAGCGGCGCGCGCACGCAGCTGGCTAGGCTCTCCCGCTGCAGCGGCGGAATCTCGGCACAGACATACGGCAGCATGGCATCGTAGCCCGAAAAGATGACATTGCGGCAGCGGACCCGACGCGCCTCGCCGCCCTTCAGATAGAGCAAATCGACACCGCCCTCGCGATTGCGCAATTGCACCACCGTACTCGAAAGCCGCAGGCGCACGGCAGCGCCAGGACGGTCCAATTGACCGTAATCGAACCGCGCCGTGACGATGTCCTCCATGGTCGAACCGCCCGCGGCATGCGGACAGAGCTTGCGCACCAGGAGCCGTGCGATCGAGGCGTTGCCGTCCGGGAAATGATAAATGTAGGGCTCGGTATTCGATATGTCGTCTTGCGCCGCGATAATCAAGCCCTGGAAGCCGGGCAGTGCACAGCTCGCCGCTTCGGCCGCGGGGACGAAATCCGCCGTGAGCGCGAACAGGTCCAAGGTGCGGCCGCGCAAGATCTTGAGCGTGGTCGCATCGAGGCTCCAATACCTGCGCAAAAACTCCGCATAGGAAATCGACTCGAGGAACGCCAGCCTGTCGCGGGCGCTCGCGCCGGGTAGGACGTCGCGCGGCGCGGTGTAAAGATCGATCAGCTTGCGGCGCTCGTCCGGCGACAGAGGACAGTCCGCGGCGAATCCGGCGATGGGCCGGCCGTGATGCAGTCGCGCAGGAATGTCGGTGGGTAGATTTCGCTGCGGATCGCCCGTCACCAGCTTGTCGACGCCGAAAGCCTCACGCTCAAACATGAGCCCGGACGAGAGCCCGAGGCCCGGATACAAATTCGTGTCCATCGCCCGCTCGAAGCGGTCGATGCGGACTCCGAGCTCCGCGATCAGTCCGAGAGCTGTACGGCTCCAGCCCGACTCGGGCGACTGCATCGATTCGCTGCCGCCATAGCCGATCAGGAGGCGCCCGTCGACGTCGAATTCGTTGCGGCGGGCGTGGCCGCCGAAGTCATCGTGATTGTCGAGAATCAGCATGCGGGACGAGGGGCGCGCCTTATGCACGAAATACGCTGAGGAGAGACCGCCGATGCCGGCGCCCACGACTGCGCAATCGAACTCCTCGCTCACCGGATAGTCGTCGATACGGTATTTCGCCCCGTCTCGAAGCGCATGCGCAACCGCATAATCCGCCTCGCGGCTGCCTCGAAAGCCGGTGAGCGCCGGCGGATAGGCCGCGGTCGATGCACCGCGAACCAGATTCGGATGGGCCATGCCGGCGAGCACCGAGCATGCGACCCCGTCGATGAAGTCGCGTCGGGTGATCTTACTTGGCATTTGCTTTTGCATCCGGATCGCAGCTCACCCTCATCACGATCACAGTTCGATGAGAAATGGTCAGCATGAGTCTCCTATAAAAGTTGAAATCACGGCCGCGGGCGCTCGCCGCTGCTCTTATGGTACATCGGCCGCATGATGGCGTGCCCGCGGCGCGAGTCGGGCAGCGCTATTGCTTCAGCGTCACCCAGATCAGATCGATGGGATTCTTTCCGATGTTGCCCGACTCGTGCCCTTCGCTTAAGGGGATCGTCGGCATCCAGCCGACCTCGCCGTCCGGTGACGGCTCGGGGTAGGCATGTTCGGCCTCGCTCTTGGATCGGGCCGCCCACTGGCCGCCCTTGATGTGGATGTAGAGCATGTCGGGATGATGCGCGTGCACGCCTTCCCATTGGCCCGGGTTGACGGTGAATCGCTGCACGATGACCCAGTCATTCTCCAGTAGATCCTCTCCCGGAATGTTCGGGTAATTGAGGTATTGGTACTTCGGCTTTGCCCCCGGCGCTGCCGCGCTTGCCGGCGCCACCGGCTTCAGACTCACGCAGATGATTTCGATCGGAGTCGATCCGGTATTGGTGCTGCCACCGTCGGCGGGAGCCGTGAGGTTCTGCCAGAGGACCCGGCCCTCCTTCCACAACGTCGATCGCCCCGACTGGGATCGAAGCACGCCGCCTTTGATGAATACCAGCAGTTGATCGCTCGGATGCGTATGAAGACCGGTCGGTTGTCCGGGTTGAATGATGAATTTCTGGACCAAAACTCGCGCGTTCTCCAGCACCACCTCGCCCTGAAGATTGGCGAAGGTCGGCGCTATTTTTGCCGCGGCTGGGGCTGCCGCGATGGCGCGGGCCGGCAAGCCGCAGAGCAGCGGCATGAGCAGTGCGAGTGCCCAGGTGAAAACCCATGGCCGCCTCATCAGGCACGGTCCTTTCAGACGTTCGAGTCCGGGAACGCGGATTTGCGTCTCGCCATGTAGTCGAGCAGCGCCTCGTCGACCGCCGGATCCATCGGCGGTGGCACGTACTCGGCGAGCATTTTTTTCCACAACGCGTTTGCGCGCTTCGACATGTTGGTTGCGCCCTCGGCTTCCCACTGCTCGTAGCTGTTGTTGTCGGCGAGCGGCGAGCGATAGAAGGCGTTCTCGAAATTGGCCTGCGTGTGGGCGCAACCCAGGAAGTGCTTACCGGGTCCGACTTCGCGCATGGCGTCGAGAGCCTGGCCATTGGGCGACAAATCCACCCCCGCGAGCAGCGTATGCATCATGCCGGCCTGGTCCGCATCCATCACGAATTTTTCGTAGCCCATGGCGAGACCTCCCTCGAGCCAGCCGGCGGTGTGCAGCACGAAATTGACGCCGGCAAGGCAGGTAGGGAGCAGGGTGTTCGCCGATTCGAAGGCCGCCTGCGCGTCCGGTATCTTCGATGCGCACAAGCTCCCTCCGGAGCGAAACGGGATTCCGAGGCGTCGCGCCAGCGCGGCCATTGAGTAAAGCACCAGCGCCGGTTCCGGTGTGCCGAAGGTCGGCGCGCCCGATTGCATCGAGATCGAGGAGGCGAAACTGCCGAGCACGACCGGTGCGCCCGGATTGACCAATTGCACGAAGGCCAAGCCCGCCAGAGCCTCGGCGAGGGTCTGCGCAACGGTGCCCGCCACGGTAACCGGCGACATGGCACCCGCCAGGATGAACGGAGTAATGATCAGCGCCTGATTGGCGCGCGCGTAGACCTTGGCGGCGCCGAGCATCGTCGCATCGTAGGTCATCGGTGAATTGACGTTGATCAGATTGATGATCGTGGTCTTAGGGCGGCCGGTCACGGGGTCGTTCAAGTCCGCGCCAAACACGATGTTCGCCATCGCAATCGAATCGGCGGCGCGCTGCGGCGCGGTTACCGACCCCATGAACGCCTTGTCGCTGTATTTCAGATGGCTGTACACCATGTCGAGGTGGCGCTTGTTGACCGGCAGGTCGACCGGCTCGCAGATCGTGCCGCCGGAGTGGTGCAGCGAACCGGACATATAGGCGAGCTTGACGAAATTGCGGAAATCCTCGATGCGCGCGTAGCGACGGCCTTCGTCGAGATTGCGCACGAACGGCGAGCCGTAAGCCGGAGCGAACACGGTGTTCTTTCCGCCGATGACGACGCTGCGCGCGGGATTGCGGGCATGCTGAGTGAACTCGCGCGGCGCGGAGTGCTTGACGAGCGAGCGGCACATGCCCCGGGCGAAATGCACGCGCTCGCCCTTGACGTCCGCGCCCGCGGCCTTCCATATCTCCAGCGCCTCGGGGTCGTCGCGAAAATCGATGCCGATTTCCTCGAGAATGGTATCCGCATTGGCCTCGAGCAGCGTGAGGCCCTCCTCGGTCAGGACCTCGTAGTAGGGAATGTTGCGCGCGATGTAGGGGACCGAGGCGGCGGCGCGGGCCGCACGCGAAGCCCGCTTGGCATCGCGGCCGCTGGGACGGCGCGCGTGACTGGTTTGCGTTTGTGGCTCATCCAATGTCGCTCTCCCGGATACTTGCACGGCCGCCGATTCCGCCGCCGAGGCGCAATGGGTTCGCGGAATTCCGACCACAAGTATGGTCACTGTCGGTGTGCCCGGCTGATCAATTTGCGTCACGCACTTGTCATGACGCGCCATTCTCCGGGAGCGTGGGTTTCCACAAGTGTACGCCGTCGTGCTCGACGATATCGACTCGGGTGCGAAACGCGGCGGAGAGCCAGTCACCACCCAACGCATCGCGAACGGTGCCATGGCCGACTACGCCCCGATGGCCGAGGACGACGAGGCGGTCCGCGGTCAGCGCCAGCGACAGGTCGTGGATGGCGCTCACCACGCAGACGCCGCAGCGGTGCGCCTGTTCGCGCAGCAGGCGCGCGACGTCCTCTTGATGCGGCGGATCGAGATGGGTAGTCGGCTCATCGAGCAGCAGCACCGGCGCCTCGACCGCCAACACACGGGCCAAATGTACGCGCTGCCGCTCGCCGCCCGACAAGGTCGAGAGCCGCCGCTGCGCCCAAGCGAGCGAGCCGGTTGCGCGCATGGCGCGATGCATCGCCGCATCGTCCTCCGCTTTTCGATGGGCGAGCCAACCGCTGTGCGCAAAGCGGCCCAGGGCCACGACTTCGGCCGCCGTCAGCTCCGTCGGTGCAGCCGTCTGTGCGAGCCAGGCGAGGTTTCGCGCGCGCTCTCGGCGCGGCCAGGCCGACAAACGCCGCCCCTGCAACCGGATGGTTCCGGCTTTCGCCGCCGTCAGTCCGGCGAGCGTGCGCAGCAGCGTCGACTTGCCCGAACCGTTTGGACCGACCACCGCGGTCCATTGTCCCGCGCTAATTTCGAGCGACACGCCCGCGAAGACGATTCGAGATCCATACGCTACCGTCAAATCCCGGCACGACAGCACCACCGGGAACGGAGTGAGCTGTGTCAGTGCTTCAGCCATCGCGGCTCCTGCGCCAAAGCAGGAACACCAGGTACGATCCACCGACGCAAGCGGTGACCGCACCGACGGGAAGTTCGGCGGGCCGGACGACCCACCGGCTGACGAGATCGGCGGCCTGCAGCAGCGCACCGCCGACGAGGGGCGCGGCGATCAACAACTGCCGGTGATTTACCGCGAGGGTCTCGCGCACCAGATGCGGTGCGACCAGGCCCACGAAGCCGACGATGCCGACCTGGCCGACCGAGGTCGAGGTGGCGAGCGCGACCATGCCAAGCAAACTCAGCCGCAGCCAAGGCAACGACAAGCCCATGGATTGCGCGGTGTCCTCTCCCAGGGTCAACGCGTCGAGCCCTCGCGACAGCAGCACCGCCGGTACGATGCAGATGCACAACACGATGCCGAGCAAGACGGCCGACGACCAGCTGATGAATGCCGTGCTGCCCAAAAGGAATGTCTGCATCTCGCGCCAGATCTCCGGCTCCGTCAGCAGCAGCAGCGAAGTCACGGCGCTCAGCAGGAACGCGGTTACGATGCCGGAAAGCAGCAGGCTCGCGGTCTGCAGCACGCCGCGCGACAGCGTCACGGTGAGCAGCGTCGCGGCGCATGCCCCGATGCAGGCCGCACCGGTCACGCCGATCTGACCCATCAGCGCGAGACCCCCGATCGAGGCGTCCGCGGCCATCAGGCAGATCGTCACGCCGAGCGCGGCGCCCGAGGCGGTGCCGAGCAGGTACGGTTCGGCCAAGGGATTGCGAAACACGCCTTGCGCGACCGCGCCCGCAAGTCCGAGCAAAGCCCCCGCGAACCAGGCTCCCACCGTGCGCGGCAGGCGGATCTGCCACAGCACCACCGAGGACTGCGCATCGGGAGCGAGCAGCCACTTCAACGAGTCCTCGATACTCGTCGTGCCGACGAGCAGGCCGATGCAAGTCAGCAGGACCGTGATGCCCAAACAGCAGGCCAGCCACGTGCCGAGGCGCCGCGATGCGGCCCATTCGAAGCGCTGGGGAACGAGATCCGCGGCCGCGGGCCGCAGCGCGCTCACGGCGATTCCCACGCCAGGCAATCGGCGATGGCTTGCATGCCTTCGGCGACGCGCGGCCCGGGCCGCACGATGGTATCGCGCACGGCCGGCGTGAAGGAACACACGTGATGCTCCTTGATTGCGCGAATCCGATCCCAGCCGGGCCGATCCGCCACATGAGCGACCTCCGCTTGGGACACGAAGATGACGTCGGGGTCGTGGCGCACGACGTATTCGGGGTTGAGCGACGGGAACGGACCAAGATCCGGGGTCACGATGTTGCGCGCACCGAGCAGCGTCAGCAGTTCGCCGATGAACGAGGACGGCCCGGCGGCATACGGGGGACCGTCCACTTCGAAGTAAACCGCGGGTGCATTGCCGTGGCGGCGCGCGATCGCGCGCTTACCGATCGCCTGCACGGCGTCGCTTATCGACTCGTTGAGGCGTTTCGCCCGATCCGGCAGCCCGAGGATCTCGCCGATCACGGTCACGGTGTGCGAGATCTCGGGATAACTGTCGGTATTCAAGGCAAAGCTCACCAACCCAAGGTCGTGCAGCCGGCCCGTGATGCGCTGCGAGCGGCTCAGCAAGACCAAGTCGGGCTTCAGGCTGACGATCATTTCGACCTCGGCGTCGTCGATTCCGCCGGCCTTGGGGAGGGCTCTGACCTGCGGCGGCCAGTCGGAGTAGCGGTCGGTCGCGACCAACCGGCCGCACGCGCCGAGCGCACAGATCGTTTCGGTGAGAGACGGCAGCAGGCTGACGATCCGCTGCGGATGCTGCGCCAACGTGACCGAGCGATCGAGATCGTCGCGCACCACGAAGGCGGCCTGCGCCGCGGGCGCGACCAGGAACAAGGCCACTAATACGCCGGTCTGCTCAAACACCGTGCCACTCTCTGCGCACCCGCCGTGCACTTGCTTCGAATCGTGGGCAGCGTCCAGGTGGAAAGAGCGATGCAGGAGTTTGCCGCGATGAGCGCCGGTCGTTCCGCACCGATGTTGCCCACCGCAACACGTGCCGCCGCGTCGCAGGTCGGTATACGGGCTCGTGAGCGGGGCATCCCGGCCGAGTCGCCTTCCCACGCCGACGCGCAGTGGCACGAAGACTCGCCTTATTCACTTACCGTTGCGGGGGCAGCGCCGGATTCACCTTCAAGGTCTCACCGGCTTCCCGTTTCACCCGCCGGCCGCGCGGCCGACGGACTCCTGAACGCTGCTCAAGTCTGCCCGCGATCGGCGCCACGGTCAACGCGGGGCCCTTGGGCTCAGGGCCCTCAAGGCAATCTCTTTCTTCTTGACAGAGTCCTGATGCGCTTGCACCATGCGCGGCGTCAGGTGTCGGATTGCATTGCCATCCGATTAAACGGGAAGTGAGGACGCGCGTTTCGCGCAATTCCCACGCTGCCCCCGCAACGGTGATCGAGCCGTACCACGGCCAGCCGCTTAAGTCGAAGCGGCAACCACTGAGCCCACGGGCTTGGGAAGGTGACCGTGCCCGCCATGCCGCGCATGGCAGCTCGTAAGCCCGGAGACCGGCCTGGCGTCGAACCGCGGTGCGGAGGGCGCCGGGCGGCGCCCGTGCCATTGCGCGCCGGCGAACGCCCCCACTCCCCAAACTTCGGCCACTGGTACCAGACCTGCCATGCGGGAGCGCGTGGCGTGGAGAATTGCCGATGACCGTCAATGTTCGCAGCGGCGTGTTCGCCGCCGGCGCGTTTCTCGCTCTGGCCGCCGGCGCCGCAGCGGCACCAGCCGCCGACTCGGGTACGCCGCTCGGCGAAATCATCGTGACCGCCACGCGTGTAGCGCGAGCCCGCCGACCAAGCGCTGGAGCCGATCCTGGTGATCAACCGGGCGGAACTCGCAGACGCGCTCGCCATCGACGTCGGCGACGTGCTGCGCTATCACGCAGGCCTCGATATCGGCCAGACCGGCGGTGCGGGCCAGCCGCTCTCGCTGTTCATCCGCGGCACCAACAGCGACCAGTCGATCGTGATGATCGACGGCGTGCGCATCAATGCCGGCACGCAGGCGCTCGCGCCGCTGATGAACATCGCGCCGGAGTTGTTCGATCGAATCGAGATCGTCAAGGGTCCGCGCTCGGCGATTTACGGCACCGACGCCATCGGCGGAGTCGTCAACCTGCTCACGCGCACCGACGGTATTAACGGCGCCGATGCGATGCTCGACTACGGCCGCTATGGCACGGGCGAATTCGCCGTCGATGGCAGTTACAGCGCAGGCGGGACCAGCCTGCAGGCCGCGCTCACGGGCCAGCAGACCTCGGGCTTTCCGACCTATGCGGCCGACACTCTGGACAGCGGCTATAAGAACCTGTCGGGCACGGCCGCCATCACCACGCACGTGGGCGATTGGGAGCTCGGGGCCCGCTACTACCAGGCGACCGGCACGTCCGACTACGCCAATGCGGTCTACAACACTGATTTCACGGCGTTCGAGTCGTTCACCCCCCTCAGCGAGCACTTCTCGAACAGTTTGTACGCGGTTCATGCCAGCGGCGATGTCACGGATCTCTGGCATACGCGGGTCACGCTGAGCCGCGTCATCGATGATCTGCGCCAGCAACAGGACGACCCCTATGCCACGGATGGCGTGGGCGACTTCGATTACACCTCGCGCGACACGATCGATTGGCAGAACGACGTGAAGATTGCCGGCGCCCGGCTCAACCAGACCCTCACCTTCGGCGCGATCATCTACCAGGAGCAGACGAATTCGTTGATCTATGGGACCGGCTATTCGATCGACACCCACGCGCAGACTTATTATGTGCAAGATCAGCTCGAGGCCGGGAAGAATCGACTGCTGCTCGCCGCCGGCGTCGCGCATTACCCGGGGTTCGGGGATCACACGACCTGGAACGCCGAATACGGCTATTCGGTGACGACCGACACGCTGTTGACGATGTCGGCGGGAACCGCATTCCGCGCTCCCTCGGCCACCGACCGGTTCGGCTACGGCGGCACGCCGAACTTGTCGCCCGAAAGCTCCCACAATGTCGAGATCGGCATGAAGTCGCGCCTGACCTCTTATCAGGAAATCACCTTCGCGGCGTTTCAGGACACGATCGATGATTTGATCGTGTTCGTCCCCAACCCCAAGAACGTGATTTATGGCGGTCAAAACCAGAACCTCGATCGCGCGCGCATTCGCGGCATAGAGGCCAGCTGGGCGCTGCGTGCCGATCCGTGGTCGGTGCTCGCCGAAGCAAGCATGCAGGATCCCGTGAACCTCGCCGACAACAGCCAGCTACTGCGCCGGACCAAGCACAGTTTCACGCTCAACGGCGCCCGCAAGATCGGCCGCGGGGAGCTTGGCATGGATCTGCTGCTGTCGGGTCCCCGACCCGATCTCGATGTGGTCAGCACCGCTCCGGTTGTGGATGAGGGATACCTATTGGCGGCCATTTACGGCAAGCTGAATTTGACTCCGGTTTGGTCGTTAACCGCCCGGCTCGACAATGCGCTCAACCGGCAGTATCAGCTGGCAAACGGCTACAACACCGCCGGTCGAGCGGCATCCATAGCCACGCGCTACAGCTTCCGCTGACGCGGGCGCTGCGGCAGCGGTCACGCTTGCGGAAACCGACCGAAACCGGGCATCCTGCCACTCCGATCCTGCCGCTTGGGTTCTGGGGGTCTACCGATGAATGAAGTTGAAGCCAAGGTTGCACGCGGCGGGGCGCGAGCGGCGCGCCGCGCCGCCCGTTCGGCGCCGCTGCCCGACAGCATTCGCCCCGTTCGCCCGGGCATGTCGAGCGGCCGCTACAAGCCCTTGTCCGATGCCGACGTGCTTCGCATCCATCATGCCGCCCTCGATGTGCTCGAGAACATCGGCCTCGCCGACGCCACTCCGAGCGGCATCGTATACATGACCAAGGCGGGCGCACAGCTGACCCCGGAAGGGCGGCTGCTGTTTCCGCGCGCGCTGATCGAGGACACCATTGCGCGCGCGGCGCGGCACTTCGTGCTGCACGCTCAGGACCCGAAGCACGACATGGAACCCTGGGGATCGCGCGTCTATTTCGGCACGGCCGGCGCGGCGGTACACATCGTCGACGCCAAAACCGGCCTGTATCGCGACTCGACCACCAAGGATCTGTACGACATTGCGCGCGTGGTCGATACGCTCGAGCATCTGCACTTCTACCAGCGATCGGTGGTCTGCCGCGAGGTCTCGACGCCGATGGAGATGGACACCAACACGGCCTATGCGAGCGTGTCGGGCACCACCAAACACGTGGGCACGAGCTGGGTGCAGCCGCAGCATGTCGAGGCGAGCCTCGAGATGTTCCATTTGATCGCCGGCGGCGAGGACAAATGGCGGGCGCGACCGTTCGTCAGCCAATCGAATTGCTTCGTCGTGCCGCCGCTCAAGTTTGCCTATGACGCCTGCCTTTGCCTCGAGACCGCGGTCCGAGGCGGGATGCCGGTTCTGCTGCTGTCCGCAGGCCAGGCCGGCGCCACGGCGCCGGCGGCGCTCGCCTGCGCGCTGGTGCAGGAAACGGCGGAGTGCCTCGCCGGGCTGGTGTATGTGAATGCGATCAAAGCGGGTGCGCCGGCGATTTTCGGCACCTGGTGTTTCGTGTCGGACCTTCGGACCGGCGCGATGTCCGGCGGCAGTCCGGAGCAGGCGCTGCTGTCGGCCGCGAGCGCCCAGATGTCTCAATTCTATGATCTGACCGGCGGGACAGCTTCGGGAATGAGCGACGCGAAGCTGCCGGATATGCAGGCCGGCTACGAGAAAGCCTACAACCACGCGCTGGTCGGCAACGCCGGGGCGAACCTGATTTACGAGTCGGCAGGCATGCTGGCGAGTCTGTTGGGCTTCTCCATGGAAGGTCTGATCATCGACAACGACGTGATCGGCGCCGTGCAGCGCACGATCAAGGGCATCGACGTCAGCGATGAATCGCTGTCGCTCGAGACCATCCGCAAAGTGTGCATCGGGGGGCCCGGCCACTACCTCGGCTCCGACCAGACGCTGCAGCTGATGCAGAGGGAATACATCTATCCGACCGTCGGCGATCGCACCAGCCCGAACGAGTGGGTGGAGCAGGGCCGGCCGAGCGTGGTGGAGCGCGCCTCGCGCAAGCTCGAATCGATTCTCGCGAATCACTACCCGACGCACATCCCCGAATTGATCGATGCGGCAATTCGCGAGCGCCTGCCGATCCGGCTGGCGCGTGCCGCGATGCGACCCGCCGGCGCGGTTTAACGGGGCGCGGGCGGGGAGATCGCGGTCAGAATGCCGGCCAGGATTTGCCGGGGACTCGGCGGGCATCCGGGAACCGCCACATCGACCGGGATCACGTTGGAAACGCGACCGCAACTCGCGTAGCTTTCGCCGAAAACACCGCCCGTGCAGCCGCAGTCGCCGACGGCCACCACCAGCTTGGGATCGGGCGCGGCATCGTAGGCGCGCCGCACCGCGATCTCCATATTTTTCGCTACCGGCCCGGTAATCAGCAGCAAGTCCGCGTGCCGGGGACTTGCCACGAACCGGATACCCAGCTGTTCGATGTTGTAGAGCGGATTATTGAGCGCATGAATTTCCAGCTCGCAGCCGTTGCAGGATCCCGCATCGACGGCCCGGATGCAGAGCGCGCGGCCGAGCACCTGCAGGATGCGCGCATGCAGCGCCTCTGCGATGCGCAGGGTGTCGTCGCTCGAGGGGACCGGTTCGCTGACGATACCGGTGCGGGCGATTTGGCGCAGCGTTTTCCACATGGCTATAAATCGTGACCGCTGTAGGACAGGTTGAACGACTTATTGATCAGCGGAAAATCCGGGACGATGTTGTCGATGATGGCGTGCTCGATCACCGGCCAGTTCTGCCACGACGGATCATGCGGGTGACAGCGGCGGATTGCGCCCGCCGCTCCGGCTTCGAGCGCAACGAACACCGGACCGCGCCAGCCTTCGATCAGCCCGGCTCCCACGGCCTGATCATCGGGCACGCGTACCGGAGCCAGGTGAGGCCCGGCCGGCAGCGCGTGCAAAATATGCCGGATGAGGCGACACGATTCTTGCAGTTCTTCGAAGCGCACGGCGACACGCGCCGCCACATCCCCCTCGCTGCGTCCGATTATCACCGGCGCAAGCTCTGTGTACGGCTCGCATGGCAGGTCGACGCGCAAATCGAACGCCTGGGCGCTCGCGCGACCCGCGAGCCCGGTGAGTCCCAAGCGCGCGGCGAGCTCCGGCGCGACGACACCGGCGTCTGTGAACCGATCGCGCACGCCCTCGTGCTCGTCGTAGATCGTGCGCAGCTTGAGCGCCTCGTCCGCGAGTTCGCTCACCGCTATGGCGAGCCGCCTCGCGCCGGCCTCTGCGAGGTCAGCGCGCATCCCGCCGGGCACGATGGCGCCCATCAGATAGCGTTCCCCGAGCGCCTCGTGAGAGGCCCGTAGGAGGCGTTCCTTCAGGCGCGAGAAATGCGCCAGACCGAATGCGAAGCCGGCATCGTTACCGAGCGCACCGAGGTCCCCGAGGTGGTTCGCGACGCGTTCGAGCTCTAAGCAGAGTGCGCGCAGCCACGAGGCACGCGGCGGAATCTGCGCACCCGCGATGCCCTCGAGCGCCTGGCAGTATGCCCAGGAGAATGCGACGGCGGAATCCCCCGACACCCGCGCGGCCAGACGGTGGCCTTCGAGCAGGGGCAGCTCGGTAAATCGCCGTTCGATGCCTTTGTGCACGTAACCCAGGCGCTCCTCGAGCCTCAATACCTTCTCGCCCACGACCGAGAATCGGAAGTGCCCCGGCTCGATGATGCCGGCGTGTACGGGACCGACGGGAATCTCGTGTACGCCATCACCCTCGACCCGCACGAATTCGTAGGCGTCGATCTCGGGCTCGGCGGTCGGCAGCGGCGGCTGCGGATCAATCAGCGGCCGATAGCTTTGGGGCCATGCCGCGTGTCGGAGCCAGGGGCGCGTATCCGAATCGGTAGAACGCAATCCCGAGAGGTCTGCCAGCGCCCGTTGCATACGGGCGGCGGCAGGAAACAGATCTTCGAGTCCCGGGTACGCGGCTTGCGGCTCGGTGACCGGCAGGTTCAGCACAAGGCCATGTTTCTCGCCGAGAAACACGGCGCGAATGACCGGTGCGGCGCGCTCGTCCTCACTGGCCCAGAGGGCCAGGAGTCTGCCGCCTGCGGCCGCCGAATCCTCGGCCACCTGGCGCCATTCCTCGCGAGAGACGGTCAGTGCGCGCAGCCCCGGGGCGCCGGGCTGGGCGCCGCTTCGAGCGAACCAGGCTCGCAGCGCCATCTCACCCGCCTCCGATCAGGCGCGCCGCCGCGCGATACCAGTCCGCCAGATACGGCGGTATATACAGGCCGAGTACGAGCACGATCAGCAGATGCGCAAAGACCGGCACGAGGGCCGGCGCGTGCGGCAGACGCCGAGATGCCGTTTCACCGAACACCATGGGCTGCACGCGCCCGAAGATGGCGGCGAAGGCGACGCCGAGCGCGGTGAGCAGGATCGGTGTCGCCCAGGACTGCTCTCTCATCGCGGTGGTGAGGATCAGAAATTCACTCGCAAAGACGCCGAACGGGGGCATGCCGAGGATCGCCAGCGAACCGAGCATCAGACCCCAACCGATCGTGGGGCTCAGTGTGATGAGTCCGCGGATGTCCTCCATCAGCTGCGAGCCGGCCTTTTGTGCGGCGTGGCCGACGGCAAAGAAGATCGCGGACTTGGTGAGCGAATGCACCGTCATATGCAGGAGCGCGGCGAAATTGGCGACCGGCCCCCCCATGCCGAAAGCGAAGGTGATGATCCCCATGTGCTCGATTGATGAGTAGGCGAAGAGCCGCTTGACGTCACGCTGACGCCAGAGAAAGAACGCCGCGAGCACGACCGAGAGCAGACCGAAACCCATCAACATTCGCGAGGGGAGGTGCGAGTGCAGCGAACCTTCGACCAGCACCTTGCAGCGCACGATCGCGTAAATGGCAACATTCAACAGCAGCCCCGAGAGCACCGCGGAGATCGGCGTGGGGCCTTCCGCATGCGCATCGGGGAGCCAGTTGTGCAGCGGCGCGAGCCCCACCTTCGTGCCGTAGCCGACCAGCAGAAAGACGAACGCGAGACTCAAGCACGGCGGGCTCGAGCTGCCCCTTCACCGCATTCAGGTGCGTCCACAGGAGCGCGCTCACCCCTTGCGCACCCAGAACCTTTTCGGCGGCGAAGTACAGCAGGATTGTGCCGAACAGCGCCTGGGCAATGCCGACGCCGCACAGGATGAAGTATTTCCAGCCGGCCTCGAGACTCGCCGCGCGTCCGGTAGAGCGTGACGAGCAGCACGGTGGAGAGCGTCGCCGCTTCCATTGCGACCCACAGAAGCCCCATGTTGTTGGTCGTGAGCGCGATCAGCATGGTCGTCATGAAGAGCTGATACATGCTGTGATAGAGACGCAGCCGAGGCGCGCTCACGCGCCGGTGCCGCAGCTCGACGCGCATGTAGGGACGCGAGAACAGCGACGTCGTGAGTCCAACGAAGGCCGTAAGCGTGACGAGAAAGACATTGAACGGATCGATGAAGAACTGCTCGCGCGCCACGAGCAGATTGCCTTCGCCCACGACGCGTGCGGTGAGCGCACAGGCGGCGAGGAATGTCGCGAGGCTCATGGCCACATTGAGCTCGGGCGCCCAGCGCCGCGCGCCGAAGACGCCGAGGATGAGCGCGCCGGCGAGGGGGCTTGCGAGCAGGAGCAGAAACTCCACGTTAACCGTCCTCCTTGGGAGACTGCGTCACTTCGAGGGAATTGCTCTCCTTGAGCGACTCGAGATGATGCAGATCCAGGCTGTCGAACTGCTCGCGGATCTGGAAGAAGAAAACGCCGAGCACGAGCACTGCGACCAGCACATCCAGCGCGACCCCGAACTCGACGATCATCGGCATGCCGTAGGTGGCGCTCATGGCGCCGAAGAACAGGCCGTTCTCCATCGAGAGAAAGCCAACCACCTGCGACATCGCCTTGCGGCGCGTGATCATCGTGACGAAGGACAGCAGCACCACGGCGACGGCGATGCCGATGGCATTGCGCGTCGCGGTGCTCGCGAGCGCGGAGATCGGCTGCGCGAGGCCGAAGGCGAACACGACGACGAGCACGCCCACCAGCATCGTGCCCGGAGATATTGAGCAGCGGCTCGGTGTCCCAGTAGACCTCCAGCCGGCGAATAAGCCGGTGCAGAAGCCAGGGCAGGAACACCACCTTGAGCGCGAGGGTGAGCGCCGCGGACAGATACAGATGATGCTCGCCGGTGCGCCAGGCGAGCAGAAGCGTCGCTGCCAAGAGCACTGCGCCCTGCATGGCGAGCAGGTTCACCAGGGTCACGATGCGCCGCTGCGCGAGCATCGCGAAGGACAGCAGCAGCAGCAGCGCCGCACAGAGGTTCAGCAGCTGCAGGTCGAAGGGGACGCCGGCCATCGCTTCAAGCTCCCAGCAGCAGGTGCACGAGCAGGCCCAGCACGGCAAACAGGAATGCGATCGCGAGAAACTCCGGCGCGCGAAACACGCGCAGTTTCGCCGACACGGTCTCGATCAGAGCGAGCGCGACGCCGGCGACCACGAGCTTCACGGCGAGCAGCGGGATCGAGGCGAGAAGCGCGACGGGGCCGCCCGCACCGGTCGAGACGCCCCAGGGGATGAACAGCGCGAAGCCGATGCAGGCGTAGTTGAAGAGCTTGAGAGCGGCCGCCCACTCCATCAGCGCGAGGTGACGCGCCGAGTACTCGAGCAGCATCGCCTCGTGAATCATCGTGAGCTCGAGGTGCGTCGCCGGATTGTCGATGGGGATGCGCGCATTCTCGGCGAGCAGCACCATCGTGAAGGCGACCGCGGTGAAAGCGAGACTCGGATAGAGCCCCAGATGCTGCGTGCGCGAGATTCTCGGTGATGGCGGGCAGCGCGGTGGTTGCGGAGATGAGCGAGGCGACGAAGATGACCATCAGCAGCGCGGGCTCGGCGAGGAACCCCACCATCATCTCGCGGCGCGCGCCGAGCGTGCCGAAGGCGGTGCCGATGTCCATCGCGGCGAGCGCCAAGAACACCCGCGCGGTGGCGAGCAGACCGACCAGCGCGATCGCATCGGCCGCCTTGGTGAATGGCAGCTCGCGTGCCCATCGAGGGAATGATCGCGGCGGCGAGCACCATCGCGCCGAACACGACGTAGGGCGCCACGCGAAACAGCGGCGATGCGTGCTCGGCGATCACCGCATCCTTGTGAAAGAGCTTGCGAATGCCGCGGTAGGGCAGCCAGAGGCTCGGCGCGCGACGGTTCTGCAGCCACGCGCGACACTGGTTGACCCAGCCGAGAAAGAGCGGCGCCGCCGCGAGCGCCGCGATCAGCTCGAGCACCTGGGTGAGGATCTCGATCGGCCTCATAGCACGAGCGCCAGCAGCACGACGAGCGTCACGAAGCTGTAGAGCAGATAGGTGGCGATGCGCCCCTGCTGCAGCCACGCGACGGTATCGGCCACGCGCTGCACGAGGGTGCCGAGCGGCAGGTACAGCGCCTGCCAGATCCGGTCGCCGACGGTGACGCGGTAGCGCGGTGCGCGGTCAAACGGGGAGGGCAGCTCGCGCTTCGATCGCGAAGAAAGGCCCGAAGATGTGCCGGATCGGCTGACCGAAGCCTTCGGCCGTATCCTGCATGCGCGCATTCAAGCCTCCGAAGCCGCAATCCCACGGCGGCGCGCGCCGCACCCGACGGTGATAGAAGAGCCGCACGGCGAGCATCGTGAGCGACGACGACCGCGGCAATCGCGAGGAAGAAAACGAGGGCGGAATAGGAGGCGCGCCGGTCCGGCAACGGCACGAGAAGCCACCAGGGAGCGTGCACGCTCGGCAGCGGGCGCCACTCAATTGCTCGACCACGCTGCGCAGCGCGCCGATCACCTGAGTCGGCAGCAGGCCCAGCGCGAAGCAGCCGAGCGCGAGCCAGACCAGGCCCGATGCGCTCGAGCACGCCGGCATCGTGCGCGCGGCTCAAGCTCGCCTCGCGCGGCTGGCCGAGGAAGATCACGCCGAAGAACTTGACCATGACGTAGGCGGCGAGCGCGGCGGCAAGCGCGACGAGCGCGGCCCCGAGGGGCAGCAGCATGTTGATGAAGGTCCGGGGCACTTCGTGCGCGAACAGAAACGCCTGCAGCAGCAGCCACTCGGACACGAAGCCGTTCAGCGGCGGCAGCCCGGCCATGGCAAGCGCGCCGACCAGGGTCAGCCACGCGACCCACGGCATGCGATGGATCAGGCCGCCGAGGCGCCCGAGGTTGCGCTCGCCGGTCGAATGCAGCACCGCGCCGGTGCCGAGGAACAGCAGGCTCTTCATGAACGCGTGATTGAGGCTGTGATACAGCAGCGCGATCAGGGCGAGCGCGCCGAGGGAGTGCATGCCGACGCCGAGGAACACGATCGCGAGCCCGAGGCCGGTGAAGATGATGCCGATGTTCTCGATCGAGGAGTAGGCGAGCAGCCGCTTCATGTCGGTCTGGGCCGCGGCAAACACCACGCCGTACAGCGCGCTGAAGAGCCCGAAGCGCGAGCGGCACGAGGCCCCACCACCACTCGGGCATGCCCCAGCAGATCGAAGGTCACGCGCAGCACGCCGTAGACGGCGGTCTTCAGCATCACGCCGCTCATGAGCGCCGAGACCGGCGAGGGCGCGGCCGGGTGCGCCTCGGGAAGCCAGACGTGCAGGGGCACGAGTCCGGCCTTCGCCCCGAAGCCGAACAGCGCGAGCAGGAAGGCGGCCGCGGCCCATTGTGGCGCAAGGTGCGCGCCGCGCATGGCATCGAAGGTGAACTGCCAGCTGCCGCCCTGCATGACGCCGAAGCTCAAGAGGATGGCGATCGCCCCGACGTGCGCGATCAGCAGGTAGAGAAAGCCCGCGCGGCGGATCTCGGCGAGTACCGTGCTGCGTGGTGACCAGAAAGTAGGACGAGAGCGCCATCGTTTCCCACGCCACCATGAACGCGTAGGCGTCATCGGCCAGCAGCACGAAGCCCATGCTGGCGAGGAACAGGTGGTACTGCAGGCACAGCAGCCCCGGCGCAGTGCCCTGGCCGCGCCGAAAGTACCCGGCGGCGAAGATCGAGATGCCCGCCGAGGCGGCCCCGAGCAGACAGGAGAAAGAGGCTCGTCAGCGCATCGCGCCGCAGGTGCATCGGCAGGTCGGGCAGTCCGACGGCAAGCGTGAGCTGCTCCGCAGGTGTCGCGAGGCTCACGACCGCCACGACAGCGAGCGCCGCGCCGCAGAGCGCGCCCAGCGGAAAAAGCGTCCGCCCGACAAAACCCACGCTCAGGGGGCGCAGAAGACCGGCGAGGCCGATAAGACCCCAGAGAGCGATGCAGCGCCAGACAGGCGTCGACCGATGAGTGGATAAGTGGCATCACAATGGGTGCTACGCGAATACGTGTTGGATTATAATGGCAGCGACGCACCCTGTCGCTAGCTTAAGGATGGCCGTGGCCCTCGAAGACCGCACCGCACGACTGACGATCCTCATCGATCCGCGCAAGAAGGCGTTGTTCGAGCGCCTGTGTGCCGAGGAGGACGCGACGCCCTCCCAGGTCGTGCGGCGCCTGATTCGCCGCTACATCGAGGAGCGCACCGGGCAGCCGTGGACACCCCCCGATGAAGCGAAACCGGTGGCCCGGGGCAGGGTACGGCGCGGCGGACGGGCGTGACGCGCGCGTGGACGCTCATGAGCGATGGGGTTCACATCGAGCGGGCGCGGACGCTTAAGAGTTCGAGCAATCCTTGCAGCAGGTCCATCGGGGTCGGCGGGCAGCCGCGAATCACCAGGTCGACGGGAATCACTTTCGAGACCGCGCCTACGCACGCATAGCTGTCTGCGAACACCCCACAGCCGGCGCCGCAGTCTCCGACCGCAACCACCCACTTGGGTGCCGGCGTTGCGGCGTAGGTGCGCTCGAGCGCCTCGCGCATATTGAGCGTGACAGGGCCGGTCACGAGCAGCAGGTCGGCATGGCGCGGGGAGGCCACGAAGCGGATACCGAAGCGCTCGACATCGTAAAAGGCGTTGCCGAGCGCGTGTATTTCGAGTTCGCAGCCATTGCACGAACCGGCATCGACCTCGCGGATCGCGAGACTGCGCCCGAGGCTTCGCTCTATGGCGCCTCGAAGCTCGCCGCCCGCGACCTCGAGCGCCGTGGTCCCTTCGCTCACGGGCTCGGTGCATGGTGCGTTGAAGAGATTCTTGAACAGACGCCTGCGCATGACGATTTACCGAGCCTCGGCGCAACTACAAATCGTGACCGGAATAGGAGCAATTGAACGACTTGTTGCACAATGGAAAGTCCGCAACGATGTTGCCCTCGATGGCAGCTTCCAAGAGCGGCCACAGAAACCATGACGGATCGCGCAAGTGGCAGCGCTCGATGCGCGCTTCCGGGCCGATGCGCACGTACCCAAGAATGTCGCCGCGAAACCCCTCGACCAGCGCCGAACCTTCGACGCTCGTAGCGGCCGCGGCGTTGACCGGCAAGCGCAAAGGGCCATGTGGAAGCGAGGCGAGCGCCGCCTCGAGCCAACCGATGCTGTGCAGGATCTCCCGGATCCGCACCCAGACACGCGCATCGACATCGCCTTCGGGCCGTACGACGATATCGATCGGCGCCACGTCATACGGGGCATAGGGGAGGGCGAGTCGGACATCGAATGCGCGCCCGGATGCCCGACCGACATATCCGGGTGCAGCGAACTGCGCCGCGAGCGCCGTGGACACGACACCGGTGCCGGCGGTGCGATCCTGAAGCGAGGCCGTGTTGTCGTACAGCTCGATCAGCTCCGGGAATTGCCGCCGAACCCGCTGCGTGAGGCCGAGGATTGCCTCCTCGCCGGCGGGGCCGAGATCCGCGGCGACCCCGCCTGGGACAATGCGGTCCATCATCAGGCGATGGCCAAAGGCGACGGTACTCGCGCGCAGCACCTGTTCGCGCAAGATTGCGCACTCCGCGTGCATCATCGAAAACGCTGCGTCGTTGCAAATGGCACCGATGTCGCCCAGGTGATTCGCAATCCGCTCGAGCTCGGCCATTACCGCACGTAGCCACACCGCGCGCGGCGGCGGGTGAACTTCGAGTGCCGCCTCCACGGCGCGAGCGAAGACCAACGAATACGCCACCGTACTGTCCCCCGACACGCGCGCCGCAAGGCATGCAGCTCGCTCGATCGACGTGCCGTCGAGTAGTTTATCGATGCCCTTGTGGGCATAGCCAAGGCGCTCCTCGAGTCGGACAACGGTTTCGCCGCTCGCGGTGAAGCGGAAATGACCCGGGCTCGATGATTCCCGCATGCACCGGACCGACTGGAATCTGATGCAGACTCGGGCCTTCCGCCTCGAGAAACCGGTAGGGCGGCAGCGGCGCGCGTGGCCGCGGCCGTTCGGCCAGCGGCGTATGTATAGGCCAGCGTCCGTGATCGATCCAGGGCCGTGGATCGGGCAGCCCGACAAACTCGATGCCGAACAAATCGCCGATCGCCCGCTCCAAGCGGGATGCGGGCGCGTGAAAGACCGCAAGCGACGGGGCCCTGTTCGCACTGACCTCGATCGATGCGCTCACCACCTTGCGCGTCGCGGGCTCGTACAGAGCGCAATGCACGGCCGACGGATCGCCCCAGAGCCCGAGCAAGTCAAGTTTTCCTTCGCGCAGCGCCTCACCGATGCCGCGCCACCGCTCCGAATCCGCTGCGACTCGCGGCCACGGGCGGTGGGTTGGGGCGGCTGAGAGATCTCCGAATAGCGCTTTGAGCACGGAAGCGCCTACCCGAGCTGGCTTGCCACGTGACGGAACCATGCCACAACGGCCACAGGCAGATAGATGCCGGCCGCTGCAACCAAGCCTAGGTGCAGGGCCATGGGCGCGAGACGCCAAGCGGGCAGGGTATGATGCTTGTCGGTGTCCCCGAAAGCCAGGCCGTGAACGCGCAGCGCGAGCGCGCTGAACGCAATCATGAGGCCGATGACCAACAGAATGGCGAGCCACGGCGAGCGGGCAAAAGTCGAGGTCACCAGCAGAAACTCGCTCGTGAAGATCCCGAAGGGTGGCAGCCCTGCAATCGCGACGACCCCAACGACCAACAGCCATCCGAGGAGCGGCTCACTCTGCGTCAGTCCCCGAATGTCCGCGATGCGCTGCGTCCCCTCGAGCTGGGAGATGTATCCCACGCCAAAGAAGATGGCCGATTTCGTGAGGCTATGCATGGCCATGTGCAGGAGCCCGGCGAAATTCGCGAGCGGCCCTCCGAGTCCGAACGCTAGCGTGATGATCCCCATGTGCTCGATCGAGGAGTACGCGAACATGCGCTTGATGTCGCGCCTGCGGTAGAGCATAAAGCCCGCGAACACCAGCGAGAGTGCGCCCATCGTGACCATCATCGGACCGGGGGAGAGGACCGCGGGGTTCCCCGCCATGATCAGCCTGAAGCGCAACAGTGCGAACAGCGCGACATTGAGTAGCAAGCCGGACAGCACGGCAGAGATTGGCGTCGGGCCTTCCGCATGGGCATCCGGCAGCCAGGCATGAACCGGCGCAAGGCCGACTTTCGTGCCATAGCCGAGCAACAGAAATACAAACGAGAGGTTGAGCAGCGCCGGATCGAAGAGCGCTGAGTGGGCCGCGAGTTGGTCCCAGGCCATGGCCAGCATACCCTCGCCCAGGCGTTCCTGCGCGGCGAGGTAGACGAGGATCGTGCCAAACAGGGCGAGGCCGATACCGACCGAGCCCAGGATGAAATATTTCCATGACGCTTCGAGTGCTGCGTTGGTACGGTAGATGCCCACCATCACGACTGTCGTGAGCGTCGCGAGCTCGATCGCCACCCACATAAGTCCGATGTTGTTCGACACCAGCGCAAGATCCATCGCGAACATGAGAAACTGATACAGGGCGTGATAGAAGCGCAGATCCCGCGATCTGAGCTTGCGCGCTTGCAGCTCGTGCGCGATGTAGCCTGCGCTGAATACGCTCGTGGTGAAGCCCACCAATGTGCCGATGATGAGAAAGACCGTGTTGAGGTCATCGACGAGCAAATACAGCGTGGGCTGCGGCCGGTGCGAGTACAGGAGCGCCGCGCTTGCGAGTGTTAGCGCGCACAGGACCATGTTGAGGGCGGCCGCGATCCGGTAGGTCGGGACCGCCGCAAGCATCAGCGCGCCAACCGCGGGGGTGGCGAGGACTCCCGCGAGCGCCAACGTTCCGACAGCCACGCTCACGCCGATTCGCCTCGCGACATGTCAAGCGCCTGCAGTTCGACCGTGTCGAATCGCTCCCGGATGCGGAACAGGAAAATCCCGACGACGAGAAAGGCGATGAGGACGGAGAATCCGACGCTGATCTCCACGACCAGTGGCATGCCGCGGGCGCCGGTCGCGGCGAGCACGAGACCGTTCTCGAGCGACATGAATCCAATGACTTGGCTGACGGCGTTGCGGCGCGTCACCATCATCAGAAATCCCAACAGCAGGACCGACAGCGCGAAGGCGAGATCCTCCCTGACAAATGCGCCGGCGGATTGTGTCACCGGCAGCATGACGACCACCGAGAGCGCAACGAGACCCATTCCGACGAGCATCGTAGGCCCAATGCTCACCACTGTTTCGATGGTGCGGTGAATCCCCAGCCGAACCACGATGCGGTGCAGCGCGGCCGGAATGATCATGCCCTTGAACAGCAAGGCGATCAGCGCTGTTATGAAGAGATGCGGCGCGTGCTGAAGATGGGCCTGCCAGGCGACGGACAACGCCAGGACGATCGCGTGCAGTGCAAAGACATTGAGCAGCGCGAACATGCGATCCTGATACAGCAGCAGAAAGCTCACGAGCACCAGGGAGCCTGCCAGCAGATGGGCAATATCGCTGTCGAGAGCAGTCATCCTCGCACCCTGGATACGAACAGCATTATCGTGCCGAGGAGCCCCAGCATGAGCGCTACGCCGAGGAAATCCGGTACGCGAAACACGCGCATTTTGGCGATGGCGGTCTCGAACACAACCAGCAGGAATGCCAACGCCCCCAGCTTGGTCGCATAGGCGACAAATCCGATCGCATAGGCGAGCGCGCCATCGCCCGCAAGGGTTGTTCCCCACGGAATGAACACGCACGCGATCAGTGACAGATACAGCAGAAGCTTCAGTGAGGCGGCCAGCTCGATCACCGCGAGGTGCCGGCCGGAATATTCTAGGATCATGGCCTCGTGTACCATCGTCAGTTCCAAATGCGTCGCCGGGTTATCGACTGGAATGCGGGCATTTTCTCCTAGCGAGACGATCACGAGCGCCACGAACGCGAGCGCGATCGAGATGCTGAGGCCGGCATTGGGCCCCAACATGTAAGTGGAGATCGAGGACAGCTCAGTCGAACCTGCGAACAGCGAGAGCGTGAAAACCGCCATCAACATGGCTGGCTCCGCGAGCGAGGCGAACATCATTTCACGGCTCGATCCGATCCCGCCAAAACTCGTACCGACATCCAGCCCCGCGAGCGCGAGCAGGAAGCGTGCGGTGCCGAGCAAAGCGACGATCACGATGAGATCTGCGGACGCGCTCAAGGTGAGACCCGTCGCGAACGTGGGGACCAACGCGGCGGCGAGCCACGTGGTGGCAAAGACGACATACGGCACGGCACGAAACAGCCACGATGCATTCTCGGCGATGACGGTTTCTTTGCGGATCAGCTTTGAGAGGTCGCGATACGGTTGAAGGATAGACGGGCCCTGTCGGCGCAGGAGCCTGGCCCTGATCTTGCGCGTCACACCCGATAAGAGCGGTGCGAGAACGAGCACAAGGGCGGCCTGCGCGAACTGTGTGAGCCACGTTAGAATCATCGCCACGCTCCGACTACAATCAATAGCAGGACCAGCGCCGAGAACACGAGCGTCAGATAGCTTCGAATCGTCAGGAATTGTACCTGGTTCAAGCGATCGGCCATTGCGTTGACCGCACGAATCACAGGTAGATAGAGCACTTCCCAGATCGTATCGTGCAAATCGACGCGTAGTCTAGCCACCGATGTTTCACCTGGCTTCGGCATCACCACATGCTCGCGCGCGCGAAACACGATGCTTCCAAACACACGCCGGATGGGCTGTGCGAAGCTCCCGGCCGTGTACTGCGTCGCGGGACTCGCATCCGGGAATCCGCAGTCCCACGCTGCGGAGCGTCGCAAGGAATGCGAGGCGAACCGGCGAACCGCAAAAGCCGTGGCAGCGGCTGCGATCAAGATCATGACGAATACGAGCGCGCCGTTGTACGCGCTGCGTGCCGGGTCGATAGGCACAATCCGCAACCAGGGCTGTGTGGCCTGCGGCGCGAGCCGTGCACCGACGAGCATCTGCGTCAGGGGGTCAAGGGCGTCGATCACAAAGCCCGGGAGTATTCCGGCGAGCAGACACAGCGCTGCCAGCGTCAGCATGGCGCTTCGGGACCAATAATCCGTCTCGCGTGCGCACTTTGCAGCATCAGAACGTGGCCGGCCGAGAAACGTCATCCCGAAGGCTTTGACGAAGCAGGCCGCCGCGAGCGCCGCCGAGCACGCAAGCATTGCACCGATGGCCGGCACCAGGAGTCTCGGAACCCACTGCGGCAGTTGCGGACTGACAAGAATGGCCTGAAACGTGAGCCACTCAGAGACGAACCCGTTAAAGGGCGGCAGCGCGGAGATGGCGATGCATCCGGCGAGGAATACCAGCGCCGTTATGGGCATGCGATGAATCAGCCCCCCCAGATGTTCCATATCCCGTTCCCCCGTGGCATTCAGCACCGCGCCGGAACCCATGAATAGCAGACTCTTGAACAGCGAGTGATTGAACACGTGGAAGATCGCGGCGGTGAGTGCGAGCGCCGCCGCCACGCCCAGTCCCGTTGCCTCGAAGGCGAGCGCAAGTCCCAGACCGATAAAGATGATCCCGATGTTCTCCACCGTATGGTATGCGAGCAGGCGCTTTAGATCGTGTTCCATCAACGCATACAGAACGCCGAGAAGCGCCGTGATGCCCGCGATCACCAGCACCGGAACGCTCCACCACCACGAGGGAGGACCTGCGAGATCGAACACCAGCCGCACAAAACCATAGACGGCCACTTTCGTCATGACCCCGCTCATCAATGCCGAAACGTGACTCGGTGCGGCCGGGTGCGCGAGCGGCAGCCAGGCATGCAGGGGCACGAGACCTGCTTTGGAGCCGGCACCCACCAGCGCGAGAATGAGAACGGTCGCGCCCACGCCCGGCGCACCGGCGCGGCGGATCGCCTCAAACGCGTATCTGCCCTCTGGGCCCGCGAGTAGCCCGAACGCCAGCAATAGCGTGAGAGCGCCGCCGGTCGCCATGATGAGATAGAGGAGGGCAGCGCGTCGATTTTCACTGGAGCCGTGCTCGCTGACCACGAGCGCCCAGGACGCAAGCGACATGAATTCCCAGCCAATGAGAAATGAAAACGCATCTTGCGCAAGCAGCACCAGATTCATGCCGGCGATGAACGCCGGGTAGAACGGCACAACCCGCTGCGGCTCGCGGGCGTGCGCGCCATAGCCGATTGCGTACCCGCTGACGACCGCGGTTGCTACGTTGATGATGACGGCAAACGCGGCGCTCAGCGGATCGAAGCCCAGGAGCGTTCGGGCCAGCGGCAGCCCGAGGGGAATTTCGATGGATTCGAGCCGCGATTGCGGTGCGAGCAGGGCGATGAGCGCCACGCCTGCCAGCCCGGAACAGATCAGCATGCAGGCGGCGTAGGTCAGCCGCCCTCCAAGCGGACGGCGCGCGGCGAAAATTCCGAGCGCCGCGAGCGCGAGCAATAGTGCAATGCCGCTCGCGGCCAATTGACTCAAGCACGAAGGGCTCGCGGGGGACATCACCGATCGTGCACCGGATGGCTCATTTCGCTTATCCCGCAGCGCACCCTTCAGGGGCTGCCTTGCGATCCGTCGACCACATCCGAACTCGCGCAAGAAACCCGCCGACGGACCCCGATGCGAGATTATTGCGCAATGATTCCACTCGGATTATTGTTTTATTATCCTACGATGTAATTCGCATGTAAATGAAGATCCCCAAAGTTGCTCATCTCGAACAACGCACGGCCCGACTGACGATCCTCATCGATCCGCGCAAGAAGGCGGTGTTCGAGCGCTTATGTGCCCAGGAGGATCTCACCCCTTCGCAGGTCGTGCGGCGCATGATTCGTGGGTATATCGAGACCGGCCTCGGGCGGCCCTGGGAGCCCGGTGAGGAAGATCCGGCGGGGCGTGGCGCGCCTAAGCGTCGGGGCACGCGCAGCTGAGCGCGCACGGCCCGAGAGCGATATAGACGATGAGTAACAGGGCGCTCACCGCCGGCCGGGCACCAGTCAACGGATTTTTGATGCAAAATGAGCCGGAACCGAATGCCTGCGGTTAAGATCGACCGTTGAGCAAGCGGAAAGATCGCCAAGGGGCAGATGAGCCGATGTGCTTGATTGTCATCGCATGGCGGGCGCATACCGAGATTCCGTCTCTGGTTGCGGCGAACCGCGACGAATATCACGCTCGTCCGACGGCCGCCGCGCATTGGTGGACGGATCGGACCGATATCCTGGCCGGCCGCGACTTGGTGGCAGGCGGTACATGGATCGGCATCACGCGCAGCGGACGCTTTGCCGCGGTCACGAATTACAGGGATCCGGCGGCCGGCCGACCCGATGCGCCGAGCCGCGGTTCGCTGGTGAGATCATTTTTGGAGTCCAGCGCATCGGTGGCCGATGGTCTCGCGACCCTGCGCAAAGTCGGCGCGGATTACAACGGGTTCAGCCTGCTTTTTTCCGACGGCGAACGGCTCGGCGTCTATGAAAACGTGCGCGGCGAAGGCCGTGAACTCGGCCCCGGGGTATTCGGCCTGTCGAATCATCTCCTCGACACGCCGTGGCCCAAAGTGACGATCGCCAAATCGCAATTGCTCGATGCGCTTCGCGACGGCGTCGACACGCAATCAGTGCTCGCCTTCTTGCGTGATGAAACGCCGGCCCCCGACGAGCAGCTGCCCCGTACCGGCGTCGATCTGCAGACGGAGCGGCTGCTGTCGAGCGTGTTCATTCGCTCCGCGGATTATGGCACCCGTTCCTCCACGCTCATCAGTATTGACCGGAGCCGGCGAGTGCGCTTCGACGAATGGTCTTGGGACGGCGCCGGCGCCGAGGCCGGCAGGGTCAGCCTGCGATTTGATCTGCAATCGGCTCAAACGCAGCCTTAGGGCTTACGCTTTGTCGGGCCGCGACGCTGCGGGTCCCGGGAAAGCGCGGGCCGCGGCGAAAATCCATTCGCGGAATTGCGCCACTTTGGGCAGCGCCAAGAACGGTCGCGGGCAGACGAAATAATAAGCCGATCCGAACGGCAGCGCCTCATTGCTGGCAAGGCGCAGAGTGCCTTTGTGCAGAAATCGCGTCACCAGGGTCCATCGAGAAAGAGCAAAGCCCAGGCCCTCTTCAGCGGCGATCATCAGTCCCGCCGAATCATCGATGGTCGGCGGGCGCGACTGCCAGGCGATTTCCTCGTCCGTACGTTGCCACACTCGCCACGGCGGGTCGTCGCCCTCGAGCAGCGGATACTTGCTCAAATCGGCGCCGCGCTCGACCATTCCGTATTGCTTGATCAGTTCCGGCGTGCCGACCGGCACGATCCAGTCGTCGAGTAATTTCTCGCAGTGCAGATTCGGGTAATCGCCGCGCCCAAAGCGGATGGCGATGTGAACGGCGGCGCGCGAGAAATCCACCAGCTCGCGGGAGGTGTGAAAGCGCAGCTCGACGTCGGGCCGTTTGCGCCGAAAGGAGCGGATTCGCGGCAGCAGCCAAATCTGCAGGAACGAGCTCAGCAAACTGATCTGCAGCGGCCCGGCGCGACCATATTGTTTGACGTGGTGTATGGCGGACTCGAGTTTATCCAGGCCCGCTCTGATGGCCGGGAGCAATTCGAGGCCCTCGTCGGTAATTTCCACGCGCCGTCCGCTGCGCCGAAACAGCGGCACTTGAATATATGACTCCAGCGCCTTGATCTGCTGGCTGACGGCCGCCGGCGTGACATTGAGCGCAGCGGCGGCCGCGGAAAAATTCAAATGCGTGGCCACGGCCTCGAATACTCGCAGCGCTCCCAATGGCAGTCTTTCGTAGGCGGACGACACGTTAAGCGTTCCTTAACAGATGCTCAGGTAATGCATTTGTTGCGCGTTGGCGCACAGTCCAATCTCATCACCGTTCGATGAATTCAGTCAACGGAGGATGCAATCATGAACGATGTCCACATCATCGCACGGCTGGCGCAGACGCTTCTTGCCGTCGGCATGACGGTCGCCACCGGCCTGATTTTCCTCAGCTATTGAGCGGCGTGGAGCCTGGGCGGCGTGGGGCGCCGCCGGCCGGCGGCCGGCGGCCGGCGCCCCGCAATATTCGGGGGCCGCGCCCGGTCTACGAAGCAACCTCAATCACTTTGGGGCGGCGACTTTGGCGCTTCGCTAAGGCCCGGCGGCTGGGCCCCGCAACAATCACCCGGCGTGCGCTTCCGATGTCGTTATATTCGCGTCAATATAATGAATGTGGGAAACTCGCGCGATGAAAGCGGTCCTCGGGATTTGGCTGATGCTTTGCGCGGCGCTGTTCGGCCGAGGCGGCGTGGCGGCGGACGCCGATCGATCTTACGTCACTGTCTTTGCGGCCGCGTCCTTGACCAATGTGCTGCAGGAAGTGGGCGATGCCTTTACCAAGGAAACGTCGATTCGCATGAAGTTTTCCTTTGCCGCGAGCTCAGTGCTCGCACGCCAGATCGAAAACGGCGCGCCCGCGGACGTATTCTTCTGCGCGGATCCGGAATGGATGGACTATCTGCAGACCGGCCATCTGATCCAGGTTGCCACTCGGCATGATGTTGCGGGCAATCGGCTGGTCCTGATCGCACCTTCCGATAGCACGATAGCGCTCAGGATCGCTCCCCGCTTTGCACTCGCCGCGGCGTTGGGCAAGGGCCGCCTGGCTACCGGCGATCCGGACTCGGTGCCGGTCGGTCGGTACGCCCACGAGGCGCTCACGAAGCTCGGGGTCTGGAATGAGGTCGTGGACCGTCTGGTGCGCGCCGACAACGTGCGATCGGCGCTCGCGTATGTCGACAGGGGCGAAGCGCCCTTGGGCATCGTCTACCGGACGGACGCCCTGGTCGATAAGAAAGTGCGCGTGGTCGACGTATTCCCCGACGACACGCACTCACCGATTATCTATCCGGTTGCTCTCACCGTCGGGGCGAAGGCGGATGCGGCGAAATTTCTGGCCTATGTCCGAGGACCGTCCGCAGCCATCGCGTTCGAGCACGATGGTTTTGCAGTTCTGCATTAGTGGAGCTGCGGGGCACGGGGCGGAGAAAAGGAAGCCGTAGGCATGGCTCACTTACTCAATGCCAATCGAGCGTCGGTTTCGGTTCTGAAGTGCTTGGCGAGGAAGGCTTCGCCGCGCTCGAGGATGAAATACCGGAATGCCGCTGCCGCGGGCGAGAGCGTTTTTGCCAGGTTATGGACCACATGCCAACGGCGCATGACCGGAAGCCCCTCGGTCTCTGGAGCGGCAATGAGCCCATGATGGAGCTCGAGCCCCAAGGTGTGCAGCGACAGCAGCGCCACGCCCATGCCGGCCATCACCGCCTGTTTGATTGCCTCGTTGCTCGACATTTGCATCGCCACCCGCACGGTCAGGCGATGCGAGCGCATGTACTCATCGAGGGCGGCGCGGGTGCCTGATTGGGGCTCGCGTACGATGAAACCTTCTTCGGCCAGCGCGCTCACCGGCACCACCGATTCCATACGAGTGAATGGATGATCGACCGACGTCACGAGCACGTGCGGATGCATGGCGAACGGCTCGGCACGCGTGGGCCAGCCCTGCGGCGGCCTGCCCATGATGGCGAGTTCGATATCGCCTTGCTGCATCAGCGTGACGATCTGGTCGCGGTTATTGGCGACCTGCAGTCGAATCTCGATGCCCGGGTGTTCCTCGCGAAATTGCGCGAGCAGGCGCGGCAAAAAATAGTTCGCGGTGCTGACCATCCCCACGTCGAGGGGGCCGGTCTTGAGGCCGCGAAACCGCGCGACCAGGTCCGAGGCGTCGCGCATCGCCGAGAGCACGCGCCGGGTGTGCGCCAGCATGTATTCGCCGATCGTCGTCAGGGAGACCTGCCGGCTGGTTCGATCGAAAAGGGGAAGGCCGACTTCCGCCTCTAGTTCCTTGATTTGCATCGACACCGCGGGCGCGGTGAGCTTCAATTCCTCGGCTGCGCGGGCAAAGCTCAAATGCCGGGCGACTGATGCAAAGACTCGAAGCTGGCGGAGCGTGACATTCTTCATTAAGAAGGGTGACATTCTTCATTAAGAAGAAATACTTAAGATTATAGTAATAATATCTGACTGTACTTAAGCGATCAATCGCTTACCCTAGTGTGAAACTTGTCCGCGTTGATCCCGATTGACCTCGATAATTACCAACCGAAAACGACACTGGGGCCCAAGAAGTTGGCTAAACCGATGGAAAAAGCAGTTGAAGGCGTCATCAAGGATGCGAAAAAGCGCTATAGCGCGGGCGTCCTCAAGTATCGGCAGATGGGGTACTGGGATGCCGACTACGTACCCAGGGAAACGGACACGTTGTGTCTATTTCGCATCACCCCGCAGCAAGGCGTCGATCCGATCGAAGCCGCCGCAGCGGTGGCCGGTGAGTCGAGCACCGCGACCTGGACGGTCGTGTGGACCGACCGGCTGACCGCCTGCGACAGCTACCGGGCCAAAGCCTACAAGGTCGAACCGGTGCCCAATAACCCGGGTCAGTACTTTGCCTGGGTGGCCTACGACATCATCCTGTTCGAAGAGGGCTCGATCGCCAACATGACGGCGAGCCTCATCGGCAATGTCTTCAGCTTCAAGCCGCTCAAGGCCGCACGCCTGGAGGACATCCATATTCCCGTCGCCTACGCCAAGACCTTCAAGGGCCCGCCGTGCGGGCTGGTGGTCGAACGCGAGCGCCTCGACAAGTTCGGCCGCCCGCTGTTGGGCGCCACCACCAAGCCCAAGCTGGGGCTGTCGGGGCGCAACTACGGCCGCGTGATCTACGAGGGCCTCAAGGGCGGTCTCGATTTCATGAAGGACGACGAGAACATCAACTCGCAGCCCTTCATGCATTGGCGCGACCGGTTTCTCAACGTGATGGACGCCGTCAACAAGGCAAGCGCCGCCACCGGCGAGGTCAAGGGCTCGTACCTCAACATCACCGGCGCGACGGTCGAGGACATGTACGAGCGCGCGGAATTCGCCAAGGAACTGGGCTCGGTCGTGATCATGGTCGACCTGATCGTCGGCTGGTCGACCATTCAGAGCATGTCCAACTGGTGCCGCAAGAACGACATGATCCTGCACATGCACCGCGCGGGCCACGGTACCTACACGCGCCAGAAAAACCACGGCATCAGCTTCCGCGTCATCGCCAAATGGCTGCGCCTCGCAGGCGTCGACCATCTGCATACGGGCACGGCGGTCGGCAAGCTCGAGGGCGACCCGATGACGGTGCAGGGGGTCTACAATGTGTGCCGCGACAGCTACACCAAGAAGGATCTGCCGCGCGGCCTATTCTTTGATCAGGACTGGGCGGATCTGCGCAAGGTCATGCCGGTCGCCTCGGGCGGGATTCACGCCGGTCAGATGCACCAACTGCTCGACATGTTCGGCGATGATGTCATCATGCAGTTCGGCGGCGGCACGATCGGTCACCCGGGCGGCATCCAGGCCGGTGCGGTGGCCAATCGAGTGGCGCTCGAGGTCATGGTCAAGGCGCGCAACGAAGGCCGCGACATCAAGAACGAGGGGCCGGATATCCTGCGTCAAGCGGCGAAATGGTGCAGCCCGCTGCAGCAGGCGCTCGATACCTGGGGCGAGATCAGTTTCAACTACGCCTCTACCGACACCTCGGACTACGCGGTCACGCCCAGCGGTTCGAACTAGTTCCAAGGAGAACACGACCATGATGACCAATCCAGTCCGCCGCATCACCCAGGGGCAGTTCAGCTACCTGCCGGATCTGACGGACAAGGAAATCACGCTGCAGATCGAATACGGACTCAACAAGGGTTACGCCTGGGCGGTCGAGTACACGGACGACCCGCATCCACGCAACACCTACTGGGAAATGTTCGGCACCCCGATGTTCGATCTGAAGGATGCCGCCGGTGTGATGATGGAGTTGCAAAACTGCCGCAAGACGTTCCCGGATTATTACATCCGGCTCATGGCGTTTGATTCGACTCGCGGCGTGGAGAGCATCGTGATGAGCTTCATCGTCAATCGGCCGAAAAACGAGCCGGGCTTCGGATTGGTTCGCCAGGAGACGCACGGCCGCACGATGCGCTACACCGTGCACAGCTATGCGACGGACCGCCCGGAGACCGAACGCGGTACGCGCTGAGCGTGGCGTTGCGCACGGAGATAGCTGGCATGTACCGCATCGCCCCCTCCATATTGTCGGCTGATTTCGCCCGCTTGGGCGAAGAGGTCAAGAGCGTCATCGCGGCGGGCGCGGACTGGATCCACTTCGATGTGATGGACAACCACTACGTGCCGAATCTCACCATTGGTCCGCAGGTGGCAAAGGCGCTGAAGCCTTACTGCGTGCGGCCCGACGGCGCGGCGGTGCCCCTGGATGTTCATCTGATGGTGCAGCCCGTCGACGAGCTCGCCAGCGCGTTCGTCGCGGCAGGCGCCGATCTGATCAGCTTCCACCCCGAAGCATCCGCCCACATCGACCGGACGCTGCAGCTCATCCGCAGCGGCGCGTGTAAGGCGGGGCTTGTGTTCAATCCCGCGACACCGCTCGAGGTGCTGGAATACGTGCTCGACAAAGTCGATCTGGTGCTCATCATGAGCGTCAACCCCGGTTTTGGCGGACAAAATTTCATCGACTCGGCGCTGCGTAAAGTGCAGAACGCGCGCAAACTGATCGACGCCACGGGCCGCGACATTCGGCTCGAGGTCGACGGCGGCATCAAGACGGAGAACATCCGCAGCGTCGCCAACGCGGGGGCGGATACGTTCGTCGCCGGCAGCGCCATCTTCAGCAAGCCGGACTACAAGGCGGTGATCAACGCGATGCGCGCGGAGCTCGAGCGCGCCGCGCCCGCCTGCCGGGTCGCCTGAGATGTCCTCACCGCTGTACTCGATCCCGGGCGCCACTGCGCCGCCTCGCGCGGCACCCGCCGATCAGCCCGCCGTTGCGGTGCAGAATGCGACCGAGGCGCGCACGGTGAACGACGTGCTGGCGCAGAGCCAGGTCGGTGCGGTCATCGACGAACTCGAGCGCGATCTGGTCGGGCTCGAGCCGGTGAAATCGCGCATCCGAGATATAGCGGCGCTGCTGGTGATAGACAAGCTGCGCATGAACTTGGGCCTGCAGGCTCACGCTCCGAGCCTGCACATGAGTTTCACCGGCAACCCCGGGACCGGCAAGACCACGGTCGCGCTGCGCATGGCCGAGATCCTGCACCGCTTGGGGTACGTGCGCAAAGGCCATCTGGTGGCGGTCACGCGCGACGATCTGGTCGGCCAGTACATCGGCCATACGGCTCCCAAGACCAAGGAAGTGCTCAAGAAAGCGATGGGCGGCGTGCTGTTCATCGACGAGGCGTACTACCTCTACAGGCCTGAGAACGAGCGCGACTACGGACAGGAAGCGATCGAGATACTCCTTCAGGTGATGGAGAACCAGCGGGACGACTTGGTGGTGATCTTGGCGGGCTACAAGGACCGGATGGAGACATTCTTCCGCTCCAACCCCGGCTTGAGTTCGCGCATTGCGCACCACTTGGATTTTCCGGACTACCCCGCGGCCGATTTATTGAAGATCGCGGACAGGATGCTCGAGCAGCAAAATTATCGCTTCGGCGCCGGTGCACGCGAGGCGTTCGCCGAATACCTCGCGCGCCGGATTCAGCAGCCGCACTTTGCGAATGCGCGCAGCGTGCGCAACGCGCTGGATCGCGCGCGATTACGCCAGGCGAGCCGGCTGTTTGCCGAGAGGGATCGGGAATTCACGCCCGAGGATCTGTCGACGATCGCCGAGCCGGATATTCGCGCGAGCCGGGTTTTCCAGCTCGCCGCAGCCCAGCAGCCGGCCTGAAGGAGTTCAGCCATGCACCTTGGACGCACCACGCTCTCAAAATTTCTGATCCAACAAATCACCGACATCGAAGGCGCCGATGACCTGGGTGCGTTGCTTATCGATGTGGCCGCCGCGGTCAAAGCGATTTCGGCGATGACCGCTAAAGGAGCGCTCGGCGGCTTCCTGGGCGAGCACGGCGGCAAGAACGTGCAGGGCGAAACCCAGCAAAAGCTCGATGTGCTGGCGAATGATGTGATTTTAAGGAGCTGCGAATGGGGCGGGCTGGTCGCCGGCATGGCTTCCGAGGAGCTGGATGACCCTTATCCGATTCCGGGCGAATACACCCGCGGGCACTATTTGCTGGTGTTCGATCCGCTCGACGGTTCCTCGAACACCGACGTGAACGTCTCGGTCGGCACGATTTTTTCGGTGTTGCGCCACGACAAGGCGGAACCGCCGGTCGCGGCCGACTACCTGCAGCCCGGCAAGCAGCAAGTGGCCGCGGGCTATGCGATTTATGGTCCCGCGACCATGCTGGTGATCACCGTGGGCAAGGGTACGCACGGATTCACGCTCGATCGGGAGATCGGCAACTTCATACTGACGCATCCGAATCTGCAGATTCCGGCGGACACCAGCGAGTTTGCCATCAACACGAGCAACGCCCGGTTTTGGGAGCCCCCGGTACACCGCTACGTGACCGAGTGCCAGGCCGGCAAGACCGGCGATCGCGGGCGCGATTTCAACATGCGCTGGATCGCTTCGATGGTCGCGGAGGTGCACCGGATCTTGATGCGCGGCGGTGTGTTCATGTACCCGAAAGACACGAAGGACAAAGCCAAACCAGGGCGGCTGCGCCTGCTGTACGAGGCCAACCCGGTCGGCTTTCTGGTCGAGCAGGCGGGCGGTCGGGCCACGACCGGCAACGAGCGGGTGCTCGAGATCGTGCCGGAGGCGCTGCATCAGCGCGTTCCGCTGATCCTCGGCTCGCGCAACGAAGTCGAGCGCATCGAGCGCTACCACCAGGAGTTCGCGAGCGGCATCGACCGGCCGTACAGCTCGCCGCTGTTCAACGAGCGCTCGCTGTTCCGGCCGGACACCCGAATCTACGAGGAAAAAGTAGAGACAACATGTCCACCAAGCATCCGATAATCGCCGTGACCGGATCATCCGGGGCCGGAACCACCACCGTCATGAAGAGCTTTGCGCACATCTTCCGGCGCGAAGGCGTCAAAGCCCAGGCGATCGAGGGCGATTCGTTTCACAGCTACAACCGGGTCGAAATGCGCGAACGCGTGCAGGCGGCCGACAGCGGCAAGGGCCCGCCGATCAGCCACTTTGGGCCCGAAGCGAACTTGCTGGACAAGTTGGCGGAGACATTTGCCGAATACGGCGCCTCTGGCCGCGGTAAAGTGCGCCGCTACGTACACGATGCCATCGAGTCCAAGGAACTGGGATGCGAACCGGGCACCTTTACGCCCTGGCAGGACATGACGGCGGGCAGCGATCTGTTGTTCTACGAGGGTCTGCACGGCGGCTATGTCGGAGGCGGCGTCGACGTCGCGCGCCACGTGGATCTGCTGGTCGGCGTCGTGCCCATCATCAATCTGGAATGGATCCAGAAGCTGCACCGCGACCGCACTCAGCGCGGCTACACCCAGGAAGCGGTGGTCGACACCATTCTGCGGCGCATGCCGGATTATGTGAATCACATCTGCCCGCAGTTCAGCCGCACGCATGTCAATTTTCAGCGGGTGCCGACGGTCGATACCAGCAATCCGTTCATCGCCAAGGATATTCCCACGCGCCGACGAGTCGATGGTGGTGATCCGTTTCGCCAATCCCAAGGGCATCGATTTTCCGTACCTGCATATCCATGCTGCACAACTCATGGATGAGCCGCCCCAATAATATCGTCGTGCCCGGAGGCCAGATGGGCCTGGCGATGCAATTCATCTTCACTCCGATGATCCTTCGGCTGATGGATCTGAAAAGGCGCGCACAGTAAATGAATACCCACCATGGAAGCCAGGCACGATGAACGCCAGAATTAAGCCAACCCCGGTCGAGCGCATCGAGCTTGCCAACGAGCTGCGCTTTCTGGCCATCGACGCCGTGGAGGCCGCGAAGAGCGGCCACCCCGGCATGCCCATGGGCATGGCCGACATTGCCGAAGTGCTTTGGCGCCGATTTCTAAAACACAACCCGACGGATCCGCACTGGCCCGACCGCGACCGCTTCGTACTGTCGAACGGCCACGGTTCCATGCTGCTGTACGCGCTTTTGCACCTCACCGGCTACGCGCTGCCGATGGAGGAGCTCAAGCGCTTTCGTCAGCTGCACAGCAAAACACCCGGTCATCCGGAAGTCGGCGTGACGCCCGGCGTGGAAACCACCACCGGCCCGCTCGGTCAGGGATTGGCCAACGCGGTCGGTATGGCGCTGTCCGAGCGACTGCTGGCAGCCCATTTCAATCGACCGGACCATACCATTGTCGATCACCGCACCTGGGTATTCGTCGGCGACGGGTGCCTGATGGAGGGCATCAGCCACGAAGCGTGTTCGTTGGCCGGCACGCTGGGACTTTCGAAGCTGATCGTCATTTACGACGACAACGGCATCAGCATCGATGGCCATGTCGAAAATTGGTTCACCGACGATACGCCGAAACGCTTCGAAGCCTATGGCTGGCGCGTCATTCGCGCCGTTGACGGCCACGACACGCGCGCGATCGAGGCGGCTTTGAGGCGGGCTTGCAAGCCAGGCGACAGGCCGACCCTCGTTTGCTGCAAGACCGTGATCGGCAAGGGAAGCCCGAACAAGGCTGATACGCACGACGTGCACGGCGCGGCGCTCGGCGCCGCCGAGGTCGCCGCCACACGCACTGCGCTCGGTTGGACCCACGAGCCATTCGTGGTGCCCGAGGAAATTCGCGCCGCGTGGGATGCCCGCGCGATCGGCGGCAAGCGACAGACCGAGTGGCGGAAGCGCTTCGCTGCTTACGCAAACGCGTACCCAGATCTTGCGGCGGAGTTCGAGCGCCGTGTGGTGAAGCGCCAACTGCCGGCCGGCTGGCAAACCTTGAGCACAGAGGTGCTCGCCAAAGTGGTCGGCAGCCGCGCCAGCATCGCTTCGCGCAAGGCCTCGCAAAACGCGATCGAGGCGCTGCAGCCGTCGATGCCGGAGATGCTGGGAGGATCGGCGGACCTGACCGGCTCGAACCTCACCGAAGGCAAGAACATGGTTCCCGTGCGCGATGGCCGTTGGGGCAACTATATCAATTACGGGGTGCGCGAGTTCGGCATGAGCGCCGTGATGAACGGCATCGCGTTGCACGGCGGCTTTGTGGTCTACGGCGGCACCTTTCTCACGTTTTCCGATTACAGCCGCAACGCCGTGCGCATGGCCGCGCTGATGCACGAGCGCGTGATCTACGTCTTTACGCACGACAGCATCGGGCTCGGCGAAGACGGTCCGACGCATCAGCCCGTCGAGCACGTCTCCAGCCTGCGATTGATTCCGAACAACGCGGTGTGGCGGCCGTGTGACGCGGTCGAGACCATGATCGCGTGGCTTGCCGCCATCGAACGCCGCGACGGCCCCACCTGCCTGATTCTGTCGCGGCAAAATCTGCCGCATTTCGAGCGCCATGCGCAGCAGCTCAGCGATATCCGCAAGGGCGGGTATGTGCTCGCCGACAGCGACGGCGCGGCCGTTACGCTGCTGGCGACCGGCTCGGAGGTGGCACTGGCAATGAAGGCCCGCGAGACGCTGGCCGCGGAGGGAATAGCCGCTCGCGTCGTATCGATGCCCAGTTGCGGCGATTTCGATCGGCAGACGCCCGAGTACCGCGCGGCGGTGTTGCCGCGAGCAGTGCCGGTGCTGGCCATCGAGGCGGGAGTGAGCACCTTCTGGCGGGCCTATACCGGCTTTGACGGCGATGTGATTGGTATCGATCGCTTCGGCGAATCGGCGCCGGCCGCGCACGTCGCGGAAGCGCTTGGGTTGACGGCATCGGCGATTGTCGACAGAGCGCGCGCCCTGGTGCGGCGCAACTCGACCGCAATGAACGCTCGCCGCGCGGCGCACCGGCTGCGATGGCGGGGTCACGCCGTGAGCGCGGTGCTGTTCGATCTGGATGGCACATTGCTCGATACGGTCGAGGATATCGCCCTGGCGTTGAACCGGGCTCTTGGCGACAAGCATCTCGCCACGCTCACGACCGACCAGGTGCGCGACTTGATCGGGCGCGGCGTTCCGACGCTGATCACGCGCGCCATTGCGCGGCTCGGCGTCGCGGTGGATCCCGCCGCAGAGGCCTCGCTGCTCGAGCGCTTTTATTTTCACTACGGCCGTCTGCACATGCTCGATGAATGCAATGCGAGCGTCTATCCCGGGGGTCGCCGATGGTCTCGGCGAAATGCACCGGCTCGGCCTTCGGCTCGCGGTGGTCACCAACAAGCAGAAGCACTTCGCGGTGGACCTCTTGAGCCGGCTGGGATTGAGCGACTGGATCGACGTGGTGGTCGGCGGAGACAGCTGCGAACGCCGCAAACCCGATCCGCAGCCGCTGCAATTCGCCTGCGCCGCCTTACGAGTCGAGCCCCCGGATGCGCTCATGGTGGGCGACTCCGTGAACGATGTGCTTGCCGCGCGCGCCGCACGGCTGCCGGTGGTGTGCGTGCCCTACGGCTACAACGAGGGCGGCGATCCGCGCCAACTGCCGTGCGATGCGTTTATCGAGAGCGTGGCCGATTTGCCTGCATTGTTGCTGGGCGAAGCGCCCGCTTTGAATTCACTCACTCAACCCGCCTGACCTCAGGAGTACCCAATGGCCTTCATTTCCTTACGCCAGCTGCTCGATCATGCCGCCGAGCACAATTATGGCGTGCCCGCATTCAACGTGAACAACCTCGAGCAGATCCTCGCCATCATGGAGGCAGCCGAAGAGGTCCGAAGCCCGGTGATCCTGCAGGCCTCGGCCGGCGCCCGCAAGTATGCGGGCGAGGCCTACCTGCGCCACATGGTATTGGCCGCGGTCGAGTCTTCGCCGAGCATCCCGGTAGTTCTGCACCAGGACCACGGTGCCAGCGCCGCCGTGTGCATGCAGTCCCTTCGCTCCGGATTCACCAGCGTCATGATGGACGGATCGTTGAAGGAAGATTCGAAGACGCCGTCGAGCTACGACTACAACGTCGAGGTGACCCGCCGCGTATGCGAGATGTCGCATTGCATCGGCGTCTCGGTCGAGGGCGAGCTGGGCTGCCTGGGTTCGCTAGAAACCGGGCAGGCGGGCGAGGAGGACGGCGTGGGCGCGGAAGGGACGCTGACGCACGACATGATGCTCACGGACCCTGCTCAGGCCAAGGATTTCGTGGCGAAGACCGCGGTCGATGCGCTGGCGATTGCCATCGGCACAAGCCACGGCGCCTACAAATTCACGCGCCAACCCTCGGGCGACATACTGGACATCGACCGCATCGCGCAAATCCATGCCGCGGTGCCGAATACCCATTTGGTGATGCACGGCTCCTCGAGCGTGCCTCAGGAGTGGCTCAAGATCATTCGCGAGTACGGCGGCGACATCAAGGAGACCTACGGCGTGCCGGTCGAGGAGATCCAGCGCGGCATCCGCAGCGGCGTGCGCAAGGTGAATATCGATACCGACATCCGCCTGGCGATGACCGGAGCGATGCGCCAAACCTTTGCCAAGGATCCGAGCGAGTTCGATCCGCGCAAGTCGCTGATTGCGGCCAAGAAGGCCGCGCGCGGGGTCTGCAAGGCGCGCTTCGAGGCCTTCGGATGCGCCGGGCACGCGGACCGCATCAAGCCCGTTCCGCTCGAGGCGATGGCCAAGCGTTACAGCTGAATCGACGCGTGATCCGCGGCGGCGATTGATCCTTTGATTCGGGCCGTTCTTTGGGACGTTGATGGCACTCTGGCGGAGACCGAGCGCGATGGTCATCTGGTCGCCTTTAACCAGGCTTTCGAGGCATTGCGGGTTCCCTGGCGCTGGAGCGTGGAGCGCTATGGAGAACTGCTGGCCGTGGCGGGCGGCCGCGAGCGTCTGATTCACGACATGCAGACTCAGGAGCACGCGCCGGCCGATCCGCGGGAGCGCCGCAGCCTGGCCGAACGTGTACATCGCCTCAAGAACGAGCTTTACGCCCGGATCGTCGCCGGCGGCGAATTGCCGTTGCGTGAAGGGGTTCGGGACCTGCTGCAGGACTGCGAACGCGCGGAGATTCGCATGGGTATCGTCACCACGACGAGCCGGTCGAATGTCGAGGCGCTGCTCGCGACCCATCTCGGCCAGGGCTGGGAATCGGCATTCGCGGCGGTCGTGTGCGCCGAACAGGCGCCGAGCAAGAAACCCGATCCGCAAGCTTACTGGGTCGCCCTCGATGCGCTGCGATTGGCTCCGCAGCAGGCGGTCGCGATGGAGGACGCGCCGGCCGGCGTCGCGGCGGCGCGGGCCGCCGGCGTGCCCGTGATTGTCACCCGCAGCTATTATTTCCCGTCGATCGACCCTGCCGATGTGCTGGCGGTCGGCCCGTCGCTGGGTCGAACCGACGGCTGGAGGCCGGCTGCCGATGCAGGCGCCCAGCGCATCGATCTGAAGCAAATCAACCGGTGGTATGCGCGGAGCGCGTGGGCACATTGAATGCGCGCCGCGCCTCGCGAAGTCATCCGGCCCATGAAGTCGTCCCGCGCACCGATGCGAATGATAATCTACTCGCCGGAGGAATCAGGATCCTTTTTTTCCTGGCCGGCAGGTTCAGGGCCCTTATCGGAAGGCTTCGGCTTCTTACCGGAAAGTTCCGGGCCCTTGTCGGAAGGCTTCGGGTTCTTACCGGAAAGTTCCGGACCCTTGTCGGACGGTTTCGGGGCCATCAATGCAACGAACAAGATGGCCAATATGAACAAGATGAGACTGATCGTTTCAATCATTCGAGCATCCTCGGCGAGATGGACTTGCCGCCTGTCCCGACGCGCAACAACTTAGCATCAGAGTCGGGGCGCTGCGAGGGGTCCGTGGCGCGAGAGCGCGGGACTCTGGATATGGGTTTGCATCCGTAGTAGAGTCCATTAGCATTCTGGTATGCGGGTTCGTGCGGCGAGGGCGCTGCGAGACAGGGCGTGAGCGGTAACCATGAATTTACGCCACGTTGCCTCATGATAAAGAGGGGGGTATTTTAATGCGTGCATTCCTCGGTAGGCCTGCTGTCAATTTGATGTTGGCAGGCGTCGCAGTTCTGTTTTCCTTAAATGCGTTCGCGCTAGAACTACCAGGCTTCCCTGGGGCCAACATCGCCAACGGCATGAAGATTTACAATGAGGGCAAGGGGGATACCGTCCCGGCTTGCATGACCTGTCATGGCGCCGGCGGTTGGGGCCTGGATGCAATGGGCGCTCCCCGCCTCGCGGGCATCGGCTTTCCCTATGTCGTCAAGCAACTCGACGACCTGGCCGCCGGCAAGCGCACGCCCGAAGGGGCCGGTGCGGTCATGGTAGTCTTTGCGGGAGGCCTGACCGAACAGGAGCGGCGCGATGTGGCGGGCTACGTCAATACGCTGGCCGGTCCGCCGGATCTGTCGGATTTGAAAGCGCTCAAGGAGGCCGACACGAAAATCGGCGAAAGGTATCTGGGTGAGTCCATTGTAAAATATGGGGTTATTGGCAAGGTGTCAGCCTGTTCGTCATGCCATGGCTTCAACGGCCGCGGAGCGGCGCCTATTTTTCCCGTGATCGGGCAACAGAAATACACCTATCTTGTTAATCAGCTGAACGCCTGGCGTGCTGAAACCCGTACCAATGATCCGTATGCCATGATGCGCAAGATGGCGCATAATCTCAGCGACGACGATATTATTAATATAGCCACGTTTTTGGCCACGGCGCCGCCGACCACGGCCGGGAATACCATGATTCCCGTGACCGACCAGTGAATGATCCCTTTCCTGCACGTCAGGGAGATGCTTGGCACGGGGGTCATGATCGGCTAGCTAGCGCGGGTGGTGGTCTGCGTGGAGGGCAGGCGACGCCGCGATGAAGACCGGTGGTTTGCGTTTAGGGGAAAAGGTTCTGTTCGGGGTTGCCGGGGCGTTCCTGCTGTTTGCGGTCTTGAGCTTCGTCGCCATGGAGATCCACCGCGTACACTCCGGCTAAGAAGATGTACGCGGCCACGTCGCATTACGATTTTACCCCGGAAGGGCTCAAGGGGTCGGAGCGCTTTCGCGATCTTGGCTGCACCAGCTGTCACCGAGCCGTGCGTAACGGCACCAATAACGGTGTCAACCTGGACGGCATTGGATCCAAACGCAGTCTGGATTATTTGATCGCCTTCCTGCATCAACCGGAGGCCACCTACGGCTCGCAAACCGTCGACCACGGCGCGGACAAGGGAGCGGCCTATGTCGCGCGCTTGCCCGAGCAGGATCTGCATTCGATCGCCGTATTTCTGTCGGAGTTGAAAGCCACGCAAGGATCGCCCGATGCGCGCCTGCCCTTGCCGGGGCGCTCCGGTTTTATCGATGAAATGGTAAAAATCTGGGCGCCGTCCTCATGGAAGTCGCAATATCATGATGTGCGAGAGGAAGGTGCACCCGCGCACGATAAGGACCGATAGCATGACCGAGACCGCTTCAGCGTCGCCGGGGATCAACGACAGCGAATACACGCGCTACACCTTGATGTTTGTTTACGCCTGCATCGTGTATTCCATCATTGGTTTTTCCTGGGGCGCCGTGATGGGGGGCATTCCGGTGCTGCGCATGTACGTCGATACCGCGCCGCACGGCCACCTGATCCTGCTCGCCCACGGACACATCAACTTGTTGGGCTGGGTTGAAATGGCCATTTTCGGCTCGATTTACTATTTCATACCGCGCCTGGTCAATCGCCCCATCTTCAGTCTGCGGCTGGTCAAGGTCCATTTCTGGATGCATAACATCGGGCTCATCGGCATGGTTGGCCTATTCACCCTTGCGGGCGTCATCGGCGGCTACGATCCGGGTCAGCAAGTCGAACGGACCGTTTCGCATCTGATGGCGGCAGTCGGCTCCTTCGGCACGCTGGTGTTGCTCGCGAATATCATTTGGGGATACAACATTTACCGGACGGGTCAAGGCTACTCCCGATGAACATTCAGGCCGCGCGGGTATTGGCATTGGCGTTCGCGCTGCTGGCGCTCGGCGCCTGCGACTGGCGCACGCCGCAGTCTCACTATTCATCCCTCACCCTGCACTTGGGCGAGTCGGCACCGCGGGTACACACCAGGACTCTGGCCGACGTCGGCGGCGATCTTTCGCGCATCACCACGTATCGGGAGCCGGACGAGCGGCTGTATCAGTACTCGGTGGATAAGGCGCTCAGCAGCGGCAAGCCGGTTTTGCTGGAATTCGCCACGCCGGCGCACTGCACTCCCTGTGATCGGCAGCTGCAGATGATCAAATCCCTTGCGCAGGAGTACCAGGGGAAGATGATTTTTATTCACATGGATCAATACGACAATCCGGAAGCCTACAAGGCATATCATGTGCCTGGCGACCCATGGACTTTTGTCATTGACAGCCGGGGCGTGGTTCGCTTTCAACAGGCGGGCGCGATGCTGTACAACGAACTCGAAGATGCCATCCAGAGCGTGCTCTAAGGCCAGGGCCGGAGAGTTCCAGGCACCGGTGCGAGCAGTCTATGGGCGGAAGCTTGAAACCAGCGGGCGCCCATGAGCACGGAAGCACGCTATACGCTGTGCCGTGATTATCGCGGCGTGTTCTGGGACGCATTGCTATACGTGCCCACCGTTACCGCGCTGGCGGTGTTTGCCTTGAGCAGCTGGTACGACGGCAAGGCGCCGATGGCGTACTTGCTGGGTTTCCTGGCGTGTTTTTTCTTGATCGCGGGCGCCAACCGTATCATGACGACGCGCTTGATGTGGCTGCCCTCGGCGCCGGTCGCCATCGAGATCCGGCCCCATTCCGCCGATTTGATTCTGAAGAGCGGTCACATCATCAAATTGCAGCGCGACTTGAAACTTTACCGGGATCGCTCCGGCCGGTCGTTCGGTTTGACCGGCGTGAGCGAGGAGGGGACGAAGCGCCAATATATTTTCCATCGTGGGCAATTCAGCCAGGACGCCGATTTTCAAGCGGTCATGAATTGTTACGACCCAGGTCAAAGCGGCAAGGCGTAGATCATGAATTTGCGCGCCCTGCTTTCCAGATCACAGGGCGGCCTGTTGTTGTTGTCGTGGGCCGTTCTGGTCGGCCTCACTTTACGCACCGGTCCGTATGGGCTCTCGGAGGAAGGAGCCAAGGCGCTGTTGGTTGCGTGGTCCATCGGCGATGCGGTCGCGAGCGCCGCGTTCACCCTGGGTACGCCCGATATCCGGGTAATCTTTTTTCTGCCGCTGGGCTTCTTGTGGCCTGGTCAGGTGATTGCCGCCAAAGTGTTGACGCTGCTGGTCATGTCGGGAGCCGCAGCCGCACTGTACCGCTGGCGCCGCCGCGACGATCAGGCTGAAGCGGCGCTGCTCGCGACCGGATTGCTGCTGATCGCCCCTCTGACGGTGCACAGCATCGATGCGCTGTCGGCGGCCCCCTTTCTGCTCGCCATTTGTGGGGCGGCCGGCTGGCTGAACCGGATGCTGGGCCGTGAAAGCGGAAAACTGGGCGGATCGTTCTTCGCCCAGTTGCTGTTGTGTGCGGGCGCGGTGTCCATGCATCCGGCCGGTCTGGCGTATCCGGCGATGCTGCTGTTCATTTATTGGCGCGACCCGCCGGATCGGCGGCACCGTGAATATTTTTTGATCGGGGTTCCGCTCGCGGTGCTGCTTGCGCTGACCATGCGCCTGGGCTGGAGCGGGATCAGCTGGGGCGAGAATCCGCTGGCGTCGGCCGCGGCCGTATTCAACGGCGGCCGCCGTGAAGGTCCATTATCCGCCGGCGATTGGATTGCCGGACTGACGCTGCTTGCATTGACGGCGGCGGTGGCGTTGCACGAGGGCCGGCGCCTGCTTGCCGATCTGACCGGCGGCACAATGCTTCTGGGCGTGCTGTTCGGGGCCGCGGCCGCGGATCAAACCTGGGGAATGCTCATGCTCGCCCTGGTCCTCTACGGCGGGTTGCCGTGGCTGCTGCGCGCGTGCGCGCCGCTCACCGGCCGCGGGCTGATACTCGAGAGGGGATGGCTTTGGTTGATTCTGCTGCTGGTCTGTACCGCGTTCATGCGCACCAACAAGAGCAACTATGAGGCGGGACGGCGCAATGTTCTGTCCGCTCAGGACCAGCTGATAAGCGACTTTTCGGAAGGCGTGAACAGTCTGCAGACCGCGGACGGCCAGGGGGCCGGGGACGGCAAGCGGACGGGGGAAAGCAAGGCGCCTGCCGACAGTAAGACGCCCGGACAGGCTTCGCGAGCGATCCTGGTAGCGAGTTCCTGGCCGGCGCGCACCTCGATCGTCTGCCGATGCGACGGCCTGCCATTGCCGCCGGCGGCCAAAGATCCGGACAGCCAGCTGGCCATGATGCGCGGTGTTTCGTACGTGATCATCAGCGACGATGCGCGCAATCGCGCTTTGGCGATCAATTTTGCACAGCTTGGGCCACGCATCGAAGTCCTCTCCAGAGAACCCGGCGGCGCGGTCTTGCACTTAAAGCCGGCCCGGACTGCGCCTTAAAATTCGGATGCCTTTGCCATGCTTTCGCGCCCGTGTTAGCCTTCAGAAGCGGTATCATGAGTTGTGCGCGCACGACGGGAGTGACAGATGAACGTGGGCTATATGTTGATTCCGGTGGTTCTTTTCGTGGGCGGAATTATTGTGTCCGCCAATCTCTTCAGCATGGCGATACCGCTGATTGAGGACGCCGGGAAAGACGCTGAGAAATAAGCGAGCTGCGCACGGCCGCAGCGGCCCTGCCCCCGAGTGCCGAGCTGCGGCAAGCTCGGAGTTCCGGCGTACCGGTCGTAGACCGGCGGAAGCAGGCATACTCAAATTTGTGTCTAAAGCAGCCCCTGCCGATGCCGCCTACCATCGTAGCCTGGTCAAGTTTTTAGCGGTCGCCGCACTCTCGCTGTTCATCGGCACGATACACGGCATGTTGCAGGTCATGCCCCCGATCAGGGCCTGGCTCGACTCGATCGGCAGCCCCTATGGCGGCCCGGGGCATATGATCGATCCGCTGGCCCATGCGCACATGAATCTGGTCGGCGGCGTCGTGATGTTGGTCATGGGCGTCACCTACTACCTGCTGCCGATACTCTGCGGCCGAAAAATCTACTCGGTGCGGCTTGTGCAGCACTCCTTCTGGCTGATGGCCCTGGGGGTCTACGGTTTTTACGCGGTGCAGATGGTATTCGGCATTTGGGAAGGATACCTGATGTTCCACGATACCGCCGCCTGGCAGGCCGCCCAGCACTGGTACGGAAGGTGGGTTGCGGTTGCCGCGACGGTCATGGCGGCCGGATTCGTGGCTTACTTCGCCAACGTCGCGCTCACATTGCTGTCGCGCGCCCCCGCCGACGGGATGGATTGAGCCGTAAGCGGAATGCGCAGTACCGTTTCATTGCCTTCGGCGGTGATTCTGACCTGCAGCACCGAATGTTCGTCCTCGTCGACTTTGGCCGCACGCCGGTAGACTCCCACATAGCCGTCCTCGATGGCCTGTTTCCAGGGATCCGCATCCGAGGTGCGCAGGTCCACCCGGCAATCCCACGCCGGCAGCGCTCCATTTCGATTGACGAACACCAGCAGTTCCTTCATTCCGGGAATCGGACCGTAGCTGCGCGATTCGACGTGCACCTGCAGGTCACGCCATTTCACGGTGGGCGTGTTCTGCGCGGCACCGCTGCATCCGCACAATGCCAGCCCGAGGGAGGCCATGCCGAGTGCAGCGATTCCGCGGTGCCGGCTCCGCATCCGCCGCTCGCGCAGCAGTTCAGCGATCATCGCCGGCTTTTTTCTTCTCGGCATCCGCGTCCAGCGGGCCGTCCTTGGATGAGGTGTACAGGCGGACCATGAACCAGACGAAGGAGCCGGCCACCGCAATGTAGACCAGGGCGACCAGGTAGCCCCAGTCCAGCCAAGGGCGGTGGTCGCCGGGGCGAAGACCCCAAAACGGAAAGCTCAATCCGATCCCCACCAGCAACACCACCACCACGACCGCGAAAAACCAGTACGGCACCGGTTTCTGCGATTCCGGTATTTTTTCGACCAGCTCCCAGTCCTCAAGGCCCCGTTTGGACTTGCGAGCTTCATCGGATTCATAACCGAAGTTCTCGGCGTCCGCCTTGCCCCACTGCGACTGCACCGAGCCCAAGGGGGGGGTGGGTGTATCCTGCTTGTCCATGGCGGTATCCCCTATTCTGAAAGATGCAGTATCGGAAACCGGACGTGCCAGCCGGCCGCGGTCACTTCCACCGCCAAGGGATGCACCCCGTGCGGCAGCTGGTCGGATATCGACAGCAGCACCGATTCATGCCCGGCCGCGGGAAGGGTGAGTTGGGTCGCCCCCAATTGGTAGTCGGCGGCCCGCAGCCCGGTCACGTGCACCAGCACTTGCCGGGCATGGTATAGCTTGTTAGATATCGCGATGCGGTAGTCGAGGTTTCCCGGCTGGTGCTGCACCTCCGCGCGGTAGACCACAACATGCAGCGGCTCCCAGGTCCGCAAACCCCAGAAGAACAGGCAGGCGCCGAAGACGCCCAGCGCCAGCACCCATTTGCTGCGGGCGGTGAGCGCGGTCGCATTGTCACGGAATCGCGATCGCGCTTCGGTTTGCTCCCGGCGCTCGCCGAACTCGAAGCTCAGCAGCCCCGGCTTTCCCGATTTGTGGTGCATGCGATTGCAGGCATCGACGCATTCGCCGCAATTGATGCAGCTGTCGTAGACCGCCGTCTTGCGCGGATCGATTTCAATGAAGCAAGAGCTCACGCAATAGCTGCACTTGTCGCAGCTCGACGCGCGGCTGGCATCGTAGCGCACATGCAGGGTCTCGCGCGTGCGGAAGCTGTGCTGCCAAACCCGGTACACGCAGGCGAAGCGACACCAGAAGTGGCGGATAAAGGCGACATCCAGCAGGATGATCAGCACGAAAACAAAGTAGATGTAGTGCAAAGACCCCGCGAGGCGCGGATCTGCGCGCCAGGTCACGAAGGACCATATGGTGGCGGGGGCGTAGAAGTAAAAGAGCGGCACCAGCGCAACGACCATCGACGCCGCGAGCAGCGACGAGCCCAGCAGGACCCAGTTGAGCGCTTTGTTCTTGGTTACGGCCACAATGGGGGCGCTGCCATCCATTTCCACCTTGGCGCGCCGGCCGAGGAGCTTGCGCGTCATGAAATTGGCCCATTCCGACATGATGTTTTGCGGGCATACCCAGCCGCAAAATACCGTTCCGGCAACGGAATATAGGATGATCAACGCACTCGCCAGCATGATCCACACGCCGGCGAGAAGAAAGAAATCGGAAAACCAAATCTGGCGATCGAGTACCACCAAAGCGCCGGCGCTGGGATCAATGCGGAACAGGCCGGATGCGGGCACCAGGATTGCCAGGGCGAACGAGGTCGCCTGTACCAGCCGGCGCCGGCCGTGATAGCGAATCGAGTTCGCAACAATGGGATTGGGGCTGGTCGGAAATCCCGCCGGGGCAGTCGCGCCGGACGCTATTGCGGCAGTGTTTCTGAGACGGGCGACTTGCATATTGAGGGCAGCCCTCGCGGCTTGATGGTGCTGTCGGCGAGTTCTCGCGCGGGCCGGCCAGCGGCCTCCCAGAACAGCGTTGAGAACGGCGAATGATCGTGCAATAAAACTATCGGGCAGCTGTAAATCGCGACAACGCAATTATATCACATTCGCATTTGGGAGCGTTGAATCCGCGACGCATGCAACATGGTATCGAAGCATTGACAGTTGCGCGCAGTCGCTCCAATAATGCGGTAACGCTCGCGTTCCGGGCCGGTTATTTTTGCAACCAAACCATTACGATCGGGGGGTTGATTACAATGGAAAGTCAAGCGAAACATTCGCGTCGGAAGGTGCTTAAGATCGGTATGACGGCGCTCGCTGCAGCTCCGCTAGCCGGCTTGTCCACCGAAGCCTTCGCCACTCAAAACGCCGCGGTTCGGAAGGCCCTGAAGTATCAGCTCGGGCCGAACGGGGATAAGCGTTGCTCCGTATGCGTCAATTTCATTCCCAACAAGGATAAGGCGAACAATGACGCCGACGTGAACGGCTGCAAGCTGTATCCGGGTGACACGGAGATTTGCCCGCATTGCTATTGCGTGGGCTTCGTGCAGAACCCGGCTGCGACCAAGGCTGGGGCTGCCTGGTCGCCCTGGGCTGCCGCCAAGTGAGCATTCCCCTGGGATTCGGAGCGTGATCTCCGGACCCTAGGGTATGCGACCGCAGCGGCGGTAGATCGGCCGCTGCATGATCCACTGCGGTCGCCGCAAGCCGAGCGACGCGGGGAGTGGTGTTCTGATGGGGGAAGTGATCCTGGCGGGGACCGGCGATATGCTGCGGGCAGCAATTCGGCGCTGGCGCCGTGCGGCGATGGTCGTTCCGTTGGCTTTTGCAGCGCTGGTCGCGGTTGCCGAACCCGTTCAACCAGGCGACCACTACGGCGCCGATCAACCGCAGGAGCCGTTCAACTACGGCACCTATCAACCGCACGAGCCCTTCAAGCAGGGTGGGCCGATCGGCAGTCAAACACCCGATGGCTACAACGCGCTCGGGCCCGTGGTCACTCAGCCGATCGAGTTTCCGCATTACATCCATGTGGAAAAAATGGGAATCGACTGCCTGTACTGCCATACCTATGCCAGGCGCAGCTTGGTCTCCGGGATTCCGCGCCTCGACAAATGCATCGGTTGTCACCAGAACATCGAATCCGTCAAAGACAAGCCGCGCATCAAACTGCTGTTCGAGTACTGGGACAAGAAGCAGGCGATTCCCTGGAAAAAGGTGCACGATGAGCCGGATTTCGTGCGCTTCAGTCACGAGCGGCACATTCAGCGCTTCATCTTCCAACAGGAGCGCCCGACCCGCGAGGCCTGCGGCTATTGCCACGGCGACGTGGGTTCGATGACCACCGCGCGCCGCGTGAAGGCGATTTCCATGGGATGGTGCGTCAGTTGTCACGAAAAGGATCACAGGATCGACGCGGTGAGCGACAAGACCAGCCATGGGCCAAATGACTGTTGGCAATGCCACAAGTAGGCCGTGCAATGCGAAACGCGGGCGCAAGGGGAATTAGATGAGCGGTAGTGGCGTCAGCCGCCGGGATTTCATGCAGATCGTGGGTCTCGGCGGGACAGCCATGGCCCTCGGCGGCTGCGGCAATACGTCGATCGAATCCGGCGCCGAACTGGTCGAGTCGTATGTTCAGCCGGAAAATTTCGTGGTGCCCGGGGTCGGGGTCTACTACGCATCGACGTGCACGCAATGCGCTTCGGCCTGCGGAATCATGGGGCGGGTCCGGGAAGGGCGAATACTGAAACTGGAAGGCAACCCGAACTCGGCCATCAGCGGCGGGAAGATTTGCGGGCTGGGTCAGTCCGCCGTGCAGCAGCATTGGAGTCCGGACCGGTTGACCGCGCCGATGATCAGGGACAATGGTTCATTGAAACCGGCCACCTGGGAAAAGGCGATGACGCTGCTGAACGCAACGCTGGCTTCCGCGGATGGCGGGGGCCGGCGCGTGTGGCTGACGGGGCCGACCAGCGGCCATCAGCAGGTTCTGCTGCGCAACCTGGTTGAGGCGGGCGGCGCCACGGATCATGTGGTTTACGATGCGCTCTCCACCGCGGTCGAAGCCTCGGTCAATCGCAAGATGTTCGGCCTCGATCAGCCGGTCACCGTGATTGACAAGGCGGGCCTGGTGCTCTCATTTGGCAATGATTTTCTCGGCGCGGGTGTCTCGCCGGTTGCCGCCGCCCGGCAGTACGCGCGTTTTCGCAAGGCGGCACCGCGCGGTATTCTGGTGCAGATCGAACCGAAGATGACCTTGACCGGCGGAAACGCCGATCGATGGGTGCCCATCGCGCCGGGAACGGAGGGAGTGTTCGCGCTGGGTCTCGCGCGTGAGCTGCTGCAGCGAAAGGATTACTCGGGCGGCATATCTCCCGCACTGATCGCGGTCGTCGAGCCCTACACTGAGTCCGAGGTGAGCCGCATCACCGGGGTTCGGGGCGATCTGATACCGCGACTGGCCGGCATGCTGTGGGAGCGTGCGCCGAGCCTGGTGCTCGCCGGGCGCTATCCGCAGGGGCATGCGCATGGATCGCGCAATATGGCCGCCATTGCGCTGCTCAATATCGTGCTGCAAAACCAGGGCAAAACGCTGCTGCGCGCAGCGGATCTGCCGTTCCCGCAATTGGCGCCCACGGCGGGGGATTTCAAGTCGCTGGCGGAGCTCAACAAGGCGATGGCGGCGGGGCAGTGCCGCTCGCTGCTGATTCATGGCACCAACCCGGTCTACAGCGCACCCGATTTTCTGCAGTTTGGCGCGAACTTGCAGAAGGTGCCGTTCAAGGCGGCCTGGGTGTGGGCATTGGATGAGACCGCCATGCACTGCGACTTGGTGCTGCCGTTGCTGTCGCCGTTGGAAGATTTCGGCACCCACATACCGCTCAATCAATGCGACGGCATCGAACTGTCGATGCAGCAGCCGCTGATGGAGAAGCTGTACCCGGACACCCGCTCGTTCGGCGATGTGGTGCTCGATTTGCTGAAGAAAGCCAAGCCGGAAAGCTACAAGTCCTTTGCCGATTACTACGGGTACTTGAAGACCGCCATCATCAATGCCAAACCTGCCTTCTCTTCCCAGGCCGGGGACGAGGAGTTTTGGGAAGATGCCCTGAGCGCGGGGGTTTTGCACCGACCGGCCTCTTTGCTGCCCCTGCCCGCGATGCAGATTAATCCGGAGATGATCCGGCAGCCCGAGCCGAGCGACGTCGATCCCAAGTATCCGTTCCACTTGATCCCGGCCGTGAGCGCGAGCCTGCGCGATGGCCGGCCCGCCAATCTGGCCTGGCTTCAGGAGTCCCCGGACACCTTGACCACCGTGGTGTGGGACAGCTGGGCGGAACTGCATCCGAGCACCGCCAAGGCCATGAACGTGAGCGAAGGCGATGTATTGATCATCGAGTCCGCCCACGGATCCATTCGCGTTAAGGCCTACCTGATGCCCGGCATTCACCCGGGATCGGTGGCGGTTCCGATCGGTCAGGGGCATGAGTCCTATGGGCGCTACGCGACGCATGTCGGAGTCAATCCTCTGAAGATCCTCGATCCGATTTTTGACGAGGAGACCGGTGAGCTGGCGATGTACGCCACGCGGGTCGCCATCACCAAGACCGATCGGAGCGAGCCGTTCAGCAAGGACGAGGGACCGAGTACGCTTCAGCAGGGCAGGAAGTTGGTCGCGACCCTCGCGGCCGACCAGGTAGACCGCAGCAAGGAGACGCCCTTTGTCATTCGATAACCTGTTTACCAACTGGTCGACACTTCGGGTCCCGCGGCCCCAGCCGCATCAGTATCAGGACGCTCCCTACAAGTGGGCCATGGTGATCGATCTCGATGCCTGCATGGGCTGCAACGCCTGTACCACCGCCTGTTATGCGGAGAACAATCTGCCCGTGGTAGGCAAGGAGGGGTTTTTCAAGGGTCAGACGATGCACTGGATCAGAATCGAGCGCTATTGGGGGGAGGGCACGGAGCCCACGCAGGAGTTTCCGGAACAGGGCGCTGAGTTCCTGCCGATGCTGTGTCAGCAGTGCGAGGCGGCGCCGTGCGAGTACGTCTGCCCGGTCGGCGCCACCCACCACACACCCGACGGATTGAACTCCCAGGTGTACAACCGCTGCGTGGGTTCGCGCTACTGCTCGGCGAATTGTCCCTACAAGGTGCGGTATTTCAACTTCTTCAACTATCCGGAGAGGGCCTGGCCGAGCCCGCTCGAGCAGCAGTTGAACCCGGATGTGACGGTGCGCAGCAAGGGGGTCATGGAGAAATGCACGTTCTGCGTGCAGCGCCTCACCGAGGCGAAGTCGAAGGCGCGCACCGAAGGGCGGACCGTGCGGGACGGCGAGGTCCTCACCGCCTGCGCCCAGGCCTGCCCATCGTCGGCGATCCACTTCGGCAATCTCGCCGATAGCTCCTCCGAGGTCGCCAGAATGTGGAAGGCGCAGCAGGTCGAGCTGTCCGCGTATCCTCAGAAAAAGGACGAGCAGCGCGAAAAGAACGAGCAGCTGGACAAGAACGAGGAGGTCGTGCGCGGCTACCGGATCTTGGAGGATTTGCGCACCTATCCGTCCATCATGTACCTCGAGCGCATTCGCTCTGCGCAAGCGTGAATGGCCATGTTTAATTTAACCCCTGCGGGCGCGCGGAATCGATAAATGAACGTTCATAACGACGAGCATGAAGTCGCCACTGAGGCGCGCTTCGTCATCAAGCCCAAGGATATCGATGAGGAGATCTCCTGGGCACAGATCAACGAGGATGTGCTGAGCAGCCTGGAGCGCCCGCGCCCGCTGTATTGGGTCATTTTCTTCGCCTCGCTGGGATTGTTCTGTTTTGGCGTCTATTGCGAAATTTACCAGTACCAAACCGGCCTCGGTGTGGCTGATCTGCAAAACCCGCAGATGTGGGGCCTGTATATCGCCACGTTCATTTTCTGGATCGGCATGAGCCATTCCGGCACGCTGTTGTCGGCGATCTTGCTCCTCATGCATGCGGACTGGCGCAAGCCCATCTACCGTTTCGCCGAAGCCATGACGACCTTCTCGCTGATGACCGCGGGGCTGTTCGTCCTGGTGCATCTCGGCAGGATTTGGCAGTTCTATTACGTGGTGGCGTACCCGAACGAACGCTGGGCTTGGCCGAACTTCAATTCACCTCTGGTCTGGGATGCCACGGCGATCGGCACCTATCTGACGACCTCGGTTATTTTTCTCTACTTCGGGATGATCCCGGATCTGGCCATATGCCGGGACAAGGCCCATGGGTTCCGGCGAGTTTTTTATCAGGTGATGTCCGTCGGTTGGAAGGGCACCGATTGGCAGTGGGCCAATTTTAGAGTCACCTATCTGACCCTCGCCTGTCTGCTGATCCCCCTCGCGGTCTCGGTGCACTCGATCGTGGCGACCGATTTTGCGGTATCGCAGCAGCCGGGCTGGCATACCACTTCGTTCCCGCCGTATTTTGTCGCGGGTGCCCTATATTCCGGCTGCGCCGCGATCATTACGCTGTTCATCATCCTGCGCTACGTGTTCCGCTTCGAACAGTACATGACGATTCCCATTCTGGAGAAGCTCTGCAAGCTCACCTTCGCCATTTCCATGGTATGGACCTACCTGAATCTGATCGAGTATGCCGCGGTGTGGTACGGCACCGACCCGTTTGCGAAGCAGGCCCTGATTTACCGGGCGACGGGCGCGTATGCGGGTTGGTGGTGGGCGATGAACATTTTGGGTTCGGTGGTGCCGTTTGCGCTCACGTTGAAGGCATTGCGCACCCACATTCCCACGATGATGGTGGTGTCGTTGCTGCTCAACCTGGGCATGTGGATCGAGCGTTTCATGATCGTCACGCCGACTTTCGCCCATGGCTATTATCCGTGGACTTGGACCGGCGACTGGTGGCCGAATTGGGTCCAGGTCGGCATCATCCTGGGCAGCTTTGGCTGGTTCACCATGCTGTTCATGCTGTTCTGCAAGATCTTCCCGTCGGTATCCATGTACGAGGTCAAGGAAATGGTTTACCACCGTATCCGGGCCCGCAAGGGCGTCGTGCCGCAGCCGGCATCCGCCGCGCAGCCGGCGCAGAGTTAAGCCATGAGCAAGAAATCGCATATTTTGGCGTTGTTCAGCGATTTTGAAGCGGCCGCCCGCGCGATCGCAGCGCTGCGGGAATCCTCGATCAAGGGTTTCAACATGCGCGACGTCACCTTGAAGTCCCCCATCGATCACCCCGAGTGCGCCGCCGAACTCGGGCCTCGGCCGGTGTATATACAGATTTTCTCGCTCATGGGCGCCGTGATCGGCAGCAGCCTCGGGTTCCTGGCGATCTCTTCGGCGCAGGCCAGCTTCCTGCGGCAGCCGCGCGGCTGGTTTCCCATCGTTCCGATCCCGCCCAACATGGTCATCACCTACGAGTTATTCATTTTGACGTCGGTGTTTTTCACGATCATCGCCTGTTATGTGGTGTTTGCGCTGCATCATCAGAAGAACGTTCTGTACGACGCCGCGATCTCGGTCGACAAGATCGGGATTCTGGTCACGGCGGATCCGGCTGCCGTCGCCGGCATCAGGGACATTTTCACCCGGCACCACGCGCTCGAAATATCGGAATGCTGATAGATGACTCGCAATAGAAATCCGCTGTCGGGGTTCAGGCTGCGCTGGCTGGCGCTCGTCGGCATCTCGCTGATGCCGGCGGTGGCGGGCGCGTGGCCGTGGAGCCGGGACATGGCCAATCAGATCAGCATCAAGCCGCAGCACGGCCCCGATTCGATCCGGCCGTTCCCGCAGCGCTCGGTGCCCATGGCGGGCACCAAGACCCTGATTCACGTGCATGACCGCGATGGCGCCATGAAGTTGGTCAATCCCAATCCGGCGACACCGGAGTCGATCAGGCATGGGCGGAAATTCTTTCAGATATTCTGCACGCCCTGTCATGGCAAATCGGGCACCGGCGACGGCTTGGTTGGAGCGAAATTCCTGATACGTCCCTTTCGACCTGACCGCCGATAACGAGCAAAAGGTATTGTCCGAAGGCTACATCTACGGCACGGTCTCCTTCGGCGGCGCATTGATGCCATCGTACGGCAATGATTTATCGCCGAGCGAGATCTGGGATGTGGTCAATTATGTGCGCCATGGCCTTATCAGCGATGGCACCGCGGCCAGCACTCTGGCTGCCAAAGCGAAATGAGAATGATTTCATCCCTGCATCGGTCAACTGATTCTCGCCCACAGGAATAGATCGCGATGTCGTATGCCAGCTGGTCCGTGCTCACCGTTGATTTTCTGGTGGTGCTGCATCTCGCCTTGGGCGGGGTCACGCTGGCGGCGCTGCTGCATCTCGTCAACGCCAAGTGGCGGTTCGACATCCGCTATTTCAGTGTTTCGTTTCTTCGCGCTGTTCCCGCTGGCTTTTTGTCTACTGATCGTCCTGCTGCTGAACGGCGCCAAGACATTCCCTTGGGTGGGTTCGTCCGCCGCTATGCCGGGCTGGAACAATTTCGGGTTCCTGGCGGCGCGCGAGATTGGCGGGTTTCTGGTGGTCGGCGCCTTGTACGGCCTGTTCATCAAGTATCAGGCCGTTTCGACCCAAAGCGCGGCGCAGGCGCGAACCTTTCGCAACGTACGCGCTGCTGATTCCGTTCGCCCACGTGCTGTTTTGCACCATGGTCGCCTGGGACTTTGAAATGACGCTGCTGCCGGGCTGGGCGAGCGCCATTTACGCCATGTACCACTTCATCAGTTCGTTCGGCATGATGCTCTCCGTGCTGGTCCTGAGCTTGATGTTGCTGATGCGCAACCAGGCGCTGAAGACCCCGCCGGGCGAGTACATTTTCAATTATCTGGCGCAGCTGATGCTCGCCTTCACGATTCTGTGGGTTTACACCTTCTTCGCGCAGTACCTGATCATCTGGTACGCCAATCTGCCCGACGAGACCGCGCGTCTGTTTCAGCTGCAGAACGGGCCGTTTTCGACGCCTGTTCTGGCTGTTTTTCGTGCTGAAGTTCGTGATTCCGTTTTCGGTGCTGATATTTCCCTATTCGCGCTATACGCCGCGGGTGATCGGGGCGGTCGCCGTTTCGATCATCGTGGGTTACTGGATTGAGCGCTACACCTGGATCGCGGGCATCGATGCGCGTTCGCCGTTGCCGATGTTCTCGCCCTTCGCCATAAGCGCGTCCATCGTGGTTTTCACGACGGCCTTCTTCCTGGTGCGCGGCGCCATGAGAAAGTTCCGGGTAATCGCATGACGATTATTCGGCTTGGCATGACGGTCGATCGGCGTTGCATTGAGTCGCAATTTGGATTAGTTTGCGGTACAAAGCCGAGTATCGTCGCAGCGCCGATAAAAACAGGTTTGAAGCGCAGGAATTTTACGGGTTCGAATCCAGTCGGTTTGAAGACGGGGGAGGATGAGACATGTTCAAGTACCTGTTCGCCAAGAACGAGGACATACCGCCGGGTTCCTCCGCGGTCTATTTCGCGTTCTCAGCCATCGTTTGGTTTGTCATCGGTACCGGCCTGGGGGCGTTCAACGCCGCCAAACTGGCCTTCCCGGATTTCGTCCACGGCCTGGAATTCGTTTCGTTCGGCCACATGCGCCAGGTGCACGTGCACGCGGTCATCTTCGGCTGGATCTCCATGGCATTTGCGATGGCCATGATGTACATGACGCCGGCCTTGGGCAACACCGGCTGTGGTCGGAAAAGCTCGGGCTCTGGAACTGCTTCCTGTGGAATGTCGGCCTGTCCCTCGGCCTGACGGTGCTGTGGGCGGGCATGACCTCCGGGCGCGAGTACTCGGATTTTCCGTGGTTCATCGACCTCTACATTTCCTTCTTCATGGCGATACCGCTCGGCCTCAACGTCTGGATGACGATCGTCAATCGCCGCACGCAGGGAATCTACACCACCAATTGGTTCTTCGCGGCAGCGACCTTCATGCTGATCATCGTCTTCATCGTCGGCAATCTGCCGGAGTACTTCCACCTGACGGGGCTCACGGAGGCCTACCTGACCTGGTGGTTCGCGCATAACGTCTTGGGGCTGTGGATCACGCCGGTGGCCGCGGCCATCGCCTACTACACGATCCCCAAGGTCACGGGCAATCCGCTTTATTCGCACCGCATCGGGCATCTGCATTTTTGGTCGGTGGTCGTTTTCTACTCAACGCCCGCGGCGCATCACCTGATGTCCGCGCCGCTGCCCGAATGGCTGAAGTCCTTCGCCTCGGTGGAGGGTGTGCTGATCCTGGTGCCGGCCATTGCCTTCGTGTCCAACATCCTGCTGACGATGCAGGGCAAGTGGAACATGTTCGTCGAGAACCTGGAAGTGCAGGTTCACGGTCACCGGCGCGCTGCTGGCCATTCCGCTGAACATGCAGGGCGGATTCCAGCAAACCCGCGCGATCAACTGGTACATCCACGGCACCGGCTGGATCGTGGCCCATGCGCATCTGGCGCTGCTCGGATTTTCGACGTTCATGGAGGTCGGCGCCGTCTACCTGGGCCTGCAGATGATCCTGCGGCGCAAGCTCTATTCGCTGACCCTCGGCAACGTCCACTACTGGACGCTGCTGATCGGCTTCACCACCTACTGGGTGTCGATGACCATTGCGGGCCTGATTCAGGGCGCCGGCAAGATCTACGAGGTCCCGTATATCGACGTCGTCATTGCCGAACACCCGTACATGATTGCCCGCTGGCTTGGGGGTTCGCTGGTGTTCCTTGGCAACTGTTTCTGGCTGTACAACATGTGGATGACGACGCGCGCCGGCACGGTGGTGCCAAAGGGCCGCATGCCTCATGAACTGGCCTACGAGCGCTAGGCCGAGCTGCGGCACAGGAGACTGCGATGAATTTCAGAGAATATAAAATCGGCAGCCGCATGTTCGCCGTGGCGCTCGGCGGCTCCATGAGCATCACCCTGCTGCTGCCCAGCATCGACATCGCCAACGTCGATGCCACCAGCATCTCGATGGACAAGCAGCTGACTGCGGGCTGGGAGACCGGCTGGAACCTCTACGATCCTCTGCTGCTCGGCCATCACAAGCCCGTCAAGGTGCTCTTGAAGACGGATCCCGAAGAACGGCCAGCCCATGGAACCGGTGTACGCCTATGTCTACGAGAAGGGCACGCCGTTTCCGGGTGGCGTCCTGCATCCGGATAACCTCGGCACGCACGCGAAGCAGATGAGCCTCGAGGTGGGCAAAATCGCCGCAGAACGAAGCGGCGAGGGTGCGGTCTTCCTGATCAAGACGGACGAACAGAACCGCCCTTACATCGAGGATGCCACCGTGACGATGGGGTGGGATCCCAGCGCGGTGCTGAAGGCGGCGGGGGACGAGAATGCATCGCACGCCGGCGCCGGCAAGACGCTGTTCGTGCGTGAGGGTTGCTGGTGGTGCCACACGCTGTTGCCGGAACAGACGCAGGACTGGCAGGTCTTCGGTGCACCGCCGATGCTCGGCGACTTCAACGGCGAGTCGCCCACCGCCTTCGGCTCGGACCGCAAGGCCCCGGACCTCCTGCACGTGGGTTCGCGCAATTCCTCCCGGGAATGGATGATGCTGCACTTCTTCAACCCCAGACTGGTGCAGCCGCATTCCATCATGCCGCGCTTTGACTATCTGTGGGGAGAGGTCGATGCGAGCGGCAAGAAGATCGACCTTGCCAAATGGGATGAAGAGTTCGATGCGTACCGCGAGGGCAAGCGGGACACCCCGCCGGAGGTGCCGATGTACGCGCCCAACAGCGAAATACGCTGGCTGATCGATTTCGTCCTCAACATGAAATAATCGGCGCAAAACACCGGAGACAAATCCATGGCGTGGACCTTTAACACGGCGATGAAGACCCTGAGCGACGCTCCCACCTACGAGAAGGCGGAGAAGCTTTGGGAGCACGAAGATTTGGGCGGGCTCACCGAAGACAACAACCCCATTCCGGTGCCGGTGATTTGGCTGGTCGCGCTGACCGTGTGTACCGCCTTTTGCGTCACCTTTCCGCTGTGGGGGCAGCGGCCGACCGCGGCCCTATACGAACCCTACGTCAACTCCATGCAAAAGCCGGAGGTTCTGGCGGCCAAGGACGACGTAGAGGCCATGCAAAAGATCGTCGCCATGAACAAGGGCATCGGCAACAACGATGCGCTGCTCGCGCGCCATCCGCTCAGCATGGACGCCCTGCGCCTCGTTGCCCCGCAGATCAAGGCGCTGGAGTCGCGCGAAGGCGTCGACTTGCGTGATTACACGGTGGTCGGCAACAATGTGGTGACTGGCCAACTTCGAGGGTAATTACCGGCCCGACGGCACGCGTATTCGCCAACAGCCCTGGTGGGACAAGGGCTATACCATAGACCTCTTCTACCTTTCGGCGTTTTTTCTGGGTGTGTTTTTCGTCGTCAAGCGGCTGCCGCCCACCGAATGGCAACCGCGGCACCACCGGTAGCCATCAACTGACGGCCGGTGGGCTTAATTGAACTGGAGGATAGCGAAATGATTGATCTTGATTACGGTCCGCTGGCAGTCATGTTGCCGATCAGCATCGCTTTCTTGTTTCCGGTCATTTACAGCTTTTTTGTCGACAACTACGAGAAGAAGCTGCCGCAGATCAAGGGGTAGTTTTTTCAATGATGGCTCTGGCGGTCGGGGCGGCGGATTCGCGGCTCGACCTCAGTATCGAGGGCATGCAAAGCCAGCGGTTCGGGGTCGGCGTATTTATCCTGCTGATGTTCGGAATCGCTTTGTTTGCCGGGATTATCATTGCGGTCATGCACGGCACCCGGGGACAGAGAGTCAGCCGAACCGGCGAAAAGGTGATGTTCGGCGCCATCATCTTCGGGGTGGTGGTCGCCGTGGTGTTTGCTTCCCTGCAGATGTTATCCGGTGTCCTGTTCTAGCTGCTCGAGGTCATCGGTTGGAGGTGGACGACAATGAATTTTTTTGAATCGCTGGGCGACGGGTGGAGCATCTACCTGTGGCTGGTTGTCGGGGCCTCGATCATCGGTGTCAGCATCTATGGCATTCGTTGGGCGTGGCGCAACGAACAGTTCGACGAGGACATCAAGTATCTGGTCTTCACCGAATCCGATGAGGACAAGATGGTGCCCGAGGAGTACCGGCACAGCCGCGAGGTTCTGGCGGCGCAGATGGCGAGCCGGGACCGGCACCTTGAGCAGCTGCAAGCGGAGTCGCACCGCCCCTCATCATGAGGCGTGGCGAAGTGCTGATTCTGGCAACCATCGGAGTGGTCGTTGCCGGCATCATGGCGCGGAATGCCATTAACCTGCACTATGCGGGCCATGAGGATCGCGGCATCCCATTTTATAGCACCGCGAATACTCAACTGGCGCGCGAGGGCGGGGATCTATACCGCAGCAACAACTGCCGCCAGTGCCACTCGCTTTGGACGGTGAAGAGTCCTTTCGAGTCGGTTCCGGCGCCGGCGCTCGACGGCATCGGGTCGCTGCGCAGCGAAGAGTGGTTTTACACCTATTTCTCGTCACCGGATCCGCAGAGTATTTTGCCCAGCCGCTTGAAGCCGGAATACCGCATGCCCTCGTTCGCGACGCTCACGGAGAAGGAGCGACGCACGCTGGCAAGGTACATGGCAAGCCTCAAGGTGAAGGACTGGTACCTCGATAGCACGCGTGCCGCCGAATATGAAAAGCTCACGGGGAAAGCGTATCCTGGAGCCCATGCGGCAAGGTAATTCCCGGCGTTTCTACCGCGGTGCGGCAGCGGTGCTTCTGGGGTCGGCATTCAATCATTTCGCCGACCGCATTTTGGGCGTGCAGATCGAGGCGTTTTCCGGGGGCGTTGGGTATTTCAGCCCATCCTGGGTGCTCGACATGTTTCTCGTGCCGTTCATTGCGGGTGTGCTGGTTTCGCTGATTTACGGTTACGGCGGAAAGTGGTTGTCCTTTTTGCCCTCGCTCATCGTGCGCTCCTTCAGCTACTTCGCGATTTCCCATCATCTGACCGGCATGGCGCCGGGATCCTCACTGATGCCGTACGGATGGTGGGGCTTCTACCTGATGTTGGCGATTGAGGCCGCGGCTGTCGGCGGCGTAATCGGCGAGGTCGTGATCAAGCGGACCTATGGCCGATCGGCCCCCCGGAAGCCCGCGGAGCCGGTCCCGCCGATTCGGCGCTAGGGGTCGATCATGGCTCTGAAGTCGTATCGTCCGGCCCCCCTGTCGGACAAGGAAAGGCAGCATCGCCGCCGCCTGCTGTCGATGACTTTCGTGACCTGCCTGGTGCTGGTCATGATCGGCAGCACGATTCATGTCGTCATGCTCGGCCGGCTGCGCCTCGGCGACATGCGCAAGCTCGCCACCTACGATCTGGCGGAGGAATCCACCCGCGTCCGTGCGGCCGGGGAGGACATCGTGCTGCAGGTGAGCCATGAGGCCGGGCGCACGCCGAGCGACGGTTATACGGTCGTGGAGGCCCAGAGACTGCTCAGCCGCGAACAGTGGGAGGAACTCGACAGCATGGTGCACATTCCGGCCGGCACCTTCGTGATGGGCACCGACTTGGAGCGCGCCGACCCGCAGGATAAGCCGCAGCACAAGGTGACGCTGCCGGCTTTTTACCTGGACAAATACCTGGTGACCAACGCGCAATACGCGCGCTTTGTCGCCGCCACCCAACGCCGGCCGCCGATCAACTGGAAGGACGGGCGAATTCCGCAGGGCGAATTGATGAACCCGGTGACCATGGTGACGTGGAAAGACGCCGCCGATTACGCCGCGTGGGCGGGCAAGCGCCTGCCGCACGAAGCGGAATTGGAAAGGGCCGGTCGCGGCAGCGACGGGCGCCGCTGGCCCTGGGGCGACAAGATGGATCCGAACCGCCTGAACACCTATTACAACGTGGGTTCCGCGACCAATGTGACGGCCTATCCGCAGGGGAAGAGCATTTACGGCGTATACGATCTGTCGGGCAATGTGGCTGAATGGACCGCGGACGATTTGCTGCCGTACGAAGGGTCCAGGCGCGCAGGATCTGTTCGGCGCGAATCGACCGGGCCGAGCGGAGCGCGACCATTACAAGGTGCTGCGCGGCGGCTCATGGAAAGGCGACCCATTTTCGACGTCGCTGTATCACCGCGATTTCGCCTTGCCGAATCACGCCACCGATTTTTACGGCTTTCGCTGCGCGAGCGACGTCGAGCGGCCGGTGAGGGCGCAGCGATGAAGCGGGTTCTCACAGCCGCCGCGCTCGCGCCCATGCTGCTCTACGCCGACACCGGCTTCGCGATCGACAGCTACCGGTATCTGCACGTCAGCATCGAAACGCCGTGGATGATTTTTCTGTTTCTCCTGGTCGCGGTGTTCGTCCCCTTCGTCCTGATGCTGGTGCTGATGTGGCGGCGCCTGATAGCGAAGCCGCCATTCGGCGCCCAAGTCCGACACTTCGCACGATGAGTAGCTGGCTGCGCGCATTGCTGGCGCTGAGCCTGCTGCTGCCGACCTATTTGCCGGTGTGCCGTGGCGGCGGATGCGCCGCCCGCCACGCCGAACGGTCCGCAGATTCTGCAGGAGTTCGGCCGCCAGCAGCCGCAGCGTCCCGCGCGCGCGACCACCATCGCCGAGCATGAACGACAGGTCATCATGTTCACCATCGGGACGGTGCTGCTGGCCGCTGCTCATCAGTACCGCGTCCGTCGGCATCGCGGTGGCGGTGTTCGGCAAACCGCTGTTTCTAGCTGCACATGATCCTTGCCGGATTGACGGTCACCGTGGCGATGGTGCACGTGATCGTCGGCGTGGTCTGGTTCTTCCCGTTCTGATCAGCGGGACGCCGCGCATGGGAGCGTTATGGCTCGCTCTGCTCGGCGCGCTCTCCGGGCTGTGCGGCGTCGCCTACGAAGTTTTGTGGGCGCGCATGCTCGCGCTGCAATTCGGTGTGAGCACTTTTGCGGTCGATCGTCACGGTGGCGGCGTTCATGCTGGGGCTCGCCGCCGGCAGCAGCCTCATGGCGGGGCGCGCAGTCCGACTGCCGCAGGCCCCTGCGGCTGCTCGCGCTGCTGGAAGCCTCGATCGCCCTCTACGCGCTGCTGTTGCCGTGGGGTGTGCATCTTGCCACGCCGCTCATCGATGCGGCCGCCGGCCATCTGTCGCCGCCGCATGGCACGCGCTCATGACGCTGGCCGCACTGCTGCTGTTGACGCTGCCGGCCGTGGCGATGGGCGCGGGATTTCCGTTGCTGCTCGAAGGCTGGAAGCGCTACGGGCGCGATATCGGCACCGCCTATGGCAGCAATACGCTCGGCGCCGCCGCCGGCGCGCTGTTGCCGCTGCTGCTGCTGCCCGCCATGGGCTGGAGCCACGCGATACGCGCGGTCGCCTGCTGAGCCTGATCGGCGCCGCGGGCCTTTTCGTGCTGGACCGCTGGGCGCCGGGCGGCGCGCAAAAGCCCGCGAGCCCGGCGAGCGAAGCCAGGCCTTCGGCGATGCTGCTCGTGAACTACGGCATCATCGGTGCCGCGAGCCTGCTGCTGGAAATGGCGTGGATGCGGCTGTTCAGCCTGGTGATGCTGCGCACCGAATATGTACTCGCGCTGATCCTCGCGGTGATGCTGTTCGGCATGGGACTCGGCAGCCTGATCGCCTCCCGGCGCGTCGAGCTCGCGGCTGATGGCGGTGTTGCCCTGGTGCGCCTCGGGATGCGCCATCGCCAGCCTGTGGCTGCTGCCGGCATTTTCCGGCTGGATCGAGCGGACCCACTTCAGTTCGCTGGGCGGCGCGATGCTCGGCCAGGGGCTGTTGCTCGCGGCCCTGACGCTGCCCGCCACCCTTTCACTGGGGGCTTGGCTGCCTGCGTTGGCCCGCGAGTTCAGCTTGAACGGCTCGCGGCTGTATGCCGTCAATTCGCTGGGAGCGGCGCTCGGAGCGCTCGCCTACGTGGCTGCTCATCCGGCGCATCGGCAGTTCCGGCGCACTGTCCCTGGCGGCGCTGCTGTTGCTGCTGACGGGATTGATCCTGGGGCGTTCCCGCCGCGCCTGGCTGGGCGCGCCGCTGATTGTCGCCGCCGCCTGGCATGTGGCCGTTCTGCCGCCGGCCAGGGATCTGCTGCCGCGGGCCATGGCGGGCAGTCGCGACCTGTATCGTTATGAAGATGCGATCGCGATCACGCAAGTGGTCGAGCAGAGCGATGGGCAGCGCGTTTTGTTGACGGATCTGCGCCGTTGGGACGCCTCCACCGAACCGACCGCGGTGTTCGTGCAACGCAATCAGGCGCGTCTGCCGCTGCTGCTGCATGAGCGGCCGCGCACGGTCCTGTTCCTCGGAATCGGCACCGGCATTTCACTGGCGGGCTCGCTGCCTTTCCCCGGCCTCGAGCGCAGTGCCGTGGAGTTGTCCCAGGGCAGCATCGAGGCGGCCGCCGGCTGGTTCACGGCGAGCAACCAGGAGGTTCTGCGCGACACGCGCGTCTACCGGGATGATGCGCGTCATTTCTTGAGCGCAACACCCGAAACCTATGACGTGATCATCGGCGACTTGTTTCACCCCGATCTCGCCGGCGTAGGTTCCCTGCTGTCCGTGGAGCAATTCGAGCGGGTGCGAGCGCGGCTCGCCGATCAGGGCCTGTTCGTGCAATGGCTGGCGCTCAACCAGTTCGATCAAGACACGCTGGCCATCGTGCTGCGCAGCTTCCGTCAAGTCTATCCGGAGGCGCAATTGTTCCTCGACGGCCTGCACCTCGCGTTGGTGGGCCCGAGAGACCATTGGCAGGGCGCGCCCGCATTGTTCGGCCAGCTTGATTCGTTGACGGCCGAGCAGCGTGCGCAGGTCATCGCCTCGGAAGGCGCAATCGAATGGCTGGGACGCTATTGGGGGCCGATACAGGCGGGTGCAGGGGCCATTCAGCATGAATGGTCCCCGGTCATAGAATTTCAGCTGCCGCGCCTGCACTACGGCCGCGGCGCCGACCTGGCCTCGCTGTTGCAATCGTTGCTGGCGCAGCGGCCCACCATCGAACAGGCAATCAAAATGCTTCGCGTTTCAGCGCCGCGGCAGGATGATTTCAGACGCGCCTACATCGGCACCGAACTGCGGGTGCGCAGCGAATTGGCGAGCTGGCGGGGCTCCACGCTCGAGGCCGATCGTCTGCTCGGACTTGCCTACGAGGCCGACCCGCATGATCGCTGGACCGATTACGCGGTGCCGACCGCCTGCTCGCGAATCTCGATGCGGCTCCTGAGCGGGGCCTCAGCCGCGAACAGTTGCTGCAAAAGATACTGATTATCAATCCGTGGTCGGTGGAGGCTTGGCGGGAGCTGTGGACGCTGCAGCGTGCGAACGCGCCGCCGCCGCCGCCGCGAGCCGGGCGCGCATTCTGGAATTGAGTCCGCTGGATCGCGCGGCCGCCGTCGCGGGAAGATGATCTTGCGCGTTCCGTTGCATCGTTCGGCTGCATCGATGTATGCGTTTGCATCGATGTATGCGTTCGAGTAGAGTTCGTGCGAGGGGCAGACCGTGGCGCGTAAATTCAGGCGTATAAGAGGCTAAGCAAATGCAAAACAAATCGATACAGTCTCGCGCATTTTGGACGATCATCGTTGGCGGCATGGTGACCGGCATGGGCAACGGCAGCGTGTTTGGCGCGGCCATGATGTGCTTCTTGGGTCGCGGCGGATTCGCCGACTGGGGCGGTCCGTGGCCGCTCAGCTACGATCCACGCACCTTCACGGGCTTCATGGACTGGTGCATGCTGGTCTTCGGCTTCGCCTACATCGTGATCCTGGCGGTAGCGCTCAAGCGTCACGACACGGAAGAGAACGAAGAACCCGTTAAAGCTAAGGCCTGAGCCGGATCGCGCCAGAGCCGCCGTCGACACATTAACCGGGAAGTACTTTCAATATGCTTACCATCATTGCGACCGTCCTTTGTCTTGCCCTGGCTTTTTCCAGCATGTTGTTATCGTGGTACATCTTGATGCCGCGCCCAAAGCGTGGTAAATCTTAAAAGAGACGCAAAAAGGCAATAAGCCATCCGATGGTTTGGCTGGGCAAAGCGGATTTGCGTTGCGAAAATGCAACAAGTGATAAGTAGTTTCACGGATTGCATGTGAGAGCCGCATAACATATTTTCTTTTGTGGGTATGGCGGTTGGGGAGATGGGGTCCGTGGTGGTCGTGGTGCATCGCGCATTGCACGCAAAAAAACTAAGGGACCGCATCTGAGTTGATCTCGCGAAAAGAAGCAATTGCTGATGCGGCGGATGCAGGCCGAAATCGAGTGGAACCGTCGCGGTAAAGAACGTCACCTTTGAGGGAGTCGCAATGTTCACAAACAAACTAGCCCGGTTTTGGCTCGCCATCTCGGTCCTCGCCACTGCGGCGATCGTCTCGACACCGAGCTATGCGCTACCCTCGTTCGCCAGGCAAACCAACAAGGCTTGCTCGGCGTGCCATTTCGAGAATTTCCCGATGTTGACCGACTATGGACGGGCCTTCAAGGCGGGCGGATTCACCGAGGTCTACGCTCCGGAAGATGTGCGCCGAAACACCGATGCCGCGGAACTCTCGATCCCGCTAGTATTGAACGCATCCTTCTTCGGCACCTTTGAGTACGACCGGTACAGCGGCAACACGGTCAATGCTCAGGGCCAGCAGACCAATGCCGACTTTTCGGAGTGGACGGTCCCCCAAGAGGCATCACTGTTCATCAGCGGCCGCGTGGCGGAGTACGTGGGTTTCCATTCTGAAACCACCTTGAGACCCAGCACGGCTCTGTCCGCTGTGAAGCTGCCGTTCTCATTTCCGATTACCGACTCCATGCGGGTGCTGGCCGTGCCCTTTGGCGCCGACGGCCATGGACCGAGCTACGGTTTCGAGGTGCTGAACACGGGTGCCAGCGACATTCACCTCAACTTCGAGCACGCGGGTCAGACCTCGGCGTATTCGTACCTTGGAATTGATGCCACGGGTGCCAGCGGCGCCGTCGCGGTGTTGTGGGATCCGAGGTTTTACGTCAGTTTCACCAAGTGGGCTCCGACCTACGGTGGACCTGCCGGCATCGGTTCGAATTATTCGCCCGGCAGCGGCATTCAAACCGGCAAGGGGCCGAACGCGAACTACATGCGCGGCGTGTACTTCGTGCCGATCCGGGGATGGGATACCGCGGTCGGTGTGCAGGTCTTCTCCGGGTCGTCCGCGGTCGCATTCGATTCCACGTCGGGTTCCCCCTTTAATGGCGCCTACATGTGGACCAAGGCGTGGATCATCGATGCGCAAGTTCAGGGCGCGATCTTCGATCGTCAGTTGGGCGTGTATTTCACCCACGGCGTAGCGGCGGCTTCTCCCGGCAATGCGGATCCGATTTCTGGCGCCAACGAAAACCTGTTCAATTATCAGGATCGAGCCGCCGGCATCGGGGTGAACTCGAAGACCGTCACGACCCTGACGGCCAGCTACAGCGTGATTCCGTACAAGCTCAATCTCCTCGCGGGCATTGAGATCGCGAACAACGGCTCGGACCGGAACATCACCGGACAGTCAGCCAGCGACAACGCGTACACCATCGGACTGGTGTATCTGTTCGCCCAGAACGTCAAGTTCCGTTTCGAGGGTACGAAACTGCAGAACCCGGGGCAGCTCGACGGCATATCGACGACCAACGGTCAGATTGCCACGGGTATCAAGCAGCAGTTGACGTTCAAGCTGATCTACGATCTGTAGTCGGCGCTGTCGAGTCGGATGGAGCAAGGAACACGAAAAGGTTAATCCAATGAACCGAATCGCAAGAGAAGACCAACGGGAGGCGACGATGACCCACAGCCGCAAGTTCATGATTCTGGGTGCGCTGGGTATGGTGGCCAGCGTTTTGCTGAGCGCCTCCGCCCTAGCCGATGAGGCCGGTCCCCCGTATGCCGCGTGCGAAACCTGTCATGGCGCGGCTGGGGATGCCCCCATACCGGGCATGATGGCGCCGAAACTGGCTGGGCTCGACGCCCGATACATCGTCAAAGAGCTTCACGATTTCAAGTACGGCCGGCGCACGTTCGATGCCATGAATACGCTGGCCAAAGGCCTCTCGGAGGCGGAGATCGAAGCTGATGCCGAGTACTTCGCGGCGCAGACTCGTACCCCTGACGAAGTGACGGATAAGGCGCTGGCCGAACGGGGCGAAGCCATCGTCATGCACGGCATTCGCGACCAAGCGGTGCCGGCCTGCGCCAACTGCCATAACGATGGGCTAACCGGAACGTTCCGCTATCCGCGTCTGGCCGGGCAGAAATCCGACTACGTGATCACCCAGTTGACGCACCTGAAAAGTGGCGAACGCCACAACGATTTCGGCTTTATGTCTCGCGTAGCGATGCGCCTCACCGACAGCCAGATGAAGGCCGTGGCCGAGTACATGAGCGGTCTGCCGTTCGTCCATGAGTTCCCCCCGGGATTGGAACCCGGTATCCCTCACCCAGCGGCCCCACTATTCTGATCTGATCACAAACCGCTGATGACAAGCCGCGTTGGGGGTTCCCAACGCGGCTTTTTCGTTGCGGCCGATAGAAGCATGGCACAACGGAAGATGTGACCCTACACCGCCGATACGGGCCTACGCAGCTGAGACGCGCGAGGGTGTTGAAGGGCGATCCGGTGCCCTGCGGATTCAGCCGATCGCACGCATGCGATCCGATCCTCGGGTCGCGGGCTCGCATGGCGTTCCGCAACGCCGCCGCTCGCCGCACGTTATTTCTCGAGCTTGATCTCAAGCTCCGTGGTCTCGCCGCGCCGTATGGAGACTTTCTGGGTGACGGTCTTGTAGCCGTTCAGCTTGAAGCGGAACAGGGTCACGCCGGGATCGAGTTCCAGCTTGAGCGGCGAGGTTCCATAATAAACCTCATCGCCATAGACCTTCGCCTTGGACGGAACCGTGGTCACCGAGAATATCCCTTTGGCGCTCGGCGCGGCGACGCTCGCTACGACCGCGGCTGGTGGGGCAACCGGCGCTGCGGGCGGCGCCGCGGCAAGCACCGGCGGGGCGGTTGGAGCTGCCGCGGGTGCGGCAGCAATTGACGGTGTGGCGACCGGAGCAGCCGGTACGGCGGCGATTGCCGGCGGGGCGGCCGGAGCTGTGGCTGTGGCCGCGACTGCCGGTGCGGCGGCGGGCGGCGTTGCGGTCGGAATCTTGGCGGCCTCGCGCGGCGCCGCTTCCTGCACCGCCGTGATTCCCACCGGATGTGGTGGCGGTAACCCCTTGCGGTCGACCAGGGCCATCGTTTGCGGATAGGATTTCAACAGGCTGTCGCGAACATTGGCACTGGCCTTGACCGCCCAGTTGTTCAATCCCCTGTTGAAATAGCGGACGATTGATTCGCCCGTGTCGCCGGAAACGCCGGCAAAGCGGCTGGACTTTTCCGCCACGCTGCCCGCCCAAAGAACATCCCCGCTCTTGGCGTCGCGCAGGGTCATGTCCACATCAATGTTAAGGTCATCCCGGTCGACGATATCAAGCTGGAAATTCTTCGCTACGGATTTGACCACGATGTCGTGGGGCGCATTCGGGTCGCTGACCGTGCGAAACCCATCCGCCCCCAGCTGATTGTTGAGTGCGCTGGTTATTACGCTTGAAACATTCTCATCAAGAGTCAACGAATCGGCCACCACAAACATGACCGTGGAACCAATGATGCCGACTTTGCGCGACGGCGCTTCCTGGCGCTGATCCGCAACTTCCCCGACCAACAGCACCACCGGCTGCCCCTTGCGCTCGACGACGGTTTTGCTTTGTACGGGACGCGAGTCGAGATGTACGTTCCCTTTCCACTCGCGGAACGGATTGGGAATGGAACTGTGTCCCGCACATGCCGCCAACGTGAGAGCCGCCAGTGTGCCGATTCCGAAACCCCATTTTTCAGCGGCCATATTCTGTTTTCCAATCGGAGTGAAATTGGGCGGACCCGCACAATGGGTCGCCGGCACATAAGACCGCGATGGCGGTTCGAAGCATATCTATTTGATGCTACACATAGGCCGAAGGCAGCGCAATCGCGCTGCCGGCCACGGTCTTCAAAGCTAGCTCCGCAATGCCTCGCTTACCGAATCAGATCCCGGTAGGCGTGCCACGTCGCGTGTCCCAGCAACGGGCTGACGATCAGCAAACCGCCGAGAAAAGGCGCGTAGCCGATCATGGTCAGCACCAGAATCAGCGCGCTCCACAGAATCATGGCGGGAATGTTGGTGAACACCGCTTTCACGCTGGCGAACATCGCCTGTCCGGCGGTGGCGTGCTGATCGATGATGAGCGGAACGGTAACCACGGACAGCGTGAACACGAAGGCCGCGAGAATCCCGCCGACGGCGACATACGCCTCCACTTGCGAGCGGTTCATCGAATCGGCAAAGCCGCGATACAAGGTTTCCCGCATGTCGGGCGCGGCAATATGAAACACGGCGTCGAGCATCACCGCGGATGCGGCGAACCAGACGATGGCGCACAGACGCCAGGATGGAGCCGAACCAAAACAATGCATTGTGATTGCGCGAGAAGCCGTCCAGCGAGTCGTCGAATGTTGCCGACTGACCCGACGAATAGCGCCGCGACATTTCGGCGAAGCCCGCCGACATTACCGGCGCCACCAGCAGGAATCCGGAAATCGCCGCGGCAACGTAATACGGATGGGTCCCTAAAAAAATCAGCAGCGTCCAACCGAACGCGACGGTCAGAGCCCCGTAGCCCAGGCTGGCACCCCAATTGCGGCGCATGTCCAGCCATCCGAGGTACAACCAGGTCAGCGGCCGGCTGATCGACACCCGTGAGGCACCGAGGCGCAGATTTCGAGCTTCACCGGGTACGAGCGTGGCGTTCATGGCACTCCTCTGTTTATCGTCGTCCGCCGATCCTCGACAAGCAAAGTGTACTCCACATCCGCCCGCAAGCCCTTGGTTTTGCTGACCCCGGAGCGTGAGTTGGAATCCGAGGCCGTTGCGCCGCCTGGTCGAGGGAACGCCGCTCGCGGCGATTCGCGCAACTCCCCAAAGAAAGCTTCGGGAAGTACGGATAACGATATCGGCGCCGAGGCGTTAGTATTTTTCTGATTGAGAATCAAAATGGGGATGGCCATGAAAATGCGCTTGTTCAGTATTCTTGTTTTGTCTGCCCTTGGCGTACTGGCGCTCAACATTGCGCGCGCCGACGACGGCCCTTGGGAAGTTCGCCTGCGGGCCGCGTACTTGGATCCGGCGAACAATTCCAATTCCATTGATGACCTGGTGCCGGCGAATGCAGTTCACATCAACGAGAAGTGGCTTCCGGATCTGAATTTTGAGTACTTTTTCACGCCCAATTGGTCGGCCGAATTGGTGCTCACCTATCCCGTGACCATGCACGTGACCGTCGGCGGCGCGCCCATTGGCACGTTCAAGCTTTTGCCGCCGACGCTGACCGGAAAATACAATTTCCTTCCAAACAGCAATTTCCAACCGTATGTGGGCGCAGGCGTCAATTTCTCCATCATTTCGGACCAGAGCCTCGCCGTTCCCGGAGTGAGTGCGCTGAAGGTCAATTCCACCGCCATCGGGTATGCCCTGCAGACGGGATTCGACTACAAGATTCGCGATCATTGGTATGTGAATGCGGACGTTAAATGGATCGCGCTCGGTACCGACGTGTACCTGCCGGGCCAAGTCAGGATCTCGACCCTGCACATCAATCCCTGGCTGTTAGGCGTCGGCTTCGGCTACCGGTTTGGCGGGCATTAGGCCGTGACTCGTTGCGCACGATGCGCGCCCGGGAGCGGCATCTAGCGGAGCTGCACCGGGCGCGGCGGGCGGGCGCTGGTTTTGCGCAACGATCCTGACGAATATGCCGGCGAATCGATCGCATCGGCGATAATTTCGCTATGATTATCATTATAATTTGCAAGTGCCCGCACACATCGCCGCATCCGTTCAGACGCCCATCGAGCTCATCTCTTTCCGCCAAGCACAGCGCCCGGGGACCTGCGTGGGACAGCACCGATCGGCTATGGTTTGTACATGGAGGGTGGCCGTTTGACGAAAATCAAATCATTGGCGGTATATCGAAGGATTTTGGACAGCATCGTAGCCATCCTGATTTTCATCATGCTGATCACTTTGCTCGGCGCCGTTGTAGGTTTAGTCTTCGACGTCATGGGAGGCATCCGGGCGGTGCGCGAGGGCATACCCACCCACTCCCTATCCCACGGGCTGATCGACAGCGTGGCGCGCGACTTGGTGATCGATGTGTTGTCGGTCTTCGTCCTGATCGAGCTCTTCCGCACGTTCACCGACTATCTGGAATTTCAACGCATCCGGCTGCGGGTGTTGGCGGAGGTGGGCATTGCCTTCGTGCTGCGGGAGATCTTCATTGGCCTCTATAATCACAACATCGATTGGCCGGAAATGTTGGCCCTCACGGCGCTGCTTGCGGTGCTGTTCGCCGGACGAATTACGTCCGCGATATTCAATGTGAGGGGCGTGGAGGACCGCGGCATTATGCATGGCAAGGACGCCCCGCCGACTTAGGCGCGTGCGGCGGGCGCTCGTGCCGCCGACCGCCTCTTTTACGAGAACCAGCGCAGAAAGGCCGCCGCCGCGAGTGCGCTGAGCGCCAGGGCGAGCTGCGCGGTCCACGCGTGCTGCCGGCGCGGGTCCGGCCAGCCGGTCTCGCGGGCCAGGTAGAGCACAGCCAGCGAGAATCCGGCGGCGGCGCACGCCACCTTGAGCACCAGCGCGCCGACCGCGATGCCGTGAATATCGGGAAGATGTCCGTAGCCTAAGTAGCTGATGACGCCAAAGGACACGCCGCTGGCGGCCTGGGCCGCCCAGCCGCCCAGCACCAGTGCCGCCAGCGCCCTTTGCGCTGCTTGCGGCTCGGCAAGCTTCAGGCCGCGCGCGGCGGCTGCGCCGCCCGTGACCGAGACCGCACCCAGATTGTGGACGACTTGGGTCAGCGCGTACCCGAGATCCTGCGCGTCCACGCCCCGGGGCCGTCTCAGCCCCGCCCGGCCGACGTCGGCATCAACCGGCCGTGACTTTGATGCACTTTTCCACGCCGATCGGGGTGTGAGCCTTATCGACGATCTTGATGCACAGTGTGTGCGGGCCGGCCTTGAGCGTGTCAACCGTCGTGGTGCCCTTCAATTGGCGCAGGATCGCCGCTTCTTCGCCATCCACATAAAGATGCACGTGATCGCCTTTCGGCCCCGGTACGACCTCGTAGGTCACCTTGGTGGGCGCACTGGCGCTCACCTTCGCCCCGTCCATGGGCGAGGAGATCGTGACGGAGGCATTCTGGGCCATCACGGCGCCTGACAGTCCCAGCGAGCAAACCAACAGTAGGGGTTTGAACACAGTCATGATCCACTCCTTATTTTGGATTGAGCGCGCAAATATAGCAGTTTCGACGCCTGCTCGAGCCGGGCCGCGACCTCGAATCAATCAGCGCCTGAGCGCCGGCAGGACGAAGTAGCAGGTCACGAGCCCCGCGATGACATTGAATAGGGCGATCGCGATGGCTGATTTGATCAAGAAGTCCTTCCAGTTGAAGCCCTTATTGGGGGGCGCCGCGGGCCTGCGCTCGACAGTGTTAGCCATGGCGCAGCCTATCAAGAAACCGGGCCGGAAGCAGGGCGTCCGGACAGAGGGCAGGGCTCTTGTGCGTTACAGCATGCCGATTGCGCGTTGCAGACGGTATTCGGCAATGAGCGCATCGAAGCTTGCATCGTCGCGGTTGGTGACCGCTATGACCCGAAGGGTCTCCGCGTCCAGCACTTGATTGTTGGTTCCCAAGCCGCTGCTGTAGAGTTCCTCGGCAATGCGCACGTTCTCCTCCGCCTGCGCGACCGCGGCGGCGGCGGCATGGATCCTCGCAGCCGCCTCCTCCCGGTTGTAGAACGCGGTTTCGACATCCAGCCTGACCTGCGACCGTAAGTCGGCGAGCCGCTGCTCTGCGGCGTGAGCGCGGCTTTGCAACGCGCTGGTGCGCGCGCTGAAGTTGTCCGCTGTCGAACAGCCGCCACTGAAATCCGATGCCGACCGATGCGAAATTCTCGCGGTCGAGAATTTGATTGTCGAGATGGTTATATCCGGCGTGCAGGACCACCTGCGGCAGTCCTAGCGCGCGCTCGGACCGCGCCGCCTGTTCGAGACCTTCCTGTTGTGCGCGCACCGCGTTGAGCTCGGGACGGTGCTCGATGGCTTGCGCGATGAGCTGATCCAGCGGTTCGGCCGCCGCATTCAACGGCGCTGCCGTTGGCTCATCGAGGTCGGGATTTCGGTCGAGCGGCTGACCGACCCAACGGTTATAAGCGGCCATGGCGAGGCGCAACGCATTCGCGGCGCGCAGGCGCTGCTGCGTGGCATTCGCCAGCGCGACCTGCGCGGCCAGCACATCCGACTGGGGCACCGCCTGCTTGTCGTACATCACCTGCACGTCGTTCGCGTGGGCCTGGAGACTGGCGACGTTGGACTCGGCAACCTTCAGGGCGCGGCGCGCGCGAAATACCGCGACGTACGATTCCGCAACCGCGAGCTTGAGATCCGCGGTGCTTCGCATCTCCTGCGCGGAGGCGCCGCGTGCGCCGGCGGTGGCCGCGCCGATCGCACCGCTGATCTTGCCGGACGTCCAAATGGGAACCGAAACATCGGCGCCGGCCAGCGCATACCCGTCGTGGCGCCAAATCGGGCGCCTCCAATTGCCCCGCCGATGTCGCGATGTCGAGGTTGGGCGCGTGCTCGAATTGGGTGTAGGTGCCGTTGAGGTCGAGCGCGGGCCAGCGCTGGCGCTGCGCGGCTGATTGATCCGCTTCCGCTGCCTGACGATCGCTGCGCGCCGCCGCCAGCGCGGCGTCCGACTGCAGCGCCATCGCCCAGGCGTCGGACAGCGATTCGGCCTGGGCAGTCCCAGGGGATGCCGAACAACGCGACCATCGCCAGCCCGGCGTGGGCGGCCGCGCGGTTCCTAGAGAGCGAATGTCGACGCTTCTTCATGGGACAGACCCTTCATTGCGCGGTTTCTTCAGCGTCACGATCCCGATCGCCTTGAGCACGTAGGTCTCGTAGACCGGCGTCAGCGACCCGGTGCGCACCTTGCGCATGAAATATTTCTCGAAGGCGATTTTGGCCAAATGCACCCATTTGCCCTTCTTCGACCACGTGACGTTGCGCGGCGGAATCTGCGGCAATGCGACGAAGGCGGCGCCCGTGTCGCCGAAGTCCGCGAGGCAAACCGCATTCCACGTCGCTTCCGCATCGGCCGGCTTGCCGGCGATCTCGGCGGCGATATTGGCGGCCGTCGCCGACACCATCGACTCGATCATGTAGCCGGTCTTCGGCGCGCCGGTCGGCACGGGGGTCGCCTCGACCGGCGGAATCGCGACGCACACGCCGACGGAGAAGATATTCTTGTACTTGGGACTGCGTTGGTGCTTGTCGATAAGCACGAAGCCGCGCGGGTTGCACAGTCCGGGCACCGCCGCGACCGCGTCGACTCCTTTGAAGGCCGGAATCACCGCGCTATAGGCGAACGGGAGCTTGTGCTCCTTTTTCAGTGCGCCGTTCTCGTCGAGCTCCTGCACCGTCATATCGTTCGCGGTCACCGAGGTCATCTTGGCGTTGGTGATCCATTTGATGTGCCGTTCGCGCAGCTCGGACTCCATGAGTCCCTTGCTGTCGCCGACGCCCCCCAACCCCATGTGGCCGATGTAGGGTTCGCTCGTGACGTAAGTCATCGGCACCCGGTCGCGCAGCTTGCGTTTGCGCAAATCCGCGTCGAGCACCATGGCGGTCTCGTACGCCGGGCCGAAGCAGCTGGCGCCGGGGGCGGTCCCGATGACGATCGGGCCGGGATTCTTCAAGAATTCCTGGTATTTTGTGCCACGCCTGCACCGAATGATCGTGGCGTGCACACCGACTGCGTGAAACCCTCGGGACCCATGCCCGGCACCTCCTCGAAGGCGAGGCGCGGGCCGGTCGCGATAACCAGGTAGTCGTAGCTCAGTTCCTTGCCGTCATCGAGCTGAGCACGGAATTCTCGGCGTCGATCCGCGTGACGGTGTTGACCAGCCAATCGACTCCTTTCTTGTCGAGTGGCGCCTGCATCGGCACACGGGTTTGGTCGGCCGTGCGCCAGCCCACCGCGATCCACGGATTCGAGGGCGTGAACTCGAAATGCGGGCGCGCGCCGATGAGCGTGACGCGATGGGTTTTTGCCAGGTGCTTGCGCAGATCGAACGCGGCCGGAATGCCGCCCAAGCCGGCGCCGATGACGATGACGTGTGCCATAAATCCCCCCAGTTAGTGAACGGCGCTCTCGCCCGAGCGTCCGATGTAGCCAAAGTAGAGCAGTGGAATCAGCAGCAGTGTGAGCGCGGTCGACACCAGGATGCCGAAGATCAGCGAGATGGCGAGCCCGTTGAAAATCGGATCATCGAGAATGAAGAATGCGCCGATCATGGCGGCGAGGCCGGTGAGCACGATCGGCCGCGCCCGGATGCTCGCCGCGCGGATCACCGCCTCGGCAAGCGGCTGCCCGGCGGCGATCTCCTGGTTGATGAAATCGACGAGCAGGATCGAGTTGCGCACGATGATGCCGGCGAGCGCGATCATGCCGATCATCGAGGTGGCGGTGAAATTGGCGCCGAGCAATGCGTGTCCCGGCATGACGCCGATGATGGTGAGCGGGATCGGCGCCATGATGATCAGCGGCACCGCGTAGGAGCGGAACTGCGCGACCACGAGCAGGTAAATGAACACGAGTCCCACCGCGTAGGCGAGGCCCATGTCGCGGAAGGTCTCGTAGGTGATGGTCCACTCGCCATCCCACTTGATGCTGAAATCGCTGAGCCGATCGGGCGGGCTGATGAACCGCTGCGTGAGGGGTTGACCCGCGGGCGGCGACTTGTTGATCTGGGAGACCAGGCTGAACATGCCGTAGAGCGGGCTGTCGAGACGGCCCGCCATGTCGCCGGTGACGAAAACCACCGGCGAGAGATCCTTGTGATAAATCGTCGCGTCCCACGGCGCTTTGGAGACCGTGACGACTTCGGAGAGCGGGACCAGCGCTCCGCTCGCGGCGCGCAGCGGCAGGCTGAGCGCCTGCTGCAGGTCCTGTTTGTCGGCAGCTGCGAACTCGAGCCGCACCGCGATCGGATCGCGCTCGCGGCCCGAGTGGATGAAGGTGGCATCCTGCCCCGCGAGCGCGGTGGCGAGCGACTCGACCGCCTCGGCCTGCGAGACTCCGAGCAGGGCGCCCTTGGCGCGGTCGAAGGCGACTACATAACGGGTGGCGGGCGTGGCCAGGGTGTCGTCGGTGTCGACGATGTCCGGCGTGGCTTCGAACATCGCCCGCAGCGCATGACCGATTTTTTCCTGCGCGGCGTAGACCGGACCATAGATCTCCGCAACCAGCGGCGCCTGTACCGGCGGGCCCGGCGGCACTTCGACGACCTGCACCGAGGCGGCCCCGAGCCGCTTGCCCTCGGCGTCGAGGGACGGGCGTATCGCGCGTGCGATGTCGTGGCTTTTGCGGCTGCGGTCGCGCTTGTCGACCAAGTTGACCTGCAGGTCGCCCTGGTTGCTGTCGCGGCGCAGATAATACTGGCGGACCAGGCCGTTGAAATTAATGGGCGCCGCGGTTCCGGCATAGGCCTGGTAATCGGTGACTTCGGGCACCGTGCGGATGATGTTCGCCAGGCCGGCGAGCACGCGCGCCGTCCCCTCGACCGGCGTTCCTTGCGGCATGTTCACGATGACCTGGAACTCGGATTTGTTGTCGAAGGGCAGCATCTTCAAGACCACCAATTGCACGACCGCGAGCAGTACGGCGACGAGGATGGCCCCCGCGGTTCCAAGATAAAGCCGATGCCGGAGCTTGCGTGCGCCGGCGCCGGCCAGAAATGGCGTCATCAGGCGCACGAAGAAGCGATGCAATTTGCCTTCCGTGCGGACCTCGGCGGCCGCATCGTGCCTCTCGGCCGAGAACAGCTTGCGGCACAGCCAAGGCGTGAAGATCAGCGCAACGGCGAGCGAAATCATCATCCCCATGCTGGCGTTGATGGGTATGGGACTCATGTAAGGACCCATGAGGCCCGAGACGAAGGCCATCGGCAGCAGCGCCGCGATGACCGTGAAGGTCGCCAAAATCGTCGGCCCCCCCACCTCGTCGACCGCGTAGGGGATGATCTCGGCGGCGGAGCCCTTGTCGATGGCCAAATGGCGGTGCACGTTTTCAACGATGACGATCGCGTCGTCGACCAGGATGCCGATCGCAAAAATCAGGGCGAACAACGAGACCCGGTTGATCGTGAACCCCCAAGCCCAGGAGGCGAACAAGGTCGCCGCCAGCGTGACGATGACCGCGGCGCCGACCACCACCGCCTCGCGCTTGCCCACCGCGAGCAACACCAGGATGACGACCGAGGCGGTGGCGAACAGCAGCTTCTCGATGAGTTTCTTCGCCTTGTCGTTCGCGGTGACGCCGTAATTGCGGGTCACCGTGACCTCGACGCCCGCCGGAATCGTGATGCCCTTCAATTGCTCGACGCGGCTGATGACGGCGGTGGCGACGTCGATGGCATTCGTGCCGGGCTTCTTCGCGATCGCGAGCGTCACCGCGGCCGCCTGCCTGACCGGCGCGATGCCCCGTTTCGCATCCGCGGGACCGGTGCCGAACCACGCATAGCGGGACGGGCTGCGGGGCGCATCGGTGACGGTCGCGACGTCGTCCAGATAGATCGGCTTGCCGTCGCGGGCGGACACGATGAGTCCGCCGACAGCGTCGCGGCTCGCCAGGAATTGGCCGGCTTGCACCGGCGCCAATCGGGCGCCGTCGAAGACGCCGCCGGCCTGACGCACGAGGTTGGCGCCTTGGAGCGCGGCGGTGAGATCGGCGACGGTGAGCCCGGCGGCGGTGAGACGCGCGGGGTCCAGGTCGACGCGGATCATCGGTTCGCTGTCGCCGACCGCGTACACGTTGCGCGTGCCGGGTACCCGCTTGATCTCGCTCTCGGTGGCGCGCGCGATCTTACCGAGTTCATGCGCACCCAGCGCAGGGTCGCGGCTCCACAAGGTGAGCGTGACGATCGGCACATCGTCGATGCCTTTCGGCTTGACCAGCGGCTGCAAGATGCCGACCCCGGCCGGGCGCCAGTCCTGATTCGAATAGACGGCGTTGTAGAGGCGCACGATGGCGTCATTGCGATGAATGCCGACTTCGTACTGCACGGTGAGGACGGCGAGTCCGGGCCGCGATACCGAATAAATGTGCTTGACCCCGGAGATCTCGCCCAGCACCTTCTCCATCGGCGTCGCCACCAGGTTTTCGACCTGCTCGGCGCTGGCGCCGGGAAAGGGAATCAGAATATTGGCGAACGTGACGTCGATTTGCGGCTCTTCCTCGCGTGGAGTCACGAGAACGGCGAACACGCCCATCAAGAGCCCCGTCAACGCGAGCAGCGGCGTCAGCCGGTTCTCGAGAAAGTACCGCGCGAGCCGGCCGCTGAGCCCCAAGGGTTTGGTCACCGCGGAGTTTCCTTCACGGCCGGGCGGGCGCTCGCGGCGATCGGGTCGAGCGCGATGCGCTCGCCCGGCATGAGCCCGGAGAGGATCTCGATCCGGTCGCCGAAGCGATGACCGGGACGCACGTAGCGAAGCGAGACCTGCCCGTGGGAGTCGATCACATACACTCCGGTCACCTCGCTGCGTTCGATCAGTGCCGATAAGGGCACCAGGATCCGATCCGCCTGGCCGATGACGAGTCCGACTTTGACGTACATGCCGGGCGCCAGATCGGGCGTCCCCGGAGGCAGGTCGAGACGCGCTCGAAACGTGCTCGATGGCGTCGCGACCTCGGGGAAGATGGTTATCTTCGTCGCCGCAATCCGCTGATCGCCCACGTAGATCGCGGCTTGCTTGAGCTTTCGCACCTGCATGACGATGCTTTGGGGAATGGTCGTCTCGACGCGCAAGTCGCGCAAACTTAAGCCGGTCATCAACGGGGTTCCCGGGGCGACGGTCTCGCCCACCTCGACCAGACGCTTGGTGACGACGCCGCCATACGGGGCGCGGATCTCGGTATATCCGACCCCCTCGCGGGCCGTCGTGAGAGCGGCCTCGGCGGCCGCCAGGCGCGCGGCGGCGGCATCCCGGTTCGCGGTCGCTTGATCGAGTTGGGCTTTGGAGACGACCCGGCGCTGAAACAACTCGGCGACCCGCTGGTAGCTGCTCGCGGCCTCCGCATTGCGCGCGCGGGCCTCGGTGAGCGCCGCCTCCGCCCCCTGCAGCCCCGCACGCTGTTCGGTGCCTTGGAGCCGCATGATGACCGCGCCCGCGGGCACGACGTCGTTGACGTCATACAAGATCTCGGCCACGCGGCCGCTGGTCTGAGCCGATACGGTTGCCTGATTGACCGCTTCGATGGTTCCGTCGACATCACGCTCGAGCGGCGTCGGCACCGGTTCGATCACCACGCTCGAAAGCGCCGCCGCGGATGAAACCGCCGGTACGGGCGTCTTATGCCCGCAGGCGGCGATCAGCAGCAGGAGCGCCGGGACGGCAAGCAGCGAGGCGCGGCGGATTGGCAGGCGCATGGCTGCGCTCAAGAAAACGCGTTGCCGGGCCGCACACCCAAGCGCTTGAGAATGAATGCCAGGGGGCAAAAACCGGTGAAGGACGACTGCAGCAAGTTGGCGCCGACGAAGGCCGTGAGCCAAAGCCAATTCGGGCTCACGAAGTGAGCCAGGAGCAGGCTCGCGAGGATGACGCTACTAGCAAATCTCAGGACCCAACGATCGATATTCATGACGGTTTCTCCGTTTTGTGCTTTCAGAGCACTTATCGAAACTCCTCGCACATTATATCAGGATATGCTAAATTAGCAACATACGATTTACGGGCGTTTTGAGGAATGGAGGGCCTGGACGATGGCGGTCGAGCCTTCGAGCGACAAAATAAGCGTGCGATTGCAGCCGCGGATGGCCGAGGTACGCGAACACGCGACCGAGGCCGCGGGGTTTTTGAAAGCGCTGGCGAACGAGCAACGGCTGCTGGTTCTGTGCACCCTTCTCGGCGGCGCGCAATCCGTCGGCGAGATCAACGAGCGGGTGCCGATCAGCCAGTCGGCGCTGTCGCAGCATTTGAGCGTGTTGCGCGACGCGGGATTGGTGACGACCGCCCGTCAGGCACAGACGGTCCACTACGCGCTCGCACCGGGCCCGGCGCTCAAGATCATGGAAGTGCTCTATGCGACCTTCTGCGACTCCGCGGGATCCGGCGCGCGCGCCAAAAAGGCGGCGTGCGCAGCCGCGAAACAACCTTGAGCGGAGTGCGCAGCGTTGAACGATAGCCTGCGCCGGGCGTCTCGATCGTACCTGGGGTTGCCGGAGAGATTGATCGGCGCGCTTCGCACGCTCGACATCGTTCTGCTGGCCGCGGGCGATGGCCGCACTCGGACTCGAGACCACCGTCGCCAGGCTCCGTGTCGCGGGCCGCGACGCGCTGGTGCTGGGCACAGGTTCCGGGCGGGCTTACGGCAGATTGCGCCAGGAGCCGGCATTCAGGACGTGCGGGAATCCATGCCGCAGGAGCCAGCGGCGCGCCATGCCGCTGCGCGTTCCCGAGGCGCAGCAGACGATGATCCAACGGTTCGGCTCCAGATCGCGGGTGCCGCGCTCGAGATCGTCCAAGGGAACGTTGCGACTTCCGGCGGCATTGCCCGCGGCGAATTCGCCGGGTGAGCGGACATCGATGATCACGGCGCCTGCCTGGAGCAGGGCGGGAATCTTACGTTTGGCGATGACGCCCGTCAGCAGCCGCTTGAAAACAATCGCCGCGACCAGGGCGAGCAATCCGTATTGAATGATTTGAGCGGTTGGCGGCATCGTATGAGGCTCACGCGGCCGCGGTATTCACCGTGGTTTCGAGATGCCGCTCGCCGCGCAGGGAATTGGTGACCAAACAGATCTTTTCGGCTCGCTCGAGCAGTTCCCGGGCTTTCGCGTGATCGGCATTCGGCTTCACCGTGAGGATCGCGCGGGTCACATAGCGAGTGAATTGGGTGACGCCGGCCACCCGCTCGAGCGTAGCCTCGACTTGCGCCTCGATCTGGTCCCACTGCAGGTGGGCCGCGCGCGCCACGCCGCGGAAAGTCAGAATGAAGCAATCCGCGATGGATGCGACGAACAGAGTCTCGGGGGACCAAACCCCGCCCGGCCCATCGAATTCCGGGGGTGGGGCGGTCTGCAGCTCGGGCAGGTCGGCGGAACTCACCGGAACGGACCCGGTCGTCGTGCCTCGGGCGCCGGCGTGATACACGTGCGGGTAGGCTTTCATAGCGAAATCACCGGCAGGCCGGCCGCCTTCCAGGCGGCAATGCCGCCGCCCATGTGCGCAGCATGCGGCTGACCGGCTCCAAGGCGCCGCTCCGCGGCCGTAAGCGATCGTTTGCCGCTGCCGCAGTGAAACACGACCCGCCGCGGCCCATCATCGGGCAGTGTGGCGGCATCAAACGTGGAGAGCGGGTAGAGCAGCGCGCCCGCAATGCGCTCCGAGGCGAATTCGGAGGGCTCGCGCACATCAATGAGCAGGATCTTGCCGGCCTTCAACCGGCGCGCAACCTCGGCCGGCTCCAGGGTTTCAATCGATGCGGCATGTTTGGTCATGGCTTCCTCCTTTTTGAGGCGCGGCGCGGCGCCGGCGCCTTGCAGAACATTCGATACAAGAACTTTGCCAACGCCTTTGCTTCGGGCGCCAACAATCGGTACAGCACCGACCGGCCTATGCGTCGCCGGCCGATGACTCCTTTCGCCTCGAGAATGGCGGCCTGCTGCGATAGTGCGGGTGCAGGAAGACGCGCATGGCGCGCCAAGTCGCTGGCGGAGCGCTCGCCTTCCATCAAGGCGCACACGATCCTAAGACGCCCGGCGTGCGCCACGGTTCTCAAGAACTCCGCCGCGCGTTCCGCGGATTCGTCCTGGGCATCCAACAAGTGCATCATGAGCTCAGGATATGTTGGTCGTGTCGGCGGGCCATTCGCGCGCGTGCTGATCGGCATCCAATTCGAACCACATGGCGTTCAGGATCGCGAACGCGCAGGCTAACCCTAACCCCAGTATCCAGCTGAAATACCACATGACCGCTCCTCAGTAACTCGTCTCGCGATTCGCTTCGATGTAGGCGCTCGTCACCGGCCCGCGCATGACGCGGTACACCCAACCCGTATAGGCGAGCACGATGGGGAGAAAAATGATCACGGCAATTAGCATGATGCCGAGCGTCCGGTGACTGCTCGAGGCATCCCACACCGTGAGACTGCTTTGCGGATTCGACGACGAGGGTAACAGGAACGGAAACAAGCTGACCCCCATCGTACCGATGACCCCGGCGATACCGAGGCTGCTCACGATGAACGCCGTAAGCCGCTGCCGCGATCCGGCGAGCGCCGCGACCAGCAAGGGAGCCGCAAGACCGATCGCCGGCGCGAGCAGGGTGGCCGGCCACCGCTGGTAATTCGCGAGCCATGCGCCGCTGCGAAAAATGGCCGCTTTGGCGAGCGGGTCCGGCTCGGCCCCGGGCAATGCGCCCGCCGTGATGGCGAATCCGAAGCGGCCCTGCCACAGCCAGAGGCCCGCCAGTGCGAACAGCAGCACCCATGCGAGCGCGGCATAGCGGGATGCCGTTCGCGCACGCCGTGCCACCTCCGCGTCGGTCTTTAGCGCCAAATAGACCGCGCCGTGCGTCAGGAGCATCGCCACGCTGACCAGGCCGCAGAGTATTGCAAAGGGATTCAAAAGATCGAACAGCCCGAAGGCGTAGGTCGCGCGCAGTTCGGAGTCGTAGCTGAAGGGGACGCCTTTGAGGAGATTTCCCATGGCGACGCCGAACACGAGCGCAGGCACTGCGCCTCCGACGAACAGCGCCCAATCCCAGTTGGTGCGCCACCGGGCGCCGGGCATTTTGCTGCGAAACTTGAAGCCGACCGGTCGCAAGATGAGCGCCGCGAGCACCAGGAGCATCGCCAGGTAGAATCCGGAGAAGCTCGCCGCATAGAGCGCCGGCCATGCGGCAAAGATCGCGCCTCCGCCCAAAATCAACCACACCTGGTTGCCTTCCCAGACGGGCCCCACGGTATTGATCACGACACGCCGCTCCGTGTCACCGCGCGCGATGAACGGCAGCAACATCCCCGCGCCCAAGTCAAAGCCGTCCATGATCGCGAAGCCGATCAGCAGAATACCGAGCAGCAGCCACCAGATGATTTTCAATGTTGGGAAGTCGAACATGATTGCTCCTAGCGCCGTACGCCTGCAGGAACGGGACCGCCTGCGGCGCCGGTGATGTCGCGCGATCCTGAGCCCGCGCCGGGTCCGAGCTTCACGTATTTCTTCAGTAGAAACACCTCAATGACCGCAAGGACGGTGTAGAAGACCACGAAACCCGCGAGGCTCAGCGCGACGCTCGATGTCGGGATCGGCGACACGGCGAGAAATGTCGGCAGCACGCCCTCGATCGCCCAGGGCTGCCGGCCATGCTCCGCGACGAACCACCCCAACTCGGCGGCGAGCCACGGCAGCGGCAGGGTCCACAGCGCCATCTTCAAGAACACCCGGCTTTGAGCCACGCGCCTGAGAGCGGCCAGGTAGAAACCCACTGAGAAAAGCACGATGAAATAAAGACCGAGCGCCACCATCGCCCGGAACGACCAGAATATCGGGGCAACCGAGGGAACCGTGTCCCACGCGGCCTTGTCAATTTGCGCCGGCGTGGCCTGGGCGGGATCCTCCACGTACTTGCGCAGCAGCAGCGCGTAACCGAGGTCCTGCGCATGAAGTTCAAGCGTCTCACGGGCAAGGGGATCGTTCGGGTCCTGGCGCAGTGTTCGCAGCGCCGAAGCGGCCGGAATACCGTTCACGATCCGCTGCTTCGCCCGCTGAACGAGCTCGAAAATTCCCGGGACAGCCGTGTCGGTTGAGCGGGTCGCGATCAGCCCCAGGACCCAGGGCACCTTGACCTGCGCGCGCGTCTCGTGGGCCGCCGTGTCGGGAAGACCAAAGAGCTCAAAGGACGCGGGCGCGGGCTCGGTGCGCCATTCGCCCTCGATGACCGCGAGCTTCATTTTCTGATGCTCGGTCAATGTGTAGCCGCTTTCATCGCCGAGCACCACGACCGACAACGCGGCCGCCAGTCCAAAACTGACCGCAACCGTGGCCGAGCGCCTCGCGAACTCGATGTGCCGACCCTTGAGCAGATACCAGGCACTGATGGCGAGCACGAACACGGCGCCGGTAACGTATCCGGCGCTCACGGTGTGGACGAATTTGGATTGGGCCACCGGATTGAAAATGACGTCGCGGATCGAATCGAGCTCCATGCGCATCGTGGTGAAATTGAAATGCGCGCCGGTGGGGTTTTGCATCCAGGCATTGGCGATCAGGATCCACAGGGCCGACAAGTTGCTGCCGATGGCCACCAACCACGTGACCACCAGATGCTGGCGGCGGCTCAAGCGATCCCAGCCGAAGAAGAACAGGCCGATGAACGTGCCCTCGAGGAAGAACGCCATCAAGCCCTCGATGGCGAGCGGCACGCCGAAGATGTCGCCGACATAATGGGAGTAGTAGGCCCAATTGGTGCCGAACTGGAACTCCATGGTGATTCCGGTGGCGACGCCCATCGCAAAATTGATGCCGAAAAGGACTCCCCAAAAGCGCGTCATGTCGCGCCAAATCGTCCGCCCCGTCATGACATAGATGCTTTCCATGATCGCCAGCAGAATTGACAGTCCGAGCGTGAGAGGCACGAACAAGAAGTGGTACATCGCCGTGATGGCAAACTGCAGTCGCGACAGGTCGATCAAATTCGCTGAGCTCATGGAACATCCTTCGACGCGCTTGCTCCGATCAGCGCCTGAGCGGTGGCCGCGGCGTCCGACGGCAAACGATGGGTGGGATCAAAAAACAGCATATAGATCGCCAGCAAGAGAACCCCCTTGAGCGCGAGCGCCGCGAATACCTCGCGGCCGGGGCGGGCGGCCCCGTGGGCGTTCCAAAGATGCCGAATCAGAGATTGCATATGCGCCTTACGGTGAATATCCGGCGCGCACGATACGAAGAATTGCAAGGTTGCGCAATCATGCAAAGGTCGGAAACGTTAAGGACAAATACCTAGGGCCATGGCCGTTTCCGAGGGCATGAGTGCGCCGCCGCATAGGTATATTGATGAATCGCAGTTCGCGCCAACCTGACCTTGTGAAGAATGCCTACGGCTCAGTGGACCTTTATTTTGACCCGATTGCGCCCAAGGGCTATGGCGCCAACCGGATTCCGACTGTGCCCGGCAAAGCGCGGTTTGCCTATTCGATAAGAATCGACGGTTGCGGGGCATTGAGCGGGTGAAATGAACAGGTTGCCAAGGCGGGGGTATTGAAAATCCCAAACTCAGGCATGATCATGTGGATAGCCAATACTAAGGCGCGAGGAGGTCGTGCCTCGGATGATTGCGAATGTTCGTCGACTGGTGATCGCGCAATTCGCGCCGGGACTGCCATGACTCTATCCATCAAGTGCGATGCATTCGCGCCGGGCGGCGCGATCCCCAAGCGCTATACCTGCGAAGGCGATGATGTGTCGCCGCCGCTCGCCTGGTCCGGTTTGCCAGCCGGCACGAAGAGTCTGGCGTTGATCATCGAGGATCCGGATGCACCGGATCCGCAGGCGCCAAAGACTACGTGGGTGCATTGGGTTCTCTACAACCTCGCGCCGACCGCGACTTCGCTCGCGGAGAATGCGATGCAGCATGGCCTTCCGCAGGGCACGCTCCTGGGCCGCAACGACTGGGGGCGTACGGGATACGGCGGCCCGTGCCCGCCCATCGGACGGCATCGCTATTTCCACAGGCTCTTCGCCCTCGATGTCCTGCTTCCGGATTTGCACGGGCCACGCAAAGCCCCGCTCGAAAAAGCCATGCGTGGCCACATCCTGGCCGAGGCAGCACTCATGGGTACTTATCAGAAATCGGTCCGCGGCTGAATCGGAGGACGTCCTAGGAGGTTCGCCGGTCATGCGGGGCGCGTTCTGGCTCCCGCCGCCGGGGACGCGGATGGCCGACCTTCGCCGGCGGTACCGTCAGCCACGTCACGGCGACCAACACAGCAAAACCCGTGTAGGTCACGATGAACACCCACGCGGGAAGATCGTAGAACATGACTCTTTGGATCCAGCGCTCGATGAATCCCATGTTCGACCGGTTTCCGCGCAATGCATTCTCCCAGACGGTCAGCGGACACGCGATGCCGAGCAGGGACTCCAGCGCCACGAACATGATTGCCGCTAGGTGGAGTGTGCGCCATTGCCACGCCCGCACCCAGGTCCAACGCAATGCGGCGCCCAGGTAAATCAACGGCAGGCCCGCGGTGATGAACAGCACCAGGGCGAAATGAATTAGGAGGACGGCGTTGGCCAGCATGACAAGCCTTTCAACCTAGCAGCGGACATTGCCCCGGTGAGCCTGGGTTTGCCACGGCCGCGATATTGCACCAATCGCATCTCGGCGGCTGCTTGCGATGGTCATTACAGAGTTAAAATAGGTTCCCGGACGCAATACCGCCAGGATAGCCAGGATGATATTTCTTCTCGTCGCCATAGTCGCCGCCGTGCTCAGCGGCTTTGTGATGATGATCGCCACTGAAACAATGGGCAAGTCAGGGAAATGGGGTATCAATATGAATTCGGTTTGGGACATTGTGCAAGGCAAAGGGTTGCTTCGAAAAGTGACTTGTCCCAAGTGCGGCCGAGAGCAGGAACGGCGTCGTAAATCGGCGAGGCTCATCGAGTTCCTTTGGGGCGGATGGACCTGCGCAAGCTGCGGAACCGGCATGGATCAGTGGGGAAGACCAAGAAAATAGATGCGTACACTTCGGGTGATGCCTTTGCTCTCTGCCAGATTAAACTCCACACAGTTCGGGCGATCTGCTGCATCGAAGCGCTGCAAGAGCCCCCGATAAGGTGGCGATCGCTTGCGGGGAAGTTCGATGGGCCTACGCTGAATTTGATCGAATCAGCGATCGGTTAGCGGCCGGATCGTCCGCCCTTGTCAGTGCCGCATCCATCCACCCCCGCAAAACCGCTGCATTGAGCTTCGCTTCGAGCGACTCAATCCGTTCATCGATTTGCGGCACGGGATCCCCCTTAAGAAACCATCCCCAGCTGATTCATCAGATGACTGTCATCCACGCCACCCCAATATTCGACAAACAGCCCATCGCTAAACCGAAAGAAGTCATGCCCGCCAAACTGCACGTGCGTGCCGGGAGCCGCTTTTGCTCCCGGAAAGTGACCCGCGTACACGCCGACCGCGTGCCACCGCGCCGCCAGCAAATCCCATTGCACGATCGGCCCCACCGCAATTGCGAACGTGAGAGACGAGAAAGGCGTCCACACGGCTTCCAGAACCGCCCGAAAACCCACCGGTCCGCTATGGGTACCCGGCAAAACACCTGGCAAATGCATGCGCAAATCGGGCGCGACAAACCGGTCCACCAGGGCGAAATCTCCGTGATACACATCCCGCACCAAATGCCGATACGCCTCGGCTGGCTCGATTGACTGCATCACTCCCTACCTCCGGAACTTGCGAATTAAGGCCCAACGACGATATTACGCTGTGCATTTCTGCATAAAGTCGGCAGATTCGTCCACCCCCTGGGCTCGCAGCGGATCGACACCACAGCTGGCCGGTCCGAGGGTAACCGTCGGGTGTACAGCGGCCAGTCGCGATCGGCGAGTTGGGGCCGTTGGCGGCCTCACGCTTGTTTTCCCGGAGTCTGACGATCTCACCTTGACCCTTGGTCAGCCGTCCCTCGAAAATGCCAATCCGGAACATTCCACCAGGAGAGCGCCGTGACTGAAGTGTTCATCGTTTTCCCCGTTCACTGCCCGGTCTGCAAGCAAGAATGGACGTCACGGCGCACCAAGGGCGAGATTCTGGACGCACTCGCTAACAACAAACCGATTCGCGCCTATGCCGAGTGCCACGATTGGCACTGGGACCTGAACGAGAGTGAGCGTGCGGAGCTTTCCCGAAGGGCGCGAAGCGCGGGTTAGTGGCGGATTGATCGGCGGCCAGCTGCCGCCTCGGCAATGACCCGGCGCCAGCCCTGCCGCTCGATCGCGGGCGGAGGCACTCCATGTGACATATCGCATCGCGGGCTGCGAAGTTCGGCGCGCTCGTGGACATGCCGCATTGCCTCGATTCGACGACCGCACATATATCGTCCGACCGGGCGATGCGTAAATCGGGCGGGGGCCGCCGTGACATAACTTTTTTCGACTTGCGACGGAGGGCGTGATTTCGCAGCGGCAGCGTTGCCATGAATCGAAGATCGCACGAATATCGACAAAGCATCGTTCCTTAGGTTTGTCGAACCGGGGGTGCCTAGATATGCAGCGTAGCGGTAGCAGTGCATCGGCTGGATCGTGGCGGGCGTCCGTGCAGTTTCATACGCAGCCTGGTGCTGCGTGGCACCGGCATATCTCGGCAATTGCCGCCTATATTCTTGTCAAATCGCCAAGCCCGGACTCGCGATGCATGCGTCATGGCAAAGAAATCTCGACGTATTGGTATTGAAACCAACCAAGAACCGAGCGGCATTAAAAATGGTGGCCCGCGCGGACGCGGCTATCCGATGAGGGGGGATCGATGAGAGAGACGCTCAAAATCGTTTTGACGAAGGTGCGCCTTGACGATACGGCGGCGGTAAAGTCGCTCCAATTGCCGGTCCAGAATAACGGCGGTCTGGCGAAAATGCTAAGCGAACGCCAATCGGGCTTTTCCTATGCATACGAGGAGGAATCGCGCATAGGCCGATTCATCGCCAGCAACGGCACTACCGTGATGAGTTTTAGCGTCGCGGGCATAACGAGTCAGGAAGCGGCATCGATCGCGGGGGAGTGCGAGCGTATCGCGGTATGGGACATGTACGAGATTCGCAAGGCGGCGGACCGCGCCCTCGGCGCCTCAATCGAGGGGGCACAGTGATCGCCGCGTAAGCGGGGCCGCGCGCAGGTCGCAGCATAGGCGAGAACAGCCAGGTACGTCGCCAAAAACGAGACTTCCGTTCGAGGCGGACCAACGCAGGTTGGGTGTATCTTTTGAGGATGGACGCTCGGCCGCCATCCGCTTCACGGGCAACAGTCGGCAATGCTGTCGCCTTGGTGCTGCCCGGGGGCGGAGCGCACGCGGCGTATCAGGTTGGCGTATTGCGCGCGATCGCCGATTTGCTACCCCAAGCGCCCAACCCCTTTCCAATCATCGTCGGGACCTCAGCTGGCGCCGTCGCCGCGACGGTGCTGTCAACCGAGGCGTTTCGCTGGCAGCGCGGTGTCGCGGAGCTGGAATCGGTGTGGGCAGGCTTTCACATCGATCATGTGTTTCGCGCCGACGCGCTCAGCATGCTGCGCTCCGGTTTGCACTGGGGCCTCTCGCTGATGTCGGGCGGCTATCTCATACAGCCGCCGCGCGCCTTGTTTGACAATGCTCCGCTGCGCGAATTGCTGGAGCGCAACATCAATTGGGAGCACCTGCAGCGGAGCATCCGCGAGGGCGCGTTGCGCGCACTGGCGTTGTGTGCCACCAGCTATAGTAGTGCCGCATCGGTGGCATTTTTCGATGGCGACAGCAATCTTGCTGAATGGAAGCGCCAGCAGCGTATCGGACGGCGACATTCGCTGACGCTGGATCATTTGATGGCCAGCATGGGCATACCCTTCTTGTTTCCGCCGGTGATGATCGACGGGGAACATTACGGCGACGGTGCGCAACGCCAGTTATGGCCCCTGAGTCCTGCCATACACCTCGGCGCAGATCGCCTGATGATCATCGGCGTGCGCGCCGAGCGCTACGCCGGCGGCGCGGCGCAGTCGCGCACCGCTGCGCCCACACCCGGGCAACTGTTCGGCTACATGCTCGACACCCTGTTCATGGATCAGATCTACGCCAATGTCGAGCACGTCGCGCGATTGAACCAGGTGGCCGAAGTGGCGCCGCAGGCCGTGCCGGACCTGCACAAGGTGGCCACACTGATGATTGCACCCAGCGAAGATCTGACCGTCATCGCCACACGCCACATCCGGAGCATGCCGCGCACTCTGCGAGCCCTATTGCGCGTCATCGGTGCGCGCGGCGCGGCGGGTGCGCAGCTCGCGAGCTATCTGATGTTCGAAGCGAGTTTCACGCAGGAACTCATCGCACTCGGGCGCCGCGACGGCCTTGCGCAGGGCGACGAGCTATTGAAATTTTTAGGTGGCGAGCAGCTCGACCAAACAATCAAGTTGCCGACCCTGTTCCCTAAGGCGATGAGCTAGGCCGTGCGCGCTGCGGCTGGCCCAATTCGGCGAACCCAGCAATCTGGGGTCACGACTTACGGCGCCTTGAAATTGATCCATCGGATGGAATGTGCCATGCGGCAACAGTCCGCATGTGCAACGCATTGCGTTATCATCCGACGCTCCAATAACATGCGGCCTCGCACCATAACGACGGCCGGGGAGCGCAGTGACCGATAAATCCATTCCGCAGCATGCTCGTGTCGTTGTCGTCGGAGGCGGTGTCATCGGTACCTCCGTCGCTTATCACCTGGCATCGATGGGCTGGAAGGACATCGTTCTTCTGGAACGCGACCGCCTGACTTCGGGCACCACCTGGCACGCCGCCGGGTTGATGGTGACTTTCGGATCGACCTCGGAAACCTCCACCGAAATGCGCAAATACACGCGCGATTTGTACAGCCGCCTCGAAGCGGAAACCGGCCAGGCCACGGGTTTCGCACCAATCGGATTCATCGAAGTGGCCGCGGACAAGGGCCGGCTGGAGGAGTATCGGCGCGTGGCGGCGTTCAACCGTTACTGCGGGGTCGACGTGCACGAACTCTCGCCTCGCGAAGTCAAGGATCTGTTTCCCCTGGCGAGCACCGAAGGGGTGGAGGCGGGCTTCTATGTCAAGGAAGACGGGCGCGTCAATCCGGTCGACGTGACGATGGCTTTGGGCAAGGGCGCTCGCCTGCGCGGCGTGCAGATCTTCGAGGGCGTGCCGGCGCTCGGGGTGCTGCAGGAGCGCGGCCGTGTCAGCGGCGTACGCACGGCGCAGGGCGACATCAAGACCGAGTACATTGTCAATTGCGCAGGTATGTGGGCGCGGCAGTTCGGCGCGCTGTCGGGCGTTAATATTCCCAATCAGGCGGCTGAGCATTACTACCTGATTACCGAAGCGATCAAGGAGCTGCCGGCAAAAATGCCGGTGCTGGAAGATCCGGCGGCATATGGCTATTACCGCGAGGAGGGCGGTGGCCTGATGGTCGGGCTGTTCGAACCGGTGTGCGCGCCGTGGAAGATCGAAGGCATTCCCGGCGATTTCTCCTTCGGTGAGCTGCCGCCGGACTGGGATCGCATGGCGCCATTTCTGGACCGCGCCATGTCGCGCGTCCCGATCACCACGCAGGTCGGCATCAAAAAATTCTTCTGCGGCCCCGAGAGCTTCACGCCGGATCTGCGGCCCATCGTCGGCGAGGCGCCCGAGTTGCGGGGCTACTTCGTCGCCGCGGGCCTGAACTCGATGGGCGTATTGACCGGAGGCGGCCTGGGCCGCGTCGTGGCCCATTGGCTCATCAACGGCACACCGGACGTCGATGTCACCGGATTCAACGTCGATCGGCTGCATACCTACCAGGCCAATCCCGAGTACCGGCGCGAGCGGACCGTCGAATCGCTCGGCATGGTGTACAAATGCCACTACCCGACGATCTCGCTGCGGTCCGCGCGCGGCGCACGCAAGTCACCCTTTCACGAGCGCCTTGCTGCGGCCGGTGCTTATTTCAAAGAGGTCAGCGGCTGGGAAAGCCCCGATTGGTACGGAGCGCCGGGCACCGAGCCGGACCCGGGCCCTTTGTCGTGGGGCAGGCCCTCCTGGTTTTCCCGCTGGCAAGCGGAGCATCGGGCCGCCCGCGAAAACGTCATCGTCATGGACATGTCCTTCATGGGCAAGTTTCTGGTGCAGGGGCGCGATGCGGGGCGTTGTCTCAACCGCATTAGCGGCAATGACGTCGACGGGGCGAGCGGCGTCATCACCTATACGCAGTGGCTGAACGGGCAGGGACTGCTGGAAGCCGACCTGACGGTGACGAAGCTCAATGACGAGAAGTTTCTCGTCGTCGTCACCGACACCATGGTCAGGCATGCCGAAACCTGGATGAAGCGCAACATCCCCGAGGAGGCGCACGCCTTCGTCACGGACGTGACCTCCGCCTACGGTCAACTCAATGTGCAGGGTCCGCGCTCGCGCGAGCTGCTGCAGATGATCACGACTGAGGATTTGTCCAACGAGGCTTTCCCATTCCGCAGCGCGCGTGAAATCGACATCGGATTCGCACGCGCCCTGTGCGTGCGCATCACCTATCTGGGCGAACTGGGTTACGAGCTCTACGTTCCGTGCGAACAGGCGCTGCATGTCTATGACCGAGTGGTCGAGGCCGGCAAGAGGTTCGGACTGGTGCATGCGGGACTCAAGGCATTGGGCAGTCTGCGCATGGAAAAAGGCTATCGCGACTATGGGCATGACATCGACAACACCGACGATCCGCTGGAGACTGGATCTGGGGTTTGCGCTGTCGCTCACCAAGCCGGGCGGCTTCATCGGCAAAGAAGCGGTAATCGCCAAGAAGGCTCGCGGGCCGCTGCGAAGGCGCCTGGCGCAGGTGTTAGTGAAAGACCCGGAACCGCTCATGTATCACGCCGAAGTGCTATGGCGCGATGGGGTGCCGGTGGGTTATGTGCGGGCCGCGTCCTACGGACACACCTTGGGCGGTGCTGTCGGCCTCGCGATGATAGAACCGAAGGTATCGGTGGACGAGCCCTATCTTAATTCGGGCCGGTGGGAAGTGGAGATCGCGGCGAGACGCTACCCGTGCGTCGTGTCCGTCACACCCATGTACGATCCTTCGATGATGCGTATCAAGGCGTAAGTGAGGCCGCGTCATCCCCGCGTAAATTTCATTGGCATCGGGCTCTTGAGCTTCCGGAAGGTGGGCGAGACTCTGCCGTTCCTCGACGGATCCGGGGACATGCCCTGAGGACTAAGGCGTCCTCGCCGCTCCCCGCGACCGGCTTTGACCGCTGCGCCAGCAAGAATAAGCGCAAGCGTAAACCAGCAGGGTTGCCGAAGGCGGTGGAGTTGAAGGTGCGCACTCTGGACTCAGAGACGGCGCACTTCATGATGAGTTAACAGGGCCGCCGTGAAGAGTAGAAGGGCACCCGCTTGGTGGGCTGCCGCCAGAACGACGGGTACCCCGAGCAACAGCGTACTGATACCCAGGCTGATCTGTACGAACAGCATGCCCACAAGCAGACCGCAAGCAAGACGGGCGCGCCGCGGTAGTTGCATTCGCCGGGTCCGCAACCAGAACAGCGGAATCAACAGCGCGAGCAACCAAGCGATCAATCGATGATCAAACTGGACGGTAGTAAGGTTTTCGAAAAAATTCACGAACCATGGATCGAGCGCAAAAAGATCCGGAGGAATCCAATGGTCCGCCATCAACGGAAACGTGCCGAATACGAAGCCCGCCCTCGTGCCCGCCACCATCCCACCCGACAGCACCATGACAAAAATGAGGCCCGCCAGCGCGGCGGATGGCAACCGCAGTCGATGGCCCGGGCTGTCGGCCCGGGGCGATGCCGGGGAAAGCAGGTCGAGTGCGGTCCAAAAAATAGCGCCATAAATCAGAAACGCCAACCCGAGGTGCGCCGTCAGCCGATATTGGCTCACGTGGGGATCGTCGACGAGACCGCTTTTCACCATATACCAGCCGAGTCCGCCTTGAAGCGCGCCCAAGAAAAAGATGCCCGCAAACCTTCCCGCCAGGGGCATTCGAATCTTTGTGCGCACCAGAAAGTACAAGAACCGAATCGCCATCTCCTGCACCCGCGACGCCACCGAGAACGCAATCACGCTGTAGATCCCCAGCACCGCCAGCAGCACCGCCGCAAACGCAAAGCTCGAGATCAGCACCGTGTTGAATCGCCGCGGAGCCTCGGACAGCGAAACCGCCTGCTCCATCGTCTGCACCTGCGTCAGCGGCAGCAACGGATCGATGGCTCGCACCGTCTGTCGCAGCGCATTCTCCATCGGCTCCGGCGGCAGGGTCGACCGCAGCACAATGTAGCCGCCATTGCCGTTCAGATCGGTTGCAGGATTCGCGAGCGCCCCGATGTCTTCCTCCGTCTGTGCGATCGGAACGTAGTACTGCTCCTTCGCTGGACCGTCGGGTGAAGCAAGCGCCACGTCCGCCACCTCACCCACCACCGTCATCCACGGCGTCTGCATCTCCGGCGTCCCGATCCGAATCCGCTTTCCGATCGGGTCCTGCCCCGGCCAGTAGTGCTGCGCCAGCTTCTGGTTCACAATCAGCACCAGCTGCGAGCCTGCCGGTCGGCGTCGGTGAAGAACCGCCCGTGCAGCAGCGGAATCCCCAGCGCCTGGAACGGCTCCCCAATCACATACGAAACCGTCGCCAGGTTCATGTCCGCACCCTTGGGCGGTGTGTAGCCTTCGACCACGAACGTCTGGTTGTTATTCACGCCGCCCGCTGGAATCGCGGTGGTCAGCCCGGCGCCCGTCGCGCCCGGCAGCTCGTTCAATCTCCGCAGCAACTCGCGATTGAACGTGTCCACCTGCTCCTGCTTCGCGTATTGCTTCTGCGGCAACGAATACGACGCCATCGTGACGTGCTCCGGACGGTATCCCAGATCCACGTCCCGCATCTTCTCAAAGCTCCGCAACAGCAGGCCTGAAGCCGACAGCAGAACCATCGCAATGGCAATCTCCGCCACCACCAGCGTCGAACGCAGGCGCGCATGTCCGCCGCCCGCCGTTCCGCTGCGGCCGCCTTCCTTCAAATGCGCATTCACATTGGTGCGCAGCGCGGCAAACGCCGGCGCCAGTCCGCACACCAACCCAGTCACCACTGCCAGCAGCAGCGCAAACCCAACCACTGCCCAGTTCAGCTCGATCTCGTTGATGCGCGGCAGGCTCTCCGGCAACAGGCTCTTCCCCACGCGCAGCGCGACGGCCGCCGTCACCAGCCCAAGCACGCCTCCGCTCACGCTCAGCACCAGGCTCTCCAGACATTGTCTGCCGCAGCATCGCCGCAGTGTGCGCCCCGAGCGCCAGCCGCACCGCAACCTCACGCTGCCTCCGGATCGCCCGCACCAGCATCAGCCCTGCAAGATTGACGCAGGCGATCAGCAGCACCACCGCCACTGCCAGAAACAGCGTCCGCAGCAGCGGACGCGCCTGCTCAATCGTCTCCTCCTGCAGCGGCCGCACCAGCGCACTGATGTGCAGGTTCGCCATCATCGCCGGATAGCCCCGCATAATCTCCTGCGCCACGCGCTCCGCATCGCCTGTGCCTGCTTGGGAGAAACACCCGGCTTGAGCCGGCCGACCATCTGGTAGCTCCAGTTCGCGGCAGCAGGGTGGCAGAAAGCTCCTGCTCGCTGAAGCTCATCGGCACCCACAACTCCGTGCCGGTTCAGCTGCCCCGTCACCAGCGGAAACTCGAAGTTCCGCGGCATCACCCCGATCACCACATACGGCTTGCGATCGAGCAGGATCTTCGTGCCCAGAATCTGCGGATCGGCATGAAAGCGGTTCACCCAGGTCGCATAGCTCAGCACCGTCACCTGCTGCCTTCTGCTCGTCCTCATCGGCCGTAAACACGCGGCCCAGCTGCGGCTCCACACCCAGCGCCGGAAACACCCCCGCCGTCAGGCGAGCAGCATTCACCTGCGCCGGCTCGCCGTTCCCCGAGAGCTCGTACCCCGAATACTGATAGCCGCCCAGTGCCGTGAAGGACTTGCGTCTCGCGCGTATACGCCCGGATGTCCGGCACCGTCACGCCGGCTTCGCATTTGCCGCCGACATTGACGCCCTGCAAACAATCCGCCAGCACCATCAACCGGTCGGAATCCGGAAACGGCAGCGGCCGCAGCAGCACACCTTCCACGATCGAAAAAATCGCCGTAGTCGCGCCGATGCCAAAGGCCAGCATGAACACAGCCGTCAGCGTGAATCCAAGAGAGTTGCGCAGCTGCCGAAGAACGAATCTTAGATCGAAAAGAAGCTCCCGCATAACTGGCCTCACAGACACGTAGGGATAAGGTTGTTCTAGTGTGTTACCTCTGAAATACACAACATAAGCAAAGGTGTCATTCTGAGCGAACGGGGCCCCGAACGCCCTTCATGGGGTCCCCAGGAAGCGATCTTTGCTTCTTGGGGCAGAGTTCGGGGGTGGTGAGCCCAAGAATCTGCTTTTTCACCATTCTGCATTCCGTCAAGAACTTCTGGGACTCCACACTAGCACTTGGTGCGCCAAAACGGCACTTCTGGTTCAGCCGTTCTTTCATCGCGATAGCGTTCGCGTTCTCAGCGTTGGCTGTTCAAAAGCGCACAAACACCTAAATGCCATGTCCGCAAATGAACACTGGCCGTACGGGTTCATCTCCGGACGTGCCCATCAAGCAACGCGGGAGCTCCGGGGTTCCCATGGACAGGTTTTCGTCCATGGGGTGCTGCTACAGTGGACTTCTATTGGAGAGGCTTGGCTTTTTGCTCGGTCATCGCGCATCGCTGCTGATGCTCCTCGTGCTTGCGCAGGCCGCCCCAGCCGCGCCCCGCGTCCAGCCCGTTCCCGTCCCTCCTGAACTGCGTTCCACCGCCTTCACCGTCACCGTCAATGGCGAACCGGTCGACGTCGCCCACGCCGCCGCCAGTTACGACTTCGCGTCCTTCGACATCACCGGCCCCGTCGAACGTCGCCATCACCGCCACCGCCGATGGCTTCTGGGATCGCGGCGTCGACATCCAGCCCTGGCGTCTCGGCATACGCGCCCAGCGCGACGGACAGACCATTCGCTTCAAGCTCGCCGGGTCCGGCCAAGCTCTCCATCTCCCGCCCGCGCGACTTCCTCAATCATGCCACGATGCTCTTCCTCTTCGCCGGCTCGCCCCCGCCCCCTCCTCCGCGTGTCCCGTATCGTCCACGTCTACCAGCCCGGCGTCTACCACCAAAGCCTCAACCCCAAGAGCGGCGACACGTACTACCTCGCGCCCGGCGCATACTTCTACGGCAGCCTCAACCTCTGGCAACGTTCACAACGTGAAAGTCCTCGGCCGCGGCACCATCGTCTACGACGGCCCCCAGGACCCCGCCAGCGACGAAGGCTGGATGCAGAAACCCGACTGGCACTGCATCGGCGCCAGCAACGCCCACAATATCCAGATCACCGGCCTCACCTGCATCGTCCGCTCGCGCACCTGGTCCATCCAGATGAAAGACTCCGACCGGCTTCCTCTACGACGACCTCCGCGTCATCGGCGGCAATCCCGGCAACGCCAATCAGGACGGCATGGACTGGATCGGCTCCGGCGACGGCCTCGTGCGCAACTCCTTCTTCCGCGCCTCCGACGATGTCATCGCGCTGCATGGGCAACTGGGACGGCTACACCGACGCCGACATGCTCCGCCCCGGCAAGGATGTCCATGACATCATCGTCGAAAACAGCGAGCTCTCCACCAGCATCTCCAACATCGTGCGCGCCGGGTGGCCGCAGAAAATCTTCAACTCGCGCAACTTCACCCTGCGCGACTCCGACATTCTCCACGCCGGCATCGGCGCCTGCGGTCAGTCCTTCGGCCTGCTCGGCTTGTGGGGCGCGAACGGCGCGCGCGGCGACCACTCCAACTACACCTTCGAGAATCTCTTCCTCGACGACTGGTACTCGCTCGCTTCAGATGGAGCAGGAGCAGCCCGCCATCCACGGCTTCACCTTCCACAACATCTGGGCGCTCGATCAGCCTCCGCTCGTCGGCTCCACCATTGCCGGCCAGGTCAGCGGCGTCACTCTCGACAACGTGAAGTACGGCCAGACAGCGCGTCGAGACCAGCGCCGACGTTCCCGTCTCGTGTCACCGATGGCGCTGCGCCCGTTGCTTTCCCCGCGCCTACCGGCCCCGTCGCAGCTTTCACGGTCGAGCCTCCCTTTCTCGCACCCGGCGATCAGGTGACCTTCACCGCCGATGACATCCCCCACGCGCACTACACCTGGCTCTTCGGCGACGGCACAAGCCCGCGGTCGCCAGCGTGCACCCACAAATTCCCCGACGCCCTCGGCACCGCTCTCGACGGCTGCAACGGCGCGGGCCGCTTTCGCGTCCTGCTCCACGTCGAGACCGGCGATCAGAAACCAAGACTGGTCCGCTCAGGGCATCGTCGTCGTTGCCAAGTGGCATGATCCGGCACCCACGACCGGCCCCAACGTACCAGGCCTCACATTGGCAGTCTCTATCCCGGCACCTGGACCGAACTCCCCGACCTCACCAAAGAGACCGCCGTCTTTGAGCGGCGAATCCGCCGAACCTCCTCGCCGACGCCCATGGCTTCACCCGCTACGCGGTCGCTTGGGATGGTTTCCTCGACATCCCCGTCGATGGCGGCTACACCTTCCACCTCCTCGCCCGTGACGGCGCCCGAGTTGTCATCGACGGCATCCAGGTCGCCAAAACCGGCCCGCCCTTCGCGCAGGTCTGCGGCGCACCCGGCAACGCCATGCGCTACGACCGCGGCTCCCTCGGCCTTCGCGCCGGCCTCCACTCCATCCACATCGAAAGCCTGCACTCCGTCAGCCAGGGCACACCGCGCCTGTTGTGGGAAGGCCCCGGCCTCCCTCCCACCGACATCCCCAACGCCGCATTTCTCCATCCCCGCGCCGTCGTGACTCCGTAGCCCTCCACGTCATCTCTTGCGGGGTAACCCGCGCGAAGACTCTGCTTCTCGCTTCCCGAATCCCTATTCCCTACCCTCTTGCCTGTCGTCCTCTCGCCTCCAACTCCCACCACATTGTCATCCTGAGCTTCGGCGCGCTTGGGGCCCTGCAAACGATGCAATCGTTTGTGGGGTAAGCCGAACGAAGGATCTGCTTCTCGCATTTGCCAATCCCTATTCCCTATTGTTCCCCGCTCCCCGTTTCCCGCCTGTCGTCCTCTCGTCTCCAACTCCCACCACATTGTCATCCTGAGTTTCGGCAAGCTTGGGGCCCCGCAAACGACGTCGTCGTTTGTGGGGTAAGCCGAACGAAGGATCTGCTTCTCGCGTTTGCCAATCCCTATTCCCTATTGTTCCCCGCTCCCCGTTTCCCGCCTGTCGTCCGCTCGTCTCCAACTCCCACCACATTGTCATCCTGAGTTTCGGCAAGCTTGGGGCCCCGCAAACGACGTCGTCGTTTGCGGGGTAAGCCGAACGAAGGATCTGCTTCTCGCGTTTGCCATTCCCTGTTCCCTCCCATTCGTCACACTTACCTTGCTACCCCTAGCCTTCTAGGCCTAGTCTTCTCTGTACCAAGATTGCTAGGGGTATGAATGCCGAAAACCGACCTCCAGGGAACACTCGACCTCCTCGTCCTCAAAACGCTCGCCCACAATGGCGCTCTCCACGGCTACGGCATCGTCCAGCACATCCAGAGTGCCTCCAACGAGTTGTTGAGTATCGAAGAAGGCTCGCTCTACCCCGCCCTCCATCGCATGGAGCAAAACAGCTGGATCGACGCCGAATGGGCGCTGACCGACACCAATCGCCGCGCCAAGTACTACAAGCTCACCGCAAAAGGCCGAAAGCAGCTCCAGCAGGCCGAAGAGAGCTTCGATCAGCTCGTCAAGGGCGTCCGCGCCGTGCTGCGCTACGCCTGAAAGGAATGCCATGTCCCTCGTCCGCAGATTCCGGAATCTGTTCCAGCGCGAAGACATCAACCGCGAAATTGACGCCGAGCTCCAGGCCCACATCGACCTGCGCACCGAAGAGAACATAGCGCACGGCATGTCGCCCGAGGAAGGAAGACGCGAAGCCCTCGTCCGCTTCGGCAACCCCACCTCCACGCGCGAACGCGTCACTGCCGCCGATACGACCCTCGGCCTCGAACGCCTCTGGGCCGACCTGCACTACGCGTGCCGTCAACTGATCAAGTCTCCTGGCTTCTCCGTCACGGCAATCCTCTCCATCGCCATCGGCATCGGCGCCAATACCGCCATCTTCAGCAGCATGGACGCCGTCGTCCTTCGCCCGCTTGCCGTTCCCGCGATGGACCGCGTCCTCACCGTTGCCGAACATCAGGAGCAGAGCGGCGACAACAACGTCGCCCTTGCCAACTACAAAGATTGGGTTGGTCAAAACCGCTCCTTTGAAGAACTCTCAGTCCGTAAAGAAGCGTCAATGACCCTCACCGGCGCCGGCAACGCCGCGCACGTTCAAGTGGCAATCGCTGCCGCCAGCTTCTTCAGCGTTCTGCGCGTTCAGCCTTTGCTCGGCCGCCTCTTCGGCGACGACGAATGCGCTGGCGGCCGCGATGCCGTTGCTGTTCTGAATTACGGATTCTGGCAGCGCAACTTCGCCGGCGATCCCTCTGTCCTCGGCCGCAAAATCGAGCTCGACCAGCGTACCTACACCATCATCGGCGTCCTTCCGAAATCGGTGCAGTACCCCTCCGAAGCCGACGCCTTTCTGCCCTTCGCCCCCACACCCCAACAACTCGCCAATCGCGCAGACCACGACTATTTCGTCGAAGCCCGTCTCCGCGATGGCGTCACTGTCCAGCAGGCCCAAGCCGACCTTCGCGCCATCGCCACGCGGCTTGCAGACATTTACCCGACAACCAATCGCGGCTGGACCATCCACGCCGAGCCTTTGCTCGATGGCATCAACGGTGACTACACGCCTCTCTACTACCGCCTGATCATGGGCGCCACACTCTTCGTCCTGCTCATCGTCTGCGCCAACGTCGCAAACCTCCAGTTCGCACGCGGCATCGGGCGTCGTACTGAAATCGCCATGCGCACCGCTCTCGGCGCGACCCGAAGCCGCATCCTGCGCCAGCTCCTGACTGAAAACCTCCTTCTCGGCCTCATCGGTGCTGGCGGTGGGCTCCTGTTCGGTTGGCTCTACCTGCGCAGCACCCTTGTCTTCATGCCTGAGCGCGTCGCGCGCCACATGTCCGGCTGGTCCAACATCTCGCTGAACGGACGCGCCTTCGCACTTCTCCATGGTTCTCGCCCTCGTCGCCGGACTCGTCTCCGGCTTCGCTCCGGCTCTTGAAGCACTGCGCATCAATCTCTCCGATCAGCTCAAGGCCGGTTCGCGTTCCACCACCGGCCGCCGCCGCTGGCTCCGCAACATCTTCGCCGTCGCGCAGATCTCGCTCGCTGTCGCTCTTGTCATCGGCGCCGCTCTCATGTCCAAAGGCATGTTATGGCAGTTTCATTTGCCCGACATGTACCAGCCCAACAAAGTCCTCACCTTCAATCTCGCTCTGCCCGACAAACAGTACGACACCCCGCAAAAGCAAGCCGCCTGGTACGCCGATAGCCTTGCCAAGCTCCGCGCGCTTCCCGGGGTCACACACGCCGTCATCACCAATGCCCTGCCCTATAGCGACTATGGCTGGAATCGGGAATTCCAGATCGAAAGTCGTCCGGCTACGCTCGGCCGCGATCAGAATGCGCTGAACGTGGTCGTCAGCCCCGACTACTTCTCCGCCTTCCACATTGCCTTGCTCGACGGCCGCTCCTTCACCCCCGGCGATTCATTGCAATCCACGCCCGTCGCTATCGTCAGCCGCCGCTTCGTCGCGCAATACTTTCCCGGCCAGAACCCCATCGGCCATCGCATCCACATGGGGCGCATCGACAGCAAGGATCCGCACAGCCCCTGGCTCACCATCGTCGGCGTCGCTGACGAAGCCCAATACACCCTGTGGGATCAGAACCCGCACGCGGTCGTCTACGTGAGCTCGGCCCAGCTTCCCTCGCCCACCACAAGCTATGCCGTGCTGACCAACGGCGATCCCCTCGCCCTTGCCGAACCCGCGCGGAAAGCTCTCGCTTCCATCGATCCCTCCCTGCCTCTCGATTCGGTGCTCACCTATCGCGGCATGCTCAACGACAACCTCATCGGCCTCATGTACGCCTCCGGCATGATCGCCTTCGATGCCCTCATCGCTCTCTTCCTGGCGTCGATCGGCATCTTCGGCGTCATGGCCAACGTCGTCGGCGAACAGACGCGCGAAATCGGCGTGCGCCTCGCCATGGGCGCCCGGCGCGAAGATGTTCTGCGCATGATCCTCGCCCGCGCCTCACGGCTCACCGGCATCGGTCTCGGCACAGGCCTCTTGCTCGCCTTCCTGCTCGCCCGCATGGTCGCCAACCTGCTGCGTGGTGTCCGCCCCGACGACCCGCTGGTCTTCACCGGCATTGCGGTCGCGATCGCTCTCATCGCCCTCGCCTCCAGTTGGATCCCTGCGCGCCGCGCGTCCCGCGTCGACCCCTTGGAGGCCCTGCGTTCCGAGTAGCACGTGATTAGGCAGAGATCCGCCACCCAGCGTCACCGTCCTTGCCCTGCGCGCCGCTGCAGCCGCATCCCTCATCCCGGCCCCGCGCGCCGCCCACACCGACCCCGTCAAAGTCCTGCGCGACGAATGACACCTCAGTTAGTGGTTCGTAGTTCAGAGTTCGCAATGCTTCTCAATTAGCCGCGGTTCTCAGCTTGCAATCTGGCTCTTCGTTGTAGTTCTCAGTTCTTCGCACCAAACAAAAGAACCCACTTCGCGTGGGTCCCCGATCGAAGGAACGAACTCTTGCCTTTGCTTTGTTGTTCCCCAATCCCTAATCGCTACTGCTCGATTCCTTGATTGATCCTCCCTGTCGCCTCTTCCCTCCATCTCCCAACGCCTTGTCATCCTGAGCTTCGGCACGCTTGGGGCCCCGCAAACGATGCAATCGTTTGTGGGGTAAGCCGAGCGAAGGATCTGCTGTTTCTGTTGCTCTGGGTTTTGCTCTTGCTGTTGCTGTTCTGTGAACTATGAACTACGACTTGAACTGGTTTTTCACACCGGCAGCGGATTCCGCTCCGGAAAGTTCCTCTGGTGCCAGTAGGGATATGCCGGAATCACCGCGCTTGCCTTGTCCAGCTTCGCCACCTGCTCCGCCGTCAGATTCCATCCCTCCGCGCCCAGGTTCTGCTTCAACTGCTCCTCGTTGCGCGCGCCCAGAATGATCGACGACACCGTCGGCCGCTGCAGCAGCCAGTTCAGCGCAATCTGCGGCACCGTCTTGCCCGTCTCCTTACCCACTTCATCCAGCGCATCCACCACGTTGTAGAGATACTCGTCCGTCATCACCGGCCCACCCTCAGCCGCCTTGTGCAATCGGCTCACCTCCGGCAGCGGCTGCCCGCGCCGAATCTTCCCTGTCAGCCGTCCCCACCCCAGCGGACTCCACACCAGCGCCCCAACCTTCTCTTCAATCCCCAGCGGCATCAGCTCCCACTCGTAGTCGCGCCCGATCAGCGAGTAGTACACCTGGTGCGCCACAAACCGCGTCCACCCGTACCGATCCGCGACCGCCAGCGACTTCATCAAATGCCAGCCCGAAAAATTCGACGCCGCAATGTACCGCACCTTGCCTTCGCGCACAAATGTGTTCAGCGTGTCCTGCACCTCATAGATCGGTGTCAGCGCATCGAACGCGTGCATGTGGTAGATGTCCACATGATCTGTCCCCAGCCGTTTCAGGCTTGCTTCGAGCGCCTCGCGCAGGTGATACCGCGACGTCCCGCGATCGTTCGGCCCCTCCCCCATCGGGAAGTACGCCTTCGTCGAGATCAGCACCTTCGCACGCTTCGCACCCAGTGCCTTGCCTAGAATTTCCTCCGACGCCCCATTCGAGTACCCGTCCGCGGTATCGAACAGGTTCACGCCCGCGTCGATGCACGCGTCCACGAGCCGCGTCGCTTCAGCAACATCCGAATTGCCCCACGCTTTGAAAAATTCATTGCCGCCGCCAAACGTCGCAGCGCCAAAACTCAGCACAGAAACCTTGAGGCCCGAGCCTCCCAACAGTCTGTATTCCATCTTCCATGGATGCCACGAAATGCCGCTCGATGCAAGTGTTCGGCTCTTGCAGCGCATTCCAGGCAAGCGCAGGATCAAGCTTCCCCATCCGGAGCATCGCTCTCGGTTGGAGGCTCAGCTACGTCCGGCTTGTCAGGGAGAAGAAAAGGGTTGCTTCGGAACACTGGGCTGCATCGAGCCGAAACCCAACAGCCCGCTCTCTGGCCTTACCGTCCCGTCACGTCGAACGTGCCCTTACCGCGAAGAAGCTTGCGATTGATATCCGGCCAGAACTCCCGTGCCATAAACGACACCGCATCGATCCCGACGTCCAGCCCCCATTCCTTGCCCACGTTCGCCATGCTTCGCTCGCGCGACGGATAGTACAAGGTCGATATGCCCGACGACGCTCCGGCTCCCACCACTTCGCTGATATTCAATCTCTCATTGCCCGCATCGGTCCGTGTAATCACGGCGCGGCTTAACGCATACCCCGTGCGTTTCACGAACCCGCCCCGTCCCAGCGTGTAGAAGCGCGTGTCCTCGCGCGTTACAACCGGCATGATGAACTCGACCATGTAGTTCTCACTCGTCTGGTCCACTGCCGAATGCCAGAAATAACGCCCATACCCCGCAGCGCCCTGGTGAAACTCGGGATCGGCATTCGTCGCCATCGAGTACGCCGCGATCACACCGGGCAGCAGGATCGACGAGTAGTCGAACGAATCCTGCGTCGCATCCATGAATTTGTCTTTGATCGATTGCCGCGGCAGCTTCTCATCCGTGCTCACCGCACGAAAATTCGGAATGATGCCCAGAATGCGCTTGGTCTGCGGCAGTCGCTGCTCATCGCCCAACGTTGAACTCGTGCCCGACGAACTCGTATTGGCCGAACTCGTCGCCTTCGCCGGTTGCGGCGCATCGGGTGGCGTCGCCTGCAGGCTGCTCGACGAAGAGGAATCCTGCGCGAACCCAGCCGTCGCCGCTGTCATCAATAAAAGAAAAATCGCGCTAGCCGGAATGAACGTACAGAAGGACCAGGGGAAGCGGCGCAGACCTCGCGGGGGAAAGGCCTCCCTGGGGGAACAGGTATGCGGTCTCATGCTCCATTAGACCAAATTCCAGGCCCGACGATTCGCGCAATCGGCTCAGCATGAACGAACTTTCACTGCTTTGCCAAGGTTTGCGTCCCGCCGTTCGCGGGCGCAGGGCTCGTCTCCGGCTTCAGGTTCAACCCAAAATCCAGCGGGTCGCCCAGCACCGCACGATAGTAGTCTTCCGTCGGCGAGGGGTTATAGACCTTCCAATCCGGCCCGGTGTGCGCATACTTGCCCCACCGCGGATTGCTCTTGTCCGGCGGTCCAAACTCCGTAAACGTAAACGTGTGCCACGGCCATACCCGCACATACTGCACAAACACTTGCGGCATCCCATCCTTTTCGCCCGTCACCACGCCATAGATCCGCGCCAGAGCCAGCGGTGGAAACATCGTCGGATCGATCTTCACATCGGCAACAAAATCGCCGCCGCCGCTCTGCGCCACCACCATGATCCGGCAATCCGTCGATCCGTCGAAAAACTTGTGCTCCACCAGCAGCTTCACATCCCCGCTCGCGTCCGCCGGTGAGATCCCCCGCACAATCCCAAACCACCCGATGTATTTGTTCGTCTTTCCATGAATGCTGTAAGGATCGGCCGCCGATCCGTTCACCGCTTCCCCGGAACTCAGGTTCTTGAAATAGATCTTCTCGCGGCCGTTGGGCACGTACTGGCACGTTCCGCTCGCATCCGACAGGTTCAGCGGCTGAATATCGATCGGGGTCTGCGCCGTCGCGGCTGAAGTCAGGGCGCCGGCAACGAGCAACGCACGGAACCACATAGATAGGCCTTCTTGGAGGGACGGACTTCGAGACTGCTCGAAATTCTACGTTTCCGCCAGAAAGCCTGTACAGAAAGCTCTTGAGGTCCAAGCCCCTTAGGTAATGCCCCAAACGGGTCAGCCCCGGCGCAGGTGCTGGCCAAACCCGCCTACTTCAGCCCTTTCGCTGTCCCCAATCCACCTATCGTCTTTCGAATGAAAATGATAGCGTCTTTCTCCAGACCAACCCACTGACCCTCGGTGCCCCATCCCGCGGGGTCCCCACAGACAGGTCTTCGTCTGTGGGGTGGTCCAGGCTCCGCTTGGGTGGGAAAGAAACAGACCTTCCCAGCCCTTGTCATCCTTCCATAAAAAGAGGCCGAGTGCCCCATCGTTGCGCAGCATGATCGCGCAAGGGTGGGAAACCGACGATCGTCAACCAGCCTCGTTCAAATCTCCAAGAACCCAGGGCGCCGCCCGTTCGATCCAGTCCTTTCCCGCCCGGCCGTTTGCAGATAATTTCCCCTCTTTGGCGCATGATGAATGTATGGGCGAGAGAGACTGCATCCGCGTTCAATCTGTCAGGCACAATCTGTCAAACTGTGCCCGGTCCGTACCACCGGCAAGTACACCCCCTACCCCCCCACCGATGTCGATTTTCCCGTAAAGATTTGCGAAGAATTTCGCACTCTTGGGCGTGCGCCCTCCCCGACGTTCCGGGCGGGCACCTAACCCCCCTGGGGGGGTCCAATTCACCGTCTCTTCGCCTTTGGACAAGGGCTTGCCTGGGATCGACGTCAAATCGCGACGCGCCGAACACCCGGCAAACCGCACATCTAAAATAGAAAGGTCATGACCACCCTCAAAGCCGTGCGGGGCACGCGCGACCTGCTTCCGCCTGAGATCTTTCGTTTGGCAGCGCATCGAGGCCACCGCCCGCGCCGTCTTCGCCCGCTACAACTTCGGCGAAATCCGCACCCCCATTTTTGAGGACACCGGCCTCTTCGCCCGCGGCGTCGGCGAAGAAACCGACATCGTCTCCAAAGAGATGTACACCTGGGAAGACCGCGCCCGGGCCCAGTCCGAAAAGTCCCAGTCCCTCACCCTCCGCCCCGAAAACACCGCCGGCGTCGTCCGCGCCTACATCGAACACAAGCTCGGCGAAACCGGCCAGCTCCAAAAGCTCTACTACATCGGCCCGCAGTTCCGCCGCGAGCGCCCCCAGAAAGGCCGCTACCGCCAGTTCTCCCAGATCGGCGCCGAAGTCATCGGCCCGCCCTCCGCCGGCAGCGAATCGCCCCTCCGCGACGCCGAAGTCCTCGAAATGCTCGCCACCTTCCTCGACGAGCTCGGCATCGCCGGCTGGACCCTCGAAATCAACTCCGTCGGGTCTTCTGCCGACCGCGCCCGCTACAACGAAGTCCTCCGCGCCGCGCTCGTCCCGGTCGCTCCGCAGATGTGTGCCGACTGCCAGCGCCGCGCCGTCACCAATCCCCTGCGAGTCTTAGATTGCAAGGTCCCCGAAGACCAGCCCATCATCGACGCTTTGCCGAAGATTGTTGATTCTCTCGACCAAGAGTCAAAAACCCACTTCGCCGCCGTTCTTGCCGCCCTCGACGCCGCCGGCGTTCCCTACACGCGCAATCATCGCCTCGTCCGCGGCCTCGACTACTACACCCGCACCACCTTCGAGTTCACCCACGGCGGCCTCGGCGCCCAAAACGCTCTGCTCGGCGGCGGCCGCTACGACGGGCTCTCCGAAGCCATCGGCGGACCGAGAGCCCCCGGCATCGGCTTCGCGATGGGCGAAGATCGCCTCGCCTTAACATTGCAGGCTCTCAACCAAGGGTCTGCCCCACCGCAGGTGGCGCAGGTGGTGGATGCATTCATCGCTCCACTCGGCGATGCCAAAAATGAGGAAGGCCTCACCCGCATCAATGCCGCGGCCCTCGCTCTTGCCCGTGAGCTCCGCCGCGCCGGCCTCAGCATCGAACTCGGCGACGGCTCCTTCCGTCTCAAAAAGTCCTTCGAGGCCGCGGACAAGACCGCCCGCCGCATCGTGATCATGGGCGAAGACGAGCTCGCATCCGGCATCCTGACAGTGAAGACTTTCTCCACCGGCGTACAAACAAAAGTTCCACGCGCTGAGCTCGCGCATCTCCTCGCCCAGCCCGCCCTGTAACATCTCGTGCTACACTCGGGGCGTGATCAAATCCTTCCGGCATCGGGGGATTGAGCGGTTCTTTCTGACGGGTTCAAAGGCAGGAATCCAGCCGAAGCACGAGCGTCGGCTACGCCTTCAACTCACCGCGCTTGAACCTGGCCCGCGTCCCCGAGGATATGAACCGAGCCGGCTGGGGATGGCACCCGCTCAAGGGCGCTCTGGCCGGCCATTGGACGGTTACAGTGAATGGCAACTGGCGTTTGACCTTCGCGTTCGAAGGCGAAGACGCGATTCTGGTCGATTACCAGGACTACCACTAAGGAGTATCGAGAATGGCGACGATGCACAACCCCGCAAGCCCCGGCGAATTGCTGCGTGAGTTTTTGGGTAGCCACTCGATCACTGAGTTGGCGGTGCACACCGGTGTCTCGCGCGCCACCGTATCGCGCATTCTGAACGGGCGCACCACCGTCACCGTCGATTTGAGCATTCGTCTGGGCGAAGCGCTGGGCCTCTCCACGGATTTCTTCAGCCGCGCGCAATTGCAATACGACCACTGGATCGAGTCGCAGAAGAGAAGGCCGAAAATCAAGCCGCTCGCAGCGTAGTTTTCGTTCCCGCCAGATCGAGAGAACCGGATTTCCCCAGCTCGAGTGCGCGAACCCTCCCATTTACACTGAAAGTGGTCATGCCCCTCGATTTTCTCGGTACCCTCGAACGCACCCACATGTGCGGCACGCTTCGCGCCGCTGACGCAGGCCAACCCGTCGTCCTCATGGGCTGGGTCAATCGCCGCCGCGACCACGGCAACCTCATCTTCCTCGACGTCCGCGACCGCTCCGGCATCGCTCAGGTCGTCCTCGATAAAGAGCTCACCCCCGACGGCCACCTCAAAGGCGAACAAGTCCGCCCCGAATACGTCGTCGCCGCCGTCGGCAAGGTCAGCCTCCGCGACCAGGACGCCATCAATCCCAAAATGCCCACCGGCGAAATCGAGATCGAGGCCACCGAGCTCCGCATCCTCAACGACACGCGCCTGGCTCCCTTCTCGCCCTCTGAAGAAGCCATCCAGAACGAAGAAGTCCGCCTCAAATATCGCTACATCGATCTCCGCCGAGCCGAGATGCAGCGCAACTTCTGGCTTCGCCATGAGATCACCCACGCGATCCGCGAGAGCCTCTCGGGCCAGGGATTTTTGGAAATAGAAACGCCCGTCCTCAACAAGTCCACACCCGAAGGCGCGCGCGATTTCCTCGTTCCCAGCCGTGTCCATCCCGGCGAGTTCTACGCGCTCCCGCAGTCGCCGCAAATCTTCAAGCAGATCCTCATGATCTCCGGCTTCGACCGCTACTTCCAGGTCGCCCGCTGCTTCCGCGACGAAGATCAGCGCGCCGATCGCCAGCTCGAGTTCACCCAGATCGATTTGGAGATGTCCTTCCCGCGCCGCGACCACGTCTTCGGTGTCGTCGAAAAATTCTGCGCCGCTGCCTGGGCCGCTGGCGGCATCACCCTGCCCACGCCTTTTCCGCGCATCACCTACGACGACGCCATGCGCCAGTACGGCTCCGACAAACCCGACCTGCGCCTCCCCGGCCTCACCGACGTCCGTTCTGCTTTTTCAGACGACGATCTTGCCAAGCTCCTGATCGACCCCGCGCTGCCCGTCGTCGCCCTGCGCATCCCCAATGTCGGCGAACTCAGCCGCAAAGAGCGCGAAGACAACCATCCGACCTTTGATTCCAAGAAAGGCGCCAAGTTCATCGACGACTTCAAGCGCCTCGCCAAAGGCTTCCCACAGGCGGTCGACAAAATCCGCGAGCTCACCGGCGCCGCCGAGGCCGACTTCGTCATCGTCGTCGCCGGCGACCCCGCGCACCACATCAAGGCCAGCGATACCAAATTCCCCGGCCGTCTCTCCGAGCGCGAGATTAACGTCTACGCTGCTGCAGGCAACTTCCGCACCGAACTCGCCAAGAAGTATGCCGACAAGCACGGCGCCTTCCGCATCACCGACGAAGCCGTCCAAACCGCCGATCCGAAGAGTGGAAAAAAGCTCGACGGCTCCGCCGCATTCCACCCTATCTGGATCGTCGACTTCCCCATGTTCGAGTTCGATCTCGGCACCGGCAAGTGGATGCCTGCCCATCATCCCTTCACCGCTCCATACGAAGCCGACATGGCCAACCTCGTCAGCGATCCGGCCTCGGTCCGCGCCGACTGTTACGACCTGGCGATGAATGGATTGGAACTTGGCTCCGGCTCCATCCGCATCCATCGCAAAGATGTTCAGCAGCAGATTTTCGCGTCTCTCGGCATCAGTGAAGAGGAAGCCAGACAGCGCTTCGGCTTCTTCCTCGACGCGCTCGAGTACGGCACGCCTCCGCACGGCGGCATCGCCCTCGGCCTCGATCGCATCGTCATGCTTCTGGCCGGCGCGCCCAGCCTGCGCGAAGTGATTGCGTTCCCAAAAACCGCCAAGGCCATCGACCTCATGGCCGACGCACCCACCTCGGTCACCGAGCAGCAACTCAAAGAGCTCCACATCCGCGTCGTCCACAAAAGCTGAGGATCCTCCGCGTCCGCTGCATCAACCCGCACGAAAAAGGGTGCCCCAGGTCCCGATTCTCAGACCTGGGAAAGCATGCCCCCTTTTCACTGCATGCCGACAGGGGGAAACCAGGCCTGTCGAAACAGCCTGGGATTTGCGCGTTCACACTGGTTCAATCGTGCCAGCCTGGCTTCACATGGAATCGTGCAGCAAAACCCCATTGCTGAGGTGCCTCAATCGCCGATTGGGTTCGTAGAGTGGCTCTTGCTGTCCGACGGTGGGATAGAGGTAGGCGCATTTTTCGGATCACCAGCACCAGCTCGAACGGATCGCGCGACGCTCCTTCCTTGCTCCCGTATGGACCAAAGATCATCCGCATACGCCACCACTGACCGAACCGCTTGATGTTGAATCGGCGGCGGGGCATATCGATCGAGGGACTGAGCGCGCCAGCAAACGCATACGGGTCCGGATGCGACCCATGCACCAAATCGATTGCCCCGGAAATCCTCCCATCGAGATTCCAATGATGGCTCGGCTCTGCCGATCATGGTTTGCCGGGAAACGGCTCTCGACATCTGCAATCAGGTCCTTGGTGATGTAGTCTTCGTACTTGTCCTTCCGCCACTCCACCGCGTTCATGTAATACGAGAATCCTCCTTCAGGCATAACAAGGATGGCTCCCTTCAACGCATATTTGGAAACGCCCGGAATGATTCGACCAGTCGGGATAACGCGGATTCCAGCGCTCATGCAAGACATAAACGACCGCGAGCTTTCGCCCCGCCGGTCACGTCAGCAGCAAGATATAGCCGCGATATGTCATCTGGTGGCCTAACGAAGAGCTTTAGAAGGAGACATCGGCATTCGGACGCCAGCAGTAACCCGAGGACTGTCCTTCACCTCGTTCGTGGCAGGGTCACACGAGGAGCAGATGCACAGACTACACGACAGAAATAGAGTATATCGAACGGGGGAATCTCCAGGTACGGTTCAAAGGCGAAGTTCCTACCGATCCAGCTCCGCAAACATCTCGCTCAGCACCACGCGAATCGGCGTCCCCGGCACGCTGAACTCTCCATCCTGCACCAGGTGCAGTCCCGTGCGATCCGCCGTCCAGGCCTTCCGCGTCTCGGGATCGATCACCCAGACATGCTCCACGCCGAATTCGATATAGTCGTCGATCTTCGTCTGCATCCGGCTCAGCCGATCCTCCGGCGACAGAATCTCGATCGCAATCAACTGCGGGTGCGTGATGATCTGCTCCCGCGCCGCATCCGCGCGCAACACCGAAACGTCCGGGCAGCGGAAGCGCGTCCGCTTCACCTGCGTGCGCACCTCTGTCACCGCCAGCACACCCCATGCGTCCCGATTCTTCATAAACAGTGCGCCAAGCCAATGCTGCAGAAGCCCATGATCGAATTCGCCCACGTTTCGTTCCTCGACCCGTCCGTCCACGTAGTCGCAGTCGGGCTCGTAGACGGTCCTCAGATACTCTCCGACCGTCACCAAAGGCTCGTCGATGGGCAGCGTGGCCATGCCCCCAGTATGCTCCTGCTGCCTCGGGAAACCAACCCCGCTAGCAGACGCACCCGCACCCAACGGTACTCCCCGCCGGCCCTACCGCCCCCATAGCGCAACCCTTTCCTTCGGCGTACTCTTCTTGCGGGAGAGCCCGGCCGACCCGCCGTGCTTTTCTCTCCGAGGGCCCGCTATGAAATCTCTTACCGTCGTCGCTCTGCTCCTCGCGCTCAGCTCCGTCGTCGCTCCCCGCGCAAAAGCACTCCAAGAAAAACTCCGCGCCCTCCGCCGCCTTCAACAACGCGCGCTACGTCTACGTGCGCGCCGAGGACGGAGACATCACCCGTCCCAATCTCTTCCCTGAAGATCGCGAGGCTATTGGCGACGTCATGGACGGTATCCGCGACTGGAAGCGCTACGTCCTTGTCACCACCCCAGGCGACGCCGACTTGATCTTCGTCGTCCGCAAAGGCCGTCTCGCCTCCGTCCAGGGAACCGCGGGCGGCTCGCTCGGCTCCTCTGTTCCGCGCGTCTCAACCGGCAGCCGCAATCCCTCTTCGGTGCAGGATCCGGCCACCGACGATATCGGCGCCCGTGCCGAAGTCGGGCCACCCGATGACATGCTCCGCGTCTTTCTGCCCAACGGCGACGGAAAACGGGAGACTCCGATCTGGACCGGCCGGCAAGACGATGGCCTCGAACCGCCCAACGTCCCGTTGCTCCGCCAGCTCCGCACCGCCGTCGAACAGGCCTACCCGGTCAATCCACCAACCCAGCCGCAAGAAACCGTGATACCTGCCCCCACGGGCATGGATCCCGGCCCAGGGCCGCGAGGCCCACATCTGATCCGGCTGCCCCTACCGCACGTCTGTAAGTCTCGGGAGGAAGCAGCGCGCGTAGGCGTGCTCTTCAGTCTCCCGTCGTCTCCGCCAACTGGTCCTGCTCTTTGATCGCCTCACAGTCGATCGAAAGGCATGCACCCAGCTCCGCAAAGTCCTTGTCCCACTTCGGCCGCTCATCGTCGGCCAGCGCCGTCAGCGCATAGTTCGAGCTGCGCAGAATTTCGTACCACATGTTCTGCGCCTGCCACAGGTTCAAATCGAAGGGCATCTCCGCCAGCCGCCGCGCCAAGGCCAGCGCGCGGTCCAGCATCTCCAGCGAACCGGCCGAAAGTTGCAGCTCCACCATCGCCCGCTTCATGCGCTGGTCTGCAATGTAGCTCAGCGTCACCTTCTCCAGCGGCACCTGGTCGGCCTTCGCCAGATGCAGCAGCGAACGCAACGCAGCCAGATCGATGGGCTCGCTCTCCAGGGCGCGCCGTAGTCCGGCATTGATCGCAAAGCTCGCCGCCAACGACAGCGCCGGCGGCTTCGGCAGTCCGGCCTGCGACAGAAAGTGCAGCAGGCTCGCGTGGTCCTCGTAGATGCTCGTCAGCGAGCTCTCGATATCCCACAGCGTCGTATTCAGAATCAGCTGCATGATGCGCCGTTGTTCGTCGGTGAAAAGCGAAGTCAACGAATAGTCCACGTGCCCGTAATGCCGGTCGATCATCCGGATCACCTCCGGAAAATCTGCCTTCAGTACGTGATCCGAAGCTTGCACGGCGAAATCCTCAAACGCCTTTGCGTCGCTCTCCGCGTATGGCTTCACTGCAGCTGTAATATTCTGATCGCCGAAGTGCAGCACCGCAAAGCTGAACGTCTCCTGCTCCCCCGTGATTGCGCTGGCCACATGCGCCCGCCCCAGCGCCAGTTTCCCGCGCCCCGACGTGTACACGTCATACGAGATTCGCTTCACCCGGAAACAAAAAAGATCCATCTCCTCGCCAAACGACGAGAACACACTGCTGATCGCAAAGTGCGCGGTCACTTGCTCCAGGCCCACTTCCATCGTCTTGATCTTGTCCCTGTAGATGCGCGCACCGTCACCCGCCTCGGGCACATTCGACTTTGCCTCGGCCAGCCGCGCCATAAACGCGCTCTCCAGTGTCGCCGCCTTCTCGCCGAACAGATCGTTCGCCAGTTGCAGTACCCGCGCCGCATACGCGATCACCTGCACCGTCTCGATCCCGGAAATGTCGTCGAAGAACCAGCCGCAGCTCGTGTACATCAACTGCGCGTGCCGCTGCATCTCCATCAGTTCCAGACCGCGAATCCGCTCCTCCGCCGTGAGCCCGTGACTCTGCTGCTCCGCGAAGAATCGATCTACCGCCTCCTCCGTGCGGTATAAGATCACGTGAATATACTCGTCGCGCGCCTTCCATACGTCCTTGAAGATCTTCTTGCCTTCTTCCTCGCTCAGCGGAGCGATCGCATCGCGTAGTTCGTCCAGTCCCTGGCGCAGTGGACCGCGCCACTTCTGGTTCCATCCCGCTTTGCCCCCATTGCACCCACAGTCCGACCGCCACCGTTCCACCCCATGCACGCAGCTCCACGATGTGTCGTCCACAATCTCGCACTCGTACTCCGGTGGAAACTGCGCCAGAAACTGCCCGTAGTTCGTCAGCTTCACCGTCTTGTCTTGCTCCAGCAGCCGCAGCGCATACGCCAGCGCCATCTCGCCGTGCTTGTGGTGGTGCCCATACGACTCCCCATCCGTCGCCACATGCACCAGTTGCGCGTGTGTGCTGTCGCTCTCCTTAAAACCTGCTTTCAAGCGCGCCACATAGTTCTCGCCCGAGTTGAGCAGTCCCTCAAATGCAATCGCACGCGATGCCGGTCCGTTATAAAAGAAAACCGCCAACGACTTCCCTGACTTGAAACGCACCTGATAAGGCCGCGTCGTATCCACCGATGCATTCGCCGTATCCGTCCACGCGGCCGTCGCAGTCGCCTCGGCAACTTCCCCAGCGCCTGAATGCTTGAGAAGATCACTCACACCGGAAGTGCTTAGCGGACGTACCCGCTTGCACTGGTGCGGTGCCAACAGCGTGAATCGAATTCCGCAGTCCGCCAGCAGTTCCAATGTCTCGGTATCCGCTGCCGTCTCGGCCAGCCACATTCCATCCGGCGGCGCCCCGAAGTGATACCGGTAATCGGCGATGCCCCACTTGATCTGCGTGATGCGATCGCGCCGGCTCGCCAGCGGCATAATGATGTGGTTGTAAACCTGCGCCAGCGCCGAACTGTGCCCCTTATAGCTGCGCCTGCTCCTGCGCTCTCCGTCCACAATCATGCGATGCGTCCGCGGCGCATAATCCCTCAGCCAGCTCAGCAGAGTCGGCCCGAAATTAAAGCTCATCCGCGCATAGTTATTGATAATCCGCGTAATCTGATTCTTGGCGTTCTGGATCCTCGCTGCACCATTGGGTGCGTAGCATTCCGCGGCGATCCGCTCGTTCCAGTCATGATAAGGAGTAGCCGAATCCTGCGTCTCCACCGTCTCCAGCCACGGGTTCTCGCGCGGCGGCTGATAAAAATGCCCATGAATGCAAATGAAGCGCTTCGTCGAGGCCATCGAATATCCTTGTTTGGCAGGGGACTGCCGGATTCTCTATTCTAGGCCCGGCAGCAGCTCGTCCGCTCTACGCCCCGGACGCTATACACCTGCGCGAAGACTCGAGAAGTGGTTGCATAAATGGCTTTGTGTCAGAGCACGACTTCAGTCGTGCCGAAAACTGTGCCAAAACTAAGAGGTTTTAACCCCTGTGGTTTTCCAGCTTTCGTCGGGGCCATTTATACAACCAGTTCTCCGAATTGCGAACGCCGACCACTCTCCCTAATCCCTGTCCTTCGCCAGATCGCATGCCCGCCAAAGATACCAGCTCGCCACTGACCGGAATGGCGCCCACTTCCGGCCCCGCCGAAACAGAACATCTGCTTTCGGGAGATCCTTCGCCTCCACCGGTTTCAACTTCGGCAGTTTCAGGAACGTCAGCGCATATCCCTTGCGTATTCCGTAGTCCGTCACCGGCAGCACATCCGGCCGTCCGAGCCGAAAGATCAGCAGCATCTCCACTGTCCACGGCCCGATGCCGCGCACTTCCGTCAGCCGCTCCACAATATCCGCATCCGGCATCTTCCGGATCGCCGCATTGGATGGCACCGTCCCATCCAGCGTCTTCGCGGCGAGATCCTTCATCGCTTTGATCTTGTTCCCCGAAACTCCGCATCCCCGCAGCCGCTCATCCGGCACATCGATCAAGAGCTGCGGCGTCGGATCACCCCCAAAATACTCGCGCACGCGCCGATGAATCGTCGCCGCCGCCTTCCCATGCAATTGCTGATACACAATCGCCTCCAGCAGCGACTCAAACGGCGACGGCGAAGCGTCCAGCCGCATCGTGAATGCGCCCACGCGCTCAATCAGCGCTCCGAGCTTCGGGTCATTCTTCTTGAGATGTGCGATGGCCTCGTCAGGGTCAAACGGCAGCTTTCTCCGGGTCCGGCTCTCATGCGCCATAGGCGACTAGTCTAAATTAGCCCTCGGCTCGTGCACCGCAGCGCCAGATTCGGACGTGTTCAACTTAACTCCCGCACCCATCACATAGGCCCACAAGTAAAACATCCCCATCGCCAGCAGGATCAACGGCACGGGCCTGTACATCAGGACCATCGGCACCTTCTTAAGCCATCCCGCGTGCAACCAGTCCGGCTGCCCAACTGCCCGCCCTATAACCACCAAAGGAATATCGCCCGTGATAAAGACCCCCACGCTCGTCAGGACCAGACCTAGCTTTCCCATTGCTCCGCCTCTCGCCCAGAGCAGTGCACACGCAGGCACTGTCAAAATCAGAAGTTTTGTGTCCGTCGTCCGGTGATATGTGATGAGCAGCGTAAAGGGTACGATCGCCGCCAGCGCGAGATATGCTCCCGCCTTTGAATGCTCCGCGCGAAACGTAACGAAAGCCCACACCGCCAGAAACGGCGCACAGAAGAGATAAGTGAACGGGTTATAGAATCGCGGATCGTCCCGAAACACCGCCGCAATCGACTGCAGATTACACACCATCCCGGGAAACACGGCCATGCTGAAGTTCCGAAACGCATTCGTCGGACCGCCAAGGATCCCAGGATCGTTCGCGCCACCATGCGCCGCATAGATTGCCATCAATTGCCGCAGCTCGGCATACCAGTGCGGTGCAACCTGCCACACCCACAAGAGCGACCCGATTCCCACCACAACATCCACCGCCAGAGCCTGCGCCGCGCGCGCTCGATATCTTCCGCCCGCAACTAGGAAGTAGAGCCAGACCAGTCCCCCATCGTGTGGCTTCATCGCCAGGCTCGTTGCGAAAAAAAGAACTCCCGCCCACGCCCATCGCTCTTCAATCCAGCACCAGGCCGCGATCGTACACAGACCCACCGCAAATCCAGCCGCGTTTCCACCGCTCAAGATGATCTCGCTGTTCGCCAGCAGGAACCCGATGAGGCAGCCGGCTACCAGCGGCGCATCCTTCTCAGCGCGCCGCCACATCAGCAGTGCCGCCACAAAGAGAATGATCGCCGTCAGCGCCGTCCAAATTGCCTGTGCGGTCGCCCAGGGCAACAAAGCAAACGGCACGGTGAATGGATAGATCGTCGGCAGATAATTCAGCAGCGTCAGAGTATAGAGCGCCCACCCCGGGTACAACCGCGCATCGCCCGTCGCAATGTAGTACGCCCTCACCTCCCCAGGATTGAAGGGGTCGTGATGATGGATGAGACACGCTGCTCCCTCATACAGTGCTCTGAAGTCCAGACCCCCAAGCGGCTTGGCATGAGACAGAGACCATCCCCACGAAACCAGGATTACCGCGCCCGCTCCGATCAGCGCGAAACCCACCCATCGCCTTCCGCTCACTGGCCGATCCTCAACGCTCGCCCCATTTCACCTGCACCGCCAGTATAGGGACCGATCGATGTCATCTTGGCTGCATCGAACACCTCGCATCCAGAAAGGAACTGCGACTCGCCGCCAACCCCCTGACACACTGAAGTAACCTTCCCCTTTCCATCGCTCTCTTCCGGGTCTTCGAAAGGTTACCTTCGACTATTGGCGTGCGCCTCCCAGTTCCTATTTTGCAAATAATGGTCAACTTACATCGTGCTACCATGACTTAAAAATTCGTTCCTAAATCATTCCTCCTCTTGTGAACCCTTATGCGCTTGACCCGAAGTGCCCATAGCGGCCTAGTCTCTGTCTGGCTTGTTTTAGCCTTGTGTGTCTTTGCTCGGCCTGCATACGCCTATGCGGATCCGGGTGCAGGTCTCTTGCTGATGCAGATCGTGGGTTCCACTTTTTTGGGATTTGCCCTCCTTGTGCGGAAGCGAATTGGAGATTTCGTTGCTCGATTCTTCAAGCACAAGGAGCAATCGCCAACAGACGTCGCTCCCTGAGAATCTCTCCGTGCTGATCGATGCCCCGACCTTTCGTGACCCGCAGGGAAGGCTCTTCTCGGATGGCGATCGTGTTCTCCGCGAAGTTTACCCTCACCATGCAATAAATGTGCTTTCCTGGATTCAATCGCCACTCGCTCAGGAGTGGATGAAGACACGCCGCCTTGTCCCCACCGCAGTCGTCGCCTCTCTTCCCGATAACCCGTTGTTACTCGAGCACGAGCGTATCTTCTTCCCCTCCTACCCGTGGGAATGGACGCCCGGTCAATGGCTGAGCGCGGGTCTACTTACTCTTGACTTATGCGGCGAAGCCCTCGCCGCCGGCTACATTCTCAAAGATGCCACTCCGTTGAATATCCTGTTCTCGGGAGCACAACCTATCTTCGTAGACGTCCTCTCTTTCGATCAAAGAGACCCGAAGAGTCCATTATGGATGGCTTACGCGCAATTCGTGCGCACCTTCTTGCTTCCTCTCGCCGCGCATGTCTATCTTGGATGGCCCCTCTCCGCCTCGCAGCAGCGGCGCGATGGCTACGAGCCTGCTGACCTGGCGCCCTGGCTATCCCTCGCCCAGCAGTGGTGCGACCCGCTTCGCTCCCTGGTCACACTCCCAATGCTCCTTGAGCGCAATTCCCGTCTCAAACAAGTCCGCCCCAGTGGGCCAAGGCAGCAGGTTTCTGCCGACCTTGCCACGGCAGTAATACGCAGCACTCTGCGCGCAGCGCGCAAGCGATTGCTCTCCCTCAAACCTTCCGCTCGCGCTTCGCGATGGAGCAACTATGCCGATACCGCGGCACATTACAAGTCGCAAGAACAAACGGCCAAACAAGATTTCGTTCAACGCGCCCTCGCAGAAATAAAGCCTGTGCACGTTCTCGATGTCGGCGCCAATACCGGCATTTATTCACGCATTGCCGCCTCGTGTGGAGCCGACGTGGTCGCATGGGACAGCGATGTCCAGGCATCCGACCTCAACTGGAACAAGGCTCACAGCGCCGGATTATCCATCCTGCCGCTCATCGTGGACTTTGCGCGACCCACGCCGGCCGTCGGATGGAGGAACGAGGAATGCCCCAGCCTCCTTTCTCGCGCGCAGGGCCGATTCGACTGCGTCCTGATGCTCGGCGTTCTGCACCACCTTCTCGTATCCGACCAGATTCCTCTCCCAGCCCTCCTCGATCAACTCGCTGAGATCACCTCGCGCTGGGCAATCCTCGAGTGGATTCCCAAAGAAGATCCAAAGTTCGAGCAACTCAGCCGAGGACGCGATGAGCTCTATGCTCACCTCGACGAAGACTACTTCGTCCGTTCGCTCTCGAAGAGATTCGCTGTCCGCAGTTGCGAGCGCCTGGCCAACGGGAGAACCCTCCGGCTCGTCGAGAAGGTTCCATGAAGATAAAAGCACGCTGGGCCTTTGAGGCGGCCGGTGCCGGCCTCCTCGTCTCCTTGCCGTACTATGTGCAACTCCTCTATCCCAGCAAGATCGCGCTTTACCATCACCACCTTCATCAAGCCAATCTGATCTTCGGCATCCTGATCGCCCTCCTCGCCGTCATCCTCCTGGCCTTCGCCTTCATCGTCTACCTGCAGAACCGTTTTCCTCCTCTGCCCCGCACGATCTTCGCAGCCGCAATCAGTGGAGCCGTCTTCCTGCGTGGCGTTGATCTCGTCTTGTTTTTCCTCGTGGAGTGGCAGACCAATCACTATGTGGAAAATGGGGGGATCACGCCCGGCGTCCCTCATTTAGCCGACGCGAATCGCCTGTTCTCCAACCCGTTTTTCCGCATTGCCGTATCCGTCATGTTTGGCCTGTTCGCAGTGTGGCGGCCACAAATGAGTCGTTTCTTCATCGGGAGAATCCGCAACATCCTGGCCGCCACCGCCCTCTGTCTGTTGTGGCTGATCCCGGAGTTGATCCGCCTGACCCTGGCACCGGATCTACCTGCAACCTCCGATCTCTCCATCGTGCAGGCCCAGCAGGCACACGTCCAGAAACGCATTGTTTGGATCCTCTTCGACGAACTGTCCTACAACCTCGTCTTCGACCATTCGCCCCAGGGAACGGATTATCCAAACCTTCGGTCCCTGCGCTCCAAAAGCACTTCCTTCTCACAGATCGCACCTGTCGGTTTCTTGACCGACCGCATCATTCCTTCTCTGCTAGCAGGAAAAGATATCCACGATATCGTCAGCAATTCCCAAGGCATGCTCTTTTACGTTGACCCTGCGCAGCATTCCCTGCAGGCTCTCGATCCCGATCGGACGTTGTTCGGACTGGCCCATTCCAATGGCTGGAGTCCGGGGATTGTGGGTTGGTACAACCCCTATTGCCGAATCTTTCGTTCGGAATTGACAGCATGCTGGTGGGGCCCAGGCGCACAGGCGCGGATTCCTGCAGAAGTGATGGGAGCATCCGACGATCGCTCGGCCTTTGCCAACGCCATGGTTTTGATTCCCGCGTTCCTCTTCAATCCTGGAGCAGACAAGTCGGAAATGATCGGCCCGAGACACGGAAACTTTCTGGAGTTGATGGCACGCGCACACCATCTCATTCAAGATCGCAGCGTCCATTTCGTCTTTCTGCATATACCGGTTCCTCATCCGCCGGGATTCTATGACCGAAGAACCCACAAGTTCTGCGAGTGCGGAAATTACCTGGACAACCTGGCGCTGGCCGATGACGCCTTGGCCGCTCTCATGCACGACGTCGATCAGACCCCCGAAAAGGACCAGACCACGGTGATCGTTTCTTCCGATCACTCCTGGAGAGTACCCCTGTGGAGAGGTTTGGACGGTTGGACGCCGGAAGAGGAGGCCGTCTCCAAGGGTCTCTTCGATGAGAGGCCTGTCTTCCTTGTTCATTTGCCCGGTCAAACCGCGGCTTCCGAAGTCTCCTCCCCTACCCCGGAGTTGCTCGAGCACGATATCGTCGCTGCGATGCTGCAGGACAAGCTCCAAACTCCCCAGGACCTGCTCGCCTTGGTTCAAGCCCGGTCATACGGGAACGACGACGCCAGCTCCGCGCGACACTAGCCGCTCGCATCTCCCCCCGTCCTAGTACCATCGTCTCCAGGAACCTCAGGAGTGCTCTCCATGAAAATGCGCCCCGGCTCGCAGACCGGCTTCCTCCTCTGTGGCAAAGAATGGATCGACGGTGAGGCTCTCGAAGTCCGCTCCCCGTGGGACAACGGCCTCGTCGGCCGCGTCACCGTCGCCACGCGCGCCGATGCTCGCCAGGCCGTGAATCATACCGTCGCCAGCCTGCGCCGCACCCGCGCCCTTCCTCGTTGGAAACGCCGCGAAATCCTCGAAGACATCGCCGCTGCACTCGTGGATCAAAAAGACCGTTTCGCTCAGCTCATCGTCGCCGAAGCCGGCAAGCCCCTGCGTCTGGCCCGCGCCGAAGTCGATCGCGCCGTCCTCACCTTCAAAACCGCCTCCGAAGAAGCCGTGCGCCTCGGCGGCGAATCCATCCCCCTCGACCTCACCGAGGGCAACGAAAACCGCTGGGGATTAGTCCAGCGCTTTCCCGTCGGACCCGTCCTTGCCATCACGCCCTTTAACTTCCCGCTCAACCTGGTCGCCCACAAGGTCGCACCCGCCCTCGCCGCCGGCTGCCCCATCGTCCTCAAGCCCGCGCCGCAAACTCCCTTCACTGCGCTGGCCCTCGGCGAACTCATCCTCAAAGCCGGCTGGCCCGAAGAAGCTCTCGCCATCCTCACCCTCTCCAACGCCGACACCGCCTGGCTCGCCGAAAAAGAAGACCGCATCAAACTCGTCAGCTTCACCGGCTCCGCCAAAGTCGGCTGGGAGATCAAGGCCCACTCCGGCCGCAAGCGCGTCCTCCTCGAGCTCGGCGGCAATGCAGCCCTCATCGTCCACGGCGACTGGCCCGATCTCGACGACGCTGCCCTCCGCACCGCTCACGCCGCCTTCGGCTTCGCCGGACAATCCTGCATCAGCGTGCAGCGCGTCTTTGTCGAGCGCCGCATCTTCCAATCGTTCCTCTGGAAACTCGTCGACATCGCCGCCAAGCTCGTTCCCGGCAACCCCGCCGACGAAGCCACTGAAGTCGGTCCCCTCGTCCGCCTCACTGAAGCCGAACGCATTGAATCCTGGATCAAAGAAGCTGTCGACGGCGGCGCCAAGCTCGTCGCAGGCGGCGAGCGCAAAGGCTCTCTCATCGCACCCGCAGTCCTCACCGCCACGCAGCCCGGCATGAAGATCCGCGACGAAGAACTCTTCGGTCCGGTCGCCCTCGTCGAGCCCTACGACGACTTCGAGCAGGCCCTCGCCGACGTCAACCACTCCCGCTATGGGCTCCAGGCCGGTCTGCTCACACGGGATGCCGGCCGCATCCTCACCGCCTATCGCGAACTCGAAGTGGGCACGCTCATCGTCGGTGACACACCCAGCTGGCGTCTCGACCCCATGCCCTACGGTGGCGTTAAAGACTCCGGCCTAGGCCGCGAAGGCATCCGCTCCGCCATCCAGGAAATGACCGAACCCCGCATGCTCGTCCTGTCCGGCTTAAGCTAGTGGAGGGAGCAGAGGCCTTTAGGCCTCTGAATCGGCGCGAGCAAAGAAGGGGCTTCAGCCCCGGAATCCTTGCCTTCCGCAACGGACCGCCTCTATTCCCCACCCGCCATGCAACAATAATCTCCGCATGGACCTCGGCCTCCAAGACAAACTCATCGTCGTCACCGGCGGCGGCGCAGGCATCGGCGCTGGCATCACGCGCGCCTGCCTCGAAGAAGGAGCACGTGTCGTCGTCCTCGGCCGCCGCTCCCAAAACGTGCAAGCCTTCCTCGCCGAAATGGAAGCCGCCCACACCCAATGCAGCTTTGTTGAAGCCCACCTCGAGGACCTCGCACGCTGCCAATCCGCCATCGCCGAAATCCTCGATCGGCACGGCGACATCTACGCCCTCGTCAACAACGCCGGCGTCAACGACGGCGTGGGCCTCGAGCACGGTTCCGTCGATGCCTTCGTACAAAGCCTCAACAAAAACCTGATCCACTATTACGCGCTCGCTCACTACGCTTTGCCCGCACTCAAACGCACCCAGGGCGCCATCGTCAACATCAGCTCCAAGGTCGCGCTCACCGGCCAGGGCAATACCTCCGGTTACGCCGCCAGCAAAGGAGCACAGCTCGCCCTCACCCGCGAGTGGGCTGCGGAGCTCCTCGCACACAACATCCGCGTCAATGCCGTCCTGCCCGCCGAAGTCATGACGCCCCTCTACCGCCGCTGGCTCGACACCCTCGGCGACCCCGACGCACAGCTCAAACGCATCACCGACAAAATTCCTCTCGGCCATCGCATGACGTTGTCGTCCGAAATCGCTGCGGCCACTGTCTTCCTGCTCTCCCCCACGCAGTCCGCACACACCACCGGCCAGCACCTCATCGTTGACGGCGGCTACGTCCACCTCGACCGTGCCCTCACTTAGCCGGGATCGACGCAGGAATGTCACACCTGCGCTCTGACTTATTTTTGTGTTGGGATTCGTGCCGCATCTTTCGCCGTTGCCATCCGGATCGCTAGCGCATGGCTCCGCAGGCTCCCCACCACAGGCGCAGTCTCAGCTCCGCCGTTCCGCTCCGCGTAGTCGGCCATCTCCATCATGGTGCCTGCGCCGCGATACATCTGGCGCCTGCCTTGCGCACTCCGCGCGCGCCTTTCGATCGCTTCGCTGGTGAAGCTCTTATCCAGATCCGCCGCAACTTCTGCACTCCTCGCAGCCTTCCCTAACCCAGGTCGCAGCTTCTCTACAATCGCGCCCCACGATCGCAGGTTGCGCCGGTGCAGCTGAACCCTCCGCGCAACGAGGTAAGCAAACACCAGGACAGAAAACGCGAATTGGACCCATGAGAAGAGAATCGCGGCGCCTCATGCTTCGAACTCGGCAACGAGAGTGAACGCACTCTTCACCTCTACGCAGCCTATGCGACTCTCTGTGCCCGAACAATGCTACTTCCGAGGCAACTCTCCAACCGGCAAGGGGATTGCAATATGCCCCTTCTGCGGCATTCAGGATGCGGAGTCTCCAGTATTCATGCGGGTTCTAGGCTCTTTATTGACTAACTAACAAATATATATATGTAAAGGAATAACTACACCCTCGTGCACTCCGCACCGGCCCGAGTATCGGACGCGGAAAGATCGGCTTCGGCCCAAGACGGCCATCCAAGATTCCCTGCGCATGGACAACTGCTGCCGTTCGTCACATTCCTGTGGCATCCCCACAGGCCCGGCGATACACTCCTGTGTTGACGCCACAGGAGTCCGCTCGCATGTCACCCAAGCTCGACCTCCTCCAGGGAACCCTCGATCTCATGGTCCTCAAAACCCTCGCCGCCATGGGATCGCTCCACGGCTACGGCATCGCGCGCCGCATTGAGCAAGTCAGCGGCAATCAAGTCCTCCTCAACCAAGGCACCATCTACGCGTCTCTCGTTCGTCTGGAGCAATCCGGCCTCATCTCCTCCGCCTGGGGAGTCTCCAGCAACAATCGCAAAGCCAGGTTCTACTCCATCACCAAGTCCGGCCGCCGCCGGCTCGCCACCGAAGCCCACGACTGGGAGCGTCTCACCGGCGTCATGGATCGCGTGCTTGCAATGAACAAGGGAGAGGAGCCCGCATGAGCGGCCTTTTGCGTTCTATCGGCCGCCTTCGTGCCTTCCTGTTTCGTCGTCAACGCGATGCCGACCTCGATGCCGAGCTCGCGTCCCACATCGACTTTGCAATCGAAGAAGGCATTCAAAGGGGTCTGCCCCACGCAGTGGCGCGCCGTCAGGCCATGATTCGCTTCGGCGGCATCCAGCAAGCACGCGAACATCACCGGGAGGCACGCGGTTTTATGAGTCTCGACATTCTTCTCCAGGACCTCAAATACACTCTACGCACCCTCAGTCGCGACCCCGGCTTCACCACCGTCGCCGTCCTCATCCTCGCCCTCGCCATCGGTGCCAACATCGCCGTCTTCAGCGTCGTCAACACCCTCATGCTGCGCCCGCTCCCCTTTCCCAACGCCCAGCAGCTCCTCTGGATCGCTCCCCCGCCCACCAAATGCGGACTCTCCTGCGCGACATACTCCACCGACGCTTATGACGAATTCCGCGTCGGCAGCCGCTCCTATCAAGACGTCACCGGCTACTTCCCTTACTCCAGCCCCGACAACCTCAGCCTTAAGCTCGGCAGCACTCCCATCACCGCCACCAGTCATCGATGTCATCGCCAACTTCTTTCAGGTCCTCGGCGTGCAACCCTCCATGGGCCGCACCTTCACCTCCGATGACGCACGCAACGGCGCAGCTCCTGTCATTCTCCTCAGTGACGCGTGGTGGCGCCGCCAGTTCAACGCCGATCCCAACATCGTCGGCAAGACATACGACATAAACGGCCATCAAACCACCGTCATCGGCGTGCTTCCCGCGTCCTTCGACTTCGGGGCTATCTTCGCTCCCGGCACCAAAGTCGACGCCATCACCCCTCTCAATCTCTATGGCCCGCCGCGCGACTGGGGCAACATCGTCACCATGATCGGCCGCCTCAAGCCCGGCGTCTCCCTCGCACAGGCCCGCGAAGATGCCGACCGCGTAGCACCCTCCTTGTGCTGGAACAACAAGTATCCGCAGTCCTGCGGCTCCTATGCCAAGCATGGCGTTGAAGACGGCATCGTTCCCGTCCCGCTCAAGGACTACATCGGCGGCAAACTCCGCAAGTCGCTCATCGTTCTCTGGTCCGCAGTCGGCGCCATCCTCCTCATCGCCTGCGTCAATCTCTCCAACCTGCTCCTCGCCCGCGCCGCCGCCCGCTCCAAAGAATTCGCCATGCGCGGCGCTCTCGGCGCCAGCCGCGCCCGCATCGTGCGCCAGTTGCTCACCGAAAGTCTCGTCCTCTCCGGCGCAGGCGCAGTCTTCGGCCTCCTGCTCGCTCTCACCCTCGTGCAATGGCTCGCCCATCAGGGCGCAATCGCACTCCCCCTCCTCAGCACGCTGCACATCGACGGCGATGCACTCGCATGGACCGTCCTCATCGCCTCCGCGTCCGCTATTCTTTTCGGCCTCGTCCCCGGCCTGCGCATGGCGGGCGGCAATCTTCACGAGACCCTCAAGGACACAAGTGCCGGTTCAGGCCAGAGCCGCAAACACGAACGCACCCGCTCCGTTCTCGTCGTAACGGAAGTCGCTCTGGCGTGTATGCTCCTCGTCGGCGCCGGCCTGCTCCTGCGCAGCTTCATGCATGTGCTCGACGTCGACTTGGGCTTCCAGCCCGAGCGCGCTGCCGCCGTCAAAGTCGCATACGACGATAACGTCCCAGGAGACAAAACCGGCGACCTCACCACACAGAAACGCACCGCAATCTTCCAGCAGATTCTTAGCCGCGTCAGCGCCATCCCCGGCGTCGAAGGCGCCGGCATCTCCGACTACCTTCCGCTCACGCAGAATCGTTCCTGGGGACTGCCCTTGCCCAGAGGCATCAAGCGCCCCGAAGGCATCAGCGGACCGCTTGTCTATGTCGTCACGCCGGGCTACTTCAACTCCATGGGCATGCGGCTTCGCGGTCGTGACTTCGTCTGGTCCGACGGCCCGCACAACCAGAGCGTCGTCGTCATCAACCAGTCCTACGCGCGCTTCCTCGCCTCCTACGCTCACTGGCCCAACAACGACCCAGTCGGACAAGCCATCACCAACGATCCCAAAAGTGATCCGAAAAACGATCTTGACGTGATCGGCGTCGTCGACGACGTGCACGAAGAGAATACCGACGGCGAAGTCGGCTGGCAGATCTACTACCCGGTCACGCAAGCCAGCCCCACCGGCGCCGAGCTCGTCGTCCGTACTACTCTGCCGCCGGCGACGCTCGCCACCAGCGTGCTGCGCACACTGCGCGATCTCAACCCCCAACAACCCCTCGCCGAGTTCCGCCCTATCCAGTCCCTCGTCGACCACGCCAACTCGCCGCGCCGCTTCTTCATGCTCCTCGTCGGCGCCTTCGCCGGTCTCGGTCTGCTGCTCGCTGCTCTGGGCATCTACGGCGTCATCTCCTACTCCGTCACCCGCCAGACCTCCGAGATCGGCATTCGCATGGCCCTCGGCGCCACAGCGGGTATCGTGCAGCGCCAGATTCTCGTCAGCACTCTTCGTCTCACTCTGGTCGGTGTCGTGATTGGCGCCATGGCATCGCTCGCCACAGCCAGGCTCATCGCCTCGCTGCTCTTCGCCACCTCGCCGTGGGATAGCGTGACCTACATTGTCATGGCCATCGCATTGATTGGGGTCGCTGCGCTTTCCGGCTACATCCCTGCGCGCCGCGCTTCACGTATCAACCCGCTCGTCGCATTGCGCGCGAGCTAAGCGCCACCAAAAAGCAAAGTGGGGCGGTGTCTGCGTCCGCCCCACTTCAGCTTTCCACCACTATCGTCTAGTTATAAATAATTCACGATCTGCCGTAGCGCATCGTCCGCATCTACCGGCACCAACCTCTTCAACGGATCCGAACCGCCTTCGCTGTTGACCGGCAGCAGTCCCAGGCTCTGCAGCAATTCGACACTGGGCTCGTCCTTCGAGCTCAGCGCCTGAAGCTCCGGCCTGCGATAGGTGTCCCAGTCGTGTGTCAGGTGCATCCACAGGTTCTCCGGCGTCGAGTCGTCGCTGGCGATGATCACCATCTTCAGCACCCGGATATCCTGCTCCGTCAGCCGTACAGCAGGCGACCCGTTGCGCAGCTCGCGCGCCAGCACCGGCAACCGGCGCTCAAAGCTCGCCTTCACGTTGGTCCAGATCGCGTAGCCAAGCCACGTCGGCGGTGTCTTCGGATTCGGCAGCACCAGCCTGTGTAGTTCTCCCACCAGCAGCGGGATCCCCGCGGTCAGCCGAAACATATCGAGCACCTGTGGCTCCGCCAGCTCGATCTTGAACACGTCGCCAAACCACGAGCGAATCTGCTCGATCGACAGCCGTCGAATCGAAGCAATCGCGTCTTCGTTGCCATCGGCTCGCTGCGCGAGGGTCCACCGCAACAAATCGGCGCCGCCGGTAAACAGCTGCAGTGCGCTCTCCGCGTGAATCGCTCGCTCCGCGTCCTCCGGGCTCACAGGCAGCAAATCCGAACTGCCCTTATAGCCCAATAGGGCCCGAATACCGCACGTATCGTGCAGCACTGGATTCTGGTCGCTCGGCAAAAGCCACTGCGAGATACCAAACAGCGCTCGCACGCTCCTGTGTCCCTTCGGATCCGCCTTCGCGGCTTCAACGTGCTTCTTCAGCGCGTCAAGCTCGCTCTCGTCGAAAAAAGATGGCTTCAGCCCCTTCTTGCCCGAACTCTTCCTCCCGGTTGCCGCTGGCTTCGGCGCAGCTTCCTCGGTCGCAATCGCGCCAGCCTCTTCCTTCGCCTCTTCCACGCTGGCTTCTTCCGTGTGGGATGGAGCCTCAGCTGCCGGTGCTTCAGTCGCGCCCGAGTCTGCAATCTCCGGAATCGCTTCGGTCCTGATCTCCGGCACCGCGCTCACGATGTGTTCGGCAACTGAAACCGAGCCATCTTTCCACATCTCGATCTCGAGCTGGCTCACAAACTCATCGACCCGCGGTAAGGTGCTCTTCAGCCGCGCCAGACCCGGATCGTCCGAGCCGTCCTCCAGGTTGCACGCCCAGTTCAGCCACTCTTCCACTGCAGGCCCAGGCAGCTCCTCCAGATGCGGCATCGCCGAAACTTCCATCAACTCCGCGACCGCCGCGTCGCGCTGCCGCAACCGTTCCTGTCTGGTCCGCTCGCGCCGATGCTCCACCGTTCCTGCTACCAGCAGTTGCGCCAGATCCAGATACCGTTTGCGCTTCCCTGCAACTTCATCCAGGCGATCCACCAGCGCACGTAGTTCGGTGGTCGTCTTCCAGCTCGTTCCGCTGTCTTCCGATAGAATCGCGTCGCGCAGATTCTGGCATGTGTCCAACAGCTGCGTCAGATCGGCAATCGCCTCTTCGCGATCGACCCTCTGCCCCGCCTCGAGCAAATCGATCTTCTCGCGCCAGCGCTGTGCCTGATCCCTCAGGCAGTCAAATGTATCGGAGACAATGCTGCGTCTGCATTTGGTTTCTTCAAATGCGCCCACGTTGTTGCTCCTTCCCCCTGAAGGAAGTAGTGTTATGCGGTAATCCTACCCCGATGCCGATGGGGTTCCCCTTTCAGTAATGGCCCCCGCCTCACACGCAGGTCACATTACGTTGGTCGCGTGACCTTCAAGATCAGACATCGCGTACCCTAAGTTTTGTGCTTGTCGCAGTGAGAGAGATGAAGCGAATCTGGCACCAGCACCCGAACGACAAAAAAAGCGCAGAAGGCATTCGCCCCGCGCTCGTTGTTCGACCCATGTTCTCGGTTCCCTGTTTTCTAATCCCTATTCCCTATTCCCTGTCTTGCTTACATCGCCGCCACAAACTGTGGCAGCTCCGTTAGCGCATGGATCCGCAGCAGCTCAGCCATCCGCGCCGCCATGCCGGTATACACCGATGCTGCGCGAAAGGCCTGGATCCGTACGCTCTCGTTCGCCTGTTGCAGCTGGCACTGCACCAGCGCCGCCATCACGCAAAACCGAATCTGTGCCGCACTGCACCGCAGGGTTTCAAGTATCTCTGCATCCACACCCTCATGGCGCGCCGCAAACTCCGCCATCTCCATCATCACCCGCGCGTTGCTGTAGATGGACCACAAGCCGCGCAGCCCGCCGAGCCGATCCCACGTCTCCTCCGGCCCCGCCGTCAATCCCTCTCTCCAAAGGAACTGTGTGCTCAGTTCGCGGCCATTGCAGTCCTTGAGCCGCCCGATCAGCGACTCCCACGATTGCCCCCTGCGCCGCTCGAGACTCGTCCTCCGCCACCCCAGGTAGAGGGCCATACCAGACAGCAATGGGAGATAGAGCGGTGAAGAGAGCATCGCACCCAAGCTATCGGCCACTCACCCCGCGATTTTTCTGCTCGTGGCCGCGACGACAAAATGAAAGTAATAACCCGCATGGGTCATTGCCTGTTCCAGAACCGCCCTTGGATGGCTCTTGGAGATGCCATCCCCTAACCGCTAGACAGGGGTCGGCGAGAGCTCCGTGGAGTTGAACTTGCTGATGGATTGCTTGTGCGCCGGAACAAGCTTCAGTGTCAGAACAGTAATATCGTCCTCCTGCCCGAACTCCTGCGCCGCCGATGCAATCGACTCCGCCGGCCCCGATGCAATCGCCGCCGCCCGCTCAAAACCATATAGTTCGCCGTCTTTCCTGCGTGCTTCAATCACCCCGTCGGTCATCAGCGTCAATTGCTCTTCTATTTCCAACCGAAACTCTGTCTCGGGATAGGTCGCATCCGCTGCCAGTCCGAGCGGCAAGCCGCTTTCAACTGCCAGCTCCTTGTTGCCGAGGTAGGGCGCGAGATGTCCGGCGTTGGCAGCGGTCACACGGCCATCCGACGCGATCCGCAGGACCAGGCACGTGGTGAAGCCGCCCTGGCTGCGTGCCAACATGCGCACATTCATCGCTGCCAGAATATCGCCCGGGCTATCGGTAAAGTGCGCGAGCGTTCGGACGGTGCCCACCAGCAGGCTGACCGTCATGGCCGCAGGCATCCCTTTGCCGCTGACGTCGCCTATGATGACCAGCACCCCTCCTTCTTTCCGCGGCATGATCTGAAAGAAATCCCCGCCCACCTGCTGCGCCGGACGATAATCGCTGGCCAGCTGGAAGCCGGCCATCGTAGGCAGCGCTTCGGGGATCAGCACTTGTTGCACCTGCCGCGCCTGCTCGATCTCCAGCCGCCACAGTTCTCGTTCGCGCTGGCCGCGCACGAAACGCCGCATCAGCAGCACCGAGACAATGGCCAGCATCAAAAGAATCGCAAAATGGCCGGCGCTGATCGTCAAGCCGAGAATGCGTACGATCGTCGGAACATGAACGATCGTGAGTTCCTCCTGATACGACCAAAAGATCGTCAGGAGAATGGGCGCCAAAGCGAGCCAGCCGTCGGCCGGCCGCTTGCGCATGCCACGATACGTCACCCACAACAGAAGCCCTCCCAGCAGCAGTTTCAGAACAACCGTCAGCGGCACCAGCCAGCTTGACGCGTTCACCGGAATCCAACTTCCGTAGAGCGGTGGCCGCACCATCGCCGTTCCAAGAATCAGAAGGACGACCAGGACTCCGGCAATGCGCACAATGCGGCGCATGTTCTCCAGATCGAACCAATAGGCCCAAAACAGCGCCCAAAGCCCCAACGACAACGGATGGAGCACAACATCCAGGACCACTATCTCGAACACCATCGACACAAGCGTCGAATAATAGCCTGTCATCACCGTCGCTCTGGACAAAAAGTCTGCCGTGCACGCGGCGCCCAGCCACAGATAAGCCCGTTCATGCCGGTCGAACCACATGAGCGTGAAACCCAGAAGCGCCGCGAGAAAAAGAAACGTCGCGCTCAGCAGGTTGCCCACCTGGGTCCGGTTCACTGCGTCCCACTCCAGGCGAAGCATCGCTTCCACTGCAGAAGATTCTCCCAGCAGCGGAGGCCCATGCAGACCCCCGACATCCGGAGAGGTGAGCCAGGTGCTCGTGTCCATCCAGAAGCGGATTGCAATCGTCACGACACCGTTGCGCACATCGGGCGGCAGTGGAAACGAGCGCGGTTCCGAATTGTAAAAAAGCACCTTCCTGGCTGTGAATCGTCCAAATTCACCAATTTCGCGCCCATTGACAAAGACTTGGTAGGCATCGTCGAAGTTGAGAGGCATGACGAGAGCCAGCGAAGAACCCGTTCCGCCTGCGTCTTCGTCCTGCACACGGACCCGCAAGCGATACCAGGCGTACCCCGTCAGATTCGGATACCCGTGCGATGTCCAGCCGGAGACAAATCCTCCTGAACCCGTCGTGGGATCGTACGAGTTCTCCGGCGGAGTAACGTCCAACGTTCCCCAGCTCGAGTCATCAAGATCCGGTCGCGACCAATTCGCGTCATCGCCCGGGTGGAACTTCCACGGCCCCGTCAACACCACCACCGAATTGCCGATCCGCGCCGGGAAGGGCGCATCCGCCGCGTGACCCACCGCAAGACTGATCAGGACAAAGACAAGCACGCGAACTGCAGGCGCACACCGGCACGCCACGCGACAAGTCCAGCGGATGGACATTCAGCGCCTCCAAAACGGGCCGGGGGAAGCGAGGGAGATCCCGTGGGAAACAGCATACCCACCGTAAGTTCGGAAGAGAACCGAATTCTTGACTCGATGAGCCCACCACCAACGGAAACAAGAAAGGGCCTCTCATTCGAGAAGCCCTCTTCTTGCTACCTGTAACGGACAACTGGTCTTCCTACTCCACCGCCAGCTCCGCATGCAATCCCGCCGTCGAGTCCTCGCCCGCCCATACATCGAACTTGCCCGGCTCCACGACCCACGCCTTCGTCTGCGGACTCCAGAACTCCAGCTCATCCTTGCCCAGCGGGAATTTGAGCGTCTGCGTCTCACCCGGCCCAAGCGCTACGCGCTTGAAGCCCTTCAGCTGCCGCACCGGCCGCGACGCTGACCCGGCCCGCTGATGGATGTAGACCTGCGCCACCGCATCGCCGGCCACCGTGCCGGTATTGGTCACGTCGACCGCAACCTCGGTCGCATCGCCCGCCTTCATGCTCTTGCTGCTCAGCCGCAGATGGTCGAACTTGAACGTCGTATAGCTCAGCCCATAGCCGAAGGGATACAGCGGCTTGCTGTTCATGTCCCAATAGCGCGACGTGAAATTCGGCCGGTCTTCGGGCTCGTGCGTCAGGTTGTGGTTATAGTAGAGCGGCTCCTGCGCCCGCAGCGCGCGGCCAGCTCACCGGCAGCTTGCCGCCCGGGTTCACATCGCCAAACAGCACGTCGGCCACTGCGTTGCCGCCTTCCGTGCCGGGATACCACGCCTCCAGAATCGCCGGAACATGCTCCGACGCCCAGCGAATATCCAGCGGCCGGCCGTTCTCCAGCACCAGCACCACCGGCTTGCCTGTTGCAGCCACTGCTTCCAGCATCTGCTCCTGGATGCCGGGCAGATCCAGTGTGGCGCGCGAGGCCGATTCGCTGCTCATGGTTGACAGTCTCGCCCAGCACCGCGACCACGACGTCCGCATCCGGCGGCCGCAGCCTTTGCCTTCGCGATGCCAATCGGCTGTCTCGCTTCGGGAGTCGGCGGCGGAATCGGCTTCGTTCCCGGCGATCGTGTCGAACAGGCCGGATAAATCGCGCGAGGGCTCCGGACCCGGCCACGTAGCGTTACCTCCGCGTCCGGCCCCAGCTTGTTCTTGATCCCCGCCAGCACGGTTACCGGATGGCTCTTTCTGCCTCCGCCGAACAGTCCCTCCACCGTCCAGCCGCCTTCGATGTCTCGCGTGAATCGGCCAGCGGCCCGATCACCGCGATCTTCTTCACGGTCTTCTGCAGCGGCAGAGTGTGGTTCTCATTCTTCAGCAGCACCATGGAACGGCGCCGCCACCTTGCGCTCCAGCGCCAGCCCTCCGGCCGGTTCAGCGTCGAGTCCACCTTCGACTCATCCACGTAGGGATGGTCGAACAGCCCCAGCTCGTACTTCACTTCGAGAATCGGCAGCACCGCGGCATCGATCTGCGCCTCGCTGACCTTGCCGTCCGTCACCAGGCCTTGGCCAGGTTCTTCGGGTAGGTCTGGCTGGCCATGTCCATATTGAGTCCCGCGGTGGACTGCCTTGTAGGCGGCGTCTTCGGGATCGCGTGGCATAGCCGTGCGTCACGCAGGCTGCGCCACCGCGAACGCATCCGACACCACGAAGCCCTTGAAATCCCCAGTCCTTGCGCAGAACGTCAGTCAGCAGCCAGTGGTTGCCGCTGGCCGGCACGTCGTTCAGGTCCATGTAGGCGCTCATGAAGCTGCCCGCGCCCGCCTGCTCCGCCGCGTGGAACGGCACGAGGTAGACGTTCCGCATCAGCTCTTCGGGAATGTAGGACGAGTCATAGTCGCGGCCGCCATCGGCCGCGCCGTAGCCGGCAAAGTGCTTGACGCAGGCCAGCACGCTGTCGGGGCCGAGCGTCTCGCCCTGGAATCCGCGTACCTGCGCGCGCGCCATCGCCGCGCCCAGGTACGGATCTTCACCCGCGCCCTCCACGATGCGTCCCCAGCGCGCGTCGCGGGCGATGTCCACCATGGGCGTGAAGGTCCACTCGATGCCGGCGGCGCGCGCGTCCTGCGCCGGCCAGGTGCTGCGCCTGCTCTTCCACGCTCGGATCCCACGACGACGCCATCGCCAGCGGCACCGGAAAGACGGTCCGGTAGCCGTGGATGACGTCGAAGCCAAAAAGGATCGGGATGTGCAGGCGCGACTTGTCCACCGCGATGTGCTGCAGGCGGTTGATCTCCTTCACGTCGATGAGCCACAGGATCGAGCCGACTTTGCCCTGGGCGATGAGGTCGTCGGGCTTTTCGCTGGCCAGCATGGGCATGACCACGCCGGACGACTGGTTCATCTGGCCGACCTTTTCGTCGATGGTCATCTGCTTCAGCAGTGCTTCGGCCCGCGCGATGCGCCTCGTCGTGCGGTCATGGGCGCAGTTTGCCCGGCAAGGTTGGCGGGAAGGAGCATGACCAGCAAGAAGCGTGAAGGAAACGATGGCTTTCAAGGGCCTTTACTTCGCATCACTGCGACAGATCCCTCCGAGGGACCGTTAAGCATAATGCATGGAGATGATGGTTTGCAGTCCGGTGACGGATAGGACTGGCACACTCTGAGACATTGTAAGAGGCGTGGCGTGGCTCGAGATGCATCACCGGAATTGTGCGCAACACGAAGGGCTCTCCACAAAAAAGCGCCCCCCGATTAGTCCTGCCTGGATTCATCCAGGTCTGGCAACCGGAGGGGCGAGGAGCCGCAATCACAAGAAAACGCGCTGTTAGTCTGAGGTAGACTTGCGTCTTCCGCAGAGGCACACTGCTCAGGCACATTTTCTGGACCGACATTCAATATATGCAGAATCGAAGACTTCATCAACAGGTTCCATCGGGTAGCATGGCACTGAATTCCCGAAATAAGCTTTATGCAAAGTGAGTTTAATCAAGTCGTGGACAATGCGAATTACGGGACGTATGATACGCAGTGCGGGAATCCAGAAATCTAATACGAACTTGTTTTCCACACATAGATCGCAGCTGTCTCATGATAGGACGACTGAAGCGCAATCCGGCCGCGCTGATCGATGTTCGGCTCGTGGTCAGATCGCAAGCTTTGCGCCGCAAGGCTCGAACGTCCAGGCGCAACTGAGGTCTGCGAGGCCTTGCCCATCGGGCATTAGAGCCGCATAAGGAGTACGGACATGCCGCTGGCGCCCAAATCCATGCAGGAGCTGGAGCAGCCGGACGTTCGCCTCCGATCCCTGCCGCCATCCGGGAGCAGCTGCGAACGGCTCCTGGTCCATCCGCTTTTCGCCAACAGCAAGCGCTACCCGGCCCTGCTGGCCTACGTCAGTCGAGCAGACGCTGCTGGGCAACGCCGCCGAGCTGAAAGAACGCAGCATCGGCATCGAAGTCTTCGGCCGCTCGCCCAGCTACGACGCCAACGCCGACCCGGTCGTCCGCATCACCGCCGGCGAAGTGCGCAAGCGCCTCTCGCAGTACTACTACGACTCCTCGCACGACGGGCGAGCTGGTCGATCGAGCTTCCCATCGGCTCCTATGTCCCGGTTTTCGCGCGCCCGAGCCGGTCCCGCCGACAGCCAGCGGTAGAGCGCTGCTTCGAACGTCTTACCCGTCCGACTCAGCCGCGACACCGCCTGCGCCCCAGCGCGCCCGCTGCGCCGTGCCCAGCCCTCGCGATTCCGCTGGCTCGTCTGCCGGTGGCTTCTGGCTCGTCGCAGGTTGCCGCGGTCTCGGGTGTCTGTCGGGTTGCGCATCCATCCGGCTGCCGCCCCGGTCCGCCGCCTTCGAATATCGATCGCTTCTGGGAGCCGTTCACCTCCAGCGCGAACCCGACGACCTTCTGCCTGGGCGAACCCGCCAAGAACATCGACATCGACTCGATCAACTCCTTCGAAGCTCCGGTCAGCCCGCCGCAGCCGGAGAAGCTCTATTTCCGGCTGCATTACTCGGGCAATCTGGCGCTGGCCGACGTTATCACCCTGACGCGCACCGCGGCGGCTCTGGAAACGCGCCATAAGACCTTCCGCGTCGTCCCCGCCTCCGAGGCCACATTTCGCCCAGCTGCGCGAAGGGCCCATCGTGCTGATTGGCGCGTTCGACAATATCTGGACGCTGCGCGTGACGCAGAAACTGCGCTTCGGCTTCGAGTCGAAGGATGGCGTCGCCCTGCTTGTCGACCGCAAGAGCCAGACAGCAGACAACATGGGCCACCGCGTGGGATCTGCCCTATGAGAAGCTCTCCCGCGACTACGCCATTGTTGCGCGCATCCACGACAGCACCACCGGCCAGCCGGTGATCATCGCCGCCGGCATCTCTGAAGAAGGCACCGAAGCCGCCGGCGAAATCCTCTATAACCCCGTCTATCTCGATTCGCTGCTGGCCAAGGCTCCCGCTAACTGGGAAAAGATGAATATGGAAGCCGTGATCGAGACGCAGGTGATCGAGGGCCATTCCGGGCCGCCCAACGTTCTCGCGGTTGAGACCTGGTAACCTGGGTTGTACCTGATTCGGCCTGCGCGATGAACGTCTGCGGAACAACGCACTCCGCCTCTACTTTGACTTGGCCTTCTGCGCTGCCCACCGCTTGCGCTGCGCATCTGCAATGCGCTTGCGCGCTTCGGCGCTCAGTACGCGCTTCTTTTTTGCTTGGCTGGCGCCTTTGCTGGTCTTACTCTTGGAGCCCGACGTGGTTAGCGGCTGCGGGAACCGGCAAGCAGAGAACGGACCTGAGTCAGTCTTGCAATCTCCGCATCGATTTGGGCAAGAATTGATTCAATCGCCATAAACTGAGGATAACTCATCGCCACCAGCGATTCGCTCGACCGACTTATAACTTATCATGCGGAAATCTGCCTGAACTTAATCGGGTCTTCCGACGGTCTTATCCTTGTATGCCTTTTGCAGGACATAGAACGCCTTCTTCTTCTGTCCCTGGTCCGAGATAAGTCCTTTGCGATTGAACTCATCCTGAATGCCGGCCAGCGGCCGATTCGGCGAACGGAAATCCATCAGGCACCCACGGGCTCATGCCTCTAAGTTGCGGAATCTTGTTCAGCATCGGCAGTTGGTGGCGAAATACGTTCGCCTGGTACTCCTCGGTCCAGCGCTCGTTCTCGCCGCCGTGCAGTCCGGCCTTCGCGCCCGCGCCAAATTCACTCACGATCAGCGGCTTCTGATAAGCGATTTGCCACTGCGTTACATCGGCGCTCTCCGGATGCCCCTCGTACCATCCGATATATTCGTTGACGCCGATCACGTCCAGCGCCTTGCCCAGCGGATCGTCGACAATCTTCGTGTTTCCCTTGCGCACGCACCAGCAGCGCCGCCGTGATCAGTCGCGTGGGATCCAGTGCCCGCGCGCGGCGTCGCCAGCGTTTCGATGAACTGCGTGCGCGCCGGCGTATTGGGCGTCTCATTCGCCATCGACCACAAGAATGATCGCTGCATGATTGCGCGACGTGTCGATCTCCTCGTCTAGCTGCTGCTCCGCCTTGGCCAGTACTTTCGGATTGTCGAACTGCAGCGCCCAATACACCGGATTCTCCGACCACACCAGCAATCCCATGCGATCGGCCGCACGCAGCATCGTCTCATCGTGCGGATAGTGCGCCAGCCGCACAAAGTTACAACCAAGCTCCTTCGCCCATCCCAGCAGCGTCTCCGCATCCTTGTCGGAATAAGCGCGGCCGGTGCGATACGGCGCCTCGGCGTGAATCGAAACGCCGCGCAGAAAGATCGGCTTGCCGTTCAGCAGGATCTCCGTTCCCCGCGTCTCGATTGTGCGAAAGCCTATCAGCTCCTCAATCGAATCCGTGCCCGCGCGCAGAATCGACCTTGTAAAGCTTCGGCGTCTCCGGCGACCAGCGCTCCAGCCCCTTCACTTCAAAATGAAGTGCAGCGCGTCCATCCGTCGCCTGTCGTCGCCGAGGTCTTCGCGCCTAACTCCGGAATCTCGACCTCGACTCTCTCGCCCGGCTGTGCGCCCTCCACATGCACCCAACCCTCAATCTGCCGAACCTTCGCTCCGCGCTCGAGGTGCAGATCGTACTGATCGATAAACGCCTCCGGCACTTCGATCAGCGAAACTTCGCGCGTCAGGCCGCCGTAGTTCCACCAATCGGTCTCCAGCGTCGGAACATTGTCTTCGCGGCGCGTGTTATCCACCGCCGCCACGACAAAGTTGTTGCCGCCATGGATGACTGCGGTCACCTCGCAGTTGAACGCCGTGTATCCGCCCTTCGTGCTCGCATACCTTCTTCCCGTTCACCCAGAACCACGACTGATAATTCGCCGCACCCACGTGCAGAAACACATGCGTGTGCTCCTTTGGCTGATAGCTGAAATCCTTCTCGTACCAGACCGGCCCTTCGTAGAAGAACAACGACTCGCGCTGCGTGTTCCAGTCTCCCGGCACCTTCAACTTAGGCGCCTTGGCGTAGTCATACTCGGTCGGAAACGGATCGCCCGGCTTCGCTTTGTAATTCAGAAACCAGCCATTCTTCTTCTCCTCATGATGAAAGCTGAATAATCCGGCAAAATAAGGATCGACAATCGAAGCCCATTCGCCGTTCAGCGACTGCGCCGGCCTGCGATCGGCCCCCGTCAACACGATCGTTCCTTCTGTCGCCTGCGCACCAGCACTTACCCCCGCAACGCTCAAGCAACTCACGACAGCGGCCAACCGCACAAAACTGCACACGCGCATCGCAAAAAAGTCCATGTCCATCCTTCTCCAGCTCTCCAATGGCTATGGGAGCGGGTCGCATTCGACAACACGCGCGACCCGTCCCTGCCGAGACCCCGCTATCTTAGTGCCGTCCCTCTACCTCTGTATAGGACGCCCCCCCTTGCGCCGGCAGGACAACTTGGTCCCCGCGATCCATGCAACAATGATGAACAACGCACCGCGCGCAGTTAGGGCTTGGACAGGACATCCGGCTTACAGAGTCGGCGTCCCCGAAGGAACCACCCATGAATATGCACCCGACCAGATTGCTTTGCACCATCGCGGTCTTCTCAATCGCCTGTTTGCTGATGGGAGCGCGGCCGATCGCGGCGCAGAACGACTGCCAAGCCCTGATCAAGTCGGAGAAGGACGCCTTTGGCAAGCTCCAAAACACACCTGCCCATGTCTACTCCACAACAAAGATCGGCAGTACCACCGTCGACTCGGAGGTCATCTACGCTGCCGGCTCTATCTATGGAAAAGTCAACGGCAAATGGATTGTCATGGACACGATCAAGAGCGCGGAGCAGTTGCAACAACAGGCTATGCAACGTGCCACTGCAAAGGACACCTGCCGCTATCTCGGAGACGAGCCGGAAAACGGTGAAATGTCGGCGCAGTACCGTGCCCACTCCGAGACATCGAAGGGAACGATGGATATGCAGATCTGGATTTCCAAAAGGACCGGACTGATACTGCGTAATGACATCGATAGCAACGGAGGCAAATTCCTCATGTCCTCGCGCTACGAATACACGAACGTAAAACCGCCGCTTTGAGGCGGACCCGCTTTTCCGATAAAGCAATCGACGAATTCCGCTCGCGCGAGTGGCCAATGCACTAAGGTCTACGGCATCGAGCTTTCATGATGCCGCGGCCCGCAACAGAAAGGGCGAGCCCATCGGCCCGCCCCTTTTATCCCTCGTTTTACTTCTCGCTCTTTCGGTCTTACCCCAGATACATCACGTGAACATACGTGCCGAGCCGCACGTTGTATGCCAGATACCAGCCCACATGATCGGGGTCGTCGTAAATGATGATCTGGTCCGAATCCCAGAGCCAGCCATCGCAATAGCCCACATCGTACGGCGCGACACTCCAGTACCAGCCATTGAACGCGAACCGCCCCGGCCCGCCCCCCGCCAGATGCCACACATGCCGCGGCCCAAATCCGCCGCTAAAGTGCCCATGCTCCCATGGATGGTCAAGATGATAGTTCGCGTCGCCGCGCCCCGTGTCGTGACCTACCCACTTGTTTCCCGCGTCCACGTGGGGAACATTCGGATGGCCCGGCTGGTCATTGAAGCTGCGCGCCGGCCCTACCGGCTTCGGTGTCCCATGAAACGGCGCCGGCCCGCGCGTCGGCGGAGAAACATGGGCTGCCGGACCTCCCAACGGCGGCTTCCCACCACCGTGCTGTTGAGCCAGAAGCGGCGCGACAGAAAAAGCGAGCAATGCTGTCAGTGCAACCGTAGCGCGCATAACGATCCTCCCTATCCTTTTGGATGGCGTGTTCCGCAGTGGTCCCTCAGCCATCCTAGCTACGATAGATGCAACCCCCTTCACGTCCGCAAGTTGTCCTTGGTAAATTCTTCGCGCGCATTCAAGCACTTACCGGCTGGACCATCGGGAAAAGCTTCCCCTGGTAACTATGCGTGCCTCGAAACCCGGAGTCGTCTCGCCAAAAACAGCGGTAGAATCGCGGCAATGCGTGCGACCGTCCTAGCGGCCTTTCTATTCGTAGCCAGCGCTTCCTCTGCGTCGGTTGTCCATGTCCCCATCAAATCAGGCCTGGTGTTGCAGCCCAATCAGTCCTACGCCCTCTCCATCGATGCCGCTGGACCGGTCGAAATCGGCTGGCAGACCGCCAACGACAAGCCATGTCCAACCAATTGCATTGAGGCATCCGACCTCCTGCGCCACCCCTCCACTAGCTTCGCCACCTCTCTCGGCGGCAGCAAAGAATATGCCCCCGTTGCTGGCAAGGTCTCCGTCCAATTCACAAATCTCTCCACTCAACCGGTCACCATCGACGTCTTCCGCATCCGGCGGACCTGCGACGCCGAAGCCTGCAAATTCATCGACCAGAATGCCAAAGGCCGGACGCTCGTCTTTAAAATCGCCGCCTTCAAATCAATCACCACCAGCAAAGATAAGTCGTATTCCGTCATCTCCGGCACCGCCATGAGCGGCCGCCCCTTCATCGTTCGAGCTATCTGGTGGTCCGACGACAAGAACGTGGTCAACTTTCATTGCGATGTCTGGATCAAACGCTGGCTCGACAACCATACGCCGCCAGAGAAATACCGCCCCTACGTGCTCTCAGGACAATCCATCGGCAACGACAACAACCTTGTCCTCAAATCGATCGACGACTGCGTGCCGAATGCACCCCACTTCGGCGTTCTCTCTGAAGCAAGCGTATTCAAATAGCCGCAAGCGGCCTTCGCGACTGATCCTTCCAGAGAAACAAAAAAGCGCGGAAGCTTTTGGCCTCCGCGCTTTCCGGTCCCTAACCACGTGGGGCTCTACGAACTGTGAACAGCGAACTCCGAACTGCTCTTGAGCCGCCACGCATACAGCGGAAACTGATTCGCCAGCTCCGCCACTTCTCCGCGAATCCGCTCCAGCGCCCCATCGTCGTTCCTCTGCTCCAGCGCCTGCGCAATCCACGTCGCAATCTGTCCGCATCTCCGCTTCCTTCATCCCGCGCGTCGTCAGCGCTGGCGTCCCAATGCGAATCCCCGATGGCTTCAGTGGCGGATTCGTGTCGTAGGGAATCGCGTTCTTGTTCACTGTGATCCCTGCCTTGCCCAGCGCCACCTCTGCCTCCGATCCAAGAATCCCCTTCTCGAACACGTCCACGAGCAACAAGTGATTGTCCGTTCCACCCGACACCAGCCGGAATCCCTCTGCGCGCAGTGCCTCGCCCAGCACCTTTGCGTTGGCCACAATCTGCGCCGCATAGGTCTTGAACTCCGGCCGCAGCACCTCGCCAAACGCCACCGCCTTCGCCGCCACAATGTGCACCAGCGGCCCGCCCTGCTGCCCCGGAAACACTGCCATGTCGATCGCCTTCCCAATCGTCTGTTCCGGCTTCTCGCCCACCTGGTAGTTCTTGCCCGCACAGAATCAACCCCGCCCTTGGCCCCCGCAGCGTCTTGTGCGTCGTCGTCGTCGTGATGTGCGCATGAGGCACCGGCGATGGATGCGCTCCACCCGCCACCAGCCCCGCGATATGTGCCATGTCGAACACATACACCGCGCCTACTTTATCCGCGATCTCCCGCATCCGCACAAAATCCCACAGCCGCGGATACGCGCTCGCCCCGCCGATAATCGCCTTCGGCTTCTCGCGCACCGCAATTGCTTCCAGCTCGTCGTAGTCGATCAGTCTCTGTGTCGCGCCGCACCGTGTAGAACGTGGTCCGATACAGCTTGCCGCTGAAGCTCAGCTTGTGCCCGTGCGTCAGGTGCCCGCCGTGCGCCAGGTCGAGTCCCAGAATCGTGTCGCCCGTCTGCAGCACCGCCATATACGCCGCTGCATTCGCCTGCGATCCAGAGTGCGGCTGCACATTCGCAAACTCCGCATCGAAAATCTGCTTCGCGCGGTCCCGCGCCAGGTTCTCCACCACATCGGCTGTACTCGCATCCACCGTAGTAGCGCCGTCCCGGATACCCCTCGGCGTACTTATTCGTGAACACCGAACCTGCCGCCTCTAAAACCGCTTCAGACACAAAGTTCTCGCTGGCAATCATCTCCAGCCCCTCGTGCTGGCGAAGCGTCTCGTGATCGATGGCTGCGGCAACTTCCGGATCGGCTTGGGCAAGGGACAAACTCATGCGCTCGGTCATACTGGAATTTTACGGCAACCCTTCCCGGTCCACGCCTGTGAAGTTTCCGCACGTCCGGCTAACCCTTTTGGGGTATGCCAGCCCATAGCTTTCGTCGGCCGGTTTTTTGAAGTTTTCGCTCACCTTCCAAAACTTTCGCAAGCTATGAGGGTTCGGAGTAAACGTGGGCCGGAAGCGACCAGGCAAGGCCCCTCGAAAAGAATGGGAGAAGAAAATGAATAAGACACTCATCGCGCTCGCAGTCGCCGCCCTCGTTGCTTCGGGTCCACTCTTCGCGCAACAGACCAGCCGCAGACTCGACCCGCCACCACGGTCAACGATCGCAACGAGAACCAGCAGGATCGCGTCGCCAACGGCGCGCAGGCCGGACAGCTCACGGCGGGCGAAACCAAGAACTCGAAAGCAGAGAAGCCAACCTCAACCGCGAAATTACGCCGATCGCGCGCCGATGGCGGCAAGCTCACACCGCAGGAGCGCAGCAAGTCAACCACCAGCAGAACCGGCTGAGCAACTCCATCTACAACGACAAGCACAACGCCAACACCGCGCACTACGGCAACAACGAAGTCGGCCAGCGCCGCGAAAACCAGCAGGATCGCATCGCGCAAGGCATTCGCAGCGGCCAGATGACTGCAGGGGAAGCCGCTCGCACCGAGAATCGCGAGCAGGGCATCAACCAGCAGGTCCACGCCGATCGCCAAGCCAACGGAGGCAAATTGACCGGCCAGGAAAGAGGTCAGATCAACCGCGAACAGAATGGCGCCAGCCGCCAGATCTATCGCCAAAAGCACAACAATCGCGTCCAACCCAAATAACTCACGACACACCCGTGTTGCGAGCGGAGCCGGTGATGCCAGTCATCATCGGCTCTTCTTTTTACTAATCCCTGGCCCTATCTCCTCGAATGAACGTTCGTTCTATCGCGCCCTCACCTTGCCAGTGTCTGTTCCGCCGCTCCTACTACTTGCCCGGTTCGCGCATCCACAACGAACACCACCAGCCGCACCGGCCCGTCCGGCAAGTTCTTCGCCCCAAGCTTCAGCTCCCGACGATCCATCGCATCGCCGCCAAAGCTCTTCATCGCTCGCACCACGGCCACATGCTGCAGCGTACGCCCTGCATTCTCGCCTCGTGCCACCTCCGAATGGGTCGCATCCGCCGCCAGCGCCGCCATCACTCGAACACCCGAACTCAGCGTTCCCTGCACAGAGAATGCCACCGCCCCGCTGTCCCAATGCGCATTCTCGATCGCGAGTTCCTCTTTCCCTTTCGCCGCCGCCGCGCGCATCGCCCCTTCGAGCGCCCGTCTGTCGCTCCCGACAAACTGTGCCGTTCCATCCACCACCATCTGCGGCGTATACACATCCTGCAACCCGAACTGTGTCGAGTACGCCTGCTGACGCTCGGTCATCTCCTCCAGCGAAAACGGATCGCGCCATCCGAGCCTGTCCCAATACGTCACATGCTCACTCAGCACAATCGCGCGTACCCCGGCAAACGGCTGCGTCTTGTCCAGTGCTTCCAGCAATGCGTCTGCAGGTGGACAATCCGAACATCCCTCCGAAGTAAACAACTCCACCAGCACCGGCTTGCCTTGCGCCGCCGCGTTCTGCCCGCTGGCCTCCAAAGCCTGCGCACCCCATAGGAGCGCCAACGCCAGCCCAATCCCGACTCGCCACTTCTGTCCACACAAGAAACTCATATTCCTTAGGAGTCGCCTCCCGCTCCCCGAGTTACACACTGCACCCGAGTATCCTGAACCCATGCCGGTCCCTCGCTTCCCGTGGCTCATTCTCTTGCTCGTTCTTATCCCCAGGGCCACATCCGCGGAATCGCCCCGCTCGGAGCCCGCCACACTGACGCCCTCGATCGTTGTCGCCGGCTCTCCTGAGTTCCTCCGCATCGCTGCGCCCGGCGCCGCCTCAATCGACGGCGAATGGCTCGGCCGCAAGATCCAGTTCTTCCCCGCCCGCGACCACCGCACCTGGCTCGCTCTCGCCGGCGTCGATGTGGAGCAGCCCGAAGGCCCCTCCACCCTCCTCATCCACGTCCACATCGCCGACTACACCACGCGCGACCTCACCCAATCCATCGCCATCCATCCCGCGCACTACCGCACCGGCATCCTCACCGTGCCGCCCAAATTCGTTACGCCCGGTCCCGACGAGCTCAAACAGGTCGAAGCCGATCGCGTCCTAAAAGAGAAAGTCTTCTCCGCCACCGCCCCCGAACCCCTCTGGTCTGGCTCCTTCCGCGCACCGGTCCACGCTCCACCCACCGACAGCTTCGGCACCCGCCGCACCTTCAACGGCAAGCTCGCTAGCATTCACAAGGGCATGGATTTTCGTGCCCCCATAGGCACCATCGTGCGCGCCTCCAACAGCGGCACCGTCGTTCTCGCGCGCCCGCTCTACTACGAAGGCAACTGCGTCGTCATCGATCACGGCCTCGGCCTCTACACGGTTTCCATGCACTTCAGCCGAATCGACGTCCACGAAGGGCAACGCGTTGCGGCAGGAGACCCACTAGGTCTGAGCGGTGCCACTGGCCGCGTCACCGGTCCCCATCTCCACTGGGCCGTCCGCTGGCAAAACGCCTACCTCGACCCCGCCAAACTCCTCCGCTTGCAGCTCCCCACCAACCCCTGACCTCATTCGCGTGTTTTCTGCTTCGCGGCGTCGCTCACCCAAGACATGGTGCCCCAGGTCCCGCTTCTGAGACCTGGGAGAGGACGGATCTAAACAAGCGACGGCAATCAACAAGCCCCCTGTCGTCCTCTCCTTTTCATGTCCCAAGGCAGTGTCATCCTGAGAACCCGCGCGCTTGGGGCCCTGATCGCGCCTCGGCGCGATTGGGGTAAGCGGGGCGAAGGACCTGCTGTTGCTTCTCAGAGGGGTCTGCTTGCGCAACCCGCCCGCAACGCTGAAACTGTCTGCTCATGAAGCTCGCCCGCCTGCTCGCTGCGCTCTCCTGCGTCGCCGCACTCACCATCCCCGCCGCGGCCACCAATCTCGTCACCGGCAACGGCTTCGGCTTCGCCGTCGTCAACCCCGACACCGCAGCGATCACCAAGCTGTACTCGCATCCCTACAGTTTCATGCGCCCCGATCCCAACAACCCGCTGAGCGAAGGCATCGAAACCCCCAACTTCCTCAAATCCCTGCAGTGGCACGATCCCTCTGCCCTCAACCCGACCGCCACCTACCAGCAGGATTCCCACGTCATCCATCTGCACACCAGCATGGCGAAGGCTTCGTCTTCATGCCCTTCGGCCTCGCCCATCCGGCTCTGATCCTCAGCTGGGAGCCCGCATCCACCCAATCCGGCGCATGGTCCGTCGCATGGAATCACCCCCTCCAATCCCGCCGCACCATCCACATCTCCGGCTTCAAAGTCGACCTCCTCCACTTCGACGGCATCGACGAATCGCTCCTCCTCATTCCGCTCGCGTCAAGCCATCTTGCGCTTTCACCCGACCCGCAACAACTCCTCACCTCCAGCACCGCCTGGGCCCTCGTCGCTCTCGAAAACGACGCCGATCTCGCCGCGACCGTCCGCTCTTTCCTTCAGTGGCGCGGCTCCCTTACACCTCGCGCCCTCGTAAAACGCGAGATCGCACAGCTCGATCAATGGCGCGTTCCCATTCCGCCCGTCCTCACCACGGACAAAGAACGTCATCTCTGGCGTCAATGTGAAGTGATGCTCCGCATCGCACAGAGCCGCGAACCCAACCGCCCCAATCGCCACGGCAACGGCCTCCTCGTTGCCAGCCTGCCCGACGGCGTGTGGTTCACGCCCTGGGTCCGCGACATGGCTTGGGCAACAGTCGCCTTCGCACGCATGGGTCACCGCGCCGAAGCACGCGCCGCACTGCTCGCCTACTTCAATGCCCAGCCCACTGGCAAAATGCGCGCACAAACCGGCAACGCCGACTATCAGGTGTCTGTGGTTCGCTATTTCGGCGACGGCTCCGAAGAGCCCTTCTTCACCATGGAAGGCAGCACTAACATCGAATACGACGACTGGGGCGAAGTCCTCTGGGCCCTCGGCGTCTACCTGCACCAGTACAACGATCCCGCTCTGCTCCGCACCTCAACCTACCGCGGCCCGCTCTACGAATCCGCGCGCGACTTCATCGCCAAACCCCTCATTGCCAATCTCGAGCCCTATCGCACTGGCCTGATCGTTGCCGCCGACACCTCTATCTGGGAAGAGCGCCAGAAAGACGCAAAGCACTTCGCCTTCTCCACCGCCATGGCCATCGTCGGCCTGCAGAGCTTCGCCGACATCGCACAGCGCGCCGCCGACACCGCAACCCATACGGCTCTAGTCGAAAAAGTTGCTCTGCTCCGGGAGGGCTTCAACGCCGCCTTCATCCGCGACGGCCACCTGCACGGCACACTCGAAGACGGCATCAAGAACGACATCGACGGCGCTCTTCTGCCCATCCTCAACTTCGGCCTCGTCCCTGACCAGGCCCTCATCCGCGATACCGTCCAGCGCATGGAACTGCTCCGCGTTGCTTCCGGCGGCTATCGCCGTGTGCGCAGCACCTACACCGATCCCGCCATCTTCGAGTATTGGTACGAGCGCCAGGAGTTCCTCTTCGTCGACATCGCGCTCGCAGAAACACTGCGCCGCCTCGATCGCCCTCAGGACGCAGCAGCCATTCTCGATCGCATCGCCGATAAAGCCGCCGCCGATCGCAACATCGTTCCGGAAATGTACGTCGCTGTACCCTGCGATCTCTTCCCTGGCCACATCGGCGATCCAACCGGCGCACGCCCCATGGTCGGCTACGGAGCCGGTGCCTACATCCTCGACGTCCTCGATCGCACCGCTACGGCTACCCAGCGCTGATGGCTGGCATCGCTCGCAAAGCTGCTGCACGTTTTCCTATGCGGGGTTGGAGCTGCAGATGGGGAGGGAGCAGGGGGCTTCAGCCCCCTGAACACATGCCTACATATTGGGGCCTTTAGCCCCGGATCGGAGCGATTCAAACAAATGCGACCCTAACCAACTGCGGAATACCTTTTAGACAACCCCTAAGACACGCTGACCGGCGTCCCTGGCCCAAACGGAAAGATCAACTCCGCCTCCGTTGGCACAGCCTTGCCATCCTTCGTCGCCGGTTGAAAGCGCCATGTCTTCACCGTGTCCAGAACTATCTGGTCCAGCTTGTTCCCCAGTCCCTTCACCAGCACCTCGCGCACCACCGCGCCCAGCGCGTCCACATCCACATCCACCACGATCTTCTGTTCCGTCGCCGGCAGCAGCGTTCGATCCGTCACTGCCGGTCGCGGCGAGTACACCGGAAACGACGGCGTCGCATTCTCTGCATCGGCCCCATTTCCTGCAGCCGCAGTCCCCGTGCCATTGCCATCGTGCGCCGTCATCGGTGCGCCGCCCATCGCCTTCTTCGGCTTTGCAGGAATCGGCGTCATCGTCTTCACGTGGTTGTCCTGTGGCGCAATCTTCGGCACTTGTCCCACATCCGCCATCTTCGGCAGCACCAGCCTCACCGCATGTGGCCCACCGGCCTGTTCCAGCATGGCCACTGCATTGTCCAGTCCCGAAGGCACATGCACCAGCTTGATCCGCGTGCCCAGCCACAGTACGAATGCAAACGTGACGCTGTGCACCACCAGCGAAACCACCACCGCCGCCGATCGCCACCGCTTCTTCTCGGGCGCAGATGCCATGGGGACCTCCCGTTTCCGCATCATCCCTGAAATTCGCAACATAGGCAAGCTATCGCCCGCAAACCGTTTGTCATCGGCCCAGCCTGCCCCACGACTCGGCGCTCGTATCCGGCCCTTCGGCCCCTATAGAAGTTTTCCCGCCACTTGCCGATAGACACAGTGCAGGCGAGGTGAGCGGTGGAACGTTATCCGGTCAATCACGACGCTCCTCAAACAGCTCAGCGCGCCGCCTCCGCACGCAGCTCGTCGCAGGCTTCTCCTTGGACCAGCCCGGAAGACTCAGCGGCCCTTCTTGACCTGATGCACGATCTGCTCGGTACACAAGCCGAGCCCGATCCGCTCTTCTTCGTCGAAACCTGGACCCTCGGCATCGACACCGCGACCCACAACTTCCAGGCGCGCCATCACAACTCAACTCACACCGGCCCCAGCGTATCCCCGTTCCGGTCCTTTGACTTTTCCGTGCCCCTGGTCTTCATTCAGGAAGCCTCGGACTTCACATCGACATCCGCGGGCTTCTCCGCCGCATGGAAAGATGCCTACGGTGTCAGCCCCGCTCCTCACACGTCATCGCATGACGCCGCATCGCAGCAGGCAAGTCCGCACGCCGATATCCCCTTTAGCACGCCTGTTCCCGGCCTGCCCCTCACGCCCGAAGACGCCTGCCGCCTGTTGGGTGTCGCCGCCACCAGCACACGTCAGCAGATCAAATCGGCCTACCGGCAACTGGTCCGGCGCTACCATCCCGACCGCCTCGAATACTCCAACGAAGAGGAACTGCGCATCGCCACCGACCGCATGACCTCCATCAACGAGGCCTACCGCCTGCTCTGCGATCAGCCCATCGTCCACTGAGCTAACTGAGAACTGTGAACTGCGCGCGAATCGGGCCACTCACCGCGCGCTCACTTCCTCTTCCACCTTCTCCGCTGCACTCACCGCGAACCCCGCATCGCCCCTGGCCTTCTCGGCGCGCAGCTCTCTGAACGCCCTCCACACAAACGACCCTAGATACCATCCGTCGATGTATTTGTACGGCGTCTCACCCGTCGTGTAGTGTCCGCAGGGCAGAACCCGCCGCTCAAAATTCAACCCGACCCGCTGGAACGCCTCCACGACCTGCAATGAATACTCCCGCGGAAACGTCAGATCGTAGTCCGCATAGACCAGCAGCACCCTCTTCTGTGGTCCGCCCGCCGCCGCTCCGGCAAACTTCTCGTAATAGCTCACCGGGCTCACCGCCCCCCACAACGCACGAACACGATCCTGCGTCAGTCCCGCCTCGGCCAGCGCTTGCTTGACGTGCCGCGTGCTCTGCCCCGCCCACACCACATCGCCGAATGCCGTCGATGCATGGTTGAACGCATTCACGCGGATCCGCTTGTCGTGCGCGCTCGCCAAAAATGCGTAGCACGAGCCCAGGCTCGTCCCCAGCACGCCGAAGTGCTCGTACCCCTGCTCCTCCAGCCAGTCGATGCAGCAGCGAATATCCACCACCGCCTGCCGGCATGCCGAAATCGTCCGCCCGATGTTCGCGCTCACCGCGTAGTCCGACCGCTCCAGCTCGCTCGGCCGCCGAATATCGTGATACGGCTTCGACAACCGCAGCGCCGACACCCCAAACTTGTTGAACATCTGGCACAGCGCATTATGGCCGAACGCATCCGCATTCCACTGCGGCAGCACCACGATCGCCTGCTTCGGCCGCTTCGGGTCTTTGTGCGCAGGCGCAGGAAACCAGCGCGCATTCACCATATCGTTCTCCGGATACGGCGTTCGCTCCGGCGAGGTGAAACGCAGAAACTGCGCCTTCTCCATCTTGCCTGCTTCAGCCAGTTCGCGCAGCTCCGCATCCTGCGCCAGCGTCTCCGGCCGCACATTCGTCGGAAACAGCATCGGGTAGCGCTCTTCCAGCCGAAAATCGGTCGGCCGCTCGTACCCGAAAAAATCCTCGCTGTGCCGGATCAGCGCCTCGTTGATCCGCACCATCGCACCCTCGGCCGCTGCCTCATCCCGCAGCGCCTCCCGCCTCGGAACAGCCGCACCCAATCCATGTGCCTCCAGAAACGGCTCGACCCACTCGAATCCCCACTCGAGCGGCCGCACCACACGGTTCTCATCGCGCGTCGTGAGCTTGGTCTCCCACGCATACATCCATCGCGCGTATCTCTGCTTCAACATGTGCGTTCTCTCTAAGTTTATCAGTGCATCGCTTCTCCGCGCTGCCGCACAGTCGTTGTCATGTGGGATGCAAAAACAGTGAAAAGTCGCAGAACTTGCGTCTCGCTCCTGTAGCATGACTGCCGGGATAGCCCCAAAAACTGAAGAGGAGTTCATCGTCTTGAGCGTGAGCGAACAGTTTCTGGTCAATGCCGGAGCCGAATTGCTTGTGGAGATGAGAGCCCACCGGCATGTCCTCTCGACGATGCGCATTGCCTCCCTGCTGGCGGAGCCGCGGCATCAGGATCCCAAATCGCTGCTCCGTTACGGCTTCAAGGCCTATTCGCAGACCGATGAGGACGGCATCATTCAGGAGATCTTCCGCCGCATCGGCATCGGTCAGGCAACCTTCGTCGAGTTTGGCTGCGGCAGCGGAGTCGAGAACAACACCGTCTATCTCCTCATGCAAGGCTGGTCCGGCCTGTGGATGGACGGCGACCTGCAACTGTTGCAAGGGCTCGCCAAACCCTGTGAGGCCTATCTCAAGGGCGGAACCCTGCGCCTCAAGCACGCGTCGATCGCGCGCGAGAATATCAATGACCTGTTGGCGCAGGAGCCCAAAGAGGTCGACTTACTCAGCATCGATATCGATATGAACGACTATTGGGTCTGGGGCGCGATCGATTGCATCCAGCCGCGCGTCGTCGTGATCGAATACAACGCCTCGATCCGCCCACCCGCTGCCCTTGTCGTCCCGTATCACCCCGATCGTCGTTGGGGAGGCAAAAACTTCTTCGGCGCCAGTCTCTCCGCACTCGATCAACTCGGCGCCGCCAAAGGTTACAGCCTCGTCGGTTGTGGACTCGCCGGCGCGAACGCTTTCTTCGTCCGCAACGATCTCCTGGAGGACAAGTTCGCCGAACCCTATACCCCCGAACGGCACTATCAGCCTCCCGCCTACAGCCTCTACCAGTACGGAATGGACTCGCATAGAAGTGAGATTGGCGTCTATCAAGTCGTAACTTCCGCGCGCGAAGCAACGAAGTCGACTAACCCCTCGTCCACTTAGGCCCAGCCGTTCACACCTATCGGCGCGGCCTTCACGTTTCCCGTCCTCAACTCTCGGCCGAACGCGCCGATCGGCTCAGTCGCACATACTCCACCGAGAACCACCCCAGACTCAACAAGACGATCGCCACGATGATCGCCTGCGAAATCACGCAGTAGAGACACCACACCTGCAGCACGTACTCTTCGAGAAAAGTCAGCCGCAGCGCAAAGCCCAGGCCCACCAGCGCAACCAGCAGCAGAAGGAACCGCCGCCTGAACCACGCCAGAACTCCCAGCGCGACGTAGCCTGCCATCCCAATCGCCGCCACCGGCACATGTTCCACCTCGGCGAATGAGCTGTGGTTCACAATGCCGCAGTCCCACCGCTCATTCACTGAGCAGGGTTGCGTATCGGTCGAGTAGTGGACCCGAAGAGCCAGCACCGAAACAAAACATCCAGCCAGCGCGAGAACAGCGATCAGGAAACGCATGAGACTGAGACCCCTGTGCATTCTAAATGTCACCCACTCAAGCTCTCCTCTCCGACTAGGCGCTCTCTAGCCTCTAATCCCTCGTTCCGTCTCTCCCTGTCCGCTAGAATCTCCCCATGGCCGCTTCCGCCGCCCAACCTCCACGCATCGCCTTCTTCGGAGGCAGTCGCGCAGCCTTCTTTGGAGGGAGTTTTGACCCGCCCCATCGCGGTCATCTCGCCATCGCGCGCGCGGCCAAAGCCGCGCTCCATCTCGACACTGTTCTCTTCGCTCCCGTCGGCGCTCAACCGCTCAAACCCGCCGGCTCAACGGCTCCCTTCTACGATCGCGTCGCCATGACCCGCCTCGCCATCGCGGGCGATCCCGCATTCTCCATCTCCCTCGCCGACGCACCCAATGCCGCCGGCGCACCCAACTACACCATCGATACTCTGCTCGCACTCAAGAAGGAACTCCCCACCCAATCCGCGCTCTTCTGTCTCATGGGCGCCGACTCTTTCCTCGCCTTGCGCAAGTGGCATCGCGGCGCTGAGATCCCGTTCGTCGCGCCCCTCATCGTCGCCTCGCGTCCCGGACAGAACTTCGGCGAGCTGGCCGAGGTTCTTCCCGTCGGCCTTTCCCTCGTAAGTGAGTGTGCCTCGCAGGTCCACGCCTCCACAGCTGAACTCCAGACCTGCACCCTTCGCAACAGAGCCGGCGCTACCACCCCGTTCTACCTTCTTCCCGGCCTCCACATCGACATCAGCGCCACCGCCATCCGCGAAGAAGTCCAGAGCGAGGCCGTTCGCATCCCCGCCGGCGAAGGCCACCACAGCGACCTCCCCGATCCCGTCTTCGACTACATCGCCGCCCACAACCTCTACCGGTAAGGCAGCCCCCAGTTCTTAGTTCGCAGTTGCCGTTGAGGAAAGCTCCAACGGCCGTATGCGCATCGCAGCCTGTTCCCTGTTCCCTGTTCCCTGTTCCCTGCTTCTCGCCCCTGCTACCATCTCCATTGGAGACCCTATTCGACGCATGACCACCCCCAAGGCGCACGAGCAGACACGCATCCTCGTCCAGGCCGCAGCCAAAGTTTGTGAAGACAAAAAAGGCGAAGACACCCGCATCCTTGAACTGGACCCCATCGACTCCGGCCTCGCCGACTTCTTCCTGATCACCTCGGCGCGCAATGATCGCCAGGCCCAGACCATCGCCGACGAAATCGAATTCACCCTCAAGCGCGATCACGGCGTCTATGCCACATCCGTCGAAGGCCGCCGTCAGGGCGATTGGGTCCTGCTCGACTACGTCGACTTCGTCGTCCACGTCTTCCTCGCCGAAAAGCGTGCCTTCTACGACATCGAGCGCCTGCGCAAGTCCGCGCGTCCGCTCACGCCCGCCGAGTTCGACGAGGAACTCAAAGCGGCCCTCACCGCCAAAACTCGCGCCGCCCGCAGCAAGACCTCGCCCGCCAAACCCGCGAAGGCCGCTCCCCTTGCGAAGCCGAAGAAGTCCGCCGCAAAGACCACACCGGCACGCACTACAAAATCGGCGCGGACACCGAAGCCCAGGAAACCCTCCCGAAAGCCCTGATCGCGCAGCACAGCCCGATCCTGAGGATCGCCGCCTCCGCTCCGGCCGACACAACCCACATCTCTCGCACCAAAAGAAGAAGGACCGCCGAAGCGGTCCCTCTTTATTGCCCTTCAGCTTCTTCGTGCTTAGAACTCCAACCGCAGCGCAAGCTGCAGAACGCGAGCCCCGTTGTTGCCGTTTCCAGACGGAACCACGGTGAAGGCGATCTGGCCGAAACCACCCCTTTGAAGGATGTCCTCACTGTCGTATCCGTTAAAGACATTCTCTGAAGGAATTGCGAAGTTCGGGTGGTTGAGCGCATTGAAGGCATCGGCGCGGAACTTCAGGTTGACTCGGTCCCCGTAAACCGGGAAGGTCTTGCCAAGGCCAAGGTCCGTGTTGAAGAACCCTGGGCCGCGCTGGTCGTTACGCGCTCCAATCTGGAACCCGATCGGACCCTCGTACTGATGCGAGGCCGTCTTGGCATCGGCAAAGTCGCTGACTCCGCCTCCCGGCAGTTTCGTCAGCTTGTTCTTGGCCAGCGACCGGTCTCCCACAAGAATTGCAGGAGCGTCGTTGGAATAGCTGGCGACGAAGGCATTCGAGGCCGTTTGCCACGGATATCCCGTGTGCCAGTCCGCGATACCGCTGACGCTCCATCCGCCGATGATCTCGTTCGTCCAGAACGGCGCCGTGCTGAGCAGCATCTTGCCCGTGCCGAACGGCAACTCGTAGGTTGCATCGCCGGAAATAATGTGCCGCAGATCGAAGTCCGAGCTGGCGCGGCACTCACTGGGACGGATGTCGTCGCAGATCAGGCCGCCGCCGCCGATGCCCGTATCGCCCTGCGAATTGGCGAAGAACGAGATGTTGTCGATGGAGTGCGAGAACGTGTAGTTGAAGTCATACTGCACACCGTGCGAAAGGTTCTTCTGCAGGGTCAGCAGGAAGCCGTTGTAGCTCGAGAACCCTTTGTTGTTGTGGAACGAGTTCTCGGAGAACTGCGCGCCCATGCCCACGTTCGGCGGGACGATGCTGGAAATCGCCTGGGTGAAGTCGGCGAAATCGCCGTTCTTAAACAGACCCCCGATCGCTGAAGCCAGGAACTGCGTGTTGTTGGCATAGCCCAGGCTGGCCCCGAGGCCAGGCGCAACCACATTCTCAAACCACGGCTGGGTCTGCAGCTGCGTGGGGTCTGGATTCGTGCGGATCGCCTGCATGATGTTGCCGAAGGCCTGCGAGTAAAGCTGGCCCGAGACAGGATCGGGGAAATCCAGAACCTGGTTCGCATCGGCCTGCGCCAGACAGACGGCGTCCCAGACGTCCCACATAGCTCGCCTTGAGAATCATGTCCCCAGGCATCGAGCGCTGAAAACCTGCATTGAAGATAAACGATATAAGGCGTCTTCAGCGAAGGATCGATGGTTTCGTTGAAGGCCAACCCGTTCTGCAGGCCAAGAGGAACTCCACCAGTCGTAAACGGCTGATACGGTGCCTTCGGCGTCGACGGAGGCGTCAGGTTCACAGCCGAGATGCCGTTGTTGCTATCGAGCCGCGGGTCCGTCTTGATCGAATTGTACGGATCTTGCGGAATTCCGGAAGGAGTCGACTTGGTCTGCTGGAACAGGTAGGAATACGCGTCCTGCAGGTGCTGAATCGCGTTGATGACCGTGCGATCGTAAACGACCCCGGCGCTGGCATTAAATACGCTCTTCTTGTCGAACCCAGGGTTCCAGGAGAATCCCACATGCGGGGAGAAGTTCTTGTATTGCGGCTGATACAGCCCTGGGGCGCCAACCCCGCCGTTAGCCTTGCCGCCAAGGTAGTAAGAGATCAAAGGCACAGCCGTGTTCCCTGACAAGGACGCGTTGCTCTGCTGCACGCGGTCCTTCATATATTGGTCGAACGTAAGCAGCTCGACGCTCTCCAGGCCGTGGATCTCATACGGGACGCTGAACCATTGATAGGTCACACCGTACGTCATGGTCAGGCTGGGCGTCACCTTCCAGGTGTCCTGCGCATACAGCTGGGTCTGATAGTAGCGGTACAAGCGTTGGTCGCCGCTCAGCTGCTTCAGAACGTTGCCGTGCACGTCGAAGTTGTAGTCCGACTGCACATTGGCGATGCGGCCCAGCATGAAAGCGAACGGCTGGTCCCAGTAGGCGGCGTTGGTTGGATCGATATCGGCGGGGCGCAGGCTGGGGTTGCCCGTTCCGCAACTACCCGCGGTCGGCCCGCAAAGCCCAAGAGTCTGCCCGCCCAAGCCAATCTCGGTCGTGTTGTAGTCGGCCACCGTGGTGTCGTGAGCCAGGATGTCCTTGAAGTTCCCGCCCACCTGCATCGTGTGGCTCCCTCGGGTCCATGAGAAATCGTCCCCAATCATGGGAATCGGCACCCGGCGCGCCTGCGCGCTCGGATTCAGATAGAGAGAAGAGGGAACCGGAGCACTGTCGGCACCGTCTCCGAAGGTGAAAAATGTCGACCCGTCCGGATTGAAGGTGTTCGGGAAAGAGAGCTTTTGAACCGTCTCGCCCAGGAAAACCTGGTTCGTCTTGTTCGAGCCAATCACCCACGTATGCCCCATCAACGAATGCATACGACCGGTCAACGAATGGGTCTGTAGCCGGATCGCCCGCAAACTGGTTCGGACTCTCGTACGCGTTCTCACGCGAGATCGTGAACCGCCCAAAGATTTTCATGTTCTGGTTCAGGTTGTAGTCGATCCTTGCGACATAGTTGGTCGAGTCATCGTTGTTCGGAGCGTTGAAGGCATAGCCGCCAGTGTTAATGCCATCTCCCGAAACTGTATTGTTGGAGTGAGGAAAGCGCGCCGACCATGCACTCAACCAGGTCGAGGATTCTCCGACCCCTGCCGGATCGAACCCGGCCACCTGAGCTGCCGACAGCGAGTTCGTGGTGCTGCAGTCCGAGCTGGCGTTCGTGCAGTATCCGATGTTGCCGTTGCGCAGGCTGTCCAGCGGAACGATCCTCTGTCCGAATCGCAGAGCTGATGATTCGATCGTCGTTGAAGTCAAAGAAGAAGAAGAGCTTGTCGCGTGAGAATCGGACCGCCGACTGCACCGCCAAATTGATTCTGGATCAAGTGGTTGCGCGGAACGATGGGGGTCGAGTTGTTGCTGAACCAGCTGTTGGCCACCAGCGACGGATCGCGATGGTACTCGTTCAGGTTCCCGTGAAATTTGTTCGTGCCGCTCTTGGTCACAAGCTGGAACTGGCCGCCGCTTGCCGGACCTGTGGCCGCAGGCTGACCCGCGACGTTGCCGTGAAACTCCTCGACGGAGTCGACCGGCGCATGTCCGACGATCGTTGCCCGAACCAAATCCTGAGAAGACGCCTGCACCGGTGTTATTCTGTTCAGCCCCGCCGGTCGCGATATCGTTCACGTCCAGACCGTCCAGCGTGACATAGTTCTGGTCGACGCGCGCGCCTGCCACAGCGCCCGTGTCCGTCACTCCCGGCTGCATCGTAAACAGAGCAGTCGGATCGTTCCTCTGCTGCACGGGAAGATTGTTGAGGGAGTTTACGTCAACCGTGATACCGACCTGCGCGCTGGTCGTATCGATCGTCACTTCCGAGTTCGACGCCGTCACCTCGATCTTCTCCGCCCGCGCACTCACCTGCAACGTTGCGTTCTGCGTACGAATCGTCGAGACCGTCAGATAGATCCCTTTCACTTCCTCCTGCGCAAACCCGTTCGCGCTGAATGTGACTACGTACCCCTCACCCGGCGGAACATCGGTGAACCGGTAGAAGCCCTGCGAATTCGTGGTCTGCGTGAACTTCGCGCCCGTGGTCGCGTTGGTCAGCGTCACTGCCACGTTTGGAATCGCGGCGCCTGACTGGTCGGTGACCTGGCCGGTCATGCTGCTCGTGGCGGCCTGCGCGTAAGCGGTCTGCTCAACCGCCGTGAACGTCAATCCCAGGGCCAGCGCAACTCCAAGCACTACCGCCAAGCTTTGCAAACGGAAAAATCGCATCGAACTCCTCCCAATTGAATAGGACCGGAAGACCTCGAAAGGAACTTCGCGATCCAGGTAAATCTGCCATGCGTCCCGTTCTCAAATCTAAGAAACAAGGCGCAAAATCATAACTACGAAGCCGAATAAGGTGTGTGGGGGCAGGCTACGTTCCTTGGGGCCGCCAACTCCCAACATCGCCCCGGATGACAGGGCGCTCCTTGCCACCCCCACTCCTTGCATGGCAAGTGCCAATTCCGTCAAAGCTTTCCCGATTTTGCTTGCCATTGAAATAACGGGACTTAAGTAATAACACTCTGGGGTCCTCGAACACCTTTTCTATGAAAAATAAAATAATATTTGCCAGATATTCAAAATTCAGTTTGTCCCTCTCATTTTTGGGGAGTTCCCCTTTCCGCCTGATACTGACCGCACCACAGTACGGTATCCTCCCCGCATGAATGTCTCCCTGGCCCACATCGGCTCACCCTACACCGCAAACGATCCATTTCAGCTCCTCACCGCGCGCTATCTCGAGCGCTGCTCCGCCCTCCTTCGCTGTAAGGCCGAGACCTTCAAAACCGAAGAAGCCCTCTTCGCCTGGATCGCAGCGCCACAGCAGCCGAACCCCCATCGTCCCCGTCCTCCTCGACAGCCACGGCAAGGCCATGACCTCCGAAACTCTCGCCGCCTGGATCGGAGGCCACCGCCAGGAAGGCGTCCAGCACATCGTCTTCGCCATCGGCCCTGCCGACGGCTGGTCCGCCGACGCCCTCCTCCGTGCCAAACTCGTCCTCTCTCTCGGCTCCCTCACCCTCGCCCACGCCCTCGCCCGCCTCGTCCTCGCCGAACAGCTCTATCGCACCACCACCATCCTCACCGGCCACCCCTACCACTCCGGCCACTAAGAACAAGTTCGCAGCCTCGTCGTCGAGATCGCCTCGCGTTCCCGCTTCCGACTGCCCCTACGTCCCGGCTGAAGGCTGAGGACTGACAGCCCGCCCGCCGCTTCCCCGAACTCGCTACACTGTGAACTGAGAACTGCGAACTGTGAACCCAGACGTGAACTCCGACGCCTCATCCCGCAAAGGCCTCATCCTCATCAACACCGGCCCCGGCAAAGGCAAGACCACCGCCGCGCTCGGCACCGCCCTCCGCGCCGCCGGCAACGGCATGCGCGTCCTCATGCTGCAGTTCCTCAAAGGCTCCTGGCACTACGGCGAGCTCGACTCCATCGCCCGCCTTCGGCGCCGACTTCGTCATCCGCCAGATGGGCCGCGGCTTCGTCAAAGTCGGCGGCGCCGAAACCGACCCCGAAGACATCCGCCTGGTCGAAGCCGCCTGGGCCGAAGCCCGCGAAGCCATCCTCTCCGGCGAATGGGACCTCGTCGTCCTCGACGAAATCAACTACGCCATCGGCTACGGCATGCTTGCCCCCGAAGCCGTCGCCGAAACCCTCCGCACCCGCCCCGAGATGGTCCACGTCATCCTCACCGGCCGCAACGCCCATCCCCTCCTGGTCGAGCTCGCCGACACCGTCACCGAGATGCGCGAAGTCAAACACGCCTACCAGAAAGGCATCCTCGCCCAGCGCGGCATCGAGTTCTGAAGTCCCCAGCATTCCAATGCATCAATCCGCAGATCACAGCGCCCAGTCCGCACGACGGCCGGGTCGCCACGACAGGTCTTCGTCGCTGGGGTGGTGAGACCTGGGAAAGCAACGAACCCATTGCCTTGCTCTACTCCCTGTTCGCTAATGCCTTCCCCCGTCCAACCTGCAAGTTTCTCCGCCCCCGCGTTCTACCCTTAGTCGTCTGTGTTTCAGGAGGAAGACCGTGCGCCTTACGCATTCGCTCCTCATCGCTCTGCTCGCCGCTCCCCTCGCCCTCGCCGCCCAAGACACGCCCGTCGCGCTCACCGGGGTCCCCACGGACAGGTCTTCGTCCGTGGGGTGGCTCACCATCTATAACCAGGACTTCGCCGTCGCCCGCACCTCCATCGATCTCGATCTCCACCCCGGCCTCAACGAAGTCACCACCACCCACGTCACCAGCCGCCTCGAGCCCGACTCCGTCGTCCTCCGCGATCCCGCCGGCAAGCGCGCCGTCCACGTCCTCGAACAGAACTACGACGCCGCCATCGTCAATCAGGACTGGCTCCTCCAGAAATACGAAGGCAAAACCATCGACTTCCAGGTCTCCACCCCCCAGGGCAGCCCCAGATCGTCCCGGAAAAATCATCCGCGCCGCCTTCCCAGCCGCCCTACGAGTACTCTCCGCAGGGTCAATCTACCAGCGGCGGCCCGCCCAGCCCCTCATCGAAGTCAACGGCAAGATGCAGTTCCAGCTCCCCGGCACTCCGCTCTTCCCCGCCACAACCGACGGCCTTCTCCTCAAGCCCACTCTCCGCTGGCAAATCAACTCCGACAAAGCCGACCGCTTCTCTGCCGAACTCGCCTACATCACCGGCGGCCTCGACTGGAATGCAACCTACAACGTCGTCGTCACTCCGCCGACTCCACCGACGCCACCGGCAACGAGAAGGCCGATCTTCGTCGGCTGGGTCACCATCCACAACAACACCGGCACCGAGTTCCCTCAGGCCCGCATCAAGCTCATGGCTGGCGACGTCGCCAAGCTCCAGCCTGAAAACCGCGACCTGAAGGCGGATCGGTTCAGTAGCCTTCAGTGCCGGTGCCATGGCCGCGCCCCAGGTCACCCAAAAACCCTTCGACGACTTCCACCTCTACGACCTCAACCGCACCGTCGCCCTCCGCGACGGCGAAACCAAGCAGGTGCAGTTCATCGATGCCGCCGGCGTCACCGTCCATCGCAACTACCTCTATGACGGCGCCGCACAGATCAGCCGCTCTACTACGACAACGGCATCAACGAGAGCCGCGCCTACGGCCTCGACCCCGGCAACACCAAAGTCCACATCGTCCAGGAAATCAAGAACAGCGAGGCCAATCACCTCGGCATGCCTCTGCCCGCCGGCCGCATTCGCCTCTATCGCCGCGACTCCGACGGCCAGATGGAGTTCACCGGCGAAAACACCATCGATCACACCCCCGCCGAAGACACCATCAAGCTCGCCACCGGCTCCGCCTTCGATGTCAAAGGCTCACGCCGTCAGACCGACTTCCACGTCAACGTCAACGGCCACATCCTCGACGAATCCTTCGAAATCAAACTCACCAATCAAAAGCAGCAGCCCGTCACCGTCAACGTCGTCGAACACCTCTACCGCGGCGACAACTGGGAGATCATGCGACAAATCCTCCGCCTACACCAAGACCGACAGCCACACCGTCGAGTTCCCGCTGCAGGTTCCCGCCAAAGGCGACGCCACGCTCACCTACTCCGTCCGCTACACCTGGTGACCGTAACGCAGTCGGGAGTTCTTCGTTCGCAGTTCTGCCGCGGTAGCGGCGGCTGCCCCACCGCAGGTGGCGCTACACTTGGCAGGCCCAGGTCTCTGACCGCTCGACCGAGCACGAAAATGGGTGCCCCAGGTCTCGCGTTTGAGACCTGGGAAAGCACGAGCCTCAACCCACAAAGACTACGCGGCCTAAGATCTGATGATCCCCCGATATCGACTTGCCCTCTTCGGGCTCCTCATCGTTGCAGCCGCTCCCGTCTCCGTCTCGGCAGACCCATCGCGCCGCCGCTGCCTCCGCATTCGACTCCTATATAGGTACAGTCGAATCGCGCCTCGCCGCGCAACATCGTGCGCAAAACACCTTCCTCGCTCCGCTCGCGTCCGCCCCGCAATCCGATGCGCGCCTCCGCCGAGGCGAACTCATCGTCGACAAACTCACGCCTTCCACTCCGCCCGCCACTCCAGGAGCCATGCTCCACCACTGGCGCGGAACCGCCTTCGTCCCCGGTGTCACTGCCGCCGATTTTCTCCGCGTCACCCGCAACTTCGGCGCCTACCCCCAATACTTCGCCCCGCAGGTCCTCCAGGCGAAAGTGCTCGCACAGCGGGACGATCGTCTGCAGGCATCGATGCGCGTTCGTCAGCACCACATCGTCACCGTGGTCTTCGATATCGCGTCCGACATCGCCTACGGACGCCTCGACGCGCAACACCAATACAGCATCGCCCACAGCACAAAGATCTCCGAGATCGATGCGCCAGGTACCGCCCAGGAACACGCACTCGGTCCCAACGAAAACCACGGCTACCTGTGGCGCTTGAATACCTATTGGACCTACGAAGAACGTGACGGCGGCCTCTACATGCAGATCGAATCGGTCTCCCTCACCCGTTCCATTCCAGCCGGCCTCGGATGGTTGATCGGGCCCTTCATCGAAAGCGTCCCTCGCGAATCCCTCGAGTTCACCCTGCGCTCCACCTGCGACGCCCTCCGCAAATAAGCCAGCCAACCTCTCCGTCCCTATTTCCTAGCTCCTAGTCCCTCAGTCCCTGTTCCCTGTTCCCTGTTCCCTGTTCCCTGTTCCCTGTCCTGTCATATACAATTGTCTTCGGCTATGTCCTGGTTCAAGCGCGAGAACGGCGAGTTCGAACCGGCCCCGGCGGCAACGGCTCCGACGACGGCGAGAAGCGAGTCCGCACCGAAGGCCTCTGGATCAAGTGCCCTGGCTGCCGCCAGGCCATCTGCAAGGCCGATCTCGCAGCCAACCTGAACGTCTGCCCCAAGTGCCAGCACCACTTCAAAATCGGCGCGCGCCAGCGCATCGACCTGCTGCTCGAGCCCGGCTATCGAGCTCGTCGACGGCGGCCTGCGCTCCACCGACCCGCTCAACTTCATCGACCTCAAGCCCTACAAGCAGCGCCTGCGCAAGGCGCAGGAAGATACCGGCCTCGACGACGCCATCCTCAACGCCGTCGGCCAGCTCGGGCCGCACGCCGTCGTGGTCAGCGCCATGGAGTACGGCTTCATCGGCGGCTCCATGGGCGCCGTGGTGGGCGAAACCATCGCCCGCGCCGTCGATCGCGCCCGCATCGCCCGCCAGCCCGCTCATCGTCGTCGCCGCTCCGGCGGCGCGCGCATGATGGAAGGCATCGTCAGCCTGATGCAGATGGCCAAGATCTCCACCGCCCTCGCCCAGCTCGACGACGCCCGCGTGCCCTACATCTGCGTGCTCACCGACCCCACCACCGGCGGCGTCACCGCCAGCTTCGCCATGCTGGGCGACCTCAACATCGCCGAGCCCGGCGCGCTCATCGGCTTCGCCGGCCCGCGCGTCATCGAGCAGACCATCCGCCAGAAGCTCCCCGAAGGCTTCCAGCGCTCCGAGTTCCTGCTCGAAAAAGGCTTCCTCGACGCCGTCGTCCACCGCCGCGACCTGAAGGCCTACCTGATCCGCGCGCTCGACTTCATGAAGCCCGCAGCCCTCGCCTCCTAGCGTCGATCTCGCTCCTCACTTCGTCTTGTCATCCTGACCGGAACCGAACGCCTGCCCTGATCGAAGTCGAAGGGGATTTGCAGTTGCTTTGCACGACGCTTCAACTTGCATGAATCCGGGTGCCCCAGGTCTGGATTCTCAGACCTGGGATAGATGTGTCCATATTCCTCGATGCTCCGGGAAAGCGACTTTCGACAACAGAGTCGTCACAGACTACCGCTTGCCCTACACTGGTCCCTTCGAGCCGAAGTCAAAGGACAAGCCATGCCCAAACTGATTCACTTTGCTTTTCTCCTTACCGCAATCTCCGCTGCATCCGCGCAAACGCCGCCGCCCACCCTCTCTCCCATCGCGCCCATCGCGTTCGACACCTCGGGTCCCGTCCTCCGCGCTCCCACCGACCCCTTCAAGCCCTTCACCGTCGCCGGCGAACACGGCGTCCTCGTCGGCCAGCAGAACGGCGTCTTCGAGTCCTGGATCCTTCCCGTCAAACTCCTCTCGCACCTCACCATCGAAGCCGACGTCGCAGGCTACGGCGTCCCCATCGACGTCAATCAGCAATCCGCCGAAATCGAAGTCCGCCCCGACCGCACGATCATCACCTACTCGCACCCGGCCTTCACCGTCCGCCAGATCATGTTCTCCCCATCCAACGCACCGACAGGCACCGGCCTCGCCCGAACCGGCCCCATCGTCCTCTTCGAATTCGACTGCCTCCATCCCACCGTCTTCACCTTCCGCTTCACACCCGAACTCAAGTGGATGTGGCCCGAACGCAACGAAGGCATCCCCGGCCCCGAATGGGTCTCGCCCGATCCCCACGATCCGACCGCTGCCAACGGCTTATTATGTGCTTGCACACCGACTACCCCAACCTCGCCGCCGCCCTCACCATCCCCGGCGCCGCAGCCCGGCATCCTGGCTCCCTATCAGGAGCGCCCCCAAGTTCCATCCCGTCGAGCTCAAGCTCCACATTGACCCCGTCCGCGACCACGGCAAGCTGTTCCCGCTGCTGATGGCCGCCGGCATCACGCCCGCCACCGCCACCAACGCCGCGCTCGCCGCAACTCTCGCGCAACTCAACGCCCAGATCCCCGCTCTCTACGCGGCCCACGCCGAGTCTTGGAAGAACCTGCTCGCCAATTCCACATCCATCGAAACGCCCGACCAGACCCTCAACGAAGCCTTCCAGTGGGCCGTCATCTCCATCGAGCAGCTCAAGACCAAACCATCCCCGGCCAAAGCTCCCCACCTCCACCCACTCTGCGTGCCCACGGTCCCTCGCTTCGGGGACCGGAGACCCTGAAGAGACCGCCCTCGTCGCCGGCTACTTCACCTCCGCCGACTCCGCCCGCCCCGGCTTCGGCTGGTTCTTCGGCCGCGACGCGCTCTACACGCTCTACGCCGTCAACGGCTACGGCGACTTCGCCCTCTCCAAATCCGAGCTCGAGTTCCTCATCCATCGCCAGCGCGCCGACGGCAAAATCATGCATGAGTACTCGCAAACCGCCGCCGCCATCGACTGGCAATCCTTCCCCTACATGTACGCCGCCGCCGACTCCACGCCGCTCTTCCTGCTCGCCACCGCCGACTACGTCGCAGCCAGCGGCGATACCGCCTTCCTCACTACGCACCGCGACGCCATCGAGAAAGCCTGGGCCTTCGAAACCGATCCCGCCCACGACACCGACCACGACGGCATCTACGACAACTCCCAGGGCACCGGCTGGGTCGAGAGCTGGCCCGGCGGCATGCCGCACCAGGAGATCTACCTCGCCCTCCTCGATCAGCAAGCCTCCTCCGCCATGGCCTTCATCGAAGATCTGCTCCAGCGACTCGGCCAAATCAGCCGCCGCGCAAAACAGCGCCGACACCATTGCCAAAACGATCAACGCCGAATACTACGAGCCCGCAGAAGGGCTGCTACGCCTTCAGCCGCAACTCCGACGGCACAAACGACCGCACCACCACCGTCTATCCCGCCCTCGCCTGGTGGGATCCAGCGCCAACGAACAAAGCCATCCTCGACCATCCCGACGAGCTGCCTCCGGCAATTCGCCGCCTCCGCCCTCAATACCGATTGGGGTCTGCGCGATGTGTCGAACCAAGAAAAGATCTACGACGGCCTGAGCTATCACCAGGGCTCCGTCTGGCCGCTCTTCACCGGCTGGGCCGCGCTGGCCGAATACCGCGGCAACCAGCCCCTCGCCGGCTATCAGTTATTGATGGAGAACGCCAACCTCACCCGCGCCCAGGACCTCGGCGCCGTCACCGAACTCCTCTCCGGCGATTTCTACGTCCCCTTCGGCCGCAGCACCAGGCACCAGCTCTGGTCCAGCGCCATGGTCATCACCCCCACGCTGCGCGGCCTCTTCGGCATCACCATCGATGCCCAATCCAAAACCATCACCGTCAACCCGCATCTGCCTGCCACGTGGGACCACGCTGAAGTCCGAGATCTCCGCGTCGGCTCCGACACCGTCGATCTGGTCTTCTCGCAGACCCACGATGCGCTCACCGTCTCTCTGCAATCCGCAACTGGAGTGAATCTGCGCTGTGAAGATTCACTCGTCCATTCATTCTCGAAGGGCAATCTCGTCATCGCGCGCGCCCCCCTCGAAATCGGCCCCATCTTCAACCCGCCGCTGCCCGGCAATCGCACCCTATCCTTCCGCGTCCTCCATCAGCAGCGGAGCGATCGCAAGCTTACGTTGACCCTCGAAGGCCCCGCTGGTTCCGATGTGCAGCTTCCGCTTGTTTTGAATGCCATGAATCTCAACCTGCATGCCGAGGGCGCCACACTACCAACAGCCAGCGACGCAGTGCCGCACACACCAGACGCACAGCCCACCCTCCACGTCCACTTCCCCTCCGGCTCCGGCTTCCAAACCATCACCGTCACCCTCACCTGGTGATCTTGTTTGCATCGATTCCGCTGGGATGCATCCAATCGACACTGAACTGGGTGCCCCGGGTCTCGCTTCTGAGACCCGGGAGACCATGATCGGTCCAGCGACGAACGCGGCAACAAACACTCGCTCGTGCCGCACAAACACAACGGCCCGGCATCGCGCCGGGCCGCCCCTGTTCCCTGTTCCCTATTCCCTGCCTCTAATACGCCCCCTCCGGAGCCTTGATCTCCTTCACCCCCGCCGGCGCCTCAAAGTGCGACGCATCAACCGGCGCCGAGCTAAACCCTGACATCGTCGTCTGCGACTCCATCAGGATCGCCCCCACTCCACCCTGCGCACCCGCCTGCCCGCCACCCGCATTCTGATTCGCGTTCTGATCCTGATTCTTCTTGTGCCCGAATCCAAACGGCAGGCTGTTCATCAACGCCGACTTCGCCACGTCCCCGCCCGAAGGCGACTGGCTCGCCGGCAACGGCGCCTCCGATGCCGCCGGAATCGGCTTCCCATCTGGCGTCGGCCCCATCCGCGTCACCTGCATCACCGGAATCCCGTGCAACTTCTGCATCTCGACTGCCATCTTCCCCATCGCCTCGCCCGCGCCGGGATTCGCCATCAGCATCCGCGCCATATCCATCCCGCCAACTCCCATCGCTTCCGCGAGCTTCTCCGCATAGCGCCGGTCAAAGTCGCGCACCTGCTCGTAACCCGGCACCTCCGGCGTCATCCACATGTCGTTCGTGATCCCGATCGCCCCGCTCTGCTGGCTCTTTGTGTCGGTCGCTGTCATGGTCATCGTCAGAATCGACTCGCTCGTATCCAGACCGCTCACCGCCTTGTGCGCTCCCGTGTTCCGCACCTTCACATCGAAGCTCGCCTGCACATTGGGGTTTGCAGCGTCCTGCGCCGGCTGCTGCTTCTCCTGCTTCGCGGCCTGCTTCTCCGCCTTCGCGCGCGCCGCCTCCATACGCGCCTTCATCTCCGCGAACGTCATCGTGTAATACGTGTGCTTCAGCAGATCGACGTGCGTCACCGCTTCCTTATCGAGATCGATAATCTCGATCGCGTCCTGCGACACCCTCGCCTCGCGGTTCCCCTGCAGATACACCGTCGAGACAATTGGCTCGCCTGCCTTCCGCGCCTGCGAGCTGAATGTCCCCGCCATCTTCATCATCTGCAGCATCGAGCCACCCGTAATCTGAGTCGTCTGCTGATACGTAAAATCCGCCGCGTGCGATACCGCCGCGGTTGCTAGAGCGCAAAACAACGCAATTGTGTTCCGGAGTCGTGCCATAAGATGAAGCCTCCAAAAATCTCAACTTCCAGAGAGTCCCCAGCATACTACCCACGCAACCGATAGTGTTGTTCACAACCGGAGCGTTTCCGCTGCTGTCATCTTCTCTACGGCGTCAACCTGAACAACCTTAGGTGCGCCGTGCTCGCGCCGCTCGGGTGGGCATCCACGAACACCCCCAGACACGAAGCTCACCACCCCATCTGCCGCTCTCTCTCCAGAATCAGCTCGCTGTAGTGATTCATCCGCTCCGGCCGCCTCTTCAAAGGGGCCGGCAGAATCGCCGCCAGCCGTGCCGCCTCGTCCCGCCCCACACTCCGCGCCCCAATTCCATAGTGCGCCCGGCACGCCGCCTCCGCGCCATACACACCCGGCGCCCACTCCACCACGTTCAGATAAAGTTCCAGAATCCGCCGCTTGCCCAGCACCAGTTCCGCCACCGGCACCAGCGTGAACTCCGCCCCCTTGCGCAAAATCGAGCGGCTCGTTCCAAAAAACAAATTCTTCACCAGCTGCTGCGTCAGCGTCGATCCTCCACGAATGCGCCGGCCCCCTTCCAGATCCTCGTCCGCCGCAATCTGAATCTCGTGCCAGTCAAACCCGTGATGTTCGTAGAAGCGCGCATCCTCTGCGGCAATCACCGCGTGTTGCAACTCGGGCGAAATCTGGTTCAGCGGCACAAACTCATACCGCTTGCGATACGGCGTCCCGCGCATCCACGCCTGCAGCCGCCGCTCCATCTGCACCGCCGTCGTTGGTGGATCGATCCAGCGTAAGAGCACAAGCTGCAGCGCCGCCACCACCCACAGCGCCGCCAGGCCCGCGCCCAGCCACACCACCCAGCGAAACCAACCCTTCCGCCGCGTGATCCCACCCAGCCTCTTCAGTGCTCCCGCCACTCCCTCAGAATAGTCGCCGGGTCCTTTTCCTATTCCCTATTCGCTGTTTCTTACAATGTCTCCATGCCGGCCTATTGCCGCACTCACCCCATCCGCACCGCTGCCCTCATCGGAGCTCTCGCCGGCATCGTCAACGTCGTCGTTCTCGAAATCGGCGGCGTCCTGCATCACAACTCGCGCGGAGCTCTTCTCCTGCTCGCTCCGTTCTCTCCCTTCGGTGCCGCTCCTACCGAGCACACGATCGCCCAGACCTCCGTTATCCTCATCGTCGAATTCGCCGTCAACATCCTCGTCGACGCCCTGCTCTTCGCCGTCCCCGTCGCGGTCATCGTCCTGCTCGTTCGCGCTTTCCGGCGATAAGTCCCGCCCTTCTCCAACACCTCTTTACTCGCACCGCTCCGCATTGATTACTTACACAACACAGCACGAATTCTCTTGACTCCGTCCCCTCAATCTGGCGAAATCGCCTTCGTCTTCCTCATCGCCTTTTCTTCCGCTCAAACGCACCACCCGCCGCCTTCTACGAAAGGAACGCGCATGTCCCCCCAATGGAATCCGAACGAACCCAAGTTTCATCTCGGCATCAATATGGCTGGCGCTGTCTCCGCCGGTGCTTACACCGCTGGAGTCCTCGACTTCCTCACCGAAGCCCTCGATCAGTGGTACCTCGCCAAATCCACAGCCGCCTCCCCCGTCCCACAGCACGATGTTTCCATCGACATCTTCTCCGGCGCATCGGCCGGCGGCATGTGCGCCGCCATCTCCGCCGTCATGCTGCAGGGCCCCTTTCAGCACATCCACAACCCCGCTGACGCTACGGTACAAAACACCACCAACCGCTTCTACGAGAGCTGGGTCAACAAAATCGACATCGTCCACCTGCTCGGCGACACCGATCTGCAAAGTGGCGGCCCCGTCGTCTCCCTGCTCGACTCCACCATCATCGACACCATCGCCGACTACGCCCTCACACCCCTGCCCGCCCCCAAGCTGCCCGACTACGTCTCCGGCTCACTCAACCTCGTTCTTACCTTGACCAATGTCCGCGGCGTCCCCTTCTCCCTCAACGGAACAGCGCCCGGCTCCGTCGAGGAAGACATGGCCTACTACGCCGACCGCCTCCAGTTCGAAACCGTCCAGGGCACAAACAGCCCCCTCTTCCCTGCAGCCAATCCTCTCCCTCTCGGAGCGAACAGCGGCGCATGGCCTCTCCTCAAAGACGCCGCCAAAGCGACTGGGGCCTTTCCCCTCTTTCTCGCGCCGCGCACCATCGCGCGGAAAGCCGGCGACTACTACAGCTCTCCCTGGAATCCGATTGCAGCCCCGCCCACTTCTGCCGTTCCGCCCCACTGGTCCCTCCAGTCCAGCAGCGACTTCCCGACCTTAAACGTCGACGGCGGTGTCACCGATAACGATCCCTTCGAACTGGCCCACGACTTCCTCGCCGTCCACAATCCCCTCGCCGTACGCGACCCCGGCACCGGCGAATTGCAGAACCCCTCTACAGCCGATAAAGCCAACTGCGCCGTCCTCACTGTCGCGCCCTTTCCCGCGCAGGATCTCTTCAATCCCAACTACAACTTCGCCGCCAACAGCTCCATCCTCGGCATGTTGCCCAACCTGTTCACCGTCCTCGTCTCCCAGTCGCGCTTCCAGGGCGAAACCCTCGAAGCCGTCGTGAGCGGCACTTCCTACAGCCGTTTCGTGCTCGCTCCCTCCGATACCGGCAATCCCAATCCTCAGCGCCCTTCAATGCGGATTGCTCGGAGCCTTCGGCGGCTTCTTCGAACGCGGCTTCCGCGCCCACGACTACCAGCTCGGCCGCCGCAACTGCCAGAAGTTCCTGCGCGACTCCTTCCGTCTCGCCGTGACCAATCCCATCGTCGACAAAGGACTCGGCAAGCTCAGCGCCGCCGATCGCGCCAAGGCCATCGCCACATTCGACCCGGCGCACCTCAACACCCTCCCCATCATTCCTCTCTGCGGATCGGCGGTCTCCGAAGTGACGGCCCCGCCCCGCGCCACCATCGCCTCCGCCCGCGTCAATCAGATCATCGACATGGTTGTGCAGCGCCTCCACGGCGTCGCCAAACCTCTGCTCGAAAGCGCCATCGGCGACGGCATCCGGGACGCAGTCGTCCGCGCCGGCGTCGACGCCCTCATCTCCACATGGGGAAAGGGAAAGATCGCAGCCTATCTCCAGGAGCAACTCAAAGACGTCACCGCCGGATAACCCACCCGCAATCCCGCCACAAACACACGGCCCTGGCCTTGATCTAACTCCACAAAAATAAGTGCGATAAGCCGCCGAATTCAAATCGAATCAGACCCCGGATAGTACAGCTGCACCATTGCACGAATTTGCCGGCAAGTCGTACCGTAGTGTACCCAAGGATAGGGATTCGCCGACGATCTCCTGGCTGTCAGGAGAAAATGCTCCTTCGTCTCAGTGTTCGTCGAACCCTGCCAATCCTGCAGCACCTATGCCAGCAATTGCCTTGTAGACGTTAGAAGTGGGAGGCCACGAATGGATCGGGACCCTTGCACGAAGAGCACACCTGAACAGCCGTCAAATCAAAAGGCAGCAAGTGGTCCGAATCGGCGGGAATTCATGACCGGGCTGGGAAGCGCCGCCCTCCTGACAACACTCGCGGCAAGAGGCGCGTCTGCCCAGACGACAGACGGTCCTCTGAATATCGCTCGAGTCGCAGTTCCGGCCGCCCGCACCATGCAAAGTGAGAACAAGATCTCTGCCCTGAACGACGGCTTCATCCCCGGAGAACTCGTTTGACCGTTCCCATGCGCTTTACGCATTGTGGGCATGGCCGAGTCGGATGAGCGAGCCGAGCTGGGTGCAATACGAGTGGAGCGAACCGGTCAACATCAACAAAGTCGAGGTCTATTGGGCAGTCGATCGTCCCGCGTCCCGGTGCATTGCCGGGCAGCGCCTGGCCGACAGATCGCAGCCCCCGAGAGCTACCGAATCCTCTACTGGAATGGAACCGACTTTGTTCCGGTCACCAGCCGCAGGGTCTGGCGTCGCTCCAGACACGTTCAACGCGACGACTTTCGAACCTGTGAAGACCAGCAAGCTGCGGCTTGAGGTCGTTCCCCAGACAGAATCGGCCGGCAGGAATTCTCGAGTGGCGGGTCTTCAATTACGGCCCGGCTCCACGCTTCCGCCGGTGGTCGATGCCGGCGTCGACCGTTCGGTCGTGAGCGACGGCAGACCTATCTTTCCGGCAAGGTGACCTGGCTCGAAGATTCACCCGAAAACAGCGCGCGCTGGGTGAAGACGCCGGGCCCGGGCGCGTCACCTTTGCCGACTGCAGCTTCTCCGGTCACCACCGCCAGCTTCTCTGCAGCCGGGCGATTATGTTCTTGCGCTGAGGCATCGGAAGCAAAGGACCGGTCGCACTCGATCGACGTGCATGTGGAACCGGCGCCGCCCGCCGATCGTCTCGATGTGGTCTACACGCGCAAGTACTCGATCGACAGCCCGTTCTGGAACGACCGCGCCAAGGCGCTGATCGTGATTGGATTCCGCACTGCATCGCGATGTGCGATCGCACCGATATTCCTGCCATGCGCGGCGACGGCGGCATCGACAACTTCATCGAGGCCGGCAAAGCCAACCGCGGCGAGCCGCACGGCGGGCACAAGGGATATGTGTTTTCCAACGCCTGGGTGCACCAGACCGTCGAGTCGATGTGCATCGCGCTGATGGTCGATCCGCAGGGCGACGCGGAGATCATCAAGGCGCAGGAACTGATGCGCGCCACACTGGAGCGCTGGATTCCGATCATCCTCGCCGCGCAGATGCCCGACGGCTATCTGCAGACCGCATACACCCTGGCAGACCGCAAGAACTGGCCGGAGCGCTGGTCGCCCGATCACCGCGGCAATCACGAAGGCTACGTCTCCGGCTACTTTATCGAGTCGGCCATCAACCACTACACGCTCACCGACGGCAAGGACCTGCGCCTGTACAACGCGGCCAAGAAGCTGGCCGACTGCTGGGTTGCCAACATCGGCCCGGGCAAGAAGGAATGGTTCGACGGGCACCAGGAGATGGAGCAGGCCCTGGTGCGCTTCGGCCGCTTCGTGAACGACCAGGAAGGGAATCATCGCGGAGACGCCTACATCGCGCTCGCGAAATTCCTGCTCGACTCGCGCCGCGGCGGATCGGAGTACGACCAGAGCCACCTGCCTCCGGGCCAGCAGTACGAGGCCGTGGGCCACGCCGTGCGCGCGATGTATTTCTACTCGGGCATGGCCGATGTCGCGGCCGAAACGCACGACCGCGACTACCAGAGCGCAGTCATTTCGCTCTGGGACAACATGGTCAACAAGAAGTACTACGTGACCGGCGGCATCGGCAGCGGCGAAACCTCCGAGGGCTTCGGGCCGAACTACTCCC
>CAWEZY010000003.1:0-817325 GCA_963813755.1 uncultured Gammaproteobacteria bacterium | reverse complement strand
ATCCGCAGCGCCGACACTCGACACTTGACTACGTGAGTCCGACCACTTATGAGAGGCTGGAAGCGACTGGAAAACATTAACGCGGTGTCCGGCAAATTGAGGGAAGCCCAAAGCGACCCTCTGCTGACGGTCGTGACAGTCCGCTAGCGGGTAGCTCACTTTGGCGAGGAGGCTTTGCGACGCAGCTACTCCGCAGATTCATCTTGCGCAGCAGCGCCTTGTAGCCGGGATTGGCTATTGGATTCTCGGCAGTGGGCCGTTCCTTATTGTCGCGAGTGGGCGACACACAAAGTAACAGAAGTAAATCCTTGTAAAAGCAAATCCGTGTAAGGGACGTGTAAGGTTCGACGGAAAAAATACTTCCACGGCGGCGGTTAGCGAAATGAGTTTTTCATGCTTTTACATCTTGTTAACCGCACTTTACGCCTACCGATGACAAACTTTGTTCCGTCGATTCAATCCAACTTTACAGGAGATTGATATGAAGACTTTGACCAAGAATTACGGCAACTTCTTTTACCGCACGCTCGCCGCCTTAGCGATCGGCGCACCGGTACTTTTGACCATTGCGGTTTCGCAATTGCCTGAAGGCACGGTGCGAGGCGAATTCATGGTGTACGGCCTCGGAGTAGTTCTGACCGTTCTTGTCACTGCCCTGGTGCTGCGCGTTGCGTATACCCTGGGCTTCAATAAGGCCTTTAGCATTGTGAGCTCGGAGCCGAATCGCACCGTGACCGCCTGAGTCGGAAGTGCGTACCTTTCGTAGCCGGGGTAGGCCCAACAGTCGAGTCAACAAGGGGCAAAGCCACCAAGTGGCACCCAGTGACATCACTGTTGGGTCTATCCCAAAGTGGTATCCGAGTGGGATCGAGGCCCGCTGGATCTAATTTTAAGAAGCGTGCTCCAGCACCTCTGTCATCGCAGCTGCCGCATCGCATGTGCCACGAGCACCGGCTGTACACAGGCACCACGATTGGACACCGGCTGGCTTCGAAACGTATTGAACGGATTGGGCTAGCAGGCTGAAGTTCTGGTCAATTCTGCATGCCTGTTTACGGTAAGCATCTATATTGCCAAATAGATTCGGAAATTTGAGTTTCCGATCCCGGCCGCCGCTAGTGCGCTTTGCGAAAGCAAAGTAGGGGTTCCCCTTTGAATAGGAACATGGTCTTGCAGATAGTGTTGGGTGCGTCTCTCCTGGCATTGGCGACCCTGCGACCGGCCTTAGCCGCGGATGACGAGATCATGGTTACAGACGGCGATCTGGCCAAGATTGGAAGACCGGAACTAGAGGTTCACATCAATTTCTCGAGAGGAAGTAATCAGTCTCCCGGCGAAGGGGTCTTTGCGCCCAACGACGTGTTGCGTGTCACCCCGGAATTGTCCACAGGGCTTTCCGAGCATTGGGACACCGGTCTTTATGTGCTGACATCCTGGGTGCCGGGATACGGCCTGTATTACGGCGGCATCAAGGCGCGGGCGAAGTACATCAATACGCATCCGCTCGCGGACGACGCGCATTGGTATTACGGGGTGCAATTCGAAGTCGCGGATGTCAACCCCGGCATATCAGCTGATCGAACGTCGGTCGAGGTCAAGGCAATCGGCGGCGTCGAGGTTGGCGATTGGGAGGCCGCCCTCAACCTCGTGGAGCAACGCGATGTCCCGGACCATGATTTGATAAGTCCCGGATACGCAGTTAACGCCAAGCTGGTTCGGAATCTGGCCAACGGCATGGCGGTAGGCGTTGAGCAGTACACCACATGGAGTTCCACGGCGCTTGAGGAGCCAATCCGCGAAATCGATAAACTCAGTTTCCTGACGTTGCAATGGAAAGTTAGGGACTGGAGCCTTCAGCTGGGAATTGGCCACGGCTGGAGCAACAGCCCGGATCGAAAAATCGTCAAGCTCGTCGTGGGCGTTCCGATCGGCTAAATCCGTGCAAAAGCAAATCCGTGTAATGGACGTGTAGGTTTCGATGTAAACAATGCGGCCACGGCGGCGGTTAGCGAAATGAGTTTTTCATGCTTTTACATCTTGTTAACCGCACTTTACGCCTACCGATGACAAACTTTGTTCCGTCGATTCAAACCAACTTTACAGGAGATTTATATGAAGACTTCGACCAAAAATTACAGCGGCGGATTTGCGTCATTCTCCGTCGCTCTTGTCTTGGCCGCCGGATACGCGTTCGCCGATACGGCGACCGATTCGCCCAAAATGACATTTCGCGACGTGAAGACCGAACCCCAGATATCAGCTTTGGAGGACACGGCAACCCCCTACCGGTTTGAAGACACTGTGCTTGTGATTATCAAAGACACAGCTCTTTGTGGTCAAAAGGCGACCAATGCTTCGTTCGCGATTAAGGGAAATCAAATCGCGCTGCACTATGATTTGACGCCAGCCCCACCCGGCGTAACAGCCAAGTGCACCTTGGCATCCGAGTTCAAGATCGAAAATGTTCCTCACAGGGACCTGACCGTCGCTTTTTCCGACGATCACGAAGCTGCCACAGTGGCGTCAATGCAGAAATGCCCGAACTATAATCCTAAGACCGATGACGTTTGGCAATGCTTAGTGCCAGCAAAGAAGGCCACCAGCAAGTAGCTCCTTTCGGACTTCCGTTTTCCCCGGTGTGGCCGGGTCGGTCAATCCGGCCCGTTTTTTTTCCGGGTCTGCCTGCTGCGACTGGCACTGTGATGACTGTTGAAGGAGATTGATATGAGCACTTCAACGAAGAACCTCAGTGACTAATTTTTACCGCACGCTCGCGGCCTTAGCGATCGGCGCGACGATGGCTTTGACCCTTGCGGTTTCGCAATTGCCCAAAGGCGCGGAGCGAAACGAAATAATGGTGTACGGCCTCGGAGCAATTATGGCCGTCCTTGTCGCCGCCCTGGTTTTGCGCGCTGCGTACACCATTGGGCTTCAACAAGGCCCTCAGAATTGCGAGTTCGGAACCGAATCGCTCCGTGACCGCCGATGTGAATCACTCCGGCGTTGTTGGCCACATAGATGCTATCTCACGTTCGCAACAGACAGGACAAATGAACGTCCGCTAAGGTGCAGGAAATTCGATGGTGCCACTGACTGGTCTTGGCCGGGATGATCCTGATTGTTTTCCGAAAAAGCTGCCGTTCCGCTCGAAACTGCCGAATTTGACACTGACGGTTTGGCCGATGTCCGCCAACGGGTAAAGCCGACCCACGCCGGCATCTGACGACCGGCAGCTTTTGGGTTGCTGAATTACGGAGCGGAGCCAATAATTGGACTGCAGGCGACTTCTTGGTAACAATCCTGGCGCGTCGCTCGCCAAGAGATAGTTGGAGGGAATGCATGGTTAAAGTAAGTGTGATGTATGCGAACAAGCCTGGTGCAAGATTCGACCACGCATACTACCGTGACAAGCACATGCCACTCGTAAAAGCCCGCATGGGCAATAGCTGCAAGTTCTACACAGTTGACAAGGGTCTTGCTGGCATCGGGCCAGGCCAACCGGCCACGTATGTCGCCATGTGCCACATCTATTGCGATTCGGTAGAATCATTCCAGGCTGGGTTTGGACCCCACACGCAGGAGATCATGGCCGATATTCCGAATTACACGGATCAGGCACCAGTAGTTCAAATTAGTGAGGTGGTTGTCGGTCAGCCGTAGTGCTACCTGGGTGCATTTCGTGGCGCAAACCTGAAGTGTCGCTGATCGACCCGAGGCGGACGGTGACGACCGGCCGCTGTGCGGCACTTCAAATGCTATCGTCACCGAAGATGGCAAAGTGCCCTATTATTGCGTACACAGCCGACTAATGACCTTTGAGATATGGAAAGGCGATGAACGCAGATAGTCCCAGGTATTGGTTTCGGGCAAAACGTTATGGTTGGGGTTGGGGGCTACCGATCACTTGGGAGGGGTGGGCGTTCTTTATCTCATGGCTTTTCACATTCATCTTTAGCGTCCGCTACTTGATACCGCGAAGAAGCTCGCTGCACTGGATCTTCTTCGCCGCGATGGTTGTTCTGCTCATAACCATCTGCTATTGGAAGGGCGAGCCGGCCAAATGGCGCTGGGGAGATCGCGAGTAACCAGCTATGCGCCTTGCGCATGAGGTTGCTTCCCGCCGATTATTTTTAGGTGAAATTGATAAGCAGGCGTGGCGTCGATGGACCGACGGTCTCAAGACGACCCCGAACTGCCAGTCGCGAACGGCAGCTTCATAGAAGCCTACTTCGTCACTGAGCATTGCCCACTTCGGCAAACAGCGGATTGCGGAACAGATGCGCCCGCCATGGCGCAGTGGGAAATCTCGGCGCTTGTGCACGTGCGGTGGTGTTCATAGCTCTTGTAGTGCTGAAGATTTGCCGCCAAATGCTGTTGCCCACAGGTGCAAGGCACTTCAACTAGTTTACATTCTGCATCTTGCGTACAGACACGGTCCTCGGGTTTCACGACGGGCGCTTGTCGGTCACCTCCAGGGGCTACGTCCAACCACACGATGGCGACAAGAATGGCTGCCGCGACGAAGAATGCCCTGTGCTTGATTGTCATTTCGGTAGTTCTCGCTCCGAACGCGCCCTTTCCGTTGCGCGCAGTTTTCTGTGAGTTCCCGTGAGCTTCCCTGCGATGCGACATTGTGACCCGCTTCTGCCGATCGCGAGCGGCGGTTATGCAGCAACAAAGTCCGAGATTCATTGGAACGTTGCGTAGCTACGGGCCAATGCCTAAGAGGCCGGGCTGATGTCGGTACTGTCGGAGGCGCCTGGAATGTAACCGCGATGGTCACAGAGCCGGCCCAATTCGAGTGCTGGGTTTCCGAGCGGATGAGCGAAATGCGACTGCGGAGACAAGCGGAACAACGACGGTGAAATAAACAATCAAAGGGATCATGTTCCGGCCGGTTGCATTCGGTGGCCCAGTGTAAACCGCCCAGCAAATCCAGAAAAGCGCAACTGCGCTCGCCGCTGCGTTCAATACGCCGACTGTCAACGCAACTGCGGTGGGAACCTTGATTAGTATCACTACCATAGAGCATCCGAGAAACGCTATGGCTACGATATTGGGCAGCATACCGTGCATCTTTGGATACGCGATCAATGGCTATGCGACGAAAGAGAGCATCGCCAGGAATTACGCGGCAAGGAGTGCCTGAGTCGTGCGCATAAGTATAAGTCCGGTTGGCTCCAGCACCTAACCGTGAATTCGTCAACGATGACGCATCATCAGAACCTATGTCACCACGATAATCTGCCGCGATTTTTGAAGCAATCAGCAGTCAGATCGCACGCCTTGCCGGATAGCCTAGCGGCAGCCGTTTGATTCATCAGTGCTGCACGATGAACATGAGCACCCATTCCCTACGAACCCAACCGATTCAACGAGAGCCTTGTAGCGCGTTCGCGCTGGCGATCTGCCACGGAGCCGGCTACTTGCCAGCCCGGAGCTCCTCCAGATGTACCGTCCATTGAGTTAACGCGCCGCGCTTCTCCTCGACATATTGGTGGGTGTCGTACGTCGCGATGATTCCAGGTTGCGCATGATTCAGGCAGCGCTCAGCGATGTCCGGGCGGACGCCGAGCTTGGCGAGACCTGTGCGTACCGTTCGCCGAAGGTCATGCAGCGTGAACGCACCTACCTTGTGTTCGGCAAAGGTAAGGCTTTTTAATTCAAAAGGTCCGGCCGAACCAAGATGCCACCGTTTGAGTGTATGCGAGTACTCGGCGGCCAAAGTTTATCCCGATGGCATCTGGCGACATTGCAATTGCAGAGGCCCATATCTGAACGCATCCGATGATCAATGTGACGATTAAAGCGTAGATGCCCAAACGCCAATTCTGGCGGGCCTCGCGGGCGGACAGCTTCACTTGAAAATCGGCCAGCGTTTGTTCAAATCTTCTTCGATCCTCTTCAAGTGCGGCAGCCTTTTGTTCAACCAAGTGTCCGGGCGGGTCCATCCCTGGCTCATATCTGATGAATCTGGAGCATTGGCGCGGGCGATTGATAACCTCCTGTGCGGGATCAACGGCGGAGACACGTTTCGATTCCCGCACTGCGATTATCTCAGCCGGTAGATCAGCCGCTTGGCGATAGCAGCTTATTTTGCCCTTGCTCACCGCGTTCGCTTCGCCGGGCGTGAATTCAAACGACTCGCTGGGATTTTTTCGAAATACGATGTCGGCTTCGTAAAAGCCTTCATTTGATCGCCTGGATAGATAGCCGCATTCAGCACATCGTACGGTGTCCACTGATCTGGTCTCCTTGGAAAGGGAAAATTATCGTTAGCTTAACGATTTGCCACCCGACTGGGGCAATCCGCCGCCGGTCGTTACGCCGTAGCCTTGTCGGTCCAGTCATGCGGCGATTGCTGCAGACGGGAGCGCCGGCAGTCGCGGTGAAGAAAGGCCAAATTAAATCGCTCATCGAATAAAAACTCGTGAGTCGGAAATTTGCTTGATTGGGCGTCTTCATTGGTCTGCCCGATAGCGGACAGAGACCAGTTTCTAGGTATAAACCCAAATAGTCGCTCAGGAGGATTTTCGGTAGATTTTTTCGGCTTGCGCGGCAGGTCAATTGGATGTATGAAATTCGTCGACTCGAACCCGTTCGACTGCGGCTGCATCGGGAGTCATCCGATTGGACACGACGCGGGTGGAATAATACACCCACAGGCATCGAGAAGATGAAGTGAAAGCAAATCAGAACATGGATTCAACCGAAAAGGTGAGGCCTGATATTCAAAGGGATTCCGCCGTTTCCGGCGTTGGGATTGCGGAACACGAGCGATTAACCAGTGCGCGCGAGGAAGGCGTACCCAGGAAGAAGTGGGGACCCTACCTCAGTGAGCGGCAGTGGGGCACGGTCCGGGAGGACTATAGCGACGGGGGAGACGCCTGGGATTACTTCAGCCACGATCAGGCCCGTTCGCGCGCCAAACGAGACGAACAACGAGCGGCTGTTTCCCGGCCAGCCCAATGCGAGTCCGTACGTAAAGGACGGCATCAACAACTGCATCGTGCAGGGTAAGCAGGGCGCGGTGAACCCTGGAAAGCACGGTACCAAGGTGGCAGCACATTATCGACTGAGGGTGGCGCCGCGCCGGTCGGCCGCCGTACGGCTGCGTTTGACCCGGCAGGCCGAGGCGGCCAAGGGTGGAACAAGCAAGACCATTGGATCAGGCTTCGGCGCGGAGTTTGCCAAGATCCTGACTACCCGGCTTGAGGAGGCGGACGATTTCTACCGCCCGGTGACCCCGCCTTCGGTGTCCGGGGCGCCAACCACACGCCTGGCGCGTGGAATGGGGAAGCGATGAAACCATGGCCCAAGCATCCTGTCATTGACGAAATCAACATGTGGGTGAGGGAGGCGCGTAAATGCCACGCATTGCAGGTGTAATCCTATCGGCGGTGATCCTACCCATGTCATGTACGGACATGGTCTGGCCGCAGGAAAAGAACGACAAAGAGTATTGAAGGATAGGCTGAGTTTGCGGGTGCGGGCGCAATGGCTGCAGGGGTGCTCGGATGCAGATCTCGGAGATGATCGCAGGAAGCTCGCGGAGGTTACGTCCATGAAGGGATCAATTTACAGGAGTTACAAGCGTCAATTGAGCGCCTGGGGAATACCTGCGCTGTACGCCGGCGTCGCATTGGCGGCCGCACTGACTTTCCCAGAACATGAAACCCGCATCTTTCCCGGGCTCTCCTCCGCATTGAGCGTTTCCGCGGCGACGGCAATTTTTTCCTCCATCGCCTCGGGCATGATAGCCCTCACCGGAATCGTATTCTCGTTGACCTTTGTGATGGTTCAGTTCAGCGCCACCGCCTATTCGCCGCGCCTCGTGCTGTGGATAGCGCGCGATCCGGTGATCTCGCACGCTCTCGGTATATTTACAGCCACATTTCTCTATGCGATCGCAGCGCTGGCGGGGGTCGATCGAGGCGGCTCGGGAAGAGTTCCATTGCTTAGTACGTGGGTAGTGGTTGTCTTGCTTCTGGCGAGCGTGGGGATGTTCATCGCGCTGATCCATCGGATCGGGTTGCTTCAGATCAATCGCATGCTTGTTTTCACGGGTGACCAAGGCCGGAAAGTTATCAACGACAGTCTATCCGCCGTTGAATTCCGGCTCGGCGGTTATCGCGACCGAAGAATTCATGCGCTGCCGCGTACTCAGACGCTGGTCCATGATGGGGCGCCCCGCTCGGTACAGGCGATTGATGCCGCCGCCTTGGTGAATCTCGCGAACGAGTCCGGCGGAGTTATTGAAGTGCTCGCAGCGGTTGGCGACACGGTTCTTAAGTCGATGCCGCTGCTGCAGGTAATTGGGCACGTAAGATCGATCGATGAGCGCAATCTGAGAAAGTGCATCGAGCTGGGCGAGGAACGTACATTCGAGCAAGACCCGAAGTACGCTCTTCGCCTCCTGGTTGATATTGCCATCAAGGCGCTGTCGCCGGCCATCAACGATCCGACAACGGCGGTTCAAGCCCTCGACCAGATCGAGGACCTGCTGATGCGTCTGGGCCAACGCCAGCTGGAAATCGGAGCATATCGAGACAGCGACGGCATTTTGCGCTTGGTAGCCCCGTTTCCAACATGGGATGATTTTCTTCGGCTGGCCTTCGATGAGATCCTTTACTGCGGTGCCACCAGCGTACAAGTAATGCGCCGAATGAACGCGCTCGTTACGGATTTGGCCCTGGCAGTACCGAAGGACACGCCGCCCCAGGATTGCTTACTGGGACGGACGACTAAAAGCCACGATCGCGCATTCGTTCTGCGATGGCGAAGCAAGACTTGAAGCCTTGCAGGAAGATCGACAGGGGCTCGGCGTGCCCCGGCCGCCCAAAGAATGACGGTCGCCTTGGGGGGGGGCGCCGCCGCCCTCAATCTTGCCGGCGATATGGTCTGATTAACCGACGCCCGGCGGCATCGGCGAGCAAGTCCCGCAGCACGACCACGGCCCGAGCGGCATTTTGCGGCGAGGCGGGGTGCACTCAGCAGAAGCAGCCGGGGCGTCAGCGAAGGCGTCAGTATTGTTTTCATGATGAGTTGTGGGCGGCATTGATACTGCAACGCCACGCCGCCATCGGCGTGATTTCCGAAATCCAATGACCTGGATCTGTCGCCGTGGATGTGTTATATACGATGGAATATAACGATATCGGGATCAGAAAAATGATGCGTCAAGGAAGATTTCCCTATATCAAACTACTTTCGTTCGGGCTGTTGTGTCTGTGCGGACTTGCGTTGCTCGGTCCGCGCGGGAGTCGTCGAGGCGGCATACCCCGCAGCAGGCGCCGATTCGACTGCCGCGTCGGCGGATCTTTTAACCAGGTGGTTCGCAATTTCCGACGCGGCCAAAGAGTCCCAGCCGCACTGGATGACGCCTCTGGTCACGGTGACACCGCGACTCGAACAGGAATTCCGTTACGATCAGGTCTGGCAGGCGAGGAAGAACGACGTCAATTTCGACAACTACGATAACGGCAAGGGTTTGGAGGTCATCCCAACCGAACATACCGAGCTCATCATCGGAGCGCCGGCATACGAGGTCAAGACGACGCCCAAGGGTACGACCGAGGGTTGGGCGGATGAGACCGTGCTCGGGAAGTTCCGGTTCCTCGCCGGCAATGAAGAAAATGGCAATTACATCGTCACGGGGTTCTTGGGATACAGCTTCCCCACGGGCAACCAGGCCTTCTCCTCGAACAAAGGTATCGTCACCCCGACGATTGCGGCAGGCAAAGGTTGGGGCACACGCGATACGGGTATCGATATCCAGTCCACGCTCGGCGTCGCGATTCCGATCACCAACGAGCAACAGATTGGCACCACCACCACCTGGAATTTCAGCCTGCAGGCCCATGTCTTTGGCAAACTCTGGCCTGAGATTGAGGCCAGTCGCACATGGTACAGGGACGGCGAGCACGCCGGAAAGAGCCAGTTGGCGCTCACCGCGGGGCTCATCGCGGGGCGTTATGATGTCGGAGCGCGTGCGCGCTTGATTTTCGGCGGCGGCTACCAATGGCCGGTGAGCAATTTTCGGATCTATGAGAGCAACTGGATAGCCACGGCCAGGCTTGCCTTCTAGATCTTGACGATGCGTATGTTGTGGCGCGGCGCCGTGACCGGCTCAGGCGGCAAGCAGAGCCCGAAGCAGCGTCAGCAGTTCTTCGGCGTTGATAGGCTTGCTGGAAATCCGCAGGTAGCGATCGCGGGGCAGTTGCTTGATCGTGGAGGTGGTGTCCCCGGTCGTGAGTACGGCTCGTAACGACATTCCCAGGATTTCGCGCAGCGCAGCGATGACTTGCATGCCCGTCTCACCTTCGTTCAAGTGATAGTCGCTGATCAGCAGATCGACACCGTTGCCGTTGCCGACATGTTCCAATGCCTCCGACAGCGACGCGACCGCCGTGACGTGATAGCCCTCCAACTCGAGCAATAAGCTGCGTGGCGCTGCGTACGGCGGGATTGTCCTCCACCAGTAGGACGCGCGCTTCCCCGACAGGCTGTGGCATGGAGCATGGCGATTCCGCGGCCCCCTGATGCGACCGGCACGGCCTGACAATTGCTCGCCGGCAGGACGAGCGAGAACGCCGAGCCCTTGCCCACCTCGGAGCGCACATCGAGTTTGAGCGTGAGCAGCTTGACCAGCCGCTGCACGATGGAGAGCCCCAGACCATAACCATTGCGCGAGCAATTGTTAGGAACGCCAACCTGGTAGAACTCATCGTAGATGTACGGCAGGTGATCCGCGGGTATGCCGACGCCCGTATCGAGCACCTCGATCCGGACCAACGCCGCCTCGTGCAGGCAGCGCAAACGGACCCAGCCCTCTCGGGTATACTTGACCGCGTTGGACACCAGATTCCGCAGGATCTGCTCCACTAACGAGGGATCGCTGTACACGGCGTCCTGGCAGGTTTCGACTTCGAGCCGCAGCCCCTTATTGGCCGCGATGCTCGCAAATTCCATGCGCAGTTCCTCGAATATGGCGGCAACCGTGAAATCCGTCGGCTCGGGTCTGATCGCTCCGGACTCGAGTTTGCTGATGTCGAGCAATGCGTTGAGCAGTCTCGACATGGCGCCTATGGCTTGTTCCTGTTGCGCCAAGGCTTCGATGGCGTGACGATCGGTCACGCGACGGCGCAATGTGCCGTTGAGCAATTCGATGGTTTGCAGCGGCTGACGCAAATCGTGACTGGCGGTGGCGAGAAAGCGGCTCTTGCCCTGGTTTGCACGGTCGGCGATTTCACGCGCGGCTCTCGGCGGCTTGGCGCGCCTCGATCAGCTGAGCTTCGACGCACTTACGATCGGAGACATCGCGAATGGCGGCCGCCACGAGCGTTCGGTCCACATCCTCAATGGGGCTCAAACTGATCTCGACCGGAAATTCAGCGCCGTCGCGCCGTCGCCCGAAGAGCTCGAGGCCTGCCCCCATGGGACGCAAGCGCACGTTGCCCGCATACTGCTCGCGGTGTCCGACGTGGCTGGCGCGAAAGCGCTCGGGTATCAGCTGCTCGATGCTCCGGCCGATGATCTCATCATGCGCGTATCCGAACAACGGCGCAAACCTGCCGATTGGTGAACTGGATGATGCCTGCGGCATCGATAATGACCATGGCATCCGGGGCGGCATCGAGCACGCTCCGTGCGAGTTCAGGTGGAGTGTTACGCAACGCAGGGATCCCGTGAGTTGACGCTTTCGGGCGAAAACCGAACCTGCAGATTATACACCGCGTCGTGCCTATCAGATCATTGGCCCACAATTCTTCACAACGCGCAGGGCTCATGCGTCATCTTGCGGCAATTTGTCGGCGGGTGAATGCATCGCTGCAGCGCACTTGGGCCTTAACGTGCCGAAAATCGTGTCGTCCAAATCGAGCGATATGCGTTGACTGCATTGAGACGATGCCTGCAAAGCAGTTCGCCGGTGAGCAAGCATGAAGTTATTACGAGTTCTGAAGGCGGGAGTGGCAACGACACTTCTGGCCGGGACGTTGCTGGGAGGCTGTGTGGTGGCGCCCTCTCCGGGTTACTACGGCCCTGGCGTGGTAGCCGTCGCCCCGCCGGCGCCTCTGGTCGAAGTCGTCGGCGTTGCGCCGGCGCCGGGTTACCTGTGGTTCGCCGGCTATTGGAACTGGGTCGGCAACCGGCACATTTGGGTCGCTGGACACTGGGGTCCTGGCCGGCCGGGTTATAACTGGGTACCCCACACCTGGGTACCCGCCCGGGGCGGCTGGCGTTTGTCGGGAGGTCACTGGCACCCCGTGCCATGAAAATCCGTTAGGCATTGAGCAAGCGGGCCGCGCGCTCGGGTCCGACAGAGGCACCGGTGTGCTCCGTCCTGAGCGCGGATGGTATTCTTAATAATGTGCGGCCCATCTTCCACGCGCAGCTCGTCAATCGGACATTCGGTGATCCCGGCGTCCTGATCGACCTTAAATTTGAACGACGCGCGATCCTTTTCGATATCGGCGATATCAGCGTTTTGCCGGCGCGAAAGCTCCTGCGTGTCAGCGACGTGTTCGTATCGCACATGCACATGGATCACTTCTCCGGTTTTGACCACCTGCTGCGAGTGTGCCTGGGGCGCGACAGGGGAGTCAGTTTATACGGCCCTGAGAAATTTATAACTCACCTCGAGCACAAGCTCGGGGCGTACACGTGGAACCTGGTCGAGAACTATGAGACCGAATTCGTCGTCCTCGCGCATGAGATCGACAAGCAGGGTTTGGTCCAGCGCGCCCAATTCCGCAGCACGCGCCGCTTTCAACGCGAGACGCTGCCCGGGGCATCGGCCGCAGCGGGGGTGCTGCTGCAGACACCGATGTTCCGGGTGCGAAGTGTGCCGCTCGAGCATCACGACATCACCTCCCTGGCCTTTGCCTTCGAGGAAAGCGTGCACATCAACGTGTGGAAGAGCCGGCTGGATGCCATGCGGCTCCCGACGGGTCCATGGTTGACGGAACTGAAGCAGCGGGTGCGTGAGGGCGCACCGGATGACACGCGCATCAAAGTGCAGTGGCGCACGCGTCAAGGTGCCCATGTCCAGGACCTGGAATTGGGTGAGCTGAAGCGAAAAGTGTTGGAGTTCGTGCCGGGGCAGAAGATCTGCTATGTCACGGATGTCGCTGATAACGAACGCAACAGAAATGCGTTGGGCGCATTCCTAAAGGGCGCCGATCTGCTGTTCATCGAGGCCGTATTTTTGGATGCCGACCGGGCGCACGCGGAGCGTAAGGCGCATCTGACGGCGCGTGCTGCCGGCGCGATCGCCCGCGCCGCCGGTATCACGTCTGTCGTGCCGTTTCACTTCTCGCCGCGCTATCTTGGCCGGGAAGCGCAGCTGCGCGGAGAGTTCGACGAAGCCTGGCGGCAGGCACAGACGGGCGTCGGGGGATAGGGGGCGGGCAGCGCACGAGGCCGGAAAAACACATCGGCGCTACTTGTTTAAGAGTTCCTGCATTTTATTCTTGAGCGTGTCCTCTAGTTTCCGCTTCACGTTCGACTGCAACAGCCCGGCAAGATCCGGCCGTACCTTCGGATCGCTCATCGTGCCGCTGATCTCAACCGGGATCCCGGCCAGGGCGAGTTTCGACAGATCCTCGCCGTGCGAGGACGGCGGGGCCCTCAGGATGGTCGCGACGATGTGATAGTCGATTCCTTCGGTGAGCAGATTCGCGATTCCAGTCCCGGTCACGCGCAGATATTGCGAGGCGATCATCAGATCCTTCGTGGTCGCCACGCCGCCGGCGATATCAGCGGACATTTTGAAGCTATCGAATTTGGTGCGCCGGTCATCGCTTCCGGACGCAAGCGTATGCTGCTTCAGCAGGGCTTGCGCGCGGCTGATTTCGTACCACAGATCGATTCCGGTCACGGCACCGTCGGCGAGATGCGCCTGAACCCGACCGCTCAAATTCTTGATCAGCGCATCGCTGGTGCGCCCTTGTCCAGTGAGCTTGGCGCTGACATTGCCGCGCCCCGCAAGCCGATCGCTCTTGATGCCGTCCTTGAGCATCGCCGCCATGTCGACGCCGGTGACCTCTTGCTCAAGGGCGAGGGTGGGCGTGGCTTGGTGCGCGTCATAGGTAATATCGCCCGACATACTGCCCGCCGTACAGACTCGCCTTGATCGGCGAAAGATGCACGATGCCATCGCGGGCGTTGACACTCAATTTCAAGTTCGACAAGGACATTCCGCAGACCGTGGCGCTGCCGATGCTGAGGCTGCCCTGCGTATTCAGCGCCTTGACGGCCGAGGTCGGCAGTTCGGCCGGTTTCTGAGCGCTATTGGGCGGCGGTTGAGCAGCCTTTGCCTCGGGAGGCTCCGGCGCGCGATAACGATCCAAATTGATGCGATCGACGTCCAAATCGAACTCGCTCGCCAGCGTATCCTGATTCGTGAGCGCAAGGCTGCCGCGAAGCCGCGAATCGTCCAACTGCACGTCGAGCTGGCGTGAGCCGCAAGGTCTTCGAGCGCATATGAAAAGCGCGACGATAATGCGAGCTTCGACAAGGCTTTTTCGTCGCGCGTTTTGGGCAGCTCGACGCCGATTCGCGCCAAGAATTCGCGCAATATCAACGGCTCGAGCTTTAACGATGCGCTGATCGCGGGCGCATCGAGGATCCTTTCGCCGGTTATCGAACCGGACAGCTGGGCCGGTCCGGCCTGCGCCGTGAATGCCGGCGCCTTCAAGGTCTGTGCCGCCAGATCCAAGTTCGACGGAGTGGGCGACGAACTCCCAGGGCAGGCTGCGACTGTCATTTTTCAATTTCAGCTTACCGCTGAGCGTGACGCCGGCAAGTTGGTAGCGCTTCGCTGGCATATCGGGCGTGACCGCGAATTCGGATGCAAAGCTCAGGCTGTTGCCGCGGGGGCCGGTATCGAAGTCAAAACTGGCGTTGACCGGGACCGCGGCGTGCTGGGCAGAGGTTGCCGACATTCATGTTCAGATTGGAAATCGTGATTGCCCCATAGCTGACTGCGACTGTGCATGATGAGGATCCCGCCCAGGCCTTTCAGGGTTTCGGAAGGCTGACCGGTTTCGCGGATTGAAGCGGTCGCCGGCTTTTGGCCAAAATCCTCCCAATTGCCTTTGCCGGCAGCATTCTTTTTCAAACGCAGATCCAATCCCGTCGATCTCGATCCGTCCGACCTGCAACTCCTTGTGCAGAAGCGGCAGGAGCCTGACCCGCAACGCGGCCTTTTGCACCGACAGAAACGGCTCCGTGCCGAACCCCTCGGCGTTGCCGAGACTCGCCGGGCCGAGTTCGAGCGCGATCCACGGGAACACTGAAAGCTTGATGTCGCCCTGAAGGGTCAGGTCTCGTCCGGTCGTTGTCTTGACTTGTTGTTCGATGCGTCCCTTGTAGTCGTTGGGATTGACGAAAAGCGCCACCCCGAGCAGCAGCAGCAGCGCCAAGGCGATGATCCCGGCGACGAGAAATCCCAGAAGTTTCAAGCTTGCGCATCGTAGTCTCGCCGCCGGCTGCCACTGTGCCCGATACACGCCGATTCTAGCTCAATGCGCCGCTCGTTCCGAGCGGCAGCTGATATGAGGATAGACCTAGGGCGAGCAGGGGCGGCGGATACTTCGCCGCTCCATCCGGGCCGCTGGAATCCAGCAGGGTTCGGAGTTGCCGAGACGCGAGATGTAATCGGCCATTGCATCCATTTCCGCAGGGCGCATGGCTGCGCAAGCGCACTGGTCATTTCGGGCGGCGCGAGGTCTTTATGCAGGGCCGCAGCAGCCTCGATCTGCCGCTTCAAATAGGGATATTGTTGGCCGGCTATGCGCGGCACTCGATTGGCCGCCTCACCTTGGCCGGCGACGCCGTGACAAGCGGCACAGATGTGAGTGTACAGCTCTTGTCCCACGCGCAGATGCTTTCCCGAGCCTTTGACCGGATGAGGGTTCGGCTCCAGGGCGGTGAGATAGCGTGCGAGCGCGATGATGTCATCTTGGCTGCCGACCGAGGGATGCGCCGTCACTATTTGCATGGCGGTATCCACCCGCGCTCCCGATCGGAACACGGCCAGCTGCCTTTCCAAATAGCGCTCTTGCTGGCCTGCGAGGCTCGGGATGGCGCCATCCGTCGAGCCCCAGGCGTTCGGTTGATGGCAAACCATGCACGGCCTATAGAGATGGCTGCCGTCCGATGCGGCTGGGCGCCGCCTGCGCTACGCCAACCATGGCCAAGGTCAGCACGGCCTGTAACACATGAACCCAGCATTGCCGATGAGGGCTTCGCATGCAGCTAGCTTAACCGTACTGCGGGATCCCACATTCAGGAGATTTACCTACTTGAATGCTCGATCTATCTATCGGCGGGTATGCCGGCCAGCCAGCCCAATAAATCGCATCGTGCGTTAGCGAAGCGCGTCACGGAGCGCCGATGAAAAGAGGTATCGTGATTTAGCGACTGATATCATGCGCCGCAACCGCGCATTCGCGGCTGCGTGGTCGAATTGTCACCGATGAATCTTCCGGCGGAATGCGGGCTATCGAGGCGGCGATCGAGGCGTGGCGTCCGTGTCGCCGCAATTCTGGGAGCGACCGCCGCGGCAGGCTCGATGCCGGCCGCTGGCGCGCCGTGCGGCGGGTGGTGGGCTGATGTGATGATGGCATCGCATCACATTCATCCGGACCGGCAATTCGACGACTTCAATCCAGGTGTCGGCTTCGAATGCCTGCTCACACCGCAGTGGGCGGCGTCGTTCGGCTATTTTCGCAACTCCTTGGACCGGCCGTCTTTTTATGCGGGCGCGCTCTACACGCCGCAGTTCGCGCACTGGGGTTGGTTTCGTCTGGGTGCGATGGGCGGAATCATCTCGGGCTACAACTACGGGCGCTTCGGTGTGGGTTCGGACAACCGAACCGGGCCCGTGGTCGCGCCTGCCGCGATCGTCCAATTTGGACGATTTGGCTTGAACATCATCCTGGTTCCGCCGATTCCGGACGACCATCTGCCGTTCACCGTCGGTTTCCAGGCCAAGTATCGATTCAAATAGGAGCGGGTTGCGCCCGGCATCAGCGCAAACGCAGCCTCTGGCCATATCCCGTGAGCTCCAGATAGCCGCGGCCCACCAGTCGATGCGCCTGATACGCGCGCACCGCGCCTTCCCAATAAATGGCGCCGGTCGAGAGCCGCGTGTCATTTTCCTGATCGTCGAGCAAGGGCTCGAGATCGAACTGCTGCGATCCGACGCTGCACCCGCCACTGCACGGGATAGGAAATGCCGGTGCGCGGCGATCGCCAGGTTCGCGTCGACGTAAATGCGACATCGGAAGGCTCGCAGAATCCGCACCTTACCGTCGGTGCCGCGCAGCGTGCCGCCGGCCCAACGCGATTCATCGTGTGTGCCGCGGATGCGAAAGGCCATCAGCGCCGCGCCATCATTCAAATTGATGCCGATCCAGTCCCAGCCGACCGCCTCGCTGTCGAGGTATTCGCTCGACCACTCGTGATCGAACCACGCTTCGCCGCTCGCCGCATCGAGGCTGGCCGTTGCGTGCGATCGTTCCGGTGACGGAGAGGTGCGGCAGGCTGTAGTAGTAGCTCGCGGCTTGCGGAGCCGGACCCTTGCGGCTCATCCCGGAATCGCCATTGAGCAGGGGCGGTTGCGTGCCGGCGAGGTTCAGATGCAGCGAGAACTCGTCGGCGTCGATGTCGGCCGTGTAGACGCCCGGCATCGCGCTTGAGCCTCCAACGATCGATCCAAACGTCGGTATCGCCGCGGGCCGCGTCCGCAAGACCCTGGCCGGCGCGGCGGATCTTCTGGTCCTGCCAGAGCCGGCCTCGCGTGGGATCGCTGATGGCACAGTGGCGCGATGAGCAGCTGATGCGGTGCGAAGGAACTCGGGTTATCGCCGGCGATGCCCGGATTGGTGCGAAAGAACGTGATTTGAAAGCCGAGCGTTTCACCGGCGTGGGTGGTGAGCCAACCGGTGACATACCACCACTCGGTACGAAACTCCGGGTGGCTGCCGAAGTCGGCGGGAAATTCGATGGCGCGGCCGGCGGTCACGGCATCGTAGGCGGGCACGCGGCGAAGGCGCGGGGAGTGCGAGCGGACGCGAGTGCGAATGCGCCGCTCCGGCCACAAGCATCAACCGTGCTCCGCGACGGCTCACCAATCCTCACGCACGGCGCGCACGGCGTCCTGACTCGTGGCGGTGCGGCCGCTCCAAAGTGCCGTGACAGCGGCCGCGGCGATCAAGGTCTGGGCGAGCAGCGCGAGCTGCCAGCCCGGCAGCGCCAGATCGATGCTCCAATTGAACGATTGGCGATTGACGACGTAGACGAGCACCAGGCTCAGCACGCCGCCCAAGATCAGGCCGTAAGCGACACCAAACAGGCTCATCATCGCACCTTCGCTGGCGACCATGCCGATCACCTGCCGTCGCAACATACCGATGTGGCGCAACATGCCGAACTCGGCGCGGCGCGCGAGCGCGGTTGAACTCGCGGCAAGGCTCACGCCGACGAGCCCGATGATGACGGCGACGGCTTCGAGCGCATAGGTGATCGCGAAGGCCCGATCGAACAACCCGAGCGAGCGCTCGCGCAGGGCGGTGCTGGTCAGAATCTCGAGCGAATCCGGGCGTGCGAAACAGCCGCGCAGTGCGGCCTCCGTGGCGGCCGGTGTGGTGCGGCCGTTGAGCCACACGGCGCCTTCGTTGGCGCTCGCATCGCCGGTGGCATCGATATAGGCCTTGCGGGTGATCACGATCGCACCGGACGAGCGTGCGTAGTCTCGCCAGATTCCGGCGATCGTGAACAGCCGGGTCCGACCGCCGAGCGGCAAAGCGAGGGCATCGCCCAATTGATATCCATAAAGATCCTGCATCGCTTCCGAAATCCATGCGGGCTCCGTATGCGCGGGGAGCGGCGATTGCAGGCGTCGCAGCAGCGGCAAGGCCTGCGCGACCTGGGTGCCGGTTAAGTTGCGTGCGATCAGCGTGATCGGAGGATGGGCCGCGTCGAGCAGCAATCGACGGGTGCGCCGGAAATCTATTCTCGAGACTCCCGGGACTGCGGCAAGTCGTGTTTGATCCGCGGGCGACCAGTATGCCGTGTCATTGCCGAGCGGTTCGCGCATCTGCATGTCGGCGGGCAGCAGCTTGCCCAGCCAGTGTTCGAACGAGGCGCGAAATGAATAGACCATGATGGCCATCGCCACCATGAGACTGAAGCTCACGATGACCGACGCAAGACTCAAGGTCGAGAGTCCGACGTTCTCGCGGAGCTGCGCGATCGCCGTGTCCACAACGGCAACGTCGATGCGCGGCGCGGCCTTAAGGATCTTGACCCATAGAATGGGCACCAGCAGCACCGCGCCGAAAAGCAGCGCGGCGATCGCCGCATAGCCGAACACCGGAAGCCCGCCAAGGGCGGGCAGTGTCGCCAGCAATGCCCCCGTCACGAGCAGCGCGACGCCGAGGCGCCAGCTGCGGGCGGCGAGGACGGTGTAATCGGCATCACCCCCCTTGAGCGAACGTGCCGGCGGCTGGCGAGCGGCATCGCGTGCCGGCAACCACGCCCCCAGAGTGGCGACGCAGGTGCCAATCGGCAGAAAGACTAGCACATTCAAGGGCGCAGCCTGCCAGATGGCTCTCGCGCCATGCAGAGAGGATCCGGCGGTATGCAGTTGCGCGTTGCCGAGATCGCCGGCGAGCCATTGCAATACCGCGATGGCGCACAGCAGGCCGAGGAGGATGCCAACAAGCGAACCGACCAGCCCGAGGGCTGCCCCTTCGCCGATCAGTGCGAGCTGCAACTGGCCGCGAGTCGCGCCGAGAGCGCGCAAGAGACCTAAGGATCCGCGCCGGCGCAGCACCGAGAGGGACTGCGTGGAAAAGACCAAGAACGCGCCGGTCAACAGGGCAACCAGCGCCAGCATATTAAGATTGACCCGGTACGCCCGCGTGGCCGTCACGGCGCGGTCGCGCTCGACTTGAGGTGCGATGGCGAGAATCCCTGCCGGGAGTCTTTGCCTGAGCGCGGCGCGGAACGAGTCGATGTCCGCGGCTGATTGCAAGCGCAAGTCAATGCGGTTTACGCGGCCGATTTTATCGAACACCCATTGCGCGGAGGCTATGTCCATGATGCCCAGAGGCTGGCCGTAGGCTGCGTCCGAAAGAATGCCGACGACGTGCAGCGCCTTTGGCGCATTGCCGACGATGATTGACAGACGATCGCCGCGCCGCAGCTTGAGCTCCTGCGCGGCGCTCGTGCTCAAAAAAATGCCGTCGGGTCGCAGGAGATCGAAGACACCGCCCGCTATATCGCCGAGGAGTGCAGGCTGCAAAGCGGCCGCGCGAAACGCATCCATACCGAGCACCTTGAGCGTATCGCGGCGCCCAGGCAAGGCGACTTCGAGTTCGAGGACCGGGCTGGCCAGGTTCACGGCCGGGTCGCGCGCAAGCGTAACGAAAAGGTCTTCCGCGAAGCCTTCCCGGGGACCGCGCACCACGATGTCGGGCTCGCCGACCAGCCGTCTGGCCGCCAAATTGAATTCCCCCAGGGCGACCGCGTTGATTAGGTAGACGGCGGCGCCGAGTGCTACCCCGAGTGCAATTGCCAGCAGCGTGACCGAAAGGCGCATCGGCTGTTCGCGCCACTGCGACAGCAGCAAGACGCGCCAAATCGTCCATGAAGCGCCGGCTTTCGCGGCGCTTTTCATGCCGCCGACACCAGGGGCTTGAGTCCTTGGCCATCGAGAACCAGGATGCGATCGGCGGTGTCCGCGGCGGTCCGAGAATGGGTGATCAAAATGCCGGCGCCTGCATCCGCCTTGACTTGGGTGCGCAGCAACGCGAGCGTTTGCGCCGCAGTGCGCGGATCCAGGTTTCCGGTCGGCTCATCCGCGAGCACCAGCCGCGGCCTGTGCACCAGCGCACGCGCAATCGCAATCCGCTGCAATTCGCCGCCCGATAGCTCGCGCGGATGGCGTCGCGCCAAAGCGGAGATTCCGACCGCTTCGAGCATTTGCGCCGTGCGCTCACTAAGCTCCGGCTCGGCCACGCGCAGCAGTTCGAGGGGCAGGGCGACGTTTCGTTCCACGCTGAGATACGGCAGGACGTGGAAGGCTTGAAACACGAACCCGACGGCGCGACGGCGCAGGAGAGTGATCGCGTCGTCATCCAAGAGCGACAGATCGACGCCCTCCAGCCATATGCGGCCGCAGTCCGGGCGATCGAGGCCGGCCAGCAAATTCAGCAGCGTCGATTTGCCGACGCCCGATTCGCCCATGATGGCGAGGTATTCTCCGCGCCGCAGTTCGAGTTTCAAGCCCTCAAAGATCGGCGGACGATCGGCCCGGTAGCGCTTGCTCAGGTTCTCAAGCCGTACGACAGCGCTCAGATCCTCCATGACCCTGCGGTCAAGCGGCGTCGACGCCGATCATGGCCTTGATCTCCAGGAAGTCGCGCAGCCCAAATTCCCCGTATTCACGCCCGTTGCCGGACATTTTGAATCCCCCAAACGGCGTCTTCATGTCGCCCGAGGCTCCGTTCAACGCCACCTGGCCCGCGCGGATGCGGCTTGCGACGCGCCGCGCCCGGCTATTGTTCTGCGACCACACGTAGGCCGCCAGCCCGTACGGGGTATCGTTGGCGATCTGCACGGCCTGTTCCTCGGTCTCGTACGGCAAAATACACAGTACCGGACCGAAGATCTCCTCGCGTGCAATGGTCATGTCGTTGCGCACCCCGGAAAATATCGTGGGTCGGACGAAGTACCCCTTGGCCAGACCCTCCGGGCGACCGGTGCCGCCGGCGATTACCTTCGCTCCCTCGGCAATGCCTTTTTCGATATATCCCTCGACTCGATCGAACTGCACTTTGGAAACCACGGGACCCACCGTGGTGGCTTCCGATACCGGGTCGCCCACGACCATGGATGCGCTGACGCGTTTCGCGATCGCCTCGACTTCGGCAAGTCTCGCCGCCGGCACCAGCATGCGCGTCGGCGCATTGCAGGATTGCCCCGAATTCTGGAACACGTGAAGCACGCTTTGCTTCACGGCGCGCTCGAAGTCGGCATCGTCCAGCAGTATGTTCGGCGATTTGCCGCCCAGCTCCTGGTGCACGCGCTTGACGGTGGCCGCTGCATTCTTCGCCACTTCGGTTCCGGCCCGCGTCGAGCCGGTGAAGGACACCATATCGATGTCGCGGTGCGCGGCAAGCGGCGCGCCGACGTTCGGACCATCGCCGTTGATCAAATTGAACACGCCGGCGGGGACGCCGGCCTCGTGCATCACTTTGGCCCAAATGATGGCGCTGAACGGCGAATATTCGGAGGGCTTGAGGACCATGCTGCAGCCGGCGGCGAGCGCCGGAACGACTTTCGCGGCGACTTGGTTCATCGGCCAATTCCACGGCGTGATCAGCGCGCACACGCCGACCGGCTCGAGCACCAGCCGTGTGGCTCCTTGCAGCTGTTCGAATTGAAAGGTTTTCAGCACCTCGATCATTGCGCTGATGTGCCCGATGCCGATGCGGGTCTGAGAGCCCTTGGCCAGCTTGATCGGCGCGCCCATTTCTGTGGAAATCGCCCGCGCAATCTCGTCGTAGTGGGCGTTGTAGGCGGCAAGCACGCGTTCGAGCAGGGCGCGCCGCTCGGCCGGAGTGGTGCGCGAATAGCTGTCAAAGGCACGCCGCGCCGCGGCCACCGCGCGGTCCACGTCCTTCGGCCCACCCATGGAAATAACGCCGGCGACGGCTTCTGTGGCCGGATTGATGACCTTGAATTCGGTGGCTTCAATCGGATCGACCCAGGCGCCATCGATATAGAAACGTCGATTGTCGTACATCATCAAACTGCCTCTCCGAACGGTGAAATTGCCTTTATCATTCTACTCGCTGACGCGAGTGCCGCGCTGCGGCCAATGTCGTCAGCAGCCGACGGGTGGCCGGCAGCAGCGACCAAACATATCATTTCGCCGGGTCTTTGCGGTCGCAGTTCGCATTTCTACAAGTTGGCAATTCTGTTGCTTCGGTAAACGAATTAGCCTTGATGCCGGGCAATTGTCGGCTTCAAGACCCAAGCGCCATCGAGCCGAGAGTCTTCGAGAGCGTCCTTTGGGTGCCGTGGGAGTTTTCATACATGCCGCGTAGGGCACCGTTGATTTTGTTCGTCGGCCTTGCGGGCTGCGCGGCATCGATCGCGGGACCGTCGCTCGCGGCCGGTCCGGAATTCAATCCGGTGCGCATGCACCCGGTTGCCATCGGTCCCGAAGCCAATCGGCTGATCGTCGGATTTCGCGCGGTGCCGGGTAATGCCGTGATCAAGACGGAGATATTCCGCATGAGGACCCGCGGCTACGCGGTGACGCAAGCGCAAACGACGCCCGCCGACCTGCGGGCGCTGGCGCAGCGCGCGGGCCTCGATATGGCGAAGTCGCGCCAATTGACGCCCAGCATGCACGTGATGTTCCTGCCGAAGACACTGTATGGCGCGGAGGTTGCCGCCGCCCTCGCCAAGCTGCGGGCCGACCCGCAAGTGAAATTCGCCGACGTCGATGAGCGCCGCTATCCGCTCGCCATGCCGGTGACGCCCAACGATCCCTTGTTCATACCCACACCCGGCGTCGCGAGCGGCCAGTGGTACATGAATACGCCGAGCTCGACGCCGGTCACGCTGGAAGGCGGCGTACAGACCACGGACCTGGCGGCGACCGATGCGGTCTCCGCCTGGGGCATCACCACCGGCAGCACCGGCATCGTGATCGCCGATGTGGATACCGGCGTGCGTTTCGATCACCCCGATTTGCGGCGGGCGGGTCCGGCGTCCCTGGGCGCGGCCTTTGGCGGCCGGCTGCTGCCGGGCTACGATTTTGTGGGTGAAGACTACAACCCGAACAGCCCCTACAACGCCTTGGGCACCTACTTGAAGGCCAACGACGGCGACGGCTGGGACCCCGATCCGTCGGATCCCGGAGACTGGCTCGATAGTGCGGACGTGCAAAATTCGCTGTTCCCGACCGCGGCCTGCGGTGATCCGTCGCACAGCGCAGGCCTCATCCCCAGTTCCTGGCACGGCACGCGCGTGGTCGGGATCTACGGTGCGCTCACCAATAACGGCGTCGGCATTGCCGGTATGAGTTGGGGCCCCTGGATTTTGCCGGTTCGCGCACTCGGCAAGTGCGGCGGCTACGACTCGGACATCATTGCCGGCATCGAATGGGCTGCCGGCATGCCGGTCTCGCCGCCAACGGCCGCGACCGCCTCGACGGCGACCATTCCCGATAATCCGTATCCGGCGGACATCATCAACTTGAGTCTCGGCGGAAGCGGTGCGTGTCCGAGCAGCTATCAAGACGCGCTCACCTCGGTGATCCAATTGGGGGTGCTGGTGGTCGCATCCGCGGGCAACGGCGGTGCCCCGGGGCAGCTCGCGCCGGTGGAGGCGCCCGCGAACTGCAGTGCCACCGTGCCCGGTGTGATCGCGGTGGCCGGCTTGCGCAATCTCGGGACCAAGGTGGGCTACAGCAGCTTTGGGGCTGAAGTGAGCGTTTCCGCGCCGGCCGGCAACTGCATCAACAACGGCCTGCCGTGTTTACGGGCGATCGACACATCCACCAATCTCGGCACCACCGTGCCGGCCGCGAACGGCTACATGGACGAAATGAATCCGAACTTGGGCACGAGTTTTTCGGCGCCGATCGTCTCGGGCATCGCCGCTCTGATGCGCTCGGTCAATAACAATCTCACGCCCGCGCAGTTGGCGGCGCGCCTCGAAGCGAGCGCCACGCCGTTCCCGACGGGCGCGGCGATTCCGGCGGGCGTACCGACCTGTCCGATACGGACGCCAACACCGGCGAATGCGCATGTCCCAATCCTGGCGGCCAATGCGGTGCCGGTATGGTCAACGCATTGAATGCCGTCCAATGGCGCTCAAAGACCGATCGGCGTCATCGCCTTCCCCGCCACCGTGGCCCCGGGCAGCGTGTTCGACGCGAGCCGGCAGCGTCGCCGCCTGTAACACGGGCGCGGCTACACCGGTGCCGCTCAGCATCGTCTCCTATCAGTGGGCAGCGACCCCGGCGAGCATCATCGTCGGCGGCGCCTCTACGCCGCAGGTCACGGTAAATCCCTCTGCCGGCGGAATTCTGACGCTGACGGTCACCGATTCGGCCGGCAATGTCGATACCGAAACGGTCACCTTTGCCACCGCAAGCTCGGCAAGCAGCACCGCTCCCACATCCGCGGGCAGCAGCGCCACAGCCTGCCCGGCCGAGTTGAACGTGACCCCGTCCGCGCCGACGGTTGCGCAGTCCTTTTCCCCGGCGAGCATCGGCACGAACGCGCTCTCCAAGCTGGTGATCGTTTGTCGAATCCGAACGGCTTCACGCTCATCCAGTCGAGTTTCAGCACGACGCTGCCCGCCAATCTATTGATTCCGGCCACGCCCGCACTGGTGACGACTTGTACGGGTACGGGGATCTCGCTCATCAATACCGCGACCTCGCTCAAGCTGAGTGGCGCGACCATACCGGCAAACGGCAGTTGCACGATCACCGTGCCGGTCAATAGCGCGTCGGCGGGCAGTTACGCGAGCGTGATTCCCGCGCAAGCCCTGAGCACCGTTCCCGCCGGCGGCAACAGTGCGAGCGCGAGCGCCACGCTGACCGTGATCGCACCGAGCAGCGGCGGCGGCGGCGGGGCATTGGAATGGCTGGACCTCTTGGTTTGTCGGCGGGGTTTTGCTGGCGGGCAGGCGTGCGGCGGGACCCGCTAGAATGGTCGGCATGATTCAAGCGAACCCTCGCGCGAACCCTGATCGAATCGGTGAAGACGCACCGCGACGCGCGGGGCGGCGTATTCGAGCCGCTCAACGATGCGGAACTGGCGCAGCAGAGAAACGTGCACGTGGCGCTGACCCGACCCACCGAGGTGCGCGGTAATCACTTTCACCAAGCGGCCGCCGAAATCACCACCGTCGTGGGTCCCTGCCTGGTGCGACTCAAGGAAGCGGACCGCATACGCGATGTGGAAGTGCCGGCCGGCGAAACCTGGCGATTCACCATACCGCCCGGCGTGGTGCATGCCTTCCGCAACACCGGCGATGAAGTCCTGGTGCTCATTTCATTCAGCACCCGCGTGCATGACCCTGCGGGCAGCGATACCGTGCGCGAGCAGATCCTCTAGGAAAAACCGAGCTCGTATCCGCGCTTGAAGTCGCGGATGTGCTTTTCCATCCAGGTGCGCGCGAGTTCGCTGCGCCGCAGTCTGATGGCGCTCGCGATGCGGCTCTGCGCCTCGGCGATTCGTGCGCGCGCCTGCGGCACCCGATCGATGAGCCGCGTGAGGGTCGGCGCGAGCAGCAGATTGAGCGGCGCCTGCGACAGGGCGAGAACTTGATTGCCGCTCGCGGATGCCACCACCGTAAAGAAATCGACCACCGCGGACACGGCCGCTTCGGTGTCAGCCGCGTTGCGCTTGAAGCGCGCGCCGGTGCGGACCAAGTCGCGCAAGTGCGCCTTGGTGCGTCGCGCGGCCGCGTATTGCGCCGCCGCCGGCTCGATGGCCATCATCGCCTCCCACAACTCGAGAAAGGTCACATCGTGCAGCGCGAGCGCGCGGCTCACCCCGGAACTCACGTGCCGTGGTTCAGGGCGCGTGACCCGCAAGCGCTTTTGGCCGCGGCCACGGCCGAGCAGGCCCTGGGTCTCCAATTCGCGGATGGCCTCGCGAACGGTGGAGCGGTTGACGCCGAATTGGCGCGCAAGATCGGCTTCGGACGGCAGCGGGTCGCCTGTGCGCAGCGAGCGCTCGACGATTCGTTGCTCGATCACATTGCGCTATCTGCCGGTAGGCCGGATGATACTCAAGCGGTTCGAATAAGTCGCTCACCCGGTCTCCCCGAACAGCTCCCGGCCGATCAACATACGGCGGATCTCCGAGGTGCCGGCCCCGATCTCGTACAGCTTGGCGTCGCGCAGCAAGCGCCCGGTGGGATAGTCGTTGATGTAGCCATTGCCTCCCAGCAGTTGAATCGCATCCAGCGCGGCGCGGGTCGCCGCCTCGGCGCAGAACAGAATGCAAGCGGCCGCATCTTTGCGGGTCGCCTCGCCGCGATCGCAGGCGGCGGCCACGGTATAGGCGTAGCTGCGACAGGCGTTGAGCGAGGCATACATGTCCGCGAGCTTGCCCTGGATCAGTTCGAAGGTACCGATCGGTTGGCCGAACTGCCGGCGTTCACGCACGTACGGGACTGCGACATCGAGCGCCGCGGCCATGATTCCCAACGGTCCGCCGGAGAGCACCACCCGCTCGATAGTCGAGGCCGCGCATGAGCACGCTGACCCCTTGATTTTCCGCGCCGAGCAGGTTCTCGGCGGGAACCTCGCAGGCGTCGAATACCAGTTCGCTGGTGCTCGATCCGCGCATCCCGAGCTTGTCCAATTTCTGTGCGGGGCGGAAACCGGCGAATCCCGCTTCGATGATGAAGGCGCTGATGCCGCGCGCGCCGGCCTCGGGATCGGTCTTCGCATACACCACCAGCACGTCCGCCTCCGGACCGTTGGTGATCCACATTTTTCGGCCGTCGAGCACGTAGCCATCGCCGCGCCTGCGCGCCTTGAGTTGCATGGACACCACGTCCGAGCCGGCTCCCGGCTCCGACATGGCGAGTGCACCCACGTGTTTGCCGCTGATCAGTTTCGGCAAATAGCGCTGTTTCTGTTCCCCGCTGCCATTCAGCGCCAATTGGTTGACGCACAGGTTCGAGTGCGCTCCGTAACTCAAGCCCACGGCGGCCGATGCCCGCGATATCTCCTCCATGGCGACCGTATGCGCGAGATAGCCGAGTCCGGCGCCGCCGTCCTCGGGCGGCACGGTGAGACCCAAAAAGCCGAGCTCGCCCAATTCGCGCCATAAATCGCGTGGAAACAGGTTGCTGCGGTCGATCTCGCCGGCGCGCGGCGCAAGGCGCTCCTGCGCGAAGCGCCGGGCCTGATCGCGCACGGCATCGATCACCTCGCCCAAGCCGAAATTGAACTCGCGGTAGGAGGCTGCGCCCGGCATGTCAAACCGTCGCCCATGGTGATCGGGATCGCCCTTGTGAAGGTACCCATTGTCATCGGACCCGAAATCGTTGGATAATCGGACTGTCGGGCAATTCTGCCACTTCGCTGGCTGCATTGACAATGGCGGGAAGCAAAACGATGGCCAAGATCCGCTCGAATATCGACCCCAGGTCCGCCGAATTCGCCGCCAACCGCGCCGCCATGCAGTCCCTGGTGGCGGAATTGCGCGGCATGTTGCGGCGCAATGCTCTGGGCGGAAGCGCGGCGGCGCGCGACAAGCACCGCGAGGCCGGCAAACTCTTGGTGCGCGAGCGGGTGGACGCCTTGCTCGATCCCGGATCGCCGTTCTTCGAACTCTCGGCGCTCGCGGCACAGGGCGTCTACGATGACGATTTGCCGGGCGCTGGGCTGGTCACCGGCATCGGCCGCGTGAGCGGCCGAGCCTGCATGGTGGTCGCCAACGATCCGACCGTTAAAGGAGGCACGTACTACCCGCTGACCGTGAAGAAGCACCTGCGGGCGCAAGAGATCGCCGGCGAGAACGCGCTGCCGTGCATCTATCTGGTGGAGAGTGGCGGCGCCTTCTTGCCGAAGCAGGACGAGGTATTTCCGGATCGGGAGCATTTTGGCCGGATATTCTTCAATCAAGCTCGGCTTTCGGCTCGGGGGGTGGCGCAGATCGCGGTGGTGCACGGATCCTGCACCGCCGGAGGCGCGTACGTACCCGCCATGTCCGATCACGCGATCATCGTGCGCAACCAGGGCCGTGTGTTTCTCGGCGGACCTCCGCTGGTGCGTGCGGCGACGGGAGAGGAAATCGACGCCGAGTCGCTCGGCGGTGCCGACGTGCATTGCCGCCGCTCGGGCGTGTGCGACTACTATGCCGAGAACGATACGCATGCGCTGGCGTTCGCGCGGCGCGCGGTCGCGCGCTTGCGCGCCCCGGCCGGCGCCGATGCGCCGCGACGCTCGGCCGAACCGGATTATGATCCGCTTGAGCTGTACGGGATCATTCCCCCGAGTTCGCGCAAACCCTACGACGTGCGGGAAATCATTGCGCGTCTGGTCGACGCTTCCTGGTTCGATGAATTCAAAGCGCTGTATGGCACCACGCTGGTATGCGGATTTGCCGATATCCATGGGTTTCCGGTCGGCATTTTGGCCAACAATGGCATTTTGTTTTCCGAAAGCGCCCTGAAGGGTGCGCATTTCATCGAGCTTTGCTGTCGCGAGGGCATCCCTCTCGTGTTCCTGCAAAATATTTCGGGCTTCATGGTCGGACAGGCGGCCGAGGCAGGCGGCATCGCCAAAGACGGCGCGAAACTCGTCACCGCGGTCGCGTGCGCGGCGGTACCGAAGTACACCATCGTGATCGGCGGCAGCTTCGGCGCCGGCAACTACGCGATGTGCGGGCGCGCTTATGGTCCGCGTCTGCTGTTTCAGTGGCCCAACGCGCGAACCTCGGTCATGGGCGGCGAGCAGGCTGCAAGCGTCCTGGCCACCATCAAGCGTGAAGCGCTCGAACGCGCCGGCGGGACATTGAGCGAAGCCGAGGAAGAGCGGTTAAAGGCGCCGATCCGCGAGCAGTTCGAGCGGCAAGGGCGCCCGATTTACGCGTCCGCGCGCCTCTGGGATGACGGAGTCCAGGATCCCCTCGACACGCGACGCGCGCTCGGGCTCGCGCTCGCGATGACGCCGGCGCGGCAAGGCGCCGCCACTCAGTTCGGGATTTTTCGGATGTGAGCGAGCCCATGTCCCACAAGCTCCCGCGACGCCTGCTCATCGCCAATCGCGGCGAAATCGTCTGCCGCATCGCGCGCACCGCGAAGCGTCTGGGATGGACCGTCATCGCGGTCTACTCGGATGCGGATCGCGGCGCGCAGCACGTGCGTGCCGCGGATGAGGCGTATTACCTGGGCCCTCTCCGGCGGCGCAAAGCTATCTCGATCAGGCGCGCGTGATCGAGCTCGCGCGGCGCGTCGGCGCGATGCCCTGCATCCGGGCTACGGATTCTTGTCGGAGAATGCAGATTTTGCGGAGGCCTGCGTCGCGGCGGGGCTGACCTTCGTCGGTCCGCCGGCCGGCGGCGATTCGCGCCATGGGCTCGAAGAGCGCATCCAAGGCGGCGATGGCGGAGGTGGGAGTGCCGGTCGCGCCGGGCTATCACGGCGCCGATCAATCGACCGAGCGGCTGAGCGCGGAGGCGGCGCGGGTCGGCTTCCCGTTGATCATCAAGGCGAGCGCCGGCGGCGGCGGCAAGGGCATGCAGGTCGTGCGCGCCGCCGGCGAGGTGGCGGCGGCGGTCGAATCGGCGCAGCGGCTGGCGCGAACCGCGTTCGGCGAGGACCGCCTGCTGCTGGAGCGCTACTTTCCGAAGGCGAGGCATGTCGAGGTGCAGATATTCGCCGATACGCACGGCGACATCGTCGCGCTGTTCGATCGGGATTGCTCGGTGCAGCGGCGGCATCAAAAGATCATCGAGGAGGCGCCGGCGCCCGGTCTGCGGCCGAACGTTCGCAGCCGCGATGGCGCAGGCGGCCGTCACGGCGGCGCGTGCGGTCGGCTACGTGGGCGCCGGCACGGTCGAGTTCCTGCTCGATGAGGCGCAGCACTTTTACTTCATGGAAATGAATACCCGGCTGCAGGTCGAGCATCCGGTGACCGAATTCATTACCGGCATCGACCTGGTGGAGTGGCAGCTGCGGGTCGCGCGCGGCGAGCGCTTGCCGAAGAAGCGCGGCGGAGATCAACGCACCGCGGCGCCGCCATCGAGGCCCGGCTGTATGCGGAGGATCCCGCACGCGACTATCTGCCGAGCGTCGGTCGTATCTCACACCTGCGCTGGCCGCAAGCGCAACCCGACTTGAGAATGGACAGCGGCGTCGAGGCGGGCGACGAGATCTCCCCGTATTACGACCCGATGCTCGGCAAGCTCATTGCCTGGGGCGAATCGCGCATCGAGGCCGCCAATCGTCTGGCGAAGGCGCTTGCCGAGTTGGAGGTGGTCGGCGTGACCACCAACCGTTCGCTCTTGATGAGCGTGCTCGCCGATGACGAGTTTCAGCGCGCGCCGGTGGCCACCGATTTTCTGCGAGACGCGGCGCGCGCACCTGGTATTCGGCGAGCCCCGCCCGACGGCGGAGGATGCCGCGCTCGCCGCTCTGTGGTGCGCGACCCGCGAAACTCGAATGCCGACGCATTGTGGGCCGATACCACGCGGTTGGCGGCTGGCCGGCGCCGCGGCTGCCCGCTGGCGGATCGGCGATGAGTGGGTGTGGCTCGAACGGACGGCGGCGACGGGCTACCGGGCCCATGTCGGCGGGCATGAGTACGAGTTCGGCGTCTGCGTCGCGCGGACTCCTGCGCTTCGAGGTGGAAATCGCGGGACGCGTTCGCCGCCTTCGCATCGTCAAGACCGGCCAGGACTTGGACCTGTTCGAAGGCGGCCGGCACGTGCACGTTGCGCATGGCGCTACCGAGGACGCGCTGCAGGCCGCGGACCTGGCGGATGCGGGTTCCTTGGTCACGCCGCTGCCGGGCACCGTGGTCGCGGTGCACGTGAGCACCGGGCAGCGCGTGGCGCGCGGCGCGCCGCTCATGACGATCGAGGCCATGAAAATGGAACATACGGTGACGGCTCCTTATGCCGGGATGGTCGAGCGGCTCCCGTTCGGATTGGCCGATCGTGTGACGGAGGGCGCCATCCTGGTCGAGCTGTCGCTGAGGGGTCAAGTCTGCCGGGCCGCGCCTGACTATCATGTTAACGATAAAATTTGGGTACGGAGGCGGGATGGACGGTCATTTTCCGGACCGCCGTGAACCCATTGCGCTACGCAGTCTCTGCTGCGCGCAAGCCCGGGGTGGCCCTCCTGGCCACCCGTGCGACGCATGCGTCGCACCCCGGGCTGCGAGAAAAACGTCCTGTTTTTCACGCTCCGCAAAATGACCGTCCGATCCCGCCTCCTTCCAGCGCTTCCGTTGTTCATGAATAGTTCAGGCTAGATGGCGTCGGCTTCGGCGTTCTGAAGCGGCGGCAGGCTGATTTTGAATCGGGTCTCGTGCCCGAGCAGGCTCGCGAGCGCGATTTTGCCGCCGGCTTCGTGGATGTAGCGCCGTACCAAGGACATGCCGGTGCCATGCTGCGGGCCGCCCGGCGAATTTTCGAGCGTGGTGTAGCCGGATTTGAAAATGAGTTTGATGGCTTCCCGATCGCGCAGGCGCGCGGCGGTCTCGCCGGTGATGACGCCCTTCGCGATGGCGGTGGCGCGCACTTGATCCGGGTCGAGGCCGCAGCCGTCATCCTCGAACAGGAGCTCGAATCCCTTCTCGGGCAGGATCTTGAATTCCAGCCGCAGGGTGCCGTTCGGCGACTTACCCGTCGCCTGGCGATCGCGCCGGCGTCTCGATGCCGTGCATCACCGAGTTGCGAATGAGCTGAATGGCGACGTTCTTGATCGCCGACTGATAGGCCGGCGGAACCAACTGCAGACCCTGGCAGTCGAGAGTCACGGTCTTGTTGTGCTCCTGCGCGACGTGCTCGGTGAGCGAACGCAGGGTGCTCTCGAGGCTTCCCGCCGGGGCCGAGCGCTGAGCGCCGGGCAGCGGTTTCGGCTCCGATTTCGTCGGGCGTGAATTTTGGCGCCTGTATGATCTGAGTGCCGTTTTCGGTCATGCTCGGCGCTTGTGACGTGCGCCGCGGCGTTGCGCACCGGCGCCGCGGATTTGGTCAGGGATTTGAGCGAAGCGAATTGGCCGTAGAGCTGGTCCAGTTTGACCGCGAGCGGCAGGAACTCGCTGCCGCTCAAGGATTTGCGGCTGCGCAGGTCATGTAACGAGTCCTCGAACAGCCGCGCCGCGCCTTCCAGGGCGGAGAGCTTGAATGCCGCGGCGTCGCGCCTGACCCTGTCGACCTCATCGAGAGCCTCCTCGAGTTTGTGGCGGAACGCCTCTTCCTCCCGAGCCGGCTTCTTCAAGATCGAGTTGATGGTCTTCATCGAGGCTTCGGTTCTTTGCAGAAAGGCGGCGAAGCGCGCGCCGCCCATGTGCAGGACGCCGCGCAGGATTTCGCCTTGCATCTGCACCTGGATCCGCAGCTCTTCCAATTCGCGAGCCATTTGCGCGGTGGCGGTGACATCGGTGACGCGCACCAGCCACAACGCGCGCCTCGCCCGGCGTGTCGATCGGGTGAAACTCGAACGAATAATGCGCGACCTCGAACGAGCCGTCGGGATTGGCCAGGCGGACCTCGACGTCCCTGAGCGGATTCGGTCCGGCAGGGTCCGGGCGCGGCACGGATCCGATCAGCCCGCCGACATAATTTCTTCGCCACGGCGATGGTCTTGGCGGTGACGAGCGGCGCGAGCAGCCGGTCGAAAGTCAGATCGCTGAAATCCTGACGGCGAAACAAGCTTCGCGAGCGACTGCGACACCTGCGGCTGGATCTTGTTGGTGCCGTCGAGCAGAAACAGGCCCTGTTCGCTGTTCGCGAGAATGGCCTCGGTCAGCCGGTTGCTGGCACCGAGCAGTTCCTGCTTCTCGCGCTCGTGTCGCTTGGCTGTGATAAACATGGATCCCAAGCCTGCCAAAGCGGGCGCGCGGGGGGGCTTGATGAGTGTCACAGCCTCGAGTCGTTTATGACATATGCCGCGCCGATTCCGATCGGATGTGACCGGCGTCGCAATACCGGTCACGACTTCACGCGACGGCGGCCGTCGGCGCCAAATCCGCCAGCAGTTCGTCGGCCGAGCCATAGCGCTCCGACGGCCGCTTTGCCATCAGTCGGTCGAGCAGGGCCTGCTGCTGGGCCACGTTGGGCGGCAGACGGGGCACGGGCGCGGTGGCATGCTGGCTCATGATGTCCATGGCGCTGCGGCCGCCGTACGGGCGCTGGCCGGTGAGCATCTCGTAGAACATCACTCCCAGACTGTATAAATCGGTCCGCGCGTCCACGCGCTGGCCCTGGGATTGTTCCGGACTGATGTAGTAGGGCGAACCCAAGACCTGGCCGGCACCGGTGGTGCTGGGATCGTCGAGTGACCGGCGTGCGAGCCCGAAATCGATGAGGACCGGGGAATTGTCCTCGCGCAGCATGACGTTAGCGGGCTTGAGGTCGCGATGCAGGATGCCGAACACGTGAATGACGCGCAGCGCTTCGGCAATGGTGCGCAGGTAGTACAGGCTGTCGTCGACGCTCATGGGGTTTCGCAGCCGATCGCGCAAATCGCCGCAGGGAATGTATTCCATCACCAGGTATTGATGCTGCGGCAATGCCCCGAAATCATAGATTTCGGCGATGGCCCGGTGCGCGATGCTGGAGATGATTTCGTATTCGCGCTGGAAGCGTTCAGCGTCGTCCAGTTCGCGCGCCGAGGTGCCGCGACTCATCACTTTGAGGATCACGTTGCGCCGCAGCCGCTCGCTCCTCGCGAGGTAGACGGACGAAAAATTGCTGGTGGCGATCTCCTTGACGATGCTGTATCCGGGGACGCGGATCGACGGCGTGTCATGGGCGGGCGCTATCAGGGCCTCCGCCTCGACCGCCGCGGCGCGCTGCCTCGCGCACGCCTCGGTCACGGCTTTGAGCAGCGAGTCTCGGGACAGGCTCGCCATCGGCAGGTAATCCTTGGCGCCGCACTTCATTGACCTCACGGCGGAAAGCTCGCTGCCGTGCTCCGCGAGGATGATGCAATGCAGGCTCGGCTGCGCGCGCAGCAATTGGCCCACCTGATCGAGTCCGGCGCTCGCCTGCGTCTCGTTGCCGAAGTCGATCTGTACGACTACTGCGTCCGGCGTGCGCTCTTGGACCAGGCGCGCCAAGGCGGCGGGCTCGGCCGCGGGGGCGGTGGTGACCTGGGCGCTTGGCCAATGACTGCTCACATGATGGGTCAGCCATTGCAGGCGCTTGGAATCGCCGCCCACCACCAACAGGACTGGACCGGTCGCATCAGGCATAAGCTCGAGGCCTAGACTAAGGATCACCAGACTAGCCGCTGGCGCACCCCGATGGCGCGTCGGGAATTCACAATTCTGGCGGCCGGCTGCGTTTATGGGCCTCCGGCGGCCCGAATTGCAAAAATTCTGGATATCCGTCCCCGAAAGCCTGGAAAATTGCAACCAACGCCCCGATTAGACGGTCTCCTCCAGGGGCCATGGAACATTCTTGAAAGGGTAGGTCGCATGGGAAGCATCAGAACTTGGTCGCTCGCGGTGGTCGCGGGCATCTTGGTGGTCGTGGTGGCTCATCAGCACCGGGCCGCCGACGCCGGTACGCCGGCCGCGCAGCCGGCCGCTGCGGCGGCCTCGGTGGCTTCGCCCGCACCCGCGCCGTCCGTGAGCCGAGTTACCGGGCTGCCGGATTTCTCCCAGTTGGTCGCCGACAACGGCGCGGCCGTCGTCAATATCAGCGTGGTCGAGAAGGGGCAAAAATTCGGCAGCACGACCGACGACGGCGACGACGATTCCATGTCGCAATATTTCCATCGCTTCCAACTGCCGAATCCCGAGCATATGCCGCCGAGCCGCGGCATCGGGTCCGGCCTCATCATCACCACCGACGGGTATGTGCTCACCAACGCGCACGTGGTGGCGGATGCATCGGAAGTGACCGTCAAGCTGACCGATCGGCGGGAGTTTCGGGCCAAGGTCGTCGGGGTCGACAAGCGCAGCGACGTGGCGTTGATCAAAATCCCGGCAACCGGCCTGCCGATCGTGCACTTCGGCGACCCGGCGCTCATCCGGCCGGGGCAATGGGCGATCGCCATCGGTTCGCCGTTTGGTTTCGAGAACAGCGTGACCGCGGGCGTGATCAGCGCGGTCGGACGGCCCTTGCCGGACGACAGCGGCAGCTCCTTCGTGACCTTCATTCAAACCGATGCGGCGGTGAATCCCGGCAACTCGGGCGGCCCCTTGTTCAATCTCGAGGGTGAGGTGATCGGCATCAATTCGCAGATCTACAGCCGCACCGGCGGCTACATGGGAATGTCGTTCGCGATACCGATCGATATCGCACTGAACGTCAAGGATCAGCTGATGCGCAGCGGCAAGGTGCGCCGCAGCCGGATCGGTGTGGCGGTGCAGGATATCGGTCAGCAGCTCGCGCAGACCTTCGGCTTGGCGACCCCGCACGGTGCCTTGATCAGCGCGGTGGAACCGCAAAGCCCGGGCGAACATGCGGGATTGAAGCCGGGCGATGTCATCACCAGCGTCAACGGCCGGCCCGTCGATCATTCCTATGATTTGCCCGCGGTCATTTCTCAGCTGGCTCCGGGAAGCGAGGCGCATCTGGGTGTTTGGCACGATCGCAAGGCCGTGCAAGTGACGGTCAAGACGGTCTTGCTGGAGGACGCACCGGCGCAATCCGCCCGCGTCGGCAGTGCGGACGACGGCGGCAGGCTGGGACTCGCGGTGCGGCCGCTCGACCCCGGCGAGCAGCAGGACTTGCACACTCGCGGCCGGTTGGTCGTGGAGGACGTCACCGGGCCGGCATTGGCCGCTGGATTGCAGGCCGGCGATGTCGTGCTCGGAGTCAACGGATCGGCGGTGTCCACCGCCGCGGACCTCAAGCGCGAGGTGGCTCGGGCCGGCCGAATCCTCGCGCTGCTGATCCAACGCGAGGACGCGCAGATCTACATTCCGATCGACCTCGGGTAGTCCCGGGTTTCGTTGTACTTACGGCGTGCAATCGGATCTAATCCACGGCGTGCAAGCCGCCGATCCCGTGTTTCCCAACGCCGTCGCAGCCGGCGCCGGCTCACCTGCGGCGGCGTTTTTGCCGACATCCCGCGCCGAGATGCAGGCGCTCGGATGGCGGCAGTGCGACATCATCATCGTCACCGGCGATGCCTATGTGGATCATCCGAGCTTCGGCATGGCGATCATCGGGCGCGCGTTGCAGGCGCAAGGGTTCAAAGTCGGCATCATCGCTCAGCCGGATTGGCATAGTGCCGCGGACTTTACCGTCCTCGGCGCACCGCGCCTGTTTTTCGGAATAACCGCCGGCAACATGGACTCGATGGTGAACCGCTACACCGCGGACCGGCGAGTGCGCAGCGATGACGCCTATACTCCGGGCGGGGCGGGCGGCAGGCGGCCCGATCGTTGCGTGATCGTCTATTCGCAGCGCGTGCGCGAGGCTTACCGGCACATCCCCATCGTGATTGGCGGCATCGAGGCGAGTCTGCGCCGCATCGCACATTTCGATTACTGGTCCGAACAGGTGCGCCGTTCGGTGTTGGTCGATTCCAAGGCCGATATGCTGGTCTTCGGCAACGGCGAACGGCAAATCGGCGCCATTGCACGCCGGCTTGACGCCGGCGAATCGATCGCCGGCATTCAGGATCTGCGCGGGACCGCGTATCTGCGCCGCGCCATGCCCGCGGATTGGATCGAAATCGATTCCAGCGAGCTCGATACTCCGGGGCCGATGGCCCCGATGCCGGATCCTTACGCGGGCGAAGACGAACGCAGGCAAGCGCTCGGCGCGACGGCCGCTCAGGCGGTTCCGGTCGCCGGCCGGGCGCCGGCGGGGCGCCGCGTCGTTAGTTTCTCTCGCCACGTGCCCCGCGCCCTGCGCGAGCGCAGCGTGATTCGTCTGCCCTCGTTCGAGCAGGTGAGCGAGGATGCCGTGCTGTACGCGCACGCATCGCGAATACTGCACCTCGAGTCGAATCCCGGGAATGCGCGCGCGCTGGTGCAGCGCCACGGCAATCACGAAGTGTGGCTCAATCCACCGCCGATTCCCCTGAGCACCGCCGAGATGGACGCGATCTACGAGCTGCCGTATGCGCGCCGCCCGCACCCGGCGTATGCTAATGCGAGAATTCCCGCGTACCACATGATTCGATTCTCGGTGGCGATTCAGCGCGGCTGTTTCGGCGGCTGCACGTTTTGTTCGATCACGGAGCATGAGGGGCGCATCATCCAAAGCCGCTCCGCGGAGTCGGTGATCCGCGAGATCGAAACCATACGCGACAAGGCGCCGGGCTTCACCGGCGTCGTCTCCGACCTCGGCGGCCCGACCGCCAACATGTACCGCCTGCATTGCAAGAGCCCGGAAATCGAAGCGGCGTGCCGCCGTCCCTCTTGTGTCTTTCCCGGCGTGTGCCCGAATTTGAACACCGACCATGCGCCGCTCATCAACTTGTATCGGCGGGCGCGCAATGTGCGCGGAGTGAAGAAGGTGCTGATCGCCTCCGGCGTGCGTTACGACCTTGCCATCGAATCGCCGGACTACGTGAAGGAACTCGCCACTCACCACACCGGCGGCTACCTCAAGATCGCACCCGAGGCGATCGCCGAGGGTCCGCTGTCGATGATGATGAAGCCCGGCGTCGGCACCTACTACAAATTCAAGGAGCTGTTCGACAAGTATTCGAAGGCGGCGGGCAAGGAACAATATCTCGTTCCCTATTTTATCGCGGCGCACCCCGGAACGCGCGATGCGGACATGTTGGAGCTCGCGCTGTGGCTGAAGAAGAACGGCTTCCGCGCCGATCAAGTGCAGGCGTTCCTGCCGTCTCCCATGGCGACCGCGACCGCGATGTACCACTCGGGCAAGAATCCGCTCAGACGGATCGCGCGCGACAGCGAGGCCGTCATCATCCCCAAGGGCATCAAGGTGCGCCGATTGCACAAGGCGTTCCTGCGCTACCACGACCCGGAAAATTGGCCCCTGTTGCGCGAAGCATTGAAGCGGATGGGCCGCGCCGATCTGATCGGCAACGGCAAGCAGCACCTCATTCCGGCCTACCAGCCGATCGCCGGGGCGACCCGGGTCGGCCGCCCGGGACGCGCCGCGTCCGTGCCGCTTCGCACACAGCATACGGGATTGCCCAAGGCGCCGTTGCCCAAGCCCCGATGGCCGAGGGCTGGCGCGGCCACGCGGGCCGGCGGCCGCCGGTCGGGTCGACCTTAGGCTCCCAACGTTTTTGCTTGCTACGCGTCCGGGGGTGCGATTAAAGTTCCGCGCTGTCTAGCGGTTTTCGGGCCGCAATTCATCAACTTAAGACACTTATGAGTTGTGCGTGGCGCTTCGGCGCGGCTTGGGTGCGTGTGAAACATGGATAAATGGGTCGTTCATAAGTTCGGCGGATCGAGCGTCGCTGACGCGAGCTGCTTTCGCCGAGTCGCCGACATTCTCGAGGCGTCGACCAATCCGCGGGAAGCGGTGGTGCTGTCCGCCTGCCGCGGCGTCACGGATGCGCTGCTCGGGTTGGTGACGCTGGCGGTGCAGCCCGACGGCGATATCGCCTCGGCGATCGAGCAGTTGAGTCGTCGGCACGAGCAGCTCGCGGCCGAACTGCTGTCGCGCTCGGCGTACGAAGCCTACCGCGCCCTGTTGAACAAGGATTGCCGAGATATTGCCGGCGTGTTGCAGACCGTGCGCCTGATCCGTGCGGCGACCGATTCGATGCGCGATGTCATTTCGGGCTACGGGGAAATATGGTCGACGCGGCTGTTCGCGCCGTTCCTGCGCGGACGAGGCCGGATTCCGGGCGAGGCACTTTGGATAGACGCTCGCCAAGTGGTGGTGGTCGAATGGGGACCGTTGGGTCCGGCGGTGCAATGGAGTGCGAGCGAGCGTAATTTGCGGCAGTTGGCCCCCAAGGACTTTCAAGGGCGGCTCATCGTGACCGGATTCGTGGCGAGCACCACGACCGGCATACAGACCACCCTCGGGCGCAACGGCAGCGATTTTTCCGGGTCCATCTTCGGCGCCTTGCTCGATGCATCCGAGATCATCATTTGGACCGACGTGGACGGCGTGCTGTCGGCGGATCCGCGGCTGGTGCCGAACGCCCAGGTCATCGATGAGCTCTCCTACAACGAGGCGATGGAACTCGCCTACTTCGGCGCCAAGGTCATCCACCCGCAGACGATGGAGCCGGCGGTCGCGCGCGATATCCCGATCTACATCCGCAATACCTTCGCGCCGCACAAGCGCGGAACCCTGATTTGCGCACATCCGGTCTCGGCGCTGAAGGTGAAGGGGATCACGACCATCGATCCGGTGGCGCTCGTGAATCTGGAGGGGGCGGGCATGATCGGCGTGCCGGGCACCGCGAACCGCCTGTTCGGTGCGTTGCGCGACGCGGGGATTTCGGTGATTTTGATTTCGCAAGGCAGTTCCGAACACTCGATCTGTTTCGCGATTCCTGAGGCGCAGGCGGTGCGCGCCGAAGACGCGGTGCGCCGCGCGTTCGATGCGGAATTGCGCGACGGGCAGATTCAGCACGTCGAAGTGGGGTTGGGGCTGAGCATTCTCGCGGTGGTCGGCGACGGCATGGCCGGAGCGCACGGTGTCGCCGCAAACGTCTTCAACTCGCTGGGTAACGCCGCGATCAGCGTGCGCGCGATCGCACAGGGAGCCTCGGAGCGCAACATTTCCTTGGTCGTGGACGGCAAGTTAGCCGCCAAGGCGCTGCGCGCCGTACACGCGGCATTCTATTTATCACCCAACACCCTCTCCATCGGGTTGATCGGGCCGGGTACCGTCGGCCGGGTCCTGTTGGCGCAAATCGCCAGTCAAGTGGAGCGCCTGCGGACCTTGAACCTGGACCTGCGCGTACGCGGCATCGCGGGATCGACTCGTATGCTGCTCGAGGAGGGTGCGATCGATCTTGAGCTCTGGCCGCAACGGTTGGCCGAAGGCGGGGAGTCGCTCGATCTCGATAAATTCGTGGCGCATTGCCAAGCGGATTACATCCCGCACACCGCGATCATCGATTGTACGGCGAGCGCGGAGGTGGCGGGCAACTACCGCGACTGGCTCGCCCGGGGCATTCACGTGGTGACGCCCAACAAGAAGGCGAACAGCGGCGCGCTGCCCGCTTATCGTGCGCTCAAGGAAGCGGCGCGCGCCGCCGGGACGCACTATCTTTACGAGGCGACCGTCGGCGCCGGATTGCCGGTGATCCAGACGCTGCGGGATTTGCGTGAGACGGGCGATGACATTACCCGAATCGAAGGTATATTTTCCGGCACTTTGGCCTACCTGTTCAACGTCTTCGACGGCAGCGAATCCTTTTCATCCATCGTGCGCACGGCGAAGCTCAAGGGCTATACCGAACCGGATCCGCGCGATGACTTGTCGGGAATGGACGTCGCCCGAAAACTGATCATTCTCGCTCGCGAGATGGGCCTGACCTTGGAATTGTCCGACGTCGAGGTCACGGGGTTGGTGCCGGCGGCGCTCACCGTTTGCGATGTCGAGGAATTCATGCGGCGGCTTCCGGAATATGACGCGAGCATGACGGCCATGCTCGCTGAAGCGAGCCGACAGGGCCAGGTACTGCGCTACGTGGGTCGCATCGACGCGGACGGCAGGGCGTCGGTCGGATTGACGCGCTTGGACGCCAAGCACGCCTTCGCGAACATTGCGCTCACCGATAATGTGGTGCGATTCGCGACGCGCCGGTATTGTGACAATCCGCTGATCGTGCAGGGACCGGGCGCCGGTCCCGAAGTCACGGCCGGGGGCGTGTTCGCCGATTTGCTGCGCTTGTCCGCCTATCTCGGCGCCCATTTGTAACGATTAACCATCCGGGGACCGTTCGTGCCAACCGATGTGACCGCCTTCGCGCCAGCGACCGTTGCCAACGTCGGCATCGGCTTCGACATTCTGGGCCACACGGTGGATGCGGTGGGGGATCGGGTGCGGTTGCGGCGCATCGAGGAACCGACGGTGCGGATACGCAGCATCACCGGCATCCCCGGCGAAATCTCCCTCAACGCGCAGAGCAATACCGCCGGCCGTGCCCTTCAGGCCATGCGCGACGCGCTCGAACTCCCTCATGGCTTCGAGATCGACATCGAGAAAGGTATTCCCTTGGCCTCGGGCATGGGCGGTTCAGCGGCTTCCGCGGTGGCGGCCGTGGTCGCCGCCAACGCGCTGCAGCCAAATCCCGTGCCTCGCCTGCGGCTGCTCACTTTCGCCATGCAGGGCGAAATCGTCGCGAGCGGATCGGCGCACTTGGACAACATCGCCCCGTGTCTTTACGGCGGGCTGGTGTTGACCGTGGGCATCGATCACCCGCGCGTGAAGCAAATTCCCGTCCCGCCGCAGGTGCGCTGCGTGCTGGTGCATCCGCACATGCACCTGGGCACGCGCGAGGCCCGTGCCATCCTCAAGAGCGACGTCACGCGCTCGGATTTCGTTTGGCAGACGGCGAATCTGGCCGGATTCATCAGCGGTTGCTATTCGAACGATCTGGACATGATCCGCGATTCGTTCAACGACGTGATCATCGAGCCGCAGCGCCAATCCTTGATCCCGGGGTTCAAAGTGGTGCAGAGCGGCGCCATGTCGGCCGGCGCTCTGGGATGCTCGATATCGGGCGCCGGGCCCGCCATATTCGCCTGGACCGAGCAACAGCATGCCGAGGCGGTGCGCACGGCGATGGTGGATGGGTTCGCGAGTCACGGATTGCGATCGGACTCTTGGATCTCGTCGCTGTCCGCGGCCGGCGCCCACGTGGTGAACCCGTGACCACGGAGCTGAAATTCGCGAGCACGCGGGGCGGCGCACCCCCGGTGGCGCTGAGCGAGGCCATCGTGCGGGGCTTGGCGCCGGACGGCGGATTGTACGTTCCGACGCGGCTGCCGAGCGTCGACCGCAGTGCATTCGACGCCGGCCAGCGCTTGCCGCAGATCGCGCGCGGTGCGCTCGCCGGCTTCTTCGCCGGCGACCGATTGCTGCCGATGCTCGGCGAAATTTCCGCAGGCGGCTCTCGATTTAGCGGCGCCCACCACCACGGTCGCGGGATGCCGGGACCGGCTATTCGTGCTCGAGCTCTATCATGGGCCGACCGCGGCCTTCAAGGATTTCGGCGCGCGCTTCCTCGCCGAAACACTCGAGCGCCTGCAGGGCGGCACGGAGCCGCCGCTGACCATCCTGGTGGCGACCTCGGGCGATACCGGCGGCGCGGTCGCGGCGGCGTTTCACCGTCGCCCGTGGGTGCGCATCGTCATCTTGTATCCGAAGGGCCTGGTGAGCGCGCGGCAGGAGCAGCAGTTGACCTGCTGGGGCGACAATGTGAGGTCGCTGCGCATCGACGGCACGTTCGACGACTGCCAACGTCTGGTGAAGGAAGCGTTTGTGGATCGCGCCCTCGGCCTCAAACATCGCTTCAGTTCCGCCAACAGCATCAATATCGGGCGGCTGCTGCCGCAGATGGTGTACTACATCGCCTCGAGTCTGGAGATCGAGAGCCGCACGGGCGCCAAAGCGTGCTACATCATTCCCGCGGGCAATCTCGGCAACGCATGCGCGGCAGTGTGGGCGCGCGCACTCGGATTTCCGATCGATCGCCTCATATTGGCGCACAACGCCAATCGCACGGTGCCGGATTTTCTTGCGAGCGGCGACTGGCGCCCGCGCCCGAGCATTCCGACGCTGGCCTCCGCGATGGATGTGGGCAATCCCAGCAACATGGAGCGCATTCGCGCGCTATATCCGAGCTTCTCGTCGCTGCGCGAGCAGCTGAGCGCCGACAGCGTCGATGACGCCGCCATCCGGCACAGGATTGCGGAGGATTTCGCGCAATACGGGCGCGAATGGTGCCCGCACACGGCGACCGCGGCGGAAGTGTATCGCCGCTTGAGCGAGCGCGAACGGCGCGAGCATCCCTGGGTGTTGGTCGCGACCGCCCATCCGGCCAAATTCAACGACGTGGTGGAGCCGATTATCGGTAAGCCGGTGGCGGTGCCTCCGGCCCTCGAGCGGCTGCTGCGCCTGCCGCAGCACCATCTCGATTTGCCGCCGAACCTGTCCGCAGTGGCGGCAGCGCTCGAATGAACGATTTTCGAATCGAACCGCAATGGATCGCGGGCGGCGTGGCCCTGCTGCTGGTCGGCGCCGCCGCGTACGTGGGATTCGGCGCATACCGGCGCCGCTCCCGGCGCAAGGCGCTGCTCGGGCGCCTGGAACGCATCGCCTATGAAGCGGCGCACCAAGTCTTGGTGCCCGACGGCATGGGCGGCTTCATACACATCGATCATTTGCTGCTGACCCCGATCGGCTTGCTGGTGCTCGATACCCGTCGCGTGGCCGGATTGATCTTCGGCGGCGATCAAATGAGCGACTGGACCGTGATGGCCCGCAGCCGGCGCTATACCTTCGACAATCCACAGCCGGCGCTCTACGATCGAATCGCCGCGGTCAAGGCCCTGGTCGGGGAGTTTCCGGTCGAGGGCCGGTTGCTGTTTTCCAACGTCGGAAAATTCACCAAAGGCATGCCGAAGTACGTGCTGATGCTCGACGGCCTGGAAGTGGAGTTTCCGGCAGCCGATCGCGGCCCCGCGGGCTCGGCGGCCCCGGCGGAATTCGCCGAGGCCTGGAGTCGCCTGGTGCCGCAGCTCAAGCCAAGCCCGCACCAATTCACCAATCTCTAGGGGGGGGGGGGGGAAAAAGTTTGTTGGGAAAATATGTTTCGTTCGAGACGAGCCCAAAGAAGCGCAGCGCATTGCGCGTGGTCGCGGCGGCGACCAGGGCCGGCTGTTCGCCGCGGATCTGCGCTACCGTGCGGGCGATGTGCGGCAGGAAGGCGGGTTCGTTGCGGCGGGATTTCGGCCGCGGTTCGAGGTCTCGGGGCAACAGATACGGCGCGTCGCTCTCGAGCATGAGCCGCTCCGACGGGATGCGCGGCACGGCCTCGCGCAAGCTTGCGCAGCGGCGCTCATCGCAAATCCAACCGGTGATGCCGATCGACAGGTCAAGGGCCAGATAGTCGTCGAGTTCGCGCTCGCCGCCGGTGAAGCAGTGCGCGACCCCGCCGGCGAGGCGGGGGCGAAATTCCGCGAGGATCGCCGCGAAGTCCTGGTGCGCGTCGCGTTGATGCAGGAATACCGGCTTTGCCACGCTTGCCGCGATCTCCAGTTGCGCGATGAAGGCCGCGCGCTGCGCCGCGCGCGGCGATAAATCGCGAAAATAGTCCAAACCGCATTCGCCGACCGCGACCACGCAGGGCCGGTTCAACAGCTCGCGCAACTCTTCGCGCCGGCCCAAGTCAAAGTCCGCCGCATGGTGCGGATGAACGCCGGCGGTGCTCCACAGTACGCCCGGATGGGCATCGGCAAGCGCGGCCGCCGCCCTGGAACTGGCCAAATCCGCGCCGGTCACCACCTGCCGTGTCACGCCCGCCTGCATCGCCCGGGCGATCACTTGATCGCGGTCGGCGCCGAAGCTGTCGTGGGTCAGATTCGAACCGATGTCGATCAATTCGTCGCTCAAGAACCCTCGCCTCGCTGTGCTATCGTCGCCGGGATGTGCAAAGCCGGTATCTTCCTGTTCATCGCGCTGACCTTCGCCGCCGTGCCGGTTAAGGCTCAGGAGGGCGGCGACCTGCAAGCACAGATTGTCTACGCATTTCACATCGAAGATACCAACCTGCTGGTCAATTTGGTGCAAACATTGGCGACGCAGGCTAACTCGGGAGGCGCCGATCAGGCGCTGCGCTACCATTTGGCGCATGCGCAGTACCGCCTCGGACTGCTGATGGGGGATAAGCATCCGAAAGAGGCGGCGGCGGCCTTCGGGGACTGCGTCGATCAGCTCAAGCGATTGCTCGAACAGGAGCCGATGTCGGCGGAAGGGCTCGCGTTGCAGTCCGCCTGCTATGGCGGCATGGCGAAATACAAGAGTCTGGAGGCGCTGCTGCTGCGGTCGCGCGCGAGCGAGCGCATCAATGCGGCCTTGAGGTTGGCACCGCGCAATCCACGGGTCCTGTACCTGGTCGCCATGGACGGATTCGCCCGCTCCAAGGCCGGCTCCGCGGAGCATGACCGCGCCTTTACCGCGCTCGAACTCGCCGTCCGAGTGTTCGATCAGTCGCCCGTCACCGGCAGCGACGCGCCGAGCTGGGGACAGGCGGAAGCCTACCTCGAGCTCGGAATTAAATTGCAATCCCGGGGCGATCTATTGGGCGCCCGCAATGCGATCGAGAAAGCCTTGATCGTCTCACCGGACTTCAAAGCGGCGCAAAGACAACTGACGAACCTCGCGCGGCATTGAGCCCGGGCGGCGCATCGCCGCCGACTTCGAACCTGGTATCATTCGGCGCGATGCAGCCACATGGCACGCAATTATCGCTGTTCGAGACCCGCGGCACGGACGACGCGTTCGCGGTTCGGGTGAGCCCGCGAGCTCGCCGGCTCACCGCGCGCGTGCATGTCGGCGGACAAGTGGAAATCGTGGTTCCGATCGGCGTGAACGCCCACGCGGTGCGCGATTTCGTGCGCCGATTCACGCCCTGGATCGATCGCAAGGTGGCGGCGATGCAGTGCTTCGCCGAACCGGCCGCGGCGGTGCCGGGGAGCGTTGATTTCGCGTTCACCGGCGAGCGCTTCGCGGTGGACTGGCAGGCCGCACCGAGGCGCGCGTTGCGCCAGGGCGCCACGCTCGTGGTTCGGGCGCCGGACGACCGGGAGGCACGCTTGCTGCTTCGCTGCTGGCTCAAACGGGCGGCTCATGAACGCTTGGCGCCGCCGCTGCGGCAATTGGCGGACCAATTGCGCTATTCGGTGGAGCGGGTGGTCATCCGCTGCCAACGAACGCGCTGGGGCAGCTGCTCGACGCGCGGTACGGTCAGCCTCAATTGTTCGTTGGTGTTTCTGCCTGCCGAGGTGGTCCGTATCTTTTCATTCATGAGCTGGCGCACTTGAAGCATATGAATCATTCGGCCGGCTTCTGGCGCCTGGTGGAGACGCTCGAACCGGACTACCGGCGCCTCGACCGCGAACTGCTCGCCGGCTGGCGCACGGTTCCCCTGTGGGTATTCAAGAATTAGCCGATGAGCGAACCTAATCCGGCGGCCAAGCCTTTCGTCGACCTGAGCGACGAGCAGGTACATTGGGACTTGAGCGACTCGTTGAGCTACGGGCAGTACCTCAATCTCGACAAGCTCCTCGATGCGCAGCACCCGTTGTCCTACCAGCACGATGAAATGTTGTTCATCGTGATCCATCAGGTTTCCGAGTTGTGGATGAAGTTGTGCCTGCACGAATTGAATGCCACCGTCGCTTGCGTGCGGCGCGACGATTTGGGCCCGACCTTCAAGATGCTGACGCGCGTATCGACGATTCAGCGGCAGCTTCTGGAGGCGTGGGACGTGCTGGCGACGGTGACCCCCCACGATTATTCGGCGTTTCGCAATACCTTGGGCCGTTCGTCGGGGTTTCAGTCGGCGCAATATCGCATGCTGGAATTTGTGATCGGCAACAAGAATGCGGAGATGATCCAGGTGTTTCGCACCGACCCGCCGACCTACGAAATGCTGGAGCGCGCGCTGCGCGCGCCGAGCCTTTACGACGAAGTGTTGCGGCTATTGAGCAGGCGCGGTCTGAACGTGCCGGCGCAGGCGATCGATCGGGACTTCACCCAACCCTATCAGGCCAGCAAACAGGTCGCGGCGGCATGGCTCAGCGTGTATCACAATTCGGTCAAGGACTGGGATTTGTACCAACTGGCGGAGCGGCTGGTCGACCTCGACTACAAATTTCAATTGTGGCGCTTCACCCACATGAAAACGGTGGAGCGCATCATCGGCTACAAGCGCGGCACCGGCGGCACCGGCGGCGTGTCGTACCTGACCAAGGCACTGGAGCTGAAATTCTTTCCCGAACTTTGGGCCGTCCGAACGTCGATGTAGGTTGGTTCGTGAGCACCATGCAAGATCGATTACAGAACGTCAATGTCGCGTCGAGCGATCTGTTGGCCACCCCGGAGGAGGTCAAGCGGCGCCTGCCGCTGACGGCCCGGGCGGCCGATACCGTGCTGCGTTCGCGGGAAACACTGCGCGCGATCCTGGAGCGGCGCGATCCGCGGCTGTTCGTCGTGGTGGGACCGTGTTCGATTCACGACGTCGGGGCGGCGCGCGAATACGCGGACCGGCTCAGGAGTCTCGCGGACCAGGTCGCACCGACCCTGTTTCTCATCATGCGCGTGTATTTCGAAAAACCGCGCACCACCGTCGGTTGGAAGGGCTTGATCAACGATCCGGACTTGGACGACTCGTTTCACATTGAAAAGGGCATTTTGCTCGCCCGCGAACTGCTGCTGTACGTGGCGGAGCTGGGTCTGCCCGCGGGCACCGAAGCGTTGGATCCGATCATGCCGCAGTACCTTTCCGAACTCATCACCTGGACCGCGATCGGCGCGCGCACCACGGAGTCGCAGACGCATCGGGAAATGGCCAGCGGCTTGTCGACGCCGGTGGGATTCAAGAACGGCACCGACGGCGCGCTTGGCGCCTCGATCAACGCGCTGCAGTCGGTGAGGCATCCGCACCATTTCCTGGGCATCACCCAGCAGGGCCAGTCGGCGGTGTTTCGCACGCGCGGCAATCCCCATGCGCATATCGTGCTGCGCGGCGGCGGCGGGCGCGTCAACTACGATGCAGTGAGCATCGCCCTGGCGGAGCGTCAGCTGACGCAGGCGAATTTGCCGGCGACGATCGTGGTCGATTGCAGTCACGGCAACTCAAACAAGGATCCGAGCGTGCAGCCCCTGGTTGCGGAGAATTGCGTCACGCAGATTCTCGACGGCAATCGCTCCATCGTGGGCCTGATGCTCGAGAGCCATTTGAATGGGGGCAATCAACCCATTCCGAAGGATCTCAGCACACTCGAATACGGCGTATCGATCACCGATCCGTGCATGGATTGGCAGAGCACCGAGGCGCTGCTGCTCAAGCTCCATCAGTCCTTGCAAACCGTGCGACGCTGATGTGCGCCGTGGACCGGTGCCGTTTCCACAGACGGTAGCCGAGCAATAGCGCGAGTGCGCAGGCATAGAGGACCGGCTCACGGATGTCCTTCTTGACCTGCCACCAAAAATGCCAAACGCCGAGGATGGCGACCGCGTAGATCAGCTGGTGAAGCCGAGTCCAGCGCCTGCCCAACCGACGCTGGGCCTTGGCCGTGGAGGTGAGGGCCAAGGGAACGAGCAGCAGCAGGCCGAGCATGCCGAGCGTAATGTACGGCCGTTTGACGATCTCGTGGCCGACGGCTTGCAGCTTGCCGGCCTGGTCGAGCAGCAGAAAGACCGCGAAGTGCAGCAAGGCGTACGAAAAGGCGAATAGGCCGATCATCCGCCGGAAGCGCAGCCAGCCGCCCCAGCGTGTGAGATCCCGCAGCGGCGTCATGCACAGCGTGATCAGGAGGAAATTCAAGGTCCACCGGCCGCAGGTGTGCAGCATCACCTTGACGGGATCCGCACCCAGGGACAGGCCGCCCAATTGGAATGCTGCGGCGGCGAGATGCAGCGCCGGCAGCAGACAGGCGGCGAACACCAGCGGCTTCGCGATCCGAGGCACGGTGGGACTCAGAAATATCTCCGCAGATCCATGCCGCTGTAGAGGCCGGCGACCTCGCTGGCGTAGCCGTTGAAGGGCAGGGTGGGGCGGCGCGAATGGAACAGGCTCCCGCCAAGATGCCGCTCGGTCGCCTGACTCCAGCGCGGATGGTCGACCGCCGGGTTGACGTTGGCGTAGAAGCCATATTCATTGGGTGCCGCCTGCGCCCAGGTGGTGCGCGGCATGCGCTCCGTGAACTTGATGCCGACGATGGCCTTGATGCCCTTGAACCCATATTTCCACGGCACGATCAATCGCATCGGCGCGCCGTTTTGATTGGGAAGACTCTTGCCATACAGCCCGACCACCATGATGGCGAGCGGATGCATGGCCTCATCCATGCGCAACCCCTCGACATAGGGCCACTCGAGCACGGAGGAGCGCTGACCGGGCATCTGCTTCGGGTCATAGAGGGTTTTGAATTCGACGAACTTCGCCTTCGAGGTGGGTTTGAATCGCTTCAGCAGATCGCCCAGCGGAAAGCCGATCCAAGGCACCACCATGGACCACGCCTCCACGCAGCGCAGCCGATACACCCGTTCTTCCAGCGGATGCGGTTTGAGAATGTCCTCGACGGCGAACGAGCCGGTCACCTCCGCTTCGCCGCCGACCGAGACGTTCCACGGTCTGGTGCGCAGCCCCTGCGCGTTTTCGGCGGGATCCGATTTGTCGGTGCCGAACTCGTAATAATTGTTGTAGGTCGTGATATCGCGGTACGAATTGGGCGCTTCGGTGACGCTTAATGCGGCATTGCGCGTAAAGGGGAGCGCATCCGGCCCGGAGGCCGTTTCGGCCATCGCGGGCGGCGAGAAGCGACCGATCGCTTGCAGGGCGGCGAGGCCCACGCCTCCGGCGAGCAGGGCGCGCCGGCTGAGGTAGCGCGCCTCGGGGGTGATGTCCGAGGGCCGGATGGGGACTGAGTGGTTGCGCGCTCTTCTCACTTTACCGCCTCGTGTACGCCGCTGATCGGTGTCAACCGCTTGATGGAGTAGACCGTCGAAACCGGTCAATTGTTGCGGGTGCGGTCGATTTAAGTCCAATCGGCAACCGGGATACCGGCTCTTGCGGCGGCGCGCCGTGCGGCGGCATTGCCGTTCACCAGGAGCGCGCGATCGGCCCGGCGCAAATGAGCAACATCCGAGCCGCTGTTGCCGTAGGCGATGATGAGTGCGCCGGGATATTGGGGACGCAACCACTCGAGGCAGCGCAGCTTTTCCTCGCCGCGCCTATTGGGCGTCGTCAAGGCGGCGTCGAGCCGGTCGCCTTGCCACAGAAGTCCGGTGCAAAGCGTGCGCTCGAAGCCCAGCAACCGGCCGATGAGCGGCACGTACAAATCCGGGCTTGCCGACAACAGCACCAGATGATCGCCCTTGGCTCGATGGGCCTCGAGCGCCGCGAGCGCAGCGGCGCGAAACACCCGGCGCGGCCCGAGAGTGCGCACGAAGGATTCCGCCCACGCGTCGATCTCGGCCCGGCGGTCGCCGCCCATCGCCGCCCGAATCACCCGCGATTTCAATCGGCCTCGATCCCGGCCGCGCGCCGCATACTCGATGAGCGCTGGGGCGAGCCGCCAAAGGCGCATGAGGCGCGCGGGGTGCCTAAGCACATAGCCGGCCAAAAACGGCATTAATGTATCGCGCCATGTCAAGGTGCCGTCGAGATCGAACAGCGCGACCTGCGGCGTCGCCTCGAGCGCGGTAGCGGCGTTCATGCGGTTAATATATATGAAATAATAAAGGCGCCCTCGGTCAGGCGAGATCCCGCGGAATCAGGAGACGAGTATGCAAGAGCACGTAACGATGCGCGCTGCGTGGCTGGTATGGTTATGTGCAGCGATGGGCGCGAGCGCGCAGAGCGCGGCAGGCGAGCCGGGCGGCCCGCCCGTCAGCGTCCCGGGCTACAGCTACGTCAAATCGCTTGGCGGGGTGGACGAGTACCGCCTCGACGGCAACGGACTCACGGTGTTGCTGGCCGCCGATCACTCGGCGCCCGTGGTCACCTTCCAGGTGACGTATCGGGTCGGATCGCGCAACGAGGTGACCGGCACCACCGGGGCGACCCACATTCTGGAACATCTGATGTTCAAGGGCAGCGAGAACTTCAACGATCCGAAGGGCAACAGCATCAAGCAGTTCCTGGAGCGCGTCGGTGGGCAATACAACGCCACCACCTCGGTCGATCGCACCAACTACTTCGCAACCATCGGCCGCGACGATTTGGAAGGCTATATCGCGATCGAGGCCGATCGCATGCGCCACCTGTGGCTGCACGAGGCCGACCGGCAGTCGGAAATGACGGTCGTGCGCAACGAATATGAGCGCGGCAAGAACGACCCCAACAACGTGTTGATCGAAGAGGTGACCGCTGCCGCCTACGTGGCGCTTCCGTATCACCACCCGGTCATCGGCTGGAAGAGCGACATCGAGCACGTGCCCATCGCCAAACTGCGTGAGTTCTACGATACCTTCTACTGGCCCAACAACTCCACCGTCACCGTGGTCGGCGACATCGACGCAGCCGCGGTGCTCGGCATGGTGAACAAATACTACGGCGCGTTCACCCGCTCGCCGCAGCCGATACCCGAGATCTACACGGAGGAGCCGGCGCAAACCGGTGGGCGGCGCGTCATGGTCACGCGCCCTGGTGAACTTGGAACGGTGGTGATCGCGCACAAGGTGCCGAACGGCCGAAATGCGGATCAGCCGGCGCTCGAAATGCTCGATGATATATTGAGTTCCGGCAAGAATTCACGGCTGTACCGCGCGCTGGTCGACCAGGGATTGGCGTTGAGCGCCGAGGCCGGCACCGATGTGCACCGGGATCTATCGCTGCACCTGGTGTACGCAACCCTGGCGCCGGGCGTCACGCATGCGCGCGTGGAGCAGGCGCTGCTGGCCGAGATCGCCAAGATCAAGAGCGACGGGGTGACGGCCGAGGAAGTCGAGCGGGTCAAGCAGCAATATGCGGCCGCCGAAGCCTACAAGCGGGACGGAACCGCCGCGGTCGCGCGCGAGCTCAACGAGTGGATCGCGGTCGGCGACTGGACCTTGTATGTGACGTTTCCGCAGCAGATCGAACGAGTGACGGCGGCCGACGTGCAGCGAGTCGCCAGGCAGTACCTGGCCGAGGACCAGGGCACGACCGGATGGTTCGTGCCCGCGCCGCATGCGGGGGAGAGAGGATCGTGATGCGAGACCACGGATGCAGGTTTCTGGCGATCACGGCATGCCTTGCCGCGGCGTCGAACGGCTGGGCCAATATGGCCGACAACAGCCATCGATCGCAGACCGCGGGCATCGATCTGATCACGTATCAGACCAGCGTCAAGCAGGTGGTGATCATCGTCGGCGCGTTGCCGGCCGGCGATGCCATGGCGGGCTCGGACAATATCGCCATTCCCACGCTCACCGGCATGATGCTGGACCGCGGCACCAAGACGCTCGACAAATTCGCCATCGCGAAGCAGCTCGATGACGTGGGCGCCGAGGTCTCCTTCGGCGTGGGCACCCAAAGCTTGGAAATTCGCGCGAAGTGCCTGAAGAAGGACTTGCCGCTGGTGCTGCGCTTGATCGCCGCGGAACTCCGGGAACCAGCGATGAGCGCGGCCGAGTTCGCCAAAGCCAGGCAGCAATTCATCGGCACGTTGCAAGAGTCGATGCACAACACCGAGGAGCGTGCCCGGGAGGCGTTTGCCCGCGCGATCTTTCCGCCGGGACATCCGAACCGCCCGCACTCGCATCGAGGAATTTCTGGCCGCCGCCAAGTCGGCGACGCTCGAGCAGGCGAAGGCATTTCATGCCCACTACTACGGTCCCGCCCATATGACGCTGGTCCTCGCGGGCGATGTGCCGATTGCCGAGGCGCAGGCCGATATCGCCAAGGATTTCGCCGGCTGGAGCGGCGGCCAGGACTACATTCACCCGGCAAAGCCTGCGACTTCCCCCGGTCCGGCCGAGCTCGTGGTGCCCCTCAAAGACAAGCCGAGCGTGTCCGTGATCCTGGGACAGCCGACGGGCTTGCGCTACCGGGATCCGGATGCGCTGCCGCTGCGGGTGGGCACGGCGATTCTCGGTCGAGGGTTCACCGGGCGCCTGATGAGAAATGTGCGCGACAAGGAGGGCCTCACCTATGAGATCGATGCCGAGGTGAGCGAGGACAGCATCGCGGACGGAGCCTGGGACATATCGGCGAGCTTCGCCCCGTCGCTGCTCGACAAGGGTTTGGCGTCCACGCGCCGCGTGCTCGCCTCATGGTGGCAAGAGGGCGTCACCGACGACGAGCTCGCGGTCCGCAAACAAGGGATCCTCGGCACCTATCTGGTCGGTCTGGCGACCACGCGAGGCATCGCGAGCATCATTCTCACCACCGTTCAGCGCGGCTACGGTCTCGACTGGCTGGACGCCTATCCGCAGATGATTCAGGCGCTGACGCGCGATCAGGTCAACAAGGCCATCCGCGCGCATCTCGATCCGAGCACCATGGTGCTGGTGGAGGCGGGAAGCGTCGCAGCGGGCGGCAAGCCGGCCGCGGAGTCCTCGCCGGCCACCCGCTGAGGGTCATGCCGCCTTGCCGGCGGCGGCGAGTTGCCGCAGCACGTAGTGCAGTATCCCGCCATGCTGGTAGTAATCGAGCTCCTTCGGGGTGTCGATGCGCACGCGCACCTCGAATTGCTTCCTGATGCCGTCGTCGGTCCGGGCGGTCACTTTGACGAACTTCGCCGCGCCGCGTTCCAGCCCGACGATGTCGAAGGTCTCCCGGCCGTTCAAGCCCAAGGTCTGCAAGCTCTCGCCGTCCTTGTACTGCAGCGGCAGGACGCCCATGCCGATCAGATTGGAGCGGTGAATGCGCTCGAAGCTCTCCGCGATCACCGCCTTGACGCCCAACAGCATGGTTCCCTTGGCGGCCCAGTCGCGCGAACTGCCGGTGCCGTATTCCTTGCCGGCGAGGATCACCAGCGGCGTCGCCTCGGTCTTGTATTTCATGGCGGCATCGAAAATCGACAACGATTCGCCGCTCGGGAGGTGAACCGTGACCCCGCCCTCGGTGCCGGGCAGCAGCAGGTTGCGCAAACGGATGTTGGCGAAGGTGCCGCGCATCATCACCTCGTGGTTGCCGCGCCGGGCGCCGTAGGAATTGAAGTCCACCGCCTGCACGCCCTGCGCGATCAGGTATTGCGCCGCCGGGCTGGATCTTCGAGATATTGCCGGCGGGCGAGATGTGATCCGTGGTCACCGAATCGCCGAGCACTGCGAGCGCGCGCGCACCCTTGATGTCGAGGATGGCATCCGGTGTCATGCTCATGCCGTCGAAATACGGCGGATTCTTCACATAGGTGGATTTGCCGTCCCAGGCGTAGATTTTCCCGCCGGGTGTCTTGATGCCTCGCCAATTGTCATCGCCCAGGAACACATCGGCATAGCCTTTCTTGAACATGGCGGAGTCGACCGAAGCGGCCACCGCTTCGGCGACGGCCGCTGCGCTCGGCCATATGTCCTTGAGGAAAACCGGACGGCCGTTCTTCGCGCTGGCCAAAGGCTCGGTGGTGATGTCGACGTCGAGGCTGCCCGCCAGCGCGTATGCGACCACCAGCGGCGGTGAGGCGAGAAAATTCATCTTGATTTCCGGATGCACGCGTCCTTCGAAATTCCGATTGCCGGAGAGCACCGAGCAGGCGATCAGGTCGCCCGCCTTGACGGCCTCGGAAATGGCCGGTTTGAGAGGCCCCGAATTGCCGATGCACGTGGTGCAGCCGTAGCCCACCGTATAGAAGCCCAATGCCTCCAGATCCGCGAGCAAGCCCGCCTTTTTTAGATAATCGGTGACCACGCGCGAACCGGGCGCGAGCGAGGTCTTGACCCAGGGCTTGGCGGTGAGCCCCAAGGCGCGCGCATTGCGCGCCAGCAGTCCCGCCGCCACCAGCACCGCCGGATTCGAGGTGTTGGTGCAGCTGGTGATCGCCGCGATGAGCACGGCGCCGTCCTTGATCTCGACGCTGCCCTCGCCCAGCTTGGCCGCCGCCGCGCCGCTCGCCGAGGGATGCGTTTGCGCGCGCTCATCGGCCATTTTCTTCACACTGTTCCGATAGGTGCTTTTGGCCGAACGCAGCGAGACGCGGTCCTGCGGCCGCTTCGGGCCCGCCAGCGAGGGTTCGACCGTCGCAAGATCGAGCTCCAAGACGTCGGTGTAATCGGCGGCCGGCGCGCCGTCGATGCGCCACAGCCCCTGTGTCTTGGCATAGGCCTCCACCAGCGCAATTTGCGCAGGATCGCGGCCGGTGAGTTTCAGGTAGCGAATGGTCTCCTCGTCGATGGGAAAGATGGCGCAGGTGGAGCCGAATTCCGGAGACATGTTCGCGATGGTGGCCCGGTCGGCCAACGGCAGGCCTTTGAGGCCATCGCCGAAGAATTCCACGAATTTATCGACGACGCCCTTCTTGCGCAGAATCTGCGTGACCGTCAACACCAGGTCGGTCGCGGTCGTGCCCGCGGCCAGTGTGCCGTTGAGCTTGAAGCCGATGACTTGCGGTATCAGCATCGTGACCGGCTGTCCGAGCATCGCGGCTTCCGCCTCGATCCCGCCGACGCCCCAACCGAGCACGCCGAGGCCGTTGACCATCGTGGTATGCGAGTCGGTGCCGACCAGCGTATCCGGATAGGCAAGCCTGCGGGCGCCGATCTGCGTCGGAAAACACCACGCGGGCGAGGCGCTCGATATTCACCTGATGCACGATGCCGGTGTTGGGCGGCACCACCTTGAAGTTGCTGAACGCGGTCTGTCCCCAGCGCAGGAACATGTAGCGCTCGGCATTGCGCTTGAACTCGATTTCATTGTTGTGCCGCAGCGAATCGGCCGCCCCGTATTCATCGACCTGGACCGAGTGGTCGATCACCAACTCGGCCGGCGCGAGCGGATTCACGCGCTCGGGATCCCCGCCGAGGCGTGCGATCGCCTCTCGCATAGCCGCCAGGTCGACGATGCACGGCACGCCGGTAAAGTCCTGCATGATCACGCGCGCCGGAGTGAAGGCGATTTCGTCGCGCGGCGCGGCTTTGGGATCCCAGCGCAGCAGCGCCTCGATGTCGTGCGCGGGTGACATTGACTCCGTCTTCGAAGCGCAGGAGATTTTCCAGCAGAATCTTCAAGGAAAAAGGCAGGCGGTCCACCTTGTACCCCCGAAGCGCGCTCAGGCCGCAGATCTCGTAGTGCTGCGCGCCCACGGTGAGCGTGGTTCTGGCCTTGAAGCTATCCGTCATGACCCCTCCCGCGAAACAACAGAATTGGAATCATAAGCGACCGCGCCGTCCGCCGGCTGGGGCGTTCCCGGCGCGTCGCGCGAATTGCTTGTGTGTGAGATCACGCCGCCGCCGACACACAGATCATCGCGGTAAAACACCGCGTACTGCCCCGGCGTGACGGCCCGCGCCGGCTGGCGCAGCCACACCCGCACCCGCCCGTCCGACCGAAGCCGGATCCGGCAGGGCAGATCGGCTTGACGGTAACGAGTCTTGACCCCGCAATCGAAACGGCCGCCCTCGAGGTCGCGTGACAGCGCCGGCGGCGCACACAGCCAGTTCGCCTGCTCGACCTCGAAGGTGTCGGACATCAGCAAGGGGTGTTGGTGATCCTGCACCACGATCAGTACGTTGCGCCGCGCATCCTTGGCGGCAACGTACCAGGGCGCGGCCGCGGCGCCGGCTCGGCCGCCCACGCGCAGACCGGACCGTTGGCCCAGGGTGTACAGAGCCAGTCCGCGATGTTCGCCCAGCACCTCGCCGTCGGCGTTTTCGATGGGGCCGGGAGCGGTGCGCAGGTAACGGCTCAAGAATTCCCGGAACGGCCGCTCGCCGATGAAGCAGATACCAGTGCTATCCGGCTTGTCGAAAACGGTCAACCCGGCTGCGTGGGCGCGCCGGCGCACCTCGTCCTTGCGCAATTCGCCGAGCGGCATCAGCGTCTTGGCGAGAGCCGCCGGTGCGACGCCATGCAAGAAGTAGCTCTGGTCCTTCTCGCTGTCCACCGCCTTCAACAGATCGGTGCCCTGATCCGTGCGCCGCAGGCGGGCGTAGTGACCGGTGGCGATCCACGAGGCTCCGAGGCGGCGCATGTAATCCAGGCAGAGGCCGAATTTGATTTCCCTATTGCACAGCACGTCCGGATTGGGTGTCCGTCCGGCGGCGTACTCGCGAAGAAAATGCGCAAACACCCGCTCGCGATACTCGCCGGCGAAACTCACCCGATGCAGCGGAATCTTTAGCGCCTCGCAGGTGCGGCGCGCGTCCTGGAAGTCCTCGGCGGCGGTGCAATAGGCGTCCTCGTCCTCCCAATTGGACATGAACAGCCCCTGCACGGTAAAGCCGGCCTGCTGCAGCGTAAGCGCCGCGACCGCCGAATCGACGCCGCCGGACATGCCGACAATGACGGTCCCGGCGCAGCGGGGATCGATGGGGAAGGTGTGCATGCGCCGATTATACCGGCGCGATCGGCGTGACAGGGGTCTCTATGAGCTACATCAGCATTTGCCGCATCTGCGACTCTTGCATGCTGGTCTGCCAAATCTCGTCGAAGAAATTCAGGTAGCGGCGCACCACGGGCGGATCGTTCATGTCGGAGATGCCGTCCCAGCGATCCGCCTGCAAGCGGTACACCAGCGCCTTGTCGTCCGCGATGATGAATGCGCCTGCGCTCGCGGGATATTCCGGGCTCATGGCACGCAGGTCGATGCAACTGGTCAGCCGGCGCGCCAGGGCCAGAAAGCGGTTATTGTCGACCATGGCGCGCGACGGATCGGCCAGCAAGACTCGAACTTTGGCGTAGGAGCGCGCCAGCACCAAACGTTTGATGGCGTCCAAAAAGGGCTCTTCGCCGTAGATCAACGGCTCCAAATCCTGCGTGAAAATGGACAGCAGACGCTGCGCCGATTTGGCCACCTTGAGGCTCGCCTCGCGCACCTCCGGCATGGTGGTCAATATGGTGCGGGTGCTCGCATTGGACGCCGGGTCGCCACCCGCCGCGGAAGCCTTGTCGCCGCTGGGTTGTGAGCTGTAGTCCAATTTATCCGCCATAGCACCGCCTCAATTGGAGCGCCCGGTGCGATCCGCCCCGGCTCCCCGTACTTTGAGTTCGATAGTACCGTTTGCCCCGCAAACGGCCGTGCTAACTGCGTCACGTTTCGGACGCGCTGTTGCGCGAATCGCCTCTCAAGAGGTGCGTCGCGCCAGCGCCGCCGCGAGCCCGAGATAGGTGTGCGGCGTCATTTCGAGCAGGCGCTTCTTCTCGCCGGGCGGCAGCTCGAGCGAGCCGATGAAATCGTGCATGGCGGTCTGGTCGATGGGACGGCCGCGCGTGAACGCCTTCAGGCGATCATAGGCGTCCGGAATTCCATGCGCGCGCATCACCGTCTGCACGGCCTCGCCCAAGACCTCCCATGCGCGATCCAAGTCCTGCGCGACCCGAGCCTCGTCGAGTTCGATTTTCTTCAGACCGGCGCCGAGCGACTGGTAGGCGAGCAGCGCGTGGCCGATGGCCACACCCAGATTCCGGAGCACGGTCGAATCGCTGAGGTCGCGCTGCAGGCGAGACACGGGAAGCTTTTCCGCAAAATGCGCCAGCAGCGCATTGGCTACGCCCAAGTTGCCTTCGGCATTTTCGAAGTCGATGGGATTGACCTTGTGAGGCATGGTCGAGGAGCCGACTTCGCCCGCGGCGGGTCGCTGCTTGAAATAGCCGAGGGCGATGTAGCTCCACAAGTCGCGCGCAAGATCGAGGAGCACGGTGTCGGCGCGCATCAAGGCGTGGCAATATTCGGCGATCCAGTCGTGCGGCTCGATCTGCGTGGTGTAGGCGTTCGGCTGCAGCCCGAGCGATTCGACGAAGCGCGCGCTGAAGCCGGGCCAATCGATGCGCGGCAAGGCGGCGACATGCGCGTTGAAATTGCCCACGGCGCCATTCAATTTGCCCAAGATGACGACGCGCTCAAGAGAGCCGCGCTGGCTCGCGAGGCGCGCGGCCACATTGGCGAGTTCCTTGCCGACAGTGGTGGGTGTCGCGGCTTGGCCGTGCGTTCGCGCCAGCATGGCGACCGCGGCATAGCGGCCGGCGAGCGAATCGAGAAGCGCACCGATGGCATCGAGAGCCGGCAGCAACAGCGCGGCGCGCGCGCCGCGCAACATGAGGGCGTACGCCAAATTATTGATGTCTTCCGAGGTGCAGCCGAAATGCACCCATTCGAGCTGCGCGGCGCTCGCGCCGTGCGCCTCGAGTTCGCCGCGGATCCAGTACTCCACGGCCTTGACGTCGTGATTGGTTCGCGCCTCGATGGCCTTGATGGCGGGCACGTCGGTCGCGGCCGGATCGGCGCTCAGCGCCTCGAGCCAACGCCGCGCGGGCGGCGGCAGCGCGGCGAGCACCGGGGCGGCGGGGCCTTCCGCCAGCGCCAACAACCAGGCGCATTCCACGCGCACGCGCTGGCGCATCAGTCCCGCTTCGCTGAACAGCCGGCGAACCGCCGTGAGTTTGGCGGCATATCGGCCGTCCAGGGGCGAGAGAGCGTCTTCGGGGGCGGTGGCGGGAATAGACTTGACCAAGGATGCCGTCGCTAAATGATAGAATGACGCAGATATTACCGTAAACCAGCACCAATCGGCGGAGTAAGGCGCGATGATGACGACGGACTTTCGCGTCGAGCGTGACAGCATGGGTGCGCTCGATGTACCTGCGGCCGCGCTCTGGGGCGCCCAAACGCAGCGCGCGATCCAAAATTTCCCACCGAGCGGTCTGCGCATGCCGCGGGCCTTCATCCGTGCGCTCGGGCTGATCAAGCGGGCGGCGGCGGGCGCGAATGCGCGTTTGGGCGACATGGCGCCCGACCTGGCGGCCGCCATTCAAGCCGCGGCCCTCGAGGTGGCCGAAGGGAAATTCGACGACCAGTTTCCGGTGGATGTGTTTCAGACCGGCTCTGGAACCAGCAGCAACATGAACGCCAACGAGGTCATCGCCACTTTGGCAGGCCGCCGTTTGGGCCGGCCGGTGCATCCCAACGATCACGTGAACATGGGCCAGAGCAGCAACGACGTCGTGCCGACCGCGATTCACGTCGCCGCGGCGCTGCTCCTCGACGAAAACCTGCTGGGCGCGCTTCGCCGCTTGAGCGCGGTGCTCGAGCGCCGCGCGGTCGAGCTCGGCGGCGTGGTCAAAACCGGCCGCACGCACTTGATGGACGCGTTGCCGATCACGCTCGCCCAGGAATTCGGCGGCTGGCGTGCGCAGATCGAGAACGACCGCGCTCGCTTGAGCTCGACCATGCCCCGGTTGCTGGCGCTGGCGCAGGGCGGCACCGCAGTCGGTACCGGCATCAACGCGAGGCCTGAGTTCGCCGCGCTGTTCGCTCGGCAATTGGCCGGCGACTCGCGGCTCGAGTTCCGTCCCAGCGACAATTATTTCGAAGCGCTTTCCTGCCAGGACACGGCAGTCGAGTTGTCCGGGCAGCTCAAGGTCGTCGGCGTCAGTCTCATGAAGATATCGAACGACTTGCGCTGGATGAACAGCGGGCCGCTGGCCGGGTTGGCGGAAATCTCACTGCCGGCGCTGCAGCCCGGCAGCAGCATCATGCCGGGCAAGGTGAATCCCGTGGTCCCGGAGGCGGTGACCATGATCGCGGCGCAGGTCATCGGCAACGATGCGACCATCACCATTGCGGGGCAATCGGGAAATTTTCAGCTCAACGTCATGCTGCCGGTGATCGCCTATAATCTGCTGCAGAGCCTGGAATTGCTCACCATCGCGAGCCGCAATCTGGCCGATCACGCGCTCAGCGGGCTGATCGTTAACGAGGCGCGGCTGCAAGCGGCGCTCGCGCGCAATCCAATGCTCGTGACCGCGCTCAATCCGATCATCGGTTATGAAAAAGGCGCGGCCATCGCCAAGAAGGCTTACGCCGAGGGCCGGCCGATTTTGGAGGTTGCCGCGGAAATGACCGACTTGAGCATCGACGAGCTGCGCCGCGTGCTCGATCCCTTGGCGTTGACGGCGGGCGGGATCAAGGGTGGCGGGTCCGCCGGCTGATGATGGATCCGCTATACACCAAGACGCACATTCGTGAGTCGCTCGAGCCGCAATCCTCCGCGGCCGAGGACGACATGCTGTGGCTCGCCGGAGCGTCCACCGAGGCGCGGGAGCGGGTGCGCGCCTCGATGCCGAAGGATCGGGTGCCGGCGGCGGTGCTCGTGCCGCTGGTCGAACGCGAATCGGGGCTGACGGTGCTGCTGACGCAGCGTGCGGCGACTCTCAAGGATCATGCCGGTCAGATCAGTTTCCCCGGCGGGCGCATCGAGCCCGAGGACGCCAGTGCCTGGCATGCGGCGCTGCGCGAGGCGCATGAGGAGATCGGATTGTCCGAGACCCACGTGGAGTTTGCCGGCTACCTGCCGGATCACTGGGTGGTCACCGGCTTTCGGGTGACACCGGCGGTCGGTTTTGTGAGCCCGCTCTATGAGTTGCGCATCGCGACAGCGGAAGTGCACGATGTGTTCGAGGTGCCGCTCGACTTCATCCTGGACGCCGCCAACCACCGCCCGCGCCTCGGCCGCCTGGCCGATGTGCCGATCGAGTTCTACGATATTCAGTACGGTGATCGACTCATCTGGGGCGCCACCGCGGGAATGTTGCTGACCTTGAGACGCCTCTTGCAGGGGCGGGCAGAAAAAAACCGGTGACCACGCCGCAGAACGGGCTGCCGCGGATGTGCGAGTTGCTCGCCGTCATGAAGCGCTTGCGGGCCGCCGACGGGTGTCCCTGGGACCGGCAGCAGACATTTGCGAGCATCGCGCCTTTTACGATCGAAGAAGCGTACGAAGTCGCCGATGCGATCGAGCGGGGCGATGTCGCGCACCTCAAGGAAGAACTCGGCGATCTCTTGTTTCAAGTGGTATTTCACGCGCAAATTGCCCGCGAAGCGGGCGCTTTCGATTTCGAAGCGGTGGCATCGGCCATCCGCGACAAGCTGGTGCGGCGTCATCCGCACGTGTTCGCAGCAGCCGAAGCGGGGGAGGGCGCTCGGCTGACGGCAGCCGAACAAAGCCTTGCCTGGGAGGAAGGCAAGGCGCGTGAACGCGGTGCGGTATCCGGCAGCGCGTTGAACGGCGTGCCGCAGGCGCTGCCGGCGCTGATGCGCGCGTACAAGCTCAGCAAACGCGCCGCCCGGGTCGGTTTCGATTTCGAGCACGCCAGCCAGACCGCCGACAAGGTGGCGGAGGAGCTTGCCGAGGTGCGCGAGGCCGCGGCGGGCATACGTGGCGCGGATGTTGCAGGCGCGGTTCCCGGCGCGGGTCCTTCGCAAGAAATCTTCGAGGAGATCGGCGATCTGTTGTTCGCGGCCGCCAATTTGGCGCGCAAGCTCGAGGTCGACGCCGAGGCGGCGCTGCGGGCGGCGAACACCAAGTTCGAACGCCGCTTTCGCGCGATGGAGGCATTGGCGCAAGAGCGCGGCAAGCCGTTCGCGAGTTTGGATCTCGATGCGCAAGAGCAGCTTTGGTTGGAGGTCAAGCGGGCCGAATGAAGCCCGCCCGAGCAGCCGCTACAGGTCGAAGCGGATACCCTGCGCGAGGGGCAGTTCCTGGCTCCAATTGATGGTCGTCGTTTGGCGCCGCATATAGGCTTTCCAGGAATCGGACCCTGCTTCACGGCCGCCGCCCGTATCCTTTTCGCCGCCGAAGGCACCGCCAATCTCGGCTCCCGATGTCCCGAGGTTCACGTTGGCAATCCCACAGTCGCTGCCCTCGGCGCTCAAGAATCGCTCGGCCGTTTGCAGGCGGTCGGTGAACAGCGCGGAGGAAAGGCCGTAGGGCACCGAATTTTGCAATGCCACCGCCTCCTCGAAGGTCTGGTAGCTCACGAGGTAGAGGATTGGCGCGAAGGTCTCGGCGTTGACGATGGCCATGCCGGGTGAGGCGCGCACGATCGCGGGCTCGACAAAATGACCGGGCCTCGGGAGTGCACTGCCGCCGCACAGCAGCGTGCCGCCCTGCGACTGCGCGGCGGCGACGGCCGCGAGGTAGCGCGCGACCGCGCCCGCATCGATCAACGGGCCCATCAAGGTGCCGGGCTCGAGCGGATCGCCGATGCGTATCTGGCCGTAGGCGGCGATGAGGCGGCGCTCGAGTTCCGCCGCCCGCGAATGATGGACCAATACGCGGCGGGTGGTGGTGCAGCGCTGGCCCGCGGTGCCCACCGCGCCGAAAACGATCGCCGGCACCGCCAGATTCAAGTTCGCCGTTTCATCGACGATGATCGCGTTGTTGCCGCCGAGTTCGAGCAGGCTCTTGCCAAGCCGTTCGGCCACGCGAACGCCGATCCGCCGACCGACCTGCGTCGATCCGGTGAACGAGACCAGGGCCACGCGCCGATCATCGACGAATCTGCCCGCGAGTTCGGTGCCGGCATCGATGAATATCTGAAAGATGGCCGGCAGCGAGTGGCGCTCGAGGACGCGATTGCAAATGTGCTGCACGGCGAGCGAGCACAGCGCCGTCTTCGGCGAGGGCTTCCACACCGTGGCGTTGCCGGCGATCGCGGCGAGGAATGCGTTCCAGGACCACACCGCTACCGGGAAATTGAAGGCGGAGATCACGCCGACCACGCCGAGCGGATGCCACTGCTCGTACATGCGATGCTCGACGCGCTCCGAATGCATCGTCAAGCCGTACATCATGCGCGATTGGCCGACGGCGAAATCGGCGATGTCGATCATTTCCTGAACCTCGCCCAGTCCCTCGGCTTTGATCTTGCCGTTTTCCAAGGAGACCAGGGTGCCGAGCGCGTCCTTGCGGGCGCGCAGTTCCTCGGCCATGAGGCGTATGGCCTCGCCGCGCTTCGGGGCCGGTACCCGGCGCCACTGGCGCGCGGCCTCGACCGCGGAGCCAAGAACGTGCTCGTAGTCTTCGGCGGTTGCGCCGCGAACGCGCGCGAGACATTGCCCGGTCGAGGGATTGATCGACTCGATAACCGGCCCCGACTGTTGGCGGCTCCAGCCGTGGCTGCCGGACCAAGTCCCGGGGTTGTGATCGGCCAGTTCGAGGACGCGCAAAGTGTCGCTGATATTCCACATGGTTCAATACCGGATTTCGATTTGGGGGCGGCATTGTGTAGCATCCATGGTCTATGTCCAAATCCCCCGCATTGAACAATTGGCACCCGGCCAGTTGGCACAGCCGGCCCGCCGCCCAGCAACCCAAGTACGCCGAGCCGGCCGCGCTCGAGCGCGCGGTGGCGGCCTTGAGCCGGCTGCCGCCGCTGGTCGTTTCCTGGGAAATCGAGGCCTTGCGCGCCAAGCTCGCACTCGCGCAGCGCGGCGAGCAGTTTCTGCTGCAGGGCGGCGATTGCGCCGAGAGCTTCGAGGATTGCGAGTCGGACAACATCGCCAGGCGCCTCAAGATCCTGCTGCAGATGAGTTTGGTGCTGCTGCAAGGCTTGAAAAAGCCCATCATCCGGGTGGGCCGGTTCGCCGGCCAGTACGCGAAGCCGCGTTCGGCGGACACCGAAACCCGGGGCGGGGTGATCTTGCCCACGTATCGGGGCGACAACGTCAATAGGCCCGGGTTCAGCGCCGCGGAGCGCGAACCGGACCCCGAACTATTGCTGCGCGGCTACGAGCGCGCCTCGCTCACGTTGAATTTCGTGCGCGCGCTGATCGACGGCGGCTTTGCCGATCTGCACCACCCGGAATATTGGGATCTCGGCTTTTTGCGCCACGCGGCGCTGCGGGACGCCTATCAAAAAATCGTCGACTCGATTGCCGAGTCGCTGGAGTTCTTCGAGTCGATGAGCGGCTTGCGGGTGCACGCGGCGACCCGAGGCGATTTCTACACCAGCCACGAGGGGCTGCACTTGCTGTCCGAGCAGGCCCAGACGCGCTACATCGAGCGGCAGAAGAAATGGTACAACCTGTCGGCCCACATGCCGTGGATCGGCATGCGCACGGCCAACATCGACGGCGCGCACGTCGAGTATTTTCGCGGCATCGCCAATCCGATCGGGGTGAAGGTCGGCGCCGCGATGAGTGCCGAATGGCTGCAGGAGCTGGTGCAGGTGTTGAACCCGCAGAATCAGCCGGGACGGCTCACCTTCATCCATCGGTTCGGCATCAAGGACATCGAGCAGCGGCTGCCCGAGATGATCGCGGCCGTTCGGGCCACGGGGTCGCAGGTGCTCTGGGTCTGCGATCCGATGCACGGCAATACCGAGACCACGGCGGGCGGCCTGAAGACCCGGCGCTTCGACAACATTCTGGGCGAGGTGGAGGCGGCCTTCCGCATCCACGAGGAAGCCGGCTCCACGCTGGGCGGCGTGCACATCGAACTGACCGGCGATGATGTCACCGAGTGCATCGGTGGCGCACGGGGCCTCAAGGAGGCCGATTTGGCACGTGCTTACAAGTCGCCCGTCGACCCGCGTTTGAATGCCGAGCAGGCCCTCGAATTGGCCATGCTGATTGCCCGACGTGCGGGCCGGAAACGGCAAGCTCAAAGACGGTAGATCGATCGGCGTTGCCTGACTCACGGCCTTGTATTATTTACAATATTGATAAAAAACAATGAGTTATGTAATATTCAAAGAATGTTTGTTAATACAGCTGCGCGGTTTTTATTAAAACTCCGGTTGCCTCGAGCGCCGCAGATGCTATTCTGCCTCGCAAACCTTTCCTGCCCCTTCGAGAACTGAGCTCCGAGAATCGGCGGCCGGGTTCGGTTGACTAACCGCTAATCGGATTGCTTAATTTTTTTGGCTGGGTGCGTGGAATCTTTTTGACCGAGGCGGTCCAAGGTAACGTGGTCGGCGGGTCCGTTCACGTGCCGGTTCGAATAGTTGCGAAGGTTGGGTTGCGCTCGGGTTAGTCCAAATGCCAGGCGCGATCGACGGCGGGCTACGCGGAGATCCGCGTAGCCCGTTTTTTTTTAACGCCCTCGGTGCGGAGCGCCGGTGATGGCCCAACCGGTCTTCAAATGAACGGCATCTTCGATCCGAACTGCCGGCGATGCCCGCGGCTCGCGGCTCATCTCGATCTGGTGCGCCATCAGCAGCCGGATTATTTTTGCAGGCCGGTGCCGCGGTTCGGCGACCCCGATGCCCGTTTGCTGATAGTCGGTCTCGCTCCGGGAATGCACGGCGCCAATCGCACCGGACGGCCGTTCACCGGCGATCACGCCGGCATTCTCTTGTACCGCGACCTTGTTCAAATTCGGCCTGGCAAGCGCTCCCGCCTCGAGCGCCGCGGATGACGGTTTGGTGCTCAAGGATGCGTGCATCACCAATTCGGTGAAGTGCCTGCCGCCGGCGAATAAACCGCTGCCGCTGGAGATAAAGGTTTGCAATGCGTTCCTGCGCGCGGAGTTGGCGCAAAGCCCGAAAGTGCGCGTTATTCTTGCGTTGGGTACCATCGCACATGGGGCGGTGCTGCGCGCCCTGGATCTGCGCGCCGGAGATTTCCGGTTTGCACACGCGGCGGAACATTCCTTGAGCGGAGGACGGGTGTTGCTGAATTCCTATCACTGCAGCCGCTACAACACCCAGACGCGCCGGCTCACCGCTGACATGTTCGAAGCCATCATCGAAAGGGCATTGGCGCTTTGTGACGCCTGAGGCGTGCGAGGGGACACCGGAGGCGCCGCAGGCCGAGGCACCCGCGGCGAAATTCGATGCCAAGTCTTTTGTCGACGCGCTGCCGAACCGCCCAGGCGTCTACCGCATGCTCGACGCAGACGGCGAAGTACTCTACGTGGGCAAGGCGCGCACCCTGAAGAGCCGGGTGGCCTGGTACTTTCAGCCGAGCACCGTGCAGCCGAAGGTGCAAGCGCTGATCGCCAAGACCGCGAACATGGAAGTCACCATCACCAATTCGGACACCGAGGCGCTGCTGCTCGAGTTCAATCTCGATCAAAACGCACCGGCCGCGCTTCAACGTCGTGCTGCGCGACGACAAGAGCTTTCCGTTCCTGCATTTCGACACCTCTCACGAGTTTCCGCGGCTCAGCTTTCTACCGCGGTTCGCGCAAGCAGGCCGGGCGCTTTTTCGGGCCGTACCCGTCCGCCGGCGCAGTCCGCGAAAGTCTGCAGCAGCTGCAGAAGTTGTTCCGCTTGCGCAACTGCGAGGACTCGTATTTCGCCAATCGCTCGAGACCGTGCCTGCAGTATCAGATCGAGCGCTGCACGGCGCCCTGCGTCGGGCTCATCACCCAGGAGCAGTATGCCCGCGACGTGCACGCGGCGATCAAGGTGCTGGAAGGGCGCAACGATGAGGTGCAGAAGGAGCTCGGCCGGCGCATGGAGCTCGCCGCCGAACGATTGAATTTCGAGGAGGCCGCGAGATTGCGCGACCAGCTGGCGAACCTCAAGGCCATGCAGGCGCAGCAAATCGTCACGGCAGACATCGAGCACGATGCCGACGTGATCGCCGTCGCGGGCGGCAACGGCGAGTACTGCATCGCGTTGATGTTCGTGCGCGGCGGGCGCAGCCTGGGCAGCACGACGTATATTCCGAAGGCGCCGTTCGCGGATACGCCGGAAGTGCTGGCCGCTTTTGTCGCCCAGCATTATCTGGAGCGCGAATCGCCGGCGGAAATCATCGTCGAAAGCGACTTCGAGGGGATGCAGGTGCTCGAGGCGACGCTCACCGAGCGGGCATCCCACAAGGTGCGCATCACCTCCTCGGTGCGCGGTATTCGCGCGCGCTGGCTGGAGATGGTGCGCAACAACGCCGAGCAGGCGCTGAAGATGCGCGGACTGGCGCGCGCCAACATTGAATCGAGCCTGGAGGAATTGCGCAAGGCGCTCGGTCTCGAGCATACGCCGAGGCGCATCGAATGCTTCGATATCAGCCACACCGGCGGTACCGATACGGTGGCCTCGTGCGTGGTGTTCGGGCTGGAAGGGCCGCTGAAGAGCGACTACCGGCGCTTCAATATTGCCGGCATACAGCCGGGCGATGACTATGCCGCGATGTACCAGGCGCTCACGCGGCGCTACAAGCGCGTGCGCGGCGGCGAATTCGCGGCTCCCGACGTGCTGCTGATCGACGGCGGCAAAGGCCAGCTGGCCGAAGCCGACCAGGCGCTTCGAGAGCTGGGTGTCGGCGAAATCACGCTGGTCGGTGTCGCGAAGGGCGCCGACCGGCGTCCCGGCCAGGAGCAGCTGTTCCTGGTGGGCCGGGACACGCCGGTTCTGTTGCCCCCGGACTCCCATGCCCTGCATCTCATTCAGCGCGTGCGCGACGAGGCGCATCGATTTGCGATCGCGGGACACCGGCGAAAGCGGGCTAAACGCCACAGTCAGTCTATACTCGAAACCATTCCGGGCTTGGGCCCGGTGAAGCGACGCGAGCTGCTGAAGCAATTCGGCGGCTTACAGGGGATTTTGCGTGCCGGTATCGACGATTTCGCACAAGTGCGCGGCCTCGGGCGCGATCTCGCCGAGGTAATTTATGAACACCTCCACCCGGGCCAGTGAGGGTCGGTCGCATTGGAATCTGCCGAATACGCTGACGTGGCTGCGTATCCTGATGATTCCGGCGATTCTGGTGCTTTTCAATTTGCCGTATTGGTGGAAGGATCCCGCGGCCTGCGCCGCGTTCGCCCTGGCCGGCATCACCGACACTCTGGACGGCTACTACGCGCGCAAGTGGGGCCAAACCTCGCGCCTGGGCGCGTTCCTGGATCCGGTCGCCGACAAGCTGATCGTGGCGGCGGCGCTGGTGCTGATCGTCAGCAAGGATCCGCGCTGGTTCGTGGTGATCGCCGCCATCGTCATCATCGGCCGCGAGATCGCGGTATCGGCGCTGCGTGAATGGATGGCGGAGATCGGCGCGCGCGCCCGCATCAAGGTCTCCATATGGGGTAAGTACAAGACCGTCATGCAGATCGTCGGGCTCTCCTTGCTGCTTTATCGGCGCGACCTATTTGCAATTCCGACATACAAACTCGGTTTGGTATTGACGGGCATCGCCGCGGTGCTGACCTTGTGGTCGATGATCCTGTACTTGCGCCTCGCGTGGCCGGAGCTGCGCGGCAGCGCACGCCTTTAGGGCAGGGGGCATCCGCCGCGCTGGACGAGTGCCGCGAGCGGGACTGAGCCAAGTGCGGCCGGGTGTGGGATTTTATCGGCAAGTTCAAGACCTTAGCGGCCTCGCGCGCCGCGTTGTCCTTGACTCCGCGCGGTACGGCCCTACAATTGCGCGGCGCGAGTGCGGGAATAGCTCAGTTGGTAGAGCGCAACCTTGCCAAGGTTGAGGTCGCGAGTTCGAGCCTCGTTTCCCGCTCCAGTTTTTGCAAGCCCCGGCCAGTCCGGGGTTTGTTATTTATGATCTCGGGGCTAAGTGGCAGAGTGGTCATGCAGCGGCCTGCAAAGCCGTGTACGCCGGTTCGATTCCGACCTTAGCCTCCAAACCCTCAATTCCGGCCCATTGCTGCCCATGTCCGGCAGCGTCTAGCAAAATCCAACAAAGCTGCTCACTTGCCGATAATTACCGGGATTCTGCGCGGACCGATCCCGGTGCGGCTGGCATTTATATGCCGGAGAGAGCCGGATACGTTGATTGCAAGCCGGGGGTAAGTGGGGGTAGATTATAGGGGTAGATACCCCTTTGGCCGAATGGATACCCCCGCCATGAGCCTTACAGATACCGCGATAAAGGCCGCCAAACCCTCGCAAAAGCCCTACAAGCTGTTCGACGGACGGGGGCTATACATGCTCATCAATCCCGACGGTTCCCGCTGGTGGCGCTTCAAATACCGTTACGGGGGTAAAGAGAAACTGTTGGCGCTTGGCACTTACCCCGACACGGGATTAAAGAAAGCGCGTGATCGCCACGGCGACGCTCGCCAACTTCTAGGCGATGGCATAGACCCATGTGCAGCAAAACAAGCCGAGAAGTTGAAAAGGGCGGATCGGGCGGCGGGCAGTTTCGAGGCGGTCGCACTCGAATGGCACGCCAAGCAAACCGGCGCATGGTCAACCGACTACGCGGACAAGGAACTGCGGCAGCTTCGGAATCACGTGTTACCCCGCATTGGTAGCAAACCTTTTCGGGATCTGAATTCACGCGACCTGTTGGGGGTGCTCCAAAGAATCGAGACAAACGGACGGCTAGAGACGGCGCACCGTGTCCGTCGCAGCCTTGGCGCTATATGCCGCTACGCCGTGGCGACCCACCGGGCCGATATGGATGCGTCAGCAGCATTAAAGGGCGCACTGACCCCGGTGCCCACTAATCACTTCGCTAGCATCACGGACCCGAAGAAAGTGGGCGGACTGATCCGCGCCATTCGTGGCTATGAAGGGGCGAGCGTGACCCACTCAGCCCTGCAACTCGCCCCGTTGCTATTCGTTCGCCCTTGCGAGCTGCGCGGCGCGCGGTGGGAAGAATTCGCATTCGATCTGGCCGACTCCGCACCCGGGAAAAAGCCGGACCACTCTGAACCGCAATGGCGAATCCCCGCCGAGCGCATGAAGATGGGCGAGCAGCACATAGTTCCGTTATCGGCTCAAGCGATCGCGATACTGCGCGAGCTTTACGCAATTACCGGTCCGGACGGTTTCTTGTTCCCGAGTATTCGCAGCAAGGCGCGGTGCATGAGCGAGAACACCGTTAACGCGGCGCTGCGAGGCATGGGCTACGGCAAAAATGAAATGACGGGACACGGTTTCCGCCATATGGCGTCAACGCTGCTTCATGAACGCGGCTACAAGTCGGAATGGATTGAACGCCAATTGGCGCACGGGGATCGTAATTCCGTCCGGGCGCGCTATAACTTCGCGGAGTATCTACCGGAGCGGCGGCGGATGATGCAGGAATGGGCCGATTACTTGGATGGGTTGGTTTCTGGTGCCGATATTGTGAATATCAAAGTGGCGAAAAAGGCTTAGAGTCGAACCGCTGCGCCTAGCTCACGGCTGATCCCCGTGGGCGACAAGCCGGAAACCTTCACCGGCCTGGCGCGGCGTCTCTCCCGAAGGGCGCACGAAGGGCGCGGAATGATAGCGAGACAAATCCGCCTATGGCCGAACGAGTGGCTTTCAAGTTTTAAACGCATATGTATTGACGCGCTAAGTTTGGAGCACAAGGGCATCACGGGAGGCTTACTTGCGGAGCCGCCGAATCCCTATCCCAATATAGACGCTGCACGTCAGGCGCTGGAAGCGCATCCAATCCATGAGTGGCTTCGTAATAATGTACCGCACGCGTTGAGTTTGACCCCTGATGCTTCGCCGTTCATTGAGTTTCGTTATCTGAAAGCCCTAGTGCATGGTTTGGCGCTCGCGTGGCCGGGCCTAGAGAAACCGAATGAGATGAACGCACGTATGGACAAGAAGCGCCGAACCGCGCTGGCTGCAATCGAGCGCGTCGAAAAATATATGGCCGATGGGAGCTGTACAGTTTTTTACCTGCCGAATCCGGCTAGACACGAGATGCTAGAAAAGTTACTGGCGGAGGCCAAGGAGATTCTCAAGCAACGGCGCTCGAAGGAGGTGAATCATCCCATGCTCCAGGCACTTGCGCGCGATCTTTACGAGGAATTCCGAATTGCCGACGTGAAGCTAATCCTGGAAGTTGCTACCGCTCTTGAAATCGAATTGGAAGAGCGAACGGCGCAACGCTACGTGAAGGAGGCCACGCAAACGAGCGACACATAACGTCCAACATTTGGCCGTGTTGTGTCGTGTATATGGGGGAGAACGTCGGTAAAAAGTAGCCATGTTCAACAACGCCCGAAGGGGTATCTACATGGCTACTGCGATTCTCAGACTTCCGTTAGTAAAGGCCCGCACGGGGCTTTCCCGTTCCACGATATACCAGCGCGTCGGCGCGGGCACATTTCCCAAACCGGTGAATCTTGGTGCGCGCGCAGTCGGCTGGCTTGAAAGCGAAATAGACGACTATCTTGCAGCCCTCATTGAACGTAGCCGCAAGATTCCGGCGGCAACTGCCGCGCCATGAACGCGATGCCAATACTTCATACGATTGCGAACGATCCTGAGCTTGCCAGCATGGTTAATGAGGCTAGGCAGCGGCAGGCTGCCGCTTTGCTCGATGACGTGCGCTTATTCCTAAGTCGCTTCTGTGTATTTCCGCATGAGCATGCCCTGATAGCTACCACGTTATGGGTGGCGCACGCGCACATTATCGAAAAGTTCCATACGTCGCCACGATTAATGCTTTCGTCTCCCGAAGCAGGCAGCGGAAAAACCCGTGTTCTGGAAGTTCTGAACCTGCTGGTTCCCGAACCCATGATGAGTCTGAGCGCGTCCCCAGCGGCAATCTTCCGGACCCTCTCCAATAAGCAAATAACACTCTTGTTTGATGAAGTAGATGCAATTTGGAACAAGCGAGGGAAGGACGATGGCCACGAGGATCTGCGGGCGATGCTTAATTGCGGATACAAACGTGGGGCGACTATACCGCGCTGCGTAGGATCAAAGCATGAGGTCGTTAATTTCCCGGTGTTTGCCGCTGTCGCACTTGCCGGACTCGGCGACCTGCCGGACACAATTATGACCCGCGCTATAGTCATCCGGATGCGCCGCCGCGCTCCAACAGAATCGGTTGAGCCTTTCCGAACGAGACTAAATGAGGTTCCCGGCCATATTCTTCGAGATCGCTTGATCCAGTGGGCAGCGCAAGCTGGCCAATCGGTCGGTAGCGTGTGGCCCGTGCTCCCTGATGGCATTGTGGACCGACCTGCTGAACTCTGGGAACCGCTAATCGCTATCGCAGACTTGGGGGGTGCCGGATGGGCGGAAAAAGCCCGCGGCGCGTGTTTGGCGATGTGCAGGGCGTCACAAGACAATCGCGTGAGTCTCCGAATGCGGCTGCTTTCGGACATTCGGAAAATATTCGCCAAGGCGGGTTACCCGGATGCACTGCACACCGAAACAATTCTTACGCGTCTTTGCGGTGGCCCGGACTTCTGTCTAGACGATGATGCACCTTGGAACGAACTTCACGGTAAACCCTTGGGTGTCCGGGGACTAGCATCCATGCTCAAACCTTATGGCGTGACCTCGCTAAAGGTGAAGGTGAATGGACTGTCGCTGCAAGGCTATCGTCGCGAACACCTTTGGGATGCCTGGATGCGATACCTCGCTCCAATATCCGCGCAAGTGGAACCTGTGGAACCTGCGGAGTGTCCCGGTCCGGCAAGATCTAACGTTGCCGCAGAAGTTCCGGAGGTTCTGGAGGTTCCGGATGTACGGCATGCGGAGCGAACCTTGGGCGATCAAGCGGAGGTCTTCTGATGGAGGCGGCATCACTATTAGCTTGTCTTCAAACTGCTGGGCTGACTGTTACTCGAACCGGCGACCAACTTATCGTTGCGCCCCGAGATCGCATTACAGACGAATTACGAAGTGTCATCCGGCAGCGGAAAGGTGAACTGCTGTCGCTAATTACTGCGGGCTCACCAAACGAATCTCAGCCGTGTGCAACAGATGCTGGTCCGTGGGCTGGCTGCGTAGCACTGTCACCCGTTCAGGAAGCGGCTCGGCAGGACGTACTTGCGCGGCTAGCCGCTAATCCGACTGTAAAACGGTCTTTCGTAACCAGGTTTGAATATGACACGTTAATCGTAACCCTAGCGGTACGCGGAATCGGAACCTGTGAATTGAAGATTCCCGCCGAGCGATTTAATGCCGAAAAACTTGAGGATTATGCCGCTTTGGTTGCGTGCTTATCTTGTGAGGGGAGGGCATGAGTACAAAAAAAGACAAGAAATTGTCCAATACGGTGCAATTGAAGAGTGACCCGGCGGATCGCCCGAAGCTACTCGCCAAATTGGCTGTTGCGCCAAGTCTACAAGGGGCGTCGACGGTAAAGCGGTGGTCGAGCGCGTTGGGCGAACTGGATATAACAGCGCTGATAGACGAGCTGCGACAGCAGGCAGTCGTCGCATCAAGCGGCGATCTAAAGCGCCAGGAGGCTATGTTGACAATCCAGGCTCACACGCTTGATACAATATTCAACGAATTGGCCCGGCGATCTGCAGCTAACGTTGGCGAATATATGGGTGCGGCCGAGGTCTATATGCGTCTTGCGCTAAAGGCACAGAGCCAATGCCGCACTACGATTGAAACCCTCGCGGAAATTAAGAACCCTAAGCCCGTCGCGTTTGTTCGTCAGGCCAACATTGCGAACGGTCCGCAACAAGTGAACAACGCTAGCCGAGTACCAGCCGAGCCCTGTCGCGCGGGAAACTCTGAAAATCAGCAAAGCAAACTATTGGAGCAGAACAATGGCGAGCGGTTGGAACTCGGAGCGAAAGGCGCGACAGGCGCACCTGATACGGCATTGGAAACCGTGGGAGCGGTCAACGGGGCCACGATCGTCGGCGGGTAAGGCGCGGGTTGCGCGTAACTCTTACAAAGGCGGAGTTAGAAAAGCTTTGATCTCGCTCCGGCAAGTGCTGGCTGAGCACCGCCATATGCTCGCTAAATTGGCCCACGGCAAAGCAGGCCAGGCGGGTTCTTAAGCCCAATGACTGGTACGCAGCACAGGTAAGCTCAGATGTGTCCGGCACTGAAGTACCGCTACCCACCGTGGGCTAGTGGGGTTTCTGCCCTTCCACGACGAGCGAGTGAGGGCAGGCGAAATCGTTCTCGTATTCTTTCGCGAGCGCGGCATCGAACACCGCGGGGAAGCGCGTGTGCGTGACGGGCGAGGGTAGCGTCACGGTCCCGAATCCAGCATTCGCCGCAAGTTCCGCAAGATACGAAAACGTGAGTATCGTCAGGTGCTCTTGGCGGCAGAAAATGAAGTTCTCAAATCGCCCGCCGAGACTACTGCGCTTATCCGGAAAATCAGGGAACCACTCTCTGTCGCCTTCCTGAAACTTTTGGATGGCTGAATCCCCATTGGGTCCACCGACGCGGAAAACACCGCCGGGCTTTAGGCAGCGATACATCTGCCCAAAATGGAACTTCAAATCCGGCAAGTGCTCGATAATGGAATGCGAGTAGATCGCATCGACCGACGCATCCGGGAAGGGCAGAGCATTGCGAAGATCCGCCCACACGTCGCACCTCCCGGTGAACATGTTGGCGTCGATGTTGATCCAGCCGTCGATATATTTGGCCTGGCCCGGACCCAGATGCACTTTAACTATGCCGTGCTTCGGCGCCCTGAACCGCCGATAGAGCGCCCCGTTCACCGCCATTAGCGGGCCGGCCGCGAAATAGAAAGCTGCCTTCGCCTTGCGGGATAACATCTATCGCAGTCGGCCCCGTGCACTGTCCAGCAAGGCGAGCGCAAAGGCTACCGTCTCCCGCGTGTCCTCGGGGACGGGCACCCGGAGCTCGTAGCCAGGAAAGCCGGACAGGAGTTGCAACACTTGCGATTCTGACGATTTCGGCGCCTTGTTATCTTCCATGACTCCCTCCTTGGTTGACCATTAGATTTCCGTCGCTGCCTGTAACGGAAATGAGCGCAGCATTTGCCGACACCGGGCCCGACAGCAACGCCAGCACGGTCAGCCACTTTGATTTCGTATTCACTATTTTCCCCATCAAGCGGACGAAGGGCATTCTTGTGTCTCGGTGAAGGATCGGTCTAAAGATCGAAACGAACGGCCTTCCCGAGTCAATTCTAATTGTACGATAATAGACTCTGGTGGACGGTTACAGTCGTTGAAATGCTCCAAAGCCTTTGTGAACGCTCCATCCCGTGATTCCGGGGCAGCTTGGGGCAACAACAATACGCTGTTGGAGTTCAATTACCTTTTTAATCAATTGGCTATTTTGACTTTTCGGTAGCCCCCGGCCACCAGGGATGGTGGCTTATTGCCAGAGATAGCCGCTGACTGATGACAATGAAAGTCGGGCAGCGCGCGTAAACCTGGGGTAGTTATGGGGGTATCTGGTAGGAGTCAGCTCACTTTTCGTGATGTGAAACAATCCGTTAACCGAATAAATCGGGGGTGACCTTGCCTCCAACCACCATCGCGCCGGCACGAGGGGCTCAGAAGCTATACTGAGCAGCGTTACCCAAAACGGGCGAAAACAATGACCCAGAAATACCTCGTCAAGGCGGCTGCATGGCTCGAAATCGGCGTGGGCTTGGTCTTGATCGTTGCCCCTAATTCTGCATCTCTGCTGCTGTTCGCGGCGCCGCTGGTAGGCCCCGGCGCGACGGTTGCGCGTTTCGCGGGCATCGGGCTGCTCGGGCTCGGCTCTGCGTGCCTGACCGCCGTCTCGGCGGGGTCGCCCCGCAGCGCGGTATGGGGTCTTTATATTTTCAATGCCGCGGCGACTATTCTATTTGCAGGGGTTGGGCTCGCCCGCACGCCGCACGGCGTGCTGCTATGGCCGGCGGCCATCCTGCATGCCGTCATCGCGATCGGCCTGGCCTCCGGCGGAGGATTGAGGAAAACGCGTTGAGATTCAATGGCGATTCGCACAAGCGACTGTGCGCTGCGTAGGTCACGGCGAGACGCTGCACAGCGGCGTGAGGTCATTGCCCTTTGTGCCAATGTCCGGCCTTCCAAGAACCGTGTAATGATTGCCGTTCCCCATGAGACGGAGTCTCGCGACGCTGACTCACGACGGCCGCAAAGGAAATTAATTCATGAGCGAAGAGGACATCATTCAGCGAACGATTCTTCCGATCCCGGATCAACCGCGCACCGGCCTGGTGACCTACGATGCGAAGGATCCGGACACCAAGTACCCGCCGATCACGCCGATACGGCCGCCCAAGGGTGCGCCGAACGTGCTGATCGTGCTGATCGACGATGCGGGCTTTGGGGCCGCGAGCGCCTTCGGCGGCCCCTGCAATACGCCGACCGCGGAACGCCTGGCGGCCGGCGGGCTCAAATTCAACCGCTTTCACACCACGGCGCTCTGTTCGCCGACGCGCCAGGCGATGCTGACGGGCCGCAATCATCACACGGTCGGCATGGGCGGAATCACCGAAATCGCGAGCGGGTCGCCCGGCTATTGCTCGGTCCTGCCGAACACCTGTGCGCCGCTCGCCCGCACTCTCAAGCTCAACGGCTACGCGACGGCGCAGTTCGGCAAATGCCACGAGGTGCCGGTCTGGGAGACGAGTCCCGCGGGACCCTTCGATGCCTGGCCTACCGGCGGCGGCGGATTCGAATATTTTTATGGGTTCATCGGCGGCGAGGCGAACCAGTGGTATCCCTCGCTGTACGAGGGCACCACGCCGGTGGAGGTCAAGAAGACGCCCGAAGAGGGCTATCACTTGATGGAGGACATGACCGACAAGGCCATCAACTGGATCGGGCAACAAAAGGCGCTGCTGCCCGATAAGCCATTCTTCGTGTACTTCGCGCCGGGCGCGACTCACGCCCCGCACCACGTGCCGAAGGAATGGGCGGACAAGTACCAGGGCAAGTTCGATCAGGGATGGGACAAGCTGCGCGAAGAGACCGTCGCGCGCCAGAAAAAATTAGGCGTCATTCCGCCGGATTGCCAGCTCACGCAGCGGCACAAGGAAATACCGGCCTGGGAGGCGATGCCCACCGAACTCAAGCCCGTGCTAACGCGCCAAATGGAGATCTATGCGGGGTTCCTCGAGTACACCGACTACCATGTGGGGCGCCTGATCGATGGTCTCGACAAGATTCATGCGCTCGATGACACGCTGATCTACTACATCATCGGCGACAACGGCGCCTCCGCCGAGGGCACGCTCAACGGCACCTACAACGAGATGATCAATTTCAACGGTGCGGCGGCGCTCGAGACCCCCGAGTTCCTGCTGGCGCGCCTCGACAAGCTGGGCGGGCCCGAGTCCTACAACCATTATGCGGTGGGCTGGGCGCACGCCATGAACGCCCCGTATCAGTGGACCAAGCAGGTCGCCTCGCATTTCGGCGGCACGCGCAACGGCACCATCGTGCATTGGCCAAAGGGCATCAACGGCAAGGGCGAAATCCGCCGCCAATTCCATCACGTGATCGATGTGGCGCCGACCATCCTCGAGGCGGCCGGCCTGCCGGAGCCGGTGTTCGTCAACGGCGTGCAGCAGCACCCGATCGAAGGGGTGAGCATGGCCTACTCGTTCAACGACGCCAAAGCGGCCGAGCGGCACGAGACCCAGTACTTCGAGATGTTCGGCAACCGCGGAATCTACCACAAGGGTTGGACCGCGGTGACGCGGCACAAGACGCCCTGGCTGCTCATCGGCGAGAAGACTCCGGCCTTCGACGATGACATCTGGGAGCTCTACGACACCACCAAGGACTGGAGCCAGGCGAACAATTTAGCGAAACAAATGCCCGAGAAGCTGCACGAATTGCAGCGCTTGTGGCTGATCGAGGCGGTGCGCTACAACGTCTTGCCGATGGACGACGACCTCGCCAGACGCTTGAATTCGGATACGGCGGGGCGGCCGGTGCTGATCAAGGGCAACTCGCAGATCCTCTTCGGCAGCATGGGGCGTTTGTCGGAAAACTCGGTGGTCAATGTCAAGAACAAGTCGCACTCGATCACCGCGGCCGTGGTGGTGCCCGCGGGCGGGGCGCAAGGCGTCATCGTCGCGCAGGGCGGCAACATCGGCGGCTGGAGCCTGTATGCCAAGGGCGGCAAGCTCAAGTACTGCTACAACTTCCTCGGTATTCAGCAGTTCTATGTCGAATCGGCGAGCGCGCTGCCGGCGGGCGAGCACCAAGTGCGCATGGAGTTCGCCTACGACGGCGGCGGGCTCGGCAAGGGCGGGACGGCGTCTTTGTTCGTGGACGGAAAAAAGGTCGGCGAGGGCAGGATCGGGGCAACCGCGGCCATGGTGTTTTCGGCCGATGACGGATGCGATGTGGGCGTGGACACCGGCTCTCCGGTGTCGTCCGACTACGGCTCGCGAGGCAACGAGTTTTCGGGTCAAGTCAAGGGCGTGCAGTTGGCGATCGCCGAGGCCGCCGTGAGCGCCGATCACTTGGTTTCGGCGCAGGAGGCCATCCGCATCGCCATGGCGCGGCAATAGCTCGGGCACTTGCCGGGAGCGCGGCAGGACGCTGCGCAGCCACTCGGGATAAGGCATACTGGCCTTTAGCGTCGCGCCGCGCGCGGATCCAGAAGGGCTGAGAATTGCACGACGAACCTCCTGCCAAGGTGAGAGCGATGAATGCGATGCTGGTGACGCGGGTTGCGGATGCTCGCGCGGCACGGCCGCGCATCGCGCGACCCCGCGGCGCGAAGACCGCTCGCCTCACCGTGCTGTTCGCGGATCTGCGAGGGTATACCGGGCTCGCCGAGCGGCTGGCGCCGGCGCGCATCGTACCGCTGCTCGATGAGTTTTTCGGCGTGCTCGCGGGCGCCACCGCGCTCCACGGCGGACAGGTCTTTCATATGGCGGGCGATGGCATGATGGCGGCGTTTGGCCTCGAGGATCGGGCGCGTAGAAGGCGCGCGCGATGCGCTGGCGGCGGGACATGCGATGCTCAAGAACTTTGCCGAGATCGCCGGGCGCTGGCGGCACGAGCTTGCGATCGAGAGCGGTATCGGCGTGGGGCTGCATCTCGGTGAGGTGGCGATGGGAATGCTCGGGCCGCCGGGGCACCGGCGCACCACGCTGGTCGGCGACACGGTCAATGTCGCCGCGCGGCTCTGCGGTCGCGCACGAGCCGGCGAACTACTGCTGTCGAGTGCGGTGGCCGCGGCGCTCGATGCCGGCGCGCCCGGCGGGCGCGATGCCAAGTCGATTCCCGTCCTGCAACTGCCGCAGTTCGAACTACGAGGCCGCAGCGAGCCGCTCGATATCTGGTGCATCCCCGCGAGCGAACGCCTCGCGTTTTAAAGGGCCTCTGCTACACTTTTCGAGCCCGAAGCCCTCGTGGCGGAATCGGTAGACGCAACGGACTTAAAATCCGTCGGTTAACAGCCATCCCGGTTCGACTCCGGGCGAGGGCACCAACAAGATACCGCAAAAAGCCAGCTCGTAGAGCAGTACGCAATTCACGATCAGCGGGATCTTTTGTGCCGTTTATTTACTGCGCGCTGTGCGCCGCTAAAGTTGCCTCCTATCGGTGGTTGATACCCGCCGCATTTCCAAGATTGAGGTTCTTGAAACTGCTGTTATAACGAGTTATAACAAATACATGAAACTGGTACTTCGCCGCATCGGAAACTCGCTGGGGGTTATCCTGCCGAAGCCGACCCTTGAGGCGTGGGGCATCGGCGAGGGCGATCATCTGGATCTCACGGAACGCGGTATTCGTCCTGCAGCGCGCGGCGGATTTTCCACTGAGCAATTGGACGAGCACAAGCGTCGCCTGGCTGCTGCTGTAGTGTCGCGCTTTACGGCACAGCACATTCGTGCGCACGGTCTTGGCAATTTGCATCGTTGGAAGGCGAACGGGGTGTGGAATTCCGCCTACGACGAATGGAAGAGATTGCTCGAGCATGCGGACGACGGTGAATTGTTCGCGCTGATTCTGGGCCGAGACGAGCGCTCCAACCAGATGCGCCAGTCGCCGCCTTACGTCGGCATGCTGTCGCGTGAAGACGTGAGAAGGCTGAATGAAGAAGCAGCAAGTTGATCATGTTCTGCGCGCCGCCGGCGGGATCACGGGCGAAAAGCAATTCATCATCATTGGCAGCCAGTCTCTGCACGGCAAGTACCCGGACTTGGCGGACGATATCGTACGATCAGCCAAGGTGGATCTCATAGCCAAGCGCGATGCTTCCCGCACGGATTGGTTGAATGTCATAGGTCAGGATTCCAAGTTTCATGAACAGTTCGGCTATTACGCAGACCCGGTTGATGAAACCACAGCGATACTTCCCACAGGCTGGAAGTCCCGGTTGGTGAATTTGCCTGCAGGCGATACCGGCGGCGTGGCGGGACTGTGTTTGGATCCACATGATCTCGCGATTGCGAAGTACGTTGCTGGCCGGGAAAAGGACGTTGTCTTCACGCGCGAACTTGCAAGCAGAGGAATCGTGTCAAACGATCGTTTGCTCGCTCTGCTCGACCACACTCCCGTTTCTGGGGAAATACGCCAGCGAATTCGCGCGCATATCGCCAGGGACTTTGCCGCAGGAAGTGTTATGCATGGAATTAGGCACGGTCGAGAGAACGCCGAGGAACCAATACCGACGACGGGCGCCCTCAGCCTCGAGGAGATACGCGCGCAGGCTCGGAAAGACTGGCTGAAATCACGACAACAGCAATCCGGGGAATCTTCGTTGTGCGAAGCCGAGCAGGCGCACGGCCAGGAGCGTAACGATTTGCCAAAGGATCGCGGGATGGGCCTCGACGATGATACAACCGACTAGCTGCTGATCTCGGCAAGCGACGGGAAAAACGAGGCGACTCGCAATCGCGGCGGCAGTCGTCATCGGGGCGGCCGTTGCGGTGGCCTTAGGTCTTCATTTTTGGTCATCGAGTCATAGCGGTGAGAAAACGCCGGCGGTTGTGGAGTCGGGGCCTCGGGCAAAGGCGCCTGTTGGTGTGCCGATCTCAGACAGATCAATTGCGGTCTTGCCGTTCGTTGATATGAGCGAGTAGAAGAACCAGGAATATTTCTCCGACGGCCTGTCGGAGGAACTCATCGACATGCTCGCCAGAGTTCCCGAATTGCGGGTGCCGGCTCGGACCTCGTGGTTCTGCTTCCAGGGCAAGCAGGTAACGATTTTAGCTTCGATCCCGACCTTTTCCGTGAACGCGCATCTCCCAAGCAGAAATGACCTGCAATGCTAGACAGCTAATCGCTGCAAATCCGTCGGTTAGCAGCCATCCCGGTTCGAGTCCGGGCGATGGCACCCATAAACATGTAAGAATAACAGTTGGTTATATAAGTAACCTCGACGGAAACAAACTTGGGCGACCCGGCTGTGTCGCCGGGTAAAACCAGCAATCGCGCGAGCATTCCACGGGAGCCAATCGGAGTTATGATTATTTGGCGTATCGGGCGCCTGACCATGTCTGTACGTCATGGCTCGGCCGGAAGAATCAGACCACAAACGGGGGATGCCATGTCGAAGCGCCAATTCACGCTGCATCACGCGCTTGGTGCCGCTGCTGCACTTATTTCTGCTGCGCTGCCGGCGATGATCGCGCAGGCCGACGTCACCGAGACGAAGACCATCACGTTGAACATGTCGATCGCCAAAATCAACAGCACCGATACGGAGCGGTATTCAGAGGACAAGAAGCGCACCGATTCCGAGACGCGCTGCGAAGGATTTTTGCTGTCCATGATCTGCGGGGACATCAAGGGCGGCGAAATCATCCGTCTCGACAAGGACCTCACCTGGACTCTGGAACCCGCCAAGAAAAGCTACGTGGAGAAGCCGTTCCCGACCCCGGAACAGCGAGCGGAGGCCCGCCAAATGGCAGCCCAGATGATGGAGAAGCTGAAAAGCTGCCCGGCGGTGGCCCAGCAGCAAAGCGCTCCGGACACCTCGAAGTGTGACATGTCACCGCCGAAATTCGACGTCAAGCAGACCGACGAGATGGGGATGTTTGCCGGTCATCCGGCGCGGCGATCGACCGTGACGATGACACAGACCTGCACGAACAAGCAGACGGGCGACGCATGCGACATGATCGTCGGCGTCGACAGCTGGCTCACCCAGGACGAGATCCCCGGCACTGCCGATGCGAAGGCGTTTCGCGAGGCGTACGCCAAGAAGCTCGGCCTCGATGAAACCGCGCAAATGATCAAGCCGCAGATGCAGACCCTGCTCGCGCCCTATGTGGATGCCATGCGTCAGGCGAGCGGCAAGACCGGCGATATCAAAGGCTATCCGCTCAAGACCTCCATCACCATCGCGATGGGCGGAGAACACTGCGCGTCGGCAAAGGCGCAATCACAGCAGGCGTCCGGCGGCGGCACCGTGGCGAATGCGACCGAGGCGGCGACAGGCGCTGCGGAGAGTTCCGCCACGGGCGCCGCCGGCGCCGCCGCCGCCCAGGCGGCCGGTCAGTCCGCCGGGGGTGGTGTCGCCGGCTCGATTCTGGGATCGGCGGCCGGCGCCTTCGGTTCGAAGCTGATGAGTGGGCTCTTTGCAAAAAAGACGCCCCCGCCCCCCAAACCGGATGCTGGCGCGACCACGGCGGTCCAGGCTGGCAAGCCTGTGCCGCTCGTCGCATTGACCATCGAGACGATGTCGATTGGTACCGAGCCCATCGCCAGCAATCAGTTCGAGCTGCCGGCAGGTTGGAAGCAGATCCAGCCGAAGCCGCAAAAGGAGCGCGAGTTCGAGTGTCCGGCGCCGGGCAAGTAGGGACGCCAATGGCATGAGCGGCAGGAGCTTGCGGGCTAGCGTGAGCATGGGTGTTTCCTCTCAAATGGCGTTATCGAGCGCCTCGACCTGCGCAGCGCCGATGGTGCCGCTGTAGGGATTGCTGAAATGCGTGCGCACATAAGTTGATCACGGCGGCAACCTGTTCATAGCTCAGGACGGGCGGCGAAAAGAACATTGCCCCGGCTCCGGCCACGGCAATTCGTAGCGTACATTTTTCGGCGAGCCGCGCGCCCTCGGCTACCTTGCGTTCACCGAGGCTTGGGAGCGATTCTCGTATTACGGAATGACGGCGCTGCTGGTGCTTTACATGAGCCAGGCGCTGTTGATGCCCGGCCACATCGAGCACGTCGTGGGGTTCAGCGCGTTTCGCGCCGGCCTCTGGAGCGCGTGCTCGCCCCGCACCTTGAGCAGGGCGGCCCGCCGTCCGCAGGGCCCGGTGCGATACGGTCAGGCGCCAAGAGCGCGCCTCCGCTATGCTTTAAAATTCTTCGCCGAACGCCGATTTGATCCATGAGCATTGCGTCTGACCGCAGGTTGCCGCCGATTCGGTGGCTTCAGCGCTGTACGCTGGGCCCCGCCGATCTGCTGCGCGATGCGACCTACCGGCGGCTGTGGACATCGATTCTCATCTCCTCATTCGGCGGACAAGTCACGCTGCTCGCACTGCCGCTGTCGGCCGCGGTGCTGCTGCATGCCTCGCCCACGCAAATGGGTGTATTGACCGCCGCCGAATTGTTTCCCTTCGTGCTGTTCTCGCTGCCGACGGGCGTGTGGCTCGATCGCGTGCGCAAGTTGCCCGTCTACATCGTGGGGGAAATGGCGATCGCGATCACCGTGGCGACGGTGCCGCTGGCGTGGTGGCTCGGCTGGCTGTCGATGCACTGGCTGTATTTCGTGGGATTCGTGATCGGCGCGGTGAACACCACGGCGGGCAGCGCGGCGCAAATCGTTCTGACGCAGATCGTGCCGCGCGAGCGGCTGGTCGAGGCGCACGCGAAGAACGCCCTGGCATCCTCAACCGCGGAAGTGACCGGACCCGGCGCCGCCGGAGCCTTGATCAAGGTGACGGGTGCGCCGCTCGCGCTGTTGGCCGATGCCTTCCTGCTGCTGATATCGGCGTCGATTTTGCGTGGCGTGGGGGCGAAGGAAACGCCGAGCGCGGTCAATCCGCTTTTCTGGCCCGCCATGCGCGAAGGCTTGCATTTCGTGCGCGGCCACGAACTGTTGGTCACCATGGCGACCTGCGTCGGGGTGTGGGAGCTGTGCAATCAAGCGGCCATGGTGGTGCAGATTCTATTCGCCACGCGCCTGCTCGGATTGAGCGAGCGGGAAGTCGGCTTGAGCTACGTCGCCCTTGGAGTGGGCACGGTCATCGCCAGCGCGCTCGGCCACCGGGTGGCGCGGCGTCTCGGCCCCGGACCGACGCTGGTGCTTGGGTTCGCGATATGCGGATCCGGATGGCTGCTTCTCGCCTTTGCGCCGTTGAACCGGGCGGGTGTCGCCGCCTACGCCATGATGCTGCTGTGCTTCGGCATGGGCGCCGTATTCATATTCATCAATTTCTTGTCGCTGCGCCAATCCGTCACGCCGGGCCCGATGCTCGGGCGCATGACGAGCACCATGCGCTGGCTGATTCTGCTCCCCGCGGGACCCGGTGCGCTGCTGGGAGGCTGGTTGGGCGAGCACTTGGGCCTGCGGGCAGCTCTGGCTTTTGCCGGAGGCACGGCCTTGTTGCTCGCTGCGCTGGCCGCGCGCTTGAAAGTGATACGCAGCATCAAGACGCTGCCGAGCCTGAAAGCGGAGGCCATTACACCCTATTCAGCGGAGCGGGACAGCGGTTAAGGGGGTGCAGTCGGTAGCTTCAACCGCTTGATTTGGTTAAGCTCGCGCCCCGATGAACAGCGCAGCAGTGGGTCTTTGCGTCGATCGGGTCCACGTGTGGCGCGGGGATCGTCACGTGCTCAAGGGCGTGAGCCTCGAGTTGCGGCCGCGCGAACTGCTGCATGTCGCGGGACCCAATGGCGCCGGTAAGACCACCCTGCTGCGCGTCGCCACCGGCTTGCTGCAGACCCGAACAGGGCAGCGTCGCTTGGCTCGGCAAACCGATTGCGAACGTGCCGCTCGGAGTATCAATCCGCACTCGCCTATGCGTCGCACGAACCCGCGCTGAAGGGCGATCTGACCGCGCTTGGAAAATCTTCGCTTCATGGTGGGCCTGAAGCGGCGCGCCGTGCTTACCGAACTGCGGGAGTGTCTGGATCGCACCGGCGTCGCAGGCTGTGCGGATTTACCGGTGCGCGTGTTGTCGGCGGGGCAGCGCCGCCGCGTGGCGATGGCGCGCGTGCTGGCCGCGAGGCGCGGCTCTTTGGCTGCTGGATGAACCGTTTACCAATCTCGATGCGGCGGGGTCGGCGCTGATGTCCGGGTTGCTCGAGGATCATGTGAACGGCGGCGGATTCGCGCTCGTGGTTGCGCATCACGATCTGAAGATTCAGGCGGCGCAGCGCCGCATGGAGCTCAAGGGATGAGCGTGCGGCGCTTGGCGAGCGCATGATGCTCATCGTGCAACGCGACCTGCGTCTCAGTTTCAGGCGACCGGAGCAGTTGCTGCAGCCGCTCGTGTTCTTTTTGATCGTCACCACCCTGTTTCCGCTGGGCCTGAGCGTGCAATTGTCGCTGCTGCGAGACATGGCGCCCGGTGTACTGTGGGTGGCGGCGCTGCTATCGTCGCTGTTGTCGCTGGATTCGCTGTTCAAGAACGATGCGGACGATGGAACTTTGGAGCAGTTGGCGCTGTCTGGACAGGGTTTGACCACGATTGTCATTGCGAAGACGCTGGCGCATTGGCTGGTGAGCGGAGCGGCGCTGGTGCTGGTGTCGCCGGTGGTGGCGATCGGGCTCGCCATTCCGGTTTCGGCGTTTGCGACCATGCTGCTCGGATTGGCGCTTGGGCACGCTGACGCTTGAGCTGGCTGGGCGCCATCGGCGCCGGCCTCACGGTGGGTTTGCGCCGCGGCAATGTGCTGCTGTCCCTGATCGTGCTGCCGCTGGCGATGCCGCTGCTGATTTTCGGCGCCGGCGCGACGGATCGGGCGATTTCAGGGACCAGCGCGGCCGGTGCGCTGTATTTTCTGGCGTCGCTCTGCGTATTCACCACGTACGCTGGCGCCGTTCGCCGCGGCCGCGGCGCTGCGCATTGCGCTTGACTGAACGAGGGGCCGAATCTATGTGGACGTGGTTTTACAGGCTCGCATCACCGCCCCATGTGTACCGTGTCGCCGCGACGCTTACCCCGTGGTTCTTGACGGCGGCGGCAATCGCCATCGGCTATGGCGCGATTGCGGGACTCGTGTTCGCGCCGCCCGATTACCAGCAGGGCGATGCGTTTCGAATCATCTATGTGCACGCCCCGAGCGGGTGGATGTCCATGTTCGCCTACAGCACCATGGCGGTGGCGGGCGCCATTGGGCTGATCTGGCGCATCAAGATGGGCCACGCCGTCGCGGCGGCGGCGGCGCCGATCGGCGCATCGTTCACGCTGCTGGCCTTGATCACCGGATCGCTGTGGGGGCGGCCGATGTGGGGCACGTATTGGGCATGGGACCCGCGTTTGACCTCGGAGCTCATCTTGTTGTTTTTATACGTCGGCGTGATGTCGCTGCGCCCGGCGTTCGAGGACTCGAGCCGCGGCGATCGGGCGGCGGCGTTGCTGTCGATCGTGGGCGTGGTGAACGTGCCGATCATCCATTATTCGGTCCTGTGGTGGAACTCGCTGCATCAGGGCGCCACGGTTGCTAAACTAGGCAAGCCGTCCATGCCGCCCAGCATGCTGTTGCCGCTGCTGTCGATGCTGCTGGGATTCATGTGTTTCTTCGGGGCGGTGCTGTGCATGCGGCTGCGCGGCGAAGTTCTCAATCGGGAACGCCAAGCGAGCTTGGGTGCGGGAGGCGATTAAATCGTGAACGGCGGCGATTTTTGGTCCATGGGCGGCTACGCGCGGTTTGTCTGGCCGTGCTTCGGCTTTGCCTGTACCGTGCTCGCCTGGAATCTATGGTCGGCGCGCCGCTATCATGCGGCGGCGCGCCAGCGAGCGGGGCGCGCCCTCGCGATGAGCGACGAGAATCGACGATGACTCCGCGTCGAAAACGCTTGTGGGTGGTGCTCGGTATCCTGGGCGGCGTGGCCGCTTCGGTGACGCTCGCCGTGATGGCCTCGCGCGAGAACATCATGTTCTATTACGATCCCAGCCAAATTGCCGCGGGCCAGGCGCCCGCGCTCAAGCGTTTTCGCGTCGGCGGCATGGTGGTCAAGGGCAGCGTGGCACGCAAGCCCGGCGATCTCAAGGTTCGATTCGTGCTGACCGACTTCGCGCATCAGGTGCCGGTCGAGTACACCGGAGTACTTCCGGATTTGTTTCGCGAGGGGCAGGGCATCATCGCCCACGGAACCATGGGACCGGACGGCGCCTTCGTCGCCGACGAGGTGCTCGCCAAGCACGATGAGAAATACATGCCCCCGGAAGTCGCGGCCTCGTTGAAGCAGAAAGCGGTGGCGAAAGGCTCGGCACCGAGTCCGGCGCCTGGGCCTTCACCGGGCCCGACCGGCTAGGCCGCGGAACGCGCAATGACACCGGAACTTGGAGTCTTCGCCCTCACCCTGGCGTTCGTGCTGAGCCTGGCGCAGGCATTCTTCGGCTTGGGCGGCGCGTGGCGCGGCAAGCCGGCAATGGATGAGCGTGGCGCGCCCGGCCGTGGCCGGGCAATTCGTGTTCGTGGTGATGGCCTTCGCGTGCCTGGTGTATTCGTTCGTGAACAACGATTTCTCGGTGCTCTACGTGGCGCGCAACTCCAATTCGCAGCTGCCGCTGTTCTATCGGGTCGCGGCCCTGTGGGGCGCGCACGAAGGCTCGCTGCTGCTGTGGATCTTGATCCTGTCGATTTGGAGCGCGGCGGTCGCCGCGTTCAGCCGACAGCTGCCGGAGACCTTTGCGAGCCGGGTGCTCGGCGTGATGGGGCTGGTCAGCTGCGGCTTCATGTTGTTCACGCTGTGGACCTCTAATCCGTTCACGCGCCTGATGCCCGCCGCGCAGGACGGCGCGGATTTGAACCCGGTGCTGCAGGACTTCGCGCTGGCGATTCACCCGCCGATGTTGTACACGGGCTATGTCGGATTCTCCGTGGCGTTCGCCTTCGCGTGCGCGGCGATGCTCGAAGGCCGGCTGGATCAGACCTGGGCCAAATGGACCCGGCCGTGGACGCTGTTCGCGTGGATATTTCAGACGATCGGGATTGCGCTCGGCAGCTGGTGGGCCTACTACGAACTCGGCTGGGGCGGCTGGTGGTTTTGGGACCCGGTCGAGAACGCCTCGTTCATGCCGTGGCTGGTCGGAACCGCGCTGATCCATTCCTTGAGCGTCACCGAGAAGCGCGGCATTTTCAAGAGCTGGACGCTGCTGCTCGCCATCTTCGCCTTCTCGCTGAGTCTGGTCGGCACCTTCCTGGTGCGCTCGGGCGTGCTCGTGTCGGTGCACTCGTTCGCCAGCGATCCGACGCGCGGCCTGTACATCCTCGCGTTTCTGGTCATCACCATCGGCGGTTCGCTCACCTTGTACGCGTGGCGCGCGCCGAAACTGTACGTGCCCGGAGGATTCGAGCTGTTCTCGCGCGAATTCTTCCTGCTCGTCAACAACGTGATTCTGGTGAGCGTCGCCGGCCTCGTGATGTGGGGCACGCTGTCGCCTCTGGTCTATGAGTTATTGGGCATCGGCAAGATTTCGGTCGGGCCGCCGGTGTTCGCGCTGATGTTCCTGATACCGGTGCTGCCGCTGATGGTGTTTATGGCGATCGGCATGCATTCGGCATGGCGGCGCCGCCGAATCAGCCACGTGGCCCGGCCGCTCGCCGGGATGTTCGCGCTTGCGGTGCTGCTGGCGGTGCTCATTCAGCGCTGGGGCTTCGGTTCATTTCATTGGGTCGGGCTGATCGGCTTCAGTTTCGGATTCTGGATCATCTTTTCCGCCCTTTTCGAACCGATTCGCCGCTTGAGGCAAGGCCAGGCGCTCACCGCGGGACTTCTCGGCATGGCGATCGCGCACCTCGGCGTCGGGGTATTCGCCATCGGCGCGAGCGGCGTGGAAAGCTACAAGATCGAGAAGGACGTGGCGCTCAAACCGGGCGACACCTATGCGATCGCCGGCTATGAATTCCGATTCGTCGATGCGGTCGATGTGCGCGGGCCGAATTACGATGCGGTGCAGGCGCTGGTGGTGGTCACTCACGGCGGCAAGCCGGTAACGGTCTTGGAGCCGCAAAAGCGCCATTTCCGGATACAGCAAACCGACAACAGCAAGGCCGCGATCTCGGTGGGCTGGTCGCGGGATCTGTTCGTCGCGATGGGCAATCCCTCTCGGCAACGGCGCCTGGAGCATGCGCATCCAATACAAACCGCTGGTCCGCTACATATGGCTCGGCGCGCTGGTGATGGCGTTGGGCGGAGTCGTCGCGGCAACCGACCGTCGGTATCGTGTGCGCGTGAAAGCGGCGTCGAGCGCCGCGGCGGCGCCGCCGCCCGGTCCGGAGCCGAGCTACAGGTCGGCCTGATGTGGAAGTTCTTATTGCCGTGTGCGGCATTCATCGCGCTGGCGATCCTGTTTGCGTTCGGCCTCAACCCGAATCGGGACATCCATGCCTTGCCGTCCCCCTTGATCGGAAAGCCGGCGCCCGCTGTTCACGCTGAGCGATGTGATGGAGCCGAATCGCATCGTCAGCAATGCCGACCTCAAGGGGCAGGTTTACGTGCTGAACGTCTGGGGTACCTGGTGCGTCGCCTGCCGGCAGGAGCACGAGGCGCTGCTGGCCATCGCGCAGCAGCGCAAGGTGCCGATCATCGGACTCGATTACATGGACGATCGCGGCAAGGCGCAGCAATGGCTGCGACAACTGGGTAATCCGTACGCGGCGGTCGCCTTCGATACGGACGGCCGCACCGCGATCGATTGGGGCGTCTACGGAGCACCGGAAACTTTTCTGGTGGATACGCAAGGCCGTGTGCTGTACAAATTCATCTCGCCCATGACGGCGGAGGTCTGGGAGCGCGAGTTCGTGCCGCGAATCGACGCGGCACGCCGGGGAGGAGCATGAAGCTTGCCGCGCTGGTGATTGCCGCGGCGCTCGGCACTGGCGCCGCACTGCAGGCTGCCAGCGCGACGCCGGCGCAGGCAGCGGCGCTCGACGCCTACGGTCAACTCGAGGATCCGGCGCTGCAAGCTCGCTACGAGCACATTACCGGGGAATTGCGCTGCCTCGTGTGTCAGAACGAATCGATCGCGGATTCCAACGTCGAACTCGCCGCCGACCTGCGCAGGCAAGTGCGCGAAATGCTGGTGGCCGGCAAGAGCGACGATGCCATATTCACCTTCATGACGGACCGCTACGGCGAATTCGTGCGCTTCCGGCCGCCGGTCGAGCCGAAAACGCTGCTGATTTGGGGCGCTCCATTTATCATGCTGCTATTGGGCGTGACGATCATCTACCGCGTGGCGCGCCAGCGTTCGCGCTTGCCGCTGGACGATGAGCCCCGTTGAGGGGCCGATGTAATCAATGAACACATTTCTCGTGGTCGCCGCGGTCATGGCGACGATAGCCGCGGCCGCCGTGGCGCTGCCGCTGCTGCGCAATCGCCGGAGCCGGCTCCTGGGCGCGGTGGCGGGCGCGCTGGTGATCGGGGCCGCCGCGGGCCTGTATCCGCTGTGGTCCAATTGGAATTGGCACGCGCCGGCGCAGGCGCAGGTGAACCCGGACGTGCTCGCGATGGTCGCCAAGCTCGAGCAGCGCCTGCGCGGTCAGCCGAACGACCTCCCGGGATGGCTGATGTTGGGCCGCTCCTATCTGGCACTCGAGCGCGGGGACGACGCCGTTGCGGCGTACGAGCATGCGCGCGGTCTCGATGCGAACAATGTCGACGCGCTGTTGGGACTGGGCGAGGCCATGAGCCTGCGCGAGGGGGGCGATCTCACGCCGGCCGAGGCGGAGCTGTTCGAAAAGGCGGTTACGCTCGCCCCTGACAACCCCAAAGCCCTGCTGTACGGCGGCTTTGCGGCGGCGGCGCGCGGCGACCGGGCGGCGGCGCGCAGCCGCTGGCAAGCGCTCAAGAATATGCACCCGCCGGCGCAAATAGAGGCCATCCTCGATGAGCGAATTGCCCAACTCGGTCCTGCCGGTGCTGAACCCGCCTCCGGCACGGCGCGCTCCGGCGCGGCGGCGACCGGCCCCGAGGCCCAGGCGACGATTAATCTCAGGATTGCACCGGCTTTGAAATCGCACCTTACGGCTGCCGCGCAACTGTTCGTGTTCGCGCGCGAACCGGGCAGTCAGGGGCCGCCGCTCGCGGCCAAGCGCCTCGCCAGCTCCGCCATCGGCACTCAGATCCATCTGTCGTCCGCAGATTCGATGTTGCCCGGGCGCGCTCTGGCGGCCGGCCAGCGGGTCTCCATCGTGGCGCGGGTGTCCTTCAGCGGGCAGCCGCTGCCGGCCGCCGGCGACTTGTACGGCGAACTGACCTATGAAGTCGGCCGCGACGGCGCGCGGGATCTTGTGATCGATCGAATCGCCGAATAGGCTGGAGCCTGATGAGCGTCGCGAAGAGTCTGATGGCTGGTCGAATCGACGAAGAGGGCCTGTTTCCCTATCCGCGTCTGCGCGACCGGGAACGTGAAGCCTTGCCGATGATGCTCGAGGCGATCGACCAATTCCTGGCGCCCAAGCATCGCGAGTTCAAGCAATGGGACCGGGAGGCGGAGCAGCCGGCGGAACTCATTCAGGGGCTGCGAGATCTCGGTCTGTTCGGGCTCATCATTCCCGAAGAATACGGGGGCCTTGGCCTGTCGAACGCGGGCTACGCGCGCGTCTTGAGCCAAAGCAGTTCGCACGACAGTTCGGTCTCGCTCACCATCGGCGCGCACAGCTCCATCGGCATGAAGGGAATATTGCTGTTTGGCACTGCCGATCAGCGCTCGCGCTATCTTCCGAAGCTCGCCAGCGGCGAGATGATCGCCGCATTTTGCCTGACCGAATCCGACTCGGGGTCGGACGCGGCCTCCATTCGTACGCGCGCCGAGAGAAACGCCGACGGCACGTGGACGCTCAACGGCGAGAAAATCTGGATCACCAACGGCGGGATCGCCGACCTGTACACCGTTTTCGCGCGCACCGTTTCGCGGGCCGGCAAGATCAGCGCTTTTTTGGTCGAAGCGCGCTGGCCGGGAGTGAGCCACGGACCGCACGAAGATAAGATGGGAATCCGCGCCTCATCGACCACGACCGTGAGCTTTACCGACGTGCGGGTGCCGCCGGAGAATGTCCTGGATGCCGATGGCAAGGGCTTCAAGGTCGCCATGGCCATCTTGAACAACGGGCGCACCGGCTTGGGCGGCGGCGCGGTGGGCGGGATGAAGACGCTGATTGCGCTCGCGACCCAGCAGGCGCAGGGTAGGAAGCAATTCGGAGAGCCGATCGCGAATTTTGGATTGATTCGCGAAAAGATCGCGCAATTGACGCTCGAGTGCTTTGCCGCCGAAAGCGTGGTGTGGATGGTCGCCCATCACATTGATACCGGCCTCGCCGATTACTCGGTGGAAGCAGCCATCAGCAAGGTGTACGCGAGTGAGGCGATTCAGCGCGGCGCGTATGAAGCGCTGCAAATCGCGGCCGGCAGCGGCTTCATGCGCGCCTATCCGTACGAACAGGCGACGCGGGATGCGCGAATCTTGACGATATTCGAAGGGACCAACGAAGTGCTGCGGCTCTACATCGCGCTCTCCGGCCTGAAGGAGTTGGGTAAATCGCTGGGTGAATTGCGGATTGCGATCGACGAGATCTTCAATCATCCGATCAAGGGATTCGGCGTGCTGGCCGACTATGCCGAAAAGCGCTTGAGTCACGCGACCGGGGTGGGACGCGACAAGATACTCGGCAAGATTCCGCCCGAACTGCGCGAAGCGGCGGCCATCTATGAGAAATACACGGCGGAACTCGCCAAGGCGGCCGATTTTCTGCTGCGCAAGTACGGCAAGAGCATCGCCGGGCGCCAGCTCGCACTGAAGCGCGTGGCCGACATCACCGTCGATTTGTTCGTCGGCCTGTGCGTGTTGTCGCGCGCGACGAGTCTCGCCTCCGACTCGGGCGATGCGGGCGCGCAGGCGCTGGCCATTGCGCAAGTGTTCGCGCGCCAGGCGAAGCGCCGCATGGCGCATAACGTGCGCCGCATCCAGCGCAACGAGGACGAGGAGATGGATTCGCTCGCGCGCTTCATCGTGGGTCAAGGCCGCTATCCCTGGGACGTCGTCGCATGAATGACGTGGGGCTCGATCAGCACGCAACCCAGGTGGCCGGTTGGCTCACGCCGCGGCGCGTTCCTCGAGAAACCTCACGGCCCTGCGGCTAGCCGGCCCTCGACCCGCCGCGCCGATTCTGTGGCGTAAGCAACTTGTCGCCAAAGCGCCTTAAGGGGACATCATGAGAGCCAGCATTGCAGCGACGGCGCTTCTCGCCTGGTCGGTCATCGGCGGGGGCACCGCGTCCGCGCACGATCCCGAACATCACGCCGATGCGGTCAGCGGCGAACTGGGCGCCACGCATTTTGCCAATTCGGGGGCACCCGGTGCACAGCAGGATTTCCTGCGTGGTTTGCTGCTCCTGCATAGCTTCGAATACCCCGCGGCCCGCCGCTCGTTCCAAGCGGCGGAGCGCGAGGATCCGGGCTTCGCCATGGCCTACTGGGGCGAGGCGCTCACCTACAACCACACGCTCTGGGGCGAGCAGGATCTCGAGGCGGCGCGGGCCGCGCTTGCCAAGCTCGGGGCAACGCCCGAGGAGCGCGCCGCCAAAGCGCCGACCGCACGCGAACGCGCCTACCTCGGCTCCGTCGAGCAGCTTTATGGCGAGGGTGACAAAGAGCGGCGCGATGCGAACTTCAGCGCCGCGCTCGGCGCGCTCGCACGCGCCTACCCGGATGATCTCGATGCCCGGTCGTTCTATGCGCTATCGATCATGGGGCTGACGGGAAACACGCGTAATGTCGCCAACTACATGCGCGCCGCGGCCGAGGGCGAAGCGGTCTACGAGATCGACCGCGAGCATCCCGGCGCCTTGCATTATCTCATCCATGCCTACGACGATCCGATTCATGCGCCGCTCGGGCTGCGCGCCGCGCGCCGCTACGGCAAGGTGGCGCCCGCGGCCTCGCATGCGCAGCACATGCCGTCGCACATCTTCTTCGCTCTCGGCATGTGGGACGATGCGATCGAGGCCAATGCCGCTTCGCTTAAGACCGCACGGGCCCAGGGCGACTCGGGCTATCACTCGCTGCTGTGGCTGGAGTACGCCTATCTGCAGGAGGACAAGCGCCGGGAAGCGGAGCAGCTGGTGCAGTCGGTTGCCCATGATGTCGCGGCGGCGCCCGACAAGGACAATCGCGCCCGCTTGGCGCACGCCCGTGCGATGTGGCTGGTGGACACCCGCGGATCGGTGGGTCCCGAGGCCCGGTCGCCCGTCGACAGCGGCGGCATCGCGAACATCAATTATTTCGCGGCGTACGACTTTGCGCGCGGCATCACGGCCGCGGACGAGCCAAGCGAGGCGCGCGCGGCGCTCGAGCAGCTGCGCGCTCGGATCGAGAATGCACGCACCCGGGTGACGGGGGTGACGAAGAGCTGGCTCGACAACGTCACGGGCCAAGAGATCGAGCAGGCGACGCTCATGGCGAAGGTCCTCGCCGGCACGATTCAGTACCGCGAGGGAGATAAGTCCGCCGGCATCGCGCAGATTCGCGAGGCCATCGGCTCAGCCGATCGCATGGTGTTCGAGTACGGGCCGCCCTGGTCGGTGAAGCCGTTCGATGAGGTGCTCGGCGAGCTGCTGCTGGCCGACGGTCGGCGCGCGGAAGCCGCCGGCGCCTTTCAAAAGACGCTCGCGGTCTACCCGAATCGACGCCTCGCCCGAGAGGGGCTCGCGGCAGCCGCTGCGGATACGCGCGCCGTTCCGCCGGCGAGGCCCCCGGCCGCCGTTGTGAAACCGGTCACCGAGACCCTCTGGGGCCGGCAAGTGACGGACAATTATCGCTACATGGAGGCGCTCGATCCGTCGACGCTCGCATGGATGAAGGCCCAGGGTCACTACACGCGGTCGGTACTCGATGCGATCGCGCCGCTCGCGCACCTGCGAACCGAGGTCGCGCAAATTCTCGGCCAGTTTCGGCCTGATTCAAAGCTATGCGCAGTTCGGCGGCCGGGCGTTTTACGAGCAGCGGGCCCCGGGGTCCGACAATTTCGATCTGATCGCTTCGGACGCGTCCGGCACCCGGAAACTCGTCGACATCGGGGCGCTGCGCAAGTCCCACGGCGGCAAGCCTTACGCCATCAATTACTTTCTCGCGTCGCCCGACGGCGGCAAGGTCGCGGTGGGCGTTTCGAAGGGAGGCTCTGAGGATGCGGAATTGTCGGTCTATGACGCCGCCGACGGAAAAATGATTGCCGGACCCATCGACCGCGCGCGATTCGGCGCCACGGCGTGGAGCGAGAACTCTAAGATTCTGTATTTCATTCGCCTGAAGAAGCTCGCGGCCACCGATCCGCAGACCGACACGTACAAGAATGCCACGGCGGACGCGTGGGACTTGAAGTCGGAACCGGTCGCCGTTCTGGGCGCCGCCATCGGGCATGGTCCCCCGATCAAACCCGCCGAGTTTCCCGCGGTGGTCATGAGCGTCGGTGCGCCGTTCGCGGCGGCGCTGTCGATCAACGGCGTGCAGAACGAGCTCGCCGCGTGGCTCGCACCCGTCGCCGAGGTGCGCGATCCGAAAGCCGCCTGGACCCCATTGATCACGCGCGAGGACGGGATCACGGCTCTCGATATGCGCGGCGGCGAAATATTCCTGCTGTCGCACAAGGATGCGCCCACCTTCAAGGTCCTCTCGGTTCGCGCGGGCCAGGGCCTCGAATCCGCCTCGGTGCTCGTGCCCGCGGAACCCGATCGTGTGATCGAGGCGATTCACGCCGCCGCCGACGCGCTCTATGTCCTCGCACGCCACGGCGCCTATTCGCAGGTGCTGCGCATTCCAACCGGGACCACCTCGATCGAGCAAGTCCCGCTGCCCGTCCGAGGGCACATCAACGAGGCGTTTGCGGATCCGCGCGCCTCTGGAATCACCGTCAATCTCTCCAGCTGGGTCGTGCCGCCCACCGTGTACGCTTACCGGGCTGCGAACAAGTCGTTTACCGATCTCAAGATCGGCGTTCGCGGCGATATCGACTCATCGAACTACGTCGTCAGCGACTTGAGTGCGAGGGCCGGGGACGGGGTCATGGTGCCGCTGTCGCTCATCCAGCCCAAGGATGCCAGTGGCACGCGGATCACCCTCATCGAGGCCTACGGATCGTACGGCATCTCCGAGCTCGCCGATTTCAGCGTGCGCCGCGCCGCGGCCATGCGCCAGGGCATCACCTACGGCGTATGCCACGTGCGGGGCGGCGGCGATTTGGGCGAGGCCTGGCGCCTCGGGGGCAAGGACGCCAACAAGCACAACACCTGGGGGGACCTGATCGCGTGCGGCGAATATTTGATCGCGCGCGGCGACACGAGCAAGGACAAGCTGTTCATCCTCGGCGGATCGGCCGGCGGCATTACCGTAGGACGGGCCGTTACCGAACGGCCGGATTTGTTCGCCGGCGCCATCGATCTCGTACCCGCGAGCAATACCTTGCGCGATGAATTCTCGCCGAACGGGCCACCGAACATTCCCGAATTCGGCACGGTCACAACGCAAGCCGGATTCAGCAATCTCTACCAGATGGATACGATTCGTCACATCACGCCCGGCACCCAATACCCCGCGGTCCTCGTGACCACCGGGTTGAACGATCCCCGGGTTTCGCCCTGGGAACCGGCGCAAACGGCGGCCGCATTCCAGGCTTCCGGCACGTCGCGGCCGGTGCTGTTGCGCATCGATGAGGAAGCCGGCCATGGCATCGGGTCGACCAAGGCGCAGACCGATGCCCTCACCGCCGACTGGATTGCGTTCGTCCTTTGGCAGGCAGGGGCGCCGCAATGGCAGCCGCATTGGCAATGAGCAAGACCGCGGATTCCCTCATCGACGTTCAGCGCCCGCCGCGGCATGTCATCCGGGATTCCACCGAATCGGATTTCGCGGCCTTGCTGCGCCTCAACGCCGAGTCGGAACACTTTTTGAGTCCTTTGTCATTGCCGAGACTGCAATTGCTGTACGGGCAGGCATGGTACCGGCGTGTCATCTGTCTCGACGAGGCCGTGCTCGGGTTTCTGTGGGCATTTCGCCAAGGCGCGGACTACGACAGCCCGAATTATCGGTGGTTTGCGGCCCGCCACGCGCACTTTCTCTACATCGATCGCGTCGTCATCGAGACCGCCGCGCGCGGCCGGGGGCTCGCGGCGCGACTGTACGAGGATCTGGTCACTCGCGCGCGCGGCCAAGGCATCGGGCGCATAACCTGCGAGTTCGATGTGGATCCGCCGAATGAAGCCTCACGGCGGTTTCATGAACGTTTCGGATTTCGAGAAGTCGGCCGCCAGCGAGTCGCCGCCGGCAAGAAGGCCGTGTCCCTACAGGAGATACTCCTGTGAACGGTGCGCGCTCACGGGGTTGATATTATCCGTGGACGGCGCCTCGGGCGTGGGCGACGCAGCGGCTGCACCCTGTGGCATCGTGACCGCAGCTTGGTTGGACATGCCGGCGCCATTGGGAACGTTGTTGGTGGAGGCGACGCCCACCGCGATTCCGCCGATGGCTATGACAAATCCGGCCAAAATATACGCCAGGAAATCGGTCTCTCGTCTATCGGACATGGAGAGAATTCTTCTACGGGCAAGCGATGCCGGGCGGCGAACCAGTTCACACATTTGCAAATGTCGCCGCGCGGCCGCAGGCTCCCGTCAGTCGATGACGGCATGCGCCGCGGCAGCGGCAGTGCGGCCGGGCGCGCGGACGAACAACACCAGGGGAATGACGGCGAGTGTTAAATAGAGCATCAAACGAAAGTCATTGACGTACGCGATCATCGATGCCTGCTGTGTGATGGCGCCGTCAAGAGCGGCCGCACCGCCCAGTCGCCCGAGATCGTAAGTCGAAGCGATGGCCGGATTGGTCCACGCGGGATTCGCGTACGTGATCCGCTCGACCAGCGCGGCATGCGAGTTCGCGGTGCTGTGCACCAGGACGGCCTGCACCAGGGAAATGCCGATGCTGCTGCCGATGTTGCGCACCAGACTGAATATCGCCGTGCCTTGTGCCCGCATTTCCGGACTCAGGGTCGCGAAGGTTGCCGTGCTCAAGGGTACGAAGACGAAACCCAATCCGATGCCCTGAATCACTCCCGGCCAGACGATGTCTCCTTGCGAGAGATCCAGCGAATAGCCGGTCATTTGCAACAGCGACACGGCGGTGATCGCAAACCCGCAAAACAAGATCAGGCGCAGATCGATCTTGCCGAGGATGCGGCCGGCGAGCAGCATCGAGGCCATGGTTCCGATGCCGGAGGGCGCGGTGACCAGGCCGGTGGTGGTCACCGGATAGTCGAGCAGGTCCTCGAGCATGGTGGGGATCAGCGCCCGTGTGGCGTACATCACCAGGCCGACGATGAAGATGAACAAGAGGCCGGTTGAGTAATTGCTGTTCTTGAGGAGCCGGTAATCCAAAAACGAGCGGTCCGCGCGGGTAAGCGCGGTGTGCGCAACGAAGAAGGTGAACGCCACGCCCATGGTGATCGTCTCGATCCAGGTTTCGGTCGAGGAAAACCAATCATTCTGCTGACCGCGGTCGAGCAGCATCTGCAAGGCGCCGATCGCGACGCTCAATACGGCGAATCCGAACAGGTCGAATTGCACGCGCCGGGGAGCCGGCCGCGGGTGGATGAACTTCCAAATGCCGTAGGCGGTCATGATTCCGACGGGAATGTTGATGAAGAAAACCCAGCGCCAGCTATAGCTGTCGGTGAGCCATCCGCCCAAGGTGGGGCCGAGAATCGGGCCCGACCATGACGCCCACCCCCCAAATGGCCATGGCGGGGCCTTGCTTTGCCGGCGGATTGATGTCCATCAAGACCACCTGAGACATGGGCACTAGGGCCGCTCCGAACAGGCCCTGCAGCAGGCGCGCCGCGACGATTTGCGCCAAGCTATCCGACAGCCCGCACAGGGCGGACGCCGCGGTAAAACCGATCACGGATGCGAGGAAAACCGGCTTTTGCCCGAAACGATCCACGAGCCAACCGGTGAGCGGCGTGGCGATCGCCGCGGCGACGATGTAGGACGTCAATACCCAGGCGATCTGATCCTGAGACGCGGACAGCGTGCCCTGCATGTGCGGCAGGGCCACGTTCGCAATGGTGCCGTCGAGCGTTTGCATGATCGTTGCCGCCATGATGGACAGCGTGATCATGCGTCGTTCGAACGGTCGAATCGAGACGGCGTCCGTCATGCCCCTCTCTCGATCAGCCCCTGCAGCGTCTCGAGCAACTCGGTTGTCAGTGCGAGCTTTTCGGGATTTATATGCGCCAATAATTCCTTGCGCACCGCGGCGGCTTCGGTCTTAACCGTCGCGAAGAGGCGGCCGCCGGCTTCGGTGACCACGACGTGATTGATGCGCCGGTCGGTCTTCGACGGCTGGCGTGCGACAAATCCCGCCTTCACCAATCGGTCCACCATCGCCACCATGGTGGCACCCTCGACCCCCAGCCGGTCCGCGAGTTCGGACTGCGACAAAGGCGTGCGTGCCTTGGCGGCAACCGCGATGGTCATCCAGCCGGCCTGACTCAGGCCCAGGCTCTTGAGCCGGCGGTCGACCGCCTGCCGCCAGACGCGTGCAGTTCCATGCAAGGCATCGGCAAAGCGTTCTTCGAGGTCGGGCATTAAGGCGTGCTCTAATGATTAGTAATCTAATCAATAATAGCATGGGTTCATTTGCATGCAGCAGGGGTCTCGCGCATGGCCCGGCAAAAACGCGCTCGCCGTGCCGTGACCCTGTTTGCGGGAACCCTGGGGCGCCGCGTATGCTCCAAATCGGTATGGATGACGCATCACCGCCAATCCTGTCGTTGATCTCGATGCGAAGCGTCGGCGAGGCCGTGCTGCCGCGCCGTTCGGTGCGCGATGGTCAATTGCTTCGCCCGGACGACCCGGCCGTCCATGCGATCACGGATTTCACCCGGGAGTATCCGGTAACCGTCGATGCCGAGCGGCAAATCGACGCTGCGTTGAGCGACATGATCGGATTGGGTGTGCGTGCGCTTCTGGTGGCGAACCAGCGGCGTCTGGTCGGCCTCGTGACCTCGTACGACATCCAGGGCGAGAAGCCGATTCAGTTCCTGCAATCGTCCAACTACAGCCGCCATCAAGACATCCGGGTCGCCGACATCATGACCCCCTGGAATCAATTGCTGGCGGTGGATTGGGAGAGCATCCAGGCGGCCCGTGCCGGCGCCCTGTTGCGGGTGTTCGAGGAGAGCGGCCTGACGCATGTGCTGGTGATCGAAGTCGACAGGAGGAACTCCACCACCACGGTTCGCGCCCTGGCATCCCGCGCGCGCCTGATGCGTCAATTGCAGGGGCTGCGTCTCAGCGGCTGATCCCCTCAGAAGCGCTGCGTGGTCGGCAGGTAGTGATCGAGCAGCAGAGCCAAGAAGAGCCAGGCGAGATACGCGATGGAATAGCGAAACATGCGCATCGCCACCGCATCGCTCGGCGATCGGTTGAGCCTGAGCGCATGCCGCAGAAATCCCGCATCGAGGAGCACGGCCGCACCCAGATACACGACGCCGCTCATGCGCACGAGAAACGGCAGCGACGTGACCAGCGTGAGGGCGACCGTATAGCGCAGCACCGCCCGCCGAGTGAACGCGACGCCGTGCGTCACCGGCAGCATCGGAATATTGACCTTGGCGTAGTCGGCGCGGCGCGCGATCGCCAGCGCCCAGAAGTGCGGCGGCGTCCACACGAAAATGATCAGAAACAGCAGCAGCGCCTGCGGATCGATGTGACCGGTGACGGCGGTCCAGCCCAGCATCGGCGGCGCCGCGCCCGCCGCGCCGCCGATCACGATGTTCTGCGGGGTGGTGCGCTTGAGCCACACGGTGTAGATGACGGCGTAGCCCAAGAGCGATGCGAATGTCATTACGGCGGTCAGCACATTCACTTCCCGCACCAGCAGCAGCATCGAAGCGATGCTCAATGCGAGGGCGAACCAAAGCGCCTGCGCGGGCTTGAGATGCCCCGCCGGCAATGGCCGGGCTTGAGTGCGCCGCATGCGGGCATCGATGCCCCGATCGAGCACATGGTTGATGACGGCGGCGCCGGCGGCGGCGAGTGCAATCCCTAGATTCGCAAACAGCAGGGTATCGAGCCGGGGCAGTCCCGGGGCGGCCAGCAGCGAGCCGACGAGGGATGTCAGGACGATGAGAGCCACGACCCGCGGCTTGGTGAGCTCCAGGTAGTCGTGCCAGGTGGCCGCGATGCTCGCCGTCTGCACTTCGATGTTCATGCGGGCATGTGGAGCGGGATGGGCCACTATCGTGTCAGCACGTCGAACAGCGACAGGGTGATCAAGATCGCGATTCCGAAAAATCCGACGAGCGCCACTATTTTTATCAATGGATGCGCCGCGCGCAGGTGCATCGAGAAAAGCATCACCAGGGCGGCTTGGGTCACGCTGATCGCCAGGTTCAGCGGCGTGTTGGCCCAGCCCAGGGACAGAAACGCGCTGCGCACCGTCACGGCCAACAGCGCGAGCAAGGCCAGCCAGACCAGAACGTAGACCATCGGGCGGGTATAGGTGCGGTTGGTCATGATCGCGAGACGAGATAGAGGATTGGAAACACGAACAGCCAGATGATATCGACCAGGTGCCAATATAGCCCGGTGACGTCGACCGGTGTGAAGTAGGCCGTACTGAACGCGTTGCGCGCGGCCATGACCGCGATCGTCGAAATGCAGCCGATGCCAATGAGGACGTGCAAGGCGTGCACGCCGGTGATGAAAAAATACATGTAGAAGAAGAGCTCGACCTGGTCCGCCTGCGGGCCGGCATAGCGAAAATTGACCGACGGCACGAGGTGTTCGAGGTAGTCGAAGCGATACTCGACGGCCTTTATCACCAAAAAGGCGCAGCCCAGTGCAACGGTCAGGCCGAGCCAGCCCACCACTGCACGGCGCGCCCCATGCTGGGCGGCGTGCACGCCCAGCGCCATCGTCAGGCTGCTGGTCAAGAGCACCGCGGTGTTGGTGCCGGCCAGCGGCAGATTGGTCAAGCGGCTGCCGGCGGCAAACGCCTCCGGAAACCGCACGCGGGTGAGCGCGTAGGCGGCGAACAGCACGCCGAAGAACAGGATCTCGGTGGCCAAAAATATCCATATCCCCAGGTTCGAGGCCGTGCGCTGCTGCTCGGCGTCGTCGAACTGCGGAGCGAGGGCTGCGGCGACCTCAGCCATGGGGGGGCTCGGCGCGCACGTAGGCATAGGCTTCCTCGGTCACCAGCGGCGCGGTATGAAAATTCTCGGACGGCGGCGGCGATGCCGTTTGCCATTCCAGGCCCTTGGCGTTCCAGGGATTGGCCGGCGCGCGCTCGCCGTAGCGCAGCGACCACAGCAGGTAGACGAAGGGCAGCACATAGCCGAAGACCAGGAGCGAGGCCCCGGCCGAGGAGAACACGTTCCACACCTGGAATTCGGGCGGATAGATCGGGTAGCGGCGCGGCATGCCCAGATAACCCACGATGAACTGTGGAAAGAAGGTGAGGTTGAAGCCGATGAAGGTCAGGATCGCTGAAAATCGCGCCCACCCTTCCGGGTACATGCGCCCGGTGATCTTCGGCCACCAGAAATGTATTCCGCCGAAAAACGCCATGACGGAGCCGCCTACCATGATGTAGTGAAAGTGCGCGACCACGAAGTAGGTGTCGTGCAGCTGCACGTCCAGCCCCAGCGAGGCGAGAAACAGTCCGGTCAGGCCGCCGACGGTGAACAGGCCGATGAAGCCCAGCGCGTAGAGCATGGGCGCCTCGAACGAGACGTGACCCTTGTACAGCGTTGCCGTCCAGTTGAACACTTTGATGGCCGAGGGCACCGAGACGAGGAAGGTCAGCAGTGAGAACACCGTGCCGGCGAACGCCGATTGCCCGCTGACGAACATGTGATGGCCCCAAACCAAAAATCCGAAGGCGGCGATGGCCAGGATCGCATAGGCCATGAAACGATAGCCGAATACCGGGTTGCGGCAGAAGCAGCTGATGATTTCGCTCGCGACCCCCATCGCCGGCACGACCATGATGTAGACGGCCGGATGCGAGTAAAACCAGAACAGGTGCTGGAACAGAAGCGGATCGCCGCCCAGCGACGGATCGAACACGCCGAGGCCGAAGATGCGCTCGATGGCCATCAGCATCAGGGTCATCGCGAGCACCGGAGTCGCGAGGACCAGGATCAGGCTGGTTGCGTACATCGCCCAGATGAACAGCGGCAGGCGAAACCAAGTCATCCCCGGCGCGCGCATCGAGTGGATCGTCACCACGAAATTCAAGCCGGTCAGAATCGAGGAAAAGCCGGCGATGAACACGCCGGTCGCGACCGCAAAGACGTGGGAGGTGGAAAACGTCGTCGAATACGGCGCATAGAAGGTCCAGCCGGTGTCCACGCCGCCGGCCAACAGCGCGTAGATGGTGAACAGGCCGCCTGCGATGAAAAGATACCAGCTCGCCAGGTTGAGGCGCGGAAAAGCCAGGTCGCGCGCCCCGATCATCATGGGAACGAGAAAATTGCCGAGCGTCGCCGGGATCGAAGGGATGAGGAAAAACCAGACCATGATCACGCCGTGTATGCTGAAGAGCTTGTTGTAGGTCTCGACGCTGACGAGCTGGCTGGACGGCGTGAGCAGGTCCAGACGGATCATGGCCGCGGCCGCACCGCCAATGCCAAACAGCAGTGTGATCGTGATGGTGTACAGAATGCCGATGCGCTTGTGGTCGAGCGTCGTCAACCACGACCACCAGTTCCAGCCGCTGCTCAAATAGCTTTCGTCCGACGCTGACGCGATTGCAACGCTGTTCATGGCGCCACCTCTTGCGTTGAGTTGCCCAGGGATTTCACATACTCGATGATCTCGAGCAGCTCTTCTTCGCTGATTTGACCGCGAAACGAGGGCATGTTCGCTTCGTAGCCGGCCGGCACGTCCCGGTTCGGCAGCAATACCGCGTCGTGTATGAAGCGCTCGTCGGCAAGCACGGATCCGCCGCCGCGCAGCGGGACCTGCGAGCCGAACAGCCCTTCGAGTCTCGGCGCGCGCACGGTGGCGCGCGCGCCGTGGCAGCCGCCGCAGCCGAGCAGGCGATAGAGCTGCGCGCCGCGCTCTGCCATGGTCGGAATGTTGGCGTGTGCCGACAGCCAGCCCTGGAAGGCGGCCGGCTCCATGACGACGACCCGTCCGACCATGTGCGAGTGTGAGGCGCCGCAGAGCTGGGTGCAATACAGGCGATACTCGCCCGGACGGTTGGCCGTGAACCACAGCGTCGTATAGCGCCCGGGCAGGACATCCTGCTTGATGCGAAAGTCCGGGACCGACAGGCTATGGATCACGTCCTGCGAGGTCATCAACAGCTCGACCGGGCGGTCGGCCGGCACATGCAGTTCGTTGATTTCGCGCTCGCCGCCGGGATGCTCGGCATGCCACATCCATTGCTTGGCGACGACGTAGATCGGCAGCGCGTTCTTGGGCACCGTCACCTTGTCGAAGTAGACCTCGGCGCTCCAGACGAACATGGCGAGAAACAACAGCAGCGGCACGACGGTCCAGGCGATCTCGATCCGGCGCATCTTCTTGTGGTGCTCGGCCGTATCAGCGACGGTCCGATTGGCGGGCGAGCCGGCGCGGTAGCGGATGGCGAACCAGATGATCATCACGGCGACCGCCAGCGCGACGGTGCCCGCCAGAGCGAGCCAGGCGAAGTACAGGTTGTCGACCAGGCCGGCCGTGCTCGAGGCGCGCTCCGGGAAAAACGGCAGAGAATTCATGATCGGGCATCCAGGGTTCGGGCGCGGCGCGCGCGCCTGACCAGGATCCAGACCAGCGCCAGCAGGCCGCCGAGGAGCATGACGGTCGAGGCCACGCGCAGCACCTTCATGATCAGCGCGTTGTAGGGTCCGCTTGCCAGGTCATAGTGAAAGCACACCAGCAGCAGGCGCTCGATCGGCGAGGCGATCCGCTGGGCGGCGGCTTGGTCGAAGGCGCGCCCCAGTTCGTCGGCGGTGAAGTCAAAACCGAAGAAGTAGCGCGCTATTCTTCCTTCCGGGGTAATCAGCGTAAAGCCGGCCGCGTGCGCGTACTGGCGCGTCGCCGGGTCGTAGCCATAGCTGAATCCGACCGACTGCGTGAGGTGGGCGATGTCGGCCGGTGCGCCGCTCAGAAAATGCCAGCGCTCGGCGCGTACGGCGCGCGGCATATCATCGAGGTACTTGTGCTTGGCCCGATCCGCCCGGGCCGGCGTATCCAGAGGATCGATGCTGACAACGAGTATCTGCGCCTGATTCGCCGCGGCGCCCGATGCTTGGGCCAGCCGCAGGGCGAGATTGCGAATCTGCAGCGGACACAGATTGGTGCAGCCGAAATAGGCAAAGAGCAAGCCCGACGGGCTCGTGCCCAGGTAGTCGCCGAGCCGCACGGCGGTGCCGCGTTCATCGCGAAACGTGAGTTCGGCGGGCAGGCTGCGGCCCACGTGCTGCACGAAATCCACGGTGCCGGTGAAGGTGCGACGGCTGATGTCGGTGCTCCCTGCCGGCGATGCAGCGAGCAGCAGGGCGATGGCGGCCATCATCGTGCCGTTGAGGGCCTTCATCGTGTCCGCGCCTCCGTCGCCATCAACTCCATTGCGCGATCGATCGGAATATGCACGACGCCGCCGGCGCGGTCGACCCAACCGTAGCCATCCAGTTCGCTCGCCTTGCTCCGCCGGTAGCTGCGCAGCTCGTTCTGCGGCTCACTTTGCAGCGTCGCAAAAGGCGCAGCGGCCGATTCTTCGGCGGCCGCCGCGTCAGCGGTCGCCGCACGCGGGATGCGCCAGCCGCTCAGCAGGAAAAAGGCCGCCGCTGCGCTGAGGATCACCAGCATCACGATGCCCAGCGAAAACCAGCGGACATAGCTCACGTCCAGATCGGAGATCTCGTGCCCGGGGTGCGCAGCCGGCACTTTTTCCTCAGGCGTGTTGTGCGCCATGATCACCAGTCCCTTCGACGAGGACGCCGCGCAGCGGGTGCGCCGCCGGGGGTCCGATTACGAGGATGAGGCAGCCGAGCCAGAGCCCGCCGACGGCCAGCAGCGCTCCCAGGTCGCTCCACTGCAGTTCGAATCCGTGTGGCCGAAAAACCGGCACGACCAGCCAGAAACTATCGGCCAGGCAGGCCAGCAGCACGAGGCCGGCCACCGCCGCAAGCATCGCGGGCGCTCGTTTGACGCCGCGCGAAAGCAGGAACACGAAGGGCAGCGCAAAGTGCGCGACCACCACGAACCAGGTCAGCTCCCTCCAGCTGGTTTGGCTGCGCAGCGAATACCAGGGGATCTCATCCGGCAAGTCCTCGATCCAGATGATCAAGAACTGCATAAATGCCAGATACGCCCACACCATCAGCAGCGCCAGCGTCAGATTGCCCAGATCGTGAAAGCGTCGGCGCAGCGGCGCATCGACGGCGGACGCCAGCGCGTTGGCGCAGACGATGGCGCCGGCCAGCGCCGAGAGCGCCTGGCCGGTGCCGATGAGCAGGCCAAATACCGTCGAATGCCAGGACGGCGTGAGCGACATCATCCAGTCGACCGCGGCGAAGGTCATGGTGATGGCGTACAGGACAAAGCCGACGGCGGAAACGGCTTGCAGCGACGGGCCGCGCCCACCGTGCGGCTTCGGCGCCCCGGCGTGCTCATTGCGCAGCAGCCGCGCCAGTGCCAGCCAAACGGCAAAATAGACGATCGCCCGCACGTAAAAGAAGGCGGAATTCAGGTACCAGTGCTGGCCCGCCACGAAACCAGCGCTCGGCGCACCGGCCGCCGTGCGCATCCACGGCAGCAGCCGGGCGGGCGCCAAAAGCAGCGGCAGAGCGAGCAGCGCGGACACCGGAAACAGGCGCAGCGCGGCCTGAAAAAACGGCCGGGCCGCCCGCCCCCAATCACCGCCCGTCAAATTGTGCACGGCCACCCAGGCGAGGCTCCCGAGCGACAAGCCGAGCACGAACAGCCAGACGAACAGATACGAGGGCAGCCAGCTCTGGCCGCTTTGCCGGCCGGCGACGAACAGCAGCAGCACGCCGGCGCCCGCGGCCACCAGGCAGGCCGCGCCGAGGCGCCGCGCCTTGGGGGTAGCCGCTGCCATCAGTGCCCCTCCTCCAGCAGCACGCGCTGCTCGGCCTGCGGCACATCGTTTATGCTGGCGTGCCGGCTGCGCTGCAGGGCGCGCACATAGGCGACGATGGCCCAGCGATCCTGCGGACCGATCCGATCGCCAAAGGCGTACATCACGCCGTAGCCGCTGGTGACCACATTGAATAGATGATCGTCCGACGCCTCGCGCATCAGCGGAGTGCTCAGGCTGGCCGGAGCGGGAAATCCGCGGCGCACCACCATGCCGTCGCCATCCCCGCTCACGCTGTGGCAGGGCGCGCAGTAGATGTCGTAGCGCTCGCGGCCGCGCCGCAGGGCTTCCATCGTCACCGGCGGCGGCGTGCGTACGGTCAGCGTGACCCCGCCCGCCTCGCGCACCGTGGCGCCTTCGGCCCAGTCGGGCAGCGCGACATCGCCGCGGCGGCCGCTGGAGGAGGCCGCGAGCACACCGGCGCTGTGCACGACCACGTCCGGCTCCAAGGAGCGGGCCGACTGGCCGTCGGGCCACAGGCTGCTCGCGGTCAGCGGTCCGTACTTCGGCTGCTCATACATGTTGCGCATGGCTTTTTCGCATCCGGTCAGCAGCACAAGACACAGGCCGCCCGCGAGGAGCGGGAGGATCGAAGAAACCGGCTTTGCAATGGTTCGCCTCACTGCGGGGCCCCTACGGATCGACCTGGGTGACGCGCACGGGCTGCAGGCGCTCTAGAAATTCGCGCGTCTGCAGCCGATCGTAATGTGGATCGGCCGCGTCGATGCACAGGAAGAAGCCGTCGCTCGACGCGGCCGCAAATCCTGCATCGTTGAACACCGGATGATAGAGCCGGGGCAACCGGCTGCGCAGCAACACGCCGAAAAATACCGCAAGCGCGGCGCCCAGTACCGTCATCTCGAAGGTGGCAGGAACCAGACCGGGCCAGGACGGCGTGCGCCCGCCGACGTCCAGCGGATATTCGACGGCGACGCTCCACCATTGCACAGCGTAGGTGCAGACACCGCCGATGATGCCGCCCACGAGCGCAAGCCGCGGCAGCCGCCGATCGGTGGATCCGAGCGCTTCGACCAAGCCCTCGACCGGCATCGGCGAGTACGCCTCGAGCCGCCGGTAGCCGGCCCCGTGCGCTGCGCGCGCGGCGTGCAGCAGGTCGGCCGGGCTCGAAAACTCGGCCAGCAGGCCGTGCGCCGTCTCGACCGGCCTCGCGTGGCCGTGCATCATGCGAGACCCTGCTGGTGAGTCAGCAACTCGCGCATTTCACTCATGGAAATCAAGGGCGCGAAACGCACGAACAGCAGCAGCATCCAGCCAAAGAAGCCGATCGAGCCGACCAGGATCGCCCAGTCCCACACGGTCGGGTAGAACATGCCCCAGGCCGAGGGCAGAAAATCGCGGTGTTCGCTGGTGACGATCAGCATGAAGCGTTCGAGCCACATGCCCACGTTGATCAGGATGCTGATGCCGAACAGCGCCCAGGGCGCGTGGCGCACGCGCCTCGACCACAAGGCCTGCGGCACGACGACGACGCAGAAAATCAAGCACCAGTAGACCGGCGCATAGGGTCCGCGCATGCGGTTCAACGCAGTATAAATCTCGTACCGATCGGCGCTGTACCAGGCCATGAAGAGCTCCATCACGTAGCTGTAGGCCAGCACCAGGCCCATCGCCAGAATCAGCTTGGCCAGATTGTCCAGGTGCCGCTCGGTGATGAAGTCGCCCAGATCGAACGCGCGCTGCAGCAGCACGACGATGGTCATCACCATGGCGAAACCGGAAAACATGGCGCCGGCGACGAAAAAGGGCGGAAAGATGGTCGAGTGCCAGCCCGGAGTGTTGCCGGCCGCAAAATCCAGACCGACCACGCTGTGCACGGAAACCACCAGCGGCACGGCCAGCCCCGCGAGCAGCAGCTGCGCGCTCTGGCGCCGCTGCCAGTGGCTCGCCTCGCCGCGCCAGCCCAACGCCAGCAGCCCGTAGGTCAATTGCACGCCGCGTGCGCGCGCCCGATCGCGCAGGGTGGCAAAGTCCGGGATCATTCCCAAATACCAAAACATGAGCGACAGCAGCAGGTAGGCCAATATCGCGAAGAAATCCCATACCAGCGGGCTGCGCCATTGGGGCCACAGGGACATCACGTTGGGATAGGGCATCAGCCAATAGAAGAACCAGGGCCGGCCCAGGTGAATGATCGGAAAGATGCCGGCGATCACCAGGGCGAAGACTGTCATAGCCTCGGCAAAGCGACTGATCGAGGCGCCCCACGGCTGGCGCGTCAGATGCAGCACCGCCGATATGAAAGTCCCGGACATGGCGATGGCGATCCACCAGACGTAGTTGGTGATGTCAAAAGCCCATACCACCGGGACATTCAATCCCCAGATGCCGACCCCCATGTAGAACAGGTAGCCGATCGCGCCGAAGAACACCAGCGTCAGCACCGAGCATACGGCAAAGGCGATCGTCCACCAGCGCGCGGTGCGCGCCGTCAGTACGATGCCGCTGATCTTTTCCGATATCGAATCGTAGGAATGCACCGCAACGCTGCTCATGTCTCGTCCGCCTTGGCGTCGGCGCCGGCTCCGGCCGCGGCCAGCAGCTCGGGATTGGGGTTGCTCAATTTGGCCAGGTAGGTGGTGCGCGGCCGCGTGTTGAGCTCGCTCAACAAGGCATATTCCAGCGGGGACGCCTTGGCCTGGTTGACCTGACTGCGCGGATCGTTGAGATCGCCGAACACAATCGCGCCGGTGGGGCAGGCCGCCTGACACGCCGTGACCACTTCCCCGTCGGCGAGGCGACGATTGCCTTTCTCGGCTTCGATGCGCGCGTTGGTGATGCGCTGCACGCAGTAGGTGCATTTTTCCATGACGCCACGCATGCGCACCGTCACTTCCGGATTGCGCTGTCCCTTGAGGCTCTCGGTGTCCTGGTCGGAGTATTGGAGAAAATTGAAGCGGCGCACCTTGTAGGGACAGTTGTTCGAGCAAAACCGCGTGCCGATGCAGCGGTTGTACACCTGCAGATTCAGTCCGTCCGGGTCGTGGACGGTCGCTTCGACCGGGCAAACGACTTCGCAGGGTGCATCCTCGCAATGCATGCACGGCACCGGCTGGAAGTAGGTGCGCGGCTGCTCGGCCGAGCCCTGGTAGTAGCGATCGACGCGGATCCAGTGCAATTCGCGCCCGCGCCGCACCTCGCTCTTGCCGACGATGGGTATGTTGTTCTCGGCCTGGCAGGCGATGGTGCAGGCACTGCAGCCGATGCAGGCATCCAGATTGATGCTCATCGCCCAGGCATAATGGCCCTCGGGCGTGGGTGCATACATGCTCGCCCGGGGGGGCCGATGTGCGTCCCCCGCCGCTCTTGAGGGATCGCGCCGGAAATCGGCCAGCGTCGCCGCCCGCACCGGCTCGCGGCCGTGCATCGTGAAATGGTGCTGCGTGGTGGCCAGGCGCACTGTGGCTCCGGTCTTGCGCAGCTGCAGCCCGCGGCCGTGCCACGGCTCGTCGGACCGGCGCAGCAAATAGCCGTCAAACCCGGCGCCGGTGCCGACCCGCCCCGCGCGGCTGCGTCCATAGCCGAGCGCCACCGCCACCGTTGCGTCGGCCTGGCCGGGAACGATCCACACCGGTGCCAGGACCGCGGCACCCCGATATCGCAGTTCGACCTGATCTTCGTTGGCGAGCCCCAGCCGCTGCGCCAGCTTCGGACTCACCAGCGCCGCGTTGTCCCAGGTCAATTTGGTCAAAGGCTTGGGCAACTCCTGCAGCCAGCCGTTGTTGGCAAAGCGCCCATCCCAGACAGTCGGGTCGGGGGTGAAGACCAGATCAAGCTCTGTGTCGGCGGCGGGCGGCGCGGCCGGCTCGCGCAAAAACTCCGCCCGGATCGACGCCGGCCGCAACGGCAGCTGCGTTCCTTCGAGCGTGCCGCGGTGCAGAGCCTGATCCCAGACTGCATCGGCATCGGTTTGCGGGCGGGCCTTGGTCCAAAACTCGCGCACCGACTGGTAGTCGTTCGAAGCCGGTCGTCCGAGCAACAGTGCTAACAGCTGGTGCGCGGATTTGCCGCCGTAGAGCGGCGCGATCAAGGGTTGCTGCAGCGCGACGGTGCCGTCAAAGGCACGGGTGTCGGACCAGCTCTCGAGAAAATGCGCCTGCGGGATCTGCCAGTCGCAGAGGGCGGAGGTCTCGTCATCGTAAAGGCTCAGATGGACGCTCAAGCCGACCTTCGCCAGGCGTTCGCCAAAGAGCCGATCGGCCGGTGCGTTGTACACCGGGTTGCCGCCGAGCATGATGAGCGTGTCGACTTTTCCGGCCGCCATATCCTCGGTCAGGGCGCGCAGCGATTCGTCTTGGGACTCCGCCAGGGCCAGGATCGGTGCGGTGTAGCTCACGGTGCGATCGAGGTTGCCCAGCGCCTCATTGATCGCGTGCGCCAGCGCATGCACGATCGGCGGTTGCGCATCGCCGACGGCCACCAAGGCGCGCCCGGCGTTCTGCTTCAGGTCGCGCGCGCAGGCGGCCAGGGCGCCGCTGGGCAATACCGCCGCATCCAGTGTGCCGGCGACCGGCAAGCCCAGAGCCTGCGCCAGGGCGCGGGCAATCGCCTCGATCTGGCCGAATCGTGCGGCGTATCGATGATCGGCAAAGCTGCCGGTGAGCGTCGGGGTGCATTCGATGACATAGAGCCGGCCCGGATCAGGCTGGCCATCGGCGGCGCGGCGCGCGCCTACGTAATCGCGCGCATAGCGTACTCCGGGCGCGCCAAGAAAATCGCCGTCCAGACTCAGCACCACGCGCGCCTGATCGTAGTGATAGCGCGTTTCGAGCGCTTCGCCAAACGCGAGGCGGCTGCCCTCGTAGGCGTGGTCGCGATTGATCGGCTGATATTGGTGCCAGCGTGCACCGGGGAAGCGCTCGAGCAGCGCGTGCAACTGATTGGCGAGCGTCGGCGACGTGACGCTCTCGGACAGGATGCGCAGCCCGTTCCCGGCGTTGACGGACAGGCGGCCGATCTTCGCACTCAGATCGGCGACAAAAGCCTCCCAGGTGCTCACGTGGCCGCGATGCAGCACGGCTTGAGCGCGATCCGGGTCCCATAGATCGAGCACCGCGGCCTGGGCGAAGATATCGGTTGCGCCGAGGCTGCCCGGGTGCGATGGATTGCCTTCGATCTTGGTCGGCCGGCCGTAGTTGCTCTTGACCAGAAGCCCTTGCGCGGCGCCGCCCAGATCGACGGCAGTCGCGAAATACAATGGATCGCCCGCCACCAGCTGCGGCGGTGCGTGCACATAGGGCACGATCGTTTGCTGGGGCGCGCGGCTGCAGGCGCCGGCGCCGGCCAAGGACAAGGACGCCGCCGTGAGGCGCAGAAATTGCCGCCGATCGAGCGTGGAAACGTCGGTGGGCGAGGCGGGCGGTTCCAGGCTTCTCCAAAGCGGCGCAGGCTCGCCAAGGGCGTCTTGGTGCGGCGGAAACTCACGCATGTCGGTGGGGGGCATATTGTTTGTCTATCGATGGCAGTTGGAGCAGCCCGTCAAGCGGCGGCGATCGATCCGGTAGGCCGCCGACAGCAGGCGGCCCTGCTCCAGCTGATCGGGAGGCGGCTGCCAGGTCATGTCGAACACCCGGCCGCGCGGACGCAGGTATTTCTCCGGCGCGCGGTGGCAGTCCAGGCACCACGACATCTCCAGCGACTGGGTGCGCCACATGAGGGGCATCTGATCCACGCGCCCGTGACAGGTCGAGCAGCCGATCCCCTTGGAGATGTGTATGTCGTGGTGAAAATAGACGAAGTCCGGCAGCCGGTGCACGCGAATCCAATGCAGCGGGCGGTCTTCACGAAGACTCGCGGCAACCGGCGCCAAAATCGACTGCCCCTTGAACAGCTGCGAATGGCAGGTCATGCAGGTGGAGGTCGGCGGCAAGCCGGCAAAGGCCGAGGTTTCAACCGACGCATGGCAAAAGCGGCAATCCAGACCGACGTCGCTGACGTGATGCTTATGACTGAAGGGGGGGGTCTGCGCGACCGGGGAATCGATAGGCGGCGACTCGGCGATGAGAGTGCGCCACAGCAAGATTCCGGCAACGCAGAAAATCAAAACCACAGTCGCGCCGAACTTAAGCGCGAAAATCTGCCCGGGTCGAAAGACCTGCGCCATGACGCCTGACCAGTGCTCTGTGTCGAGCCTTGCCTTGAGCGATGAAAATCATTTGTGCGGCACACACCTGGCGACGCAAAAACCGCTGTTTTTAAAACCAGCGCCGGCGCAGCAGCAAAATCAGGTTAGTCCAACCATTTCGATCATTCAAGGTGGCGGGTGCGAAACGCTTGGACGGTACGGGGCAATCTAAGACTTGGCGCGCCGGCAAATGTTGCGTGTCGAGGCAAGAAAATCCTGCTGCGGAGCTTTTGGCGGGAGGATTGCCGCAATGAACGCTGCGGCATGCGCCGGCGGAGCGGGAGGTCAGCTGTTGAGCCAGGCCACGGCGCCGGTACCGGCGATCGCCACGAGATCATGCCAGCCGCTGCGTGTCGCTTCGAACCAGGAAATACAGCGGGGCACCGAGCACCAGCAAAACGCCCCCCCAAAGGACCGCTTCGCGGCCGGCACCGACGATGGCCCACAGGGAAAACGTCGTGGCGATGACTCCGACCGTCGCGAGCGGCACGATCCTGCCGCGCTGCCGCGGCATCTGTCCGCTCCACTGCAGACGCAATAAGGCGAGTGAACACAGCAGATACAGCACCAGGCATGCGGTGGTCGACAACAAGATCATGAAGGTGAAGACGCTCACCATGGTCCTTTGGTAATTCATCAGGATCAATACGCTCACCAGGCCGCTCGAGAACAACAGCGCGAAGGTCGGCGCGAAGCGCGCCGAATCTTGCGCAAAGATGCGCGGGAACACGCCGTTTTTCGCCATCACATTGGGCAGTTCTCCCTGCAATAGAATCCAACCGTTGAGCGCGCCGAAGCCGCTGATCGCGGCGAACACGGCCAGGGTCTTGCCGGCAATCGTGCCCCAATAGCGGCTTGCCAAATCGACGAACGGCGCGTTCGAAGAGGCAAGCGTCGCGGGCGGCACCAACAGCAGCACCGTCGTGCAGGCAACGACGCAGATGAGGGCGGTGATCACGGTGCCGAGCAGGGTCGCGCGGGGAATGATGCGGCTCGGGTCGTGCACTTTGCCGGCGGGAATCGTCGCCGACTCGAGGCCCAACAGCGCCCAGAGAGTCAGCGTGGCCGCCGCGGTGGTGCCGCTCACCGACAGCGGTATCGCGGACGCGGCCACGATTGTCGGTGCGCGCACCGCCAGCAGGCCCAAGGCGGAGATCGCGGCCAACGGCAGCAGTTTGAGCACGGTCGTGACGCTCTGCACCCAGCCCGATGCCTTGATGCCATAACAATTGACGGCCGTCAGCAGCCACAAGAAAAGCAACGTGACGCCCGCCGATGCGCCCGGTACGGTCGCGATCCACGGCATCAGCGGACTCAAATAACTCACGGCACCGGTCGCGATCGCGGCGTTTCCCACCCAGATCGAAATCCAATAGCCCCACGCCACGATGAATGCCGTAAAGGGCCCAAATGCCAGATTGACGTATGCGTAGGGACCGCCCGCCTGGGGAAATGCCCGGCTCAATTGCGCGAACACGATCGCGAGGAAGAGCGCGCCGCATCCGGTGAAACCCCAGGCAATGACGCTATTGAGTCCGTAGGGAGCGAGCGAGGCGGGCAATAAAAATACGCCCGAACCGATGGTATTCCCGACCACCAAGGCGACGCACATCCAAAAGCCTAGCAGTTGCGGTCGCTTGTGCGGCGTCATCGGCCGTCTAGGTATTGCAGCGGCCGGCGGGCCTGGACGGATCGCATCGGCTAGATGCTAATCGCTTTGCCCGCACGAATCAAAACGCAGCGCCTGTGCGCCGTATAAGGCTGTGCGATGTATCGGGAAGATTGCCGCCCGCTGGCGATATAATGAGCGCGCCCGGCGATGCAAGCGGGTCATGGATATTCGAATCAAAATTGAGCGGGGACGGGCCGTGAAAAAAACACATATCAAGACCGAACTTCCGGGACCCAAGGCGCGAGCGCTGTTGGCACGCGACGCGCTGGTGGACTCCCCGTCCTATCCGCGCGATTACCCTTTCGTCATGTCTCACGGCAAGGGGGCCGAGGTGTGGGATGTGGACGGCAATCGATTCTTGGATTTTGCCGCCGGCATCGCCGTGTGCAGCACCGGACATAGTCATCCTGTCGTGGTACAGGCGATCAAGGACGCGGCGGATCGCTTCATTCATATCTCATCGGACTATTGGCACGAAGGTCAGGTGCGGCTCGCCGAGCGCTTGAACGAATTGTCGCCGGTGGGGGTGCCGGCGATGAGTTTCTTCGCCCAGTCAGGGACCGAAAGCGTCGAGGCCGCGCTCAAGCTCGCGCGCTACGTCACGGGACGCGGCCGTTTCATTGGATTCCTCGGTGGTTTCCACGGCAGAACCATGGGATCGTTGGCCTTTACCTCGAGCAAATACACGCAGCAGAAGGGCTTCTTCCCGGCGATGCCCGGCGTGACGCACGTGCCGTATCCCAATAATTATCGACCGCTGTTCGCCGGCGCGGACCAGGGGCAGGCGGTGCTGCGTTACATCGAAGAGGTTTTGTTTGTCCACAATGTGCCGGCCGGCGAAGTGGCGGCGATACTGGTCGAACCCATCCAGGGCGAGGGCGGCTATCTCGTGCCGCCGGACGGATTTCTATCCGGTTTGCGCGAATTGTGCGATCGCCACGGCATTCTGCTGATATTCGACGAAGTGCAGTCCGGCATCGGCCGCACCGGAAAAATGTTCGCCGCGCAGCACTGGGCAGTGGCACCGGACATCGTGACGCTGGCCAAGGGCCTGGGGTCGGGCATGCCCATCGGAATGATGGTCGCCAAACGCAGCATCATGCAGAAGTGGGCGCGCGGCGCCCACGGCAATACCTTTGGGGGTAATCCTCTGTGCTGCGCGGCGGCGCTCGCGACTCTCGATCTCGTCGAGCGCGAGTACTGCGCGAATGCCGCCAAGGTTGGCGCCTATTTCATGAAGAAGCTCGGCGTCCTCGCCCAAAGGCATTCGGTCATCGGCGAGATCCGCGGCAAGGGATTGATGGTCGGCATGGAACTGGTGACGGATCAAGCGAGCAAGGCACCGGCGAAGAAGCTCTGCGATGCGTTGATCACGCGCGCATTTCACCGTGGGCTGATCCTGCTGTCGTGCGGGCAGAGCACGGTTCGCTTCATGCCGCCGCTCATGATCGGTGAAGCGGACGTGGATGAAGCGGTGGGGCGGCTGGAGGAGGCGCTTAACGATGCCCTGGCGGGCGATCACGTTGCTATTGGTCGAGGCGCCGCAGCTGGCTGAGCATGACCTGTTTAAACGACACGGGCTATGCGATCGCCAAATTGGCGTGGATGCGCGATGAGCGCATTTGGCCGAACGGGTTGCGGTATTTGTGGACCGACGCCTTCGGCCTCGTTCTGCTCGTTTCCCTGTACGCCGAATCGGGCGAGCGTCAATACCTCGATCAGGCGGAATCTCTGGTCGCCGAAGTGTATCGAGTGCTCGGGCGCCCGCGCGGCATTCGCATTGGCGAGGCGCCCGAGCGCGACGGGCAGTATTTTCACTACCTGGCCATGTGGCTGTACGCGTTGGCCATCCTAGGCCGACATAGCGCCGATTACCGCCGGCTTGGCATCGAGTTGGTGCGCCAGATCCATGACCCATTCGTACGGCCGCGCCGCGGCGTGATCTGGAAGATGAAAGAGGATCTCAGCGGTCCGTACCCCGGCTACGGGTTCGGCGGGCTCGATGCCTTTGACGGCTATGTGTCCTACCGGCTTCTCGATGAAGCGGAGCTCGCCGATGAGATCGCCGACATGCGCCAGTTGATCGAACAGACGGCTCCCGAGTTGTTCATCACCCAAGATCTCGGCCTCGGCATGATGCTGTGGATGACCCAGTTCTTTCCTGAAGAAGCCTGGGCCGTGACGCAAAAAGCGCGCTGCCTGCAAATGCTCGATCGGATGTGGATCGAGGCCGGCTGCTTTTGTCGTGAGCCCGGCGCCCGCATCAAGTTCGCCTTCACCAATTACGGAGTTTCAGTCGGACTGCAGGCGGTGAACGCGATGCCGGAGCGGGTACGGCGTCTGAATGAGTACTTCGAGACCTACCGCTCCGGGGATCACTACGATCGCGACGCGATCACCCACGTGATGGCCTGCAGTTCGCACTTTCCGGGCTATCTCGTCCGGGGGTTTGGCCAATAGGTATATCTCCTCATCGACGGCTGCCGCGGCGGCGCTAGTGTTCGATCGTCATGACCGCGCACAACGAAGATATCGCTGCGGCGTTCGACGAGATGGCGGATCTCCTTGCCATTCAAGGCGCGAACACGTTTCGCATCCGCGCCTATCGACGCGCCGCCCAGGTCGTGCGCAGCCTTGCACGTGAGCTTGCCGGCATGGGCGGCGAGAAGGAATTCGACGCCTTGCCGGGCATCGGCGCGGAGCTCGCCGCCAAGATTGAGGAACTACTGGAAACGGGGAATATCCATGCCCTGGAGAAGTTGCGCAAGCAAGTGCCGCGGGGACTGCGGGAGCTGCTGGCGCTGCCCGGTCTTGGCCCCGTGCGGGTGCGGGCTCTGAACACCGGCCTCAAGGTTCGGGGAATCGAGGATCTGCGGCGCGCGCTGGCGGACGGGCGACTGGCCTCATTGCGGGGATTCGGACCCAAGATCCGTTCGCAGTTGCTCGAAGCGACGGCCGAGAAGCCGAGCGAGCCCCGCCGGTTGGCGTTTTCGGTGGCGACCCAATATGCGCGGCCCTTAAAGGCGTTTCTTGAGCGAATTCCGGGCGTGATGCGTGTCGAGATTGCGGGAAGCTATCGGCGCGGCAGGGACACCGTGGGGGATCTCGATGTGGTTGTGTGCGCGCGCAGCGACGCGACACCCATCAAGGCGCTGCAACACTATGATGATCTCAAGGCGCTGAGCGCAGCGGGAGCGACCAAGGCGTCCGGGATGCTGCGAAACGGGTTGCAGGTGGATATCCGCGTGCTGCCGCCGGAGAGCTTCGGGGCGGCGCTGCATTATTTGACCGGGAGCCGCGACCACGCCATCCAGCTCAGGCGGCTGGCGCAAAAGAAGGGATTGAAGCTCAGCGAGTACGGCCTGTTCCGTGGCGCCAAGCGGCTCGCCGGCGCCACCGAGGAAGAGGTATACGCCGCGCTCGGCCTGGCGTGGATTCCGCCCGAACTGCGCGAAAATCGCGGAGAAATCGCAGCGGCCGGCCGTCGGGCGCTGCCGACGCTGATCGAGCGCGCCGACCTCAAGGGGGATCTTCACGCGCACACCAACGCCTCGGACGGCAACGACTCGCTTAAGAGCATGGCGGCCGCCGCCAAGGCCCGCGGCCTGGGGTACTTTGCGGTCACGGATCATTCGAAATACTTGGGCATCACTCACGGTCTCGACGCCGGGAGGCTCGCGCGCCAAATGGACGAGATCGACAAGCTCAACGCGACACTCAGCGGTCTGACCGTTCTGAAGGGAGCCGAGGTCGATATCCTGGACGACGGCAGCCTTGCGCTCGCGGACAGCGTGTTGAAACGGCTCGATCTCGTGGTGATTGCTGTGCATAGCCAGTTCGGCCTGTCCGAGGCGAAGCAAACCCGGCGTGTCCTACGGGCCCTCGAGAGGCCGTACGTGTCAATCCTCGCTCATCCATTCGGGCGGCTGCTCGGCGAACGTGCCCCGTATCCGCTGGATTTCAGGCGCGTGCTCGCCGCCGCGTGCGAGAGGCCCTGTTATCTCGAGATCAATGCGCAGCCCAAGCGCCTCGATCTCGACGACGTGTATGCCAAGAGCGCGCGCGATTGCGGTGCGTTGCTGAGCATCGACAGCGATGCGCATTCCGCCGATCAATTCGACTATCTGGATGACGGCATCCGTCAGGCGCGGCGCGGGTGGTTGACCAAGGAAGACGTGATCAATACCAGATCCCTGGACAAGCTGCGTGGGCTGCTGCGCAATACCATGCGCTGAGGGCGCATCCGACGCCGCCTGGAATTTACTTCGCCCGATCGAGTGATCGAGAGGCGTCGCGATGCTGCGCGGCATCACGGCGCCGCGGGCCATGCAATCACGCATTATTCAACCAATCGGCATATATTCAGCCAATCGGGTTTACTGACAGATGATGGCGGTGTCAGGCCACCGGGATCAAGAGCGACTTATGTATTTAAATGCCCTCGGTACGGCGCTGCCCGAGAAGTGCTTTACAAAGCGCGATTGCTGGGATGCCTTTAGTGCGTCGGATTGGTTCGAACGCCTCGATTCACGTTCCCGAGCGATCGCAAAGTTGGTGCTGACTCGCGACAACGGGATCGAGGAGCGTTGGCTCAGCGTGGAGTCTCTCGAGGAGGTGTTCTTCATCGATCCAGACACGCTGCAGAAACGCTTTGCGCTGCATGCGCCCCGCCTTGCGGCTGCCGCCGGGCGTGCGGCATTACAACGCGCGGCTCTGGATCCCGAAGCGATAGATGCCGTAGTCGTTACCACATGCACCGGATACCTGTGTCCGGGCTTGAGCGGCTATGCGATTGAGCAGATCGGGCTGCGCGGCGATGTGTTGGGCTTTGACCTGGTGGGGCAGGGATGCGCCGGGGCGCTGCCCAACTGGCAACTTGCAAACGCGCTGCTTCAGGCGGGCCAGTGCGATCATGTGCTGTCCATTTGCGTCGAAGTCTGCAGTGCCGCGCTGTACTTGGATGACGATGCCGGCGTATTGATCAGCGCCTGTTTATTTGGTGACGGTGCCGGTGCCGCCGTGCTCTCTCGCAAGAGACCGCCGGCTCGGCGTCGAGTGGAATGGGGCGAATCGGCCTCGCTGATAAATCCCGATGAACGCGAGGCATTGCGATTCGAGCACCGAAACGGAATGTTGCGGAACATTTTGACGCGCGCGGTGCCGCGGATTGCCGCGCAGCACGCGCAGGAGATCCTGATCAAGACACTGGTACGCGCAGGCCTCGCGCGCGAGCAAATCAACGGCTGGATTATGCACGCGGGTGGACGCGATGTGCTGATGGCGCTTGAGGAGAGTTTGTGCCTGTCTCCTGAGTCGCTGCGCCACAGCCGCGACGCACTTCGCCGGTACGGAAATTTGAGCAGCGCCTTTGTCTACTTTGTGCTCGATGCGGCGCTGGCCGACGGCACGGCCGGCGGTTGGTGGTGGATGTCGTCTTTTGGCGCCGGGTTCACCTGCCATGGCGCCCTGCTGGCAGTCGAATGAGGGAGCAATGACAGCCATGGCCCGTAGGGTGTGCCGGGAGCTGCTGGATGATCTCGATCCGGAGGACCCCCGCGCCCAGGGGTCGCGCCGAGACTTGCGGCGCATACACCGCGCCATGGGTTCGCTCACGATACTAAGGAATTTGGTGGCGAACCTTCGGCTCGCAACCGCCCCTAGGAGCATCGTGGAACTGGGCGCCGGAGACGGCACGCTGCTGCTGCGGCTCGCGCGCACCCTGCAGCCCGAGTGGCAGGACGTTGAACTCACGCTGCTGGACCGGCACCCGGCAGTCGATCTTAACACCCTCGATGGTTTCCATAGACTTGGATGGCGAGTGAACGTGGTGTGTGAAGATGCCCTGGTCTGGGCGCGAGCAACCGGCACGGTTCGCTACGATCTGTGCATTGCCAGTCTGTTCCTGCATCACTTTGAGGATCCGGACTTGCGCGTGCTTCTCAGGGGAGTTGCGGCTGCATGTCGGGCGTTTATCGCGAGCGAACCTCGCCGCGACCGGCTTTCGGATCTCGGCAGTCGTCTGGTCGTTATGCTCGGATCGAATGCCGTCACACGGGAGGATGCCATCAAGAGTGTCGCCGCTGGATTCGCGGGAGAGGAAATTTCGGCCGCTTGGCCCGGCGATGAGCAGGCCTGGCGGCTTGAAGAATATCGGGCGCTGCCTTTCTGCCACAGCTTCCTCGCCGCCCGCGTTAGCGCGCACGCCGTCGCGCCCGGAGCGCTCGCTTAACATGGCTACTGACGCCGATGCGCTGGTGATCGGCGGCGGCCCTGCCGGCGCAACAACGGCCATTTTGCTGGCGCAGGCCGGTTGGCGCGTGATTATTGCGGAACAGCAGATCTATCCGCGTCAAAAGGTCTGTGGCGAGTGCCTTACGCCCGGAAACCTCGAGTTGCTCGATGTACTGGGAGTCGGTCCGGCCGTTCGGGACAGCGCGGGACCCGAATTGCAAAGGGTCGGCTGGATGAGCGGTTCATGGACCATCGTGGCGGATCTGCCGCCCTGTACCGATGGACCCTATCGCTTTGGCCGGGCGCTGGGCCGCGACAAGTTGGATGAGCTTCTTCTCGGGCGGGCGCGGGCCCTCGGCGTTGCAATTCTGCAACCGGCCAAAGTCCGCTCGCTGCGCAGGCATCCAGGCCGCTTCGATTGCATGATCGAAGCAGTTGGCGGTGGGCCCTCGCCTGAAGCGGCCCCTGTCCGCACTTCATTTTCGATCCGCGTATCGATTGTTATCGACGGCCACGGTTCCTGGGAAACGGATCCGGATCGGAGGCAGGACGGTCCGGACCCGCGTATTCGCGCACCACGATACGGTTCGGATCTCTTTGGCTTCAAGGCTAGCTTTCACCGCGCCGCGCTTCCTGGCGGACTGCTGCCGGTGCTCAGCTTCAGGGGTGGCTATGGCGGAATGGTGGTCGCGGAGGGCGACCGGCTCACCCTCGCTTGCTGCATCCGTCGAGACATCTTGCGCGAATGCCGCGCGCGGACCCCCGGCGCGCCCGCCGGCATCGCGATCGAGCAATATTTGCGCACCTCATGCAGGGGGGTTCGGGAGGTTCTCGATGGCGCGCAGCACAGCGGACCATGGCTGTCGGTGGGACCGTTGCGTCCCGGGATGCGAATCGGCAGGAAACAAGGGCCGTTTCGGGTTGGCAATGCGGCGGGGGAGACGCATCCGCTGATCGGCGAAGGCATCACTATGGCGCTGCAATCCGCGTTCATGCTGACGAGTCAACTCGTCATGCAGCCCGTCGCCGCGGTTGATGAGAGGCGCTCGCGCGAGATTCATCGAGACTATGCCGCGGCGTGGCGCAGCGCCTTCGTGCACCGACTGCGACTTGCCGCCGCGTTCGCCCACTGCGCCATGCGTCCCGCTCTTAGCGCTCCGGCCACTGCAGTTTTGCGCAGTTGGCCGCCGGTGTTGACCGAAGCGGCGCGCTGGGCGGGAAAAGCCCGCAGCCCCACAGCGCCATCACCATTGTTCCAAGCCGCTTCATGAGCACCCTCGACACCTTGACCGACATTCTGGTTCGCGATTATGGTGTCGCGCGCGAGCGGGTGACGTCGGGCGCGACGCTCGCCTCATTGAAAATCGATTCATTGAGCCTGCTCGAGCTCATGTTTAAAATCGAGGATCGCTACGGCGTCAAGATTACCGCGGACACACCCACCGATTTGGTCACGGTCAATGACGTCGTCAGATACGTCGATGAGCTCATCGCGCGACGAATCCTATCGCGCGCGCCCGGCGCTTCCGAAGTCCCCAGCGAGAAATGACCTTGCACCGTGTCGCGGTCACCGGGTTGGGCGTCGAGGCGCCACTTGGCAGCTCCAGCGAAGAACTATTTGCAAATCTCCTGGCCGGTCGATCCGGCGTGCAGCGCCTCGCCGATCCTCAGGCTCGAGGCCTGCGTTCCCCGATCGGGGCGTCGGTCAACTTCGATGGCCGCGCACATTTCCCCGAGCCGCGGCTGCGGATGCTTGATCGTGTCAGCCAGTTGGCTTTGGTCGCCGCCGGGCAGGCCATAGCCGATGCGCGCCTCGACTTCACGGTTGAACGGCGCGAGCGCTGCGGCGTCTTCGTCGGAAGCGCCTTGGGGGGCGCTGCGACTACCGAAGAGGGGTATCACACGCTGTACGCCGAGCGATCGGATCGGATTCCGCCCTACAGCGTGCTCAATGCGATGATCAATTCACCGGCCTCCTGGATTGGAATCGATCACGAGCTCTCGGGACCGATTCTCACCTATTCGACCGCGTGCTCGTCATCCGCGGTTGCGCTCGGCGAGGCGGCGCGCAGAATAAATGGCGGCGAGGTGGATATCATGCTGGCGGGCGGTGCCGAGGCGCCGTTGGTATTCGGCGTGCTACGCGCTTGGGAAGCCATGCGCACACTCGCGACTGAGGATCCGCATGACCCGTCCGCTTCGTGTCGACCGTTCGCACGTACCAGAACCGGACTGGTGCTGGGCGAGGGCGCGGCGTTCGCAGTGCTCGAGGAGTGGAACCACGCGGTTGCTCGCGGCGCACCGATACATGCGGAGTTATCGGGCTACGGCTTGACGAGCGATGTCGCCCACATCACCAGGCCGACCGTGGCAGGACAAGCGAACGCGATGCGAGCAGCACTTGACTCGGCAAGCCTGCGTCCAGGCGACGTGGACTACATTAACGCGCACGGAACGGGCACGTTGCAAAACGATGCGGTCGAGACGGCTGCCATCAAAGCGGTGTTTGGTGAGCGTGCGTATTCGATCCCGGTCAGTTCAACGAAGTCGATGCACGGTCACCTGCTCGGTGCGGCCGGCGCACTTGAGTTCGTCGTTGCGCTGATGTGCTTGAAGCGCGGCACCGTGCCGCCCACTATGCACCTTAATTTCCCCGATCCGGCATGCGATCTGGACTATGTGGCTGGCCAAGCTCGCTATGGAATATCAGTGCGAAGCGTGATGTCGAATTCGTTTGCGTTCGGCGGCACGAATGCGGTGTTAATCGCCACGATTGCGGATGGGTGACCAAGGAAGCGGTGATCAATACCAGATCCCTGGACCGGCTGCGCGGGTTGCTTTGCAATTCCATATGCTGCGGGCGCATTCGACGCAGCCGCACCCTCCGTAGAACACCGGATGTTTCCTCGGGTACATTTGTCGGATGATTAGCGCGGCGCAATTGTCCGCTAATCTGAAGTATTAATGAACGATAAGAATCTTTGCGTACGGAGGCGGGATCGGGCGGTCATTTTCCGGACCGCCGTGAACCCATCCCTGGGGGCTGCGGGAAAAACGTCCTGTTTTTCACGCTCCGGAAAATGACCGCCCGATCCCGCCTCCTTCCAGCGCTTCCGTTGTTAATGAATAGTTCAGGCTAAGGGGGGCGGTGCCATGAGACTCACGTTCTTGGGCGGCGCCGGGACGGTGACCGGGTCGAAGTACCTGGTACGCAGCGGTACGCACGAGCTGCTGGTCGATTGCGGATTGTTCCAAGGCCTGAAGCGCCTGCGGGAGCGCAATTGGCAGCGATTGCCGTTCGAGAGCCGGACACTCGCCGCGGTCCTCCTGACGCATGCGCATATCGATCACTCCGGATACCTGCCGGTGCTCGCGCGCTCGGGGTTTTGCGGTCCCGTGCATTGCACCGCCGCAACCGCCAAACTGCTCGAGCTCATGCTGCCGGACAGTGCCAGGCTGCAAGAAGAAGATGCGCGATTCGCCAATCGACATCGATTCTCGAAGCATTCGCCGGCGCTGCCCCTGTATACGGAAGCCGATGCCGCTGCCGCGTTGAAGTTGCTGCAGCCGATCGAGTGGTCGACCGACGTTGCGCTGCTGCCCGGCATTACGGCGCGCTTATTGCCGGCGGGGCACCTGCTCGGCGCCGCCTCGGCACTGCTCGATACGCCGGACGGGCGCCTATTGTTTTCGGGGGATCTCGGGCGCTCCGACGACCCGATCATGCTGCCGCCGGCGCGGCCTCCGGCGGCCGACTGGCTGCTGATCGAATCGACCTACGGCGATCGACTTCATCCGACGATGGACGCGCAAACCGAGCTCGCCACGATTCTCAAGCGCGCATTGGCCCGTGATGCCGTGGTGGTGATTCCGGCCTTCGCCGTCGGTCGGGCGCAGTCGCTGTTGCTTCTGATTGCGAATCTCAAGGCGCAGCGTCAAATTCCCGATGTTCCGCTATTCCTCAATAGTCCGATGGCCACCGACGTCACGGCGATTTATAGCGAATTCAGCGACCAGCATCGGCTGAGCGCCTCGCAGTGCCGCGCCATGTGCTCGGCGGCGAAATTCGTCAACAGCGTCGAGGAGTCGAAACATCTGAACACGCTGCACGGACCCATGATCATCATCTCGGCGAGCGGCATGGCAACTGGCGGCCGGGTTCTGCATCATCTGAAGGCGTTCGCGCCGGATAAGCGGAATTTGATTCTGTTCAGCGGCTATCAAGCGGCGGGCACGCGCGGCGCCGCGATGGTGGGCGGGGCCGAGGCGATCAAAATGCACGGCGAATGGATTCCGGTGCGCGCTGAAGTGGCGCAGCTGCACGGCGCCTCGAGTCATGCCGACCGCAATCAACTGTTGGCGTGGCTGCGCGGCGCGCCGAGCATACCAAGGCGCGTATTTGTCACGCATGGCGAACCGGCGGCGGCGGACACCTTGCGCCAATATCTGCGACGCGAATTCGACACCGAGGTTCTGGTGCCCGAGCAAGGCGAGCAGGTCGCGTTGGAAAGCGTAGGCGCCGCGCCAAGGCCCAGTGCGGCCCCCATCACCGAGACACTCCAATGATGCGAACCGCTTTTCTTTGGTCCAACGAGCTGCGCGCCGTTTTGGCACGGCTCCCGGGTCATGGATACCGGCAGCCATGCGAATTACCGCCTCGGCTTTCGCTGCTGCAGGACCCTGGGGCCCCAAACGCCTCTGCTGCTGCGAAAATGACCCCGGTTGCGGGGACTACGGATTGGTTTCCGGCCCGGCGGGCGGTATAGATCTTCAATCCGGAGCACAACCATGGGTTTCGCATCATGAACCTGCCACTACAGATCACCTTTCGCCACATGGAACCCTCGCCCGCTCTGCAAGAGCGCATTCGCAAGCTCATGAGCCGGCTGGATAAATTCAGCGCGCATATCCTGCATTGTCAGGTAGTGGTCGAAGAGCCGCATCAACACGGCCACCAAGGGTCGCTGTTCGAATTTCGAATCGAAATCACGGTCCCCGATGAGAAGATCGTGGTCGCCCGCACGCACGATCTCAACCATGCCCATGAAAATGCCTATGTGTCGCTACGCGACGCCTTTCGATCAGTGCGACGCCAGCTCGAGGATTATGAGAGGCGGCACAGGAAAGGGATCAAGGCGCACGTTGAGCCGCTGCAAGGGCGGATTTGCGAAATAGATCCGCGGCGAAGCTTCGGGCGCATCGAGACCGAGGACGGACGGCTCTTCTATTTCCATGGCAACAGCCTGGTGGGTGGCCGGCTCGAGGATCTGGTCACCGGATTGCGCGTGCGCTTTTCAGAGCAACCGGGAGATCTCGGTCCGCAGGCGAGCGGCGTTCACGTGCTCTCGCCGCAATAGAGCAGGCTTATTCAGCCGCGAGTTCGGCAGGCCGCCGCTCAGGGCGTGCGCAGCGCATCGGCAAGAATCATAAGGTTCTGCGGTGTCACGTGAATGATGCCGCTACGGGGGCTGTCGATGTCGGCGATGAGCAGGAATGAGATGGATACGACAAACGGGAGCACCGTAAACAATGCGCCCTGCGCTTTGCCGCTTCGTGCGCCATAACCGATCAATAGCTGGGAGGTCACGGTGATCGCCGCCATGAGAAACCAGGCGCCCGCCGGGATTCGGTTCAACCAGGCGGCCTGCGTGTAGCCCTGCGAATTCAAGACATCGTTCATGCCCGCGGCGGCCAATGCCGCGACGGCCGTGGGTTGTGTCGAGGCGGTGCGGCTGACCGCCGCCCAAAGTTCGGCCTGCAGCTTCGCGGTGCGGTCGTCGATCTGCCGCAACTGCTCCGCGTTGCGAACCCGATAAAACGAGAGTCGCTCATCGAGATAACGGCGCAGCAACGTTCGCACCGGGGCGGCGTTCTCGGGCGGCAACAAGTCCGCGCGGAGGTACTCCGTGCCGATCGCATTGGCCTCGGCCTCTTCGTAGTTCTTACGCTGCTCGTAGCGGTTGATGGCCATCGAAAAGCTGAAACCGATGATGAGTCCGCTCAAGGTCAGCGTCGCGGCTAAAATGGTGCCAAAGTCCTCGCGAACGTTCGGATCCATCAGGCGTTTTTTACCGATGGAGGCTCCCAAGCGCGTCGTGAGCCACAGCGTGAGGAACGATAGCGCGAACAGCAGGCGGGGGTAGTTCAATAAGTCGTACATGTCCGATTCCGTGCTTTTTCTAGTCGACGGACTGCGCCCATCCTTGCCGTCAGCGGGATCGAAACCCCGGGGATGCCTGCGGCGACGAGATGCCGATAAGGAGATGGGGTTAGTCAGGCGGCAATATACTGACTTTTGCCACCGTTCGTGAGCCCAAAGAGGCATGAGGACCGGGCTGGTCGATGACCACGAAGAAATTCCTAGGCTGTCGACGCGTCGAGTCGGATACGATTGGAATCTGCAGGTTGAGCCGATCCTTGCCGGCCTTGATGGTTTCCATACGCGGTGCGACGGGCTCAAAATCCGCTCCCGCCTTTGCGCTTCCGGTTTCAGTCCACCAGACGAATGTCGCGTCTCTGAGCAGGTTGCCTCTGCGGCGGACCGACACCAAGGCCATGGGCGCGTTACCGGTCACGTCGGTAGTCTCCGAAGCCAACTCGATGCGCGACGGCGAGTTGTCCGCCGGCACAGGCGGTGCGATTCGAGTCGGCTCAGCGGCCTGATTTTGCGCATGGGATAAGAGGTTCGCGGGTGAGGGAGCCGGCGCAAGGGTAGTCGCTGATTTTGCCGCCGACCCGGCGGACGGGGTCGCTGGCGGCACCATCGATTGACGTGCATCGGGCGTCGCGCTTGCGACTCCCGCCGCGCGGCGCACCGCCTCGGACATTCGTGTGGCCCATGCCTCGCCGAGCGCTGCCGACCGCCGCATCTGGGTTTCCATTATCGCGGCCATGCTCGCCGCGGATTCGAAGTGCAAATCGATCCAAACGCCCATGGCCGCACCCAACGCGATCAAAAGGATCATAATGCGGACAGCCGAATATCTCCGCCGCGGTGGCGGCGCGCTCATCAGCACCGACAAAATCGGCAATTGCTCCGCGCCGCGGTGTTGAACGACCTCTTGCAGCCACTTCGCGACATCGGACGGAGCCCGCTCACCCTCGAATTTCAGCCCCGACCGAATCGCATTCCATTGACGGTAGGGCAGTCCCGGCGGCCTTCGCGGTTTCAGACGCAACGCACGTGCTTCGGCGACGCTGCGATTATCAAACGGGTGATATCCGCTCAACAGCACACATGCGAGACATGCAATGGCACACAAATCATCACCAGCCGCGGGATGATCCCCCGCCAGCGTCTGTTGACCGGCAGGGGCCCACGTCGCGACGGAAAGATTGCGATCCGGTGCGAATTCCGCAACCTGGGGGTCCGGCGCGGGCGTCCGCAAGGCGCCGAAGCCCAAGACCCGTATGTCGCCCTCATCGGTGATGAAGATATTGCGCGGACCTATATCGCCATGCATCACCCCGCGCCTGTGGGCATATAGGATTGCGTCTCCGACGTGTCGGATGATCGTGGCCGCATGGGTGCGCTCCAGCGCCAAGTGTTCTCTGTTCGCCAGCACGGCGCTGAGCGGTAGGCCGCCGAGCAATTCCATGGAAAAGAAGACTGTCTCGCCATCGCGATCGAATTCGTGAACACGCAAAATGTTCGGATGCGACAGCGACTGCAAGAATTGGAATTGCCGGCGCTGCTCGGTGCACAAGTCGACGTGCGCGCTGATCGCCCTATGCAGGACTTTGACTGCCATTTTTTGGCCGTGCGCCGCCAGATCCAGACGGTCCTGATCGATGGCCTCGTACACCGTGCCGACGGCGTCTCGATCCAGTACTTTTCCAAGGCGGTATCGGCCGCGCAGCGACTCGGTTGCCTCAGGGCTTTGCCGTTCAGCGTTGGGCTTCGCCAAATTAACGGTGGAAGGCGCTGCGCTCTTGGATGCGGCGGCGGCAGGCCGCTTTTGCGTCAAGAGCGTCGGAACGCGCGCAGCGCCGATCGCATCGGAGTCAAGTGCGACGGATTGGAATCGTGATTTGAGGCTCTGAAACAACTCCTCGCCAATTTTTCCCCGCCGATAGGTCTGGTCGAGCACCGAAAGCAATTCCCAAGACCCATCCGGGACCGATTGCAAATAATCGGTCATCGCGCGCGAAAAGGTATCGGGGTCGCAGGCGCCCTTGGATAGAGCCTCCAACCATTCTTCTGGTGTGTGCGGTTCCATTCGCTGCGGCGCAGTCGATAAGACCTGCTTACTCGTGACGCTCACGCGGAATTCCTTAAGCTAGCGACTAAACGCCGAAAAAGTTCGCGCAGTTCGGATCATGGACGGGAAACCATTGTGAGCTTACAGGCCCGCTCGCGAATTGCCAATTCGTGGATTGGGAAGGACCGTAGCCTGCCTCGATTCAAAACAGGCTCGACAGATATCGGAAGGCCGCACTGACACGGCGAAAAAGCTTAACGGACACATCCTCGATGAGCAGCGGCAACCAGACGAAGTTCAGACGGAACAGGACGAGGATGAGCAGATTCATCATGCAGGCGTACTTGAAGCCGACCCAGTCCTTATAGGAGGACTCGGAGGCCACCCACAAGTTGGCGGCGCCCATGAGGGTGTACATGGCGGTGAAACCCAGGTTGATCCAGCGCCACTCGCGGTTCGACAACGCGAAGTAGGCGCCGACGATGATCTTCACGGGGTAGCCCCAGCCGAACAGCGGGGCCGCTATCATGACGGCGGCCAGCGTCCAATAAAGGATCGTGGGTTTCCAGTGGGTAAAGCCCGCGGGTTCGACCGAGTGGGCATAGAGGCCGAACCACAGGGCACAGACGCCGAGTGCGCCAAAGGCGATGAGCAGGGCCCAAGCGCCGGGACCCACGGGCTGACGCGGTCGCCACAGCCAGGCGATGAACAGCGGCAGGAGCCACAGGGCTGTAACGGCCGCCCAGGTCATTTCGTCCACCAATAGGTGATCAGCAGTCCGCAGATCCAAAGAATCTCAAGGGCAATGGCGTTGCGCGTTGAGATCTTGGCGGGCGGCGCCAGCTGCACCGCCGCGAGCTGGGCCTGCGCCAAAGCGGCCTGAAACGGCGAGTTATGGGTTTGTCGCAGGGTCTTCTGCATATACTTCAGAGTGCGGGCGGGCGCGCTCTGCAGGCGCGTGAGGAAGCTTCGGCGCCGCACTTCGGCGCCCTCGATCAGCGCATCGCGCATGCAGGCTGGGCAGGGTCTGCCGGAGAATCGCAGATGGCCCTTGCTGCAGAGCGTCATCTGGCCGCTCTGCTTGTTGGCGTAGATTGCCAAGGCATCGATCCATTCATGCGCGCTCGGCCTTGAATAACCGGACGATGCAAAGGCGCGGTCGAACAGTTCCCGCAGATTGTCGGGGAAGGCCTCGTGCACGCTCGCGGGCACTTTGCGCACGCGCGTGTTGACGACCTTTCCGTAGGGATACAGGCCTTGCTTGATGCGGCCCGCCAACTCCGGCGGATAGTTGCTATGGTCCGAAGCCACGCCGGTGAAGGGGTGGATGCCGTAATTCAGCAGGCGGAAGATGATGGTGGCGAGCGCGAAGCGGTCCTGAGCCTCCGGGTGCGCCACGGTGTTGCCGTGAAATTCCGGCGCCAGATATTCAGGGGTGACCTGCGGTGCGTCGGAGCGGAACTCGTCGGTGGCGATGTGGAAACCGTCGCAGTCGAGAATCGATACATAGAGGGATTCCTTGTAGACCTTCACGTTCATGGGTTTGAGGTCGACGATGGCGATGCGCTTCTCGTGCAGACTGTTGATGATGGAGGCGAGATTGAACGAGACCGTCACCAGCTTGCCGTAGTCGGCATCGAAGCCTTCCTGGGCGGACTGCCGGCGATTTAGCAGATAGTCGAGTTCGAGAGTGCGGTCAAAGGCGATCTTGCGCATGGCGAATCCGACGAAGCGGGACTGGCGCAGGATCAGCGCTTCGGGCCAGGCGAGTTGCACGATGTCCTGATACTCGGCCGGAACCTGCGGGAGTGCCGGCTGGTAGTCGATCATCCATTGGATTTTGTGCCGGTACCGGGCCAGGTGCTCCCGCGAGGTGGCCGCGTGGTAGATCTTGGCGAGAAATCCGGGCTTGCTCTGCATGGAGAAGATCTCGCCGGCGCCGCCCGATTTGCCGGTGGCATCCAACGCGACCTGCTCCGAGCGGCCTCCGGCCCAGATCAGCTCTACGTTGTGTTCAGGCTTGCGTACGACGGAGGACACGGGCTCGAGCGGGCGGTGGGATCATCGGTCAGAGGACAAACGCGAGCAGCAGGGTCTTGTCGTCGGACGAGATCTCGCAGGCCCGCGGGCTCTCGAGGAGATTCCGCAACGCTTCGTTGCCGTGCGGCGCGGTGGCCTCGCGCAGAAAGGCGGCGATCGGGTCGATGAAGGGCCGAAAGAAGCCGCTGCGCGCGCGGTTGACGGCAAAGGGCGCGGTTCCGTCGGACATCAGCCCGATCACGCATCCGCGCTCCGGTGCGGGCAGCGGCGTGAGCCGCAGGTGATCCTTCCAGTTCTCGTCGGTTACGAAGTAGGTTTCATCGGCATATTCGCCGTTTTCCGGATGGGAAAGTGCCGAGTCCCCGCTCGCGGCCTGCTGAATGGCGAAGCCGTCGCCGATTTGGAAGAAGCAGCCCCCGCGGGGCGAGGCCACGCATCCGACCAACGTACATGAATAATCATGGAGCGCGAGCTGGCGCGAGGCGGCGAGGTCTGCGAGCCGGCTTCGAACGGCATCGATGCCGCAGCGGATGGTCGTCTCGAGGCGCGCGCAGCCATCCGCCTGAACCTCGCACAGGCTCGGATCGTCGTGCACCGTGCTTGCCAGCTCCTCGGCAAGCGCGTGCGCCACGAAGTGCGACCCCGTTCGACCTTCCGGGACCGAACCGGCGCCATCGCACACAATGGCCACCAGGACATCCTCCGTCACGAGGTAGTGGCTGGCATCCTGTCCGGCCGCGCCCTGCTCCAGGTTGCGATGGCCGGTAGCCGAGGCGCAGAACACTCTCCACATAAGTCTTGAGTCCACATAAATATTGGGCCTGTATGCGAGGCCGATCCGAAGCCGGTGGTCGCGCGGCGCGCGGGCACGCGCGCAAACCTCAGGTGGACAATTGCGCCCAGCTGTCGACCGGGTTCAACTGAACCGTCCCGCCGGCGGGTGCGCGGGAGACCGCGCGAATGCTGCGGCTCAGCCAGATGAACAGTTCCTTGAACTTGAGCCCGCTCAGGCTGAGCGCGCCCTTGTTGCTGAATTGCCCAAGAGTTTCCTTGTTGGCCTGATCGCCGATTCCGATGGCCATGATGTTGACCTTGTGCGCGCTTTCCGCGCTCTTGCACTCGGCGGCGACCTGACGCCACTCGTCGGTGGATTCCCCATCCGATAGCAGCATGATGATGGGGCGCTTGTACGACACGCCCGCCGTGCGCATCTGCTTCTTCTGCGACTCGACTTCATCCAGGGCGCAGCGCATGGCGGCGCCGAGCGGCGTCAGTCCGCCCGCCAGCAGTTCCGGCGGCGCAAAGTCCATGGCGTCGGTCCAGTCGCCCATGATTTCCACGTTGCTGTCGCCGCCCAACGAAATGACCAGTACCCGGCCGCAGCGCGCGGCGACCGGGTCGGCTTTGAGATCCGCGGCGAGCGCCTTGAGTCCCTCGTTCAGCAGCTGGATCTTGTTATCCTCCTGCATGCTTCCGGAGCAATCGAGCACCAGCACCAACGGTGCACGCTCGTCGCTGTTGTCGATGAGGGCGACGTCCGGAATGACAGTGTTCATGCTTTTCCCCGATCCCTTGAACCTTAGAAGTGGGCACAAAATCGCTCTTCGGCCACAAATTCGCGCACCGGAGACTTGCTGTCCAGCATACTCCGGAATGCCGCAAAACGCACCGGCCCCGCGGGCACGGGGCAGGTCTCCTGAAAGCATCGCAGCACGGCCGGCAGGACGAAAAATTTCCGGTCTGGTCGGAGCGGCCTTTCGACTTGCGCTCGAGCAGGCCGATCGGCTGCGAAACGCGCTCATTGGCTGGGCGCACGGCGGGAATTTGGCGGGGCTCGCGCTCGGGCGCGAGGACCCCAGCGTGCAGATGGGTGCCAGCCTTGGCGATCGCCTGGGGCGGGCATTTTGCCGCAGGCCGGCGTGGGCCGGTCATCGGCGAATTCGAGTTAGCGCGGCATGGATGACCGCCGGTCCCGTCAGTGCGACAGGCGGCCGTATTTTTCGAGGACGGCGCGCAACGCCGCGTGCGGAATGGCGATGACGCGATGCCCGTCGACGCCCTCCATGTCGCGTGCGGCCACCATGGCGTTGACGATTGCTTCCTCGGTGGCCTCGACCGTGGCGCGAAACACCGGGTCGAGCGAATCGTTCGGCAGCATCTTCAAGTCCACCACATGCCCCTCGGCGGCAGCGCCCGGATTGGCGGTCGAAAACGCGATGAATATATCGCCGGACCCGTTGCCGGAAATGCTGCCGTTGCGGCCCAATCCCAATGTGACCCGATGCGCGACTCGTTTGAGCTGATGCGCCAATAGCGGCGCATCGGTGGCCACCACGACGATGATGGATCCGCGTTCCGCGATGTCGGACGGCCTGAACGCATACGGTTCCGGCGCCGGTATCTCGCGGCCGACGTTGATGCCCGCGATCCGCAAATTGTCGCGAGTCCCGTAATTGCATTGCACCAGCACGCCGAGCGTGTACCCGCCGTCTTTGGCATCGAGCCTCCGGGAGGCCGTGCCGATGCCGCCTTTATAGCCGTTGCAGATCATACCCGTACCGCCGCCGACGCTGCCTTCTTCCACCGCACCCGCGTGCGCCGTGTCGAGCGCGTGAAACACGTGCTCCGGTTTGACGTGAAAGCCGTTGACGTCGTTCAACCATCCATCCCAGGTTTCGCCGACCACGGGCAGCGACCACCAGTAGCCGGTGGCATCGGCGGCGCCGTGCATGACTCGCCATTTTATGGTGGCGTCGCGAACAACCCCCACACTGTGGGTGTTGGTGATCATCACCGGGCCTTCGAGAAAGCCGGATTCCTCGACCCAAGCGGTTCCGGTCATCTCGCCGTTGCCATTTTGCGCGAACCAGGCGGCGAACACCGGGTCCGATAGCGAATCGCGGCCGCGCGGCAGCACCGCGGTCACTCCGGTGCGCACCGGTCCCTCGCCGACCTTGAGCTTGCCCGATCCGGAGATCAACGTGGTGTGCCCGACAAGCACTCCCGCGACATCGGTAATGGCGTCGAGCGGCCCGGGAGTACCGTCGAACGGCACCCCCAGATCCCGGGCCCGCGGTACCGCGGCCGCGGTGTCGGCAGCCGGCGCGCGCGCGGATTGGGCGAGAGCTGCACCAATGCCCCAAGCAACAATCACGAGGTGAAACGATCGGCCGAAACGACGCAATTTAAGTGCCCTCCGAGAATCCGCTACATGCACTGTGCATAGGCCCGTGAATCTCGCGAGACTCCGAGCGCAGTGCGCGGATGGTAAGCTAACACGATGTCAGCCAGTCGAATTGCGTTCGTGCGGGTCTTTTTGTGGTCGTTCTGCGGCGCCGTCGCCGCTCTCGGCGCGCAAACGGCGACGCCGGAGGAGAAGGGGCTATATATCTATAATTGGACCGACTTCATCGGCCCCCACACCATCGAAAGGTTCGAGAAGCTCACCGGCATCAAGGTGGTGTACGACGTCTACGACGCCGAGGAGACCATGGAGGCGCGCCTGCTGGCGGGCAGCTCGGGCTATGACGTCGTGAGCGCCTCGACCGATTTCTTCAGTCGCGAGATCAAGGCGGGCGTGTACCAGACCCTGGACAAATCCAAGCTGCCGGATTGGAAGAATCTCGATCCGCGCATTCTCGCCATCCAGGCCTCGTACGACCCGGGCAATGCGCATGCAGTGCCGTATCTGCATTCCATCAACGGCTTTGCCTACAACGTCGACATGGTCAGGGAGCGGATGCCGAATGCGCCCGTGGATAGCCTCGACATGCTGTTCAAGCCGGAAGTCGTCGCGAAGTTCGCCGATTGCGGCGTAACCTTTTTGGATTCCGCGGAGGATACCATCCAATTGGCATTGAAATACCTGGGATTGGATCCGAATACCACCAAGCGAGAGGACTTCAAGGCTGCGGAGGACTTGCTGCTCAAGGTGCGACCGTACATTCGCTCGTTCGATTCATCCGAATACTTGAACGGGCTGGCGAATCAGGAGCTGTGCATCGCGATGTCGTGGTCGAGCGACTATGCGCTGTCACGGGCACGCGCCCGGGCGGTTGGCGTCAACGTCAATCTCGCCTTCACGGTGCCGAAGGAGGGCGCGAACGAGACTTTTTCCTCGCTGCTGATCCCCGAGGGGGCGCCGCATCCGGAGGCGGCGTATCAATTCATCAACTTCATTCTGCGCCCCGACGTCATCGCCGAGATCACCAACGCGATCTACTACGGCAATGATAATCTCGCGTCGCGGCCGCTGGTCGACCCGAAGATTCTCGCCGATCCGACGCTCTATCCGACACCGGAGATCGAAGCGCGGCTGTACAAATCGGCCGAAGTGAGCGCCGCGACCGAGCGCATTCGCACGCGCACCTGGACGCGGGTCAAAACCGCCGAATGAGCGAGGACTTCCCGTGAGCGGCACCGATAAATCGCATTTGAACCGCGTCGTTGGCTTCACACGCATGCAAGACGGCACTCGGGAGGACTACCGGCTCTTGGAAAGGCACGAACGCGATTACCTTCATGATCTGCCGGAGCGAATTCTCGGCGCGCTCGAGAAGCTCAAGCACTCGTACGGTGGATATCCGCTGAGCCGGCTGGATCATTCATTGCAGGCGGCGACGCGGGCCAAGATCGACGGGGCGGATGACGAACTCATCGTGGCCGCTCTTATTCACGATGTGGGCGACGACCTGGCGCCCTGCAATCACGCCGCGCTCGCCGCGGCGATCATCCGTCCGTACGTGCGCGCGGAAGTGACCTGGATCATCGAACAGCACGGGCTTTTTCAAAGCTACTACTATGCCCATCACTTGGGCGGCAGCCGCGACGGGCGCGAGAGATTTCTCGGCCACCCGTGGTACCGGGCGTGTGAGGCGTTTTGCGCGAAGTGGGATCAATGCTCTTTCGATCCCAACTACCCGTGGCAACCGCTCGCTGCGTTCGAGCCGCTGGTGCGCCGAATCTTCACCCGGCCGGCGCATGATCCCCGCCACGCAGGCGCGGCCTAGCCTGAACTATTCATGAATTACGGCAAAGCTCGAAGAAGGCTGGATCGGATAGGTATTTTCCGGAGCGTGAAAAACAGGAGGTTTTTCTCGCAGCCCCCATGGATGGGTTTACGGCGGTCCGGAAAATACCTATCCGATCCAGCCTTCGTGCACGAGAATACTTTTCGTTCATGAATAGTTCCGGCTAGCCGGGCAGGGACGCGCTCAGCGTTCGGCCATCTGCGCATCGCGCAGCCGCTGACGTTCGGTGCGGCGCATCAGGTATCCCGCGATCAAGACACCAATGCCGACGAGGCAGATGATCAAGCTGGCGAGCGCGTTGACATCCGGGCTCACGCCGAGTTTCACCTTGGAGAAGATCACCATCGGCAGGGTGCTCGCGCCGGGACCGGAAACGAAGCTCGAAATAACCAGATCATCCAGCGAGAGCGTGAAGCTGAGCAACCAACTGGAGGCGAGCGCGGGCATGATCGCAGGCAGGGTGGTGTCGATGAACGCTCGCACCGGTCCCGACCCGAGATCCATGGCCGCTTCTTCCAGCGAGCGATCGGCGCTCTGCAGGCGCGATTGAACCGTGATCGTGACGTAGGCGGTGCAGAAAGCGATATGCGCGATCACGATGGTGACAAAGCCGCGGTGCGGCCAGGACAGCAGGTGCAGCATCGATACGAACAACAGCAGCTGCGTGATGCCGGTGATGATCTCCGGCATCACCAGCGGCGCATTCACCATGCCGGTGAGCAGGAGCCTGCCGCGGAACAGCGGGAATCGCACCAGGGAAATGGCCGCCAGCGTGCCCAAAAGCACAGAACCGGTGGAGACCGCGACGCCGATGCGCAGCGACAGCCATGCCGCGTCGAGAATTTGGTCGTTGTGCGCCAGTTGCGCGTACCAGCGGGTGGAGAAGCCGCCCCAGACGCTCACCAGCGCCGATGCGTTGAAGGAGTATCCGATCAACACCAACATCGGAATATAGAGAATGGCAATGCCGATGGCGAGCACCGTGATCAGGAACGGCGAAATGCGATCCTGCATGCCCTACGCCTCGAGCTGCTTGGTGCTGTAGTGCTGATACAGGGCGATGGGGCCGACCAGCAGCACCAGAAAGGCGATGGCGACGGCGGAGGCCACCGGCCAGTCGCGGTTGCCGAAGAACTCGTCCCACAGCACCCGGCCGATCATGAGATTGTCGGGTCCGCCCAATAAGGTCGGAATCACGAATTCACCGATGGCGGGGATGAAAACCAACATCGAACCGGCGATGATGCCGGGCATCGACAGAGGCAGGGTGACGTCGATGAAAACCCGCCAGGGCGGGCTGCCCAAGTCCGCCGCCGCCTCTCGCAGCGTATAGTCGAGCTTCTCGAGTGTGGCGAACAGCGGCAACACCATGAAGGGTAGATACGAATAAATGATGCCGAGGTAGACCGCTAAGGTGGTGTGCATGATCTTGAGCGGCTGATGGATGATGCCGAGCCACAGCAGCGCCGAATTGAGCAAGCCGGTTTCCCGAATGATTCCCTCGAGCGCATAGACCCGCAGCAGGAACGAGGTCCAAAACGGCAAAATGATCACGAGCAGCAGCACGCTCTGGGTGGCTTTCGAGGTTCGCGCGATCGCATAGGCCATCGGGTAGCCGAGCAGCAGACATATCACGGTCGAGAAAAACGCCGTTTTCAGCGAATAAACATAGGAGAGTGCATAGACTTCGTCGGTGAACAGGTACTGGAAATTACCGAGATTCAGCGACATATGGATGTGCCAATCGGGACTGACGGATAGAATATCGGTGAACGGAGGCACGCGTAGCGCGGTTTCCGAAAAACTGATCATCAAGGCGAATCCGAAGGGAATGAGAAAGAAAACCAGCAGATACAGCATCGGCGGCAAGATGATGAGCCACTTGCCGTGGCGCTTCAGCCACTCGCCGCGCGCTTTGCCGCGCCGATCAGGGCCGTCGATTTCGATGGCCGGGGCGTCACTCATGAATGGATTCCCCTAAGGTGGGTTCGCGCAAGAAAACGCGCCCCGCCGCGCCCAAGCCGGCGCGTGCGCGAAACTCTCGCAGCCGGCAGCGCCAGCGGCTGATCGATGCCTGCATCTCCGCACTGCATATATACGGTCCGTCGAATACGACCGTGGAAAAAGTGGTGGCGATCGCGAAAATGTCCCCTGGCATTGTCAGATTCTACTTCGACTCCAAAGCGGCGATGCTGGTCGCCTCCTTGCAGTTCCTCGCCGCGGAGTTCGAGGAACAGGTCCTGGTGCCGGTGGCCAATCTCCGATCGAGACCGGTCGCGGCGCTCGAACGGATGGTGGACCTGTATCTCGATCCGGACATCGCCAGCCCCCGTAAGGTCTCCGTCTGGTATGCATTTTGGGGCGAAGCCAGCTCGCGGCAGGAATACTACGACATTTGCGGCAAGAAGGACGAGAGCTTTGCGGTCCTGGTGCGCGAACTCATCGGGCGACTGATCGAGGAGACCTCTCAGCCGCACTTGGATCCGGGCGGGATTGCTCTTGGGCTGATCGGCGCGCTCGAAATATTGTGGCAGGATTTCGCCTTCCAATCCGAGGAGAATATCGACCGGCAGCGTGCCAAAGATCGCTGCATGGCGTATCTGCGCTCGATTTTTCCGGGACAATTTTCCCAAACAGCGCTGCCGTGCGGCGAGCGAAGCAGTCCGGCGGCGGAGCTTCAGCATTTCGCCGGCTGGGTTTACGGCAACGGCTTTGTATTTGCGCAGGAGCGCGCTCGCATCTTTCGAGGCGCGTGGCAAATCGTGGGTCACGAATCGCAGATTCCCGGGCCGGGGGATTATTTGGCGGTGGAAAGCGCGGCAGAGCGCGCCTTGCTGCTGCGGGATTCCTCGGGGCGGATACGTGCGCTGCGAAACTGCTGTCCGCATTCGCCGCACTCGCTGGTTGCGAGCGGCGGCGGCCGATTCGACGGGGCCATCGAGTGCCGGATTCATGGTCTCGCGTTCCACTGGGACGGTCGTGGCGAGAGGGGCGGCGAGCGGGATGTTTTGAGCGCTCTCGAGTTGCGAGTCGTCGGCGGTTTGCTGATCGTGCGATCGCCCGAACCGTCGGGAGCCGCCGTACCCGAGCCGGGTGCTTGGTTCGACGGCAGGCCGCCGCACGGCTTGATGCCCGCGGGGCCGGCTCGGGAACTCGCCGTTGACGCCGACTGGAAACTGGTCGTGGAGCAATGGCTGGAGTTCGCCGCGGCGGCGGCGAGGCCGGCCGCCGCCGCGACCGCGGTCGCCTGGACGATCCCGCAGACCGAAATCGCAAGCGGCTGGAGCTCGCGGCGCTATCGAGGGTTGGCGGGCTCCGTCGGCGGCGGCGATTGGCACGAGGAATTCATTGCGCCCAACCAGTTGCTGCAGTGGCGGCCCGATGGTGTGTCGATCATGCAGGCAATACCCGTGGGGCCCGGGCGCTGTCGCGTGCGGCGGCTCGACTTTGGTCGCGGTGCGCACGGACGCAACGCGCGAGCCACCGGTTATGTGGCTGCGCGGCTGCGTGCCTGGACGCGGCGTTCGGCGCTGTCAGCGGCGGAATCGGCGCAAACCGGGATGATGGATTTTGGCTATTGCGCGCGCCCGAGGTTGCCGATCCCGCCGGCCGTCTCGTGGTTTCGCAAGCACCTCACCGCGCAGGTGCCCGCCCTTGCGCTCGAACGCCCGCCGATCGAATCTTAAAGTTATACTGCGCCGCCATCGAACAGCGCTTACGCAAGATCACTCAATTGGAGAATTACCCATGACTCTGGCTTCCTTGAGCACCAGTGACTGGCACGCGCGGGCCGCGAGCCTGCGCTACGAGACGCGGCATTTCATCGACGGCAAGTTCGTCGATTCGGTGAAGAAAGGCCGCTTCACCGTGGTCAATCCGGCGACCGGCTCTCCTTTGTGTGAAGTGAGCGCAGGCACCTCGGAGGACGTCGATCTTGCGGTGGCCGCGGCCAAGCGGACATTTTCATCGAGGGTGTGGAGCCGCATGGCGCCCCGGGACCGCATGGCGGTAATGGCGATATTCAGCCGGCTCATCGAGGAGAACGCCGAGCGCTTCGCTCTGCTCGATACCCTGTGCATGGGAAAACCGATCAACGACATGGTGACCATCGACGTGCCGGCGGCGGCGAAGAACTTCGCCTATTTTGGCGAGCTCATCGACAAGATCGACGGCATGGTGACGGCCACCGCGGCGGATGCCTTTCACTACATCCTGCGCGAACCCTTGGGCGTCGTGGGATCGATCGTGCCGTGGAACTATCCGTTGCTGATGGCCGCCTGGAAGGTCGCCCCGGCGCTGGCCGCGGGCAATACGGTGGTTTTGAAGCCGGCCGAACAATCGCCGCTGTCCGGACTGCTGATGGCCCAGTTGTTCGTCGAGGCCGGCGGCCCCCCGGGCGTGTTCAATGTGGTCAACGGCCTCGGCGAAACGGCCGGCGCCGCGCTCGCGCTGCACATGGATGTGGCCAAGATCGGATTCACGGGCTCGACTGAAATCGGCAAGCAGATGCTGATCTATGCCGGCCAATCGAACATGAAGCGCGTGAGCTTGGAATGCGGCGGCAAGACTCCGCAGATTTTCTTGAACGATTTGCCCGATCTCGATACCGCGGTGACCTACGCCATCAACGGCATCTACGGCAACATGGGCGAGGTGTGCAACGCGGGATCGAGGCTGCTCATCGATCGCCCGATCGCCAAGGAATTCATCGCTCGATTCATCGAGAAGGGCAAGTCCGCCTATCGGGCGGGCGACCCGTTGGATCCCGCGACCAACTTGGGGCCGCTGGTCACCGCGTCGCACCGCAATCGCGTGATGAACTACATCACCCGGGGCAAGAGTGAAGGTGCGCGCCTGGAATTTGGCGGCAATTCACCCGACTTGCCGGGCGCCTACGTCAATCCGACGCTGTTTTCCGGCGTGAATAACCGCATGACCATCGCTCGGGAGGAGATTTTCGGTCCGGTCGCGGCCGCGATCGAGGTCAACGGCATTGCCGAGGCGCTCGCTGTCGCGAACGACTCGATCTACGGCCTGGCGGCTTCGGTTTGGACCCGCGATCTGACGGTCGCCCACAAGGCCGTCCGGGATCTGGAGGCGGGCGTCATCTGGGTGAACTGCTTCGATCATGGCGACATGACCCAGCCGTTCGGCGGCTACAAGCAATCGGGCCAAGGGCGCGACAAGTGCGTGGAGAGCCTGATCTCCTACACTCAAACGAAATCGGCCTGGATCAATCTCGGCTGAGTCGAATTCCGCCTAGCCGGAACTATTCATGAACAACGGAAGCCCCTGAAGGAGGCAGGATCGGGCGGTCATTTTTCGGAGCGTGAAAAACAGGACGTTTTTCCCGCAGTCCCCAGGGGTGCGACGCATGCGTCGCACGGGTGGCCATGGAGGGCCACCCAGGGCTTGCGCGCAGCAGGGACTGCGTAGCGCAATGGGTTCACGGCGGTCCGGAAAATGACCGCCCGATCCTGCCTCCGTACGCAAAGATTCTTATCGTTCATGAATAGTTCCGGCTAGGCGAACTGCCGCGGCGCGTGGGCCAGACGAAACTCGGGGATCCGCTCGCGCAGCAGATTGTGGAATTCGTGCATGTAGACCTCGAGGCGCGACAACGGACCGGGCTTGTAGCTGCTAGAGGCGAGTCCGCGCTGCACGCGCTGGCACAGCCACTTGTCCTCGTTGTTGACCTGCGTATTGATGCGATTGCTCAAGTAGCGAACCGCACGGATCTCCCGGCTGTCGTCGGGCAGCCCGAACATGGCGCCGCGAACGACGCACTTTCCGAAACCACCGGGCAACAATTGGAAAAAATCCATTTGATCGGGAAACACGTCGATTCCCAAGTTCGGCAACGCGCTGTAGAAGCGCCAGCTGCGGCGCAGCTTGTCGGGCAGATGCGTGACGGCGCCGGCAATCAATTTTTGATAGAGCCGCTCCGACCAACGGGAGGAGGGCTGATCGCGCATCCAACTCACGCCGCGGGCGACGCCCGGCACGGAGGCAACGTCATCGTAATCCGGCGTGAACATGCGGTAGAGGCCCGGGTGTCCGATCGGCACGTGATAGGACTCGAGGTAGTTGTCCATCGCGATCTTCCAATCGACGTCCCACACTTCGGTGGTAATCGGCGTCAACGGAACCATGTCCTCGAATCGATAAGGCGCAAGTTCGAGAGCGAGCGTGCCCCAGGTGCTCGCGACCGGCGGCGGATCGCCGGCGAGACACACGAAAACAAAGCCCAGCGAGGTGTCTACCCGCACCGGCCGCAAACCATGGGCGGCGCGGTCGAGACCGGGAAAACTCTCGCGCTTCGGCACGCCGATCAAGCCCCCGTCATGGCGATAGCTCCAGCCATGATAGGGACAGGTGATGGTGGAGGGGCAATTGCCCGACCCATCGAGCAGGCGGGCGCCGCGGTGCCGGCACACATTGTGGAACCCTCGGATCGAGCCATCCCGGTCCCTGACCACGAGAACGCTTTCGGGACCCAAATCGAATGTTTGGTAGTCCCCCGCGCGCGGTATGGAGTTCTGGTGGCAGACGATCTGCCAGCTCGGCATCAGCACCCGTTCGATTTCGAGGCGGGCGAGTTCCGGATCGTTGTAGACCCAGGCCGGCAGAGCGTGGGGCTGGCCGGCGAAGGCGTCACGGTCGAGCTGGGTCGCGGGCAGGCTGTTCATGGCGTTCTCTCCGACCGATCACATGGCGGTTGATTATACGGCCATTTAATTTACGATGCGGTACCGGCGCTTGGCAAGCGGCGCCGCAACATTCTGACGAAGTGCACTGCACTAGGCTAATTTACGCCGAAAACCTTTACATCGGGTAAACACTCACGGCCGTTTCAGGCGACTGCCGATGCATTTATTTATATAATCATATAAACTACTGGTCGGATAAACTGCGCTGAACCGACAAATATCCCCGGGGAATCTCATGGCCAGAAAACTGACCAACAGCAACGCTCATTTCAAGCGCGCCGTGAAACGCCTGCCGCTCGGCGTGGCCTCGAACTTCCGCTACTGGGGCGAAGATCGAACCATCTACGTGAAGCGCGGCAAGGGCGCGCGCATCGTCGATATCGACGACAACACCTACGTCGACTACCGCATGGGCTACGGCCCGGCGATCTTGGGGTATGCGGATGATCGCGTCGACGAAGCGGCGCGCCGCGGCATGGAAGTGGGCGGCGTCTTCGCGCTGTCCACGGAGGCCGAACTGCGAGTGGCCGAGCGCATCGCCAAGATGGTGCCGGCGGCCGAACTGGTGCGCTTTTCGAATTCCGGAACCGAAGCGGTCATGGCGGGTTTGCGCCTCGCGCGGGCCTATACCGGCAAAGATGATTACGTGATTCTGGAAGGCAGCTATCACGGCCTGTTCGATGCGGCCATGTGGTTCACGCCCATGGAAAAATGGACGCAGGTCGGAGATCCGGAAGTCAGGCCGTACAGCGAGGGCGTGCCGGTGAGCACCAAGAGCTTTGCGCATTTCGTGCAGGCCAATGACGCCAATCAACTGGAAGACGTGTTCAAGCGCTACGCCTCGCGCATCGCGTGCATGCTGATCGAGCCCATCATGGGCAACTGTCTCGGCATTTGCGCGGAACCTGGGTATCTGCGCGCGGCGCGCGAATTGTGCGACAAGCACGGCGTGGTCCTGCTCATCGATGAAGTGAAGACCGGCTTTCGGGTGGCGCGCGGCGGCGTTCAGGAGTTGTACGGCATCAAGGCCGATCTGTGCACCTTCGCCAAGGCCGTCGCCAACGGCTACCCGATCTCGATACTCGCCGGACGCGAAGAGATCATGCGCAAGATCGGACGCGGCGTGGCCCACGGCGGCACCTACACCGCGCACGCCGTATCGCTCGCCGCCGCGGAAAAGACCCTGGAGATTCTCGATGAGACCGACGCTTTGGAGCGCATCGCCGATTACGGCGCGCGCCTGCGGAACGGCATGCGCTCGATTCTCGGGGCGCGCGGAATCGCGCACAGCTTCGTCGGCCATCCGTCGATGAGCGGGCTGTATTTTGCGCATGATCCGCCGCGCAATTATCGCGCGTGGAAGAGCAGCGACTATTCGTTCTACGATGCGATGGCGCAGGTGCTGCACGACGAGGGCGTGTTGTGCGAGCCCGATTCGCGCGAACCGTGGTTCGTGTCTGCGGCGCACGATGCGTCCTGCCTCGCCGATACGCTCAGGGCGTTCGAGATCGCGGTGGATGCGACCCTGAAGTCGAGCAGCGCCACGCACAAAGTGCCCGCTTGAGCCGGAACGCACAACGCGGGCCGCAAGGCTTGGACGCGATCATCGTCGGGGCCGGGCACAACGGCTTGGTTGCCGCGTGCTATTTGGCGCGCGCCGGGCTGAAGGTGCTGGTGCTCGAGCGCAACGCGTTCATCGGCGGTGCGGCGGTGAGCCGGCGCCTGTACAAGGATTTCACCTACTCGAATTGCTCCTACGTCTGCAGTCTGCTGCGGCCGGAGATCATGCGCACCTTGGAGCTGCCCAGGTACGGCCTGCAGGTGATTCCGTACGAGGGCGGCTGCACCATGATGCAGGGCGGGGGGCACCTCGCGCTCTACGACAACCACGATGCGCTGCGGCGCGAGATATCGCGGCATTCGAAGCGCGATGCGGAAGCCTACGACCGCTACGCGCGCGACGTGATGCGCCAGTGCAAATTCATCAAGCCGCTGCTGATGCGCGAGCCGCCCGACCCAACCTCATTCAAGCCGCGCGACATCAAGGAGCTGCTGTATCTCGGGCAGCGCTTTCACCAATTGGGCGAACAGAGGATGTACGACACGCTGCGCTTCTGGACCATGAGCGCCGCGGATTTTCTCGACGAATATTTCGAAAGCGACATCGTCAAGGCGCATTTCGCCGGCAGCTCGATCATCGGCACGGCGTTGGGGCCCCGCTCGCCGGGCACGGCCTACGTGCTGCTGCACCATTACATGGGCGACATCGACGACACCGTCGGCGCCTGGGGATTTGCCCGGGGCGGCATGGGGGCGATCAGCGGCGCGCTCGGCAAGTCGTTCGAGGCGAGCGGCGGCACGATCCGCAGCGCCGCCCCGGTGGCGCAGATTCTGGTGAAGAACGGCCGCGCGTCGGGTGTGGTGCTCGATGACGGGGAGGAGATTCGTGCGCCGCTGGTGATCTCGAATCTGGATGTCAAGCGCACCTTTCTCAAGATCATGGATGCGAAGGATCTGCCCGATGAATTCCTCGATCGGGTCAAGAACTTCAAGATTCGCGGTTCATCCGGCAAGCTCAATATCGCGCTCGACGGCCTGCCGCGCTTTCCAGCGATTCCCGAAGGCGCGCCGTGCACGCGCGGCGACATGCATGTCACCGATACCTTGGAGATGATGGAGCGCGCCTACGACGACTGGAAGGAGGGCCGCTGGTCGCGCGCGCCCTACGTCGACATGCTGATTCCGTCTCAAATCGATCCGACCATGGTCCCGGACGGCAAGCACTATATGTCGGTCTTCGTCCAATACTGCCCTTATGAGCTCGCCGACGGCGAGTGGAACGCCGCCAAGCGTCAGGGCTTCGGCGACACGGTCATCAATACCATCGCGCAGCACAGCCCGAATTTCAAAGATCTGATCTTGCACGCGGAAATACGCACCCCGTGGGACATCGAGAATGAAGTCGGCTTGACCGAAGGAAATATCTTTCAGGGCGAATTGACCATGGATCAGCTGCTGTTCAACCGACCGGTGCCGGGCTACGCGCAATACCGCGCGCCGGTGCGCGGCGTCTACATGTGCGGATCGAGCACCCACCCGGGCGGCGGCGTCATGGGCGCGCCGGGTGCCAACGCGGCACGCGCGGTGCTCAAGGATTTGGGCCGGGCGCCATCGGCATGACGCAGCGATCGACCTCAGCCCGCTACGACTGCATCGTCATCGGCGGCGGGCACAATGGTTTGGTGTGCGCCGCCAGCCTGGCACGCGGCGGCCGTTCCGTGCTGGTGGTGGAAGCGCGGGCGCAAGTCGGCGGGGCGGCGCTCACACGCGAATTCGCGCCCGGATTTCAGGTGTCGGCCTGCGCGCACTTGCTGCATCTGATGCCCGCCGGCCTCATGAACGAACTGCAATTGGGCTCGCACGGCCTCACATGGGCGGCGCAATCGATGCCGACCACTGCGTTGTCGGCACAGGGTGCGCCGCTCGCGGTAGGTCTGCCGCTCGCCGCCGGTCCGGAACTGACGGCGGAGGACGCTCAGGCGTACGGACGTTACTCGGCGCAGATGCGCCGGTTCGCGCAGGCGCTGGCGCCGCTGCTCTCCAAGGTACCGCCGCGCTTGGGGACGCGCGATTGGGGCGACATCGGGGCTCTGCTGCGTTTGGGCTGGCAGATACGCAAGCTCGGACGGGGCGGGATGCGCGAATTGCTGCGCATCGGCGCGATGAATGTCTACGATCTGCTCGAGGATCATTTCCGCTCCGCGGCGCTCAAAGGCGCGCTGGGATTCGACGCGGTGCTCGGCACGAATTTCGGCCCGCGCTCGCCGGGCACGGTGCTGACGCTCCTGTATCGCATGGCCGGCGAAGCGGCCGGCGGCACCGCATTGACGCAACCGAACGGAGGCATGGGCGCACTGTGCGATGCGCTTGCCAAGGCCGCGACCGCGGCCGGCGCCACGATCCGCACCGCCGCGCCGGTCTCGCAAATCCTGGTCGAATCGGATCGCGCGGCCGGGGTGGTGCTCGAGTCCGGCGAACGCATCGCGGCGCGGACCGTGCTTTCGAGCGCCGATCCGAAGAACACGTTCCTCAAGTTGCTGGGAGCCCGCCATTTGGATACGGGCTTCGTGCGCCGCGTGAATCATTTGCGCGCGCGCGGGTTGGCTGCCAAGCTGCATCTGGCGCTCGATCGTGCGCCGCAGTTCAGCGGTTTGCAGGGTCCCGCGCTCGGCGGGCGGTTGCTGATCGCGCCCTCGCTCGATTACCTCGAGCGCGCCTACAATCATGCGAAATACGGGGAATATTCAGCCGCGCCGGCGATGGAAATCACGGTCCCCACGGTCAATGACTCGAGTCTCGCTCCCCCCGGCAAGCATGTGTTGTCGGTCATCGTGCAATACGCGCCCTACGCCCTCAAGAGCGGCTGGGCGCAGGAGCGCGAGCGCTTCACCGACCTGTGCATCGACACCGTGGAGCGCCATGCGCCGGGAGTGCGCCACAGCGTCGTCGCCGCCGAATTGCTCACGCCGCTCGACATCGAGCGCGAATTTCGCATCAGCGGCGGTCATTGGCATCATGGGGAACTCGCCTTCGATCAATTCTTCATGGTCCGGCCGGTGCCGGGTGCCGCGCAGCACCGCACACCGCTGCCGGGCCTATACCTGTGCGGCGCGGGCTGCCATCCCGGGGGAGGGGTCATGGGCATTCCCGGGCGCAATGCCGCGCAGCAGGTTCTAAGGGAGGCAGCGTGACATGAGCTCACCGCAACCATCGGCGCCGCATTTCATACAGCCGCTGCTCAAAACGCCGTTTCATGAACGCACTCGGGCGCTTTCCCAAGTCGACAGCTTCATTGCCTGGGCGGGCTACACCACGGTCGATGTGTTCAGCGCCGTCGAGCAGGAATACTTCGCGATTCGCAACGCGACAACGCTTTACGATATTACGCCGATGGTGAAGTACCGCGTCGCGGGCCCCGACGCGCTGCCGTACCTGAATCGTCTGGTCACTCGGGATCTGGCGAAGCTCAAGCCGGATCGCGTGGCGTATTGCGTCTGGTGCAACGACGATGGGCAATTGCTCGATGACGGCACGGTGTTTCGGCTGGGCGAGGGCGAGTACCGCCTGTGCACGGCCGAAAGGCAGATCGACTGGTTGCTCGATTCGGCCATCGGTTTCGATGTCCAGATCAGCGAAGTGACCGAACAAATTGCGGCGCTCGCCATGCAGGGCCCGACCTCCTGCGCGGTGCTTGAAGGCGCTCGGCATTGCCGGGATCGAGCGGTTGAAGCCCTTCGAGATCGGCTATTTTTCTCTGCATGGACGGCAGCTCACCGTTTCGCGCACCGGCTTCACGGGAGATTTGGGCTACGAGTTGTGGATGGCGCCGCAGGCGGCACTGGACATCTGGGACGAATTGATGGCGGCGGGACGCTCGCGCGGCATTCGCGCCATCGGCTCGCAGGCCCTCAACATGGCGCGCATCGAAGCCGGATTCTTGATGCCGCAACGTCGATTTCGTCTCCGCGGAACAGACGATTCGTACCGGCCGCGACCGCTCGCCGCTCGAGCTCGGGCTTGCCTGGCTGATCGACTTCGAGAAGGGCCACTTCACGGGCCGCCGCGCATTGCTCGCCGAACGGCAGAGGGGGCCGCGCCGGCAAATGGTCGGCTTGGATGTGGTCGGCAACAAGCCGGCCCACGATGCGCTGCTGTACGATGAGGCGAACGGCAGCCGCCAAATCGGGGCCGTCACCTCGGCCACCTGGTCGCCGACTTGCAAGCGCAATATCGCGCTTGCTATGGTCGACGCGCCATATTTTAAGGTCGGCACGACGGTATGGGCGGACATCTATTTGAACCGCGAACTCGTGTGGGAGCGGCGCATGTCGAGGGCCCAAGTGGTGGAGCGCCCGTTCTTCGCACCGGAACGCCGTCGCGCGACGCCCCCGGGGGAGTTCTAGAGCGCGTGCCGTCGCCGCAGCAAAAGTCGCTTGCCGATCGGCCATGGCTGAATGCCGAGGCCAAGCCGCAAATCGTCATCGAAGGCGTGAGCAAGACCTTCGGCGCCTTCAGCGCCGTGGACAGCGTCAATCTGCGCATTTACAAGGGAGAGATGTTTGCCCTGGTGGGCGCATCGGGATGCGGCAAAACGACCCTGCTGCGCATGCTCGCGGGCTTCGCCAGCCCGAGCGGAGGCCGCATCCTGATCGATGACGTGGAGATGACCGCGGTGCCGCCGCACGAGCGCCCGGTCAACATGATGTTCCAGTCCTATGCGTTGTTTCCGCACATGACGGTGGAGCAGAACGTGGGTTACGGGTTGCGCCGCATGGCGCTCGATGGGAGCGTGCGAAGCAAGCGCATCGGCGAGGCGCTCGACATGGTGCAGCTGGGATCGATGGCGAAGCGCAAACCGCACCAGCTTTCCGGCGGCCAGCGCCAGCGCGTGGCGCTGGCCCGCGCGCTGATTCGACGGCCGAAGGTGCTGCTGCTGGACGAACCGTTGAGCGCGCTCGACAAGAAATTGCGCGAACAGACCCAGTTCGAACTGATGAACATTCAAGATCAGGTGGGCATCACCTTCGTATTCGTCACCCACGACCAGGACGAGGCAATGGCGCTGTCGACCCGCATCGCGGTGATGAACCGCGGCCAGCTGGTGCAGGTGGGCACGCCGTCGGAAATCTACGAATTCCCGCAGAATCGTTTCGTGGCTGATTTCATCGGCACCACCAACCTGTTCGAGGGCACGGTGAGCGGCAACGAGCCGGGGCATATCGTCGTGCACAGCGCCGAGGCCGGCTGCGACCTGATCGTCGACGACGTGGGCCGCTTCGGCGGCGGGCAACGGGTCTGGGTTGCCCTGCGTCCGGAAAAAATCCGCCTGAGCAAGGAGCCGGCGGCGGGCAAGGGCGTCAACCAAATCAAGGGGATGGTATGGGAGCTCGGCTATCTCGGCAACCGCTCCACCTATCGCGTCAAGACCGAAACCGGCAAGCTGATCACGGTGTTCGCACAAAATGACCGGCGCACCTCCGAGTGGTCGATCGATTGGAGCGATGAGGTGTATTTGAGTTGGACCGCCAATTGCGCGGTGTTGCTGCAGCAATGATGCGCCGCTCATATCGATCGATCGCTGCATTCGCCGCCGGCGCTTTGTGGCTCATGTGCGCGAGCACGGCGTTCGCCGCCAGGACCCAAAACGTGGTGCTGATCGTGAGCGACGGGCTGCGCTGGCAGGAAATATTCACCGGCGCGGAGGAGGATTTGCTCAACGACAAGGCGGGCGGCAGCTGGGTGCCGGAGAAGGATCTGCGCAAGCGTTATTGGCGGGCGAGCGAGAGCGAGCGGCGCGCGGCGCTGTTTCCGTTCCTGTGGGGCACCGTGGCGAAGCGCGGACAAATATTCGGCAATCAGGCCCTGGGGAGCGTCGCTCAGGTAACCAACGGATTGGCCTTCTCGTACCCCGGATACAACGAGATGGCCACGGGCTTTCCGAACCCCGCCATCGACAGCAACGAGTTCGGCCCCAACCCGACCCCTACGGTGTTCGAGTGGTTGAACAAATTCGACGAATTCAAGGGTCGGGTGGCGATCTACGGAACCTGGAACGCGTTCGACGACATCTTCAACAAGAAGCGCAGCGGCCTGGTGATGCAAACCGGTTGGACGCCGCCGAAGAAGCCGCATGAGACCCCGGGCGATGCGCTGCTGCGGCGGATCTACGAGACCTTGACCGAATTCGACGAGGAGGGGCCGCCGGACGCCCTTCTGCAAATCCCGCTGCTCGATTATGTGGCGGCGGCGAAGCCGCGCGTGCTGTTCGTGGGCTATGGCGAGACCGACGATTGGGCGCATCAGGGCCGATACGACCTGGTGCTCGACAGTGCCCATCGATTCGACCTATTCGTCAAGCAGCTCTGGGACACGATGCAGGCAATGCCCGAATACCACGACAAGACCACCTTCATCATCACCACCGACCACGGTCGCGGCAGCGGGCTCACGCAGTGGAAGGAACACGGCGTCGAGGAGAAGGGCTCGGAGAACATCTGGATTGCGGTGATGGGGCCCGATACGGCGCCGCTCGGGGAGCGCAACCACGTCGCGCGAATCACTCAGGCGCAGATCGCAGCCACCGTGGCGGCATTCCTCGGCAAGGACTACCCTGCGGCGGTGCCGCAGGCTGCGCAGCCGCTATCCGCCGTGCTCGATCTACAATCGAACCTCGCTCGCTAGCGCGTATCGGGCCGAGAGCGCTCCAATGGGCGCCATAATGGCCGAAAACTGCGAACCCGTACCACCTCGACGCCAGCATGGCTCGGCGAGAATGGTGCCAAATTTCGCATGGATCGATTTCCGGCAGTCCCCCGTTGATTTCCTATCAAAGTGTGGTTTAGGTTTCGGATGTTGCCGCCGGCCGGCAGCACGAAACGCCAGGAGGTCTTCATGTCTCACTCTAGAATTGGATATCCGCCGAAACGCAGGCCGATCCCGATCCAACGCCCGCGTCCCTGGCGGGCGCTGTTCGGAGCCGCATTGCTGCCGGTACTGGCCAGCTGCGGCGGCAACGACAACTACTGTTACAACTGCGGCGTGACGCCGTTCGAAGTCTCCAAGGGCGTGGTGGCAGGGGAATTCAACGGCAATGGCTTCACCAGCGTCGTCGCGCTCAGTGCGATCGAACCGGATCAGTCCGCGGGACCTGACAATCTCAAGGTCTACCTGTCGAGCGGAGCAGGCGCCTTTGCATCGCCGGTTTACGTCGCGGACGGCGTCGATCCCCTGTATCTGGCGAGCGCCGATCTGAACCGCGATGGCCTGCCGGACGTGGTCTCGGCGAGCTTTGCCGATGGCTCGTTGGCCGTGTTCCTCAACGACAAGAACAGCCCCGGCACCTTGAACGCGCCGCTGGTGCTGTCGAGCCCGGGCGCCTCGCAGGTGGCGATCGGCGACATGAACCACGACGGGCTGGCGGACCTCGTCTCGGCCGATTATGGCGTGTCGCTATTCCTGCAGACGTCGCCGGGCGTTTTCGCGGCGCCCGTCAGTTTGTATTCGGGCGGCGCCAATTGGGTCGCGGTCGGGGATCTGAACGGCGACGGGGCGCCGGACGTCGCCCTGACCGACAGTGTCGGCGTCAAGGTGCTGATGCATACCGGCGCCAGCTCCTCGACCACCTATGCGCCGCCTGTGTCCGTGTTCACTCAGTCCGCCAATGCGTACGTGATGGGCGCCAACCTCATCGCGATCGCGGATGTGAATGGCGACGGCGCCAACGATCTGATCATCACCGACCCGGGCGCGACCGGTGGGGCGGGACCGACCGTCAATATTCTGCTGCAGGATAGCGCGGTCCCCGGCACTTTTCATGCGCCCGTCAGCTACCCGATCGCCGCGCAGGATCTGTCCCAGTCGATCGTGGTCACGGATGTGGATGGCGATGGCCGCCCGGATATCGTCATCGGCGGACAGCAGACTGTCACGGTACTTTTGCAGAATCACGCACCAGCGGCGCCCGGGACCTACATGGCCGCGACCGTCTACACGGCGCGGGGCGCCAATGAGATCGCCGTGGCGGACATCAACGGCGATGGCAGGCCCGATATCCTTGTCAGCAACGGCGTGACCAACCCGCTGGTGAACGGCGTAGTGACCGCGAATCCGGGCGTGCTGCTGCAGAACGCCGCCTCGCCGGGCACGTTTGGAGCCTTGCAGAATCTGCCCTGAGGGCGCGCCGGCCGCGTGCCAGCGGACCTTGTCACGGTCATGGAAAGGGTATATCAGATTGGGGCCGGCAAATTGCGGGCCACTGTCAACCAACACTAACTGGGGAGAATCTCGATGTTAAAGAGCATCGCATCGCTCGCGCTGATGGTCGCATTGGGTATCGGAGCGTCGACCAGCGCCTTGGCGCAGGGCAAGGGGTACCTTCGGGTGCTCGTGGTGAGCACCGACGATGTGTCTCGATATGTGCATGAATTGGATACCGGCAAGCGCATCCTGAAGCGTCTGGGCATATCCGTTCAGACCCGCGTATGGCGCGCAACATTTGCGGGACCGGAGGCCGGATCCGTGGTCGTCACCCAGGAGTTCGACAGCTTTGCGGCGTTCTCCGATGCGGTAAAAAAAACCGGAGCGGATACCGAGTATTCGCAATGGATCATGAGTCTGGACAAGATGCGCAAGATCGCCTCCGACAGCCTGTACCAGGAACTCTGAGACCGGGCGAAATCCAAGGGCCTCGACGTTGGGGCCGCGGACGCTGGACCGCGGCCCCGCGCGGCGGTGCCGCAAGCGATTTTTTATATTATACTGGTAACAATTAGATAATATTTTGACGCTTGCGAGGTGCCGATCGTGCGGAAGGTGAAGACTCTCGGGCTTTTGGGGACGGGCGTGATCGGCGGCGGCTGGGCCGCGCGGGCGCTGCATTTCGGCATCGACGTGATCGCGGCGGACGTCAAGCCTGAAATGGAGGAGTGGATACGCGGCGCCATCGCCAATGCCGAACCGGCGCTCGCGCGCTTGACCTTTGCGCCGCTGCCGCCCAAGGGCAAGCTGTCTTTCACCACGGACCTCAAGGTCATGGCGCGGAGCGCGGATTTCATCCAGGAGAACATCCCGGAACAGCTGCCGCTGAAGCAACGGATGCTTGCGCAAGTGAGCCGCCACGCGGACCCGGAAGTGATCATCGCCTCCAGCACGTCGGGGTTGACTCCCAGCGATCTGCAGCGCGACATGGTCGCGCCCGAGCGGTTCTGCGTGGCCCATCCGTTCAACCCGGTCTACCTGCTGCCTCTGGTCGAACTCGTCGGCGGCGACAAGACCGCCGCCGCGACCATCGAAGCGGCCGCCAGGTTCTTCACCTACATCGGCATGCATGCCCTGCGGGTCCGGCGCGAAGTGCCCGGACACTTGACCGATCGCCTTCAGGAAGCCATCTGGAGGGAAATTCTGCACCTGGTGAACGACGGTGTGGCGACCACCGGGGAGCTCGACGAGTCGATTATTTACGGTCCCGGCTTGCGCTGGGCCGCCATGGGCACCAACCTGATTTATCATCTGGCGGGCGGCGAGACCGGCATGCGGCACATGCTGGCGCAATTCGGACCGGCGCTGAAATGGCCCTGGACCAAATTGGAGGCGCCGGAACTGACCGAGGAATTGATCGACCGGATGGTGACGGGTACGCAGGAACAGGCGGCCGGCCGATCGATTCGCGAGCTGGAGCGTCTGCGCGACGACTATCTGGTTGCGATTCAACAGGTGCTGCGTCAGTTCGATATCGGCGCCGGATCGACCTTGCGCGCACTCGAGGCGCGTCTTTACCAGGATGCCGCAGGCGGCGAGGAGCGCGCGGCCGCGGCCGGCGCGCATGGAGTGGCGCTGCCGCGATACGACACAGTGGTCAGACCCGAGTGGATCGACTACAACGGCCACATGTCCGATTTCATTTATGGTCATGTATTCGGCCAGGCCATGGACGCGCTTTACCGCCGCGTCGGTCTCGATGAGGCCTACAGAAATAAGCGGCCGCATGTTCTACACCGTCGAGAGCCATGTCAGGCATCTGGGCGAGGCGCAAGTCAACGAGCCGCTGTACGTCACGACCCAGGTGCTCGCGGTCGACGAAAAGCGCTTTCACATGTTTCACCGCCTGTACCGCGCTCGCGACAATGCGCTGATCGCAACCGGCGAACAGATGCATCTGCACGTCGACACCGCCGCGGCCAAAGCCACCCCGATGGAGCGGACCCTGCGGACGAAACTCGAATCGCTGCGGCAGGCGCATGCGGCGCATCCCGTGCCGGAGGAGGCCGGCAAACCGGTCGGCAGCCGGGCCGAACACAAGGAGCCTGCCTGAAGCATTCCACGTTCACGTGGAATACTCAGACAGACTCCTGACGACCCCATGCCGAAAATCGTCGATCATGCGAAACGCCGCGATGAGATCGCGTACGTGGCGTGCCAGGTGGTCGCCAGCCGCGGCTTCGAGCGGGCGACGGTTGCGCGCATCGCACGCGCGGCCGGATATACCACGGGGATGGTGGCTCACTACTACGATTCGAAGCAGGACATCATTCTCGCCGCCCTGCGCCTGATGCTGTTGCGCATCGAGGAGCGGCTGACCCGCGAGCGCAGCAGGGGCGAGGCGAGTTTGCTCAGCGTGCTGTCGGAAGCTCTCGCGATCGATGCCGCGCGATTCACCGAATGCGCATTTTGGATGGCGTTTTGGGGACAGGTGTCCGTGGACCGCAAGCTCAAGCGGCTCAACGTCTGGGTGCATCGCGAGTACATGCGCCTGTTCACCCGCTGTTTGGCCGAGCACTGGCCGGAGTGGCGGCAGTGGCCGCCGACGGTGCGCGATCAAGTGTTGCGATCGGTGACGACCTGCATCAACGGTTTGACCGCGGGCGCGGTGACCAGTCCGCGCGACTGGCCCGCGCGGCGGCAGATCGAGCAACTCGATTTGCAACTGGAATTGTTGCGCCGCTGGGCCAAATCGAAACGCATCGCAACCCACGGGTGACGGCGGCCGGCTAAAGGAGAACAGCAATGGATTTCTCGCTCAACGATGAACAGCAGATGATCGTGAAGACGACCCGTGAATTCGTGCAAAACGAACTGTATCCGCACGAGAAGGAAGTCGAGGAAACCGGGGTATTGCGCGACGATTTGCAGCGCGAACTGAAGGCCAAGGCGATCGAGGCCGGGCTGTATGCGGCCAATATGCCGGCGGAGGTCGGAGGCGCGGGATTGGACACCGTCTCATGGGTGCTTTATGAGAAGGAACTCGGCCGCACCAATTACGCGCTGCATTGGTCGTGCGTGGGCAGGCCGTCGAACATTTTGCTGGCGTGCGAAGGCGAACAGCGGGAACGCTACCTGCTGCCGGCGGTGCGCGGCGACAGGGCCGAGTGTCTGGCGATGACGGAGCCCGGGGCGGGTTCGGACCTTCGGGGCATGAAGACTTCGGCGGTCGAGTCCGGAGGCGATTTCATCATCAACGGCACCAAGCATTTCATCAGTCATGCGGATCGTTCGGATTTCGTCATACTCTTCGCGGCGTCCGGCGAGGAGTCCGGCGCGCGAGGCACGCGCAAGAAGATCACGGCGTTCCTGATCGACATGGGGCATCCGGGCTTCGTCGTGCGCCCCGGCTATAAAAACGTGTCGCATCGCGGGTACACCAACAGCATCTTGGAATTCAACAATTGCCGGGTGCCGAACAGCGCCATACTCGGCGAGGTGCATCGGGGTTTCGACGTGGCCAATACCTGGCTGGGAGTCACGCGCTTGCAGGTCGCAGCCACGTGCCTCGGACGGGCGGAGCGCGCGATGGAGCTCGCGACTCAATGGGCCGTCGACCGGGTGCAATTCGGTCAGCAGATCGGCAAGTTTCAGGGCGTCAGCTTCAAGCTTGCCGACATGGCGGTCGAGCTGCGCGCCGCGGAGCTGCTGGTTTTGGAAGCGGCATGGAAACACGATCGGAAGATCGACACCGAGATGGACATGGCGATCGCCAAGGTAAAGGCGACCGAAATGCTGGCGATGGTGGCCGACGAGGCGCTGCAGATCCACGGAGGCATGGGGCTCATGAGCGATTTGCCGCTGGAGCGGATCTGGCGCGATGCGCGCATCGAGCGGATTTGGGACGGCACCAGCGAGGTGCAGCGCCACATCATCTCGCGGGCCTTGCTGAGGCCCCTCGGCGGCTGATTTCCCGCCGGCCGGGCGCGGTACTGCGTAGGAATACGGATTGACCCGAGCCGCCCATCGACCATGCTAGGCTGAATCATCGGAGGTCTAGATGACTGCTCATGTCCGGCATACTTTCTTGGCGATCATCGTCGCCATGATCCTGCTCGCTCTGGCATCCGTCTCGGCCCATGCGCAGGATTTCTCCGGCTACACGGGTGCTGCGCTATACAAGCGCTTTTGCTCCAGCTGCCACGGGGAATACGCGCGCGGCAATGGGCCTGTGGCGAAGAGTTTGAAAATTGAGGTCCCGGATCTCACCCGCATCGCTTACCGTCATGGCGGCGTTTTTCCTGCGGAGCAGATCAGCAAGATCATCGACGGTCGCAAGACCCTGCCGCCTCATGGATCGCGGGACATGCCGGTGTGGGGTTTCGAGTTCCAGCAAGAGAATCAGACTGCCGGCTATCCCGACGCACAGCGCCGCACGGATGATCTCATTGCGCGCCTGACGGAATATCTGCGGACGATTCAAATCGAATGAACCGCGATGCATAATCGCCGCGCATGCGCCGGATGGTTTAGCGCATTCCGCAGCGATCAATGCCATCGGAAGCGTTTGGCGTCTGGCTTGATTTCCGCTTAGGCCCTCTGCGGCCGGCGACGAGCGACTGCCCGCGGGCAACCCAACGACAGCGAAACTTCGCGCAACAGCTAAGCCGGCAGGTTCATTGCGCGGAATGCCTTGTAGCGCGGGTCGGGAGTGAGGGCTGCTTCGCCCGTGGATAGGCTTATTTGCGCCAGTTTTTCTGATCCAAAATGATGACCAGGAGTGTAAACCCCCAAATTCCAGCAATTTCGTACCAGACGAGCGCATCCATTCGAATTTCCTTCTCGTTGATGATCCTCGGTCGAGGCGCTAAGCAAGACTAACCAGCAATTGCCAATAGTCAAGCCTCGGGAATGAGGTGTCCTGAACTCTGGTTGGAAAAAGAAGCGTTCGAATTTGCGGATACGATGGGCGGGTGGTGACCGCCGCGGGGCCAGGGCGGGATCACATCGCGGATGGCCGCCCATCATTTATGAACAGCGCAAGTGCGAATCCTTGTCGTTCGCCTCGTGCACATGCCGGCGAAGATGGCGCGCCCCAGTGGGCAAAGACTCGGGCTATGCGCGGGTCGGGGGTGCATGCCCTACGGGGGGCCGCCCGACCGCGGCGATCAGCCACCAGGCGGGCGGCATCGTTGTCAGGAGCTCGAAATTCCTCAATGCGCCGATCATCCATCAGCCGGCGCTGTCCACACCCTCAACGCTGAGTGGACCTCGAGAGTCGATGCTGCGCAGCACTCTGGTGTAGAATATGTTAAGTTCTGCGTCCGTATGTTGATTTTATGCAACATATTATTAAGAACGCGTCAAAACAGAGATATTTCGGCAAATACCTGCAGCAATTCCCTTCAAATTCGTTGAGAATATCAGCCGCAATACCGAGCTCGGTGTTGTGGGAAACGCACAAAAGGGGAACACGATGATCGATCCAGAAGTTGCGCGATTACGCCGGCTGCGCGCCCTCGCGTTGCGGGCGCGGGCGATCGCTCGCACGCTCGGCTCGAGGCCGTGCGCTTTGAACGAGCCGCTGTTGGATCGTGGCGCGGGCGCGAGCTGGCGCATTGCGCGCGCGGTCTCCGGGCGGCTGAAGGCACACCCCTATGCCAGCTATCAGCGGGATGCCGGGGCTGGGCAGCAGCGGTGCCACACGTTGATGGCGAGCTTTCTGGCGCTTGGCATCAGAAGTCGGGTACGGGCGTTGGCGGAGATTGAATCGCACCTGTGCGCACTCGCGCGCCAATTGGCCGACGTGCGGGCACTGACCTGGTCGCCCGAGCTGAGTGCGAGCCTCGGGCGCTCGCAGGTTGAGATCAAAACGCTGCTCGAGGCGTTGGCGCGAGAAACGCGCGGCACCTCCGAACATTCAATGCCTGCGGCGCAGGGTCGTGCGCTCGCGGCAAACGGGGTGAGGAACCTTGTGGATTCCATCGAGGGCGATTGGCCCTATTTGGCGTTCTGATGATGCTCTCATTCCACACGAAGAAAGTCAAGTAAGTCTATGAATTAATGGACTCAATGGCCTCCGATTTCTGCAAGAGCGCTTCCGCCATGCGAATGCTGGCGTAGTCGATCAGACGGCCATCGAGAGAGACCGCGCCGCGGCCTTCTCGGGCCGCCTGCGCCATCGCGTCCATGATACGTTTGGCCTTGGTCACCTCGGCCGCGGAGGGTGTATACACCTCGTTGCACAGCGCGACCTGCGACGGGTGGATCGCCCACTTGCCCTCGTAGCCCAAGACCGCGGCGCGGTTGGCCGCGGCACGAAAGCCATCCGGGTCGTTGAAGTCTCCGAAGGGGCCGTCGATGGGGCGCAGTCCGTAGGCGCGGCACGCGACCAGCATGCGCGTCTGCGCCGCGTGCCAGGGGTCGGTCCAAAAATACGCGCGCTTGCCCTCGGCGTCGCTGTCAGTGAGCACGCCGGAGTCGCGGTTGACGCCGCCGATGACCGTCGTGCGCGCACGCGTCGATGCGGCGTAGTCGGCCACGCCGAACGACATCGCTTCCAGGCGTTTGCTCGACTGCGCAATCGACTCGACGTTCGCCATGCCGAGGGCGGTTTCGATCAGCACTTCGAAGCCGAGGCGCTTGGTGCGCTTCTTCGCCGCCTCGATCTGCGTCACCAGCATGTCGACCGCATACACGTCGGCGGCCACGCCTGCCTTGGGGATCAGGATCATGTCGAGGCGCGGGCAGGCTTCGACGATATCGACCACGTCCCGGTACATGTAATGCGTGTCGAGACCGTTGATGCGCACCATCATGGTCTTTTTGCCCCAGTCCATTTCATTGAGGCCCTGGATGATGTTCTTGCGCGCCTGCTCCTTGTCGTCGGGCGCCACCGCATCCTCGACGTCGAGGAAGATGATGTCGGCGGCGGATTTCGCGGCCTTCTCGAACAAGGCCGTGTTCGATCCCGGCACCGCCAATTCGGATCGGTGCAGACGCGACCTGGCCGGTTCGATGCTGGTGAAACTCATGTGCAGCTCTCCTCGGATGATGCTGGTTGACTACGTTTGGACACAAAAGCCCTAACCGGAACTATTCATGAATTACATGAAATCGCGCAGAAGGCCGTCCACGAGAACAACTTTCGTTCATGAATAGTTCCGGCTAACCCGTCGCGCCGAGTCCGGCCGCAGCGCAATTGATCGACATCAAGAGGGCGGTGCGCACGGCGTCACTGCTCGCGGTTCGGTGCGCGCGCAGCAGGTGCACCTGCTCCCGGCTGACCGCGTTGATGGTCTTCAGCCGCCGCGCGAGCCGCCGGCGGAACTGCGGAAAGCGCTCGGCGATGCACGCCCCCCCGGAGATGCGCAAGATCATCTCGCAGGTGAGCCGATATTCGGCCTCGATGCGCGAAAAAATCGGCTCGCGCACGGCCGCATCCTCGATGAGCCCGGCATATTCGCCGGCTATCGACAGATCGACCTGCAGCAGTGTGCGCTCCACGTCGTCGAGTATCAGCCGAAACAGCCGCGCATCGCGGAACATGCGCTTGAGCAGCTCGAGCCCGCGTTCCTTGCGCACGTCGAGAAAAGCCTTGATGCCGCTGCCCACGCCGTACCACCCGGAGAGCATGTGCCGGTTCTGCGTCCAGGCGAACACCCAGGGTATGGCCCGCAGTTCGCTCAAGCCTTTGGCCTGCGTGCGCCGCGCCGGGCGCGAGCCGATGTTCAACAAGGCGAGTTCCTCGAGCGGACTCGAGTCCTGAAGGTATTGAAGCATCGTCGGCAGCGTCATCAGGGTCCGGTACGCGGACCACGCCGTGCCGGACAGCGCCTCCATGGCCTCTTGGAACTCGTGCACCGGAATCAGCGCGGCCTCGCGTTCCGAGCGCAGCACATGCTCGAGGACCGACGCGCCCAACAGCTCCACTTGATACGCCGCCGTACCCCGGTTGGCGTACTTGAACGAGACCACCTCACCTTGCTCCGTGACGCGAAATTGACCACGGATTGAACCGGCGGGTGCCGCAGCGATGGCGCGCCCGCTCGGCGCACCGCCGCGACTCACCGAACCGCCGCGGCCGTGGAAAAATGCAATCGTCACGCCCTGCTCGCGGCCGAGTCGGGTCAGGCTGCTCTGCGCCTTCGCGAGTTCCCAATGCGCGGTGAGATAGCCGCCGTCCTTGTTCGAGTCCGAGTAGCCGATCATCACCTCCTGCATCTTGCCCTGCACGTGAAGGCTGCGCTGCACCAGCGGCACCGACAGCAGCTCCTTCAATACGGCGGGGGCCCGGCGCAGATCGGGGATGGTCTCGAGCAAGGGGACGATCGGCAAGGTGCAGCGCTCGACGGCGGCGAGGTCGGCGAAGAGCCCGCACTCCTTGGCCAAGAGATACGCGCCCAAGATGTCGGCGGCCGAGCGCGTCATGCTGAGGATCAGGGCACCGAAGGCTTCGCGGTCGATCTCCGCGCGCATGCGGGCGATGGTGCGGAAGGTCGCCAGGGTCTCCGCGGCGTCGGCGGGCAGACCCTCGTACGTGCAGGGCCGGCCGCGCGCCGTGCCGAGCTCGGACCAGCAGCCAGCGCTTCCATTCCTCGGATTCGGATGCGGGCGGCTCGGTGCCCGAGTGCCGCAGGCGATACATCGCCGCCAGGGTCTGGTTGATGCGCATGCTGTTTTCGCGCACGTCCAAGCGCACGGTGGCGAATCGAAAGACACCGATTTCGCGGCGCAGAGGCAGGAGCAGGGCATCGGACAGGCGCTGCGCGCCGGCGGCGCAAAGCGCGCTGCGCATCAGATCGATGTCATCCATCAATTGGTCGGCGCTCGAGTAGCCGGTGTTCTCGGGGGGCGGCTTCTCGCGCTGCGAATAATCGATGGTGACGTCGATGCGCGCCAGCATGCAGGAGAGGAACTGACGGAAGATTTCCCCGCGGTTGCGCGCGGCTCGCGCCTCGCCGTCGGGAGTCGCCTGGATCGCCTGCGCCACCGCCTTGCGGAATGACTCCGGAAGCTCGAGCGCGTGTTCCTCGATACTGAGATTACGCACCAGGTCCAATAGCCGCGTCCGGTAGCGGCGCAGGCTGGCGAGGCGCGTCTCCCACAGCGTGCGCCGCGTGACCTCGCTGGTGACGTAGGGATTGCCGTCGCGATCGCCGCCGATCCAGGATCCGAATTGCAGGAACAGCGGGACATCGATGCTCTCGCCCGCAAACTGATGCGCGAATGCGCTCTCGACTTTGGCGAATAGCTGCGGTACCACGTCGAAGAGATTCTCGTTGAAAAAATAAAGACCCCACGCCACCTCTTGCTCGACCGTGGGTTTGGCGAGCTTCAGCTCCCCGGTGAGCCACAACAGCTCGATCTCATCGCCGGTGGCGCGGATCAGCTCCTGCCGCTCGCGATCCGTCCAGCGCGGCGATTCGAGATCGAGCAGGCGCAGGTAGATGCGTCGGTGCCTCTCCAGGACGGTGACGCGCTTGGCCTCGGTCGGATGCGCGGTGACCACCGGGCGCACGCGCAGCCCCGAGAGCGCCTCGCGGATCTCCGCTGCGGTGATTCCTTCGGCCGCGGCGCAGGCGAAAACGTTGGCGAAGGTGCCGCGCAGCTGCTCGTAGCCTCGTTCGCGCTCGATTTCCCGGCGGCTGCGCATATCGCGATTCTGCTCGGCGATCGCGAGCAATTGAAACCAGATGCCCTGGGCCTGCAGCGTGCGTGCCAGCTTGACCGCCGACATGCCCGCGGTGGTGCGCTCCTCGCGCAGCACCGCGGCGACCTCGGGCTCGTAGCGCTGCACCACGCCGACCAGCAGATCGAACAGCAGCGCGGCGCGCGAAAAGGTTTCGGGCGGCTCTGCCTGCCGCACGCGCTTAGGCCGCCTTGGCGAGCGCCAGCGCCACCGTGGAGCCGAGTTCGGCCGCGCTCGGCGCCACCATCAGGCCGTAGGATCTCATGATTTCGGCCTTTTCCGCGGCGCTGTCGCCCTCGGCGGAAATGATCGCGCCCGCATGGCCCATGCGTCGGCCCTTGGGCGCGGTCAAACCGGCAACGTAGCCAACCACCGGCTTGGTCATGTTCTGCTTGACCCATTTCGCGGCGTCCGCTTCCTGCGGTCCGCCGATTTCGCCGATCATGATGACGGCCTTGGTTTCCGGATCCTCTTCGAACAGCATCAAGTGATCGAGGAAGGAGCTGCCGTTGATGGGATCCCCGCCGATGCCGACACTGGTGGTCACCCCGATCCCGAGCGCCTTCATTTGCGCGCCGGCCTCGTAGCCCAGGGTGCCGGAGCGCGAGACGACGCCGACGTGGCCCTGGAGGTAGATGTTGCTCGGCATGATGCCGAGCATGGCCTTGCCGGCGCTGATGATGCCGGCGCAGTTGGGCCCGACGATGGTGGTGCGCTGCGCCCTCGGATAGCGCCGCAGGTAGCGCTTGACGCGCATCATGTCCTGCGCCGGAATGCCGTCGGTGATGATGCAGACGAGCCGCAGCGCCCGCATCGGCCGCTTCCATCAGGGCGTCCGCGGCGTAGGGCGGAGGCACGAACGCGAGGCTCGCCTGCGCGCCGGTGGCGCGCACCGCGTCCTTCACGGTATTGAAGACCGGGCGATCGAGGTGCCTCTGCCCGCCCTTTCCCGGCGTGACGCCGCCCACGACCTTGGTGCCGTAGGCGATCATCTCGGTGGCGTGGAAGGTTGCCTTTCCGCCGGTGAATCCCTGCACGATGACCGGTGTGGTCTCGTCGATCAGAATGCTCATCGGACATCTCGCGCGCCCGGCACCGCTTCGCCGCGCGAAACTGCCACCACTTTCTGCGCAGCCTCCGCCAGCGTATCGGCCGATATGATGGGCAGGCCGCAGTCGGCGACGATTCGCCTGCCTGCCTCGACATTGGTCCCGGCGAGGCGTACGACCAGCGGCACGCGCAAGTCCTTGGCCGCCTGCACCACGCCTTGCGCGACCCAGTCGCAGCGATTGATGCCGGCGAAGATGTTCACGAGAATCGCCTTCACGTTGCGGTCGGAGAGCACGAGATTGAAGGCCGCCGCCACCCGCTCAGGCGAGGCGCCGCCGCCGACGTCGAGAAAATTGGCCGGTTCGCCGCCCGCGTGCTTGATCATGTCCATGGTCGCCATGGCCAGGCCGGCGCCGTTGATGATGCAGCCGATATCCCCCTCGAGACCGACGTAGTTCAAGCCGAATTCCGCGGCCTGAGCTTCGCGCGGATCCTCCTCGGCGGAATCGCGCATTTCAGTGACCTTGGGGCGGCGGAACATCGCGTTGTCGTCGAAGGACATCTTGGCATCGAGCGCCAGCACCCGGTCGTCCTTGGTGATCACCAGCGGATTGATCTCGACCATGGTCGCATCCAGATCGCGGAAGGCGCGATAGCAGCCCATGATCGTGGTGACCGCCTGGCTGACCTGCTTGATGTTGAGGCCCATGCCGAAAGCCAATTCGCGCGCCTGGAATGCCTGCAGTCCGACGGCCGGATCGACCTGCTCCTGCAGGATGCCGTGCGGCCGGTCGCGGGCGATCTCCTCGATCTCCATCCCGCCTTCCGCCGAGGCGATCACCCGGACGCGCTCGATCTTGCGGTCGAGGACGAAACCCAAGTACAGCGCGCGCACGTAGGGTTCGGCCTTCTCGACGTAGAGGCGGTGAACGGCCTTGCCGGCAGGACCGGTCTGATTGGTCACGAGCGTGGCGCCGAGCAAACTCTTCGCGGCGGTGGCCACCTCTTGATAGGTGCGGCAGAGCTTGACGCCGCCGGCCTTGCCGCGGCCGCCGGCGTGAATCTGCGCCTTGACCGCCCAATGCCAGCCGCCAAGTTCCGTGGCGACGTAGACGGCCTGCTCGGGGCTGTAGGCGACTCCGCCCGGCGGCACGATCACGCCGAATCCCGACAGCAGCTCCTTCGCCTGATATTCATGTATATCCATAAGCTCCCTTTCCCTGCAATTTGCCTTGGCGCCCGCCGCCCGCTAGCGGCGGGTAGCGGGCTAGCGGCCGGTCCAGCGCGGCTTGCGCTTCTCGGCGAACGCCCGAGTCCCTTCCTTCAGGTCTTCGGAGCGAATCACTTGCTGCACGATATCAAGAGAGTCGTGCAACTCGAAAGCCTGGTGCTCGGGCACCATTTCCGTGTGCCGAAGCAGTTGTTTGATTGCCGGAAACAACAGTGGCGGCCCCTCGGCGAGCTGCCGGGCGATCTCCCGCGCCTTGGCGAGTCCTTGGCCCTTAGGCACGACGTGGTTGGCAAGCCCCCAGTGCTTGGCCTCGGCCGCATCCATCCAACGTCCGGTCAACAGGAATTCGACCGCCACATGATAGGGGATGCGCCTGCGCAGCTTGATGGTTCCGGCATCGGCGAGCACCCCGACATTGATTTCCGGCAGCGCGAATTTCGCATGCTCCTCCATGACGATGATGTCGGTCCCGAGCACTAGCTCGAAGCCGCCGCCGCAGGCGATGCCGTTGACCGCCGCAATGATGGGTTTGTTGAGGTTTCTCGGGTAGTTGAGACCGCCAAAACCGCTCACTCCCCAGTCTTCGTCGGATTTCTCGCCGGCAGCGGCCGCCTTGAGGTCCCACCCGGGCGAGAAGAATCGATCGCCGGCGCCGGTAATGATCGCAATTCGCAGCGACGGGTCGTCACGGAACGACATGAAGACGTCGTTCAAGCGGCGGCTGGTCGCAAGATCGATGGCGTTGGCCTTCGGCCGATCGATGATGACCTCGAGGATGCTGCCGTCTTGGACGACCTTGATGCCGTTGGAGTTGGGGATCGCATCGGACATGGGAAACCTCTTTGAACTGTTATGCGGGATTTTTAAGTCGAATCATCACATCGACCGCGACCGCCCCCGAGCCCTTGGGCCGCACGATGACCGGATTGACGTCGATTTCAACCAGCGTCGCCAGGTTTGCGGAGGCATAGCGGGTCACGTTGAGGACGGTATCGATGAGCGCCTCGAGATCGCCGGCGGGTTTGCCCCGGTAGCCTCCGAGCAGTTTGCCGACCTTGAGCGCGCAAAGCGCGCCTTCCACCGACTGGCGAGTCCAGGGCGGGAGGAGGGTGATGCTGTCCGACAACAGCTCGGTCAACACGCCGCCCGCACCGAGCACCAGGATCTGGCCGAATTGAGGATCGACGACAAGGCCGATAAGGATTTCCGCGACTCCGTCGGTGGTCATCTGTTCCACCAGCAGCGAATCGGATAGCGCACTCAAGCGCCGCGCGGCGGCATCGGCATCGGCGGCGCTGCGGATATTGAGGGCCACACCGCCCACCTCGGTCTTGTGCTCCAAATGCACGCCGACGGCCTTGATCACCACGGGAAACCCCAGCGCTGCGGCCCGCTCCGCGGCCAAGCCGGCTGAGGCGAGTTCGCCGCGCGGGATCGTCACGCCGAATTCCTTGAGCGCCGCCTTGCCCTGGTACTCGCTCAAGCCGTATGCCGCTCCCGAGCCCGTGGCGCCGGGCGCTAGCTGCAAACGGACACTCGGATTCAAACGCCAGGCCACTCCCACCGCAGCCGCCAACGCCATTGCTTCCATCGCCTCGCGCTGTCCTTGGAGCGGGATGACCCCACCGTCCAAGCACCGCCGCCGAACGCGCGCGCTGATCGTCTCGGGGAGCGAGGCGATCAGGGCCGCCCGCGCCGGAGCGCCGTGCGAGGCGCCGATGAACGCATCGATCGCCGCATCGAACGCTGCGGTATCGGCCTTCGCTTCGGGCGGGCAGTCGAGCATGAACCCGACCACGTCGTACCCGGCGCGCAGCACGGTGCCGAACACGCGCCCCAAGGCCGGCGGGTCGAACCACAGGTAGGTGTGAATATCGAACGGATTGGCGATCGTCACGCGGTCGCTCAACAACCCGCGCAGAGCAAGCTCGTGCTCGCGCGGAATGGGCGCAAAATCGAGATCGAGCGAGCGCGACACATCCGCGGTCATGGCCATGTCGCCGCCGGAGGCGCCCATGACCAGAACCTTGCGGCCGGCCAATGCCCCGCCTGTGTGAAGCAGCTTGAGCGTTTCGCACAGAGTGCCCAAGGTATCGCATCGGGCGAGCCCCGCCTGCCGGCAAAAGGCCTCAAATACGCTGTCGGCGCCGGCGAGCGCCCCGGTGTGGCTGTGCGCCGTGCGCGCCGCCGCGGCCGTGCGCCCGGATTTCACCACCGCGATGGGCTTGCCGGCGCGCCGCGCCTTGTCCGCGGCGCGTGCGAATCTCTCCGGGTCCTTGACGCCTTCGAGATACAGGCCAAAGGCCGTGACGCGGGCATCGTCGCACAAGCTCTCGATCAGATCCTCGACGGCCAATCGGGTCTGATTACCCACCGTGAATAGATAGCCGATCGGCACCGAGCGATCGTTGAAGCTCAGCGTGAGCGCGATGGTGCCGCTCTGACAAATCACGGCGACGCCCCGCTCGATGGGCGAGCCGACCACTTGATCCGGCAACAGCGCCGCCCGGTCGAAGAAATTCACGAACCCGTAGCAGTTCGGCCCGAAGAAGGGCAGATCGCCGGCCTTGCTGAGGAGCGCGCGTGTGAGTGCGTGCCCGGACTCGGTTCCCAATTCGGAAAAACCCGCGGTGAAACACACGAAACCCCCGGCGCCGCGCGCCGCGAGCTCGCCGGCGACCCCTGGCGCATCGTGATTGGGCACCGCGATGAATGCGGCGTCCGGCGGGCCCGGCAGCTCGGCGACCGATCGATAGAACGTGGTGGCGGGGGTCGAGGCCCGGGTCGGATGCACACGCCAGACCGTTCCTTGGTAGCCGACCGCCGCATTGCCCGCCGCGACGGCATCCGTCCAGGCGCTCGCGCCGATCAGCGCAATGCTGCGGGGCGCAATCAGTCGGCGAATATCACCCGGCGGCATGATGCTCAGCGCCGCTTCAGTTCGATCTTGCGCGAACCGAGACCCCTCGCCGCCAGCGCTTCCGGCGACAGTTTCAGCGTTTCGAGCTTGCGCAACACCTCCGGCGGGAAAGCGGCACTCGCGGGTTTCTCGGCCTGATGCACATGCAACAGCATGACCTCGGCGGTTGCCGCCGCCTCGCTGATGCGCGGGCAGTGGAAATCGCAGCCGGCGTGGATGCGCTTGCGGTCGAAATCCAGGATCGAGGTCGTGACGGTGAGCTCATCGGTGCTCTTGACCTCCTGCAGAAAATGCATGTGCAGTTCGAGCGTATACAGCGTGCACTGGGTGCGCTCGCGGTAGGCGGCATCGAGCCCCAGGTGGTCCATGACCTCATCGATGGCGTAGCTTAAGGCCACCGTGTAGTAGGCGTCGCGCAAATGCCCGTTGTAATCGATCCAATCGGCCAGGATCGTGGCGCGGTAGGCGGGGAGTTCGGTCACTCGCGCGCGCTCAGCGCAATTGCAGCCGCTCGCGAGCCTGCGCGGCGCTGAGTAGGCGGGCACCCATGGCCTCGATGATGGTGCGGGCCTTTTCCACCAGTTGGGCATTGCTCGCATACACGCCCTTGCTCAAATACAGATTGTCCTCGAGCCCGACGCGGACGTTGCCGCCGAGCAATATCGATTGCGCCACCCAGGGCATTTGCATGCGGCTGATGGCGAACGTGCCCCAATTGCAATTCTCCGGCAGCTCGTTGACCATCGCGAGCAAATGCCCGACATCGGCCGGGACGCCGTAGGGAATGCCCATGCACAGCTGAATCATCGTGGGCGCGACCAGCAGACCTTCCTTGATCATCTGCTTGACGAACCAGAGATTGCCGCTGTCGAACACCTCGAGTTCCGGCTTGACGCCGAGCTCCTTGGCAATGGCCGCGCCCTGCCGCAGATAGTTAGGGGTCGATACGTAGGCGCGATTCCCGTCCCCGAAATTCAAGCTGCCGCAATCGAGAGTGGCGATATCGGGCCGGTACGGGCCCTCCTGGCACAAGTCGATGATGTGCCGCATCCGCTCCTCCTGGGTCACGAAGTCGCTGCCCGGCGCCGGCGTGTCCTTCAAACCGTGCTCGCCGACGACGATGTAGCCGCCCATGCCGCAGGTCAGATTCACGATCACATCGACCTTGCTTTCACGAATCCGCTTGACGACCTCCCGGTAGTGGCGGGTCTCCATGCTGAAGGCGCCGGTTTCCGGATCGCGCACATGGATGTGGACGATGGCGGCGCCCGGCTTGGGCGGCGGCGATGGCGGTTGCCGCAATCTGTTCGGGAGTGATCGCGCAATGCGGGCTCTTGGTGACCTTGGTGTCGTCGCCGGTGACGGCGCAGGAAATGATGACGTCGTGATTCATGGGGGGATCCTTCGGAAAGCGGTCAGCCGGATTCCAAGTTTATATTATTTCAATCATAATATTTAAACGATATTCGGGCAACCCTCGGCTGCCCGGCGGCACGGCCGCGCTCAATGCCGGCTGCCGGCCAGCGCGCGGATGATTTCGGCCTCGCCGCACACGCCGACGATCCTGCCGCCGTCCGCGAGCAGCACCGGATGTCCGGTCGCCTGGCGCAAGCGAATGATCGACTGCAGCGACAGGCCGGCCGGCGCGAGCGCGAGGCCGGGCTCGATGCCGGCGATGGCCTGCTCGCCGGACACCCGCCGCAAAGCCTGCTCGACGCCGTCGACTTGCAGGGCGAGCGGCTCGTCGGCCGCATTCAGCGCGAGCCGGTAGCGGCGCCGCTCGTCCAGCCACAGCGCGCCGCCGTCCGAGTGCATTTGCGCGCGCCGGCACATGATCATGCCGCCGGTGAGCACGTCGAGCGGATTCATGTGCCTGACGAATTCGGCGACGTAATCGTCGGCCGGAGCGAGAACGATGTCCTCGGCGGTCCCGGTTTGGACGATGCGCCCATTCTGCAGGATGGAAATGCGGTCGCCGAGGCGCAGCGCTTCGTCCAAATCGTGGCTGACGAACACAATGGTTTTCTTGACGCGCTCCTGCAACGCGAGCAGCTCATCTTGCAGCTTGCCGCGGATCAGCGGATCGAGCGCGGAAAACGGTTCGTCCATCAAGAGAATGTCGGCGTCGGTCGCGAATGCGCGCGCGAGACCGACGCGCTGCTGCATGCCTCCGGAGAGCTCGCTCACATAGCGTTCGGCCCATTGGGACAGTCCGACCAGCTCCAACTTTTCATCGACGATGGCATTTCGCGCGGCGCGCGCCTCGCCCCGCAGCTCCAACCCGAAGCCGACGTTCTCGCGCACGCTGCGCCACGGCAGCAGGCCGAATTGCTGAAACACCATGGCCACGCGCTCGCGCCGCACGCGCCGCAATTGCGCCGTGCCGCAGGTCGCGACGTCGATGGCCGATTCGCCGTCGCGAATCATCACGTGGCCGCGGGTCACCGGATTCAGGCCGTTGGCGGCGCGCAGGAGCGTGGATTTGCCCGAGCCGGACAGCCCCATCAGCACCGAGATCTCGCCGCGGGCGACGCTCAAGTTCGCCGCGGCCACACCGACGATGACGCCGAATTTGCTCTGAATGTCGCTGCGGGTGGCCCCGGCGTCGAGCGCGGCCAGCGCGTCGCGCATACTTGCGCGCCCGGCGCGGCCCGGCTGGCGCGCGAAGAGGATGTCGACGCCCTGGAATTCGATCGCGGCGCTCAACGCGGCTCCTCGCGCTCTTTCGGCCGGCTCATGCGGTCCAAGATGATGGCGAGCAGCACGATGATGAAGCCGGCCTCAAAGCCCATGCCCACCTGCACCGAGTTGAGCGCGCGCACCACCGGAACTCCTAGCCCGCCGGCGCCGACCAGCGCGGCGATCACGACCATCGACAAACTGAGCATGATGCACTGGGTGATGCCGGCGATGATGGTGCTCGAGGCGCTCGGCAATTCGACTTTCCACAAGAGCTGCATCGGCGTCGCGCCAAACGCCTCGCCGGCTTCGATCAGCGGCCGCGGCACCGAGGAAATGCCGAGATGCGTGAGCCGGATGGGCGCGGGCAGGGCGAAGATCACGGTGGAAATGAGGCCCGGCACGACGCCGAGTCCGAACAGCACCAAGGTCGGAATGAGGTAGACGAAAGTGGGCAGGGTCTGCATCAAATCGAGCACCGGGCGCATGGCGGCGAACAACCTCGGCCGGTGCGCCGCCGCGATCCCGAGCGGTATCCCGACGGCCGCGGACACCAAAGTCGCGACCAGCACCAGCGCGAGCGTCTCGAGCGTTGCGCTCCAGTAGCCCTGATTCAAGATGAAGAGCAGCGCGAGCGCGACGAACACCGCGAGCGGCCAGGACCGGCGCAGCACCCATGCCAGCGCCGTAATGGCGACGATCAAAAGCGGCGCGGGCAAGGCGCGCAGCAGCGCCATCATCCCGAATACCGTGCCGCGGACCGCGATGGAGATGCCGTCGAACACGAACGTGCCATGCGCCTTGACGGTGTCGATGGCCACCGCCATGGCATCGCCCACCGGAATCTTGTGGTTGACCACCCATTGCGCAAACCCGCCCGCACGCTGCGGCTGCGCCTGCGCCAGTGCGCCGCTCGTCGGACGTCCGTCAAAGGTACGGACCCCCTCGAGCCAGGCCTGCACCACCGCCGGATTTGCCTTCAGCCATTCGGCCGCCGCGGCCGCCGGTTGCTCGTGCCGGTCGAGGATCGCGGCCATCATTTCACTCTCGCCGCGCAGCGTGAACTTGAGGTTCCCGAGCAAGCGGCCCATGTTCGGGCACTCGGCGCTGTATCCCTTGCGCGTCACCGTATAGATGGTTGCGCCGCCGAAATTGGGGCCGAATACCTCATCGCCGCCGTTCAAGTACTTGATATCGAAGCGCATGTTCATCGGATGCGGTTCCCACGCCAGGAACACGATGGGCTCCTTGCTGCGATAGGCGCGCTCGACCTGAGCCAACATGCCTTGTTCGCTCGATTCGATCAATTTGAAATCGCCGAGACCGAACTGATTCTGCTTGAGCATCTTGAGCACCAGACGGTTGCCGTCGTTGCCCGGCTCGATGCCGTAGATGGAATTGTTGAGTTGAGGTCCAAAGCGCCGGATGTCGCTGAAATCCTTCAATCCGGCGGCATACGTATAAGCCGGCACCGCCAAGGTGTACTTGGCGCCCTCCAAGTTCGGGCCGATGACCACCACCGAACCGTCCGCGTCATAGGGTCGCCGATCGGCCTCTTCGGCCGGCATCCAATTGCCGAGGAACACGTCGATGTCCTTGTTCTTCAAAGAGGCAAAAGTCACGGGTACCGACAGCACGGTGATCGTCGGCGTGTAGCCGATAGTGCGCAGCAACTGCGCCACGATCGCCGTGGTCGAGGTGACGTCGGTCCAGCCGATATCGGAAAAGCGCACCGTCTGGCACTCGGGCGGGTCGGCGAACGCCGCCGCCGGCCCGAGCATCAGTGCGGCAAGCGACCATCCCGCGAGCCAATGCCGGTGCCCGCTGCGTTCCGTGCCGGCCTTGACCGCAGCCTCGCACGGGCCGCATGATTGCACCGACAGCCGCGGCATTGAATATTCGTTTAACGAGGCGTAGTGGACGCTCACCATACATCCCTAGTTGATTGAACTTAAAGGCATAAGTCGATCATTTGCATCTTAAGCGGTAGCCGCCGCACAGGTCTACAAGCCAGCTCGAGGCGTTCCAGAGGCGGACAAATTGAACAAACAATCAACGAGTTCGACCGACCTCTCCGGCGAACCCCTGGAGGAGGGGCGCCGGTGCCGGCTGATCGAAGTCACCATCGATAGCCTAGCCGAACTTGGCTACGTGGGCACCACACTTGCGCAGATAGCGGGAAGAGCGGGCGTGTCGCCCGGATTGGTCGCCCATTATTTCGGCGATAAGGACGGCCTGCTCGACGCCGCGTTCCGTTCGTTGACGCGACGCGTCGGCGATCACGTGCGCGCGCGACTGCGCCAGAGCCGCACTCCGCGCGCGCGCATCCAAGCCATCATCGACGCGAATCTCGCGCCGGAGGAGTTCGATCGGCGCACCGGGAGCGCCTGGCTCGCCTTTTGGGGACAGGTGCTGCAATTGCAGAGCTTGCGGAGGGTTCAATCCGTGTATCAGCGGCGCACGCTCGCCAATCTGCGCAGTTCGCTGAAAAAGCTCGTGCCCCCCGATGAAGCGCACCGGTTGGCCGCCATGATTGCGGCGATGATCGACGGGGTGTGGCTGCGCGCCGCGCTGTCGGGGTGGCGCGAGGCCGATAGCGAGAGTGCACGCGCCCTGCTGGGGGAGTTTGTCGACGGGCGGCTGAAGGTTCGCCGCGGCGCCTCGCACGGCACCACGATCGGCGCGGGCGAGACCGGCGCGCGAGCTGCGGCTCCCGCGGCCGGCGAGCGCTTCGCATCCATCAATCCGGCCACCGGAGAAATCCTGGGTTATGCGAGCGTTGCGGGCCCGCCGCAGATCGACGCGGCGGTTCGCGCGGCACAGCTCGGCCAGGCGAAATGGGCCGCGCTGACCGGCGCGGAGCGCGCGCGCGTGCTGCGTCGCGCGGCCCAACTGCTGCGCTCGCGCAATCAGGAGCTCGCCGAGCTCGAATCGCGCGACACCGGCAAGCCCATCCAGGAAACCTGCGTCGTCGACGTCGTTTCCGGCGCCGACTGTCTCGAATATTTTGCGAGCCTGGCGCAATCCTTGAGCGGCGAACACATCGACTTGGGCCCTCAGGCGTTCGGCTACACCCGCCGCGAGCCTTTGGGAGTCGTCGCCGGCATCGGCGCCTGGAACTACCCGCTGCAGATCGCCTGCTGGAAGGCCGCCCCCGCGCTCGCCTGCGGCAATGCCATGATATTCAAACCCGCGGAGCTCACGCCGCTGAGCGCGGTGAAGCTTGAGGAGATTCTGCTCGAAGCCGGTCTGCCGCCGGGTGTATTTCAGGTCGTGCAAGGCTTCGCCGACACCGGCCGTTTGCTCACCCGCCATCCCGGCGTTCGCAAGGTGTCGCTCACCGGCGAAGTGGCCACCGGCAAGGCGGTGATGAGCGATGCCGCACAGACGCTCAAGAGCGTCACGCTCGAGCTCGGCGGCAAATCGCCCTTGATCATTTTCGAGGACGCCAAGCTCGACAACGCGGTGGCGGGCGCCTTGCTCGCGAACTTTTATTCCTCCGGTCAGGTGTGTTCGAATGCGACGCGCGTGTTCGTGCATCGCTCGGTGAAGGCGGAATTTATCGAACGCCTGGTCAAACGCGTGGGCGCGATGCGGATCGGCGATCCGATGGACCCGGCCACGCAGGTGGGCGCGCTGGTATCGGAGCAGCACATGCACAAGGTACTCGGCTACATCGCGCGCGGCCGTGCCGAGGGCGCACGGCTCTTGATCGGAGGAAATCGCGTGATCAGCGCCGATTTGGGCCGCGGATATTTCGTCGCCCCCACGGTCTTCGACCATTGCCGCGACGACATGGCGATCGTGCGCGAAGAGATTTTCGGGCCGGTCATGTCGGTGCTGGACTTCGCCGATGAGCGCGAAGTCATCGAGCGCGCCAACGCCACGGAATTCGGGCTGGCCGCGGGCGTATTCACCAACGATTTGACGCGCGCTCATCGGGTGATCGCCCAGCTGCAGGCCGGCACTTGCTGGATCAATCACTACAACGTCACGCCGATCGAATTGCCGTTCGGCGGCGTGAAGATGTCAGGCCTCGGGCGCGAGAACGGTCGCGCCGCGCTCGAGCACTACACGCAGCTCAAGAGCGTCTACGTCGCCATGGGCGATGTCGACGCCCCTTATTGACCCGTCGCGTCCGTCGAGCGCGCACACCGACCCGGAGCAGCGATGAAATCGCCGGATGAGACCTTCGACTACGTCATCGTCGGCGCGGGATCGGCGGGATGCGTGCTGGCGGACCGGCTGAGCGCGGACGGTAGCCGCCGCGTGCTGCTGCTCGAGTACGGCGGCTCGGACCGCTCCATCTTCATTCAGATGCCCTCGGCCTTGTCGATTCCGATGAACATGCCGAAATACAATTGGTTCTACCACACCGAGCCCGAGCCGCACTTGAACGGCCGGCGCATGCACACGCCGCGCGGCAAGGTATTGGGCGGCTCCTCGTCGATCAACGGGCTGGTCTATATCCGCGGTAATCCGCATGATTTCGCACGCTGGGCGCGCGAAGGCGCGGCCGGCTGGTCCTACGCCGACGTGCTGCCTTATTTCAAGAGGGCCGAGAAGCGCGCCGAAGGCGGCAACGAGTACCGGGGCGGCAGCGGCAAGCTTCACACCTGTTACGGCCGCCTGACCAACCCGCTGCATGCGGCGTGGCTCGCCGCCGCGGGCGAAGCGGGTTATCCGCGGTCGGCGGACGTCAACGGCTACAGCCAGGAGGGTTTCGGTCGCATGGACATGACGGTGGCCGACGGCGTTCGGTGCAGCGCCGCCAACGCCTACCTGCGCCCGGCCATGCGCCGGCCCAATCTCAAGGTGGCGACGCATGCGCTGGCGACGCGCATTCTGTTCGAGGGCCGGCGAGTCCGCAGCCTGGAATACAGCCTCGGAGGATCCACACGTCGCGCGTGGGCGAACGCAGAGGTAATCCTTTGCGGCGGGCCCGTCAATTCCCCTCAGCTGCTGAAACTCTCCGGCATCGGGCCGGCCGCGGAGTTGCAGGCGCACGGCATCGATGTCATCGCGGACCGGCCGGGCGTCGGCGAGAACTTGCAGGATCATCTGGAGTTTTATTTCCAGGTCGCGTGCAAGGAGCCCATCACCTTGTATTCGTCGATCAATTGGTGGAGTCGTGCGCTGATCGGTGCGCGCTGGCTGCTGCGCAAGGATGGTTTGGGTGCGACTAATCATTTCGAGACCTGCGGCTTCATCCGCAGCCGCCCCGGCATCGCCTATCCGGACATTCAATATCACTTCCTGCCCATGGCCGTGGCGTACGACGGGTCGACACTCGCTCAAGAACACGGCTTTCAAGCGCATGTCGGACCGATGCGTTCCAAGAGCCGCGGTTGGGTGCGCTTGGCTTCCAACAATCCCTTCGACAAGCCGCGCATTCTATTCAATTACTTGGGGGAGCCGGACGATTGGACCGAAATGCGCGCCTGCGTGCGCCTGACGCGTGAAATCTTCGCGCAGCCCGCCTTCGATCGCTATCGAGGGCGGGAGATCCAGCCGGGCGCCGACGTCCAAACGGACGAACAAATCGACGCCTTCATCCGGGCCAAGGTCGAGAGCGCGTACCACCCGTCGTGCTCCTGCAAGATGGGCAGCTCGAACGACCCCAAGGCCGTGGTCGATCCGGAAACGCGCGTCTATGGCGTCGAAGGCTTGCGGGTGGTGGATTCCTCCATCATGCCCTCGGTGACCACCGGCAATCTGAACGCGCCGACCATCATGCTCGCGGAAAAGGCCGCGGACCATATCCTGGGACGCGGCATGCTGCCGCGCGAGAATGCGCCTTACTACACGGCGCCGAATTGGCAGCAGGCCCAACGCTGACTGCCCGAAGCCTACGCGGATATCGCAATGGCTCGCGCAACAGAAAATTGGTAAGGTCCGGCCGTGACAGGAGCGACCGAAAACGATGGGATCGCCACTCGATTGGAGGAGGCGGCGCAGCTGCTTCGCGACCAGGGTGCGAATGTGTTTCGAGTGCGCGCCTACGAGCGTGCGGCCGCGACAGTACGCAGCCTCGGAAAGCCGGTTTCGGAACTGATCTCATCGGGGGGCATCGCGGCGCTGTCCGAACTGCCCGGCCTCGGCGAACACCTCTCGCGCAGCATCCATCAGCTCGCCACAACCGGGCGGTTGCCCATCCTGGATCGCTTGCGGGGCGATATCGATCCGATCGAGGTGATTGCCTCGGTCCCGGGCATCGGTGAGATCACGGCGAGGCGCATTCATGACACGCTCGACATCAATACGCTCGAGGATTTGGAAACCGCTGCGCACGATGGGCGGCTCGCACACGCCATGGGTTTCGGCGCCAAGCGTCTGGCCGGGATCCGCGATGCATTAGCGGGTCGACTGGGCCGGGTTCGCGGTGCCGCGAGCGAGGAGCATCGCGATGTGGCGAGCGTCGCCGAGATACTCGATGTGGACGCGCAATATCGGCGTGAGGCACAGCAGGGAAAGCTCAGGTTGATCGCACCGCGCCGCTTCAACCCCGAGGGCAAGGCTTGGCTGCCGGTATTGCACACCCAGCGGGGCGATCGGCATTATACGGCGCTGTTTTCCAACACCGCCCGGGCCCATGAATTGCACCGTACGGATGACTGGGTCGTGCTGTACTTCGACGGCTCCGGGCGTGAACGTCAGTGCACGGTGATTACGGCCACGCAGGGTGCGCTCGCCGGCAAACGCATAGTACGCGGGCGCGAAGATGAATGCCTGGCGCACTATCGGGGCACCCGAGGTGGCGAGGGCGGCGCGCGCGGCGGGGCGGCCAAGCGCGCGTCATAAACCGACCCAGCGGATTTCCGGCTCCTTGCGCGCAACCGCCGCAGCCGGCGTACCGGGATGTCCGACGATGATGGGCGCCACCGGTACCCACGATTCCGGGAGGCCCAGCGCCTGCTTGCCCGCCGGCGTGTTCAAATAGCTCTGCGCGAAGCCGATCCAACAGCTGCCAAGCCCGAAGGAATACGCCATGAGCATCAAATTTTCGGCCGCGAGCGCGCAGTCCTCGACGATCCACGGACCGGGTGCATTGGCCGAAATGACGATCAACACCGGCGCGTGGTAGAAGATCTGAAAAGCCGGGTCGCTGAGCAGGGTGCGAAAATGCGCGGTGCGAGCGCCGGAGGCCATCTCCGCCGCCATGGTCGCGACCATGTGAGCTTTCGCGGCGCGGGACACCTGATCAAGAATCGCCTGATCCCGGACGATGGTGAAGGTCCACGGCTGCTGATTGACCGCATTGGGAGCCTGCGTGGCGGCAGCGACCAGCCGGTGGAGGGTTTTCTCATCGACCGGCTGGCTCTGGTATTCGCGGATCGAGCGGCGGCCCGAAATCGCCTCAGCGATATCCATGATGAATTCCTCGCGAGGAGCAAAAGTGCAGGCTAGACCCGGCGCAGGGCTTTCAACAGTGTGACAACTACTTACAAGCCGTCGTCCGATATCGATTGCGGTATTCGCATATTGCAGAGCGCTTCGTTTGCCCCGATCATGAGGCGGTAAAGCTTCCGGCGAACAGCGAACGCACGGATATCGCAGAGCAAGGAGGTAACCATGACAGCAGTGACCGTTCAGAAAGCCGCCAAAGAGCGCCGATCGAACGCTACCCATCTTCAAGGATATCGAGAAGCTGGCACAGCGCATCCGCGAGCGCGCGTTCGCGATCTTCGCGTCGCGGGGCATGCAGCAAGACTGGGCGCTCAATGATTGGCTCACCGCCGAGCGGGAGTTGTGCTGGCCGGCATCGGAACTTGTGGAGCGTGAGAAGGACTATACCCTCAGCGTGGCCATGGCCGGCTTCAAGCCCACGGATATCACGGTTACCGCCACACCGCGCGAACTGATCGTGCACGGCGCGGTCGAAGAGACCCGCGGCAATCAAGCCGAGGAGGAGCGGGTGTGCTGGTCGGAGTTTCGCAGCAACGATGTCTATCGACGCGTCGAGCTGCCCGCCGAAATACTGGTCGACAAGGTCTCGGCGCGCTTTGAGCATGGTTTGCTCACGATCACTGCTCCGAAGGCCGCCACTGCCGCGAAGGCCAAGCGACCGGCGAAGATCGCCCGTGCTCCGCGCAAGGCTTAGTTCGACCGGGATTCAATCGAGCGCGGCGTAACCGGAACTATTCATGAACGAAAGTTGTTCTCGTGGACGAGGGCCCGGATCGGGTGGGTATTTACCGGACCGCCGTGAACCCGTCCATGGGGGCTGCGGGAAAAACCTCCTGTTTTTCACGCTCCGGTAAATACCCACCCGATCCGGGCCCTCTGCGCGATTTCCTGTAATTCATGAATAGTTCCGGCTAAAGCGTGTGAAACGCCTCGGGCGGCACATGCTCGCGCAGCGTAACGTTGTTTTTTCCCATGAGGTCTTTCGGCACCTCGGCCACGACCGTGCGTTCAAGCGCTTTCGGCAGCGCGCTCCGCAGCATCCCCAGAAACGGCGGGCCGGCCATGATGACCAGGCGCGAAAACTGACGGGCGCGCCGCGCCTGCTCCAGTTCGTGCGCGACGCGCTCGGCAAACACTTCCGCCGCATGCTTGCGCGGACTGCGCTCGCCCCCGGTGCCGTGATGACCGACGCCTCCCCGCCGGCCGCTCGACGGCGGCGCGTGATCGAACACCATGGCGGGGCGATCGGACTTGAGATCCCGGTCATGCAGACGCGCCGTGGGATCCTCCAATCGACCGACCTCTTTCAGGGGTGCGCTCGCCGTGGCGATGTCGTAGAAACGAACCTCGTTTTGATTGGCGGCGACAACTCGAATGACCATGCGGACCCCCCAATGTGCCGGCTGAACATCCTAACTTGGGCCATCAGCCCAAACTCACAGGCTAGTCCCGAGCGCGGCCCTCGGCCACCCGGAGATACCGCGATCCGCCGTGGATCATTACGGATGTCGCGGGCACCGCCGGCGGGCGGGTGCTAGCCCGAACTATTCACCTACGACTGCAATCTCGTGAACGAAGGCTGGATTGGCAGGGTATTTTCCGGAGCGTGAAAAACAGGATGTTTTTCTCGCAGTCTCCAGGGACGGATTTACGGCGGTCCGGAAAATACCCTGCCAATCCAGCCTACTTCGATCCTTTCCGTTGTTGATGAATAGTTCGGGCTAGGTAGATTTGCGGATCGACACCTGGAGCCTGGCGCGCGCTACTTCAGATACTCATTGAACCACTTGAGCGTGCGGGCGATGGCGTCGGCGATGTGATCCGGATCGCGCAGCCCGTGACCTTCTCCCGGATAGATCATGATGGCCGCCGGGACGCCGAGGGTTTTCAGCGCATGCCAGAATTCCTGCGTCTGAGGCGCGGGACATTCGATGTCGCGCTCGCCCACGTAGGCGAATGTCGGCGTGCGCACATTGCGGATGAAATTGATGGGCGAGGAACGCGCATAGGCCGCCGGGTCCTCGTACACCGATGCGCCGAAGTAGGGCAGCATCCAGGCATCGATGCCGTTCTCGCCGTAGTAGGATTGCCAATTGCTGATGCCGGCGGCAGCGACCGCGGCCTTGAAGCGGTGGGTTTGGGTCACCGCCCACATGGTCATGAAGCCGCCGTAGCTTCCGCCCGCGATTCCGAGCCGCGCTGCGTCGATCGGCACCGCCTTGGCCACCGCGTCGACGCCCGCCAGAATGTCGCGCAGATCGCCGTGGCCGAAATCGCGTACGTTGGCCGAGCTGAAGCGTTCGCCCTGACCGAAGCTGCCGCGCGGATTCGGGTGAAACACCGCATAGCCGTGCTCGAGCAGCGTGCGGGTCAATCCCGGACCGACGAAGGCGGGCACCGCGGCCGCCGCCGGTCCCCCGTGCACGATCGTCACCAGCGGCATTCTGTCGGCCGCGCGGCGCGGCAACAACAACCAGCCCTGCACATTGAATTCGTCGCTCTTCCAGGAAAGGCTTTGCACCCGCGCCGCCGGAGCCATGCCGGCATTGGCCGTGGTCAAGTTTCGCCAGCCGCCGACGGGGCCGACCTCGATCTCCGGCGCGCTGGTGTAGGATTCGTGGTCCGCGGCCGTCCGCTCCGAGGGGCAGGCCATCGAAACGCCCCCCGCTCGCAGCCCCAGGGATTCCGCACCGCTCCACAGGATGCGCCGCACGCCGGCGGTACGACCGTCGCCGAGATCGGCCACCTGATGGCTGTCGCCGGCGAGCAGCTGCGCCTGCAGGTGGCCGTCGCAGCGCCAGGCGAGCGCGGTTGCCGATGCGCGCATCGCCGGCGTGATATTGATGGCGGGACCGCCGTCGGCCGGCAGCGTGTACACGTCGCCCCCGGTCGAGCCAAAGTCGCTCATGATGCCGGCGATGAACGCGACGCTGCGGCCGTCGCGCGACACCTTCGGGGCTGCAAGCTGCTGGCGCGGGGTCGCCGGGCTGTAAATCACTCGTGCGGCCCCATCCTGCCCGGAAAAGGCGTAAAGCCTCGCGGTCCACCAATTGTCATCGCCGTTGCCGGGCGAGGCCGTGCCCACGAAGCCCTTGCCGGCGGGCCGCCAGTCGTATTCGTAGACAAACAGATCGGGCGGCGAGGCCCAGTGCAGAGCGCCCGCTTCGAGGACGGCGATGCGCTGCTCGGGCGTTTTCGCATCCAGATCGCCGGCAATCGGCACGCCGGCTTCGGTGGCGCCGACTTCCTTGAGCGCGTTGGCGGTCGCCAACATCGCGAGCCGGCCGTCCGCACCGTAGCGCAGGTCCTCGATGGTACCGCTGAAGTCGAGGAGCTTCGTCAGTCCGCTGCCGTCGGCGGCGACCGAATAGACCGAGCGCGCATGGCTGCCCGGCGTGCGCAGCGTAAAGCTCAAGCGGCTGCCGTCCGGACTCCAGGACGGCGAGTCGGGCCAGCATTCTCGAGTTCGGCCGCAGGGCAGCGCTATCGCCGTTGCCGCGCCGTTGTCGACACGCCGGATCACGAGGTCGCGAATCAGCGGATAAAAGCCGCCCATGGGCGAATCGCCTTCGACCGAGGCCACGAGCGCGGCATCGGGCGAGATCTCGACGCGCAAGAACCGGTGGATGGGCCGCTCCGGCGGCGCCGCATCTTCCGCGTTGGCGCACCGCGCCCAGACCAGGCACAGAGCCGCCATCATGGCACCGACTAGGGTGACCGGCTGCGTACGGCCGCGTCGTGTGGGGTTCATCGCGGCAGGAGTCATCGCTTGGGGCTCGCGGCGAGCAGGGCAAGTTCCTCGAACAGCAGTTGCGCGGCGAGCTGGGCGGTATTGGTGGTCGGGTCGTACTGCGGCGCGACCTCGACCACGTCGGCGCCGATGATGTGAAGGCCGGTGAGCGCGCGCAGAAGTGCGATGCCTTCGCGCGGCGTGATACCGCCGACTTCAGGCGTTCCGGTGCCCGGCGCAAACGCGGGATCGAAGCCATCCACATCGACGCTCACATAGACCGGTCCGGCGCCGACCACGGCGCGGGCGCGTTCGGCGACGGCGGCAACCCCTAGGTCCGTGAACTCTTCGATCTCGACGACGGTCATGCCGGAAGCATAGGAAAACTCCCAGAAGACGTTCGCGGCTCCGCGAATGCCGATCTGAATCGTGCGCTCGGGATCCAGTACGCCGTCGAGCACCGCGAGGCGAAACGGGCCGCCGTGATGAAATTTCGAGCCGTCGAAGGAACCCATCGTGTCGCAATGGGCGTCGATGTGCACGAGTCCCACCGGCCGGTCGCGGCCCAGCGCCTTCAAGATGGGGTAGGTCACCGAATGATCGCCGCCCACCGACAAAGGGCGCACGCCCTGCTTGGTCAAGCCGTCATAGAACGCCTCGATGTCCGCGAGGGTCTGCTCCAGACTGAATCGGCTGCGAAAGGGCACATCGCCGATGTCCGCCGCCTTGACCTTGGCCTGCGGCACGTTTTTTTGCCCCGGGTGATAGGGACCGATCCGCTCGATGGTGCGCACCGCGCGCGGACCGAACCGGGCGCCGGTGCGATTCGAGACCCCCAGATCGCTCGGCACCCCGATGAGGGCGACCTCGAGGCCCGCCGCATTGTCGGCCGCCGGCAAGCCGAGGAAGGTCGGGATGCCGGAATAGGGAAGGGAGCGGCGTCCCTCGCCAACGGCCAGATCGGCCGCCGCCGCCTTCAGGACCGGATCGTCGATCGAAAAGGCGCCCGCATCCGAGTACCGACGCCGCAGGGCTTCGAGTTTCTTCTCGTCCAAACGGGCTCATCCTTCGATGGTCGGATACGATTGCCGCGGCATTGTCCCCCGCGTCCTTGCATCGTGTCCACCCTCGATTGTCAAGTGCGCCCTGAGGTGAACCCGTTCATTCGCCGCCACCGCCGGCGCCTCGCTTGCCCCATCGGTAAGAGACTCGCGCGCCGAACACGCGTGGTTCGTTTCGGGTGTAGCGCAGGTCGAAGTTGCCCTCGTTGGTGTAGATCACCGCGTTCTTGTTGGTCAAGTTGGTGATGTAGAGCTCGGTCATCCAGCGGCCCTCGGTCTGATCGAGGCCGAAGCGCAGATTCATGACCGAATAACCCGACTGCAGCACGCGCGGCAGGGCGTTGTAGCCATTCGACTGCAGGTCGTTCCACATGTCGCCCTTGTGCGCGATGTCGTATTGAACGTATCCCTTGAAGCGTTCGTTGAGCGGCTCTTCGTAGCGCGCGTTGCCGCTGAAATTGACGTAGGGAACGTACGGCAGCCGCTCGCCGGGCAGCGCCTGAAATCCCTGACCGTTCGCGTTCCCGGTCGCAAATTGATCGGAAGTGAGTTCCGAGTCGTTATAGCTTGCCGAAAATCCCAACGAGAGGTGCGCGCTCGCCTGGTACTTGACTTCGGATTCCGCGCCATAGATTCGCGCGTCGCCCACATTGGCAACAAAACTGGCCGACGTGCAGATGGCGGGATCGAAGATCAGAGTCTGAAGGTTTTTCCACGGCATGTAATAGAACGCGCCATTCCATTGCAGACGGCCCCCGAGGAGCGTGGACTTCCAACCCAACTCCCAATTGGTCAGGGTATCCGGCACGAACTGCACCGGGACGCCGTTTTTTACGCAGCCTGTCGGAATACCCACGTTGTCGCCCCCATCCCGGAATCCCTGCGCCCAATTGGCGTAGACCAGCAGCGAGTCCAGCGGCTTGTAGCTCAACCCCACCTTGCTGTTCCACTTCTTGGACGAGCCGCTCACGGTCGACGCCGTTTGCGGGAAATTCCAGAATCCCCCATACGAGCTGCTGGAGAAATGAGATTGGAAGTGCACCGTGCCCACTTCGAGATGCAGTTTGGGCGTAATGTCGAAAACCTCGTTGGTGAACTCGGTGACCTGCAGATAATCCGAGCGCGCGGTATAGCTGTACCAATCATCGGGCGCCGGCGGCTTCGTAATGCCGTAGTAGGACGCATAGTACTGCCACGCCTGGCCATTGGATTGCAGTCCGGGCATGTGATAGTAGTTGCTGTAGATGTCGCGGGTCTTTTCCCAGTAAGCCCCCACCAGCCAGTGCAGGCGGCCGCCCGGCTTTGACTGCAGCCGCAGTTCGTTGGACCATCGATCGATGTGCTGAATATAGTCGTAATACTGCACCGATGGGTTGCAGCCGCCGAAGGGCGTCGCACCCAAGGGTATCGTGGGAGTCCCAGGGGTAGGGCCGGTCGCGCAATTATTCGATTGTTGCGTGGTCGCGTTGTAGGTATTCCCTTCGTTCAGGTACTGCATGTATTCGGAGTACTCGTTCACCCAGCGATCGTCCTGGGCCCACCAGGTGTTGGCGTAGACCAGATCGCCGATGCCGACGTCGCCGTCGAGGTGAAAGTCCAATGTCTTGGTGTAGTACTGCTTGTACTCCGGTCCGAAACGCACCACGTTGTTCGAGCCCAGGGGGCGGACCGGGCCGTTGACCAGGACCGGCGAACCGCTAATGGTATTGACTGCACCGCCGATGAAGGGATCCTCGTCCCAGGCGCCGTGCGTGAGCTGCTTTTGGTAGCTGCCGGTCAGGGTTCCCGTCCAGTCCTGCGCAAACACCTGGCTCACCGCAAGACGGCCTCCGGTCACTTTCTCGTTGTTGTAGTTCTTGCCCGCCCACTGCGAATTGTTCGAGACCGCGCCGTTGACCCAGTTCCGGGTCACGTTGAGATTGTTGATGAAACCGCCGTGGTAGTCGTCGTACACGGACAGCCGCAGGGCGGTCTTGTCGGGGATGAGGGGCAGATTGACATACGCCTCGATGACGCCGTTGTGCGTGCCGCCATCAATCTTGCCGCCGTCCATATCCACACCGGCGCTGAACGCCGTCGGGTCCGGCTTGTTGGTGATGAAGCGCAGGGCGCCCGCCATGGCGCCCGCACCGAAAGTGGTTCCTTGCGGGCCGTTCAGCACCTCGATGCGCGCGATGTCGTACAGATGCAGATCGGGCGAGACGCCGTAGTAGTTCATCGACATGTCATCGAGCAGGAACAGGCTCGCGGCCGCGTTCGCGTAATTCGGGTTGCTGCCGTCCGACACGCCGCGCATGACGATGGTCTGTGTTCCCGGACCCGCGCTCACGAAGGAGACCGAAGGGGTCACGGTGGCGTAGTCTTCGAATTGTGAGATGGAGAGGTTCTGCAGGTCCTTGCTGGTGAAGACGTTGATACTGATCGGAACGTCCTGAAGGTTTTCCGTGCGCTTGCGCGCGGTGACCACGATTGCCTCAAGAGTCGTATCGGCGGAGGCGTCGGCCGCCATCGCCGGAATGACGTGCATCCCGACGGGCGCCGATAATGCCGCCGCGATGGCGAGGGCGAGCTTCGAGCGTGAAGGAGGCGGCATGAGCGCCGTGTTTCGCTGCGACTTCTTTACGGCTGAACGCGCTGGAATTCTGCGCATCGCATCACCCCCCCCCGCTTATATCTCAGATTCTCGACTGCACGCTTGTGCGTGACTTGTATCCGAATCATGTCTCGTGAAGATGTGGCCTGTCAATGCATACGCATCGGAGCTTATCGAACGTTCAATAGAGGCGCCGGTCGCCCTAAGTTGCGTCCGCGAAGCGCTGCATGCAATCACCCAGTGCTCGCCGCAGCGGTTCGAGCTGCGACTCGAAATGCCTCCAGTAGCCGACCCCCGATGCGTACAGGGGTTGGCGCACCTGCTCGGCGCTCGCGGTGCGCACCGGCCGCTTGGTTTCGTGGAATGCAAGACAAGCGGCCTCGAAATCCAGCCCGCAATGAGTCAGCAAGCTGCGGATATTCGTCTCCGGATTTCGCACCAGTTCTTCGTAGCGTAGATGCAGCACCTTGCCCGGCAGCACCTCATCCCAATGGTCCATGAGGCGGAGGTAGCACCGGTAATAGCGCCCCAGGTCCTCGAGATCGTAGCTGAAGGATTGTCCTTCGGCGAAGTATTGCTTGAAGGTGCTGAAGCAGGAGTCCATCGGGTGCCGGCGCACGTCGATGATGGTCGCCTGCGGCAGCAGGGCGTGAATCAAGCCCACATGGCTGAAATTATTCGGCATCTTGTCGATGAAGCGCGCCCGTCCGCGGCGCAGGGGCCCCGTCTCTTCGAGGTAACGGCGGCCAAGCATCGCGAATTGCTCCGGCGGGACCGCTCGCACATTCTCAGGGTATGCGTCATGATCCGGATTGGCGTGGTCGAACTCTCTGACGATGGTCAAGATGTTCGGCAACTCGAAGGTCCCTTCGACGCGGGAATGGCTGGCGAGAATCTGCTCGACCAGAGTCGAACCCGAGCGCGGCAGCCCGACGATGAAGATTGGCGCGGAATCCGTGTGCCCCGCATTGGCCCGCTCGGCGAAGAACCTTGCGTCGAAGCACTCGCGGACACGCCGGGTCTTGTGCTCGAATACCTTGATGTCGAAGGAAATCGTCTTGCCGGCGCCGCATATTGCCGATCGAGTAGTGGACGAAGGCCGTTGCGTAGTCCTTCTTGTGCTCAAACGCGCGTCCGAGCGCGAAGTGCAATTGCGCTTGGTCGACATCCTCGCCGCCGTCGTCTTTCAGCAGGGCCTGCATGGCCGCTATTTCGGCGTCGCTGAACACGTAGTTCTTGAGATCGGCAAGACTCCAATAGGCCTCGCCGAAACTCGGATCCAGGTTCAGGGATGCCTTGTAAGCCGCCTCGCATTCGCGGCGATTGCCGAGAGTCTTGTGCAGATGACCTATCGAAAGAGGCAGGCGAATTTCGCCGGGATTGAGACGCGCTGCCGCCTCGAAGGCCACTAGAGCGTCGGCCTGGCGCATCATGCGGGCGCAGACGTTGCCCAACATCACCCAGTTCTTGGGGTTTTCGTCCTCGATTTTCAGCAGATGACGAACCGCTTGCTCCGCCTCCGGCAAACGATTGAGGTCGACCAAGGCCTGGCAGAGGCCGCGCCATATGAGCGGCAAGTGCGCCGATTGCTTGAGAGCATGATGCAGCAGGCGCAGCGCATCGCCGCCGCGGCTGACGGTGAGCGAGATCGCCGCAAGGCCGCACAGCGCTGCGACATGACTCGCATCCGCCTTGAGGATATCGCGAAAAATCTTCTCGGCCGTCTTGCGATCCTCCGCCACGAGCGCGCTCGTGGCTTCCTCGATGCGGTCGCGGTGAGGATCGGCGAGTCGCGCACGCTCATAGGCGACTCTTGCATCCGGGTATTTCTCCAGATCGGCCAGCACATCGCCGTAGGCGAACCACGCGGTATCGAGCCCGGGCGCCGCCGCCACGACTTTGCGTATTTCCTCGCGCGCCGCCTCCAGTCGTCGGTCGCGGCGGTAGGCGCGAGCCAAGTCGGTGCGCGCCTGCCAAAAGGCAGGCGCCGCGGCGACCACCCGTTCGAGCGCCTCGACGGCCGGCGCCACCTTGCCCTGGTCGAGCAGCGCGACCCCGAGGAGCCTCAAACTATTGACCTCGCCGGGCGCATTCGCCTGCATGGCACGCAACAGCCGTTCCGCGGTCGCGGATCGGCCTTCGCGCTGCGCAACGAGCGCTTCCGAGTAGGCGGCGCGCATCCCGGCTTGGCGCTGTTCTGTGGCGGTTCGATGCATGCGGGCTAACTATATCAGGCGGCCCCGGCCGTCCCGAATTCAAGGTTTTGAGAGCGCGCGGGTTGCATGGCAAGAAGCGCGCTTCAAGAAGTCGCCACTATCGGGGACCGTAGAACTCCCGGGCGATTTCCGCAAGCACGCCCGCGACGTAGCCCGCGAAGGAGCGCCACACTTCGACGTGGAAGGCATCCGCGCGGGTGCGCCACAGCACGATATCCGCCTTGGCGAACACCGTGCGGGTGCACATGCCGATCGGAAACTCGCTCGGGTCCAGATCCAGCGGGCAGGCGCCGTTCAGAATGGCGCTCGCATGGGGGCCGCTTATTTCCAGCGCGAATTGCCGGTGGCTGATGTCCACCAGCGCATGCGGGGCACCGGCCAACGCGCGCTCGAGCGCCTCGATCGCGGCGCTCGACGATGCACCGGGCTCGGAATCGAGCAGCAAGTATTCGTCGGGACCGAGCCAGAGCGTCGCGCGAGTGCCGTTGACGATCGCGCGGCACGGCGCTTCGGAAAACCCGGCGCCCCAGTCGGGCAGGGCGCGGGCGCGTACGCGAGCATCGCCGTGCAGCACCAGGCGCAGCGCCGGCGGCAGGGCTTTGAGCCAGTCCGTCTGCGGTGCGGCGGGCACGCGACGCATCGCCGTATCAGCCATTGATGCGCGCTCCCGTGGGGTCGTAGAACACCGGCGAGGTGACTTCGACTTCGATGTCGCCGCCCGGCATGGGCACGTACAGCGTCTGGCCCATGCGCGCGCGGCCGCCGGCGATGAGGGCGAGCGCGATCGGATATCCCAAGACGCTGCTGTAATAGGACGAGGTCACGTGGCCGATCAGCTGCATCGGCGGCTTCTGTCCGGCCTTGGCCGCAACCTGCGCGCCTTCCTCGAGCACGGCGCCGCCGGCGCGTGTTCGCAGGCCCACGAGCTGCTTGCGATCCGCAGCCTTCATCGAGGCACGCTCGAGCGAGCGCTTGCCGACGAAGTCCGGCTTGTTCTTGCCCACCGCCCAGCTCAGACCCGCATCGCCGGGAGTCACCGTCCCGTCGGTATCCTGGCCGACGATGATGTAGCCCTTCTCCGCACGCAGCACGTGCATCGCCTCGGTGCCGTACTCGACCATGCCGTGCGATTGCCCCGCGGCGTATATTTCCTCCCACACCGCGGCGCCGAAATCGGCGGGCACATTCACCTCGAAGCCCAATTCGCCGGTAAAACTCACCCGAAACAGCAGCAGAGGCACATCGCGGATCCGCCCGCGGGCCACGCCCATGTGGGGCAGCGCGGCCGCGCTCAAGTCGATATGTTCGATCAGGGGCTCGAGCACGCGCCGCGCGTTCGGACCCTGCACCGCAATCACCGCCCATTGTTCGGTGGTGGATGTGAGCCAGACTTTGAGATCCGGCCATTCGGTCTGGCGGAAATCCTCCATCATCGCGAGTACGCGCGGCGCTCCGCCGGTGGTCGTGGTCACGTGAAAGCGGTCGGCGGCCGTTCGCGCCACCACACCATCGTCGTAAATGAAGCCGTCGTCGCGACACAGGATGCCGTAGCGCGCGCGGCCCACGGCGAGTCCCGACCAGCTGTTGATGTAGAGCCGGTTCATGAACTCCGCCGCATCCGCGCCGACGACTTCGATCTTGCCCAACGTGGAGGCATCGAATATGCCGCAGGCGCCGCGCACCGCGAGGCATTCGCGCGCCACCGCGGCATGCATGTCCTCGCCGGCGCGTGGAAAATAGCGGGCGCGCTTCCACAGGCCGACATTCTCGAACACCGCGCCGCGCGCCTCCGCCCACTCGTGGGCCGGCGTCGTGCGCTTGGGATCGAACAGATCGCCGCGCTCAATGCCCGCTAGACTGCCGAAAGTGACCGGCGTGTAGGGCATGCGAAAGGTGGTGAGTCCCACCTCGGGAATCGGCACATCGAGGTCCTGCGCGACGATCGCGAGCGCGTTCAAATTCGAGGTCTTGCCCTGGTCGGTGGCCATTCCGGTCGTGGTGTAGCGCTTGACGTGTTCGATCGACCGAAAACCCTCGCGCGAGGCGAGCCGCAAGTCGCGCGCGGTCACATCGTGCTGCCAATCCACGAACGATTTTTCGGCGCTCGGCGGGCTCGCTTCCGGCAGCGCGCCCAAGTAGCCGTCGACGAGGGAGGCGCCGGCGCCGCGCGCCAGCGTATCGACCACAAACGCACGTGTGCTGCGGCCGTGCGCTCCCCCATTCGGTGCCGCTGCCGCATCGGCTCCCGCGGTGGCGCCGTCCACCAGCGCCTGCGCGAGGCCCGTGACGCCGCGACAGGCGCCGGCCGAGCGCTCGCACTCCGCCGATTGGCTCGGCAGGAAGGCTTGCAGCGCCTCGTTCCAGGCGAGTTTGCCGCGGGATTGGGAAAACAAATGCACGCTCGGCGTGAATCCGCCGCTCATCAGCACCGTATCGCAGTTGATGCGGCGAGCCGCGCGAACCTTGCCGTCGCCCGTCTCGCCGAGCGCGATGCGCGCGCACGCGCAGGTCGCCTTCGGTGCCGAGTACGGTAGAGCGGGGCAGTACCTCGATCCCGGCGCGGCGCGCGGCCTCGGCCAAGTCGGCGGACGGCGCGGGGCGCACGTCGGCCACCGCGGCGATGACCATGCCGGCCGCGTGCAGATCGAGCGCCGCCTGATAGGCGGCATCGCACGCGGTCACGACCACGAGCCGGTCACCAACGCGTACCGCGTAGCGGTTCAGATAGGTTTGCGCAGCGCCGGCCAGCATGATTCCCGGCCGATCGTTGCCCGGAAACACCAAAGGCCGTTCGATGGCGCCCGCGGCGAGCACCACACTGCGCGGCGCGAATCTGCCACAGCCGCTCGCGCGGCTGATGAGCCGGCGGCATCGCGAGATGATCGGTGAGCCGCTCGTGCAAACCGACGAAGTTGTGCGGGAAATAGCCGAACGCCGTGGTGCGGGTCGAGCAGCGTCACTCGCGGGTTTTTCGCGAGCGCCGCCACCGACTGCTGCACCCAGAGCAGCGCATCGGCACCGTCGATGCGCGCGGCGCCATCGCCCAGCAGGCTGCCGCCGAACTCGGCCTGTTCGTCGCACAACATGACGCGCGCCCCCAAGTCGGCGGCGGCGAGTGCCGCCGCGATGCCCGCCGGCCCCGCGCCCACCACCAACACGTCGCAGTGCGCCATAGCGCTGCGCGTAGCGGTCGGGATCGGCCTGCGTCGGCGCCAAGCCCAAGCCCGCGGCGCGGCGAATGAAAGGCTCGTACAAGTGCTTCCAGGCTTTGCGCGGCCACATGAACGTCTTGTAGTAGAAGCCGGCCGGAAAGAACGCCGACAAGGCATCGTTCACCCGGCCGACGTCGAGTCTTGAGGTTGGGCCATCGATTCTGGCTCTGCGGCGACCAAGTCCGTCGTACAGCTCGATCTGGGTGGCGCGCAGGTTGGGCGTGTAGCGCGCCGCATCGCGGCTCACGGTCACCAGCGCATTCGGCTCTTCCGCACCCGCGGTCAATATGCCGCGCGGACGGTGATATTTGAACGAGCGGGCCACCAAGTGCACGCCGTTGGCGAGCAACGCCGAGGCGAGCGTGTCGCCGGCGAATCCTTCGTATGATGTGCCGTCGAACGCAAAGCGCAGGGTGCGCGAGCGGTCGATGCGCCCGCCGGCGGCGCAGCGGTAGTTCACGTGTCACCGCCCACATTGACCGCTTCGCCGGAGCTGGCCGCGCCGCCTGCAACTCCGGTGAGCGAGTCGAGTGACGGGCGCGGCTCGCCGGTCTTGTAGATCGCAAGAAAATGATCGGTGGTGGTGTCGCGCAGCGCATTGAAATATCGGCCGCAGCCGCGTGCGTGACGCCAGCGCTCGGCATAAACACCCTTGGTATTGCTGCGCATGTAGAGAAAATCGGTCCATGCCTGATCATCGAGCAGGGCGGGCTGCGCGGCCCGCGCGAGGTGCGCTTCGCCGCCGTAGCTGAATTCGATTTCCGGGCGACTGCCGCAGTAGGGACAGGGGATGAGCAGCATGCGCTAGTGCGCCACCGCGGCAGCCGCGGCCTCGTCGATCAAGTGGCCGTCCCGAAAGCGCTCGATCGTGAAGGGTGCGTTGATCGGGTGCGGCTCGTCGCGCGCGATGGTCCAGGCGAATAGGTGCGCCGATCCGGGCGTCGCCTTGAAGCCGCCGGTGCCCCAGCCGCAATTGACGTAGAGCCCCGGGACCCGCGTCTTGGCGATGATGGGGGAGCGATCCGGGGTGACATCGACGATGCCGCCCCAGTTGCGCATCATGCGCAAGCGGCGAAACTGCGGAAACAGCTCGCAGATCGCATCGAGCGTGTGCGAATTGATATGCAGCGCGCCGCGCTGAGTGTACGAGGTGTAGGCGTCGGTGCCCGCACCGATGACCAACTCGCCCTTGTCCGACTGGCTGACATAGGCGTGAATGGTATTGGACATCACCACGCAGGGAAAAATGGGTTTGATGGGCTCCGACACCAACGCCTGCAGCGGGAAGCTTTCCAAGGGCAGTCGAATGCCGGCGAGCCCCATGACGACGCTGGTCGACCCTGCGGCCGACACGCCGACCTTGCGCGTGCGAATCGGGCCGCGCGTCGTCTCCAAGGCTTCCACCGCGCCGTTCGCGGCGAGCTTGATGCCGGTCACTTCGCAATTCTCGATGATATCGACGCCGAGCGCGTCGGCCGCGCGCGCATAGCCCCAGGCGATGGCGTCGTGCCGCGCCGTGCCGCCGCGGCGCTGCAAGGCGGCGCCCAGCACCGGATAGCGGATGTTGTCCGAAATATTGAGCGGCGGACAGAATTCTTTCGCCTGTTCGGGCTCCAGCCATTCGTTGTCGACGCCGTTGCAGCGGTTGGCGTGAATGTGCCGTTTGGAGACTTGGATGTCGTGCACCGTGTGCGCCAGCATCATCACCCCGCGCGGGGAGAACATGACGTTGTAATTCAAAACCTGCGAGAGCTCTTCCCACAGCTTGAGCGAGTGGTCATAGAGAGCGGCACTTTCGTTGAACAGGTAGTTGGATCGAATGATGGTGGTGTTGCGCCCGGTGTTGCCGCCGCCGATCCAGCCCTTCTCGAGCACGGCGATGTTGGTGATTCCGTGCTGCTTCGCGAGGTAATAGGCCGCCCCCAATCCGTGCCCGCCGCCGCCGACGATGACGGCGTCGTAGCTCGGCTTGGGTTCGGGCTTGCGCCATTGGGGCTGCCAGCCGCGGTGGCCCGACAGGGCGCCCCGGATGAGCGCGAGGGCGGAAAATGATTGCCTGCTCACGAATACGTTCCGGCTAAGCGCGCAGGTCCTTGTTCTCGGGATCGTACGGCGAATCGACGAGTACCGTCGCCCGCTTGCGCTCGCCCAAGATTTCGATCTGCAATTCAGTGCCGACGCCGGCGAAATCCGCCTTCACGTAACCCAACCCCAGGCTCTTTTGCAACGCGTGCCCATAATATCCGGCGGTGGCCCTGCCGACCAGATTGCCCTTGCCGTCGAACAGCGGTTCGTTGCCGAGCGGATCGGCGTCGGTGACGCCGTGCACTTCGAAGGTCACGAAGCGGTGGGGTACGCCCTGCTTCAGTTGCCTCTCGAGGGCCTCCTTGCCGACGAACGGCCCCTTGTTCAGGCGCACGAAGCGGTCCAGGCCGGCCTCGTAAGGCGTGTAGTCGGGGGTCAGGTCGGTGCCCCACATGCGATAGGATTTTTCCAGCCGCAGGGATTCCATGGCGCGCATGCCCGCCATGCCGATCTTGAATTCGGCCCCGGCATCGAAGATCGCGTCGAACAAATGATGCGCGTACTCGATGGGGAAGTGCAGCTCCCAACCGAGCGCGCCGACGAAGTTCACGCGCAGCAGGTACACATCGGTGGCGAGGCCCACCTCGGCCACTTGCCCGGTGAGCCAGGGAAATCCCGCGTTGTCCAACGGCGCGTCGGTGAGTGTGGCCAGGACCTCGCGCGAGCGCGGACCGGCCAGCACGAAGCAGCCGCGGCCGGTGGTGATGTTTCGCAGCGTCACGGCGCCCGCCGGACCCTCCGGCAGCATCTGCTGCAGGTAATCGCTGTCATAGCGCTCCGCCGCGCCGGCGCTCACCACGTAGTAGTGCTGCTCGGCGACCTTGGTGATGGTGAACTCGGAGCGAATGCCGCCGCGCCGGGTGAGCGCGTGACAGAGCGCGATCCGGCCGATCTTGGTCGGCACCTTGTTGGCCACCAGGCTGTCGAGCCAGGCTTCGGCGCCCGGCCCGGTCACTTCGTGCTTGGTGAAGGGCGTAAGGTCGATCACGCCGACGTGACGACGGATGAGCAGCGCCTCATTGCCGACATGTTCGAAATAGTTGGAGCGCCGGAAGCTCCATTTGTCTTTTGCCGCCACACCGGAGGGCGCGAACCAGTTGGCGCGCTCCCAGCCATAGCGCTGGCCGAAGACCGCGCCCATGCGCTTCAGCTTGTCGTAGATTGGACTGGTCTTGGCCGGGCGGGCGTCGGGCCGCTCCTCGTCCGGAAAATGAATGACGAATACGTTGCGGTAGGTTTCTTCGTTTTTCTGTACGAGGTAGCGCTTGCCGGTGTACGGCCCGTAGCGGCGCGGATCTACGGCCATCATGTCGATGCCCGGTTCGCCCTCGACGATCCACTCCGCCAATTGCCAGCCGGAGCCCCCGGCCGCGGTGATTCCGAAGCTGTGGCCCTCATTGAGCCACAGGTTGCGCACGCCCCAGGCCGGACCGATGAGCGGGCTGCCGTCCGGCGTGTAGGCAATGGGACCGTTGACGATGTCCTTGATGCCGCAATTGGCGAGCGACGGCACCCGGCGCTGCGCGGCCTCGACATGCGGCAGCAACCGCTCCAAATCGCCTTCGAACAGGCTCTTGCCGAACCATTCGGGCACCCCGTCCGCGAATCGCGCGGGCGCACCGGCCTCGTACGGACCGAGTATCCAGCCCATGCGCTCCTCGCGCAGATAATAGGATTTATCCGACTCGCGCAGCACCGCGAGTTCGCGGCCTCCGCCCTGCCGATAGGCCTTCAGCTCGGGGGATTCGTCGTACACGATGTATTGATGTTCGACCGGAATCGAGGGCACATTGATGCCGAACAGGCGCCCCGTCTGGCGCGCGTAATTGCCGGTCGCGCACACCACGTGCTCGGCGATGATGTCGCCCTTGTTGGTGGTGACCTGCCATTCGCCGGATGAGGAACGCCTCACCGCCGTCACTTCCGTTTGTTCGTAGATTTCCGCACCGCCGGCACGGGCTCCCTTGCGCAGCGCCATGGTGAGGTCGGCGGGTGCGATGTGCCCGTCGTCGGGGTGATATAGCGCGCCGATGATGTTGGGCGTATCGCCGCCGTTGCCCAAGTCGATCAAGGGCCAGAGCTTTTTCACTTCCTGCGGTCCGATCACTTGAAACGGCACGCCGATGGTGTTCGCGGTACCGCAGTATTTTTGATATTCATCCATGCGCTCGGGGCAGGTCGCGAGACGCAGATTGCCGGTCACGTGAAAGCTCACGTCCTGGCCGGTTTCCGCCGGCAGGCGCTTGTAAAGATCGACCGAGTACTTGTGAATCTGGCCGACGGTGTAGCTCATGTTGAACAGGGGCAGCAGACCCGCCGCGTGCCAGGTGGACCCCGCGGTCAATTCGGCCCGCTCCACCAGCGCCACGTCCGACCACCCCTTTCGCGCCAAGTGATAGAGCGTGCTGACGCCTACCGCGCCGCCACCGATCACCACGACGCGGGCATGAGTTTTCATCGGCTTGATCTCCCAGCGAAAATGCGCACCGCAGTGTAACGAGCGCCTGCCGGGTCCCCTGTCTGAAAAACGACACTAATATGTCGGGAACAGACATTTTGGGTGCCGCGAATGGCATAATGGCCGCCTGGTTGATCTGCTGCTTTTGCTTTGGAGGTTTCCTTGGAATCGCCGGCGGTGCTGCGCAAGTGCAAGTACGCGTTCCTGACCCTGCCAAATTATTCTTTGATCGCCGTGGCCAATGCGCTCGAGCCCTTGCGCATGGCCAACCGCCTGGTCGGCAAGGAAGTGTACGAATGGTGCGTCCTTAGCTTGGATGGCCATGCGGCCGATGCGAGCAGCGGGCTCGCCCTCACTCCGACCGAGACTCTCGATAAGCTGGGTCCCGTCGATATTTTGTTCGTGTGCGGCGGCGTCAATATCCGCGAGGCCGTATCCGCGGTGCTGCTCACCGCCTTGAGGCGCCTGGCCGACCGGCGGGTCGCCTTGGGCGGGCTGTGCACGGGAGGCTATGCGCTGGCGCGCGCGGGCCTCTTGGATAACTTTCGGGCCACCATCCACTGGGAAAATCTGTCGGCGCTGCGGGAGGAGTTTCCCCGGGTGCTCATCAGCGATCAGCTGTTCACCATCGACCGCAATCGCTACACCTGCTCGGGCGGAACCGCGCCATTGGACTTGATGCTGAATCTCATCGAGGCGAAGCTCGGGCCGCGGATTTCGCAACGGGTGTCGGAGCAATTCATCGTCGACCGGGTTCGCAAGGACAACGATCGCCAATACATCCCCTTGCGCGCCCGGGTCGGGGTGTCGCACCGCGGCCTGATTCGAGTGGCGCAGCTCATGGAAGAGAACATCGAACGGCCGCTGTCACTCGAGAAAATCGCCAAGTCGACGGGATTGTCTCGCCGGCAGATCGAACGCCTGTTCAAGCGCGACTTGAACTGCGTGCCGAAACGCTACTATCTCGAGATGCGTCTGCGGCGCGCGCGAGAACTGCTGCTGCAAACGGCCATGCCCATCATGGATATCACGACGGCCTGCGGGTTCCAGTCGCCGCCGCATTTCTCCAAGTGCTATCGCAACCAATACGGGCATCCGCCGAGCGTGGAACGCAAGATCGGCGATGCGCGCGCCTAGCCTGAACTATTCATGAACGAAAGGTATTCTCGTGCACCAAGGCTGGATCGGATAGGTATTTTCCGGACCGCCGTAAACCCATTGCGCTACGCAGTCCCTGCTGCGCGCAAGCCCTGGGTGGCCCTCCATGGCCACCCGTGCGACGCATGCGTCGCACCCTTGGGGGCTGCGAGAAAAACATCCTGTTTTTCACGCTCCGGAAAATACCTATCCGATCCAGCCTTCTTCGAGCTTTGCCGTAATTCATGAATAGTTCCGGCCAGGCGCTCGAATCACGGCGGCGGCGTTTGCGCCACCACCGCCGCACCGATCAGATTCAGGATCAAGCGGCTAAGGAATTCGCCGATTCGCGGTTGGCGCAATGGGGCCGGCATCTGCCTATAAGGTACCAAACATCGCGACCACGGTAATCGCCATGACGGCAGTGGCGGCCCAGCCGAGTTGGCGCAGCCGCAATCGGATGACGAACCGCCCCATGATGTCCTCGCGCGCGGCAAGCAGCATCATGATGGCCATGATGGGAACGGCGATCACGCCGTTGATCACGGCACTCCAGATCAGTGCCCGCATCGGATCCAGCCGCGTGAAATTGAGGACCACGCCGCCGATGGTCGCGACCGCGATGATGCCGTAGAACTCCATCGCCTCCAGCATCTTCTTGTCGAGGCCGGAGCGCCATTCGAAGCTTTCCGCGACGGCATAGGCGGCCGATCCCGCCAACACCGGCACGGCGAGCATTCCGGTGCCGATGATTCCGAGACTGAACATCAGGAAAGTCGCATCGCCACCCAGGGGCCGCAGCGCCTCGGCGGCTTGCCCGGCGGTTTGTATGTTGTGGATGCCCGCGGCGTGCAATGTCGCCGCCGTGCTCAGGATGATGAAGAACGCAATCAGATTGGAAAAACCCATTCCAAGATAGGTGTCCCAGCGGATTCGGCGCAGGTGCTGCCGCGCGACCTGCTGCGCATGCGGAAGCAATTGGCCGCCATTCCTCGCGGACAGCGCACGCAGATCCTCCATTTCTTGCGCCGCCTGCCAGAAGAATAGATAGGGACTGATGGTCGTGCCGAACACCGCGACGATGATGGTGATGGTGTCGTGATCGAGCACGAGCCGTGGAATCACGATGTCCCGAAGCGCTTCGCCCCAGGGAACATGGATAGTGAATACCACCGCCACGTAGGAGAGCAATGCCAGGGTCAGCCACTTGAGATAGCGAACGTAGGTTTCGTAGCGCAAAAAAACCTGCAGCACGAGACACGCGAGGCCGAAGGTGACCGAATACACATGCGCCGATCCGCCGAGCATCAGGCGCAGCGCTTCGCCCATCGCCGCAATGTCCGCGGCGATGTTGATCGTATTGGCGACCAACAACAATCCGACGATGGCGAGCAGCACCCAGCGTGAATATGCCAATTTCACGTTTGCGGCGAGTCCGCGGCCGGTGATGCAGCCGAGACGCGCACTGACCATTTGGATGCCGACCATCAGGGGATAAGTGAACAGAACGGTCCACAACATACTGAAGCCGAATTGCGCGCCCGCCTGGGAATAAGTGGCGATGCCGCTCGGGTCGTCGTCCGCCGCCCCGGTGATCAACCCGGGACCGAGTTGCTTCACGCGCGGGTGTTCCGCGATGCTCTTGAACAGATTGACCATTGCCTCGCTTCCTCGAAACGAGCGGCCATCGCGGGCAGCGGGCGCGCAGATCGCTGCGCGCCGGTTCGATCAGCTCTCGAGGCAGCCGCACCCCGGCTCACGGGAGTCGAAGCGATCGAACTTGAGATGGAGTTAGAGGAGGATAAAGACCGGCGCGACTACGATGTCGCACCAAGCGTCCCCGCAGCCGGCGGGAACACGCTTGCGGACGTGCCTTAAGCGTTATCGAGCCAAGCGGCGGCCGCGTTTCAGGCAGCCAAAACTACCACTCACACAACTTCCCACAAGGACGCCTTCTGTGACCGATAACCGGCGGGACGATAGTCTGGGCCAGCACCGCTGTAAAGCGTTAATCAACGATCAACCGGCCATGATCGACTCGCGCTTTGGAGTCGAAGGGTTGCAGCGCCGGCGATAATTTTTGGGGCTCGGTGCCAATCGCGGCAACGTGATGATCAAAGGCCAAGCTTTGCAGCCGCGACTTCGGAGGACGGTCTAGGTATAATTTTTATATTTGTAAACAAAAAGGTACGCGTTATATTTAATGTTATTAATAGAGCGTTCGGCATCCTCCAATCGCAGGCGCGAGGCGCGGCTTCGATGATCTCGAAAGACCGCTTCGGCGATCAAGGGGTCGGGGACAGCGGATAAAAACTTGCGGCCGCATGCTCCCGGATGAACGCCGCCGCGCGCTCGTGTATCGGCAGATCGCGATCTCGAGCCATGGAGTCGTTGAAGGGCAGGGCGGTGCGAAACGCCGTCCATACCGCCGTGGCCGCGGGTCCGAAATTGCGCGATGACTTGTCGGCCTTGCGCAGATCCAGCCAATAGGTGCCGGTCAACAGGTCTTCGGCCAGCAGGTCGATCGTATCTTCGACCACCGCGCGGGCTCGAATCACTTTGAGCCGGGTCTGGGCCTGCAAGTCCTCGACCGTCTTGACCAACGCATTGCCTTCGGGAGGCAACGGATTGATCAATCCTTGAATCTCCTGCATCAGCACCGCCGCATTGAATTCATTGCCCGGCGCGGCACCGGCGCGCCCGAGTTCCCCCGGATCCTCATTCGCGGGCGATATCACCGTGAAAAAAGTGCTGGTGAACCGCAGCATCCTTTGCGCGATCACGACATCCATATTGGCGAGCGCAATGGAAAATGCCTCGATGTCATTGGCCATCGGGTACGGATCCCAGTTGGCATTCGAGAGGATAAAGCCGTGTTGGCCGTTGCTGTGCGGCCCGCCCTTGACGTAGAACTGCGCCATCTGCGGCGTGCCGAGCTCCCAGGAATCGGAGGGCGAAGCACCCACCCGCACGGCCGGATTGTGATCGGACGAATTCATTTGAATGAGCACATCATCGCGCAGCCTGCCCCATGCCTGCCATGCCGATCCCTGTCGTATCGAGGAGGCCCTTAAGCTTTCCGGATCCTGAATGATGCGCCTGTCGTCGGACTCGAATAGATAGCTGCCCTTGAGCATGCCGAGCACACGCGCCGCGTCCCAGTTGAGCCAGGGGAACGGCCGATTCGCCTGCACCGGCTGAGAGAGCGGCGCAATGCTGCTGTTCATGCCGTTCAAATCGATCGCGTAGATCAAATCCGCCCAGGACAGCGTTTCGCGCGCATCGTAGAGCAGAAGCGCCGCCTGGCCCGCGGCGTAGGCGTTGCCGCTCTCGAGCTCGCTGTCATCGGCGGCGAAGGGTAGCAGCGGCGCGAGGCCCGATTCCTCGAGCGCCCGTGAGGCCGGCATGCGAACCCCTCGCAGATAGGCCGTACCGGCCCCCACCATGGCGGCCCCGATGTTGGCCAAAGGCCACAAGTCACCCTCGCCGACGGTGCCGCGCGACTGGACCACGGGAGTGATCCCGTCGTTCAGCAACTCGAGCAGCCGCTGCGTGAGCTGAGGGCTGGCCGCTTCGAAGGTCATGGTGTTGGCGCGCACCACCATCATCGCTCGGACGATTTCTTCCTCCGCGACTTCGGGTCCCAATCCTTGGAGCGCGCCCTGCCGGAAAATCGCCAGCTGGCGCGCCTCCAGAAGCTTCTTGTTTGGCGGCGACAACGGATCGCCCTTGAAGATGTACTTCTCCCGGCCCGACCCCGATCCGCGGTTGAACCAATACACCGGCACGCCCTCGGCGGCTGCCTCGAGCAGCAGGCCGTAGGCATCCGCCGAGCGCCGGCGCGCCTCGGGACTCAACGCCACTTTCGCGCCGTAGCGCGCCACTTGCACCACCTGCTCGATGGTCAGATCCCGACCGGTGAGCATGATGGTCTGATCCGCCAGGCTCGGCGTGATCGCGCGGTAGGCGACCCGTTCGGATAAAGAGGCGGCGGAGTGGGCAGGCGAACCGCCCATGCATGACAGCGCGAGAACGGCGGCGCCGACGTTCACTGTTCCTAACGTCTTTGAACTGATCCACATGCTTTCGTAGTCCGTGGATACTTGACGGATTGAATAAGAGGTGGACATCGCTGCCCACCTCTCTCTTTTTCAGTCGGCGCGCACGCCGCCGCTCATCGCATTGGCGTATTGGTCAGCAGGCGCTCAGAATTTGTAGCTGAACGATCCGCCGATCACCCGAGGCCGCAAGGGCGTCTGCTCGACGATGAATTGATCGGTGCTGATGAAGGTACTGGCATTCGAGTTGCTGAGGTTCTCGCAGAACACGTTCACCGACCACGGATCCTTGGCGACGCCGAACGAGGCGCTGTAGACCGAGTAAGCGGGAATCTCGAACCGGCCTCTCGAGGTGTTGATGGCACCGCCCGGCAGAATCGTCGGATTCGCCCCCGCCTGCGTGAATGAATGGCCGTTGTGGGTGGCGCCGGCCTGAACGAACCAGTTGTAATCGGCCATCGCCCACTCGTAGCGGGCGCGCACGCTGAACTGGATCGGCGGTGAATTGGCGCTCGGCGCGCCGACCGGGCCGAACGGGTTCGTGACTGGAGAGCAGCTCCCCGGCGTATAGAAGCTGCCGCCGCAGACCTGCGTGATCGGCTTGCCGAAGTTTGCGCTCGCGGGATTGTTGTTGATCAGCGCCGGCGAATTCGTCTGCTCGCTCTGGTTCCAGGAGGCCGCATACTGCAGCGTCAGCCCGCTCACGACGCGGGCCACGAGCGAGGTCTCGATACCCCTGATGCGGAAGTTCTGACCGTTCGTGTCATAGAAAAGATTGCCGACCACGCCGGGATTGAAGAACTCGATCTGAACGTCGTCCCACTCCTCCTGGTAGATGGCGCCGTTCCACTGCAGGCGGTGATCCAGAAATTCCGACTTCCAGCCGAGCTCGTTGTTCGTCAACTTGTCCGATGAGTATGATCTGGGAATGATGTACTGCTGCACGCCTCTCGCGTCGTAGGTGTGCATGGCTCCGCCGTTCTGATTGAACCCGCCCGGGCGAAAGCCCTGCGAGAACGTGTAATACGCCATCACGTCCGGCGTGATGTGCCAGGTGAGATTCGCGCGGCTCTTCCAGCCGGACTCGGTGTCGCTCAGATTATCGGCATTGAGGTTGTAGCTGTACGCGGGAGCGTGACAGCCGGTGGCAGGCACGCCGGCGTCGAAGCAGCCGAAGCTCGAGACCACGCTGCCCTGCATGGAGTTTTCGAATTGGTAATGGCGCGTGCCGACCGTTAATGTCAAGACCTTCGGAACGATATCGAAGTCGGAGGACAAGAAGAAGGCCGTCTGCTTGGTTTCGCGGAACTGATCCTGAAAGAACGAGGTGCTGTCGTTCTTAATACCAGGGCTCTGCACGTACGTGCCCGGGATCGTTCCGACGTTCGACAAGCAGCCGATTTCACGCTATTCGAGGTACACGCCGGGATGGTCTTGTACTGCCAGGCGGTCTGATCGTACAGCTTGTTGTCCTCGTAGTAGGCGCCGACGATGCCGCGCAGGCGCCAGTCGTCCGGCGTGCTGAAGCGCAGTTCGTGTTGCTGGTGCAGGTTTTGCTCGGCCGTGTGCCAGGTGGAACTCGGCGAGAAGCAGGTTGACTTCAGGCCCGGGGCCTGTGCCGGACCGTAGCACTGATAGTAATCGGCGTAATTGCCGCGCGCATAGTTCGTGTAATCGCCGACCTGAACGACGTTGCGGTCGAGGTAGCCGCCGGTATAGACCGCCTTGATATCGCCGAACTTGCCGTTCACCGTCCACGCGGTGTTCTCGAACTTGTCGTTGTCGTAGGCGTTGTTGAACAGCGTGACCTCAAGGGGCGCGAGCGGCGCGCCGTCCGAAGCATTGAGCTGCTGGTAGAACACGCCCTGCGATTCCATGTTCTGGTAGGACTGAGTGATCAGCACGTTCCAGTCCTCGTTGAATTTGTACAGCGCCTCCACGCGTATTCCCTGGTAGGTGACCGGATTGATGTCGTTTGCGGCGATATTGTAGTTGTTGATGACCGGGCTGCCGGGGGGTACCTGGCACGGCGGCCCCGCAAAAGTCGGGGGGTTGGGTCCGCAACCCGTCGGATAGTCGCCGTATCCATACGATGCAATCCCGAGATCGGTGGGCTTGCGCGTGAACGTCGCGGGCACGTTATCGATGTAGCCGCCGCGCGTGTCGTTGTAGATCACCGCGCGTACGGCCATGGTGTCGGGGATCAGCGGAAGGTTCAGCACCGCCGTCGCGTTGCTGTTCTGATTGCCGTGAGCGGTCGTCGAGTATGCGGTAGTGACGTTGCCCTCGGTCACATTCAGCTTCGGTTCGTTCGTGATGTAGCGTATGACGCCGGCCTGGGCGCCGGCGCCGAACAGCGTGCCCTGCGGGCCTTCCAGGACCTCGATGCGATTTAAGTCGGCGGCATAGATGTCGAGGTTGCGATTGGGGAGCTGGGCGGATTGATTGTCCAGGTAGATGGCGACGTTCGGCCACAATCCGGTCGAGCCGCTGCCCTGGCTGGCCTGTGAGCCGGCGCTCAAGCCGCGCATGAACACCTCGTTCTGGCCCGGCCCGTTGCTCGCGGACGTCACGTTCGGCAGATACTTGATGTAGTCGTCGAAGGTCGAGATGTTCAGCTGAGCCAGCGTTTCCCCAGTCAACGCCTGAATCGAGATCGGCACGTCCTGGATGTTCTCGGTGCGCCGCTGCGCGGTGACCGTGATTTCCGCGATCATCTCGGTGCCCGGTCTCGGTTTCGGATGCGGGCGCGGCGGGCGCGGCATGGACGAAGCCGGCGGAGGACCCGCTTAAGATCGTCGCGATTGCAAACGACAGCTTTGGGTTGAAATTCATGCTCCATCCCCTTTTTATAATAAGTTGCTCGCGCCGACGTATCGAAGGTTACCGCCTTGCGGAGCTTGGTTCAATCATGAGGAATCGATTTCATTGCCCCTGTTTGCGGAGGCGCCTTGAATCAAGGGGCCGAGCGCCGACTTCAAGGGCCCCAGCCAGGGTTCGAAATGGCGCCACTGGCCGAGACCCTCCTTGAAAATCGGCTGGCGCACCTGCTCGGAACTTGCGGTTCGGACGCTGCGCTCGGTCTTGTAGAACTCGAGGCATGCCGGTTCGAAATCCAAGCCGCAATAATCGAGCAGCCGGCGCACGCTGCCCTCGAGATCCTCGACCACGTCCTCGTGCTGAACTTTCAGGATCTTGCCCGGCAATACCGCGTTCCAATGCGCCATCTGCGCCTCGTACATCCGGTAATAGCGCGCAATGTCCTCAATGCTGTAGGTGAACTCCTGGCCGGACGCGTACAGCTGTTTGAAGTTGCTGAAGCAGCACGCCATCGGCTCGCGGCGCGCATCGATGATTTTTGCATTCGGCAGGATCAAATGAATGAGGCCGATGTGGCGAAAATTGTTCGGCATCTTGTCGATGAACCGCGGCTTGCCGGTGCGGTAAATTCGGGTGTCGGCAATATATTTTTCGCCGAATTGGCGCAGCACCTCCGGCTTCAAATCGGCGAGGATCGCCGGATACGGCGGGTTGTGGGGATCCGCGTCCCGGCCTTGTAAATTCGTTACCAACCGCAGGATGTCCGCGAGCTCCGTGGTGCCCTCAACTAGTGAGTGTGAGGCGAGAATCTGCTCGAGCAGCGTGGATCCGGATCGGGGCAGACCCACGATGAAGATCGGTTCGCCGGAATCGCAGCCGTATCCGCGCCGTGCAGCAAAGAACTCCCGTGTGCAGTGCGCGGCCTGCAGCTCGGCATTGCGCAGGAACGGCTCCATCTGGAAGCGAAGTTCCGCTTTTTTTAGCGCGTTGCCCCGCTCATAGTATCCGAACGCCTCGGCATACTCGGCCCGATCCTCGAGCGCTTTGCCGAGCGCGAAGCACAGATGGTAGCGGTCCTCCCGGTGGATGCTCGGCGCCGCTTCCTGGGTGCGCATGCGCTCGATCTCCACCATCGCCAAATCGATAGGTCTTGAGGTTCGCGAGGCTCCAGTACGCATCGCCGTAGCTCGGCCGGCATTCGATCGCCCTGTGGTAGGAGTGGATGGCTTCGGATTGTTTGCCGAGCGTCTTCAAGGCGTGCGCCACCGACAGGTGAAGATCCGCGGCTGCCGGCGTCTCCTTCAATATCGCGCGGTAGATCTCCACCGCGCGCTCGTATTGGCCGAGTCCGATACACGCGGTCGCGTGATTGATACGGTACACGCGATTGGCGGGATCGACCTTGAGCAGCCGTTCGAGCTCTTCGAGCGCCCGCGCGTGCTTGTGCCGCCGCGACAACACCAACGCATAATCGCAGCGCGCCGCATGATAATCGGGTGCGAGCACCAACACGCGTTCAAGAAGCAATTCAGCATCGTCAAGCACATCGAGCTTCATGCCGATCTTGGCCAGCAATCGCATCGCTTCGATATGGTTGCCGTGTGTCAGCAAGTAGTTGCGAATCAAACGTTCAGCCGGGAGAACCTCGCCGTCGGCGAACATGCTGGTGGCGGCGACCACCTCCGGCGGCAGCTGCGCGAGCTGCGCGACGTGATCCGCGGCGGTCCCGGCTTCGGCCTTTTGCCCGGTCATATTGAATAGCACTTGCAGCGCCTTCCAACTGGCGGGAAGCGCGGGATTGATGTTCACGGCACGCAGAAACGCTTCGATCGCCGGGGCGGCTCGCGCAGCGCCACATGGCAATGGCCGCGCTCTTGGTACAAGCGGCTATAGTCCGGGTGCAGGCGTTCCAACTGGGCGAGTGTCGAAAGGGCATCGGGGATTTGCTGCAGGTAGCGCTGGCTGACCGCGATCATGTACAAGACATCGCGGTTTTCGGGAACTTGTTCGCGCAGCGCTTGAGCGGCCGCGAGCGCCTCCGCAAACCGGTTCGATTCGAGCAGCCCGCGTATGCGCAGCACTTCTGCTTCGACGCGCGATGCAGGAGAACTGATCGCGGCGGCTGACACCGCCATCTATCGGCCTGCCGGTACCGAGTCCACAGCCTCGGTCTCGATGCGCCACGGCGACTCGGATTCGCGCAGCGAGTTGATCATATGGGGCCGTCGCAGGCTTATGTCTGGGCCAGCGGACCCAGAGCCGTCTTCAGCGGATCGAGCCACGGCTCGAAGTGGCGCCACTGGCCGACGCCTTCCTTGTTGATGGGTCTGCGCACCTGTTCGGAGCTCACGGTGTGTATCCGGCGCTCGGTCTTGTGGAACTCGAGGCAGCCGGGCTCGAACTCGAGCCCACAGAAATCGAGCATACGGCGGACGTTCGCTTCGAGATTCTCGACGATGTCTTCGTGCTGGATTCGCAACACTTTGCCGGGCAGCACCTCGTCCCAATGCTGCATGAGCTCCACATACCAGCGGTAATAGCTGCCGAGATCCTCCATGCTGTAAGTGAACTCCTGCCCGGTCGCAAACAGCTGCTTGTAGTTGCTGAAGCAGCAGGCCAGCGCGCCGCGCCGGGCGTCGATGATCTTGGCCTTCGGCAAAATGAGCTGCAGCAGGCCGATGTTGCGGAAATTGTTGGGGTTCTTGTCCGTGAAGAAGGGCTTGCGCTCGCGCCGATAGACCAGCGTGTCGCTGATGTACTGCTCGCCGTCGCGCGTGAACTCCTCACGGCTGCGGCCCTTCAAGGCCTCGAAATATTGATCCCAGAACTTCTTGTACGAGTCGTAGTTGTCCCGCCCCTGCAGCGTCTGAACGAGGCGAGGAATGTCGGCGAGCTCCATCGTGCCCTCGACTTCGGAGTGCGAGGACAGTATCTGCTCGATCAGCGTCGAGCCGGATCGAGGCAGTCCGACGATGAAGATGGGCGAGGGATCCTGCGAACCGGATCCGCGCCGCGCTTCGAAGAACTCCTCGGTGAAGACCTCCTGCACCAAGCGCGTGTTGTACTCGATGCTCGCCGGCTTGTAGCGCGTCTCGGACTTCTTGAGCTCGTTGCCGCGGGCGTAATAGCCGAAAGATTCGCCGTACTCGCCGCGATCCTCCAAGGCCTTGCCCAGGGCGAAGCACAGATGATATCTATCCGCAAGCCCGATGCGCGCCGAGGACTCCTCGGCCCGCATGCGGGCGATCTCTTGATCCGTGAAGCGATATCGCTTCAGGTTCGCGAAGCTCCAATACGCCTCGCCGTAGCTCGGACGCAGCGTCGCCGCCGCGCGATAGGAGGCGACGGCCTGTTCTGCCTTGTTCATCGTCTTCAAGGCATGCGCGATGGAGAGGTGCAGATCCGGGTCGGCCGGCGTCTCGGCAAGCACCCCCTGGTAGATCGGCAGGGCCTCATCGTGCCTGCCGAGCCCCATCAGGATGGCGGCGTGGGTGGTGCGGAAGGCGCGATTGGCCGGGTCGGCTGCGAGCAGCTTTTGAATCTCCTCGAGCGCCCGCTGGTGCTTGTGCCGCAAGGCGAGGACGATGGCATAGTCGTGGCGGGCGATGGGGTGGTCGGGCTGCATCGCGACGACACCCTCGAGCAGGATCTCCGCGTCGTCGAGAATGTCGAGCTTCATGCCGATCCGCGCCAGCAGCCACATCGCATCGAGGTGCAGCGGATCCTTCGTTCTTAGGAACTCGCGCACGATTTGTTCGGATTCGGCGACGTCGCCCTCGGCGAACATGCCCTCGGCGGCGATGAGCTCGGGCGGCAGCGCCGCCAGGCGCTGGACCTGGCCGGCCGCGCCGTCGGCCGCGGCCGGCCGGCCGACGAGCCGATACAGGGCGGCGAGCGCATTCCAGCTCGCCGGCAGCGAGCTGTTCAGCCGGACCGCGTGCTCAAAGGCCTCGATGGCCTCGCCGGCTTTGCGCTGGGTGACGTAGCAATGGCCGCGCTCCTGATACAGGCGGCTGAATTGCGGCTGCAGTCTTTCGAGCTCCTCGAGGGTTGCGAGGGCCTCGGGTACCCGCTTCAGAAACCGCTGGCAGACGGCGATCATGTACAGGACGTCGCGGTGTTCGGGCGCCTCCGCCCGCAGCGCTTGCGCAACCGCCAGCGCCCGCGGGAACTCACCCTGCTGAATGAGCTTGCGCACCTGCTTCGCGTCCGCATCGAGGCGCGCAGCGCTGGAATCGAGGCTCGTTGCGTTCATGGTGGCCGCGAAGAGGCGGGCCGCATTGCCCGCTCTCATTCTACAGCAACCGCTCCGGCCCGACGGCCCCGCTATTTTGGCTCCGAGAACTTGTAGCCAAACCTCAGACCCAGCACCCGCGGGCGAAGCACCGTCTGCGTCACCACGAATTGGTTGCTCGAGGTGTAGGTGCTCGACTCGTTGTTCGACAGATTCTGTCCGTACGCCGTCACCGTCCACTGATCCTTGCCGATGCCCGCCGACGCATCATAAGTCGTATAGCCCGGCATCACGAACGGCGAGACGTTTCCGGTCTGCGAGAGCGTCTCGCCGATGTGGTTGGCGCCCACTTGGGCGAATGCATGGTACTCGAGGACGTTCCACTCGTACCGGACGCGTGCATTGCCCTCGAAGGGCGGCGACATCGCCAGCCGGCTGTAGGGAGGGCCGTACACGTTCGGGATCGAGGTGAGCGGCTGGCCGATGCTCGTAGTTCCGGGGCCGGAATACGGATACTTGCCGGTGCTCTGGCTGTACGGATTGTTGTTCACGAGCGAGGGCGAGTTGGTGAGCTCGCTCGAGTTCCAGGCCATGGAGCTCGTGAACGTCAGGCCGTGCATCGGCTGCGCCACGAGCTGCAGCTCGATGCCGCGCACCTTGTAATCGGGTCCGTTGGTGTTGAAGGTGAGGTTGCCGAGGCCCTGCTGCGGGTCGAAGAACGAGCTCTGCACGTTGGCCCAGATCTCCTGATAGACGGCGCCGTTCAGCTGCAGGCGATGATTCAGCCACTCCGTCTTCCAGCCGATCTCCTGATTGGTGAGGTTGTCGGACTGCCATGTGAGCGGCGTGTAGTACTGACAGGCCGGCTTCCCGGTGTACCCGCACTTCGAGGAAGCCGACACGCCGGGTATGTAACCCTGAGGCAGAGCCCCGTTCGTGCCGCGATTGAATCCGCCCGGGCGGTAGCCCTGCGAGTAGGTGTAGTACACCAGCACGTCGTCGGTGATCTTCCAGCTTAAGTTGCCGCGGCTGCGAAATCCGTTCTCGGTCGTGTGGTTGACCGAGGACGCGTTGAAGTTATAGCCGTAGGCTCCCGGGTGATAACCGACATTGGCGCCCGGCGGACCCGGGTAGAAATTATGGTTGAACCCATTGTTGTTGGTGCTGCTGCACGGACCAAAATTCTTTGTCGTGTAGCCGCCGTAGAACTTGCAGTAGAAGCTGCCCACGTCGCCGCCGGCTATGTGATCGTCGAAATGGAAGTAGCGGGTACCCCCCGTTAGGGTCAGCACCTTCGGGATGATGTCGAAATCCACCGAGGTGAAGGCGGCTTTCTGGTCGATATCCGCGCTGCACGTCGTCGAAGAACCCGGTGTTGGCGTTGCGTACGTTCGGATCGTTCGCCGTCTGGCCGGGCGGCGGCTGGATGTTCAAGTAGCATTCGGTAGTGAGGTTGGGCGCGCACACCGGAACCGAGCGGTACAGCCACTCGGTGTTGTCGTCGATGTTGTAGTCCTCGTAGAAGAGGCCGACCAGCCCGCGCAGGCGCTTGTCGTCCGGCGTGCTCAGCCGGATCTCCTGGCTAATGTGGGTCAATCGCTCGGTGTCGGTCCACACCGAGCTCGGGGTATAGCAGGTCTTGGGCTGGTCATAGCTCTTGCTGAAGCCCGTGCACTGGTAGTAGTAGCCCCACTTGCCGCGTGCATAATTCGTATAATCCGTCGCCTGGCTGACGTTTCTGACCAAGTACGAGCCCGCATACACGATCTTGTAGTCGTTGATCTTGCCGTTGATGGTCAGCGCCGTGTTCTCGAACCGGTCCTTGTTATACGACGGGTTGAACAGACTCACCTGCAGCCGCTGCAGAGGCGCGCCGCCCGTGAGGCCGGCCGCAGGATTGAAGTTCGCCGAGGTCGGACCGTACTGTCCGCCGCCGGTACTCGGCATGTCGTAAAAGACGCCCTGGGCATTCATGTCCTGGTAGCTCTGGGACAGCAACGCGTCCCATTGGTCGTTGACCTTCCACAGCAGGCCGACGCGAATACCCTGATAGGTGAGGGGGTTGATCTCATTCGCGGCCAGGTTGTAGTTGTTGATCGTCTGGCTGTTGGGCGGCACGATGCCCGGGCTCGTGACCTTGCCGTAGAAGTTGGTCTTGCCGCCGTTGTACAGCGCGAGCCCGAGGTCGTAGCCGCTGCGGCTGAAGGTGGCGGGCACGTTGTCGATATAGCCGCCGCGACTGTCGTTGTAGACGACGCCGCGGATGGCGAGGGTATTCTCGATGAGCGGCACGTTGAGCACCGCCACGACGCTGCTGTTCTGGCCGCCGTGCGCGGTCGTGCCGTAATCGGCGTCGGCACTGCCCTCGAGGGTATCGAGCTTCGGCTTGTTGGTGATGTAACGCACGGCGCCCGCCTCGGCGCCGGCACCGAACACAGTGCCCTGCGGCCCCTCGAGCACCTCGATGCGCTCCATGTCGGCGGCGTACACGTCGAGGTTACGGCTCGGCAGCTGCGCCGATTGCTCATCGAGGTAGACCGCGACGTTCGGGAAGATGCCGACCGAGCCCTCGCCCTGGACGCCCAGAGCGCCTTGGCCCAGGCCGCGCATGTAGATGTTGCTCTGTCCCGGGCCATAGGTGCCCTGGGTCACATTGGGCAGGTACTTGATGAACTCATCGAAGGTCTGCACGTTGAGTTGCGTCAGAACCTCCCCGGTGAGCGCCTGGATCGTGATCGGCACGTCCTGGATGTTCTCCGTGCGCCGCTGCGCGGTGACGACGATCTCCTGAATCGCTTCGGTGTTGGTGTCGGCCGGCGTCGGCAGCCGCTGCCGCATGGGCGAAGCCGCCGGCGGCGGAGCCGCTCAGGATCGCCGCGATTGCGTAAGACAACTTCGAATTTGAGTTCATGCGTCCATCCCCTTGCAGTTAGACCCGCTCGTTCTTCGTTCTGCCGGTGTGCCGCTCGGGCCGATCGGGTCGGTCCGCGGATTTCTATTTAGTTGCCCGAGAATAGCACCGCCGTTGCAGAACGGAAGCTCTTTTTTGTTGTGACCAAGCATCGATGCATGCTGAATTTAGATTCGACCATGCGGAAATTCGATGCGCCGGGCGCCTCAGCGTGCCGCTAGCTATGCTCGGGTCCGAGCTTGGCCGGGAATCCCGGAGCCCGCAGGGGCGTCCCGACGGCATCCTCCAGAAGCTTCACGATCATCGGCGACCAGGCCCGGCCGCCGTACCTCGCCCGCCCCTCGATGAAGATCTGCTCCATCATCCCCGCGAGCCTCAAGCGGAACGCCGAAGCGGCGTCCGAACTCGACGGCGAACCCCGCGTCCTTGCAGGCCAAATCCATGGTAAAACCAATGTCATAGCTGCCGTTGAGAATGACCTGGCTCTCGGTCTCATGGACGAAGCTGTTGCCGGAGCTCGCCGCGATCGCCTCGTAGGCGGCGCGCAGATCGACGCCGGCCTTGGCACAGAGCATCAGGGCTTCCCCGGCCGCAATCAAATGAATGAACGCCAGCATGTTGGTGACCACCTTGGTGACGGCCGCCTGTTCGATGCCCCCCAAATGGATGACTTGGCCGCCCATCGCCTTCAAGGCGGGCTCGTGGGCCTCGAACACCTGTTGCGCGCCGCCAACGAGTACCGTGATGTCGCCCGCTTCGGCTCGATGCACCCCGCCGGTGACCGGGCAGGCGAGGGTCCCGATGCCCAGTCGCTCGGCCCGTGCCGCGAGTCTCTCGACTTCGGCGAAATCGTTGGTGCTCATCTCCATCCAGGTGCTGCCCGAGCGCATGACCGGCAGAGCCTCCTCGAGTACCGAAGCAGTCGCCTTGGGCGAAGGCAGGCAAGTGATCAGGCAATCACAAGATTTCGCCAGCGCGGCAATCGACGGCGCCCAGCTCGCGCCGGCCGCCAGCACCGCATCGGCCGAACGGCGGTCCAGATCATGGACTCCGACCTCGAATCCACCGCGCGCGAGATTCGCCGCCAAATGCCTGCCCAAATGCCCCAATCCGATGAAACCGTAACGCATCGACTGCCCCCCCTTTAGCCTGAACTATTCCTGAATCACGGCAAAGCTCGCAGAAGGCTGGATCGGATAGGTATTTTCCGGAGCGTGAAAAACAGGATGTTTTTCTCGCAGCCCCCATGGATGGGTTTACGGCGGTCCGGAAAATACCTATCCGATCCAGCCTTTATGCACGAGAATACTTTTCGTTCATGAATTGTTCAGATTAGCCGAGCGGGCGATCCGCCATTTCGAGATGCAATGGGCCGCCCGCGTAAGGGTGGGCGAGCGCCACCGCCTCATCGAGTTCCACTCCCAACCCCGGCGCGGTCGGCGGTATCACGTAGCCCGCTTCCCAGCGAATCGGGGTCTTCAGGATCCGGGCGTGAAACCCGCCCCATTGCTGAATGCTCTCCAAGATCAGAAAATTCGGCGTGCACGCCGCGATCTGGATGTTCGCGGCGCCGACCACTGGGCCGCAATACAGGTGCGGCGCGATTTGCGCGTAGTGCACCTCCGCAAGCGCGGCGATTTTCTTCGCCTCGAGCAAGCCGCCGACTCTCCCTAAATTCATTTGCAGGATATTGGCGGCGCCGGTCGCCAATACGCGTGCGAATTCGTATTTGGTATTGAGGCGTTCGCCGGTGGCGATCGGGATGCTAGTGCCGCGCGCGACCAGCGCCATCTGTTCGGGCATCTCGGGCGGCACCGGCTCCTCGAACCACAGCGGATCGTATTTTTCAAGGTGCCTGGCGAGGCGGATCGCGCCCGCGGTGGTGAATTGGCCGTGCGTGCCCACCAGAAGATCCGCTTGATGGCCCACGGCTTCACGCACCAGGCGCACCAGGCGCACGGTGCGCACCAGCGCTTCCTGGGTCGGCTGGCGCGGATCATAGGCCGAGTAACCGCCGGTGGGATCGAACTTGAGGCCGGTAAAGCCCTGCTTCACGTATTCCGCCGCGCGCGCCGCGGAGGCATCCGCATCGTGATAGAACTCATCGCCCTCGCCATCGGCCGGGTAGAGATAAGTGTAGCTGCGCAGGCGCTCGTGCACCTTGCCGCCCAACAGGTTGTAGATCGGCTGCTCGACGGCCTTGCCGATGATGTCCCAACACGCCATCTCCAATCCGCTGATCACGCTCACGAGCGACAGGTCGGGGCGAAGATTGAAGCCCGAGCCGTACGCCTCGCGCCACATCGCCTCGATCCGAAACGGATCCCGCCCCAAGAACCGGCGTGCAAAGAGGTCCTCGATCATCGAGGCGATGACCTGCGGACCGAAGGTCGCGGCATAGACCTCGCCCACACCCTCGATTCCGCAGGCGGTCTTGAGCTTCAGGAATACGAAGTAGCGGCCGCCGTAGGCGGGCGGCGGGTTACCCACGACGAACACTTTGACGCTGTCGAGTTTCATGGTTGTTCCCTTATTTTTAACTCATGTCGCCAGGATCAGATCCGCGGCCTTCTGCGCCACCATGAGCGTGGGCGCATTGGTGTTCGCCGAGGTCACCGTGGGAAACACCGACGCGTCCACCACCCGTAGGCGTTCGATCCCATGTACCTTGAGCGCGGCATCGACCACCGAATCGCCCGGGGTCTTGCCCATGCGGCAGGTGCCGACCGGGTGGTAGACGGTGGCCGCGCGCGCGCGAAAATCGGCGATCAATTCGCTATCTCCCATCCGGCACAGATCGGGCTCGATGGGCTCGCGAATCAAGGCGCGCATCGATCGGGTGCGGGCCAAGGCTTGCATCAGCCGCCCGCCGCGCAGCACATCCTCGACATCCTTGTCGGTGGCCAAGTAGTTCGGCGCGATGTCGGGCGCGCGGCGAAAGTCGCCGCTCGCAATGTCGATGCGGCCGGTGCTGGTCGGCCGGGTGGGCTGGAAACACAGGTAAAATCCTGAAAATGCATCCAGCTTGATGCGCGTGCGCGCCGCGTCGCCGGCCCCATAAGTCACCGGATTGAAGTACAGCTGCATGTCGGGGCGCGAGGCGCTCGCGTCCGCGCGCACGAAGCCGCCGAAGTGATTCACGCTCAACGCCAGGGGACCCTGGCGCGCGATGAGATAGCGCACCCCGGCGATGAATTTCCCGAACGCCGAACTCAGCTCATCGTTCAGCGTCGGCCGCGTCGCCCTGAAGGAATAGACCACGGCCAAATGATCCTGCAGGTGGCCGCCCACTGCCGGGTTGTCGAGCAGCGGTGCGATACCGTGAGCGGCCAACGCCTGGGCAGGACCAATACCCGACAGCTGCAGCAGCTGCGGGGAATTGACGGTGCCGCCGCACACGATCACTTCGCGGGCGGCCGCGGCGTAGCGCCGCTCATTGCCCTTGACATAGTCCACGCCCAGCGTGCGGCGACCGTCGAAGCGCAGATTGCTCGCCCAGGCCCCGGTCTCGAGCTTGACGTTGCGGCGCCGCAGGGCCGGGCGCAGAAAGGCGTCGGCGGCCGACCAGCGCCGGCCGTTGCGGATCGAGACTTGGTAGCAGCCGAGTCCCTCCGGCTGCGTGCCGTTGAAATCATCGGTCACCGGCAGCCCCAATTCAGCGGCTGCCTCGAGCCAATTCGTGCGCATCGGATGCAAGAAGGGCCACACGTCCTTGACGTCGAGGGGACCTTCCGTCAATGCATGCCCATCCGGCGCCACGCGCCGCTCCGTCTTCTCGAAGTAAGGGCGCACACCCTCCCAGCCCCAGCCGCTGTTGCCGAGATCTCGCCAGTCGTCGAAATCCGCCGGCATGCCGCGGCAATACACCATCGCATTGATGGAGCTCGAACCGCCGACGACGCGTCCGCGCGGCCAGTACATGCTTCGGCCATTGAGGCCGGGACTGGGCAAACACTGGTACTTCCAGTTGACCTGCGGGTCGGCGAATGTGAACCCGTAGCCGATCGGCGTCTTGATCCACATGCGCGCGTCCGAGCCGCCGGCCTCGAGGATGAGCACGCGATCCCGCCCACTCGCCGACAAGCGCTCGGCGAGCACGCAGCCCGCGGTGCCGGCCCCGATGATGACGTAGTCGAAATTATCCACTGAGCAAGAGCTTAATCCTATCCCTCCAGCGCGCTATGCCATTTCGCGATTCGCCCATATCATTTTGCGCAGGCCGATCCGGCCGTCGCAATACGGTTTCGAACCCTGTATGGTGCGAACGACCGAATCTAACGGGGTAAGCACGACCTTGAGCAGCACCGCGATAGCCGTCCCTCGAGCCCACGCGCCCTCATCGATCCTGCGCTGGTACGTACTGATCCTGACGTGCCTGATCTACTCGATCAACATCGCCGACCGTTATGTCGTATCCACCGTGCTCGAGCCGATTCGAATCGAATTGCACTTGGACGATGCGGGCGTGGCCTTCCTCACCGGCTGGCCCCTGGCGATCTTCTATGTCACCTTCGGGATCGCGGTATCGTGGCTGGCGGATCGATCCAACCGTCGAAATATCCTGGCCGCCTCTCTCATCGTGTGGTCCGCGTTCACGGCGCTGTGCGGACTGTCGCGAACCTACGCGGAATTCTTTCTCGGGCGCATCGGCGTCGGCGTCGGCGAAGCGGGCGGCACGCCCCCATCCACCGCGATCGTCTCGGATTATTTTCCGGCGGACCGCCGACCGATGGCCATGACCGTGCTCGCGCTCGGGGCGCCGATCGGCGCGTGGTTGGGCGCCAATATGGCGGGGGCCATTGCGCATGCCTACAGCTGGCGCGCCGCGTTCCTCGCGCTCGGCATTCCGGGCCTTCTCGTCGGCATCATCGTCTACGCGACGGTGCGCGAACCGGCGCGCGGCCGGCTCGATGCGATCGTCGATGAGATCAAGCCCTCGTTGTGGGAGTCGCTCAAGTTTCTTTGGCGTCAGAAGGCGGCCTTTCACGTCGTCATGGGCGGCGGCCTGTGCGCGCTGTGGGGATGGGGCCTGATCTATTGGACGCCCACCTATCTGCAGCGCGCTTATCATCTCGACGTCGGCCAGGCGGGCGCCGTGACCGGGGACATTCACCTGTGGGGCGGTTCGCTCGCCACGGTCGGCACCGCGTGGTTCCTCTCCCGGCCCCACATGGCGGATCCGCGGCGCGTGGTGTGGCTGCTCGCCGCCGGCATCGGCCTCACCACCATCCCCTCCATGATCGCCTATTGGACCCACTCGCTGGCGGTGTGCAAAATAATGTTTTGCATTTTCATTCCCGCCATTTATTTTTACATCGGACCGTGCTTCGGATTGCTCAATAATCTCGCCCCATGCCACATGCGCAACATGTTCATCGCGATTTCACTGCTGGTTGCCAATGTCCTGAATTTGATGGTGGCACCGTGGTTCGTCGGCCTGTTGAGCAATTGGTTCGCCGGCGCTCACGCCACCGATGCGGGCTCGCTGCGCCTCGCGCTTCTGGTCCTGGCTCCCAGCGGCTTTTGGGCGGCCTATCACTTGTTTCTGGCGTCCAAAACGATCGTTGAGGATCAAAAGCGCGCCATCGGCTACACCAAATCCTGGGCACCTTGATAAAGTCATGGGCAAGACAACCATCGATCGCCGCTGGCTGCCGTTGAACGCGCTTCGGGCCTTCGAAGGAGTGGCCAAGCACTCGAGCTTCACCGCCGCCGCCAACGCGCTGCTGATCTCACAGAGCGCACTGTCGCGGCACGTGATCGCGCTCGAAAAATTGATCGGCGCACAGCTCTTCGAGCGCCGGCCGCATGCCCTGGTGCTCACCAAGGCCGGACAGCATCTGTTGCCCGCCGTCCAAAAATCCTTCGATCGCCTGGAGTACGCGCTCGACGATATCCGCAACGAGGGCGCGGCGAGCCTGCGCACGCTGCGCGTGCAGATGCCGCCGAGCTTTGCGGCGCATCTCGCCGTGCCGATTTTGAGGGATTTTCGGCGCATCGTCGCCGAGGTGGAGATCGACCTCGTGAGTCCCTACGGTGTCGGGCCGCCGCCGAGCGATGTGGATGTGGCGGTGGTGTACTCGAAGCCGACGGTGACGGATCTCGTCAGGGACTTGCTGTGGCCGGCGCGCTTGAGCGTGCTGTGTCATCCGAACATCGCCGCGCGCTGCGCGGGCGCGAGCCTGGCTGAATTCATCGAGGCGAACGAACTGGTTCACGTGCGCCTCTCCGACTGCCCGCGCCATCACCTGTGGTCGCAATTCGTTCGTCAGGCCGGCCTCGCTTCCGTGAACGTCGAGCGCGGCTTGGTGTTCGACACCGCGCTTCTCGCGGTGCAGTACGCACTGAGCGGCGAGGGCATCGCCCTGATCGACAGCTATCTGTTTGCCGACTACGTCAGCACCGGCCGCCTGGTCAAGCCGTTCGAGGACATTCTGGACGACGGCTACGGCTATTACTTGATCACCCACCCCGAAACGCTCGGCGATACCGCCATCGCCTTGTTCCGCTCGTGGCTGATCGAGAGATTCGGCAGTGCGCCGCCGGCGGCGTCCGGCATCCATTTGGCGGTATCCAATGAGTGATCGCGCCGCAAGGCCACGCCCCTGTCCACAGCCGCGTTTGATCCCGGCGGGGCATTGATGCGAGCATGAGCCCTTGGAGCGCATCGATCGATGCGCTGTTGCAGGCGGAGGAGGGCGATGAGCACATCCGAGACCAGAGACCCGGGCTGCACCGGACTCACCGAACTCACGCCCGGCCTATCCGCGGATTCATATTTCGAGCCGCGCCACTATGAGCGGGAACTGCAACGGATCTGGTACCGGAACTGGATCTACGTGGGCCGTTCGAGCGAGGTGGCGGCGGCGAGGGCGTTCCGCACCTTCGAGATCGGCGACCAGAAACTGCTGCTGGTGCGGGACGAGCGCGGCGCGTTGCAGGGCTTTTACAACACCTGCCGGCATCGCGGCGCCGCATTGTGCCGGGAAGAAGCGGGAACGTTGCGCACAGGGGCGATCATTTGCCCGTATCACGCCTGGACCTACAACCTGCAGGGCGAACTTAAGCGCACCTCGTCGCGATCGCACGGCGCCGGCTTCGACGTTGCGGACTACCCGCTCTACAAAATCAAGGTGCGGGAATGGAATGGATTCGTATTCGTCGCCTTGACGGAGCATCCGCCGGCCTTCGATCGCCTATTCGATGTGCGGCTCGACCGGCTCGACGCTTGGCGGTTGGGCGAACTCGCCGTCGGCCATGTCTTCGTCAAGACGATTCAGAGCAATTGGAAAATTTTCTGGGAGAACTTCAACGAGTGCCTGCATTGCCCCGGCGTGCATCCGAAGCTGTCGAACCTGGTGCCCATCTACCGCCGCGGCATCATGGAGGAGCGCGACGATCCCCACTGGACTCGGCATGCGGCGGACACCGATCCGAAGTTCAAGGGCGGTGTGCGCTCGGGCGCTCACACCTGGTCGTCGGACGGCCAATTGTCCGGTCCGCCGTTCCCGGGACTCTCCGAAGAGGACCGCAAGGTGGGTTACGTGTACATGACCGGACTGCCGTCGGTATTCATCGTCGGCCACCCCGACTACGTGCGCGTGGTGCGCCTGCGGCCGATCGCGCCGGAGCAGACCGAGCTGCGCGTCGAATATCTATTCATGCCGCAAACGTTGGCGGACCCGGCATTCAACGCGAGCAACATCTTGGAATTCACCCGATTGGTCATGACCGAGGACGCGGAGGTGTGCGAACTGAACCAACGGGGACTGCGCGCGGCGCCCCACGTTCGCGGAGTCGTCATGCCCGAGGAATACGCCGTCCGGCAGTTTCATGAGTGGGTCGATGCCGAACTGGCGCGTGTTTAAACCCTTAGCGCCAGAGCGGACGAGCGGGGCCCGGGGGGCATTCCCCCGTTGAGCCCAGCGTGAGGCGCCTCGATTCTCGCAGCGCCAGGCGCCGAGCACGCACGCCCACATTCTCGAATACCCCGCTCAGGGTTCCTGCGATACTGCATGGCGGATGAATCGTGAGAGCGCACCGGCAAACCCTCGGCCCGAGCTGACCCGGGGCGTGGGTGCGTGGGCGGCGATTGCCGTCAACGTCACCAATATGATTGGCGCCGGAGTCTTCTTGAAGACCCGGGTCATGACCTGCAACGTGGGCAGCGCGCAAATGGTCATGCTGGTGTGGGTCGCCGCGGGCCTGCTGTCGCTCGCCGGCAGCTTCTCGTATTCGGAGATCGCCGCGATGATGCCTGAGGCGGGCGGCGACTATGTGTATTTGCGCCGTGCCTACAGCCGGGTCGTGGGATTTCTCTTTGGCTGGATGGCGTTCGCCGTTTTTCGCACCGGGGCGCAGGCCGCGCTCGCCGTCGGCCTCGCCATCTTCATGAATGTGGCGCTGGGCGGCGCCCTGCAGCAGTGGCATATCGATGCTCGATTCGCCGCTCTACATCTGCAAGTCGGCGGGTTGACCCTCACTGCGCTCGCCACCATCTGGTCCGTGGCGCTCATCAATTGTGCGTCCGTGTCGACCGGCGGCCGCACCGCGCTCCTGGCGACGATCGCCAAAGTCGCACTGGTGTTCGGCATCGGTATCGGCGCCTTCCTATTTGCGCCCGGCGATTGGGCGCATCTCGGGGCCTCCGGCTTGCTCGGCAGCTGCGAGGGTGTTGCCGCGTCCGCGCGCGGCGGTGTTGCGGGCTTCGGTGCCGCCATGCTGGGTGCTCTGTGGGCATACGACGGCTGGAACAACGTCGCACCGCTTGCGGGCGAAATTCGCGATCCGCAGCGCAACCTGCCGCGCGCCTTCGTCGGCGGCATGCTGGTCGTCGGCGCGCTGTATCTGTTCGTCAACACCGCGTATTACTACGCACTGACGCCGCTCGAGATTGCCGATATTCCGACCAGTTCGTCGGTGGCCACCGAGGTGCTCAAGCGCTTCCTGGGACCGGTCGCGGTCTCGCTGACCGCGGTGGCGCTCATGATCTCCTCCTTCGGATCCCTGCATGCGAGCGTGCTCGCCAATTCGCGCATTCCGTTCGCCATGGCGCGCGACGGCTTATTCTTCCGCAGCCTCGCCAAGCTGTCGCCGCGCTCCAATGTGCCGGTGAGGGCCATACTGGCGCAGGCCGTCTGGGGCAGCGTGCTCGCGGCTTCCGGAACCTACGATACGCTCACCGATTCGGTCATTTTCGCTTCCTGGCTGTTCTATGGACTGTCCACGGCATCTCTGTTCGTCTTCCGACGCACATTGCCCGATGCGCCGCGGCCCTATCGCGCCTTCGGCTATCCGGTCATTCCCGGCCTTTTTTTACTGGTGACGGCCGCCTTGCTGGTCAATACCTTCGTCGCGGCGCCGCGCCAGGCGCTGCAGGGCGTGGTATTGCTGCTGCTCGGCCTGCCGTTGTACTGGTATTGGTCGCGCCGCGCGCCACCCGATGGCTAGGGCGGAGGGCAGGCGGGGTTCAATGCAAGCTGGGACAGGCGGCGCTCGTCCCAGATCACGAACAGTCCGCTTGCGATGACGATGCCGGCGCCGACGATCAAACCAATCGACGGGGTTGCCGACCAGAATAGCCAGTCGATCCCAAACGCCCAGAGAATCGCGGTGTATTCGAAGGGTCCGACCACGGACGGTGGTGCTCGCCGAAAGGCATCCGTCAGCCAGAATTGTCCGACCGCACCGGATATCCCGATGCCGGCAAGCCACAGCCAGTCTCCGGCGAGCAAGGGGCGCCAATCGTCGGCCGCCAGAATGCCCGATCCGATGCTGACCAGCACCAGATACCAAAAAACCATGGACATGCTCGAATTGCTGCGGCCGAGCGCCCGCACCGTCAACCCGCTCAGCGAATAGCAGATGGTCGCTACGGCCGCCGCGGAAGCGGCCGCCAGGGAAACGAACCCCTTGCTCCACGGCTGCAAGATCCACAGCACACCGCTCATGCCGACGACGATGGCGAGCCAGCGCCGGCCGGAGACCTGCTCGCCTTGCAGGGGCACCGACAACGCGGTCATCAACAGCGGCGCCGCGAGAAACAGCGAATAGGTCTGCGCCAAGGTCAGGCGATGTACGGCATAGACGAAGCTGGCGAGCATGGCGACACCGAGCGCGCCGCGCCACAAGTGCAAGAGCGGGATGGTGGCCCGCAGGCTCGCCCACGATCGCTGCCAGCCGATCATCAACACCAAGCACAATAGGGACGACAGGCAGCGCATGCACGACACCTGCAGCGGCCCGTAATGGTTCGACAGCCGCTTCATGAAGGCATCCATGATTGAAAACACGAATACCGCCGCGACCATGGCGGCTATGCCGCGCAAGCGCTCTCCAGGCGCTGCGCGCGAGGTCGCCGAAAATGACGGCGCAGGGACACTCATGTCGCGCGGCTTCAGTGCGCCTGCGGACGCTTGAAATGATCGGCTCGATCTATCGAATGGACGGTCGCATTCAAACGCGTGCCGCTGCGCAACAGGGTGAGCGGCACATCGATTCCCGCCGGACCCAATGCCCAGAGCCGGCGATAGAACGCCGCCACACCGCCAACTTCATGATCGGCAACGTGGCTGATCAAGTCACCCTCGCGCACGTCCGCAAGGCGCGCCGGACTGGCTTCCGCCGTACCGGTCACGTAAACCTTACCGCTTACCTCCACGGCGTACACACCAAGCCACGGCCGTGATTGCCGTGTTGCACGACCGCGCGTGCGCAGGTCCCCGAGGATCGGTTGCAGCAAATCGATCGGCACGAACATGTTGGCGTTCAATTCCTCGCCCGACACCACTTCGCGCACCAGCAAGGAGCCCACGCCGACCAAGCGGCCGCGTTGATCGATCAGCGCGGCGCCCGACCAATGAGGATGCGCCGGAACGGTAAATATCGCCCTGTCGAGCAGATACTCCCACGCGCCGGCGAATTCGCGCCGCGCAAAGACCTGCACGCCCTGCGGCCCGGCGAATTCCGGACTGCTCAACACATAGGCCTTGCTGCCCGCATCCAGCCCCTCGGCGGAACCCAATGGCAGCGGCGGAACCGGCAATCTCTCGAGAGGCAGCGCCAATCCAAAGCCGGTGACCGGGTCATAGGCCAACGCATGGCCGGCCACCTCGCGGCCTTGATACACGGTCAGCCACACCTCGCTCGCTTCGGCGATGAGGTAGCCGATCGTAAGAGTCAATCCCTCGGAGTCGATGACGATTCCGTTGCCGATGCGCTCCTTGCCCAGTATCCCGGCGGTGGAGGCGTTCTCGGGGACTTCGGCGCGCAGCTTGATCACCGAACGACCGAGCGGCTCCGGATCGATGTCACTCGATGCAACTGACGATGTCATGATCGGACGGTAGCGCGAACTTGCGCCGCTGTCACCAGCGGCTTTCGCCGGGCCCGATGATCAATTAAAATTGGTTCATTCACAATGAGAGATCCACGTATCGCACCAGAGATATCCGCGTATCACGAACGGAGCGCAAAACGCGGAAAATGACGGCCTACTTCCCACTGACAGGATCTTGAAAGATGCAAAACACAATCTCGCGTCGCGCAGTCATCAAAGTCGGGCTCATCGCCGGGGCCCTGGTTCCGGCGATGGGGCTGATCGGCAATACGGCCGGCGCCGCCGCCCTGACGCCTCTTGACCCCAATGATCCGACGGCCAAGGCGGTCAAATTCGTCACCGACGGCAGCAAAGTCAATGCCAGCGCGAATCCCACCTACAAGCCGTCACAGAAATGCGCCAATTGCGCGCAATACCAAGGCAAATCGAGCGATGCGTCGGCGGGCTGCAATGTCTTCCCCGGCCACAGCGTTCCCGCGCGCGGCTGGTGCAATGTGTGGGCCCAAAAGGCGGGTGCCTGAGCCGAATCCGCTAGTCTCGCGGGTTTTGCCGATGCTCAATGGGTCCACGGCGAAGGCCGCGTAGGCGGTATCGGTCGAGCGCGGCGAAGCGCGGCAGTTCGGCGGCGTCGATGAGCTTTGCGTGTTCGACGCGCAGCCTGCGGTCGAGATCCATCATCGATGCCGCGCAGTCTCGCGGCGCATGGACCAACGGCAGAACCGCCTCTCGGCAGGCGTACTTGAGGTAAAATAATGCTTTATGCCCGAGGCACCGCGGTCATGAGCGCCTATCTTGATTCCTCTGCCGGCGAACCCGCTGCTGCCGAATCCCCGGCTCCCAGTGCCGCGGCGCGCACCATGGTCGAGCGCCTGATCGAGTTCCCAACCGTGTCGCGGGATTCCAATTTGGCTCTCATCGAATGGGTTCGGGACTATTTGACCAAGGCGGGCGCGAGCACGCGGCTCACTTACGATGCCACCGGCAAGAAAGCCAACCTGTTTGCCACCTTGGGCGATTCGAGGAAACCCGGACTGATTCTCTCCGGCCACACCGACGTGGTGCCGGTGGACGGCCAGAGCTGGGATACCGATCCGTTCGTGCCGGTCGAACGCGACGGCAAGCTCTACGCGCGCGGCTCGGCCGACATGAAGGGATTTATCGGGATCGCGTTGGCGCAGGCGCCGAAATTCGTGGCCGCCCTCAACGCCAATCGGCTCGATGCGCCGCTGCACTACGCCCTGAGCTACGACGAGGAGGTGGGCTGCCTCGGGGCGCGAGAAATGATCCGCGACCTCGAGGAGAACGGCATTCGTCCGGCCGGCTGTGTGGTGGGCGAGCCGACATCGATGCAGCCGATTATCGCCCACAAGGGCATGAATCGATTCCGCTGCGCCGTTCACGGGCGCGAGGCGCATTCGAGCTGCGTCACCTACGGGATCAATGCCATCGAATACGCCGCACGGTTGATCGTGTTCATCCGCCAGATCGCCGACCGGCTCGCGCAATTCGAGCAGCGCGACTACGGATTCACCGTGCCCTATACGACCCTGTCGACGGGAGTGATTCGCGGCGGGATCGCCGCCAACGTCATCCCGAAGGATTGCGAATTTCAGTTCGACATGCGCACGCTGCCGCAGGCGTCCTCCGATGCGCTCTATCAAGAGATTCGCGCCTATGCCGAACTCTTGACGCAGGAAATGCGGGCGATCGATCCCGAGGCGGGCATCGATCTGGAGTGGGCCAGTCAGACCGCCGGCCTTGCGGCCCGCGAAACCGATGCGATCGTGCAATGGGCGATGCGGCTTTCGCGAAGCAACCAGGTGGGCAAGGTGTCGTACGGAACCGAAGCCGGACTGTTCCAGAAGATGGGCGTGCCGACCGTGATATGCGGACCCGGCGACATTGCCGAGGCGCATCGACCGAATGAATTCGTCGCACTTGCGCAGCTGGCGCGATGCGAAAGATTCATCGAGCGCATTCTCGATGGGGGGTACGCCGGATGACGCCCGCGCCGCCATCGGCCGCGCAATCCTCCTCCGCGGCAACGATCGTCAAGGGTGCCTGTCCGCACGATTGTCCCGACACCTGTGCTCTCGAAGTGCATGTCCAGGACGGCGTGGCTCTCAAAGTGACCGGATCGCCCGAGCATGGCCCCACCGCCGGCGTGCTTTGTACCAAGGTGGCGCGCTATACGGAAAGAACCTATCACCCGGATCGCTTGCTGCATCCGCTGCGCCGGATTGGCAAGAAGGGGGAAGGGCGCTTCGAGGAGATCACCTGGGAGGAAGCCATCGCGACGATCGCCTCCCGCCTCGCCGCCGTCGCTGCGGTTGATCCGCAGCAGATCCTGCCCTACAGCTACGCCGGAACCATGGGATTGGTGCAGGGCGAGTCCATGTCCCAGCGCTTCTTCCATCGGCTCGGCGCCAGTCTTTTGGATCGCACGATCTGCGCATCCGCCGGCGCCGCCGGCTATGCGATCACCCTGGGCTCGCGGATCGGAACCGACATGGAGCTGGCCGATCAGGCCAAGCTCATCATCTTCTGGGGCTGCAACGCGATCACCTCGAGCGTGCATTTTTGGGCGCGCGCGCAGCAGGCCAAGCGCCTCGGGGCTAGACTCGTCGCCATCGATCCCTACCGCTCTCTCACCGCCGAAAAGTGCCACACGCACATCGCCTTGCTGCCGGGAACCGATGCCGCGCTCGCGCTTGGCCTCATGCATGTGCTGATTCGCGACGATCTCATCGATCAGGACTACGTGAGCCGGCATACGCTGGGATTCGATGAGCTCTGCGAACGGGCGGGCCTGTACGGCCCGGAGCGGGTTGCATCGATCTGCGGGATCCCGACCGCCGAGATCGAGTCGCTCGCGCATCTGTATGCGACCACACGTCCGGCCTTGATCCGCGCCAATTACGGGCTGCAGCGCGTGCGCGGCGGCGGCATGGCGATGCGCAACATCGCCTGTCTGCCGGCGCTCATCGGCGCATTTCGCGATCCGGCCGGCGGCATCCTGCTCTCGACATCCGGCAACTTCGCGATCGACAATCACGCGCTGACGCGCCCCGACTTGTTGGGCGGGCGCACGCCGCGCACCATCAACATGTCGACCATCGGCCGCGCGCTCAACGACACCTCCGCGCCCATCCGTGCGGTCATCGTCTACAACTCCAATCCGGTGGCGGTGGCACCGGATTCGGCGCGTGTCGCCGCGGGCTTCGCGCGCGAGGATTTGTTCAGCGTGGTGCTCGAGCACTTCCAGACCGATACCGCCGATTATGCGGATATCGTGCTGCCGGCGACCACGCAGCTCGAGCACCTCGATGTGGTCAAGCCCTACGGCCACTACGACATGGTCGCCAACAATCCGGCGATCCGGCCGTTGGGGGAGGCAAAGAGCAATACGGAGATCTTTCGGCTGCTGGCCCGGGCCATGGGATTTACCGAGCCTTGCTTCGACGATTCGGATGAGACGATCGCGCAGTCGGCCGTCGCCGGCGATTGGGATTTCAATGCGGTGCGCTCGCGGGGCTGGAAACGCATTGGCGCCGCGAAGGGCGCCGCGCGGTTTGCCGACGGCGGGTTCGATACGCCGTCGGGCAAGGTGGAATTTTTTTCCAGCGCGGCGCAAACGCTTGGGCTCGATCCGCTTCCCGACTATATCGAGCCTCTGGAGGACACGCGCAGCGAACTCGCGCGCCGCTTGCCGCTCGCGATGATCTCGCCGCCGGCGCGCAATTTTCTCAACAGCAGCTTCGTCAATGTCGCGAGCTTGCGGGCCGCCGAAGGCGAACCGTGGCTCGACATCCATCCCGACGACGCTCGCGCCCGGGGAATCGCCGAGGGCAGCTACGTGAGGGTGTTCAATGACCGCGGCAGCATCGAATTGCGCGCGCGCATTACTGACCGGGCACGACCAGGCGTCGTGGTGGCGCTTTCCGTGTGGTGGAAAAAACTCACGCGTGACGGCAAGAACGCCAACGAGCTGACGAACGGCGAAGTCCTCACCGATCTTGGGCGAGCGCCGCTGTTCTACGATTGCCTGGTCGAGGTTCAGCCGGTGTGAGAGGACTGGAAGGCATTTCGGTAGCGAGGTGCCGGCCGATTCCAAGTGGGAGCGCGCTGCACGGAGCCGGCTTGAATCGATTGATTCAGCATTTGATTCTCTCGTTCTTGGGGTCGTACAACGGCCGCAGCGACGCGGTCGCGGGGTAGCGGACGCCCGCCACCTCGATCTCGTAATCGTCGGCGCCGATGACATCGCCGCGCGCCCTTGGCGGCACCGGCGGGGGCGGGCAGGGCCACGTACCCGAGCCCCACCGCCGCACCCAGAGAGTGGCCGTACATGCCGGAGCGGATGAACCCGACGATCGAGTTGCCTCGCCAAATCGGCTCATTGTGATACAGCAAAGGTTCAGGTGACTTGAGCCTGAATTGCACCAGGCGCTTGCGCACTCCGGATTCCCTCTGCCTCAGCAGCGCCTCGCGCCCGATGAATCCGCCCGGCTTGTCGAGCTTCACCGCGAAACCCAAACCGGCCTCCCACGGCGTATCCTCATCGGTGATGTCATGCCCCCAGTGCCGATAGGCCTTCTCGATCCGCAGCGAATTCAGGGCGTGATAGCCCGCATGGATCAGGCCATGGCGCACGCCCTCGGCGACCAATTCCTCGTACACGCCCTGCATGAATTCGCTCGGCACATACAATTCCCAGCCGAGCTCGCCGACGAAGGTGATGCGCGAGGCACGCACCAGCGCATAACCGAGTTCGATCACCCGGCTGGTCGCAAACGGAAAAGCGCGGTCCGACACATCGTCCGGCGTCAAGGCCTGCAGCAGTTCCCGCGCCTGGGGGCCCATCACCGACAGCACGCCCATGGCGGAGGTCACATTGGTCAGGACGCAATGGGCTTGCGGGTCGATGTGTCGCTTGAGCCAGTTGAAATCCTTGCTTTCGGTTTCCGCACCCGAGACGATCAAATACGCGGTCGCGGTCAGCCTGGTCACGGTGAGATCCGCCTCGATCCCGCCGCGCTCGTTCAGCCATTGGGTATAGACCATCTTCCCCGGGGCCACCGCCACGTCGTTCGCGCAGACGCGATTGAGGACGCGGGCCGCATCGGCCCCTTCGAGCCGAAACTTGGCGAACGAGGACTGGTCGAAAAGCCCCACCGCGCTGCGCACCGCGCGGTGTTCGTGGGCGCTGTGCTCGAACCAGTTTTGCCGGCCGTAACTGTAGGCGTAGGACGGCACGACGCCCGCCGGAGCGTACCAGTTGGCCCGCTCCCAGCCGAAGGCTTCGCCGAAACAGGCGCCTGCCAGCGCCAGGCGATCATGCAGCGCCGATTTGCGAACGCCTCTTGCGGTTTCGTACTGTCGAAACGGCCAATGCGTCGCGTACAGCAGGCCGAGGCTCTCCGAAACACGCGCCCGCAAGTATTTGCGATTGATCTGGAAGGGCATATTGCGCCGCACGTCGACTTCCCACAGATCGAGAGGCGGATGCCCGTCGCGGATCCATTCGGCGACGACCTTGCCGACGCCGCCGGCCGATTGCAGACCGATGGAGTTGAGCCCGGCCGCGACGAAGCAATTCTTCAGTTCGGTCGACTCGCCCAAGTGGTAGCGCACGTCCGGTGTAAAGCTTTCCGGGCCGCAAAAGAATTTTTGAATTCCCGCTTGCTCGAGCGCCGGAATGCGGCGCATCGCATCCATCAGCACCGGTTCAAAGTGGCTGAAGTCGCCGGCGATCTCGCCGAAGGCGAAATCCTCCGGAATCCCTTCCGCACCCCACGGGCGGGCATTCGGCTCGAAGGCGCCGACCAGGAGTTTCCCGGCGTCGTACTTGAAGTAGCTGCAGTGATCGTAGTCGCGCAGCACCGGCATGTCCGAATGCAGTCCGGGCACATCCTGGAACAGCACATAGTAGTGTTCGCAGGCGTGCAGCGGCACGGTGACGCCGATGCTCGCGGCAAGATTCCGGGTCCACATGCCCCCGCACAGCACCACGTAGTCCGCTTCGATGCCGCCGTGCTCGGTGTCCACGCCCGTCACCCGCTCACCGTCATGGCGGATGGACGTGACCTTGATCTCTTGGAATATCCGCACGCCTCCGGCGCGCGCGCCCTTGGCGAGCGCCTGAGTGATGTCGACCGCATTCGCGTAGCCGTCGCTCGGTATATGAATGCCGCCGATCACATCCTCGAGGTTGGCGAGCGGATACAGGGAGCGAATTTCGCCGGGCGATACGACGTTGACGGGCAGACCGAACACCTTGGCCATGGAGGCATTGCGCTTCAACTCCTCCATGCGCCCGGCGGTGGTCGCCAGCGACAATGAGCCGCATTGCCGATAGCCCGTGGCCTGACCGGTTTCTGCCTCGAGACCGCGGTACAGCTCTCCCGTGTAGCGCGCGAGCTGCGTCATGTTGATGCTCTGGCGCAGCTGGCCGACCAGCCCCGCCGCGTGCCAGGTCGTGCCGCTCGTCAGCTGTTTGCGCTCGAGCAGCACCACATCGTTCCAGCCGAGTTTGGCCAGATGATAGGCGACCGAGCAGCCGATGACGCCGCCGCCCACGATGACGACCCGTGCCCGGGTTGGCAGATCGATCGTCACCCCCTAAACCCTCATCCGCGAATTGTCGGCATCGAACGCCGGGGCTGCCAGCACACGGGCGCGGCGGCGCTCGCCTTGAATCAGCACCTCGAAGATGCTGCCCGGTGCCGAGTAACTCGGATCGACGCAGGCAAATGCGAGACTCTTGCTGACGCGATGGCCGTAGCTCCCGGAGGTCGTGATGCCGATGCAGGCCTCCACGGCGAGCACCGGCTCGGCGCCGCGCGCGTCGGTGTCGGTCGCATCGATTTCGAGTAGGCGATTTTCAACGGGCGCGGCGGCTGCGCCAGCGTCGCCGCCTTGCCCACGAAGTCGCCTTTGTTCATGCTGAAAAATCGGGCCATATCCGCTTCGAGCATGTTCAATTCGTTGGTCAGCTCGGTCGACCACGCCTTATAGCCCTTCTCGATGCGCATGCTGTTGACCGCGTACAGCCCATAATTCGCGATGCCGAATGCGCGGCCGTGTTCCCAGATCGATTGGTAAAGCGCGCCCATCGAACCGATCGGCGCATGCAGCTCCCAGCCCAGCTCGCCGACGTAGCTCACCCGCAGCGCCCGCACCGGGTGTCCGGCGATGCTGATCTCGCGGGCGGTGAGCCACGGGAATTCCTCGTTTCCCAGAGACGCGCCAGTCAACTGGCGCAGCAGTTCGCGCGAACGCGGCCCGCTCAACACCAGAACGCCGCGCTCCTCGGTGACGTTGTCGATCCGCACCTTTTCCTCCGGCCGCAGGCTCTGCCTCAACCAATCCTGATCGCGCAGTTCGGCGGCGGCGGCCGAAAGGGCATAGAAGCGCTCCTCACCCAGGCGGCTCAGCGTCATCTCGCCGTAAATTCGTCCGGCCGCAGAGAGCATGTGCACCAGCGCGATGCCCCCGACTTTGCGCGGTATCCGAGCCGCGCAGACGCGGTTCAAAAACGACTCGGCGTGAGGCCCGCTGATGTCGTATTTGGCAAATCCGGTCAAATCGAGCACCCCCACGCGCTCATGGACGGCGGCGACCTCATCACGGACCACCTCGAACACGTTGTTGCGCCGGTAACCGCAGTCTTCCTCGCGTCCGTCCAGAGAAAACCATTTCGGGCGCTCCCAGCCGAAGGTTTCGCTGTACACGCAGCCTCGCGAGCGGAGCGTCTCGTACAAGGGGCTCATCTTGCGCGGCCGGCCGGCCATCTCTTCTTCGCCGGGGCGCCGGGTGGTGAAGGTGAGCCGATAATCCAAGAACACTTTGTCGTGCACGTACGATTTGTCGGCAAACGCACCGAAACGCCGCGGATCGAACTCGGTCATGTTGATTTCCGAATCGCCGTGCAGCATCCACTGCGCCAGGTACTTGCCGCAGCCGCCGCCTTGCGCGATACCGAAGGAGGTGCCGCAGCACATCCAGAAGTTTTGCAGACCCGGCGCCGGGCCGAGCAGCGGCGCCCCGTCCGGCGTGTGCGGGATCGCACCGTTGATGACGCGGCGAATCCCGCCCTCGGCGAATATGGGCATGCGTTCCATCGCGCGTTCGAGCCACGGAGCGATGCGATCGAGCTCGTCGGGGAAGAGTTCGTTGGAGGATTCCCACTCCGGATATCCCCGGGGCGCCCAGGCCTCGTGCAATCCCGTGCTTTCATAGACGCCGATCAACCCGGACTTTTGCTCCTGACGAAAATAACCGGACGTGTAGGAATCGCGCATCACCGGGATCTCGCCCTCGCGCTCGAGGAAGGCCGGAAGCGGATGCGTCACGATGTAGTGGTGCTGCATGTTGGTAATGGGCGCATCGCTGCCGACCATGGCGGCAACCTCGCGGGCATAACAGCCGGCGGCATTGACGACCATCTCGGCGACGATGGCGCCCTTCTCGGTGACCACCTCCCACTCGCCGCTGTTGCGACGGCGATATATCGGTGACGCGGTTGTGACGCAGCACGGTCGCGCCCAAATCCCGCGCCGCTTTGGCGAGCGCATTGCATAGGCCGGACGGATCGCCGTGCCCGTCATCCCGGGTCCACGCGGCCGCCAGCACATTGTCCGTGGTCAGAAACGGATTCAGGCGGCGAATCTCATCGAGACCCACGATATCCATGCTGAAGCCGATGATCTTCGAGAAGCCGTTGATGTATTTCAGCCAGGCGAGTTCGTGCACGTTGTTCGCCAACCGCAATCCGCCGCACGGATGCCAGCTGACATACTGTCCGGTCAGCGCTTCCAGACGCGGGTACAGCTGATTGCTGTAGGCATGGATTTTCGCGAGGTTATAGCTGCCGGTGATGCTGGGACATTGCCCCGCGGCGTGCCAGGTGGACCCCGAAGTGAGTTCGCTCTTCTCGACCAGGATCGTGTCCGTACAGCCCTCCAGGGCCAAGTGGTACAGCAGGCTTGCGCCCATCATCCCGCCGCCGACGACGACGACGCGTGCGTGTGTTTTCATTTGCAGCGGGGCGGCCACTGCCGCCTGGATCTTCTTCGGGTCGTCCTCATCGATCGCCATGGTCGAAACTCCTCGATGCCGCTGTGCGCGTACTTGACCTGCGCGAAGCACGAATGACAATGGGACTAATGTAATAATAATCAATATAATGAGTTATTTATAATATTTAATGTAGCGAATTAATAAATTCCATTGCCCACGAAGCCGGCTAGCGCCGCACGTAATGCGAGGTGCGCCTCGCGCATTCAGTACACTCGGAAATTATCGCGAAGCAACCCGCAAAGGATTTTGACCCACATGGCACGAGGCGGAGGCAGCGGATTTGGACTTGAAGATTTGCCGAGGATTTCCCACGGCAAGGGATCTTATCTTTACGACGAGGGGGGCCGGCGCTACATCGACGGTTCAGGAGGCCCGGCCGTGTTCTGCCTCGGCCACGGTCATCCGGAGGTCAATGCGGCAGTTGCACGGCAGATGGCTGCGGTCGCCTACGGCTACCGGTACCTGTTCACGAGTTCGGCCCTCGAAGCCTTGAGCGAATTGCTGCTGCGGGTTTCCGGAAGCTGCTTCACGGACATCGTGTACGGAAGCGACGGTTCCGAAGCGGTCGAATCGGCGCTCAAGGTCGCTTTGCAGCACTTCGCGGCGCGCGGCCTGATGAAGAAGCGCCGCTTCATTGCCCGCGACAGATCGTGGCACGGCGACACCCTCGGTGCGCTGTCGATCTCGGGCTTCGCCGCGCGCCGCCGCGCGTTCGAGGGCAGCCTGCTCGATGTCGCGTTCGTTTCCGCCGCGAACGCCTACCGGCCGCCCGACGGATGTTGCGCGGATTCGCTTGCCGGCTTTCTGGCCGACGAGCTCGAACAAACCATTATCGCCCTGGGACCGGACACAGTGGCCGCATTCGTCTTCGAACCCATCGTGGGAGCCGCCGGCGGCGTGGTGCCGGCGCCTCCCGGATATGCGGCTGCCGTCCAAGCCGTGTGCCGCAAATACGATGTGTTGGTGATTGCGGACGAAGTGATGTGCGGCGCCGGCCGCAGCGGTACGTGGCGGGCCCTGGAGCATGACGGCGTGGTGCCCGATATCATGTGCATTGCCAAGGGACTGGCGGGCGGCTACATTCCCTTGGGAGCGACTCTGGTCACGGCGGCCGTGTCGGCTCCCATTTTCAGCGAACAGGGGGCCTTCATGACCGGTCACACATTCTCCGGTCACACGGCCGCTTGCGCGGCCGGACTCGCCGTACAGCGCATCATCGAGCGCGAGCGATTGCTCGAGCGGGTTCGCACGGCCGGAGCGGCGTTCCAAGACGCCGTGCGGGACTCTCTCTCCAAATTCGAGGAGGTCGGCGACGTGCGCGGACGCGGCTTCTTCGTCGGCGTCGAGCTGGTCCAGAATCGCAAGACGCGCGCGCCGTTTCCGCAGGCCCGGGGGTTGAGCTACGATGTCGGCCGGCGCGCATTCGCCGACGGCCTCATCTGCTATCCGTGTTCGGGCAATGTCGACGGCGCGGCCGGCGACACCGTCATCCTTGCGCCGCCCTACAATGCGGCCGACGGGGAGCTCGAGGAGATCACATCGAAGCTGGCTCGCGCGGTCGGCGCCGCCCTCGGCGCCGGTTGATGAGCAGCCTGCGCAAAGCCGCCTGTCTCGCGCCGCTGCTGCTGTTGTTGCAGGTGCGGGCGTACGCCGCGGCCCCCGCGAGCGCCCCCCGCGGCGAAGCCGTTTGACGAGGCTGCGGCTCGGTATGTTTGCGGTGTATTTGACGAGCGGGCGGGATTGCGCTGAGGACTCATGCGAGCGCGAGCTCGGCAGCAACCAGATCCTCGAGCGCGGTGCCGACGCTTTTAAAAAGGGTGATGGCTTGCGGATTCGAGCGCCTGAACGATCCCGAGGCGAGCTCGGATAATTCCGCGAGCACGGCGCGTTGATCGATGACACCTCGTGCGATGGCGCCCATGATTTCACCGGATTCGCCGAGCGCACCGGCGCGTGTGTCGACATAAAGCTCGGCGCGCGCGATCGCCTCGTCGTCGGTCTCGCACATGTCCGCGGTATAGGCGCCGACCAGATCCAGATGCTGTCCGGCCTTCAGCCAGGCGCCGTGAACCAGCGGCTGGCGCGAGAGCGTGGCACAACTGACCACGTCGGCCCATCGGACGGCCGCCTCGAGATGCTCCGTATAGTCGACGGCGACATCGGCTCGCGCCAGGGACGCCGCCAGTGCACGAGCGCGATCTGCATGCCGTCCCCAAATACGCACCGCGCGAATGGGTCTTACCAGCAGGTGACTTTCGATGAGGTGCGGAGCGAGCCGGCCGGTGCCCACCATCAACAATCGCGACGCATCGGGCGACGACAGGTGCCGGGATGCGAGCGCGGACGCGGCCCCGGTACGCCGCAGGGTCAATTCTTCGCCATCGAGAATGGCGCGCGGTTGACCGGTCGCGGCATCGAGCAGCAGATAAATGGCACAGACCGCCGGCAAACCCTTGCGCGGGTTATCAGGATAGACGCTGGCGATCTTGATCCCGAGTGCCCCGTCCGGATTCCACGCCGGCATCATCAGCAGTGTCCCGCCGCTTTGGCCCGGCGTCGCGGACTCCACATGATGTCGCCAGCGCGTCGGCACGGAACACGGCTTGCGAAAGGCCGCATCGAGGCCGTCTATGAGAGTGCGCCGATCCAGGCGTCGGGCGAGTTCGGCGGCATCGAGCTGCAGCATCTTAAAGTCCCCGAGGATTCACCGTGGTCGGCACATTAGATCACATTGATTTCGCGCAGCGGCGCATGCGCCAGGAAGCGCGCATAGGACAGGGGAGCGAGATCGAGCGAATGGTAACGGCCGAATGCGATGTACTCGGCGAGCGCCCGACCGATGCCGGGCGCCTGCTGCAGGCCGTGGCCGCTGAAGCCGCTCGCGAGCAGCAGATTCGCAACGCCGGGGACCGGCCCCACGAACGCATTTTGATCGAAGGTATTGTAGTCATAGTGTCCGGCCCAGGCGGAGGTCATGCGCACCGCCTCGAACGCCGGAACGCGGTGCGCCAGTATCGGCCAGGCGTCGCTTTCGAATACCCCAAGATCCACCTCGAAGTCGTCCGGTGCCACGTTGGGATCCGGATTGGCGGGAGGCCCGCACAGGAACCGGTCGCGCTCGGAGCGAAACCAAAGTCCCGAGGGGTCGATGACCAGAGGGCAGTCTGGAACGGATACGGGGCATGTGAAGACGAATACGCTGCGCTTGCGTGCGAACACCGGCAAATCGACTCCCACGCTCGCAGCCAATTCGCGAGAGCGCGTGCCGGCGGCGTTCACCGCATAGCGGCAGCCGATGCGGCCGGCTCTTTCGAGCCTCGCAGCAAGGATTCGCCCATCGGCCGATTGATCGAATCCGATCACGCGATCCCGCACATAGCGCACGCCGCTCCGCTCATTGACGCCGCGCAGCGCCGCGAGCAGCGCCTGGCCGTCGAACCAGCCTTCCGCGCCCGCGGTATCGGATCCTGCCGCGAGGTCCGCGGTATTGAGCCATGGGTAGCGGGCCGCAAGCGCCGCTGGATCATGCAAGCTTACCGGAACCGATGCCGACCGCTGAATCGCGACCCGCTCGGCGAGTGCCGCTCGGCCTTGCGCGGTGACGAGGAACAGATAACTCGATTCAACCAGGCCCAAGTCCTGGCGCAAGCCGATGTGCGCCCAGCGCCGCGGCGCGCCGCGCAGAAACTGCATGCCGAACGAGGATAGAGCGATGTTGAGCGGCGTGGAGAACTGCAGGCGAATGGAGCTCGCGGAGCGGGTGCTCGCCGCCTCGCGGTAGGTCGGATCGGGCTCCGCCACCAAAATGGAACCGCCAAATTCGGGCATGGAATGCAAAAAGTAGGCGCACGCCGAACCCATCACCCCGCCTCCGGCGATCACGACGTCGAAATCGGTGTGCAACGCGCTTGGCTCCTTGGTGTTAGGCGCGGATGCGCAAATTCTTCGGATCGTAGAGCGGGGTGAGCGATGCGCGAGCGCAACCCGTGCGCCTTGCCCGCTTCGATCAACGCATCGTACACCGGCAGTGCGAAAGGAGTCGGTAGCTAAAGCTCCCAACCGAGCTCACCGACGTAGGTGAGCCCTAGCCGGAACTATTCATGAACGAAAGTTGTTCTCGTGGACGAGGGCCGGATCGGGTGGGTATTTTCCGGACCGCCGTGAACCCATTGCGCTACGCAGTCCCTGCTGCGCGCAAGCCCTGGGTGGCCCTCCATGGCCACCCGTGCGACGCATGCGTCGCACCCCTGGGGCTGCGGGAAAAACATCCTGTTTTTCACGCTCCGGAAAATACCCACCCGATCCGACCCTCTGCGCGATTTCCTGTAATTCATGAATAGTTCCGGCTAGGGCGAGCACGGTCTGATAGCCGATGCGCACCAAATGGCGTTCGCGATGCATTTCAAGCGGCGGGGCAAGGGAGATGTCCACGGTCGAGCGGCGGTTCGCAGGAGGGGGGTTTGACGGGATTTCAAGGTCGGTTTATAAATCCTAGAATACGCGTGGGTGAGCCGTGAATAGGCAGCCAATTGCATTGCAAGGCGCTCTCCGAGGCCGGACGCGACGCCTCGCGCAGCGCATGTTGCTTGCACTCCTGGTGGGCGTTGCGGCCGTGATGCCCCCCGGAATCGCGTGGGCCACCCGGTTCGCGAGCGTCTACTACGACCCCAGCACGGACCAACTCGTGGTGACGATGATGTACAGCGGCACCAATCCCGATCACCGCTTTTCGCTGAAGTGGGGACGATGCAAAGCGGCGGCCGACGGCGGCATCCCGCAGATATCCGCCAACGTGATCGACAGCCAGTGGCAGGATGCCGAGCAAAACGACTACCAAAAGACCACGCGCTTCAACTTGAACAAATTGAAGTGCCGGCCGGTGAACGTCACATTAAGATCGGCGCCGAGGTTCATTTACATGCTGCAGATTCCGGCGCCTCCCGCCTCGGCGCAGCAATAGCCCCGCCGCCGCAATTTGCGGTCGCGGGCGCACTACGTACATGTCCGAATCCACCACGTGGGGTGCGCAAGGCACACTCCAACGATGGGTAAGGGAGCGGATCGCAAAATGGTGGCCCCGCGCTATGCGCCGGCAGCGGCTGCTGCGCCGGTTCTCATACCCGTGGCCATCTCGGCCCGCCACGTACACCTCACCGAACCGGTCATCGAGACCTTGTTTTGCGACCAATACCGGCTTCATACCCTTGCCGATCTGGCGCAGCCCGGACAATACGCCGCCGAAGAATGCGTGACCTTGGTCGGTCCCCATGGCCGGATACCGCATGTACGTATCGTCGGACCGCCCCGATCGGTGAATCAGGTGGAACTGTCCCGAACCGATGCGCTCACGCTTGGGATCAACGCGCCGGTGCGCGAGTCGGGAGATCTGGCGGGTACGCCGGGTATCGTTCTCGAGGGTCCTCGAGGATCCGTGACCCTCGAATCCGGCGTCATCTGCGCGCTGCGCCATGTCCACATGTGTCCGGAGGAAGCGGCGCGCTTAGGGTTCAAGGATCAGGACCGTGTTCAAGTAGCCGCGCAAAGCGGAGATCGGCAAGTGCTTTTTCAGAATGTGGTGGTGCGAGTATCCCCGACCTATCGGCTGGAAATGCACTTGGACACCGATGAGGGAAACGCGGCGGGGCTGCGCTCGGGAGACCACGTCGTAGTACAGTAAATGTTAAATATCAATAGCTTATTATAATTATCTCGCCTGTTTTATGATCTAAAAATAATCGCGAAGCATTACGGCGCATCCACATCGTACCCTTTGGCGCGCAGGTCATCGAGCAGCCCGCCGCGGCCGAGCAGCAGGTCCATGTTGACGACGGCCAAGGTGGTCCCGCCGCTCTGCAATCGCCGCTCCAAGGATTCGAGCCAGGTCCGGTGCACCCGCGCGATGAGATCGCCTGCCGCCGAGCCGGAGTCGAGCGCGGCGAGACACGCATCCACTTCCGCCGGCTCATGCAAGCTCTCGATGCGCTCCACGTTGCCCGTCGCCCATGCCTGCGCGCGGTCAATCAACCGTGGGAGGCCGCTTTCTATCGTCACTAGAGACGCCGCGACACAGGTGTTCTCGGTCGCGGGCTGCATCGTCTTGAGCGCGTCCAGCAGGTCGCCGACGCCGGCAATCTTCACTTCCTCGACGCGAACGCCGTGTTTTCTTGCGAGGCTGCGTACGGCAGCACCCAAATCCAAACGCGCCGATAAACCGACCTGATGAAACGCGGCCTGCTGCAAGAACGCAGTGGCCACGATGGGCCGGTATCGTTCCCACTTCGCCGAGTCAGTCGTGAACTTGGTTCGCTGAAGCGCGAACCGCGCGTACAGATTCGCCGGCATCACATCCTTTAGTCGCTTACCGCCGCCCACCATCAACACGCTGCGTTCGGTGAGCAGCAGCCACAGGATTCTGACGATGCCGATTTCGAGGGGCTTGGGCACCAGCACCATGCTGGTGGTACTGAGCACCTGCTCCACCTGTTTCGAGCGCCAGGTAATGCCTTTCGGCAAGGGAGATAGGCTGCCTAAAATCCACAAGTGCGCACTGCCGCGGTGCACGTGCCACATTCCGGGACCGGTGCGTTCTCCGGTCACGACGAGCTCATCCAACTGCGTCGCTGCCTGATCGGCTGCGCGCGCGCTCGATGCCCAATTGCCGGCCAGCAGCAGGGCTGAGATCAATACTAGTGCTGATGTGGGTGTTCGCATCGATAACACTCGAATTGTACCTGCGGCCGTCCTGTTTCCCACGACGGTCCTTCCTTGGATGCAGGCGCCCCGGCCGGATCGGCGGCTGGCGCGGGACCCCCGATTCGTACGCGCTCGCCGCCGCCGACGTCGCGGTAATCCGCGGGCAGGGGACCCGCGCCCAAGGTCGGCATCGACTCAATCCCTCCGCCCCAGCGCAGCCAAGATCGCTTCGCGCGCGACGCCGTCGATTTCCAGTGTCTTCCTGCGGCTCCCGGCCCCCGAAACGACGCGCACACAGCGTTTGGCGATACCGAGGCGCTGGGCGATGAAATCGATCAAGGCGAGATTGGCGGCGTTTTCGACCGGTGGCGCTGCGATGCGGATTTTGATTAGGCCGTCATGCATTCCGGCCAGCCCCGTCTTGGAGGCGCGCGGTTGTATGTAGACCTCGATGCGTGCGGGCATATCAGTAAATCCGGCAACCAAATCGCGGCCTGCCCCCCGATGCCGCGGGGATCAACGCATCGTTGATTTCAAGACGATTGATGCGCCGTCCACTACAAACCGCCCGAAGCCTTGATGGTGGATGGTCTTGGCGCTGCGTTTCGCGGGATCAATCCACGCTTTGAGCACTTCCAGAACGAAAAGATTATACGTTCCGACGAGACGCGTATTGACCACTTTGCACTCGAGATTTGCAATGCATTCGGCTATCAGGGGCGCAGCGACGCGCTCGGCGGGTATCGGCGTCAACGCAAACCGGTCGAACTTCGCCACATCGCGGCCCGAGCAATTGCCTATCTTGACCACCGTGCTCGCGATTTCAACCGCCGGAATGCCGATCACGCATTCTTTCGTGGCCCGCAGTGCCTTAAAACTGTAATCGGCGTTGCTGACGATACAGGCGATCAGCGGGGGCTCAAAGTCGACCATCATGTGCCACGACATCGTCATGACATTGCCGCGCCCGCGTTGCGCCGTGCTCAGCAGCACCACCGGACCCGGTTCGATCAGTTGGTACACCTTCGACAAGGGCAGCGCCTTCATGCCACCCATAGCGGCGCCCGGCCGACGCCGAGACCCTACGGGTGTGCGCGAGTCAACGGCCTTGCGAGAATTGCGGACGCGATTAATCACGGGATTGCGGCGCGGACTTTTTATGACCCTGACGCATATCGATAAGGTACAGTTTGGCAATTAACCTTGGGCACTGCAAACCATGCGCCAGCCGATGGGGACCGACGGAGCCATGCAAGTCATCTCTTTTAGGCACACCATTTTGTTCAAGCGCGGGATATGGCTCAGTGCCGCCGCGCTGATCGCCTTTGTAATGGCTCCCGCGGCGCTCAGCGGCAGTCTGTGGCGCAACCCGCTGCCCAATTGGGGTGCGGTTTGCATTCTCGGTGGGTTCTTGGCGTATTTTCTTCGAAAAACTCCGATCCATCGTCTAGCCGACGAAGTGGTGGATTGCGAAGATCACCTGAAGGTTCGACGAGGAAGGACCGAAGTGATGATTCCCCTTTCCGAGGTGTCCGTGGTGAACGTTTCGAGCAGCAGTGGCCTGCATCGGATTGCGGTTCGCCTCTATGAACCCTCCAAGCTGGGAGCACAGATTGAATTTCTGCCGCAGGCAAGCTTATGGTCCAATCGTCCCGGAATTGAGCGTGTGGCGGCCGGTCTGGCGGATCGTGCGAACCAGGCGAGAAGCGGACGTGCCGGCGGGTAAGCGGCTGGAACCGGTGGGAGCTTGACCATGGAATTCAGGTCCAGGGAAAAGGAAGAATCCGTATGGGTTTCCGGCCGAGCGCTACGGGCGGGGCTGGGGCCCGCAAGCGAACGCTGTGTCGAATAATCTTTCCAGGACAGGCGAAACGCCCCGCATTTGATCGACCACCTGCTTAGCCCAGGCGAAATACTCGACTCGGCGCTCGTATGACCAATCCACCGGGGGCGATCGACTCATGTCCCTGATATTGCAAATCTTGTCGGCGAATTTCACGAGCTGGGCAGGGTGACTCAAGCTTGCGGCATGCTCAATTTGCAGCTGCTTGCGCACCGGCTTATCGAGAGCCTTGTCGTCGGTGACTTCGACCACGATCGCCGCGATCTCGGGTCCGAATTCGGCCGCGAGCTCCTCGGCCGTGGTGTCCGTATCCTCAATGGTGTCGTGCAGCAGGGCGGCGGCGAGTACGGTGGGATCCGTGACGCCCGCCTCGTTGGCGAGCACGTTTGCGACCGCAATCGGGTGGTTGATGTAGGGACTGGCGTCGGCGCCCTTGCGTCGCTGATCTCGGTGCTTGTGGGCGGCGAAGGCGCCCGCGGCCAGGACGATCGAAACCGGGTCAGAATGGTCTTCCATGATGCTCTCGTTGATCGATACGCCCCCTTGAGGATTGGTGTGCTCCAGCGGCAAGGGCGGCGTTTTGGTAAAATTTAAACTACTATCAATGATCAATGCGGCATGACCTTAACACACGCACCGAGCGGTCATGGAGAGTCTATGAGCTTTACCGACGCGGTAAAAATCTGTTTCGTCAAATACGCGGATTTCAGCGGCTGCGCATCGAGACCGGAATTCTGGTGGTGGGTGCTGTTCACGTTGGTTGCCGCAGCCGCTCTGCAAACCGTCAGCTACAATTTGTCCTGGGCTTTTTCGATCGCGACGCTTCTGCCGAGCATCGCGGTGACCGCGCGGCGTCTGCACGATACCGATCGAAGCGGATGGCTTCTGCTTCTCTGGTTCGTTCCGTTCGTGGGCTGGATCATTCTCGTTATTTTGTGCGCGGAGCAGGGCAAGCCCAATCGCTACGGCGGCTCGCCGCAAGGATTCATGGCCGGTTAGCCCGATTTGCGGCTGGGCCCGCGGCAGGTGCGAGGATCCGTGTCGCTAGAGTCCCGACACCACCAGGAAGCCGGCGAGCAGAATGCCGATCACTGACACAACCAGGTTGATGGTCGAGCCCAACCACACCCATGAACCGCTTGGTATGTCCTGCGGGGGCAACTCGCGAACGAAACGGCGGAACGCCACGGTCGAAGCGATCTCGACGGCGGCGCCGAGTAAAATCAATACCACCCCGACGACGAGCGAAAAGAGGTGGTGCGACGAACTTTCGGGCGCCAGACGCAGCAGAGTGAGAAATAGGCTGAAACGCTCTATGACGAAGCCAAACGCCATCAGCGCCAAGCCGCAACGCTGCCAGGCGAGCAGAGTTCGTACGCCAGCGAAAAACACTCGTGGGTCGGATAATTCAGGCATTGCGGGTCACGAGCATACTACGCGCTGCACTGCCGCGGACTCGGAAGAACTGGCCGGGAGTGCGGTTTTAGCGCCTGTGCGCTGGCGCAAGGGCCGCAATGTTCGGTAACCTCGGGCTTGAAATTGGGCATCTGGGAATGCAGAGATGACGGCGTATTCGGTGCCGAGGCGAAAATTATTTTTAGGAGCGGGAAATGGCGACCGGTTGGGCGGGTGACGGTGCTGTCCAAGATCAAATCGACGCGACCTTAAAGGACGCCATCAGCCGCGTTCAAAGCCGGTTGCCTAGCGGGCCATCGGCAACGCACTGCGCGGAATGTGAAGCGGAAATTCCGCAAGCACGGAGAATCGCCTGTCCGGGAGTTCGTTTATGCGTTTCCTGTCAGAGCGAGCGCGATCGGGACCAGGCGCAGTTCAGCGGATATAACCGACGCGGCAGCAAGGATAGTCAGCTGCGCTGAGGAGGGGTTTTTGCGGGGGAGATAGCCTGCCTGGCTCAACACCGTTATGCCCAGATCGCTTATTTAACATAATATACATTATGCGAAGTCGAGGTATAGCGGCCAATTAGAGATGTCGGGTTTCGCTAGATACAAATGTCGTGTTCTTGGGCCGATGGGCCAAGCTTTCTCAGGTCGGTCAGTGACTTGGGAGCTTGGCGATGCGCAACCCTGGGATAACACGATACATGAGAGACCTTGACCGGTTGAAGACGATCCAAGCGGTAATCGACAGGGAACTGAAGCCTGGACGGGCTGCCGAGCGCTTGGGAATGAGCGTGCGACAGATCGAGAGATTGGTGATCCGCTATCGGACTGAGGGTCCGGTGGGCCTGATCTCGAGACACCGTAATCGGACCGGCAACCGGGCGTTGAAGGCCGAGCTCGCTGAGCGCATCGTTGGGATTTTGCGCGAGCAATATGCGGATTTCGGCCCAACGTTGGCGAGCGAGAAGTTGCGCAGCCGGCACGACATCGTGATCGCCAAGGAGACCGTCCGGCAGCTGCAGATTGCTTCCGGCCTTTGGATTCCGCGCAAGCTCAGGCCACCGAGGATCAACAACCTCGAGCCGTCGAGCTTGCCTGGGCTAGCTCGTGCAGATCGACGGCTGCGAGCATCGCTGGTTTGAGGATCGAGCACCGGCTTGCACCGCGCTGGTGTACGTCGATGATGCGACCAGCCGACTCATGGTCGTGCACTTTACGGGCTCCGAGTCGACGTTCGCTTATTTCGAAGCGACTCGAGCATATATCGAGCGCTACGGCAAGCCGCTCGCGTTCTATAGCGACAAGGCGAGCATCTTCCGGGTGAACAAGGCTGAGGCAGCCAGCGGGCCGGGCCACACCCAGTTCGGTCGCGCGCTGTACGAACTCAATATCGACGGTATCTGCGCGAACACGGCGGCGGCGAAAGGCCGTGTTGAGAGGGCGCATTGACGCTCAGGACCGCTTGGTGAAGGAGCTTCGACTCCAGGGCATCTCAACAATTGAAGCCGCAAATGCCCTATGCCGGCTTCATCGCGGCCTACAACGAGCGGTTCGCCAAGGATCCGCGGGCAGCACGATGGCATCGGCACTGCGTGCAGATGAAAATTTGGACTTTGTACTTGCCTGGCGAAGCTGCGCAAGGTGACCAAGGTTTCGACGTTGCACTAGAACGAAAGCTTTTCTTGCTCGAGGACGTTCCGAGAACCGCCGTTGATCGGTAAGTACCACGAGATCTTTCAGTTCCCCGACGGCATGATCCAGATCCCAGCAGAGAGCTCACGCCCCTACCCTATCTACAACAAGCTCGGTTCAATTGATCAGGGAACGATTGTCGAGAACAAGCGCCTCGGACACATGTTGCAGGTCGCGCAGCTCGTTCAATCAAAGCGCGACAGTCGCGCGGTGGATGTACCGTCTACTGCTCATCGTGCCGACGGCACGCTGATTCCACGCACAAAGATTGTAGGCAGCAAAAAGCAACGAGAGCTTGGGCGCGAAGATCTCGAGCAGGCGCTCGGAACGTACATGGCTGCGGTCACCGAGAAATCAGCGGCTCAGCGTGAGACAGTCCGCACAGATTTAAATTCTGCTGGGGTCGAGTCCACTTTCTCGCGCAGAATCGAAGCAGGGCGAGATTTTCCGACCTCCGCGAAGGCAAAGCGACGGGCCGGATCCAAAACTCCGGAGCTTCTGGCCGCCTGCGGCGGTGAGGCCATGCTTCAGGCGAAGATGATTCAATCCAAAAAACGCAGAGCAAGAGCGGCGGTAGCATGATAAAACTCGCCTAGCAGCACGACACCCGTATTTAGCCAGCACCGCGACATCTGTAGCTGGCCCAAGCACGAGGGGCAACGTTACACTTGCCATACCTTAGCGGATATCATTTCTTATGAACTATCGCGATGGTTTCGCGATAACAGACCCCAACAGGAACGCTATCCCATGCGACGCCTAAAAGAGGAATTCGCGGCGAAAGGCACCCGTGGCCGATTTTTAATAAGTCTGATTGGCTAACGGCGGCGTACTTTGGTTACCTTTCCAAATGCCCGGTCGAAGTCTTTCTGGTCTTCAGAGGCTCCCACCTTGCGGGCCGTTTCGACGAAGCGCGCGTGGCGTTCGTCCGGAGTCATTCGCTTCTTCCTTCCGCGCTATTTTTGTGGGTATCGACATTTGTCCCCTTTATCATTGCGGTACTGGTCCGTTTGTGTACCACGTAAATTTCGTGCCTTCAAATGTTCTGGGGAAAAAGAGGGTTCTATATTTAACCCAGATATCTATGTGTCCGCTCGTGATGTTGTGGGCCTCAGCGCCAACACTGCATCGATAGTTCACGATTTCTTCGGGCGCAATTGTGACCTTTATGGCATCCGCAATGGAAAGGTCGAACAGGCCTCCTTTTTGCGCAGTCGTAATATCTTTTATCCCGCAAAGAATTTGCGCATCTTTCATGTCAAAGAGAACGCTGTTGTTCTTTACGGCAAATGGATATTCAAAAAGCTTAGATCCAATGGGAGATCCAATAAGGTTTACATCTGGTGAGCGCCAAGCGTCATATGCGGCCTGCAACAAACCGACAACTGCCGCAATTAACCCGATTAAAAGCACAATCGGATGATCTACGATGCGCTTTAAGAAACTTGGGGGACGTGTCTCTGAGTTTTGTTGCCGGTGCACTGCTTGGCACATTGCTTTTTTTTCTTGTTCTCGGCGCCGGTGTTCTCGGCGCCTTTCTTCTGAATTACTCATTATGGCATTAGCAGCTTTTTCATCCAATCGAACACAAGCTGCTCAGTAATGGCCATGCGTTTTCCTTCAATTAACTGTTTGGTAGGTCAATCGCTTGCCTTTTACGCCCCGGAGCGCGATATCGGCCCGTTGTACATCATCAATGCCGAGCTTGGCGCGGGTGTTCTGGCGGAAATCGAATTCGGCCAGATATCGGTCAAGATGATTCTTGTCCATGTGCTGGTAGACGCCAACCATGCCGCGCTTGAAGATGGAGAAGAAACCTTCGAGGGTATTGGTATGCACATCGCCGCGCGCCCACTCAAATTTGGAATGATCGACGGACTCGTGCTGTTCCTTGGCTGGCATCACGAACTTGTACGACTGCGCGCCATCGGTAACAAGGCGGCTATCTTTGTGCAAGTGCTCTGGCGAGCGCGCCACGGATGTTTTTGTCATCCAGGTACATCGAACGAATATTGCCGCCTCGCTCAACAAGACTGAGTACCTGCGGAGCGCAGGTTTAGCGTTGAGTGGCTGATCCGCGGCGCTTACGGGTTTTGGGAGACTTCGACAGGAAAGTCTCATCCGCTTCGACAGTCTTGCCCATGCCGCCCAAAGGGGCCGTCGCAGTCATCGCTTCATGGCCTCGCGGATCCGATGTCCAAGGAACCATGCGGTCTTCATGCTGCAATCGAGCATGCGCTGAATCTGACGGGTGCTGATACCTTTCTTGCTGGCACACATCAGATGGATGACCTGGAGCCACAGATGCAATGCCAAGTGGCTAGATTCGAAGATGGTTCCCATGCGCACGGTAAACGGCTTCTTGCAGACATAGCACTTACACAGGCCGGGGCGAGTGGTTTTGCCGTTCAGACGTCCGATACGCGCAGTCTCGCCGCAATGCGGGCAAACCGGGCCGTTCGGCCAAAGACGCGCTTCGACATACGCGAAAGCAGCGATTTCGTTTTGAAACTGAGGGGCGTTGAGTACGGAATTGGCCATGACGATATCTCCTATGGCCGCAATTCTAGGCTAGGAGCTTAGGTATGTCAAGTGTAACATCGCCAGTCGAGTGGCTGTGTTGCATCTCAAGACTCACGTATAAAAATGCAAAGGCCGCACGACGCTTGATCTAATTGGCCGCTTTCGCGTGAGGCGGCCTTTTATTATGCGAAGTGTGGCTGCTGCGCCCGCCATGGCGCACCCATGCAAGATATCTACATGACACGCACCGCTTCGCTTGGCAGGCACTCATCGGCCGACGGCCGATCGGAGAAATCCTCTGCGGACTAGCCGAGTTGCGCGCTCAACACCCGCATCCGACGGGATTGCAGCCGCAGTCCGTTTTCGAGTTCCTTGAGGCGAGACTGCAAGAGCGACCGCTCCCAGCGGTCCGTCACCGCCCGCCGGGCCTCCTGTAACCACTGTTCCCGCAGCTGGGTCCAGGCGCTCACGGCGTGGCGAAAGCTTTCATATTCCTCGGTGATCCGCCTTCTCAAGTGCTCAATCCGCGCCCCGCCGGTCTGACGGGCCAATTGGCGCTCGGCGCGCCGAAATTGGTTATCGAGCTTCGCCCGCTGGATCTTGAACCAAGGCGTACGCTTCAGATCGCTGGTGAGCCCGACCCAGTGCATGGCGTAGATGCACCACTTCGACGGATCCCACTGCCACCAGCGCACGCCGTTGCGGTAATCATGCGCGAACATGTGATGAAAATTATGATAGCCCTCGCCGAAGGTCAGCAATGCCACGACCCCGTTGTCGCGCGCCGTGTTTTCATCCGTGTAGGGCTGAATGCCCACGATGTGCGCCAAGGAATTGATGCAGAACGTCAGGTGATGGCTGACAACGAGCCGTAACACCCCGCCCAGCAACAACACGCCGACAAGGTCGCCGCTCGCCCAGCCGATCAGCAACGGGAGCCCAAAATTCATGATCAGCGCCAACGCCAGGTAATGGCGATGCTGCCACATCACCAAGGGATCGCGCTGCAAGTCGCGCACCGTGCTCAAGTCCGGTTCGCCGCTCGGGTAATTGCGCAGCATCCAGCCGATGTGCGAAAACCAGAAACCGCGGCGTGCGCAATACGGATCCCGCTCGGGATCATCGATATAGCGATGGTGTACGCGGTGGCCGGCGCTCCACAGAAGCGCGCTGTTCTGAAGCGCCATCCCGCCGAAAAGCAGATAAAGCAGCTTGAGCGCCGGACGCGCCTCGTAAGCGTCATGGGCGAACAGGCGGTGATAGCCGCAGGTAATCGCCAATTCGTTGACGCTCAACAGCACCCCGAACCAGATCCAGGCGGCGGCATGATAACCGTGGGTAATGCCATACCACGGCACAACGCTTACGGCCACCGCTCCGGTGATTACAAACATCAGCAACGCCGGCCAGTTGTACCGCGCCGCTTCCCATTCACTTGGTGTCATAATTATTCAATCCTGCCTTCGCATATCAAAAGCTTACCCATTATATATGCGAGTGCTGTGCCGCACCGCACTCTTTATGGTCTCTCGGCAGGTAATTGCCCGTGGAAACTACGCATGGCACCCGAGCCAGCGTTATGCTGCTTGGAGGTTTCAGGTACCCCCCCAAACGCTCCAGCGTTCACTCGGATCGGCATTTCAGACACCCGGCAATGCCGCAGGTTCAACCTTATTACTTGCGCGGTGCCGGCTTGGCCGCTATGCCGGCGACTTCGAAGTGCGCGCCGCGGACCAGATTGCTGACGCCTATGAAGGCGCGCGCCGGGAAATGGCCGTGAAAGTAGCTTCGGTACACGGTATTGAACGCATCGTACAACCCGAGATCCGTGCAATACACGGTGACCGAGACGAGATCCTCCATTCTTAGCCCCGCCGCCTCGATCGTGTGCTTGACGGAATCCATGACCGCGTGCGCTTCGGTATCAATCTTGTCGGCGGCTTTTTGGGTTTTCGGATCCAGACCGATATGTCCGGCCACATACAGTGTGTCGCCGACCAGGACCGCTGCGCTGAACGGCAACGAGGCGCCTGCAGGGGAAGGCGTCATTTCGAAATACTGGCGACCGGAGTCATCGGCGATGGCGCTCGAGGCGCAGATGACTCCTATGAAGGTCGCGGCGATGATCCGGGTCCACATATCGCGATCCCTCGGGTTGAAAAGGCTGGAATCTACACCGCTGCCGTCGAAATATCGACTGGCTGAAGCGTCGCAGGCGCAAGCACACGGACCTCGCACACCTCGATCACCGGCAGTTCCCAGGGGTGGGATGCCGCGAGCGCGGTCACCAACTCCGCCAGCCTTGCGTCGGACACCGCTTGAGCCACATACGTGGTGACGACGATGGCGGCGGTGGTCGAGGTCTCCCCGGCGGTTCCCAAAGTCGGACGGGCTTCCTGGTTCGGCGTAAAACTCTCGTGGCCGCCGCTAACCTCATAGACGTTCCGATACGGCCCCAGGGCGCCGAATTCTGCGTGCGCGCGCAAGGTCTTGAACAGGGGTGCAACGGCCGGATCCTGCTCCAGCCGCGAAGTGTCGCCGCCGAGCAGTGCCAACCACGTGCCGCGGGAGGCCGGACAGTAAATGGTGATACGTTGCGCAACGCATAGGCGCAAATTGCTTTTCAGGGACTCGGTGGAGCCCATTCGGGGTGACTTACTCATTAGACCGAATGCATGGCGTTGTCATCGTATTGGGCGCCGGCGGAAGCGCCGCGCCAGACTATACCCTCGCCCCGCTCCCGCCAAAACCGGCCGCGCCTTGTGTCCGTTCGAACGGGCGGGTTTTGAACTCACCTCGCTCACCCCCACGTCGACCATGGTAAGCGTGATCGAGGGCAAGCCGATTTGACGTGGACCTTGGTCCAATTATCAGTCCGCGCCTGACCATGCCAAGCTGCCCGCCTTATAATGGCGGCAGGCGTCGGCGATCTGCCGTGTAATTCAAACCAACCCAACGTCAGGAGCCTCATGTGACCCAACTTTACCGTTTTGCCGCTGCAATGATGGCCGCGACCCTTGCGATGCCGCTCGCCGCACAGCCGTCCTCGCCCGCCGCGATACCGACTGCGGCGCAAGCGCCGAAAGTGATGGATGCCGCCGGCGCATCCGACCTCACCACAATCACGGCCAATATCGAGGCGGTCGATCATAAGCACCGCACGGTCACTCTGAAGGGCCCGATGGGCCGCTCCGAGACGCTGAAGGTTGGTCCCATGGTGAAGAATTTCGCCCAGGTCAAGGCCGGAGACGAGCTCGTCGTAAAATACGCCGAAGCCGTTTCCGTCAAGCTCGAGAAAGGCGCCGTAACGCGCAGCGCATCCATGACGACTATGGAACCGGTGACCGCCCCCGCCGGCTCGAAGCCCGGCTTGGCGGCCGAGCGCCAGACGGTCATCGTCGCGAAAGTGGTCGATCTCGATCCCAAGCGCCAAGAGGTGCTGCTCCAAGGCCCCAACAACGGCTACGCCGAAGTCAAAGTCAAGGACCCGGCGGTGTTCAGTGACGTGAAGGTGGGCGACCATGTGCAGGTCACCTATACCGAAGCCGTGGTCATCGACGTCGTGACGCCGACCGCCGCGAAGCACTGATACAGACCTCGGCTATAAACCCTCTTTTTAACAGCCCTGGTTGCCTTCGGACCGTTCACCTTTGTTACGCACCGCCGCCAGCGCTGCGCAGACATTGATGGCGCGACCAGGGCCCTCCGAACCCGCGCTGGTGCGCTTGAGCAGCTCATAGACGGCGCGGGCGTCGAGTCGGTGATCAGCCGATATCAGCAGCGCCACGGCGCCGGTGACATGGGCGGCAGCCAGGGAGGAGCCCGACACGAAATCATAGTGCCCGCCGGGCGTCAGCGTCAGCACTTCGTGCCCTGGCGCGTGCAGCGCAGTGCCTGCGGCCGCGCGCTGCTCCAGAGTATCCACCGCGATAACGCCGGGCACACCAATTGGAAACCCGTCCACACCCCCATCCGACGGCATGGCGCCGACGATGACAATGCCACGACTGACCGCGTAGGAAAGCAACTGCGTGAGCAGCGGGTCGGGCGGTCCACCGAGGCTCAAATTTATAATGCGCGCTCCGGAATCGATCGCAATCGCCAGCGCCTTGGCCAGCGTAAAAGAGTTGCACTGCGCCGCGTCGTTACCCGCATCGAGTTGCCAGCATGCCTTCAGCGCCAGGATGCGCACGCCCGGCGCTACGCCGACAATCCCTTCATGGTTGTTGGCGTCGGCCCCGATCACGCCAGCTACCTCGGTGCCGTGGCGGTCGGCGGCAAACTGCGACGGATTCTCATCAACAAAATTGCGCTGTGTTTCAATTCGCCCGACAAGGTCCGGATGAGTGGTATCCAGTCCCGTGTCGATCACGGCCACGCGTACGCCCTCGCCGCGTGACCACTGCTGCGCGCCGGCCGCGTCAATCTGGGCAAAACCGCGCTGCAGACCGACATAGGGGTCGTTATATGCGCTCGCGAGGGTCGTGAAGCGCTGCAGCGGCTGGGCGAGCTGTACGCGCCGATCACGCGCGAGCGCGGCTAGCATCTGCTCGCGCGAGCCACCCTCCGGCACCTTGTAGACAAGACAGTGCACCCTAAGGGCCGTAATCGGCCACTCGGCCACGTTCTGCAGGCCATACTGCGCCGCAATTGCGGCGCTGGCGGCCCGAGCCCGCTCGCCCGCGGCATACACAGGCAGTGTGTCATAGCCGCGCAATCCCGAAGCGGCCCGAATCGGCGCCGCTTCCAGCGGATTCTTGACCGTGACCAGTACCATGAGCGCTTCGGACTGCTGCATCTGCTGAAGTGCATTGCCGTTGGAAGGCCGAGCAGGCACGCTGCTGCAGGCGCTCATCACGGCCGCTATCATAAGCGCAGCTACCAGCGTTTTCATCGGCGTTCGGTGCCGCCATCCGTGGGTTCCGCAAACCGCACGCCCGCGCGACTGCGTAGCTGACTCACAGTCTGCGCAGTACTGGCAGTGGGGGGCGCACCGGCCTCCGGCGCCAGCGAAAACACGCCTGCCGCGCTCGGGCCCGCCACAATTTGCAGCCGCAACTCCGCAAGCATAGCCTGCAATTCACCGAGGCTGAGCGCTGGATCCAGCACCGCGCGAATCGTCGCGTGGCGCGGAAATTCTGCGCCGGCGCCGAGCGTCCGGTAAGCCGCCGTACCAAGCGTCGGCCCACGCACCGACAGTGCCGTGCTGAGGCCGATCAGGCATACGGCCTCGAGCACCACAACGGCCAGCAGCGTGCGCCTGCCGGTGAAGGCTGCAAAGCGCCGACGGTACGTCGCAGCCGCGGCCGGTGCTCTGTCCAGTCGGGTGCTCAGCTTGAGAAAGGAAGCTGACGCATCCGCATCCGGCGTCGATGTGCCTAGCACGGCCGTCCGGAGTTCGGATTGGAAGCGGAACTCACTGGTGCAGTCCCCGCAACCGGCCAGATGCGCGTGCACCAGCGCCCGCTCCTGCTCGGTGGCAGTCCCATTCACGACCCAGGGTATCAGCTCCCAGGCGTCTCGATGGTCGGCGAAGCGTTGATCGAAGGAACTCATGAATGATCCCCTGGTACGCTGCCGCCCAGCGTGGGCAGCAGATTGCGCAGTTTCACCCGCGCATGAAACATGCGCGCTTTCACGGTGCCCACCGAGCAGTCCATGATTTGCGCGATCTCTTGGCAGGAGTGGCCGAGGTAATAGGCCAGCTCAAGCGTCGAGCGCTGCTCAATGGGCAGGTGCGCCAGCCCCTGACTCACCCAGTCTTGCCGCTCCTCGGCCACCGCGGGCTCGTGGCCGGGTTCCTCGGCCTCGGCCATGGCGTTCATCGAGGCGCTCGCATTACGGCGCAGGGCCATCAGACCGCGCCGATAGGCAATACCGATAATCCAGGTCGACACCAGTGAGCTGCCCCGGAAATCACCCGCCCTCTGCCAGACGATCCAGAAAGTGTCGTTAACGGCTTCTTCGATCACTTCGCGGCGCGTGGTCAAGCGGCCGAGAAAGCGACTGAGCCGCCCGAAATAGGCATTATAAAGCGACTCAAAGGCGGCCCGATCGCCCGCGGCCACCTGACGCAACAGCACCACCTCGTAGTTGTTGGTGCTAAACGGCGCCTGGTCCGGTCTCGGCGATGTCATGGCAATGGCTTGCATGGTGCAGTAATCGGGTCCCTACTCATCGTTTACTGATGGCTTCACCGTAAGTGCGCTCAGTGGGGCCACGGGTTGCATCCAGCGGCACGGTGCTAGAACTGCCACAGGACGGTGCCGACCAGCTGGTTGCGGGCTTCACCATGATAGAAAAACTCACGCGCCGCGCCACTCACCCCGATCAGGGATAGATCCAAGTGCATGCGGCCCCATTCATAACCTAATCCCGCACTGCCGTACCCGTAACCGCTGCTATCGGGCCGGTGCAACCGATAGTAGCCCACCCCGATATTGACTGAGAACGCATGCCCGAGCGAGCCGTGCCAGGAGAGATCACCTGAGACTGCCGCGCGCCTCACAGAGCTGTTATAGCTCGTGTCTACCTCGGTATTGGGGGACACCGCCACCGTAAAAAAGACCTGCGATTGGTACGCCAGTGTCTCCGCCAGTTCACCGTAGTTGTAGCGCGATCCGGGATTGTTGCCCAGATAGGCGTGATAGACGGCCGCGAGGCGCGTGGCCCATTCATCGCCTAGCGTCTGGGTATAACCCAGGTATGGATCGAGCTCCACGCTTGTGGCCTCCCCCGGATCGGGTCGGACGCTCGAGCTCCACAGTCCGGCGAGCCAGCCAGTCGGGCTGTAATAATGGGCATCGGCCTGCAATGCGGGGTTGTGGCTAGTCTGAGTTGCGCCCCGGTAAATATAGTCGCTAGTCAGCGCGATAAAACCGCCAAACTCAGCAGTCTGCGCGGCCGCTGCGCGGGCCAAAAGCAGCACCGCCACTGCGGGGTAACACCATCGCTGGTGAGCTCCTATCCGGTCTCGCATTGTTTTTTGAGGGACCACAACCTTAACGGGTGCCATCATAAAACCGATTAGACGGTCAGCATGAGCAACTCTTTGAAGCGACCGGCTTTCGCATGCGTTCATCCGCTGCAGGACCAGCACTGAAGGGCAGCTTCGCGGGGCTGCCGCCTGCGACACACACCGTTAGGCCGCCGCGCCGCAGTGGCTGCCGGCGGCCCAAAATGGTGGCAAGAGTCATGCGCAGTGGCTCGACGGATTGCCGTGTCGGACTGCTCACGCGACGGTTTGGCAAAGCCGCCCTATTGGCTGAGCAGTCTCACGGTGTTGTCATTGTCGTCATTGAAATAGATCACGTTGGTTAGCGTATTGGTCGAGCCGTACGCTCCCATGGTCGTAATGGTTTTTGGCACGGCGACGATGCCGAAAATCGCGCCGGCCGCGCCGGTGTCGACGTTTTTGGAGGCGACCACGCCAGTCGACGGCGAGATCTCGACTAACAAATTGGTGCCGTTGGGATCGAGTGTGTTACCGACCACCAGGTCACCGTTGACGAGCAGTGCGCCGCTGATGGGACCGTTGAGCGGTGATCCGGACGCGATGACTTTGGCGGACGTCGCCGAGGCCCCGGTAAACGCCGTGCCGGAGACAATCACGCCGTCCATACCGATGGCCGATACGTTCGACAGCGAGACCACACGATTGACGTTGGTGTCGACCACGTAGAGCGTATCGTTCGCGGCATCGTAGGTGAGCCCCGCCGGCGCGGATATCGATCCCGGCTTGCCCAAGTTGGTGCTGAACCCGGAGGCAATCTCGGTGAACGAGGACTGCGCATCGCCGCTGAGAGCAATGCGGTCAATCGTGCCGGTCGTGGCATCGGAGACATACACATAGGCATTACCCCCGTGGGTCGCATAAATGGCGCTCCAAGGCTCGGCAAATACATCGGCGGCAAAGGGTGTCGATACGGTACCGGCCGGCGCAATGAGCACGGTGGTGTTCGCCTGGCTGCCGGTCGCGACCAGGCTCCCATCCGGGAGGCTCGTGAGGGAGGAACAGCCCAGCAATTTTGCCGACTGGGCGATTCGGTACGGCATCGCACCGGCCGTGGGATGCAGTCCAATGACCGTGGTGCCTAAGCCCTGCGAGTTGGTAGCGCCGTCATTGAAATTGCACGCGATCAAATCACCCGTCGTGATCAGCCCCGCCGTGGCGGTGGCCACGGTCAAGCCATAGGGGTTACCGCCGTGCTCGGTAGGATCCAGTGTGGAGCCTATAGTCGTCATCGCAGCGAGGGTGGGTAGTATCGGAGCCGAAATCGTGGTGTTGGTGGGCGTGTTGTTGGCCATGCTTCCGGAGCCGTAACCGCCGCAGCCGGCTAAAAGGCCGAGCAGCGTCGTCAGCACGGCGTGGGCCGCGGGCCGGCAAGAGAATAGTGAGATGTTCATGTCCTGGATCCTCCGTCTGAACGAAGATAAGCATCCCCCTGCCGAAGGGGTCGGGGAGCGCTGCAACACGCTCACGCGTTGCGTTCTATCGGTAAGTGCCTCGGCCAGTGGTTTAGGTTGCCAACGCGCGAGACTTTAGTTGACGGGGTCTCGGGAGCAATGGAACGGATGACCGGGGGTGAGCAACAGGCAGGCATGGCATTCGAATCCACGGCAGGTCGCTCAGCACCGCCAAACAAGCCATGATGCCGCGACGGATTCTTCGCTAGGCGGAACTCAAGGCCGGCCCATGGGCGGCGGCGTCCGCCGCACCGAGGGTTGTGATCCGGTCACTATCCAATCCATCGGCACATCGTGCGGCTGCGGGAATATCGTGCGCAGCGACGCGCTGGGATAGCCCACGCCGATGGCGAGGGCCTTGGGATTCAGCGTCGCCAGCGTCCGATCGAAAAAGCCTCCGCCGTAACCCAAGCGATAACAGCCGCCGTCGAAGCCCACCAAGGGTGCGATCGCGATGTCGGGGATCACGGGGGCGCCGTCGGCCGGATAGGGAATTTTCCAAAGACCGCGCGCGAGCCGGGCGTGGGGGTGCCATTCGCGAAACTGGAGCGGTTGGCCGAGCGCCAAAGCGACCGGCAACGCGACCCGCATTCCTGCCTGGGACAGCGCTCGCATCCACGGCCGCAGATCGGGCTCGGCGCGAATGGGCCAATAGACACTGACCGTGGTGCCCGGCACGGACGCGAGAATTCGATCCAATGCCTGCGCCATGGCCAGCGCCTGCTGTGTGCGATATGGCAGGGTAAATGCGCTGCGCTCCGCGAGCAGACGCTCTCGTTCCGCCTTGCGCCAGCGTGCCACGTCTCGCGCTTGTACCGGATCCACCCGCGGCGTGCCGTCGGGGCCGAGCTCGTGCAGCGAGCACGGCGGCGATGCCGGAACCCCGAGGTCATTGCCCTTGTCGATGGTGATGGTCATGGGGCGGGAGTTTTATCCAAGGTTTGACCTCGTCACCCCAACAAGGGATGGTCCCTGGGCAATTGATGTGCATACCACGTCGCCAAGCGATGACGAACCGTCTTCTCGCCGACCTGGTCTTCGGGCATCGGCGCAATAATCTTGTCGTGAACGAGCAAACGGTAGACGTACAGCGCCTTGTCGCTCGCCGAATCGGTCGGCTCGAACTCGACCGCACCGCGGCCCTCCGCATATCGGACGCCGGCCAGCAGGGCCGCCTTGAATAGCTCGGCTTCATGTCGGAGCTTCTTCATGTGGCGCATTCCAACCCGCGATCAAACCCGGATATCGTCATCGGCTATTTGACCCCGTAATTTTGGGCAAGGTAATCGACGATCGAGGCTACTTCAGTTTCGGGAACAGGGGCCCCCATGATCTTCATCATCTTGCGCACCTCCCCTTCCCAGGCGGTGCGGGAAAGGAACGGCGAATTCATCACAATGTAATCCAGGCTGTGGCAAATCGAGCAGTACGATTCGACCCGCGCCGCATGTTCGCCCCGCGCCAGCTTGACGGGGACTTCGCCGGCACGCGCCGCGATTGCGATGCAGGTGCCGATCAACATCCATCCGAATCGTCCTTTCGCATCCACGGCGCTGCCCTCAGGCGATGTCGATCGCGATTTTCTGAACGACATTATTGTGATAGCCGGGCGCATCGAAGATCAACTCGGCCGGCTGTGAAGTGCCCCGCACGTTGCTCGCGCGCGCCATGACCACCATGCGACCGGCCGTTTGCGGCGAGGAGCGAAATTCCCATGTGCGAAACGAATATCGCCCATGGTTCTCGCCAAGCACGGCGCCCTGCCAGCTGCGCCCTTCGTCGACCGATACCTCGACATCCGCGATGCCATATCCGCCGTCCCACGCGACACCTTTGACCGCGATGGGCTCACCGGAGGGGAAACGCCCGCCATCGGCGATATTGGTGATGAGGGAATTCACGAGAATCTCGGTAATCGGCGTCGAGGTGTCCGATTCCTGCGAGGTGAATCGGTCGATGATCGGAAATTTGCCCTTGGGGATGCGATACGCCGGGTTCATCCAGAAGCTCGTGAGCGGTTGCAACAGGGCGCGAATACTTGTGACCTGCTTCATCCAATATGTGGCCGCCCAACCGGGCACTACCACTCGGGCGGGATAACCGTTCCAATGGGGAATTGGCGCACCGTTCATTTCGTACGCCACCATCGTATTCTCCTCGAGCGCCTTCCACGCCGGAATGCTCTTCGCGAACGCCGGAGTCGCATCGAGCGGCCCACGGTCATTGCCGTTGAAGGCGATCTCGACCGCCTCCTTTTTCAATCCGGCCCGCGCCAGGATGTCCTTCAATCGCACGCCCTTCCAGCGCGCATTGCCCATGGCTCCGTATCCCCATTCCACACCCGGAACATGCGGATCCGACAAACCCCGACGATTGCCGGCGCATTGGCAGACCGCCACGAGTTCCACCGGTTCGAAGTCGCCCTTCAACGCCCCCAGGGTCAGCTCGAGTCCGCGCTCCGCGCCGTCCCCGCCCACCGCAAGCCGCCACGAACCGGCATCGATGTGCGGGATATTCGACAAATGCCAGCGCACGAAGAATCGATCGTTCGGCGTGATGACGTCGTTGAAGGCATCCACCGGCGTCTCGTAATTCGGGGGACGGAACGAGCGCTTGATGAGCGGCTTTTTTCCCGGCAGCGCGTCGCGCACCGCGGATTCCAAAGTTCCTTGCGGCAGTTCGGCTCCTACCCGACCCATCAATCCGGTATTGGCGAGAACGATGCCGCCGGCCACGGTGCGCAGAAAGGAACGCCTAGTCGGCATGGATGTCGGCCTCGTCCGCCATTGGGAAGGCGGTAAATAAGATATACCGTCGCCGCATACCTGCATAGCACGGTGCGCGCCGACTGCGCGCGCGCTCCCAGCGTACGATAACGGCTGCTCACGGTGTTCAATTCCCCTCATCCCACTACGAGCGGTCCTTGATCCCGCTGCTTACGGCCGCCGCTCGTCCGGCCGCTGCAACCAGATGGCGATCGCGCGGCCGAACTTTTCCGATAAGGGAGCAGAGGCGCCCAATCCGAGCTCGACGGTCCCACGAGCGCCGATGAACTCGGTGCCCGCCGCGGCGCCGATGGATTCGATCGGCGAATCAGTGATTCCCTGCAGTAAAATACCGTTGGCACCCAGCTTGGCGGCGGCTTCCTTGAGCCTCCTGATGACCACTTCGTTCTTTGCCCCCGCCGAAAACGCCAAGGAATATTTGCTCGATGAATCGATGATCGCGATTTGCTCGTACGTGCTCGTCGGCGGTTCCAGGCAGAGTTGCACCTGATCGGCTAGAATCGGCGCGCGCGGCTCGCCTATCAGCACCTGCGACGTGACACAGGCGCTGACGGATAGGGTCGCCGCCACGACGCCGACTCGAATCGAAAGGCCTTGCGGAGTTGAGCGAAACACGTGGAGGCATGCATGCTCGAACTTCGACCGAACTGTGAGTGCTGCGACCGCGATCTGCCGCCGGATGCGATGGAGGCGCGCATCTGCAGCTACGAGTGTACCTTCTGTTCGACCTGCGCCGATACGGTTCTCGCGGGTCGCTGCCCGAACTGCGGCGGCAATCTCGTGCCGAGACCGATCAGACCGCCTCACATGCTGCTGCGCCACCCCGCCTCGACCAGGCGCGTGGTGAAACCGGCAGGCTGTCAATCGGTGACCTCGCGGTCCACGCGCTGAATACGCCCGTGCGACGGCTGATCCGAGTCCGGCGGCGGCATCATTGGGATCGGCCGATTCCGCCGATTTGCACGCCGGGCACGATGCGCATATCGCGCACCGCGCCGCCCGCCAGCGCCGCGAGGGCAGCCTGATATCCGCGGCTATCGTGCGTGGCGATCGCTTGTTCAACCGATTCGAATTCGATGATCACGGCGCGCTCGGCTTGACCTGCCTCGTAGGTGTGAGCGGGGGTCCCCCTCACAAGAAATCGACCGCCCCCGGCTTCGATCGCAGGCCCCGCGAGCTTCGCGTAGGCGGCGAGCTTCGCGGGATCTTTGACCTCACGATAGAAGGTTATCCAGTACGCTTTGGTCATATCGATGCGTCCTTTATTGGCTGATGCCGGAGACTCGCTCCCAGACCTTTATGCGCGTGGTTTCCTTTCCCGGCGTGCCGCCGTGTCCGGTGAAGATCAGACGCCCGTTCTCGAGCGTGACTTTCTGAGCGTAGTCGAGACCTGTCTCGGCCGGAATGAGAGACGATTTCACATGATGGGTAACCGCCGACTTGGCCTCGTCGAAATCCCAAGTGCCGAAGTAAGCGTAATAAGTATCAAAGGCCTCGGCTTTTAATGGCGCGTCCGTCGCCGCGGCATCGAACGGCAACCGCGATGCCGGTACTTCCCAGGCTTTGCGATGCGGTGCGGCGATATGCACGCTCATCCACCCGGAGGAATCGTAAATGATGATGCCGATCGAACCGGCTTGATAAAACGGGTCGGCGATTGGTCCGCTGCGATCCGAATACTCGATGCCGACCAGCCGCCAGGCGCCGATGAGCGGCTGTTTTGTCCGCAGCGGCACACCGCGCTGATCGGGCGTCGCGGCGCGGCACAGCGGCATGCATAAACAAATTATCCATAAATACGAGAGGTGGGCGAAAGCGTAAGCGCGCATCTTCAATACCTCGGGTCGGCTCATTAACGGGGCTTTTTAGCACGCCCAGGTTGTGCTGTCGCGGTTTTGATGAATGTTTAATATACAGAGACTTATAAACGTTATTGAATGTTATTTACTCGATACGCCTGGGCCGTCCCGTTGCGGTGGGTCTCGCGTGAATCCGCCTAGCGCCGCATCAACCACGCCACGATGGACAGGACCGCACTCACGATGAGCATGGTCGTGATCGGCAAGAAGAATTTGAATCCAGGCCGATCGATGACGATGTCGCCCGGAAGGTGAAACAGCGGCAGTTTCCGTAGCCACGGCCACATGAGGCCGGCCAGGATGAGAGCGAATCCGAGTGCGATGAGCAGGCGATGCATGATGATTCGAAAGCTCCGGCGTCCACTGGGCCCCTATCTTCCCAGAAAGGCGCCATCAGCGCGCTTTCACCGTCGCTATTCTCGAGTTGACGGGAATGTCCTTTGAGCGCAGGCCCGGCGTCTGGCCGTGAAGGTCAAATTCGAGATTAACGCCCGGCCGGAAAATCAGGCAATGGGTCGACCCTCCGAAGTGGAACATCCCGATCTGATCGCCTTTGCTCACATGCTGCCCTTCGTATACGGTTATTTGGCAGGTGGAAACCTCGGCCATTCCGACCGGCATGACGCACATCAGGCCGATATCCGGGTTGTCCGCTTCGATAAAGATAAATGCCCGGGTCGCCACTGCCGTGATATAGCCTTGCGAATCGTTCGGGCCCGCCGGGTCGAAGCCCTCCGAGGGCGCCTCCGAGTAGTATGTCCCGTCCTTCACGCAGGCTTTCGCGACCGTGCCGGTCACCGGGCTGTGCCAGCGGTGATAACTGAGCGGGCTCAGGTAGGCCTGGTAAACCGTTGCGCCGACAAACAGAGGCGCCAGGCTGTCGTTCGCAAGCATGTGCGCTATAGAGTAGGGCTGGGACTTGATCCAAAACTTGTCTTGCCGCCTGACGTGTCGCGCCAATCGGTAGGGTGCGGATTCGCAGGCATTGACGATAACCGCATCATCATCCGGACTTGCCACCGGGCGCACCCCGGAGCGGAACTCCCGCGTGAAGAAATCGTCCCATGACCTAAACCCATGATGGGGTTGATGCGGATCGCACTGGTACTCTTTCTCGAAGTTCGGCATGACCCTTCGAGCATCCGCGCCGAACCAGCCCTTGTGGGGATGGTCGTTCAGGACGTACGTGGAATCGCTCGAGCTCAAGAATCGACCCCAGGCATTCAAGATCTTCTTGAGCTCGGCATTTACCCGTTCGTTCAGGAATGCGGTAAATCCGGCTGCCGTTCCCATCGACCAGTCCAAAACCGTGTTGATCGGACACCCGACCAGGCCCGACTCGTTAAACTCGGGCGCGTGCGTCATGATCGTATTCAAGAGCTGCAGCATGTGCTGATAGCTGCGCACCTGAGGCTTGCCCGTTGGATCCTTGTTGTAGGGCGGCTTTTTGGGAACCTGCTCAAACATTTGGTGAAACAGCATCGAGATCTCGGCATCGTTCTCGATGAGATTCTGAAAGTCCGCAATAACGGGATGTAGGGCTTTCGCCTCCGCCTGCGTCTTTTCGATGATGGTGTCCAGCCATTTGGCTAGCAAGGCCTCATCCGACGGCAACCACTTGCCTACCCGAAAGGGAATGTCTCTTCCGGCGCTCGCATTCATGGCTGCGGTCACCGCGGTGACTTCACCACCAAGACGTCGCATTGCAGGCTGTCGAGCACGTGCTCGGCCGTATTGCCGATGAAAATCCTCTTCAGCCCGGAGCGCGAGGTCGCTCCCATGACAACCAATCCGGCGCGGATTGAGCGCGCGAGCCTCGGAATCTCGGTTGCCGGGTCGCCACAAACCAAGTGGGCCTTGCTCTTCGAGATTCCGTATCCATTGGTGGCCTCGACAAAACCTCGCCGGACATTGGCCTCATACGCTTTCTCCTGCGCCGGAACCGGGTTTATTGCGACCGCGCCGATCGGCGCGCCAAGCAGCGCCGGCGCGAGCGGCCGGTAAATGTGCCCGGCGTGCACCGACCCCCGAACCGCCTCGGCAACCGCGCGCGACGCATCGACGATGTCGCCATCGAGCGCGCTCGATTTGTCGTTGCTGTGAAAGGGATCCAGAGCCGCCAGGATACGCGGACTGCGCCACGCCGCGCGTCCCTTGACGATCAACAGCGGAGCCGGACAGCCGCGAATGAGCTCGAAGTCGGTTTGCGTGAGCAACAGCCGCGCAAAAATATTGTGCTTGCGAGCCTCTATGACCAGCAGGTCAGCACCGGTGAGGCGCACGTGACGCAGAATCGCTTGATGCACCGGAAGCCCGGTCTGCACAATCACGTTGACGACCAGCTCTTCACGCCGCAGACGGTTCGCTGTCCGCTCCAGCCGACGGCGGCTGTCGCCCTCCACGGTACGCGTAAAGTGCTCCGACTCCGCGTGCGCCATGCCCGCCGAAACGACCGACGGTATCGCATGAAGCAATTCGAGGCTGGCACCCGTCTTATGCGCCAATGCGCCCGCCCGCCGTATCGCCTTGCTCAGCCCTGCGGAGGGGTCGGCGACGGCAATCAGAATTTTATTGAATTTGAGATTCACCATGGATTGTCTCCCCCGAAGGAGATTCGCTTCATTTGCCGATATTTTTTTATTATCGCGCGGGATCTCGCGTCTGGAACAGGCCTCTAGGTACATTTGGCATTAACAACGGGCTTTCCACCCGCCTGCCGAGACGCAATGACATCCGCGCCGCTGCACCGCTCAATGCAAATTGGGGTCTCGCAAATATCGGCGGTACCGCTCCGCAGCCGCGGCGGCAAATTCGCGGGCTTCTTGCTCATATTGATTGGCCCGATATCCGCGCCGCGCCGACTCGATCAAATAGCGCCAATGGGTCAAACGCCCCGTACCCCACTGCCGCAGCACGTGAAAGTACTCATGCAGCAAAAGATCCGGGTTCGCGACGAATTCGCCGCCGCTGATCGATAGAAGAATGCGGTTCGGGCGGGTCGTTGCCGACATACCGAGGTGCATCCGCGCATAACGCGAATGCTCGATAACCGTCACCCCACGCACCGGTTCCCCGAAAACGCGTTCCAGGGCTGCGGCGACCGGTTCCGGCAGCGCGTAGCGCCGGCCGAATAGCCGTTTATCGCCGACCCACCGATTATTCACGACCAGACCCCAAATCCACGTGAATCCAGATCCCCGGCGGACCGGCCCCGCACCCCTCTGCCGTCCTTCGCTAACTCGAGTACAATGCCTGCGCTGCAATGATCGCGAGTGTACCGCCAAACGCGAGCGCCATTGGTCATGAAAACCTTATTTCTCGTGCGGCACGCAAAATCGAGTAGGGATGATGCCGCGTTACCGGACAAGGAACGGCCGCTGAACGAGCGCGGCGCGCGCGAGGCACCGCGGATCGGCAAGCGATTGGCGAAGCGCGATGTCAAGGCCGACTTGATCCTATCGAGTCCGGCGCGCCGGGCGCTCGCCACGGCCAAGGTCATCGCCAAGAGCATCGATTACAAACCCAAGAAGATTGCGGTGGACGATCGCCTGTATCCCGGGGCCGTGGAGGACCTCCTCGACATCATCCGCGGGCTCGACAAGAAACTGGATCGCGTGATGATCGTTGGCCACAACCCAGCGCTCGAGGAGCTCGCACATCGTCTATCGAACGAGGTCACGCGCCTGCCCACCTGTGCGGTCGCCGAGTTCACATTCGATATCAAATCGTGGCCATTGGTGGACGCCTCCCGCCTCGCGGCAGTGGCATTGGAGCGTCCGAAGAAATCTTCGACTGTGGAATAGCGCGTAAGATTGAGGAACTGGACACCGCCGGTGGTGCGCCGGCGAGGCGGTCAATGCGACTTTACAAGGCTTTGATTTTATGTTTTATAGCCATGGTGCCGGCGGCCTGCCTGGTGGTCCCCGTTCGCAGTACCTACTACGAACCCAACGCGATGGATGGGACGCCCGAGCAGTCGATTTCCGCCTCCAAACGCGCGGATACCGTGGGTCGCCGAGTCGACGGACTCAATGTTCATGTCCACGCGGAATCCAACCCTGAGCGGAATTTGATTGTCGCCGTCCGCATCAACTCCCATGACGAATCCATTGAAGTGAATCCCGATCTAATCGAATTACAGACAGTCGCCGAGCGAACGGTGTTTCACGCGCAATCGGTCGTGAACCGAAGCCTGCATGGCAGCGAATCCAATAAGAGCAACTATTGGATCACATTGACGTTTCCCGACACCGCAGCGGCGAACGAGATCGCCATCGTTTTTGCTCCAGGCTCGGTAAAAAAGCATGGAACGGATATGGCGCTGCAGCCGTTTCGATTTGCCAGAGTTACAAAATGGAATGCTAACGTCTATTGAGCCGGTAGCGGGTTCGCTCGATGCCGCCGATTTTAATCACGCTGCATCGTGCACAATGCCGTTCTTGGCGAGCCATGCCGACAAAGCCGACTTCGGCAGAGCGCCCGATTGGCGCGCGATTTCAGCGCCCGCTTTGAAAAGCGCAATCGTCGGGATGCTCCGGATGCCAAATCGCGAGCCCAGCGCCGGCGAGGCATCGGTATCCACCTTTCCAACGCGTAAAGATCGCTTGAAATCCGCCGCGATATCGCCGACTACCGGGGCAAAACTCCTGCACGGCCCGCACCACGGCGCCCAGAAGTCGACCAGCATCGGCAGATCGTCGAAGCGAAGATAACGGTCAAAGTTGGTTGGATCGAGCGTTACCGGCACCCCGGGTAACAGCGGATGTTTACAGCTGGGACACCGAGGCTCATCCTGCAGCCGCGCGCGGGCGAAGCGCACCCGCTGCCCGCAGCCTGGGCAAACGACGTGAAGTTTATCGGGATCTGCGCAACGCGCGCCCATCGTCTGTTCTCCTGGGAATCGGCGACATCTGCTCGAAGTTTTTATATGTGGCCCCGCGTTCTTAATTTCAATGGATCCGCGACTATCACGGCATCGTGTGCTCAGCGCGGCTTAAATCTCCCCATCTCGGTGCTACCGAAGGCCGCCGGCAGATGCGCCTGACCCGCTTCATGGCCGGGAGCGCCGCACGGATTCATCCGCAAGACGCGGCAAAGAATCGGCACTAGGCACGAAGCGCCGTGCGCAGCAAAAGGTTACCGGTATTTCTCGCTACGCCGGCGGCGCCAATCCCGGAAGCACTTTCATGACAAATACGAGTTGCGGCGATCCCGTCGCCGAGCGCGCGATCTCCTCGGCCAGAACGTTCATCACATGACCGAGATCGCCCCAGATCTGCGTCGACAAGGTATTCGTGCGCACCATCAATTCCGGATAGGCATTCAGACGGTCTATGAACGCCTGAATCATCGACAGGTAATCGCCGGTCAACGGGTACATGCTAATTTCGACGGCTGATTGCATCGACGCCTCCGCTAATCTCCATACGCCAGACGATCCATCATTTCGGAAAATCTCCCCCAATGAATCCGCTTAGCGCTCTGCCGCCTCGCGCCGGCCCAGAACAGCGAGCCACGTCCGATCTGCAGTTCGCCCAGTTTCAGATCCCGGCGATAAATCTGGAGCGTGAGCGCGGATTTCGCCTTGGCGAGGGTCGCATTGGAGATCTCCGCCTTCACTTCATACGTGCGCGCCAGCGACTTCGCCCGGCGCTTCGGCTTCTTCATGGGCATGGCGACCCCCCTCGTTTGATCCGACCCCGTTGCGTGGGCCCGGGTAATTGTACTCCCAGAATTTAAATGATCCGACTCCCAACCTAATGGTGCACTTCTTGAAGTTCTTCGGGTTTGCGTCGACCATAGCGCAGGCTCGACCGCTCGTCGATCCGGATTCGCGGGGCGAAACGCACAGGCGGGAGAGCACATGCCGAGGCCAGCCCAATCGACCGACACGAAGCTAGGCGTGCATGTCGATGTATTGAAGCTCGGTATCGTCAGCATGCTGACGGATCTGAGCTCCGAGATGATTTTTTCGGTGTTCGCGGTTTTTTTCACCACGGTTGCCGGCGCTTCGGTGGCTGTGCTCGGTCTAGTCGAGGGTTTGGCCGATTTTTCCGCTTCCGCGCTCGACTACCTCGCAGGTTGGCTGTCGGACCGAACAGGAAGACACAAGGTATTCGCAGTGGCGGGCTACGGCTTTTCCACCGTGGCGAAGGGCATTCTGCTAATCACAAGTTCGATCGTCGGCCTGAGTGTTTTTCGCGTTGTCGAGCGGGTCGGAAAGAGCTTTCGCGGACCGCCGCGTGACGCCTGGCTCGCCGCGGTCGCGGACAAAGGCGCGCGGGGATATTCGTTCGGCGTCCATAAGGCGTTCGACAAGTCCGGAGCCGTGATCGGCCCGGTCGTCGCGTACGGCCTGCTGTCGTGGCTCGGGGATGGTGCCTCGACGTATCGGGCGTTGTTCTGGGTCGCGCTGGCACCGGCTGCGCTCAGCGTCGTGGTGTTGTGTTTGATCCGGGACCAACCTGCAAGCGCGCAACGGCGTGAGAACATGCTGGACACGTGGAACGCCCTGAATGGCGACTTCAAACGCTACCTTGTCAGCGCCGGAATCTTTTCGCTGGCCTATTTCAGCTTCGGTTTCCTCTTGGTTCGCGCCCACAGCGCCGGCTTCGCCACCAAAGAGATTGTGCTGCTCTATGCCCTATTCAACATCGCATTCGTAGTTTCGGCACCACTGATCGGTCGGCTCAGCGACCGTTATGGCCGCGGACGCATCATCGTGATCGGGTATCTGACTTATCTGCTGATGTGCCTCGGGTTCGCAGCTGCAGCCGCGAAATGGCAGTTCGTCGTCCTGTTCCTCATCTACGGTTTTTTTTATTCGATCGACGAAGCACAGAGCAAGGCGTTCATCGCGGACATCGAGGCGGAGCGGCGTGCATCCGCGATCGGTGTCTATAATTTTCTCACAGGGATCATCTACGTACCGGCCTCCTTGGGCGCCGGAGCACTATGGGTCATTAGTCCGATCAGCGCTTTCCTCGTTGCCGCCGGCCTTGCCGCCGCGGCGACGGCCGCATTTGTAATCTTGCGTCCGGACGTTCGCCACGACTCCGACGCCGGTGGCGGGCAATCGTAATAGACCGAGCTGCATTCCTATGGGCGGGCGGTCACCGACCGCGCATGCTCGAATTTACGTTCGCTTCGCGAGAACGACGTGCGTGGCGTTTGCGCTCGCCACGTGTTCGGATAATTGATACCCGAGCTTTGGCAAGTCGATGCCGCTGAGAAGATGCTCGCCTGAACCCAGCAGCACCGGCGCAACGGCCAGATGCATCTCATCGATGAGCCCCGCACCAAGGTACTGTCGGATGGTGGCAACTCCGCCGCCGAGGCGGACGTCCTGGCCATTGGCGGCCCGCCGCGCGCGATCCAATGCCACGTGAATGCCATCGGCAATAAAGTGAAAGACCGTACCCCCGTCCATGGTAATTGACGGGCGGGGATGATGAGTAAGCACGAAGACGGGAGTGTGATAAGGCGGACTCTCGCCCCACCACCCCTTCCAGGTGGCATCGGGCCAAGGTCCACGAACTGGCCCGAACATGTTCCGTCCCAGAATCCACGCTCCGATATCGGCAAAGCCTCGTGCCGCGAAGCTGTCGTCGATGCCCGTCGTGCCGCCCTCACTGCCGAACATCCGTTTGAATGTCCGGGTCGCAAAAGCCCATTCGTGCAGCGCGATGCCGCCGACCCCGAGCGGGTTAGCGAGGTCCTGGTGCGGGCCCGCGCCGTACCCGTCGATTGAAATGGCAAAACACTGCACACGCAGCTTGCTCATGATGGGCTCCTCTTCTTAACTCCGTCGCATCAGTCGGGCATGGCGCTCCGCTTGCGTTCGTAGTCGCCGCCGCGCCGCTTGGCTGTACACGCTGTCGCGAGTCTGGCGCACGAACGACCCCGAGCATTCGAAGCCTCATGGAGCCGGCGGGCCTTTGAGCTCAACGACATTACCTTCCGGATCCGTCACGTAGATCGACGGTCCTTCTCCTTCCGCACCGTAGCGAGATTCCGTGGGACCAGGTACGAAGCCACGCGATTTCAGCTGCGTCCGAATGTGATCTTCGTCGAACGGCTCCACCCGAAAGCACAGGTGATCTAAATTGCGTCCTTCCCCGCCCGGCGCCGCTCCGCCCACACGGCCCAATTTCCCGTCGATTGGCACGAGATCGACCAAGGAACGACCTGCCCTCAGTTGCACCAGACCTATCGAATCCTGTCTGCGTTCAATCGTGCATCCAAGCACATCGCAGTAGAAATGCAGCATTCCTTCCAAATTGACGACGCGCAATACCAGGTGATCAATTTCACGAATGCGGATCATGGCTCCATCCTAATCGATACCGGCGCTCCGCCATAATTGCATCATCCGGCGCTCGACTCCGAAGCGCACAAATCCCTCGGCCGAACTACCTCTACCATGCGTCCGCAAGAATTTATGTGCAATACTCCGGACAGCCCCCTACCAGATAGCGCAATAGCCCGGCAAACCCTAACGGCAGAGGTCGAAGTGAATACGACAATAGATGCATCATGTCACTGTGGCGCCGTGCACTTGGCAATCGATACGCAGCCGGAGACACTGACCGAGTGCAACTGCTCCATATGCCGCCGCTACGGCGTGCTATGGGCCTATTATTCCCCGAAGCAGGTACGAATCGTCGCTGCCGAAGATGCAACGGATATCTACCTGTGGGGCGACCGCTCAATTGAATTTCATCGTTGCAAGAAGTGCGGCTGCGTCACCCATTGGGCTCCGGTCGATAAGCATTCCGACCGCATGGGCGTCAATGCACGGCTCATGGACCCGAAATTATTAAGACCGCTGCGAGTGCGCAAACTCGATGGCGCAGTTACCGGCAAATATCTTAGATGAGACGCGCACGCCCATAGGAAGAGCGGCCGCCCGCCGCGCCGCAGCGACCGAGGACAATTGTGATGAATCGTAATGCCCTTGAACCGCAAAACGCGGGCACGATTACCGCTAAAACGCTCGCGTACTACGAGCATCGCGCCGAGGAGTTTCGCGCCGGAACGCGCGATCACGACGTCAGTCAAAACATAGCGGCGCTATTGCGGCATATCCGCAGCGAGGCGCCTTTCACGATTCTGGATTTTGGCTGCGGGCCGGGACGCGATCTCAAGACATTCGCGGCGCTCGGCCACACGGCGATCGGGCTTGACGGTGCGGGAGCATTTGTTGCGATGGCGCGCGCCGACACCGGGTGCGAAATATGGCAGCAAGACTTCGCCGCGCTTGCCCTGCCAGGCGAGCGCTTTGACGGCATCTTCGCAAACGCGTCGTTGTTTCATGTGCCGTCGCAAGAGCTGCCGCGCGTACTGCGACAGCTGCACGCCGCACTAAAACCCGCGGGCGTGCTCTTCAGCTCCAATCCGCATGGCGAGAACGAGGAAGGTTGGAACGGTGAGCGCTACGGCGCATACCACGACTTGGCCGCGTGGCGTCATTACTTGTCCGGCGCCGGTTTCACGGAACTCGAGCACTATTATCGACCCAGCGGATTGCCGCGCGAACAGCAACCGTGGTTGGCGAGTGTGTGGCGCAAGTCTCCAATCTGACCCGGCGCCCGCGGTCCTCCCGCGCTATCCGCCTGCCGGCTCCCGCCGGGCTGCGCCGCGGCGTTCCCCTGCCCCCTATTCCCCCACCAGATGCAGGGCCAGCGTACGCGATTGCGGATGCCGACGATGCCCGATTAGAGCGGTTATCTCGAGCAATCCCTGGCGCTCGGTCCCTATCGACAACAGGCTGGTCATCTGCCTCATATCGCACGCGCGCTAATTAGCGTTTGGACGGTGCACCGCTGTGCGCAGCATGTCGAGCGCCGAGCGCACGACCGCCTCTTGTCCGTCGTTCGTCAACACCGTGAACTCGAGCGAGATTTCCCCGACGCGCATGATACCCTGCGTCAGATACCTGGCTTCGCCCGGCCGTGGCGCGCGATCGGTCGCTGCGAAGTAGAAGCCTCGCCCGTCTGAGCCCTTGATCTCCTGAAGCGGCAGCACGCCCTCTACCGACTGCGACTCGGCGCTCTTCGCGGCTCCCGCCACCTCAGAATGAATCCTGTTGTAGTCCAGCACGTTGGGCGCCGACGCCATGGGCCAGCGCACCGAAATGGTTATCACAAATTTCGCGCCGCTCCGCGGCGCCATCGTGATGGTCGGCGGCGACTGACTCCCCGTGTGATTCATTTCGCTGACCCATCCGCCGGGTATGACAAGCGTCAATGCGCCGTGACCCGGCAGTCCAAACACTTGCGGCGAAGCGGGCAACGCGACCGCAGTTGTTGTGATGGACAGAAATGCGACCAGAAGCGAACGATGTAGGGGTGATTGCACCGTGATTCCTTGTGTTCGTGGCGTTCAAGATGATTGGGTATGCGAAAAAATAAAGCCAGCTGGATTTGCTTCCGGGGATTCGGAATCGACATTGCCGCCCTCGAAGGCCAGCTCTCGGTTCGATGCAAAACCTCGAATAAGCGGCGGCCCCTCCGCACCGGCAAGAGCCGCAAGCGAACCCTACCGCGCTAGGGAGTCTCCCCTAGGTCGCCGACGAAACCCCCTAGTCAATTGTCGGATTGATCCGTGTAGGGTGCGGGAAGGATTCGCGACCGAGGCGGCGAATGGATGAGGTGATCCGCAAAAACCCCGCTGGCGCCAAGACGCCTCCGAACTTGCTGGAGTACGCGGGAGACTATGCGCATTTCTCATGGGCGGATGCGCGCCGCGCGCTCGACGGATTGCCCGGCGGAGGTCTCAATATCGCGCACGAGGCGGTGGATCGGCATGCCGACGGGCCGCGTGCGCAGCACCTCGCTCTGCGCTGGCTGGGCAGAAGCGGTACCGTTCGCGATTTCACCTATGCCGATTTGTCGGTGTGGACCAGCCGCTTCGCCAATGTGCTGGAAGAGCTCGGGGTTTTAGCGGGCGAGCGCGTGTTCGTGCTCGCCGAGCGCATCCCCGAATTATATTTTGCGGTTTTCGGCGGGCTGAAGCGCCGCTGCGTGGTCTCGCCGCTCTTCTCCGCCTTCGGCCCCGAGCCCATCGCCACCCGGGTCGGCATCGGCGAGGGCCGCGTTCTGGTGACGACCACGGGCCTCTACCGAAAAAAAATCGCCGCGTTGCGCGAGCGGCTGCCGACGCTGACGCATGTGCTGGTGGTCCGGGAGGAACCCGAGGATGCGATTCCGCCGGGCACGCTCGATCTGGCGGCGCTGCTCAACGCTGCGGCGGGCGCTTACCGCATCGGACCCACCGATCCCAATGACCGGGCGCTGCTGCATTTCACCAGCGGCACCACCGGCAAGCCGAAGGGCGCGATTCACGTGCACGAGGCGGTGGTGGCTCACCACGCCACCGCGCGGCTCGCGCTCGACCTGCACCCGGAGGATGTCTTCTGGTGCACCGCGGATCCGGGCTGGGTCACCGGCACCTCCTACGGCGTCATCGCGCCGCTCACGATTGGCGCCACGATGATCGTCGACGAGGCCGACTTCGATGCCGAGCGCTGGTACGACACCCTGGCGCGCGAGCGGGTGAGCGTCTGGTACACGGCCCCGACGGCGGTGCGCATGATGATGAAGGGCGGCGCCGAGACCGTGCGCCGGCGCACGTTTCCGCAACTGCGCTTTATCGCGAGCGTGGGCGAGCCGCTCAATCCGCAGGCCGTGTACTGGGGCATGGAGGCATTCGGTCTGCCCATTCACGACAATTGGTGGCAGACCGAAACCGGCGGGATCATGATCGCCAACTTCGCCTCGATGGACATCCGCCCCGGCTCCATGGGACGACCGCTGCCGGGGATCGAGGCGAGCGTCGTCGAGCATCTCGCGGACGGCGGCGTTCGCCCGATCGAATCTTGCGGAGTCGAGGGCGAGCTTGCATTGAAGCCGGGCTGGCCGTCCATGTTTCGCGGTTACCTGAACGAGGAGGAGCGCTACCGCAAATGCTTCGCCGGCGGCTGGTATCTCACCGGCGATCTCGCGAAGCGCGATGCCGACGGCTACTACTGGTTCGTCGGCCGCACCGACGATGTGATCAAATCCTCGGGGCATCGGATCGGACCCTTCGAGGTGGAATCGGCATTCATGGCGCATCCCTCGGTGGCCGAAGCGGGCGTGATCGGCAAGCCCGATCCGGTGGCGGGAGAGCTGGTCAAGGCCTTCGTCGCGCTCAAGCCGGGCTACGCCGCCGATGAGGCGCTGCGGCGCGAGCTGATGGCCTTCGTCCGCAAGCGCCTGGGCACGGCGGTGGCACCGAAGGAGATCGCCTTCTTGCCGAGCCTGCCCAAGACCCGCAGCGGCAAGATCATGCGCCGTCTCCTCAAGGCGCGCGAACTGGGTCTGCCCGAAGGGGATACTTCCACGCTGGAGTCCGCGTCGTGAACATCGATCGCGAACGCGCGCGCGCCTACCTGCGGCAAATGACGCGCATCCGCCGTTTCGAGGAAAAATGCGCGGAAGTTTACAGCGCCGGCAAGATCCGCGGCTTTCTGCATCTGTATATCGGCGAGGAGGCGGTCGCTTGCGGAGTGATGCCCGAACTGTCCCGCGACGACGCGGTCCTTGCCACCTATCGCGAGCATGGCCACGCGCTGGTGCGCGGCATCCCGGCGCGCTCGATCATGGCCGAGATGTACGGCAAACAGGAGGGGTGCTGCCGCGGGCACGGCGGCTCGATGCACCTGTTCGACTCCTCGATGCGCTTCTTCGGCGGCAACGCCATCGTCGCCGGCGCATTGCCCCTGGCGGTGGGCTTCGGACTTGCCGATCGCATGCGGCGCACGAGCCGCATCACCGCCTGCTTCTTCGGCGACGGCGCGGTGGCCGAGGGCGAATTTCACGAATCCGCGAATCTCGCCTCGCTGTGGAAGCTGCCGGTGCTGTTTCTGTGCGAGAACAACCTGTACGCCATGGGCACCTCGCTCGAACGAAGCGAGGCCGACACGGATCTTTGCGAGAAGGCGCGCTCCTATCGAATCAGCGCCGCAAGCGTCGACGGTATGGACGTGCTCGCCGTTGCCGAGGCCGCGCGGGCGGCCGTGAACCACGTCCGCGCAGGCGAGGGCCCGTATTTTCTCGAACTCAAGACCTACCGATTCCGCGCCCACTCGATGTTCGATCCGGAACTTTATCGCAGCAAGGCCGAGGTCGAGACCTGGAAACACCGTTGCCCGATTGCGGCGTTCGAGGCCCGGGCACGCCAGGCCGGGCTGATTGGAGACGCCGAGATGAGCGCCATCGAAGCTGATACGGCACGCGAGATCGAGGATGCGCTGGCCTTTGCCGAAGCCGGCACTCTCGAACCGGTCGAGAACCTGTGCCACGACGTCTACACGCGCGAGCAGCGCGTTGCGAAGGCAGGGCCGCCGTGAGCGCCACCGTGCGCATCAGCTATCGCGAGGCGTTGCGCCAAGGTTTGCGCGAGGCGCTGCTGCGGGATGAGCGGGTGTTCTTGATGGGCGAGGACGTCGGTCGCTACGGAGGCAGCTATGCGGTGAGCAAGGGGCTGCTCGAGGAGTTCGGCGAGGAACGCATCCGCGACACGCCGCTCTCGGAGTCCACCTTCGTCGGCGCAGGGATCGGCGCCGCGCTGAACGGCATGCGGCCCATCGTCGAAGTGATGACGGTGAACTTCAGTCTGCTCGCCCTGGACCAGATCATGAACAATGCGGCGACCCTCAGGCATATGTCGGGCGGCCAGCTCAACGTGCCGGTGGTAATCCGCATGACGACGGGCGCCGGGCGCCAGCTCGCGGCGCAGCACTCGCACAGCCTCGAGGGTTGGTACGCGCATATTCCGGGACTGCGCATCGTGACGCCGGCGACTGTCGAAGACGCTCGCGGAATGCTCTTTACCGCACTGCAAGACCCCGACCCGGTGCTCATCTTCGAGCACGCAGCACTGCTGAACGTCGAAGGGGAAATCGCCGCCGACCCCAAGCCGGTGGACATCGATTACGCGGCCGTGCGCCGCCAAGGCACCGACTTGAGCCTCATCACTTACGGCGGTTCTCTGATTAAAACCCTGCAGGCCGCGGAAACGCTTGCCGAGGGCGGGGTGAGCGGCGAAGTCATCGACCTGCGCAGCTTGCGCCCGCTCGACGACGCGACGATCATCGCCTCGATCGCGAAAACGCACCGTGCGCTGATCGTGGACGAAGCCTGGAAGAGTGGCGGCCTGTCGGCGGAGATCACGGCGCGCATCATGGAACAGGCATTCTACGAGCTGGATGCGCCCGTCTCCCGTGTATGCGGTGCCGAGGTTCCGGTCCCCTACGCCAAGCACCTGGAGGACGCCGCCATTCCGCAGGTGGACGGCATCGTCGCCGCCGCGCGCAATTTGGTGAAGTGACGTGTACGAATTCAAGATGCCCTCGCTCGGCGCGGACATGGAGGACGGCACCTTCGTCGAATGGCAGGTGGCGCCCGGACAAAACGTCGCGCGCGGGCAAGTGATCTGCGTGGTGGAGACACAGAAGGGCGCGGTCGAGGTCGAGATCTGGGAGGCCGGCGTGCTCGCGAAGTTGATCGCCTCGCCGGGACAGAAAATCCCGGTCGGCGAGCTGATGGCGCTGGTGGCGACCGGCGGCGAGGACTGGAAGGAAATCGCCGCGAGGCCGCCCCCGCCGGCGCCGGGCCGGGAACCGGGGGCGGCCATGCCGGCCCCGGCTTTGAGCCCGCAGCCAGCCACAGGCGTCGCCTCGGGCGCGGCGCCGCCGTTATCGGGACGGGTCAAAGTGTCGCCCGCCGCTCGTCGGCGCGCCGAGGAATTGGGCGTCGATATCGCCGCGGTGAAGCCATCCGGCGCCCGCGGCGCCGTCTCCCTTGCCGACGTCGAAGTCGCTGCGGCGGCAAAGAAGCCGCCGGACCGGCAGGCGTCGATGCGCGATGCGATCGCCGCGGCGATGTCGCGCTCCAAGCGGGAGATTCCCCACTATTACCTGGCATCCGAGATCAACGTCGAGCGCGCCATCATCTGGCTCGAGAAGCGCAACGCGGCGCTGCCGATCGGCGAGCGCGCGCTGTTTGCGGCTGTGCAGCTCAAAGCCGTGGCGTGCGCGCTGCGCGAAACGCCTGAACTCAACGGATTCTACCAAGGCGGCGCATTCCGCCCCGGGTCCGGCATGCATCTCGGCGTCGCCGTGTCGCTGCGAGGCGGCGGTTTGGTGGCCCCCGCCCTGCACGATGTGGACAAGCTGAGCCTCGCCGATCTCATGTCGCAGCTCAAGGATCTGTTGAGGAGGGCGCGAACCGGACAGCTTCGAAGCTCGGAAATGGCCGACCCCACCATTACGGTGACAAACCTCGGCGACTTGGGCGTCGACACGGTTTTCGGGGTGATCTACCCGCCGCAAGTGGCGCTCGTCGGCATCGGCCGATCGGCCGTAAAAGCCTGGGTGACCGACGCGGCGGTCGTGCCGGCGCGCATCGTGCACGCCACCCTGTCGGCGGATCATCGCGTCAGCGACGGCATGCGCGGCGCGCGTTTCCTGGTCGAACTCGACCGCCTGCTGCAGCTGCCGGAGAGCCTCGCATGAGCATGAGTCGCGATGAAGTGCGCAAAGCCCTGATCGACAGCATCCTCGCGGTCGCGCCCGAAGCCGACTTCGAGCAGCTTCGTCCGGACCGGCCGGTGCGCGGGCAGCTCGACATCGATTCGTTCGATTTCCTCACCATCCTCGAGCATTTGCACGAGAAGATCGGGGTGGATGTGCCGGAGTCCGATTACGCCAAGATGCTGACACTCGACGGCTCGGTGGACTATCTGGTGCGCCGGCTCGCCGGGAGATGAGTTGGATAATGGGCCTATTCACGCTATTGTCAGCGTAAATTGGCTCACCTTTCCGCGCAAAACCATTCGTAAGCTCCTCATCGGGTCACTCTTGCTGGCCGCCCTTACCGCTTTCGCACAGCCGAGAAGCGAGGCCGGCCATGAGGCCGCGGCGCCGGCCCCGGCGCACCGTCCGCGCATCGGCCTGGTGCTCGCCGGCGGCGGCGCCAAGGGGGGCGCGCACGTCGGCGTGCTCAAGGTGCTCGAAGAGATGCACGTGCCGGTCGACTGCATCGCCGGCACCAGCATGGGCGCGCTCGTTGGAGGCGGCTACGCTTCCGGTATTCCGGCGCCGCAGATGGAAGCCTTCCTCAGGGGCATCAATTGGCGTCAAGTGGTCGGCGGGCTCGGCCACCGCAATCTCGAGCCGATCGAGCAAAAGCGCCAAGGCGTCACCTACACCAATAATCTGCAGCTCGGCATCCAGCATTCGGGCATCGTGATGGCGCCGGGACTGGTGGACACCAGCCACATCGAGGTTCTGCTGGGCGGATTCGTGGGCAAGGCTCGCGCGCAAACCGACTTCGATCATCTGCCCATTCCCTATCGGGCGGTCGCCACGGACATGGTCAGCGGGCAAATGGTCGTGATCGACCACGGCGACCTCGCCACCGCGATGCGTGCGAGCATGGCCGTTCCCGGCGCCTTCGCGCCGGTGATTAGCGATGGACACGTGCTCTCGGACGGCGGATTGGTGCGAAACGTCCCGGTGGACGTCGCCCGCAATCTATGTGCGGACGTCGTCATCGTCGTGAATCTGGCCTCGCCGCCGGTGAAGCCGGAGCAGCTGCAATCCGCGCCACAACTACTCGGGCGAACCCTGGACTTGATGTTCGAAGAGAACGGGCGCCTGCAACTGGAAACCCTGACTGAGCGGGATGTGCGGATCGACGCGGAGTTGGGCGACATCGGTGCCGCGGATTTCCAGCGCACGCCGGAGACCATCGCGCTCGGCGAGGCGGCGGCACGGCGCGCCGCACCACAACTCGCCCGCTATGCCGTCTCATCGGAGGAGTATCTCGCCTGGCGCAAGAGGGTGACGTCCGACCAGGGCATCGAGTCGCAGATCGGGGCGGTCGAGTTCGCGAAACTCAAGCGGGTCAATCCGCAGTACCTGAATCAGCTCGCCGGCATCAAACCCGGCGACACGGTCAGCACCGAGCAAATCAGCCAAGCCGCGCAACGCATGGCGGCCGTCGAGGACATCGACACGGTCGACTACGAACTGAAGGGCGATCCGGCCAACGCCACGCTCGAGTGGCTGCCCAAAGAGAGAAGTTGGGGGACCGACTTCATCAAAGTGGACCTCGGGATGTACGCCGCCGCGTCCGGCGACGAGCGCGGTTTCGTGCTTTATCTGCAGCACCAACGGGACTGGATGAACAGCCTCGGAGGCCAGTGGCGCAACGAATTGCAGTTCGGCACCGAGCAATCGCTGACCACCGGCTTCTATCAGCCGCTCGACGTGGCGCAGCGATTCTTCGTCGAGCCGAAGGCTTTCTGGGAGCGGGATTGGGAGAACGTTTTTTACTACGGCGACAACATCGCTCGCTATCAATTCGGCGAGCAAGGGGGCCGCCTCGACCTCGGCATGAACATCGGCAATCAGGCGCAGCTGCGGCTCGGCTACATCGACACCGGCCGGCGCGTGCAGCTATCCACCGGCTCGCCCTTGCTGCCGCAGATCGATACCACCGACGCGGGCATCGCGGCCTCGGCCATCTACGATTCGCGCGATACGCCCTTCCGGGCCACCCGAGGCGTGGCGGCCGCGTTCGAATATTTCGACAGCAACGGCAATATGGGCGCCCGGCGCAATTGGCAGCGTGCGGAATTCGGGATCGGCGCCGCGGTGCCGTTCTACCAAGACGTCCTGTGGATCGCCGCGGCCGGCGGAAGCCGCTTGGGCAGCAATCTGCCCGCGGACCGGCTGTTCGGGTTGGGGGGGCCGGTGAGCCTGCCGGGCTATGAGCTCTATCAGCTGCGTGCCGGCGAGTATTGGACCGTCAGCGGCAGCTACCTGTGGCAGATCAAGAACATATCCCCACTTCGCGGCCAATCGCTGTATGCCGGGCTGCGTCTGCAGGACAGCGAGGCCTATGACACCTTCTACAGCACCAATCACGGGCAAATCCAAAGCGTCACGCTGTTCATCACCGGGCGCACCCCGGTCGGCCCGGTGACCCTCGGATTCGCCACCACCACCGAGAATTCGCGCAGCGTGTGGCTCACGTTCGGCCGTCCGCTCGCGGACGGCACGATCCTGAGCCACGGGATCTTCCGCTGAAGGGCAAGCGGCGGCGGCGGCGCACCGAACCAGTCCGCACGCCGAGCCGCATTGCTCCCCACGCTCGGTGGTGCGATCATTGGCCCGTGAGGGGACAAGGATTGCGTAGACCTTGGTCCAATTACTTACAAGAAACCCAATCCCCAAGGAGATTCGATGTCCCTCGCACGCAACCTTCTTCTCCTCACCGCACCGACCGTGTTGCTCGCCGCCTGCGCCGGGCAGCCCGAGACCTATCAAATGAACCAGGGCCAGTCGGTGACCATGCCCAAGGGGACGATGACCGGCGCGGCTTCCGCCGGCGACGCCAATGCGCTCGCTCAGATGATCGTCAACGACAACGCCAACGCCATGGCTCAATTCGACCAGTTGAACGGTGACATGACCAAGATGCAGGCCATGCAGGTCCAGCAATTGCAGAACTCGCAGCAGGCGCTCGCGAACCTCGAAAAGCTCTCCGATCAACAGGGTTCGGGCCAGATCACGCTATTCTTCGCCGAAGGCTCGGCTCAACTGAATCAGGAGCAGCAGCAGCGCCTGATCAACTTCCTCGATTACCTGTCCCGCGAAAACCGCGGCCGCACGGTGATCTTGGTCTCCATCGGAAGCGCATCGGCGGTGGGCTCTGCGGCGTTCAATCACAAGCTCAGCATCGAGCGCTCCCGGGCGCCGGTGAACATCATTGACCAATACCTGGTGAACACACCGCATCAATTTTACAAGGTCTCGGCGGTTGGCGACATGTATGCGCCCAAAAATGCATCGTACACGGTGGATCAGCGCTACCAGAGCGTGCGCATCGTGGCGGCCTATGACCAGGCACAGTTGAACGGATCGTGAGCATCGATAATTCAAGCCGTGCAATAGCGCCGGGGTGACGGCCGCCCGCTGGCGTCGAGCATCCCGGCATCGGAGGCACCTATGCAGCAAGCTGTCCGCAAATATCTGCAGGCGTTGGAAGCGGGCGATGTCGACAAGGCCGCCGCATTATTCACCCCCGATGGCTGGGTACGGTCGCCGTTTTTGGGGCAGATACCGGTGCGCGAGTTCGTCGCCAAGGTCGCCGGCGCCTCGCGCGGCAGCAAGCTCACCGTGCACGACGTGCTGGTGAGCGCGGAAGGGCACATGCGCGCCGTCGCGTATTACCTGTATGACTGGCGGCTCAAGGACGGAACCCACGTCGCATTCGACTGTGCCGACGTGTTCAACTTCGATGCCAATACCGGCCGAATCGCCTCCATCGTACTGGTTTACGACACGCATCTGGTGCGCGACGCCGTGCATAAGAAGTATCCCTAGCCTGAACTATTCATGAATTACAGCAAAGCTCGAAGAAGGCTGGATCGGATAGGTATTTTCCGGACCGCCGTAAACCCATCCATGGGGGCTGCGAGAAAAACATCCTGTTTTTCACGCTCCGGAAAATACCTATCCGATCCAGCCTTCGTGCACGAGAATACTTTTCGTTCATGAATAGTTCAGGCTAGATCCGCTCGATCGCCACGAAGCGAAATTCGTGCGGATTGGGCTGCACGACATTCTCGATTGTGCCCGCTACTCTTCCTCGACGGAGTCCGTGAGGACTGACTTGCGCGCGGCCATGAACGCGCGCATCGCTTCATCGGCTGCGGCATCGATGCCCGGATCCTGATACTCGGCCAGCATTTTCTTCCACACCGCATTGGCGCGCTGCTCCGCGCTCAAACGCCCCTCCATCGACCACTGCTCGTACGAGGAGTAATCCGCGATCGTCGATTGATAGAACGCCGTCTCGAAATTCGCCTGGGTGTGCGCGCAGCCGAGAAAATGGCTGCCGGGACCGACTTCGCGCAGCGCATCGAGCGCCTGCCCGCGCGCCGAGAGGTCCATTCCCTGCGACAGCACTTGCATCATCGCCAACTGGTCCGCATCCATGACGAACTTCTCGTAGCCGGCAACCAGTCCGCCCTCGAGCCAACCCGCCGCGTGGGTGACGAGGTTCACGCCGGCGAGCAACGTCGGCAGGAGAGTATGCGCGCTCTCATAGGCGGCTTGCGCATCGGCGATCTTCGAGGAGCACAGCGAGCCGCCGCTGCGGCACGGCACGCCGACGCGGCGCGCGAGCTGCGCCGTCGCGAAAATCATCTGGGTTGCCTCGGGGGTGCCGAAGGTGGGCGCTCCGGTGCGCATCGAGATCGCCCCGACGAAGGATCCGAGTATCACCGGCGCACCCGGCCGCACGATTTGTGTGAGCGCCATGCCGGCCAAGGTCTCGGCGAGAATCTCCGCGAGACAGCCGGCCGCGGTCACCGGCCCCATGGCCCCGGCGAGCACCGCGGGCACGACGATCGTCCCCTGATTGGCGCCCGCGAATACGCGCAGCGCTCCGAGCATGCGGCCGTCGAAAACCAGCGGGGAATTCGAATTGATATTGCCGAGCACCACCGGGTGCGTCTCGAGATAATCCGCGCCGAACAGCACCCGGGCGAGTTCGATGGCGTCGCGCGCGTGTCCCGGCGTTTCCGGAGTCGCCTCGCAGCCCTGATCGCTGTAGCGGAAGAACGAATACTGCACGTCGAGGTGGCGCTTGTTCGGCGGAATTTCCATCGGCTCGCACATGCATCCCCCCGAAAAATGGATGGCGGGCGCCGTGTGCGCGAGCTTGATGAAATTCTGCAGATCCTCGAGCGTGCCGTAACGGCGTCCGCGATCGAGATCATAGACGAACGGCGGTCCGCCCACCGGCGAGAAAACCGTGGCGTCGCCGCCGAAACGCACGTTGCGCGCCGGATTGCGCGCATGCAGCGTGAACTCCCGCGGCGCCGTCTTCAGCAAATGACGGGCAAGGCCGCGCGGAACGTGCACGCGTTCACCCTTGACATCGGCCCCGGCGGCCGTCCACAGGCGCAAGGATTCAGGGTCGCGCCGGAATTCGATGCCGATCTCCTCGAGAATGGTATCGGCGTTGTCCTCGATGATTTCGACCGCTTCGGTGCTCAGGAGCTCGACCACCGGCAGAGTACGACGGATGTAGGGATACTTGGCGGCCTGAGTGCGGGCACGTGCCAGGCGGGATTCGCGGCCGCGGCGCGGCGCCGCTGGGTTGTCGTTCACGGTGTCCTCGCTAGGGCTCGCGGCCCATCGGGCGCGGTTTGCCCGCGCAGGGCGTCACTATGCCTTGGCGGAGGGCTCCGTACAATGCCTATTGAACGAGCGCACGATTACTCGCCGCCGGGATCAGAACCAGCGGCTTTTTTGCGAGCCCATTCGCGGTGCGCTGGGCGGATCCGCGGGTTTTTCCGGCGTGGCGGCGCCCGCGATTCGGCGTTCGCGAACCACCCGGTCGCTGGTGATCTCGATCGCCGCATGTTGGCCGGTGGCGCCAATGTCCTTGCGCGCTTCGAAGCGTTTATCGGCAAACCGCTCGCGTTCGGCGCCGCTCACTCGCTTCACGGTCGAGCATTGATAAAAGGCGCTCAGATAGCTCGCCACCGCACTCGCGGCGATTTCATCGCTGAAGAATCCCAGGCGCAACGCGTGCATGACTCGTCCCTGCTCGAGTCCGGCCACGGAGTACAAACGGTACACGTTGAAGATATCGAGATTGGGCAAATTTTCCGGATCGAAGGCGTTATCCGCAATCGACAGCTGGATTACAAACCAGCTTGAGTTCCCCGCCTCTTCCAGTTCCAGCAGCGTCAAGGGTCGTATCGTTTGCGTGCTCTCGAAGCTCGGCAACCGGGTCTCGAGTTGCTGCGGGGGTTTCAGGGCGGCGGCAGGCACTGCCGACGGCTTGCTCGCTGCCGGCCGGACGACCGATGGTTGGACTGCGGACGGCTTGGGCACCGGCGGCTTGCTCGCTGCCGGCCGGACGACCGATGGTTGGACCGCGGACGGCTTGGGTACCGGCGGCTTGAGGGCCGACGGCTTGGCGACCGCCGCTGGCACCACCGGCGGCTCCACCACCCACGGAATTTCGTCTGGTGCCGCGACGGGCGCCGGATCGATCGCCTCGGGCACAACGAGCGGCGGCATTTCGCGCGGTACCGGCGCTTTGACTACTGCCGACGGCTTGACGACCGCCGCTGGCACCACCGGCGGCTCCACCACCCACGGAATTTCATCTGGTGCCGCAACTCGCGCCGGATCGATCGCCTCGGGCACAACGAGCGGCGGCAATTCGCGCGGTACCGGCGATGAAACCGGCGCCGGCACTGAATCGATCGCTGCGGGCGCGATTTGCACCGGCTGTTGGCGCGGTGCCGGCGGGCTCACCGGCCTGGGCCGGGCTAGCGACACTTCCTCGGAGAGCACCGGTATGGAGGACCGCGGCGGCTGTGGTACATCGATCCTTGCCGGCGCACCAACCTTACGCTCCCCTTCGACCTTGCGCTGCGCGGTGACTTTGGGCGGCGCAGTGATCTTCGCCTGGATGGCTTCCAGCGCACGTAAGTCCTCCGCTTCCGCAGTCGCCGTCAGAGCGCTGGGATAAATATCGCGCACCTTCTCCAGGACCGCCTCAGCTTCGTCTTCGGTCGAGAATGGACCGAGCCGCAGGCGGTAGCGCGGGCGCCGGTCCTCGGTGCGTTGAATCTGATAGACGTGAGCTTGCGGACAGCCGACCACACCTTTGATGGGTTGGCTAATCGGCGCCGTGGATGCACTCAAGTTGATCACGAAGGGTCCAGGGCCACCCAGCCGAGCTGATTCCGGCAATGGCGCCAGCAGGTCGTCGATGCTCAAGTGCCAGATATCCCCGCTCAATGGCCTCGCCATATTTGTCTTTCCACCCAGGGTTGCGGAATTGCACAAGATATTGGCCAAGCTCGCCGAATGAATCCGTGACGAGCGTCTCTTCGTTGCGACAAAAGCCGTGAAACCGGTTTATGTCACATCGGCGATAGCTGCGCCTCATCGCCCTCGCCGGTGATTGTTGGCGCACTCCCCGATGCGGTAATTTTTCAAGTGCATGCGCTGGTGTTCGCGCAGCCGCCATGCGCCGAGCCGCGTCGCGACCACCGGATTGATGTCGGTGATCAAGGATGCGCGCGAGGCGCCGGCCCGCGATACACTACCCCCCAAGCCGGAACGAGAATCAGAATCAACAACTATGGGAGCTACTTCATATGCATCCGCTCAATTCCGTTAAGGGCGCCATCACGACCGGCGTCGTACTCGCCGTCGTCGTCGGCGTCATCCTCACCGCTTGGGCGGGAGCAGGGACCGATTTTCATCCGGTGCGCATCGATCGATGGCTGCACATCCTCTCCGGTGTCATGTGGATCGGCCTGTTGTATTACTTCAATGTCGTGCAGACGCCGGGACTCGCGGCCGCGGCCGCCGACAAAGGCGGCCCCGGCGGCGCCGGCATATCGAAGTACTTAGCACCGCGGGCGCTGCTGTGGTTCCGATGGGCCGCGGTAGCCACGTGGGTGACCGGAGCGATCTACTTGCTGGGCGGTTATGGAGCCGACAACCGCAGCGGCTTGGTCGACGCATTCACGTTGCAGCCTGGATTTCGGACGATCGGCGTCGGCGCGTGGCTCGGAACGATCATGCTGATCAATGTGTGGGTTTTCATCTGGCCGAACCAAAAGAAAATCCTCGGACTGGTGCCGGCGACCGACGATGAAAAGGCGACGGCGCGCAAGACCGCGGGCCGGGCATCGCGCGTCAATTTCATCCTGTCGTTGCCCCTGCTGATGTGTATGGGCGGCCAGGCGCATGGATTGCCGTTCTAGACGGAACTATTCATGAACGAAAAGTATTCTCGTGCACGAAGGCTGGATCGGATAGGTATTTTCCGGACCGCCGTAAACCCATCCATGGGGGCTGCGAGAAAAACATCCTGTTTTTCACGCTCCGAAAAATACCTATCCGATCCAGCCTTCTTCGAGCTTTGCCGTAATTCATGAATAGTTCAGGCTAGCGGGTCACCGGGGCAGCGGATGGCGCTGCATGAATTGATCCAGCCGTTCGATCACGTCGGGCGGCTGAATCAAATCCATGACGCCCGGCCGCTCGATTTTCACCCACCACGGCAATTGTTCGGGTTCGCGGCGCATGAAGATTCTGGCCGCCTCGGGAAAGCGGTTGACGCACCATTGTTGACTGAGGTAGGGCCCGCTGCGGGCCGGATTGGTCGCCGCGTACAGACCCAATGACCGGTGTGCCGACCGCGGTGGCCATGTGAGCGGGCCCTGAATCCGGCGTCAGCAGCACCGTCGCCTCACCGAGCAAGGCGAGCATTTGCGGCAGCGTGTCGCGGCCGATCTGGTCAATGGGAACGCCGGCCATTGCGGCGACGACACGATCGCCCATTTCGCGTTCGATCCCGCTCGGGCCGCCGCAGAGCACCACGCGCATATTCCAACGCCGCGCGGCGTGATCCGCCACCTGCGCGTAGAACTCGGGCCGCCAGTTACGCAACGCGTGGCTCGAGCACGGACTGATCAGCAAGGTGGCCCGCGAGTCGGGAATGACCCGTCGCGCATACGCGACCGCCTCCGGCGGCAATCGGATGTTCCATTCGAGCCGGCGTTCGAAAATACCGAGCGCCTCGGCGAAGCCCCAAAAGCTGTCGAGCACATGTTCGCGGCTGCGCGGCCGGATCTGGCGATTGGTGAAAAGCCACTGCAGGTCGCGCGCCCTCGGCCGATCGAATCCCAGCTTGATCGGCGCGCGCACCAGCGTGCACAGCAAGTTGGCGCGGAAGCTCGCATGCAGGTGCAGGAGAAGATCGAATCGCCGCCCGGCGAGCTGCGGCCGCAGGCGCGCCCAGTCGGCGGCGAATCGGCCCTTGTCGACCGTGAGGAATTCGATTTCCGGCAGCAGCGACATCAGCTTCGCCTCGATGCGGCCGATGATCCACGTGAACCGGCATTCGGGCCACTTGCGCTGCAGCGACCGAATGAGCGGTACGGCGTGACAGGTGTCGCCGATTGCCGAGAGCCGAATGAGGCAAATGCTCTGGGGCGGGCCGGCGAGCAACGGCGGCTCGCGCTCGGAATCGAGGCCGGGCATCGCGGCGCGTTACCGGCTCATCTGCGCCAATGCATCGCGCAAGGGAGCGCTGGAGACCTGCATCCATCCCCCATAGGGCTGGTTCATTTCCAGGATCAGAAATATCGCGCCCGCCACCGACAGGCGAGCCGACCACAAGGGCCACGACGCACGGTCGCATTGATGCGCGTGAACAGGCCGAAACCGAAAAACAAGACCACCAGCCAGGAGATGAGCACGACCAGAAAAGGCCGGGACAGCGAGCCTTGCGATTGCTCGGCCAACAGCCGCCGGGTCTCCGCGACGCTCGTGAGCAGCTGCAGCGCGCGGCTCTGCCCGAACCGCGCCAGATCGGTCTTCGCGGGCAAGCTCGCGATGCCGTCGAACAGCCGCCCGCCCTCCCGCTCCACCGACAACGGAGCGTATTTCGGGGTCCCGCTCCCGGTCCCTGGCCCATATCCGCTCGATGTCGGCGGCGATGATGTCGTGAAGCAAGTGCGTTCATCGACCGCATCCGCGCCGAATCGGTCGAGAATTCGATCGATCTGGTAATAATCGACGCTGAGATGCTGCACTTCGGCCTGCTGCGCTATCGAAATTAGAATGCGCCGAGGAAATGAGCAGGCCGAGCACCAGCGCCGTGATGGTGGCGATCAATCCCAACACCAGTTTCAGGAACTCCTGCGAATCGCCCTTCAAATGGTGCGCCGGCAATCGCTCCCGGACGAAAATCGCCGCCAGGGCCGCAATCATCGTGCACCCGAAAGCCGCCAGGCTGATCCACGTGGCATTCATCGCGGACCGTCTCCTGATCAACGCGCTCAACTCAAGCGGCTCAACGCGTTTGTAGCTGAACTTTTGCCCGGCCACCGCGGCCGTGTACATGAGACCACCCTTGGCGATCGTGAACACCGCCATCCCCTTTTCATAGCCGGCGCTCGCGGTGGTGGCATCTTTCTTGCCGCCGCTCGCCCCGCCCCGGCGCCCGTGGTGCCGACGCTGGCGGAGGCGCCGGCGGTGATTGCCACCGCGCTCGACCCCGGCGGAAAACTCGAACGAACCGGTGGCGAATTCATCGAAGGCGCGCTTGTCCTCGAAAAAAATAATTTGGCTGTAGCCCTTGCCGCCGAGCTGGAAGCCCGCGCTCAACTGCGTCATGGTGGTGTCGCCCACGAGTTTCCCGCCCACGTACACCCGGCCCTTGCCGTACGCGCCGCCGACGATGAAACCCGCCTCGCCCACGGTCGGAAACACCGCATAGCCATAGCTCTTGGCTGAAAAAGGCGGCGCTGGCGCCGGCATTCTTAAAGAGTTCGATCGTATCGGAGTACGAGTCGGCATGCGCTATGCTCGCCGCCAGCATGAGTATCGGGGCGAATGCGGCAAGGCGATTCATGGCTCTCACAGGGGCTGGTTCCTAATGATCAAAATAAGGCGGTTATTCTGACCTTGGGGCAACGGCAGCGCAATGGCCGGCGCGGCCGCCGCGGCATCGGATCGATGCCGGGAAGCGGCATGCGCCGACCGAGCGCTCGAGCATGAATCGATCGATGAAGCCCGCATCGTTTTCCGAATGCGACGGCCTTGAATTGGCCGAATTGGTGCAGTCGGCAGGATGCCTCTCCGGCCGAGTTGCTCGATTGGGCCGTCGCCGCCACCGCCGCGATCGATCCCCAGCTCAACTGCATCGCGCACCGGCACTTCGAGGAAGCGCGGGCCCAGATCGCCGCGGGACTTGCGCCGGGCGCATTTCATGGCGTGCCCTTCATCATCAAGGACCTCGGCATTGAACTCGCGGGAACCGCCACCAGCGCGGGCAGCAGGGCCTTTTCTGGCCGCATTGCCCCGTGCGACAGCGAGTTGGTGTCCCGATACAAGCGCGCCGGCCTCGTCATCTTTGCGAAGTCCACGAGCCCGGAATTGGGCCTGACTTACACGACCGAATCGACGGCATTCGGCGCGACCCGAAATCCCTGGAACCTGCATCGCTCGGCCGGCGGATCTTCGGGCGGTGCCGCAGCCGCGGTCGCGGGCGGCATCGTGCCCATGGCCCACGCCTCGGACGGCGGAGGTTCCATACGAGTGCCGGCATCGTGCACCGGTTTGTTCGGCTTGAAGCCATCCCGCGGCCGAATGCCCTGCGGGCCAACCGTGACCGAGCGCTGGTTCGGCCTGGCGACTTCGCACGCCCTCACGCGCAGCGTGCGCGACAGCGCCGCGCTGCTCGATGCCACCTGCGGCATCGAATCGGGGTCTCGCTACAGTGCGCCGCCGCCGAAGGAAACTTTTTTGGCGCAAACGTATCGCCCGCCCGACACACTGCGCATCGCCTTGATGCTGAAAACCTGGTCCGGATCGCCGCTCGACCCCGAATGCCATGCGGCCGCGCTCGCCGCCGCCCGACTGTGCGAATCGCTCGGGCATCATGTGGAGGAAGCGTCCCCGGCCATCGATACGGCGGCCGTGAGCCGCGGGTTCGCGACCGTGATCGTGACCTGCGTCGCGCAGGCGCTGCGTGATCGCGGCCTCGAGCGAGGAACGCCGGTGGCGCCCGAAGAGATCGAGACGGTGACGCGCGCTTACGCCCATCAGGGCCTGAAGACGACCGCGCTCATGCTTGCCGACGCCAATGTCGCGTTCCAAGTTGCGGCCATTTCCATGGCGAACTTTCTCGCGCGGTTCGACATGCTGCTCACGCCCACTTTGGCCAAGCCGCCCGCCCCGCTCGGGATACTGGGTCTCTCGCGCGCGGATCCGGGGGCATACGCTCGAGAATTAGCCGCCTATTGCCCTTTCACGGCGCTCGCCAATGTGACCGGCCAACCCTCGATGAGCGTGCCGCTCCATTGGTCGGCCGAGGGCCTGCCGATCGGCACGATGTTCACGGGCCGGTATGGCGAGGAAGCGACGTTGCTGCGGCTTGCGGCGCAGCTCGAAAACGCGCAGCCCTGGATGCACAAGCGGCCGGTGCTTGAATAAGGCTCCCTCGCGCAGTCCGGCCGCTACCCCCTGTGGTATGCCGCCAGCTTGCTATGGGTTCGCAGCAAGTCATCCGGGTTCATCGACCCCGCCGATTTCTCCCGCACGACACGTTCGAACTCGATGGCGGGCACCGGCCGGCTGAAGTGAAATCCCTGATACTCGTCGCAGCCCACGTTCTTCAAGAAATCGAGCTGCGCGGGAGTCTCCACGCCTTCGGCCACCACCTTGAGCCGCAAACTATGCGCCAGGGAGACTATCGCGCGCACGATCGAGGCATCCTCGGGGCGGCTTGCGATTTCGTTGATGAATACCCGGTCAATCTTCAGTTTATCGATGGGAAATCGCCGCAGATAGCTCATGCTCGAATAGCCGGTTCCGAAATCATCCACTGAGACGAGAACCCCCATGGCGCTCAATTGCTCGAGAATCGCGATCGACTCCTCGGGCTCGCTCATCACCGCGCTCTCGGTCAGCTCCACTTCGAGATACTGGGGGTGCAGACCCGAATCCTCGAGCGCACTGCGTATCGATTGGGTCAATCCGCTGCCGCGAAACTGTGAGGGCGAAAGATTCACCGAGATCCGCAACGGCGCCATGCCGCTGTCCTGCCACGCGCGCGCTTGGCGGCAGGCCTCGCGCACCACCCACTCGCCGATGGCACCGATCAAGCCGCACTCCTCCGCCAAGGGAATGAAGCCGTCAGGCGGAATCAAACCGCGTTCGGGATGGATCCAGCGGATAAGGGCTTCGGCGCTGCGCACCGTACCGGTGGCCGTGTTCACCTTCGGCTGGTAATAGAGCTCGAATTGCTTCAAGGCAATGGCATTGTGCAAGTCGCTCTCGAGCTGAACGCGGTCCTCCGAACCGGCATTCATTCCTCCTTCGAAGCACTGAACGTTGCCGCGGCCGCGCTGCTTGGCGCAATACATGGCCGCGTCCGCATGCGCGCTCAATGCCTCGATCGTGCCGCCGTCGGCGGGATAGAACGCAATGCCGATGCTCGGCGAGGTGTGCACGTCAATGCCCGCGATTCGCACCGGTGTCTGCAGGACTTCGATCGCTTGGGCCGCCAGGCGCTTCGCGTCCTCGGCATCCTCGATGGAAGTGATCAGCAATACGAATTCGTCGCCGCCAAAGCGCGCCACCGTGTCGACCGTGCGCACCAACCCGGTCAAGCGGCGGGCCACCTCCTGCAGCAGTGCATCGCCCGCCCCATGCCCGAGAGAATCGTTGACCATTTTAAAGCGATCCAAATCGCATAACATCAGCGCGAACGAGCGGCCATCGCGATCGGCATGTGCGACCGCCTGCGCCAGCCGATCGTCGAGCAAAACGCGGTTCGGCAGGCCCGTGAGAGCATCGTGAGTGGCCAGGTGCCGCAGCTGCCGGTTGGCAGCCTCCAAGCCGCTGGTGCGGAGCGTGATCACGTGCTCCAGGCGCTCCATCTGCTCACGCACCAAGCGCTCGTTCTGCCACTTGCGGCTGAGTGCGGTGGCGCTCTGCAGCACCTCGATCGGTTCGACGGGCTTGCGCAGCACCAGGAGTTTATCCGAGTGCTGCAGGCGCTCCACCACCTCGGACCAGTCGTAGTCGGTATGCGCCGAACAGATGACCACTTGCACGTCCGGGTCCACCGCCCATAACGCCTCGATGGTTTGCAATCCGTCCCAGCCCGGAGGCATGCGCATGTCGACGAATGCCATCGCGTAGGGATGCCCCGCCGCGATGGCACTGCGAGCCAATTCGACTCCTTGCTGCCCTTGATAGGCGGAGTCGATCTCGAAGTTCGGCCGCGTCGCAACCTTTCGGGCCTCGCCAAAGAGATCCGATTCGAGCACCGCAAGCTCCGCCTGCGCCGAGGCCGAGGACTCGGCGCCGAGCACTTTGCGAAAATCCCCGTGAATCGCCGCGTTGTCGTCGATCAGCAAGATCCGAAAGGCGGAGGCGTTCACATTGGATAGGCGATGCCCTCCCCCCGCCGACGAGGCGGTGTGGGCGACCGACGCGGGGGGGTTCGCAGCGGCGAGGTGGTCGTTCATCTGGGTGAGCATATCGGCCCGTGGCGCACAAAACTGAAGCCAAGTTCACAATTACGCCGGTTTTTCCAAGAAATTGCCTGAGGCGGGCCTCCTCGAGCATCCCCGACTGTCCCGAAATGGGAGGCTCGGCCTTTGAGTCTCCACCGGACGGCATGCCGGGTCCGTGTCGCGATTCGCGCCGAGAATAAGGACCCTGTATGGTGGGCACGGTATTGCGGGCGAGGCTGCGCTTTGAATTCCACGGCAATCGACCTATCGCGATCCCAGGCGCCCACGCACCTCGAGCGCTGGTACGTGCTCGTCATGATGTGCGTGATTTACGCGGTCAATATCGCCGATCGATATGTCGTGTCGACCGTGCTCGAACCCATCCGCCTCGAACTGCGATTAACCGATGCCGGCGTCGCGTTCCTCACGGGAGTTCCGCTGGCGCTGTTCTATGTGACATTCGGTCTGCCGATTTCGTGGCTTGCGGATCGCTTCAATCGCCGCAACATCCTCGCGGCGGCGCTGATTCTCTGGTCCTCGTTCACGGTGATCTGCGGGCTGTCGCGAACCTATCTGCAACTATTGCTGGCGCGCATCGGCGTGGGCGTCGGCGAAGCAGGCGGCCTGCCGCCGTCCTCGTCGATCGTCTCGGATTACTTCCCCGCGGACCGGCGACCCATGGCCTTCAGCATATTGGCGCTCGGCGCGCCGATCGGCGCCTGGCTCGGAGCCCAGATGGCGGGCGCGGTGGCACATGCCTACGGTTGGCGTGCGGCGTTCCTCGCTCTCGGCGTGCCCGGCATAGTCATGGGGATGCTCGTCTGCCTGACCATTCGCGAGCCGGCCCGCGGCAGACTGGACGCCGCACGCGCCGATATCAGCGCCTCGCTGCTCGGCGCCGTGCGATTCCTGTGGCGCCAAAGAGCCGCCTTCCACGTTCTCATGGGTTGCGGGGTGTGTTCCTTGTGGGGCTGGGGCCTCATTTGGTGGACGCCCGCGTTTCTGATGCGCAGCTACCACCTCGACGTCGGGGAAGCGGGTGCCGTCACCGGGCCGATCCATCTGCTGGGCGGCACGGCCGCCACTGCCGGCACCGCGTGGCTCTTGTCGCGCCCCTTCATGGCCGCTCCGCAGCGGGTTCTGTGGTTGCTCGGCGCCGGGGTGGGAATCGCGACCGTGCCCTCATACATCGCCTATTGGACGCACACCCTGTGGCTCTCCAAGCTGATGCTGTGGCTGTATATTCCGGCGATCTATTTTTTCATAGGCCCGTGCATGGGTTTGCTGCAAAATCTCGCACCGGCGCATTTGCGCTCCATGTTCATCGCATTGTCGCTGCTGGTCGGCAATGTGTTGAATCTGATCGTCGCCCCCCAGGCCGTCGGAATAGCGAGCGATTTTTTTGCGCACGGCCATCCGACCGATGCCGCCTCGTTGCGGTTGGCGCTGTTGCTGCTGGCGCCCACGGGATTCTGGGCAGTCGGTCATTTCTATCTGGCAGACCGAACCGTCATCGCGGATCTGGCGCGCGCGATCGGTCACGCGCCGCTGCATCGCCGCTAGCCAGCCGCGCAACGGCGGGCCCTCGCGCCGCCTCGGCCGTGGGTACGATGGCCATCCGGCCGCCGCGCTTAGTTTTCTGCGCCGAGATTGCGGCTGACGATCGCGTCGGCCTCGGCGTTTGCCCGCGCCAGATCCTGCTCGTAAACCTGGGTATCGCCCACCGGCTTCTCGGCAGCCTTATCCGCCAGCACCGGCCCGTCCCGCTTGGTCGTGTCCACGGTCACGGTCGCCGAGAGGCCGACGCGCAGCGGCGCTTTCGCGAGTTCCCGATCGTCGAACTCTATTCTCACCGGTACACGCTGCACCACCTTGATCCAATTGCCCGACGCATTCTGCGGCGGCAGCAGCGCGAACGCGGCGCCGGTTCCCGCCGACATGCCCGTGACATGTCCGCGGTAAATGAATGCGCCGCCGTACAGGTCGCTGCGCACCTCGGCCGGCTGACCGATGCGCAAATTGCGCAGTTGCACTTCCTTGAAATTGGCGTCGACCCACAAGGCATGCAATGGAATCACCGTCATGAGCGCCTGTCCGGCCTGAATGTGCTGGCCCAGCTGAACGCTTCGCTCGGCCACGTAGCCCGTGACCGGCGCGACCACGGCGTTGCGCTGCGCGGCAATCCACGCGTCGCGAAACGCGGTCTTGGCCTCAAGCACCAGAGGATTGTTCGGCACCGGGGTGCCGTCGACCAGGGCATGCTCTGCGCTCGCCTGGCGCACCGCCTGCGTCACGGCGGCCCTGGCCAGATCCACCGCCTCGCGGGCATGGCGCACCTCTTCGGGCGCAATGGCGTTGGCGGCCAATAGCGGCTCGCGCTTGGCGAGGTCGGCCTGTGCGCGCGCGAGCTCGATCTTGCGCGTGGCGATCAGCGAATCGTATTGCTCCGCGGTCGACTTCGCCTGCCGCACCTGCCGCACCGCCTGCGCCAGGGCGCTCGCGCTGCGGGCCAGGTTGATTTGCGCATCGACCGGATCGAGCCTCACCAACACCTGCCCGGCTTGCACCCGCTGCGTGTCGTCGGTGAGCACCGACACCACCGTGCCGGCAATCTGCGCCGAAATGACCACCTTGTTGCCGTTCACGTAGGCATCATCGGTGCGCTCGCGCTTGGCCAGAACGAGCAGCCAGTAAAGCGCCCACAACACGCCGATGACGACGAACGCCGCCGCGATGCGCAGCAGAATTCTGCGCCGCTTGCCATTGTTCGAGGTTTCGACCGCGGCTTCGCTGCGTTGCATTCATGGTGTGGCTTTGGTCCGTTCATAGCCGCCGCCGAGCGCGCGCTTCAGCCCGATGTCCGCCGAGACGGCGGCCGCATCGAGCTCCAGCAAGGCGTCCTGCTGCGCGATCCACGCATCGGTGGCGCTCAATTCGGTTCTCGAATCGGTGAGGCCCTGCCGCACGCGCGCCGCGGCGCTGATCTTGAGTTTGAGCGCCGCATCGAGCTCTATCTCGCGCTGGGTTCGCTGCGCCGCGATTTGCGCCAGGGTCGATGCCTGCGTCGCCACGTCGCGCGCGGCGTTGACCACGGTATCCTGGTAGACGGCCACCGCCGCATCCAGCGCCGCCTCGCGTCGCCCCATAGCGCGCCTTGAGCCGGCCGGCGTCGAACAGCGGCAAATGGATCGCCACGGCCGCATCCGGCACGCGGCTTCCGTATTCGATCAGCGTCGACATATGGATGCTTTGAACGCCGAGCAACGCATTGATGCTCACGTCCGGAAAGAATTCGGCGCGCGCCGACTCGCGGCTGTTTTCCGCCGCTTCCACCCGCCATCGGCTGGCCGTCACATCCGCGCGGCGCGCAATCAGATCGATTCGCACCTCATCGGGCAGGCCGCCGGCGACCGACGGCATGGGTTTCGGCGCCAGCGGCGGCAAGTCGGCCGGGGCTCGCCCGACGAGCGCCGCCAGCGCCACGACGCGCAACGCCGCCGAACCCTCGAGCACCGCGATCTGTTCGCGCACCGAGGCGAGCGCGGCGCCGGCGCGCTGCGATTCGTCCGCCGAATCCAGCTCCGCGCCGATCCGTGCCGCGGTGACCGCCGCCTCACGCTGCACGGTGATCTCGCGCTCGCGGGCGAGTGCGAGCCGGCTCTGATCCGCCTGCCAGCCAAAATAGGTGTCAGCGACCGAACTCGCCAGCATCAGCGCCGCGGCGCTGCGATCGGCATGGCTGGCGTGCGCGTCATCGATCGCCGCCTCGACCGCGTCGCGCTGCTTGCCCCACCAATCGAAGGTGTAGCTCGCCTGCAGACCGAGGTCCATTTGGTTGTACCAGGTGAATCCCAGCAGTTGCGGCGGGAACAGCCCGTTGTCGCTGAGGCGCTGCCGCGACGCATCGCCGTTCGCCTGCAGGCGCGCGCCGGTCGCGGTGCTCGCGATCCGCACCGATTGGCGCGCCGATTCGAAGCGCGCATGAGCCGTGGCGAGCGTCGGCGAGTAGCGCAGCGCCATCTCGATCAGCCGGTCGAGCGTCGGATCCCGATACTGCGTCCACCAATCCGGGGCGGGCCAACTGCCTCCGCCGCCCAAATCCGCGATCGGCGCCTCGGTGGGCAGCACCACCGGGGCGGGCTTGGGCGGCAGTCCGGCGCAGCCGGCGATCGATGCCGACAGCCCCAGTGCCGCCCGGCATAACCGGCTCCCCCGGCTCACGGCGAGGCTTCCTGCGCCATCACTTGATCGAGCTTCATGCCCAACCGCTTGAGCTGTCCGATCAACTGCTGCAGCTCCGCGTCCGGGAAGTCGCCGAAAATCTCCTTGAGCGGCGCATGCAGCAGAGGCAGGAGCTGGCGCACCACGGCTTCGCCGTTTTTGGTAATGCGCAGCACCATGCGGCGCCGGTCTTGGGAGCTCAACCCGCGCGTGATCAGGTCCCGGCCCACGAGGGAATCGCTGATGCGCGACATATTGGCCGGACTTTGCGAGGTTCTCGCGCACAAGTCGCTGGGATGGGCGACACCCTCCGGCTGGGAAAATAGCGCGGTCAGTACCCGAAACTCCGCCTCGGCCAGGCCGAAGGGACGAATCCGCTGTTCCACCATGCCGGCCACGCCGCGCCCGATGTGCAGCAGCAGGCGGGCCAGCATGATCGCCGCGATGGGCGTTTCGGGCATCCGCGCCCGCAGGCGCCCGAGGCTTGCCTCCAACATGTCAAATTGCGAGAGTGGCTGATTATTCATTAGGACACTAATAGTTGCTGTAAAAAATATTTTAGATTTGTAATTTACATTCTGCAAATACTTCTTGCAAAGATAAACGACCCGTGTCATTTTTCGCCCCTCGCCTGACTCAGGTGGTCAAAATTTTCCTGTAACGGCGCGGCAACCCGCGTCGACGCTGAAATCCGATGGTGGCCGGCAACTCATGATCCAACGAGCCAACCGCCGCCTCGCGGGCCTGTTCATCTGCGCGCTCGCGGGATGCGCGGCGGGCCCCGATTTCAAGCCGCCGCCCGCGCCCGAGGGCCCCGGCTTCGTACCCGCGGGTCGGCTTCCCGAGCACACCGCCTCGGCGCCGATGCCCGGCGGCGACGCCCAGCATTTCGTCGACGGCATGGACATCCCGGGCCAGTGGTGGACGCTGTTCCAATCGGCCGAGCTCAACCGGCTCATCGAGCTCGCCTTGAAAAACAACCCGACCCTGCAGGCCGCGCAGGCCTCATTGCGTCAGGCAAATGAAAACGTGGCCGCCCAACGCGGCACGCTCTATCCGAGCATTTCCGCGAATTACCAAGCGCAGCGCGCCAGGAGCTCGGCGGCGGAATTTGGCCTGCCGCAGCTCGGCTCGGGGTTTCTGTACACATTGAACAGCGCATCGGTGAACGTGTCCTACACGCTCGACGCCTTCGGCGGCGTCCGCCGCCAGATCGAGGCGATGCAGGCGCAAGCCGACTATGCGCGATTCTCGCTCGAGGCCAGCTATCTCACCCTCACCGCCAATGTGGTCACCGCCGCGATAGCCGAGGCGTCGCTGCGCTCGCAGATCGCCGCCACCGAGGACATCGCGCGCGCGCAGCAAATGCAGCTCGACATCACGCAGCGGCGCGTCGCGGCGGGCGGCGCGTCCCGCGCGGACGTTCTGCAGCAGCAGGCGACCCTGCAATCGACCCTCGCGACCCTGCCGCCGCTGCGCACCGCGCTCGCCCAGCAGCGCAATCTGCTCTCGACCTACGTGGGCTCGCTGCCCGCCGATTACGCCGGGGCCGAGTTTCATTTGGATTCGCTGAGCTTGCCGACGCAATTGCCGGTAACCCTGCCGTCCAAATTCGTGGAGCAGCGCCCCGACGTGCGCCAGTATTCGGCATTGCTGCACCAGGCCACGGCGCAGATCGGCGTGGCAACGGCCAACCTGCTGCCGCAACTGACCTTAAGCGGCAGCTACGGCGGCGCTGCCGTCAAATTCGCGGATATTTTTTCGCCCAGCTCGATCGTGTGGAGCCTCGCCGCATCCGTGACTCAGCCGCTGTTCAAGGGCGGACAACTCGTGCATCAGCGCCGCGCCGCGGTGGCCGCCGCGCAGGAAGCGGCCGCCAACTACAAAGCCACGGTGCTCCTCGCGTTTCAGAATGTCGCCGATTCCCTGTACGCCCTGCAGGGCGATGCGGACGCGCTCGCGGCCCAAACGACCGCCGAGCGCTCGGCGGCGGGCAGCCTGGAGCTGGTGCAGGCGCAGTACAAGGCCGGGGGCGCCAGCTTTCTGCAGGTACTCGCCGCCGAACAAACCTACCAATCGGCCGCCGTCGCCCTGGTCAAGGCGCGCGCGCAGCGCTACGCGGACACCGCGGCGCTGTTTCAGGCGTTGGGCGGCGGCTGGTGGAACCGCGCCGACATCGCCGTCAATTCAACCGCTTCCCCTTAAGGATCTGCGCGAACATCATGCAACCCGCCACGCCTCGGGACGGCACGCCCGTCAAGTTCCAGGGAATGATCAAGCCGCTCCTCATCGTGGTGCTGGCCGTGGCGGTGGTGCTCGGCGCAATCTTCGGCTGGCAGGCGTTCGTCGCCTCGATGATCAGGAAAAACATGCGCGCCGGAGCGCAGCGCTCCGGTGACCGTGTCGACGGTCACGGCGACCGCGACCAAGTGGCAGGCGCAGATGCAGGCGGTGGGCACGCTGCGCGCCGTGCGCGGCGCCGATTTGTCCGCGCAGGCTTCCGGCGTGGTCGATGCGATCGCGTTCGATTCCGGCAACGAGGTGCCGCGCCGGCAAGGTGCTGTTGCGGCTCAAACCGAACGACGATTTCGCCAAATTGCAGCAATTGGAAGCGGCGGCCGAACTCGCCGCGCAAACCTACCAGCGCGATCAAGAGCAATTCGCCGCCCAGGCGATCAGTCAGGCGACGCTCGACACCGATGTGTCGACGCTCAAATCCGCGCGCGCGCAAGTGGCCGCGCAGCAGGCCCTGATCGAGGAGAAAATCGTCAAAGCGCCGTTCGCCGGCCGGCTGGGCATTCGCCAGGTCGATCTCGGGCAGTATTTGAGCGCCGGCACGCCCATCGTCACGCTGCAGGCGCTCGATCCGATTCTGATCGATTTCTACCTCCCTCAGCAGGCGCTCGAGCAAATCAAGATCGGCGAGGCGGTCGGCGCCACCATCGACACCTATCCCGGCATTCGTTTCAGCGGCGTCATCGAATCGATCAATTCCAAGGTCGACACCGCGAGCCGCAACGTGCAGGTGCGCGCGTCCTTCCACAATGCCGACCGGCGGCTGGTGCCCGGCATGTTCGCGACCGTCGCGGTCGATGCGGGCGCTGCGGCGAGCCAGATCACCCTGCCCCAGGCGGCCATCACCTACAACCCGTATGGGAATACGGTCTACGTGGTGAACACGGCAGCGGCGGCGCCCACGACACGGTCCAGCAGCGCTTCGTCAACCTCGGCGCTACCCGCGGCGATCAAGTGGCGGTCGAGAGCGGCCTCACGGAGGGCGATGTGGTGGTGTCGGCCGGCCAAATGAAGCTGCGCAACGGCTCCGCGGTGGTCATCAACAATTCGGTGCAGCCCGCGGACGAGGCCAATCCGACGCCGCCGAACGAATAGGACCGGCATCGCCGCATGAAATTCACCGACCTCTTCATTCGCCGTCCGGTACTCGCCTCCGTCGTGAGCCTGTTCATCCTCGTGCTCGGGCTGCGCTCGTTCAGCGCGCTGCAGGTTCTGCAGTATCCGAAGACGGAAAACGGCGTGGTGACGATAACCACCAGCTTTCCGGGTGCCGACCCGGAGGCGATCGCCGGCTTCATCACCACGCCGATCGAGACGGCCGTCGCCCAGGCGAACGGCATCGACTACATGACCTCGACCAGCCAGAACAGCACCAGCACCATCACGGTGAACCTGCGCCAGAACTACGACACCTCGAAGGCGGCCGCCGAGATCAACATCAAGGTCAACTCGGTGCTGAACCAGCTGCCGACCGGCTCGCTGCTGCCGACCATCACCATCAAAGTCGGACAAAGCATCGATGCGATGTACATGGGCTTCACCAGCGGCACGCTCGCCGCCAATCAGATCACCGATTATCTGACGCGCGTCGTGCAGCCGAAGCTGCAGGCGGTCGAGGGGGTGCAGACGGCGGAAATCTTCGGCGGCCAAACCTTTTCACTGCGCGCCTGGCTCGACCCGAAAAAATTGGCCGCGCTACGGCTTGACGGCGAGCGATGTGGCGGCGGCGCTCGCCGCCAACGACTATGTTTCGGCGGTCGGCAATACCAAGGGCCAGATGATCCAGGTGACCCTGACCTCCACCACCAGCCTGCACTCCCTCGACGGAATTCCGCGATCTCGTCGTCAAACCGGTCAACGGCGCCAACATTCGCCTGAGCGACGTGGCCCAGGTCATCTTGGGGGCCGACAGCTACGAGTCGCGGGTCTCGTTCAACGGCAACACCGGGGTCTTCATCGGCATCCAGATCGCGCCCTCGGCGAACCTGCTGACCGTGATCAAGGGCGTGCGGGCCGTATTTCCCGGAAATTCAGTCCCAGCTGCCGCAGGGCCTGGACGGCCGCATCGTCTACGACTCGACCGATTTCGTGAACGCGTCCATCCACGAGGTCGCGGTCACGCTGATCGAGGCGCTCATCATCGTCATGCTGGTCATATTCGCCTTCCTGGGTTCGCCGCGCTCGGTGCTGATCCCCGTCATCGCCATTCCGCTTTCCCTGATCGGCACCCTGGCGATCATGCTGGCCCTCGAATTTTCGATCAATCTGCTGACCCTGCTCGCGCTCGTGCTGGCGATCGGACTGGTGGTCGACGATGCCATCATCGTGGTCGAAAACGTCAACCGTCACCTGGAGGACGGCATGGCGCCGCTCGCCGCGGCCATGCAGGCGGCGCGCGAACTCGGCACTGCGATCATCGCCATGACGGTGGTGCTGCTCGCGGTCTACGTGCCGATCGGATTTCAAGGCGGCCTCACGGGCGCCCTGTTCACCGAATTCGTGTTCACGCTCGCCGGCGCCGTCACGGTATCGGCGATCATCGCGCTGACGCTCTCGCCCATGATGTGCTCGAAGCTGCTGAGGCCGCATCGCGCCGGCGAGAACGGCTGGGAAACCCGCATCGTCGCCTTCATCGACGCGCGCTTCGAGCGCTTGCGCAGCGGCTACCAGCGCAGCCTCGAGCGCAGCCTTGATTTCACGCCGGTGACGGCCGTGTTCGTCGTCATCGTGCTGATCAGCATCGCGCTTCTCTATCACAGCGCCAAGAGCGAGCTGGCGCCGCAGGAAGATCAGGGCTTCGTGGCGGCGCAATCGACCTACGCCGCCCGATGCGACGCTGCAGCGCAAGCTCCTGTACGGCGCCGAGGCGTACAAGCTGTTGAAGGCTCAAAAGGGCGTCCGGACAAGTCTTCCAGTTCGAAACGCCGGATCGCTCGTTCGATCGGCCTGTTGCTCGATGCCGTTCGCGCGAGCGCCCGGGCGCGACCGCGATCCAAGCCGGCGTGCAACAGACGCTTGAATTCGGTTGCCGGGGCGAAGATCGCGGCCTTTCAGCTGCCCTCCGCTGCCCGGCGCCTTCGGATTGCCGGTGCAATTCGCCATCAAGACCACCGAGCCCGCCGCTGCGCTTGAACGAGGTGTCGCGGGCATTTCTCGATGAGGCGCACAAGAGCGGCATGTTCATGTTCTTCGACACCGATCTGAAATACGACCTGCCGCAGTCGGTCATCGAGATCGACCGCGACAAGGCGGCGCAGCTCGGCTTGACCATGACCCAGGTCGGCTCCTCGCTGGGGAGCCTGCTCGGCGGCGGCTACGTCAATTACTTCAGCATGCAGACCCGCTCCTACAAGGTCATTCCGCAAGTCGAACGGGTCTCGCGGCTTGAACGTCGAGCAGCTGCTCGACTATCCCATCGCCAATATCGGCGGCGTGCCGGTTGCCGTTGTCGACGATCGCGCGCATCCGCACCGAGACCGTGCCCGAGACATTGAATCATTTTCAGCAGCTGAACTCGGCCACGCTTGTCGGGCGTGGCCGCGCCCGGCGTGTCGCAGGCCGAAGCGCTCAACTACCTGCGCGATCTCGCCGCACGCACGCTGCCCACGGGTTATACGCATCGATTTCGGCGGCCAGTCGCGCCAGTTCGTCCAGGAATCGGGCGGCGTCATGGCGACATTCGGCTTCGCGATCATCATCGCGTTCCTCACTCTCGCCGCGCTCTACGAGAGCTTCCGCGATCCGCTGGTCATTCTGATCTCCGTACCCCTGTCCATTGCCGGCGCGCTGATCTTCATCGCCATCGGTGTGGGCGGCGCCACCTTGAACATCTACACCCAGGTCGGTTTGGTGACCCTGATCGGCCTGATCAGCAAGCACGGCATCTTGATCGTCGAGGTCGCGAACGAGGAGCAGCAAAGCGGCAAATCCAAGCGCGCCGCCATCGTCAGCGGCGGCGAGCGTGCGGCTGCGGCCGATCTTGATGACCACCGCGGCGATGGTGCTCGGGCGTCATCCCCCTGGTGTTCGCGCGCGGCGCCGGCGCCGCATCGCGCTACGCGATCGGGCTGGTGATCTCCACGGGTCTCGGGATCGGTACGCTGTTCACGCTGTTCGTGGTGCCCGCGGTCTACATGCTGATCGGCGCCACGCATACCCCGGAGGGTCGCCGATGCGGCGCCCGAGTCGATGCGAAACTTATCGCATTTAATTCAATAGATTACGATTATTATGCTAACGTTAGATCTAGTAAATTGCGCCTTGGATCACACAATCCGAGCTCTGCAACAGTCGCTAATTGCCGCTGTTGCATAAGTCAAAACCTTGACAAAGTCCGCGTTGCGTTTTGTCGATTGTCTTGTATATTCCAACCGCAGTGTATTGATTTGACATGATTCCGAGGAAGGCCAATAACCTCGAAATTACTTTAAGTTCTCGGGCTTCGTTCATGGGGTTAGCATGATCAGCGCATGGGAGAATCTTGCACTTTGCGACCTTGGAACTAGTTCGCTCCACCCCGATCAAGCAACGATTGATCGCAGCGTATCGGCGCCATCTGGCCTGCGTGGCGGAGGATCAGCTTCCGAGCGAAGCGCGCGACTCGTTTTCACAGGTCATGCGCAGCCTTGGCGGGCGTGCAGCCCTTGCGCGGAGAGGACGCAGTGGCCGCCTCGGTGCGCAAGATGTCGAATCAGGAGGCCGACGATTGCGCGGCGCTCATCGTGGAGATCTTCGGGTGCTGTGCCGCGCCGAGGCGAATGCCACGCGCCAAAGCGCGGCGGTGGTCCAGCTGCGCAGCGTCGAGAGCGCCGCCGCCGACTTCGAAATTCCCATGCTCATCGCCACCAACTAAGCAGCGCACGCCGCCCGTCGACGCCGCCAGGGCGTCAATCGAGTTTGAATTCGATCGTATCCCAGCGCGTCGTCTCTTGATGGCGCGCCTGGCGGCGCAACGCATCGATCAGGCTGCGCTCGTTCCAGGCGCTCACCTCGTCCGCCAGATCCTTGATGGCCTTCGGCAGCGGCTCGGTGGATCCGAAATTCTCCATGGCGATGATCGGCCGATCGGCCGCCTTGGCGAAGTTCATCTGAAACGACACCAGCTCGGGCGCGGCCCGATAGACCGCGGGCAATACGATGACCACCTCGCAGGGCGCTATTTGCCGGCGCAAATCCTCGCGCTGGCTTTCCTTGTCGATGGGCCGCTTCGCCTGCGGCTGGCTGGTATTGACGTAGTAGAAGGTGCCCGGCGCCTCCAGATATTCGAAAACGCGCGTGTAATCGTCGTTCTCTTCCCAGTTGTGGGTGACGAACAGGCGAATCGGGTTTACACGGCTCGACATGGCCCCTAGTGTAGCTCCGACGATGGTCATGCGCGAAACACGGCGCGCCGATACAATGCCGGAAGTGCGATTGCTTCTCTATAACATCCGTTATGCGACCGGCACCGGCCCCGCGTTCCACCTGCCGGTGCCGGGAGCGGGGTATTTGCGCTCGAACCCGCAGGTGCTGTCCGCAGATTACCGAATTCATCAAGCGCCAGGATCCGGACGTGGTCGGTCTGATCGAGGTCGATACCGGCTCGATTCGCACCGGGATGGTCAATCAGGCGGAGTTCATTGCCCGCTCGCTCGGCCATTACTCGACCTTCGAGTGCAAGTACGGCGTATCCTCGCGTGAATCAGCTGGTGCCCATCGTGCGCAAGCAGGCGAATGCGTTTCTCGCCGCGCCCCGGGTCCGCGGCGAGCGATTCCATTACTTCGACACCGGCATCAAGCGGCTCATCATCGAGCTCGAGCTGGATGACATCGCGATCTTCCTGGTGCATCTGTCGCTCAAATACCGGCACCGCCAGTACCAGCTGCGCTCGCTGTACGATCTGGTGCGCAAGACCCGTAAGCCCGTGATCGTCGCCGGAGACTTCAACACCTACTGGGGGGATAACGAGATTTACCTGTTCATGCAGGCGGCCGGACTGACCAACGCCAATGCGCGCGGGCTGCCCTCCTATCCGAGCAGAAGCCCGCGCAAGGAGCTCGACTTCATTCTGCACAGCGCGCAGATCGAGGTGACTCGATTCGAGATGCCGGACATTCAGCTGTCCGATCATTTGCCGCTGATTTGCGATTTCACGATCCACGAACGTGCCCGAAAGGCCGCCTGAGCCGATGACCCAATCGGCAGCTGGACGCTTGGAAGTCGACGCCGAGCGCATCGCGTGGCTGACCTGCGACGCCCCGGGACCTCGACCAACGTCCTGTCCGCGGCGGTGCTGCGCGACCTGGCGGCCGCCTTGACCGAGCTGTCCGAGATGCGGCCGGCCGGTGTGGTGGTGCAGTTCCGCCAAAGCCAACGGCTTCGTCGCCGGCGCCGACATCAAGGAATTCTTGAGCGTCAGGACCCCGGAGGAGGGCTACGCGCTGGTGCGCGCCGGGCAGGCCGTGCTCGATCGGCTGGAGCATCTGCCCTGCCCCAGCGTCGCCGCCGTGCATGGCTTCGCGCTGGGCGGCGGCCTGGAGCTTGCCCTGGCCTGCCGCTATCGAATCGGCGCCGACGACGCGAAATTCTCGTTGGGGCTTCCGGAGGTCATGCTCGGCATTCATCCCGGTTTCGGCGGCACCGTGCGCGCCGTTCGGCTGATGGGCGTCCGTCCGGCGATGGAGCTGATGCTCAAGGGCAAGACCGTTCAAGGGTGCGCGCGCGCTCGAGGTCGGTCTGCTCGACGAGCTCGTGCCGCCGGCCGAACTCAAGCCGCGAGCCAAACGCCTGCTGCTGCGGCCGCCCGCCGTGAAGAGCGCGCCGTTCGTCGAGAAGCTATTGAACCTCGAGGCGGTGCGGCCCTTCGTCGCGCGCAAGGCCGCCGCCGCATTGCGGGCGAAGGTGCCGCGCGAACACTACCCCGCCCCTTATGCCATTCTCGACTTGTGGCAGCAGTACGGCGCCGCCGGCGCCGGCGAGCTACGAGGCCGAAGCGCGATCCATCGGCACGCTCATGTGCACGCCCACCTCGCGCAATCTGGTCCGCGTGTTTCTGCTGCAGGATCGCCTCAAGGGGCTTGGCGGCAAGCCGCCGAATCGATGTTCGGCGTGTGCATGTCATCGGTGCCGGCGTCATGGGCGGCGACATCGCGGCCTGGGCGGCGCTGCGCGGCCTGAGCGTGACGCTGCAGGACCGCAGCGAGGAGCTGATCCAACCGGCGCTGGCGCGCGCCCAGGCGTACTTCGACAAGCGCCTGAGCGCGCCCGGAGCCGCCGCCGAGGCGATTCGCCCGCCTGCGCCCGGATGTCGCCGGTGCTGGGGTGGCGGACGCGGATGTCGTCATCGAGGCCATCGTCGAAAACGTCGACGCCAAGCGCGCCCTTTACGCGCAAATCGAGCCGCACCTCAAACCGAACGCGGTCTTCGCAACCAACACCTCCAGCATCAAGATCGAAACGCTTGGCCGAGGGACTGCAGGATCCCGGCCGGCTGGTGGGGATTCATTTTTTCAATCCCGTGGCGCAGATGCAGTTGGTCGAGATCGTGCAAGGGCCCGGCCACCCGGGCCGAGGTCGCGCGGGCCGCGCGCCTCATTCGCCCGCAAGCTCGACAAGCTGCCGCTGCCGTGCAAAAGCGCGCCGGGTTTCGTCGTGAATCGAATACTGATGCCCTACATCAACGAAGCGCTGTTCGCGCTCGCGGACGGCATCCCCGCCGCGGTCATCGATCGGGCCGCGACCCGTTTCGGCATGCCCGTGGGTCCGATCGAACTGGCCGACGTGATCGGATTGGACGTCGCGCTGCACGTGGGCCGCGTGCTGGCCGAGGCTTTTCGGCGGCCCGTGCCGGAGGTGCTGCATCAAACTAGGTGGAGCAAAGGAAACTTGGGCCGCAAGAGCGGCGAAGGCTTCTACGTCTGGCGGGACGGCAAACCGGTGCGCACGCAGGGCGCAGATATCGCAGATTCCGCCCGATCTCGAGGACCGATTGATCCTGCCGATGCTGAACGAAGCCGCGGCGTGTCTTCGGGAGGGCGTCATCGAAGACGCCGATTTGCTGGATGCGGGTGCGATTTTTGCGACGGGCTTCGCGCCTTTCCGCGGCGGCCCCCTGCACTACGCGACGGAGCGCGGGGTCGAGCAAGGTCACGCTCGCGCCTCACCGAGCTTGAGCAGCGCTACGGCGAACGCTTTCGCCCCGACCCCGGATGGAGCAATCTAATCGCCTCGACACCGGCGCCGATGTGACCCAATACGTTCGTACCCGGGTCCACGTATGATAGCATTCGCAGCCAAAATCATAGGTTGTAACCGCAGGCGCCGGCGCAATTTCTGGATGACTGAACGACCGATCAATCTCGCGATCTTAAGAACTTCTCGCCCCTCGACGGATTGAAGGCGGAGAACTTGACTGCGCTCGCGCGCAAGACGCAACTGCGCGAATTGGATGCCGGCCGCGCGCTGTTCAAGGAAGGCGACACCGAAAAACGCACGTTCTATCTGGTGGCGGGCAGCGTCGAATTGCGCACCGATGAACGTGTCATCGGGACCGTGCGCGCCGGCAGTCCCGGAGGCACGCGCGGCGCTTGCGCCCGGCTTGCCGCGCAAATTCACGGCGCGCGCCGCCACCGATCTCGAATACATCATGATCGACAGCGATCTGCTCGACGTGCTGTTGACCTGGGACCAAACCGGCCAGTACGAGGTGTCGGAACTGAACGGCGACGGTCTCGACGTGACCGGCGACTGGATGACCACGCTTGCTGCAGACCAAAGCCTTTCATCGAATACCGCCGGCCAATATTCAGGCCATCTTCATGCGCATGCAGCGCATCAATTATCGCGCCGGCGATGTGGTGATCAAGCAGGGCACCGAGGGCGATTACTTCTACGTGGTGGTCTCGGGCAAGTGCATGGTGACCCGCGAGACCCCGCTGAATAAGGAAGGCATCAAGCTCGCCGAACTCGGCCCGGGCGATAGCTTCGGCGAAGAGGCCTTGATTGCCGAGGCCAAGCGCAACGCCACCGTGACCATGGCGACGGACGGCACGTTGATGCGCCTCGGCAAGCAGGATTTTCAGACTCTGCTGAACGAACCGCTGCTGCAGTGGGTCAACCAAGATCAGGCCAAGGAGATCGTCGCCAAGGGCGGCAAATGGCTCGATGTGCGATTGCCGAGCGAATTCCAGAATTTCCGCATCGACGGCGCCATCAATATTCCTCTGTATTTCATTCGACTGAAGATCAACGCGCTCGACAAGACCACGCCGTACATCGTGTGTTGCGACACCGGGCGCCGCAGTTCGGCCGCGGCCTACATTTTGAGCGAACGCGGCTTCGAGGCCTACGTCTTGAAGGGAGGTTTGGCCGCGACCGAAGCCGCTCGCACCAACCGGGGATGATAATAACGAACCCGGTATTCAGCATAGCCGAGGGCTAACCTGAACTATTCATGAACGATAAGATTTTTTTGTACGAATGCACGATCGGACAGTCATTTTCCGGACCGCCGTAAACCCATTGCGCTGCGCAGTCCCTGCTGCGCGCAAGCCCTGGGTGGCCCTCCATGGCCACCCGTGCGACGCATGCGTCGCACCCTTGGGGGCTGCGGGAAAAACGTCCTGTTTTTCACGCTCCCGAAAATACCCACCCGACCCGGCCTTCTTCGCGGTTTCCTGTAATTCATGAATAGTCCCGGCTAGATCCCGGCCCGCGGACGCGTACGTAATATAGCCAGTGGGAGCATGCGCGATGAGTACAATGGCCGGTGAGGATGGCGGCACGCGCCGCGCGCTCGAGCATCTCAATTCGGTACTGACGGCAAGCGAGACGCTCGAAGCTTGGGCGATTCAACGGCGCCTATTCGCGTTAAAACACCGCCGCCGGGTCGTGGCCGCGACCAGCGGTCGATTCCTGGCACTCGAGCGCGGATTGTTCGGCGGCTTCACCTTGACCGACATCCGCTGGCAGGATCTCAAGAACGTCAAGATCGATGTCGGCATGGTCGGAGCGCGCCTGACACTCGAGGCGTTCCCGAGTCCTGACCTGGCTTCAGCTTCGGCGCAAACGACCACCTACGTTTACGAGGGGCTGCGCAAGGATCAGGCTGAAGCGCTCTACCGCATCGCGCAGGCCCACGACCAGGCCTGGCGCGAAAAGCGCCGGGTCCGCGACCTCGAGGAGATGCGGGCGCGTGCCGGTGGAGTCCAGGTCGGGCAACCTCGCCGGTGCGGCTGCCGGGGCGGTTCCCGACAGCACGGGTGATGCCAGCCAACGGCTGCAACAGGCGAAATCGATGCTCGACGCCGGTCTGATCTCCGACAGCGAGTACGAGGCCCTGAAGGCGAAGATCATCAGCCAGGTATGAGCGTGTGCCGCCGGATGCGGACGGCGAGATCACATGGTGTGGGTCGGTTACATTGTGAATCAAGAGGTAATCCAGACGCCCTACCCCATTTTCACGCGAAGGGATCGTAAGTCCCGGACCAATATCGGCGACCACAAGCCGTTTCGATTGGGACATCGTCGCCATGACATGATCTGAGTCCGCGCTCGTGGCAGCGTTCAAGTGCCGCGACACGGAGGCATGCAAAGGTGATCCCTTGGCCGATCGCGGCGCTCAACACTGGCATCTCCCCACGTCGCGCGGTAATGCCCGCACCGGTAATGATCTTATGTTATTGATGATGCGCCGAATCGGTGCGATTTCCGTCGGCGATTTGCGACAATCTGGCTTCTTATTTCCAAATTCCGGTATATTATGCGGCATTCATACAACACTCTGTTATTGTTATGAAAAGTGTAGATGTAGTGTGATACGTTACTTGCACGCATACGATCGTGAAGTAGTTGACGCAAATCGCTGTAGATCAGGGAGGGCAATATGGTTAAGCGTCTATGCTTTGTTAAAATCCATCCTCGTTGCCTCCTCTGGCGTTCGAGCGACGTCAGGATGAGCAATGCCAATGTCAATGCAAATGTCTGATCGGCGCGGGCCAATGACTGATCGTCGCAAGCAAGCAATGTCCCTGCGCATCAGTGCCACGGATCTTCGCAAGGTCAAGAAGTTGGCGGAGCGTTTGGGCACGCGCGATTCGGACGTGGTCCGCTTTGCACTCAAAATCATGCTTGAGCGCCTCGGGCCCCTATGTGATCAGAACGTGCGCGGCCGGGCTTTGGTGCCCGTGATTGTCGAGGCCGGACAGGACATCCTCCACCACTTCGATCTCGATTTGGTGCGCCTGGAAGAAATCGTCAACTCTGGCGTCGACAAAGGTCAGGAGATCGAATCCGAGGACCTGCAACTGCTGGCCGCGACCGGCATTCAGCAGACCTACGCCCAATTGAAACTGACCAGGATCTTACCGGGCCCCGGCATTGAGGGAAAACGCGCACCTCAAATGAAAGAACAGCTCAATGATCGTCTGCGTAGCTATTTTTACACCAAGTACGCCGAAACAGAGAGCTCCGTTGACACCGCTACCGCCGCCGAATAGCGAAGCAGCCGCCGTTTACTATCCGCCGGCGCCCAATAGACCGACGCTGTTGAGCACGTGGCTGAAGCATCACCGCGCGGTTCGCCGCCGGCTGCTCCCGATGTTGATCACAGCCGGCGCGGTGCTGGGGCTGGCCTCATTGGCCGCGTTTTTCTGGCCGCCCAAATATCGCTCGACCGGCACCATTCTGATTGAGCAACAGGAAATGCCGGAAAATTTCGTGCGCTCAGCCATCAGCAGTTATGCCGATGAGCGCGTGCAAGTCATCAGCGAGCGGGTCATGACGTCGGCGAACCTGTTGGAGCTCATCAGCAAGTACAATCTGTACCCCGATGAGCGCCGTACCCAGGCGCGCGACGCCATCGTCGACAGCATGCGCCAGAACATCAAGCTCAAGATGATCAGCGCCGATGTGATCGACCCGCGCCAGGGGCGCCCAACGAAAGCCACGATCGCCTTTTCGGTTAGCTATGATAACCGCTCGCCGCAGCTGGCCGCCGCGGTCGCAAATGATATCACGTCGCTTTACTTGCGTGAAAACCTGGAATCTCGCAAACAGCAGGCGGCTGGAACCGCCGACTTCCTCGGCTCTGAAGCGGCGCGCCTCGGTGCCCAGGTCACCGACCTGGAGAAGGAAAATCGCCACCTTCAAGAGCAAGCACGAGAACAGCCTGCCCGAATATGCGCAATTGAACGTGCAGCTGGCGAGTCGCGCACAAGATGATTTGCGGGAACTCGACTCGCGTGTGCGCGCGCTCGATCAGCAGATCGTGTTCCTCGATGCGCAACTGGCGCAGATCAATCCCACGGGCACGATGTACGGGGATAGCGGTCAGCGCATCATGGGCACGCGCGATCAACTCAAATTGCTGAAGGCCCAGTACGCCGCAGCGGCTGCCATTTATTCACCCACCCATCCGGATGTGGTGAAGCTCAAAAGCGAAATCGACGGCCTCGAGCAGGAACTGGGCAGCCAGAGCAATTACCGCGACACGGCGCGCCAGCTGGCACAGGTTCGCGCCGATCTGGCGGTCGCGCGCCAGACGCACAGCGAGGCCCACCCGGATGTCGTGCGATTGTCCGGGCAGGTTTCGCAGCTCGAAGCGCAGCTGAAAAATGCGCCACGCAGTGCGGCAACACCGGTGCGCGGCCAGGACCCGGATAATCCGGCGTATATCCAAATCCAGGCCAGCCGCGAAGCCGCGCAGACCGAGCGCGCCTCCTTGTTGGTTCAGCAGGATCAACTGCGCGCGCGTCTCGCCGAACTCGAACGGCGCAGCGCGGCGACACCGATGATCGAGCGAGATTACAACGCGTTGATGCAAGAATTACAGAGCGCCCAGATGAAACACGCCGAGCTCGAACAGAAACACATGGAAGCGCAGCTCGCCTCCAACCTCGAAACCGACCGCAAGGGCGAGCGTTTCACGCTGATCGAGCCGCCGCTCGAACCGGAAAAGCCCGTCTACCCAATTCGGCAGCTGATCATGGTCTTAGGTGTCGTGCTGGCGCTGGGCGCTGCCATCGCTCTGATGTCGACTGCTTGAGGCTCTCGACACGCGCATCCGCAGTCGCGAGGACCTCATTGGGCTTTTGTCAGTGCCACCGCTGGCAGTGATCCCCTGGATCGATCCAGCCAAGAGTTGATATGGAACCCCTGCAAAAAGCCCTAAATCTCGCACGCGCCGAGCGCGACCACAAACTGCTTACCGGAGCGGCTTTGTCGGCCGATCTACCCGCCCCGCCGGAGCTGCGCAATGCATTGAGCGTATCGCTTGCGCGGATGGTCAGCATCGAACCTTCCTTACTGCGTGCCAACGGCGTCATGCCCGCCGATGCGAGTGGCCCGGCAGCCCATGCGTTCAAGATGCTGCGCACCCAGGTGCTGCAGCGGATGCGCCAGCGCAACTGGAATTCGCTAGCGGTGATGAGTCCCGCCCCGGATGACGGCAAGACCTTTACCGCCATCAATCTCGCCATCGCGATAGCAGCGGACACCAATTACACCGCGCTTTTGGTTGATTTCGATCTGCGCCGGCCGAGCGTACATGAACGTTTCGGCATACAGCCTGAGGTCGGCGTGGAGCAATGCCTGCGCGGCGAGGCTACCGTTTCCGATGCCCTGATTAACCCACAGGGATACCCCAAGCTGGAGCTGCTGCCCGCACGCGAGACGGTAAGCAATTCCTCAGATCTGCTCTCGAGCGAACGCGCGCGTCACGTCGTCCGCGAAGTCAAACAACGCTACTCTAACCGAATCGTATTATTCGATCTGCCACCCGTGCTCGGCGCCGACGATGCGCTGGCGTTCGCACCGCAGGTCGACGCGGCACTGGTGGTGGTGTGTGAAGAGCACACTCGACGCGAGGATTTACTGCGCTGTTTTGAGATCCTGCGGGACATTCCAATCATCGGCACCGTGCTCAATGGCTCGCGTACCAATGCCAGCCTTGCCTACGCGTACTAAGCTTTACGCAGTCCGCTCAGGATGTACGAGTCGTTCTACGGGTTGAAGGAAAAGCCCTTTACCCTGAATCCCGACCCGCAGTTCATCTACCTGGCGCTCCCGCACCGCCGGGCTTTGACAATGTTGGAATTTAGCCTGGCGAACGAAGCCGCTTTCTGCCTGATCAGCGGCGAGGTAGGTTCGGGCAAAACCATACTCATCCGTCATCTGCTCAACAACCTCGAACAGACCACCACAGTCGGTTTGATCAGCAATACGAGCCTGCACTTCGGCCGACTGCTGCAATGGGTCTGCATGAGTTTCGGACTCGAGTACAGTGACAAGGACGAAGTCGCGCTCTACGATATGTTTACGCGATTCCTGATCGATGAGTACGCCAAGGGACACCGGGTGGTGCTGATCGTCGATGAAGCTCAAAACCTGGGCCGGGCGCGTCTCGAAGAACTGCGCGTTCTTTCGAACATCAATGCCGACAAGCACCTGGTGCTGCAAACGATTTTGGTCGGTCAGCCCGAACTGCGCGCCTTGATCCGCACGCCGCAGCTGTTGCAGTTGGCACAGCGCATCAGCGCCGATTACCACCTCGGCGCGCTGTCGGTGGATGAGGCCCGCAATTATATCCGGCACCGCCTGCGTGTGGCCGGCGGCCGCCTGAATCTGTTCACGCACGCCGCCATGACGCTCGCCTACCAGAACAGCGGCGGCATTCCGCGCATCATCAATCTGTACTGCGATCAGGCGCTCGTTTACGGTTACGCCGATGGCCGTGAGCGCATTGACGTTGATCTGATGGCGCGAGTGATCGAGGAACGGCGCAGCAGCGGCCTAATCGCAAACTAGGGCAGATGCAGCACCGAAGAATTGGCCGTTGGAAAGCTTTCTGTGTGGAGGCCCCGTCTCGGCCGACGACCACGGCGCCCGACGCGCACCGGCGCTCCGCCGGCCACCGCTGGAGTGCCTACGCCGCGGTTTGCGGGGTGTCGCTGCTGCCGTTGGGGGCTGCGCTGGGCGACACGTTGAGTTCCGAGAGTTCGGTCGGGCTCTCATCGGAGTACAACTCCAACCCCTTTATGGTGCCCTCCGGCTCGCACGCCGCCGAATCGGTGGCGTTGCTAGCCAATCTGCCGGCGACCTATACCAGCGACTCGCAATCGTTTGATCTCGTGCCACGCCTGCGCTATGCCGAGACACACGGCGACGTGGCGCTGCTGTCAAACTATCAGTATTTGGACAGTGTCTGGCGCATCAATGACGAGCGCAACACGTTTACCGCTAGCGCAGATTGGCACTACGACTCCACCTTTTACAATCAATTCGAAAACGCCGCGCTGCTCGGGCGCAGTCTGCGGCGCCAGGAGGATATCGCCAACCTTGATTGGCGACGTAGCCTCACTGAGCGCAGCGATCTGCATTTTTCGGGCTCATGGGATAAGGTGACCTACAGTCAGAGTGCCGGCACGGATCTTAGCAATTTTAGTTATGGGCAAGCTATGCTGCAGTTCGATCATGCGCTGAACGAGCGCTGGCAGTGGACAAGCTCCATCGGCGTCGGCCGCTATGAGCTGCTCGGTCAGAGCTATCGCAGTGACAATCGCTTCGTGCAGACAGCACTCATCCGACAGCTGTCGGAGCGCTGGTCGATGACGGCGCAAGTGGGATATTCGTACTTGAGCGCAAGCGGTCAGGGGTACACCTGCTGTCAGATCGTACTCGGGCCGAACGGCTATTATCAGCAACCTATCCCGTACGCTCAAAGCCCCTCGCGCGGCTTTGGCAATTACGCGCTGAGATTTGAACGCAAGAGTGAACGATTGGTGGTGGATCTGGCGGCCTCGCGCGCGATCCGGCCGAGTGGCCTAGGCGCCTTGCTGACGCAGGACGACGTGAGCCTCAAGGCGAGCATCCCGTGGAACGAGCGCTGGACGTTGGCCGGGACGCTGCGCGGTTCGCGCCTCACGGAACCGCTGCAACAATTTTATTTGGGCACCCGGCGCTACGCTGACCTCGACCTGAGCGCGAACTGGCTCTGGACGGAACATTGGACGCTACAATTGCGGGGCTCTCACCTTTGGCAGCGCCAGACCTCGGGCGGACCCACCGGGTCTGGAACGGCGATTTACCTCAATTTGCTCCGCCAGTTTGGGCGGATTCGGCTGTAATGGGCGGCAGTGAACCATCGGAGATACGATATGCGTGGCTTCATTCTTATATGTTCGGCGTTGGCGGCTTGCGGACTCGGCGTCGTTGCATTTGGCGCCGATGATTATCTGCTGCAGCCCGGCGATGTGCTGACGGTTTCGGTCTGGAAGGAAACCGATCTATCCGGTGACATGTTGGTGCGCCCCGACGGCGGCATCACCTTGCCCTTGGCCGGGGAGATCACAGCGGCCGGACACACGGTTGAAGAAGTGCGAGCGGCCATCGATCAGCGGCTGCGCCCCTTCATTCCGAACGCCGTGGTGACCGTGATCTTGAAACAAACGCTGGGCAACCAGATATTCGTTATCGGCAAAGTCAACCACCCCGGGCAGTTCTCGATCAATCGACCGGTAGACGTCGTGCAAGCCCTGAGCCTCGCCGGCGGCACCACACCATTTGCCTCCATCAATGACATCAAGGTCTTGCGCCGGGAGGGCGGACGGCAGATCACGCTGCCATTTCGCTACCGCGACATCGAGCGCGGACACAACTTGCAGCAGAACATCCTGCTCCGAAGCGGCGATACCGTGGTCGTACCCTAAAGGACGTCCGCTCGCCCGGATGGCAAACGTCGCGCCATGCGCCGCCGCAGTAACGACCCTATTCGCGCCGCGCGACGGCATGAAAGACTTCGCCGTGCATGTCCACCCCGCTGGCCCATTTTCGCGCTTCGTCCGGGCTCATCGCCCCGAGGAACCGCCATCCTCGCATCGTGCCACGCTCGCGCAATCGCCGTGTAAGCGCCCGCTGAGACCCGGGACGCCCTCCTCGACCAGCCACTCGTACATCGAGCGGTTCGCCGAGTAATGGCTGTAGTTGTCGACGTAATTCTGGACTACGAGAGCTTGAACCTGAATGGGGTCGGATTCATTGGGAAGGCCCAAACTCGTAGATCGCTCGGCCGGCACGCCATAGTTTCCAATACCATTGACGAAGATCAAAGATGAAGAGACGACTATCCACTGCCCAGGCAGATCCACTTATCCTGAAGAAATGACGGCAAGTCACTCTCAAAGCTACTAAAAGAGAATGGTTTCATAAATACAGCTGCCTTAGCTGCTGGCGAAAGTACTATTGCTGATCCGATGTCGCTTGATCTGCGTGAGCGCGAAGAAGAGTCGCTATATGTCGAAGCAGTTAAAAGTTAAATCAACTCAACAGCGGCTGTAATAACTGACGGACGCAAATCCAAATATATTTGCGTAGACGACAAGTGCGTGTGCCCTGCTAATGCCATAAGTGCACGTACGACCAAGCGCAGGAATCGATGCATTCGGCGAGGTTGACTACCTCGTTCAAAGTCTAAATGAGTACGGAAACACCGCTCATGCCGCAAGCATCTGGCCGACGTCGAGGACTTGCGCCCAGCGCTCGGCTAACCGGCTAAACGTGAACCGTTCCCCGTCCGTCATCATCAAGCGGCCGTTGGCTCAACATCTCTCGCAAGCTTTAGACTGGAGCGCCGCAAAAAGCCTCTTTCGGATCAACGCAGTAGATTCGGAAAGCGAGGAATACTTGGACCCGACCTGATTTGATCAGACACAGACAAATTCGTAACGGCAGGTTGTTCCAACCGCGCCAACGTGATGGCGTAAAGAAAAACGTAGACGCTACTTAATAGAGATCCCTGTTTCCATGAAAGCACGAGTTCGAACAAGAACAACCCGGTAAGAATGGCTAGAGCGTTCCGCTTTGAGTCACTCAATCCCGGCTGGTCCACGATGCGTTTAATGCTCCGAACCGCAAATAGGATGATCGCCAAATATATCGCTGCGCCAACAAATCCTTCCTCCGCCAATACCTCGAGACACGAGATATGTGGATATATGCCTAGAACTTGAAATGAACTCGAATTGCCGAGGCCAAAAATCGCCGTGAAGAGATGCGAGCTCGACGCCTGCAAAAGTACTTGCGCGTTCGCGAAACGCCCTATGACGTCGGCGGAAGATTGGCTCTCCGACCACCTACTGCTATCAATGTCGACAAACGATGTGGTCCACCACCCAAGGCCTACAACAGCAATGGCAGCGAGGAGTAGCGTCGCAATTGACTGAATATTCCTGAGACGAAAGGCAATCGGCAGAGCCACAATTAGCCCAGCGCCGCTCGCGATGAATTGCCCGCGGGACCCGCTTCTCAAAACCACCGCAAGCGAAATTGGAATACAGACTGTTGCAACAATACGCATGAAGATCCGATTGGGCCGCCCTAGCGACAATGCCGAAATCAAGAATACAGTTCCGGCCATGCTCGACAGCGCGAGGGGATTGGCCTCGTATTCCTGCGTGGCTTCATGACCGTACAGCACAAGGCCGCGTGGTCCCCAATTACCAAACGCTAGGGCGAGCACGCAAATTGCTGCGCCTGCGAATATTGTCAAGGTAAGGCCAGCGCGCGCGTCGTCCAAATCGGTGAAGAGCAGTGGTGCAAGCAGGGCGATTGTAATGATGTATGGCCCTTGGATGCGCCACTGCTCAAGCGATGCCAGCGAGTCGGGAGCCCAACTTATGGTAACGAATGCATAAACGTATAGCGACGCGATGAGCGTTGTCGTCGGCGGGATTCGGCAGAATACACAAGATCGCTTTCTCGCCGCCAGTCCTACTCCAAGCAGCGCGATGAGACCGACTGCAATGTTGGTGAATTGACGATATTGGGAGAGGATCTCCGTAGTACTTTGACCCACTGTTTCAGGCCGTATAAGCACAGCACGGCAGCAATACCAGCCGCCGGACGTCGCCACACTCCGATGAACAACGTCAACAAAATCAATATATATGTAGTCAGACCAAGCATAAGCGGTAATAGTGCGGAATCTGTTTCATTTCTCCATGACCTACGCGTTCGCGCTCCGATTCCGAGGTCAACTGACACCTTAGCTCAAGAAGCGTCCCAAGCGACAGACTCAGTATAGTCCAACACATCAGCGTTCGATTGTTGCCGTTCTTGGCAAATCTGCTAATTGCTTTCTGCTATGCATCATTTTGTGGACTTTACGACAGCACATTCCGTCAAAAGAATAGCGAGTCGAATATCGTCGACGGCTAACCCCGCTAAGGCAAACGCATGTATCGCATCAATACTGCTAAACGGGCAGCCTCTGCTTCCGTCGTACTACGTCCCTGTATTTTTAATCAATTTGGTATTCATAGACCGCCTACAACGTGGAATAAGTTAGCCCTGTGTGGCGATCAAGAAATCCGCGTCGCCAAGTAAGGTAATAAAACCGTACGCGATCAGGTAACTGTTCCCCCGGTATAGAGTTTTCGCGGACACGCTTTTGGGCCAAAGTATTGGCCAAAGGAGTGTCCGATGGGAAGAACGCCCGAAGTTACTGCTGAAGATCGAGGCCGCTGGTCGTCGATAAAGAAAATGGATGCGGTGTTGCGTTTGTTAAAGGGCGAAGATTTGGATTTGCTGTCCCGAAAACTTCGGGTCAACGCGGCAACGCTCTCGTTCTGGCGCGCGGAATTACTGGCCAACGGCCTTGCCGGCTTGAAGAACCGCGATGATGATTCGCGCGACGAGAAGATCGGCTCGCTGCAGGAAGCGCTCGGGGAGACGGCGTTGAACCTGGAGATTTCGCGAGAGATCAACCGGGTATACAAGAGGAAACACGGCCCTTTAGCCACCGGGAAGTCGACGAAGTGAGGCGCAACGTGTCCATTTCCCTGAAGTGGATTGTGCCCGTGAAGGCGGTGTGAGGTGGCCGCCGTGGCTCGCTCGAGGGTGTATTTTGCGAGAAAAGCGACTGACCGCGATGCGCAGGTTCGGTAGCCGCCAGGTCCGGTCGGCGGCTACACCGACGCGTGGCTGGTCGAGCAGATGCGCCTCGTTTTCGCGGTCACGGCGTTTCTCGGCGAAGGCTATCGCAAGATTTGGGCGAAATTGCGCCACCGCGGCGTGCGCACGAGCCGTGCGCGAGTGCGATTGATGCGCGAGCACCGGCCACGGTGCGACAAGCCGAGTTAAGTAAGTTCGTAAGCCGCGACCATGTCGCGCGCGATCTTCATCCAGTCATAACGGGTATGCACTAACTCTTTCGCAGCCTCACTTGCTTGAAAATGACGGCGCTCGTCGTCAAGCAGATGCAATAACGCATTGCTTATGGCGACCGCCTCTAGCGGCACAATGGTGCCCGCGCCGGCCTCGGCGACTTCGGGAAAGTGGCACTCCCCAGAAATGACCACAGGGACTCCACAAGCCAACGCCTCGAGTATCGCCATGCTGAATCCTTCCTGACGGCTCGGCAGACAAAAGCATCGTGCCCCTGCCAAAGCCGACATCTTTATTTCTCCATAAAGCGGGCCAACAAGGTGCACTCGATTAAGCAAACCACGCTCCTTGACCCAGCCCTCAACGGTGTCCCTCATACCCTCATCCGGCCCAGCAATTATCAGGTCCGTTTGACTATCTGATTTGCACACTAGTTCGAACGCATCAATTAGATAGTCCAGGCCTTTCTTATAGTGCAGTCTACTGAGAAACAGTATGTATCGATTATTACCCGCGATTGAGCAGTGCCGACGAAAGAGCGAATCATCTCGAACTTTAGTAAAATCTCCTGCGAATATCCCGTTTGGAAAAATCTTCACCGGCGCGCGTATGCGCAGCCGCGACATCAGCTGCGCTTCCGTTGTATTCAGGAGATGCAAAAAATAAGCTGCATTCAAAAGGCGCCTCCATACCAACAGCATTGTCAGCCTCTTCTTCCAATAACCCTGTTGCATGCTCCACGGATCAAGCATGCCGTGCGGTGTGATCACGAGCTTGCAATCGTTCTCGAGGCTTGCACGTGAGGCGGCAATAATGAACGGTGTCCATAGTCCGTGCACGTGTATCACATCCGCATCCTTCGCCGACCGTCCAAATGCATGCCTGGCGTTTGTCGCGAAATACCTCTCCACTAATCCGCCAGTGGGAATACCAACAAACCTCAGTCGTCCGAGATCCGTCCATCGCGATCGTAGTGCGTCACGCCATTCCTCGTATTTCTGTTCTGCGTAACACGCGATCGTCACCTGATGACCTATCGTTGCTTGACACATTCCCAAAGCGATGGCGACCACCGCAGGACCCCCGGATGCCGGATTGATCGTCTCGATCGCGTGAACTATTGTCATTTTGCGCAAGAGATTTCTTTGATCGGCAACAGAGAGATAATTCACGGTGGCATAGTTACCCGTGATGCGAAACTGGTGCGCCATTCGTGATTGCTGCATAACGATCTTATGCGACGCATCATGAATAACGTTTCAATTCGTAAGATTGCTTGGGGCCCGATCTGCTGTCAATCGACATTCGCTGTCGGCGACACAATTTGGGAGAACAGTCGTCGTCTGAACAAAGGCAGGAAGCGGAAGAGCAACCGCGGACTAAACCGCCGGATCGGACTAAACAGGGTGTCAGGTCGGCGCTTTCCTCTCAACCGCTTGCGTTTCGACGCCGCCTTCTTTAGCCTTCCGCCTCATCCACACGTGCGCATCGCAATCTTCGTGGGTGTAGCATTCTGACCAATTCGGCCGGTTGGATACTGCATGGTGGCCGCCAAGGCGGTCCAGCCCGTTCAATTCCCGGTGGCCTTCCAACACGGCGAGCATCGCGCATATAGTGCTTTATCGTTGCTATCCCTAAGGATTGAAGAGATGCCAAGAATCGTCTTATACCGCCGACAGCACGGTCGCCTTGGTTACCTATCAAGAGCATTCTTGTGGCACGTAAGAAGGTTTGTTACTCGTCAGGGCAAAGTACACATTTCGAATAAGAGACGGCAATTGGTTGTCTTTTCCTTCGACTACATTGCGTATTGCATTAATTTTGACGGCGTTTACGAAAGAGACGAATTGGACTCGTTCTTTGATTGGATCAACACGCTCAAGATAGACACAAAAAATGCGGTCGCGATTGATATCGGAGCAAACATCGGCAATCACAGTCTTTATTTCTCTGATTGTTTTCAGACCGTTTATAGCTTTGAGCCGATCCAGAGAACCTTTAAAGTTCTAAGTCTGAACGCAGAACTTGTAAAGAACATCATCTGCTTCGAGTTGGGCTTGTCTGATAAAAATGCGACCGCCCTCATGCGTATTCCCCCACATAATATCGGCGGCGGGAAAATTGGTGACATACCAGAAAGTGAAGCGCAGGTCGTAAACATACGGACGCTCGATTCGATATTTCCCGATCTCAATAATATTGTATTAATCAAAATAGATGTCGAAGGTCATGAGCGCCACGCCATTATCGGCGCGCAAGGCCTAATAAAACGCAATAGACCAATAATACTGTTCGAACAACATCTGTCGGATTTCCAGGGTGGCAAATCGACAATAGTTTCGCTTCTGCAAGAACTTGGGTATAAGAATTTTGCTACACTACGAAAATACCCAAGAGTGGACAGCAGCCATAGGATGAACGTTATTGTAGCTCCTTTCCTGCGACTATTGTTCGGCGAGTCAATAAGAATCGAAATCGGCGGTCATATAAAGCCTGGATTTCATTCTTTCATTATAGCCTTACCGGATTGGTTTCCAACCCATGAGGTTCCTCTTGCATTCCGCAAATCCCCGGGGGAACGTTTTTCCGGGTAATCTCCGACGGTGGCCAGGCTGCGGAACTGGGGCTACTTCGGCGCTTTGACTTCGATCAAGTGTCAGGCGTAAGCATCCCCGTCAAGCACACAGATCATAACTGGACGATTCCGGCCTATGACCATGACCACTCACCGTCGCCCTCCATACAAATCATCGAACTTGATTCCGCCGCGCTGCATGATCCGCATAATTCCAGCCCAGCAAACCACATCTTTCTTCTCCTCGATCTCATCGATTTGCTTCCAGATGCGTTCATATGTTCGCATTCGCATCTACTTGGGCTTCTCGTGGGAGTCGCCCAATTTTGCCTCGAGTTTGCGTTGCTTGCGCCATAGTCGGCCCATCAGATGCTCGGCCTCGCTCGAATAGCCCAGCTTGAGACAGCGACGGCAGGCGAAATAGCCGTCTCCCGAAACGCCATAGAGAATGGCGCAGCGTCTACCGCACCACCTGCATCTAAACCATTATGCTGGAATGGGAATCCGGTGGGGATGCTGTAACCCCCTCGATTTTCAGGACCATTTAAAAGTAGAGGGTTAAAGGGATTTTGCCATTAAATATTGCCGTGGGGACAGATCGCCGAGGGATTCATGCGGCCGCTTCTCGTTGTAGCGAACGAGCCAGTCGGCTATCATGCGGCGGACCTCGTTCAGGGTTTCAAAGACGTAGGCGTTGAGGACCTCCTGGCGGTAAGTGCGGTTGAAGCGTTCCATATAGCCGTTTTGCATCGGCCGACCGGGTTGGATGAACAACAGTTCGACGCCATAGCGTTTGGCCCATTTCGCCAGCGCGTCGCTGATCAGGTCCGGCGCGTTGTCCATGCGCAGCCTGTGCGGCGTGCCGCGCAACTCGCGCAGCGGGAAGATTGGTGTCGACCTCGATCCGCAGGGCCTCACGGTTGAAGTCGTCGAGCACATTAAAGGTGCGAAAGCGCCGACCCGACCACAGGGCATCGGACATAAAATCCACGCACCAGACTTCGTTCGGCCGCACCGGCACCGATAACGGCTCTTTGATGCGCGCCGGCAATCGCCGCTTGCCCCGACGCTTGATATTCAGCCGCAAGGCTTTGTACACGCGGTACAGCCGGGATTTGCCGAAGCCCTGCTGGCGCACTACCGGATAGAGCTTGTCAAATCCATGCTGCTGATTCTCAGCAATATAGGCCTCGATTGCGCTAATCACCGGGGCATCGTTCTTCGGCTCGGCCGGCGCGTAATACGTCGATCGAGCCAGGCGCGCCGCTCGACATGCCTCGCGCACACTCAAACCATGATCAGCAACCATGACATCCACCAATTCGGCTCGCCGAACCGGCGCCAGAGCTTTTTTTCAACGGCATCCTGCAACGCCTGATGCGTCAGGGATAGTTCCGCGAACATCCGCTTGAGCCGATTGTTCTCGGACTCCAGATCCTTCAACCGACGCAGCTGCGACACATCGAGCCCGCCGTACCGCGACTTCCATTTGTAAAAAGTCGCATCGCTCATGCCGTGCTTACGGCATAACTCAGTGATCTTTACGCCGGCGTCGGCTTCTCGAAGGATCGAAATGATCTTCTCTTCGGTAAATCGGGACTTCTTCATTCGAGCTCTCCTGGTGGAAAACTCTACTCCTCAGTGGTCCTCTAAGTCAGGGGGTTGCAATATACCCAACCATAGTCGCCTGTACCTGTTTACGCTCACATTGGATAGACGCATGGTGGGGCCGCATTAGCGGCTGGCCCTGGGGCCCTCACGCGATAACTCCGCTAGCCTGGAACCCCATCGCGCCTAATCACCTAACGGCTCCGCTTTGAGCGATGCGCTCGCGCCCAGGGATGGCGCGCTTCGCGTGTCCGTAGCGTTATCTATACTGTAGATATATGGATTTAATACCACCTGGTCACAGCATGACCAGCGTTTTCGATCGTGCGCGGCAGTAATCCTGAAAGTGCCGCTGAGATGCATTAATTACCTAGTATTTCTTCGATATTTCAGCCTGCAATGGCTTGATTTCGCTTGCAACAGGGACGGCCCTATGACATAGTGGATGTATGTCTATTCGGTCTCGTAAAGAGATAACAGATAGCGACATCAAACGGGTCTTCCTCGAACCCGCTAACCCAACCCACCGCCAATACGAAGCGCTGCGCGCCTACTTCGTCGACGGGCTCCCCTCGGCCGAGACCGCCGCGCGCTTCGGCTACACCCCGGGAAGCTTTCGCGTGCTGTGCCACGGGTTTCGGCAGGATCTGCAAGCGCCCGTTCTTCCTGCCCGTGACCAAGGGCCCCCACGTCTCGCCCAAGCGCAACACGACGCGCGAGAAGATCATCGAGCTGCGCAAGCAGAACCTGTCGATCTACGACATCAGCCGCACACTGAAGGAGGAGGACCGGCGTTTAAGTCCTGCGGCGGTCGCACGCCTGCTCAAGGATGCCGGTTTCGCCAAGTTACCCGCGGCGCGCCGATGAGGAGCGGCCGGCGACACTACGACCGGAAGCGGCGGCGGTGGCCGATGTGCGCGAGTTGGATCTGTCAGCCGCGGCACTTTCGCACCCAGTTCGGCGGCCTGTTCCTGTTCGTGCCGTACCTGACGAAGATCCCGCTCGAGCGGATGCTCGAGCAGGCGGGCTTCCCCGGCACCCAGCAGATCCCCGCGGCCCAGGCGATGCGCTCGCTGCTGGCGCTGAAGCTCTTCGGCAGTGCCCGGCACAGCCACGTCATGAGTTCGGTGTTCGATCGAGGGATTGGCGCTCTTCGCCGGACTCAACGTGATCCCGAAGCGCAGCTTCCTCACCGAGTACAGCTGCCGGATTGCCCCGGCGCGCCTATCCGAAGCTCATGAGCCGCTGGTTCGACGCCATGAAGGCCTTGGACTTCGAGCACGGCGTGTCCTTCGATGTGGACTTTCACACCATTCCCTTCCATGGCGAGGATGCGCTGCTGCAGAAGCACTACGTCTCCAAGCGCAGCCGCCGGCAAAAGGGCGTGCTCGCCTTCCTCGCTCAGGATGCCGACAAGCGGGTGTTCTGCTACGCCAATGCCGCCGTGCGCAAGGAGACTCAGAACGATGAGATCTTGCGCTTCGTCGAGTACTGGAAGCAGCGCACCGGGCACCTGCCCGAAGAGCTGGTGTTCGACTCCAAGCTCACCACCTACCGCAACTTAAGCCGCCTCAATGAGCTCGGCATCCCCTTCATCACGCTGCGCCGTCGCGACCCGAAGATGCTCAAGGAGATCCACGCGCAGCCGGCCTCGGCCTGGCGACGCATCGAACTCGAGAGCATCGCGCGCACGTATCGCACGCCGCGCATTTTGGACCAGACGGTCACGCTTCGCGACTATGAGGGACCGATCCGCCAGATTACGGTCACCGACTTGGGCCACGAGGAACCGACCATCGTCGTGACCAACCAGCTGCGCCGCTCCGCGGTGCACCTGATCGGCCGCTACGCGCAGCGCATGCTCATCGAGAACGGCATCGCCGACGGCGTGGATTTCTTCCACATGGACGCCCTGTCCTCGGCGGTCGCCATGAAGGTCAGTTGCGATCTGCAGCTCACCTTGATGGCCAGCAGCCTGTATCGCCTCCTCGGCGAGCAGCTCGGCAACGGCTACGCGACCGCCAAGTCCCAGCACATCTTCCGCGACTTCATCAACGCGGTCGCCCACGTGATGATCACCGAGCGGGAGATCCAGGTGCGCTTCCAGAAGCGCGCCCACAACCCACTCGCTCATGGCGGCCGGCTTCGCCAAGACCAATCTACCGGTGCCGTGGTTGGGAAACCGGCGTCTGCAGTTCCTCTTCGGCTAATCCCGTGAAGATGGCAAAATCGATGCGCGCCGACGCTCAGCGCAGCACCGGAAGAGAGTCGGGCGCGATGAGCAACTCGATGCTGCGGGCGACGCCGGGGGTGCGCCGGATCAGGCCCTTACGTTCCAAGGTGATCAACATCTGATGCACGGTGGGTGGAGTGACCTCGAAGTATTTTTAAATGTCCGCTTCGGGCAGCGGGCGCCGCAGCACCCGCGTTTAGGCGTAAATAAATGCCAGGTACTGCCCCTGCGTGGGGGTCATTGGGGATTGCATCGCAGCTATCATGAGCGCAAAGATCGACTGTACGATATCGCCGCACAATTGTGCGCAATCAGTTCGATCCGAATCTCAGGGAGTCCACGAAATACTGCCATGGCACGTTCAACGCGAACTCGCGCCAAAGCCGCCGGCGTGAAGCCCCGCCCGGCCTCCTCTACCCGAAAATCCGGGCCTTCTACCCCGTGGCCGACAATCGAGGAGTTCCTGGACGCAGAGCAGGGCACTATCTCTCTCGGCGCCATCAACGACGCATCGATCGGTTACGCCGCCGTGGCCAGTGACGAGCACAACATGTTGGTTGCGCTCGTGCGCAGCCGCCGCGAAACGCTACATCAATTACTCAATCGCCTCGAGAAGGCTCTGCGGCCCGCTCTCGAGGAGCAGACCTACGTCGACGAAATCAACGGGTAATGGTAACAGCGCCGTGCCTCGCCGTGGTGTCTACAGTTCAGCTAACGCGTCGCTCAACCGCGCGCCGGGTACGCAAAATGTTAATCCAGTTGGGCGCTATGGGGTTCCAGGCTAGTGCCGAAGCTGCCGGTGCATGTCCGATTGGTCAGTGTTTTTTCAAAATCCAAAAAGCGCACCCAGGTGCAATTTTTTTTATAAGGCTATCTCGCCGGTAGTAGATATTCCAGCGAAGCATCTCACTGAGGACCCAATCTATTATCGTAACAGCCCGCGACCCGTAGGGGATGGACACTCCAAGCTTCTTCGCCAAAGACGACACTGGTCGAAACATGCAAAGGTGGCGACGGGAAATGTCGAAACCACTTTCCCGGGCTGTTTGCTCGAACCAATGTAGTGGTAATCCTCGCTCGTTAATGGTCAATCCCGGTCTTCGCCGCCGCCAATCTCCCATCCAGGAAATTGGCTCCCTAACGGCAAACAGACCACCCGGGCGCAGCACTCGAGCGATCTCCCTCACAACATGAGTGACGTTAGGGATATGGTGAAGGACGCCGAACGATGTCGCCAAATCGGCACTATTAGACAGGATTTCAATATTGCCCGTAATTGCGGGCTTCAGATAAGTTGCCGGCCTTCCCCCTATCGTGGTCCGCCACCACTTTTCAGCTGGCTCGATAGCGATGAAATGATCAACAACGGATGCAAGCGGAGTTACGTCATCTCCCGCTGCGCAACCAAGCGCAACGCAGCAGTCAAACCGCCTGTTGGACAGCGCGGAAATCGCGTGGAAATAATTAAGCGCTTTGTATCCATATGCATATTGATTGTTGCCGTCAGTAATGGCGTAAAAATCCTTGAGCAAATCGAAATATCCGGTCGCTTCCTGGTCGTACCAAGCCTGGATTTGATCAGGATCTAGGTTATCGCCATAAAGTCTCTGGCCTGTAAGCTGCATTTCAAGTATATCCGTAGCGGAGAGATCCGCAGGCGAATAGGTAGCTGATCCATGTTGATTCTGCATTGCAGCGCACTTTATGACCGCCGACGCCGAAATTATATAACTCCGCTTGCAGTTCGGCGACTCTCGCGCGCGCAATTGCGGCGCGGGCAGTGAATCTCGAAAGTCATCGGCCAAGCCCGACAGAAAGCAACCCTGCAGGCAGTTGCGCGCGCCGGTCGGTTTGCCGCGATTACCATGATTGCCCGCGTCTAAACAGGATTAGGTTTTGCAGAGTTAGGTCAGTAGTGTCCCAACGTTGAACGGGACGACGCGTTTAAGTCATTGAACATGATACAGAAACCGCCATATTTTCTTGGTCTCGATTTGAACATCGATTCGGCCTCGCGCACCGTGACCGCGGTCCCCGCCGCGGAGTCGATCGATGCATCAAGGCCAGCTCGTTTTCTCGCAGTTGATGCGCCATCTTCCGCTGACGACGTTCCGCCGGTGCGTGGCGCGCTATGCCGGGGAGCACAAGGTCAAGAGCTTCTCGTGTCTCGACCAGTACCTGTGCATGGCCTTCGCGCAGCTGACCTACCGAGAGAGTCTGCGGGATATCGAGTCGAGCCTTCGAGCCCAAGCGGCGAAGCTCTATCATCTGGGGATTCGCGGCAACGTCTCGCGCAACACGTTGGCCAACGCCAACGCGACCCGCGATTGGCGCATCTACGCGAGCTTCGCCGAGCGCTTGATCGGCATCGCGCGCGGCTTGTATGCCGAGGAACCCTTCGGCGTGGACTTGGCCGAGACGGTTTACGCGCTCGATGCGACGACGATCGATCTGTGTCTTGTCGGTCTTTCCCTGGGCGCCGTTTCGTTCGACGAAGGCCGCCGTCAAGCTGCACACGCTGCTCGATCTGCGCGGCAATATTCCGAGCTTTATTCACATCTCCGACGGGAAGATGCACGACGTCAACGTGCTCGACTTGCTCCTGCCCGAGCCCGGAGCCTACTACGTGATGGATCGCGGCTACCTCGACTTCGAGCGGCTGTATCACCTGCACGAGGCTGGCAGCTTCTTCGTCACGCGCGCCAAGTCGAACCTCAAGGCCGAGCGTCGCTACTCCCATCCGGTGGATCGAGCGACCGGGCTGATCTGCGATCAAACGGTGATCTTGAGTGGCTTCTATTCGCACAAAGGGTTTCCCGTTCCGCTCCGTCGCATCAAGTACATCGATCCGAAGACCCACAAGCGCCTCGTATTCTTGACCAATCAGTTCGGCTTGCCCGCATTGAGCATCGCCGACCTGTATCGCTGCCGCTGGCAGGTGGAGCTTTTCTTCAAATGGATCAAGCAACACCTGCGGATCAAGGCATTCTTCGGAACTTCCGAAAACGCGGTGAAGACACAAATCTGGATCGCCATCTCGGTCTACGTCCTCGTCGCCATCGTCAAGAAGCGGCTGAATCTGCCGCGGTCGCTCTATGAAAATCTACAGATACTCAGCCTCACCCTCTGCGAGCAAATGCCTTTGGATGAGCTACTTGCGCAAATCGACACCGATCAAAATCCGTCCGAAGCGCATAACCAGATGAATTTATTCGATTAACGTTGGGACACTACTGGAGTTAGGTATATAAGAAATATTTTATCTTGATTTTCTGGCAATATAGCAACACAAGTCGTTTTTGTTCCGCTTACGCCCAAGATTGCCAAACTTGTTGCGTAGCTGTCCGTTCATAATTCCGAGACGCCAATTGCCGCTTTTGACTCGACAAATGTCAACTACACAGCCAAACAGGAAGCGACGTTGGCTAACGATCAGTTTGCTTCCTCTCGCCGCGACCTGGACAGGCATACGACGCTTTCGTGCGTTCGCTGCGGGCGCCGCTTTTCCCATGTTCGATGCGCTGCTGCATCACGGCAAACCGAACCTTTCGCACGAGGGTTTGGTGCCAATGTTCTCGGTTGCTGGCATTTGGCGGCCCGGAATGCCGAGAGAATATGTGGACGAGCAAGGTGTTGTGGCCGCCTTGAATCGGTTGCCGTCCGAGGCTAGCACCATATATATAGACATCGAGAATTGGCCGCTCCTAGGCGTTGGCGAAAGTATCCGGGCTCAAAGCATCGAAAATTATCTGTTGACCGCAAAGATCATCCGTCGCACCAGGCCGAACATTAAGTTCGGCTTCTATGGGATCGCGCCCACCCGTGTATATTGGCCGATCGTGCGCCAAGATCAAAAGGAGCTTGCCGAATGGCGGGCCGTGAATCTGGCCTTGCGGCCACTCGCCGACTTGGTCGACTTTGTGTTGCCGTCACTTTATACATTTTACGATGATCCTGCTGGTTGGCATCAATTTGCGAGCGCGTCCCTTGACGAGGCGCGTCAGTACGGAAAACCGGTCTACCCGTTTCTTTGGTTCGAGTACTTCGACGGCAACGTTATCCTGCGCGGTCACGAAGTGCCCGTTGCCGATTGGGTCGCTGAATTGACGCTGTGTCGGAAGGGCGCTGACGGCATCGTGCTCTGGGGCGGATCGGGGCGAAACTGGAACGAGAGCGCTGGGTGGTGGCAAGCCGTGCTGCAATTCCAGGGCGAAGTCCCCTCTCCACCGACCGGGGTAACGTCACGTTAGTTAATCGTGCTCCACATCGTCCAGACGGTTGCGAGCCTGCGGGCTTCGAAGGGTGGGGTGTCAGGCACCGTCGCACAATTGTCGCGCGCAGTCGCACGGCGCTCGAATACCATAGTGTCCGCGGATTCGAGGGCGGCTCCCGAAATTGGCTCGCTCAGAGACAACGGGACAGCATTTGGCGTTAACGTCTTGACCCCCGGCCGCACTTTCGCCAACGTGCGACGACTCGCGACAGCATCGCCCGCCGTGCCAACCATTATTCACGATAATGGTCTGTGGTTACCGAGCAACGTCATGGCCGCTGTTGCGGCCTGTAGCCGAAATCTGCCCTTCATCATAAGTCCACATGGCATGCTCGAGCGCTGGGCATTGGAGCATCAACCCATTCGAAAACAAGTGGCCCTCGCTACCTATCAAAAATGGTGCCTGAAGACAGCAAACGTTTTTCACGCTACCAGCGCAAGCGAAGCCGAAAACATTAGACGAATCGGTCTACGACAACCGATCGCCATCGTCGGCAATGGCATCGAGAGTCCACCGCATAATTTTTCTTTGTCACCGAGTGACGCCCGAACCGCGCTCTTTTTGTCGCGACTGCATCCCAAAAAAGGCGTACTCGAACTAATTGCCGCCTGGCGCCAAGTGCGCCCCGCTGGTTGGATTCTGCGTATCGTCGGTCCCGATGAAGCCAATTACCGCCAAAACGTTTCTGCAGCGATCGCCAACTCCGGCGTTGCCGACTCCATTGAGCTTTGCGAAGCCGCGGATGATGTGCAAAAGTGGCAACACTATGCTCAGGCGGAGCTGTTCGTTCTACCGACGTTCAGCGAGAATTTTGGCCTCGTGATTGGCGAGGCACTTGCTTGCGGACTCCGGTAATTACAACGAACGGGACGCCCTGGAAACCCATTGAGCAGCGTGGGTGTGGATGGGTCATTGATCCGACGATCGGAGCCATTGCCACCGCACTCCAAGCTGCGACCGCCTTGCCGCCCAACGTACTGCGGAACATGGGTGCTCAAGGTCGGCTATGGATTTCGCAGGAATTCTCCTGGGACCAAATCGCTCGAAAGATGCATGCGCTATACACTAGGGTTGTCGGAGGTTGTCCACCGCAAGAACGACCTGCCTTCGTCCAGGTTGACTAAAGCCACGAAGGAGCTCTGCCGAATCATGCCCCCATTTCATATCGCTAAACGGCTTTCAAAGAAACTGCGGAGCGGATTCTTTCATCTTGCGGGTCGCGATCCGATTACGCACGTGCCGCTCACACGACGCACCGACCTGCGGCGCATCGGGACTCGCTATGGGGGCTGGAGTATTCCAGTGGACTTAATCTGTGCTGACTCGATTTGTTACTGCGTCGGCTGTGGTGAGGATATCTCTTTCGACCTTGGGCTAATCGAACTGTTTCGCTGCGAGGTGTTCGCGTTTGATCCAACTCCGCGCGCGATAGAATATGTGAAAGCGCACGCCGCTGATAATGCTCGCTACCACTTCAGTGCATTAGTCCTCTGGGACAAAGCAGATCGATTTCAGTTCTACGCGCCCAGTAACCCTAAGCATGTCTCGCACTCCTTGTTAAATTTGCAGGAGACCAACGGTTACATTGAGGTCCTCGTCCCGCGCCTATCGACAATCATGGAGCGCAACCCGCATACCCGCTTAGATTTACTGAAGCTAGACATTGAGGGTGCAGAGTACAAAGAGCTTGAGTCAGCTACTGCGGATAACCTCAAAATCGGCATTCTCCGTGTCGAATTCGACGAGTATTGGAACCCTCTCGACGACCAGTATTTGATACGAATCCGCAATTATGTGCGGCAGATCATTGCCTTATGCTATGTAATAACTGATGCACCCGGTAATGGAAATTACACATTCCCTAAACAAGTGACGAGTCGTTTGTCCCAGTCGCAATTCGCGCCTGGAGCTTGCTCGTGATAATGCTCGATATCGATGACTGGGGATAACCGTGCCTTCGAGTAAGCGGTTTGCGATCACATACACGGTGAAAAATGAGGCGAGCTTGCTTCCGGACGCCATCGCCTATCACCTTGGCATAGGGTGCTCGCGCATTTACGTTTTTCTTGATGGCACCACAGACAATACACTTCAATTAATCAAAGACATTGATCGCGTCGTGTGCGCCGACTCCATCGACCCGGAATCGATCCCCGATAGCCCCGCCTGGATAAGAGACATACTCCCACGATGGAAAGAGAACATGGACGTTAGAAAGCGGATAAATACCTACGTCGCGTCACAATATGCGACGGACGAAGGGATCGACTGGCTTATCAATATTGATCCCGACGAATTGCTTTTGATGAACGAAGCAGCGAACGACGCCCCAGGTAACCACGAGGATTTTTTCTCATCAATTCCTGAACACATTGATCAGATTCTCGTTCCCAATCTAGAAGCCCTCCCCATTGGCGAAGGATCCGGACGGCCATTCGTTGACTGCACGCTGTTCTTGCGTCGATTCCCGATAACCGAGTTTCTATGGAGATGGTCTTCCGCAATGATTCGGCGAACAGTTTCAGCTCCAAAGATGAATGCTTGGTACGACTATTGGTTCTATTATTTGCGATTCCGAGGCGCCTTGCCGCGGTTGATGCGGCATCCGGTTACCGGCAAGAGTATTCCCGCAGGATATTTCTTGGGGTATTCAAATCATAAGTCGTTCATACGGACTTCCGTCGCAGCGAAGTTCTTGTTCAACATACATAGATGGCAGAGGGTGCAAAAGCAGCCAACAACCATGAAAAAAGGATACATTCTGCACTATGACCTTTGCAGCGCCGAGTATTTCTGCGAAAAATTTCGCCAACGGCCACCTGCCATGTTAGTCACGGCATTTTTTTGCCGCTATATGATTGGCCAGATTGCTCGCGATCTTCCGATTGAAATGGCGCGGAACTTTTTTTTGAATAATATTTGCATCAGTAATGCCGCTACCTTGGATCGCTTGCGGCAGCGCGGGATTGTGACCGAGATTACCTTCATATCGCGACTCATGCAGCAGCGCGCTATTCAATAGTGATCAATAGCGGCTTAAGTACGCCTATTATCAATGATGTGTAAAAAAGGGGGGCTTTTTGCAATTCTCCTGTCGATCATAGCGAACCCCGCGGTTGATGTGACCCAAGATAGAACTCCACTCGCTCACCGTCACGCCGGGCCGGTCAGCCTCGCATAAGATTTCTGGTTTCTGTTCTGCCGTAAATCGCCGATGTTCTCGTTTGCTCATCCACTTCGCTCCGTCTGCGGGGCGCCCGCAGCAGCTCGAAGTCTCTCATTTTCCCGCTAGCCTTTTGTCCCGAAGTCGCTGAAGCTACACAACTCGGTGTCAGGTCCTGGCCGGCCGCGTTGCTTTTGTTGTGGCGGTCATCGTGCCGAGCTGCGGCAGTTAATAAGACAGGTGCGCGAGCTGCTACACGAGCGAGAGCTAGTGAGGATCGAGCACTGAAAGAATAGGGATGCTTGCGTATTCCACGCGATGGTGAACAGCGTTTCCACGGGATCGTGAACACGGATTCCACGGCAACGTGAACAGCGTTTCCACGGGATCGTGAACAGTTTGGGGCGCCGCGTGGCGCGCTGTTCACGATCGTGGAAAAGTGTTCACGATCGTGGAGAGTGAGGTGGGCGGCTGGAGATTGATCGGAAGGCGACCGCGTAATCTGGGGATTTTTTGCCCCCAGGAGCGCGGTCGATGCCGAACGAGAGGATCTCCATGTCGAAGTTGAAGCAGCTGATCGGGCTGCAGTCGAGCAATTTAAGCGTCCGGGCGCTGGCGCGGGCGCTGGGACTGTCGGTCGGGGCGGTCTCGAAGTATCTGCGGGCGGTGCGCGGCGTGCGGGATCGAGCGCGGCTGAGGCCGAGAGGCTCTCGGAGGTCGAGCTCGAGCGGCGCGTGTTCGGGCCGACGCTGGCGGCAAAGCCGGGGCCGCTGGTGCCGCCGGACTGCGCCTGGATCCACGGGGAACTCAAGCGCCATCGGCACGTGACGCTGCAGCTGCTGTGGGAGGAATACGCCGGCCGCTACGGCGCGGCGGCCTACCGGCGCAGCGCCTTCTGCCAGATCTACCGGCGCTGGGAGAAGCGGCTGAAGCGCTCGATGCGCCAGCGGCACTTCGCCGGCGAGAAGCTGTTCGTCGATTACGCCGGCCGCACGGTGCCGATCTACGGCTGCTGCGCGGCGAGGAGGCGTTCCGGGCGCATCTGTTCGTGAGCGCCATGGGCGCGAGCGGCTGTGCGTACGCGGAGGCGACGCGCAGCGAGTCGCTGCCGGACTGGCTCGGCGAGCCACGTGCGGGCGCTGGAGTTTTACGGCGCGGCCCCGACGATCATCGTGCCCGACAACCCGAAGGTCGGCGTCACGCGCGCGGATCGCTACGAGCCGGAACTGCAGCGCTCGTACGAGGAGATGGCCGCGCATTACCGCTGCGTGGTCATCCCGGCGCGGCCTTACCGGCCGAAGGACAAAAGCCGGGCGGAGCTGACGGTTTTACTGGTGTATCGCTGGATCCTGGCGCGCCTGCGGCATCAGCGCTTCTTTAGCCTCGAGGAACTCAACGCGCGCGATCCGCCCGCTGCTGACCGACCTCAACGATCGGCCGTTCCAGCGACTGCCGGGCTCGCGACGCAGCGTCTTCGAGGCGCTCGACCGGCCGGCGATGCGCGCGCTGCCGCCGACGCCGTACGTGTTCGCCGAGTGGAAGGAGCGCACTGTCGCCTTCGATTACCACGTCGATGTCGATCGGCATTACTACAGCGTGCCGCACGCCCTGGTCGGCCATCAGGTGTGGGCGCGCTTCACCGCCGCCACCGTCGAGGTGTTCTTCCGCAGCGAGCGTGTCGCCAGCCACGTGCGCTCCTACCAGCGCGGCGCGCACACGACGCTTGCGCGAGCACATGCCGAAGTCGCACCGGGCGCACGCCGAGTGGTCGCCGAAGCGCCTGATCCAGTGGGGCGAGCTCGATCGGCATCGCACACCGGCGCCGTCGTCGAGCACCTGCTGCGCTCCAAACCCCATCCCGAGCAAGGATATCGAGCCTGCCTGGGGCTCTTGAACTTGAGCCGCGAGTACGGCGAGGGGCGCTTGGAGGCGGCGAGCGCGCTCGCGGTGCGGCTCGGCAGCCCCACCCGCAAGAGCGTCAAATCGATCCTCGAGAGCGGCCGGGATCTGCGCCACAAGCCGAACCCCTCGATCTTGAGCTGCCGGCGCACGGCAACGTGCGCGGCCCCGGCTACTACCACTGACGATGATGATCCAAACCCAACCCACGGAGAGAACGATGTTGACGAACCCAACGATCGAGACACTCAAGAGCTTGAAGCTCCACGGCATGATCCAAGCGCTGGAGGAGCAGCAGAAAACCCCGCCATCCATGCGCTATCCTTCGAGGAGCGCATCGCGCTCATCGTCGATCGCGAGCGGCTCTACCGCGACAACCAGCGACGCACGCGGCTCTTGCGCGGAGCGCACCTGAAAGTCGCCGAGGCGAGCGTCGAGGACATCAACTACAAAGCCGCCCGCGGCCTCGATAAACGCCAGATCGCAGCGCTTGCCGGTGGCGAATGGATCCGCCGCAGCCAGAACCTGCTGATCACCGGCGCGACCGGCTCCGGTAAGACCTGGATCGCCTGCGCGCTCGCTCAGCAAACCTGCCGCCAGGGCGCCTCGGTGCTCTACTGGCGCGTGCCGCGGCTGATCGAGGAGCTGCGCGTCGCGCACGGCGACGGCAGCTACATCAAGTTCCTGAAGACGATCGCCAAGGCCTCCCTCATCGTGCTCGACGACTGGGGTCTGACCGCGCTTCTCGACCCAGGATCGGGCGGATCTGCTCGAAATCCTCGATGACCGCGTCAATGTCGGCTCAACGCTCATCGCCAGCCAGCTGCCCGTCGATACCTGGCACGCCTATCTCGGCGAGCCGACGCTCGCCGATGCCATCTTGGACCGCCTCGTGCACCAGAGTCATCGCATCGAGCTGAAGATCCCCGGCGAATCGATGCGTAAGTCGCGCGCGCCGGTGGACGCATGAATGAGGTGCCGAGGCGAAAATCCGGGGTGTCATACCCAAGGGGTACCCATCGATCGGCGCTCCTGGGCCGTTATAGGCGGTCGACTTCAACCACCACGCTCAAAAACCCATGCGCTTCTGCCGCCTGCGGCGTCAGACCGCGCTTCTCGATCGATGGAAAGACACAACCCGAAAACTTGAGCCCATCTCGCCGGCGTCACACGCTTGCTTGACGGATCGTGAACACCTAAAGTAAAAATGCAATCTCCAGTTACCCGCTCCACGCACTGTTCACCATCGCGTGGAATGACTGTTCACGATCGCTGGAATACGCAGATGCTAGGGTAGCGGACTAATCACGACCCTTGGGCTGCTACGCGCGCGTGCGAATGCGGCAAGAATTGGTCTCTCCACATACAAGTGAAAGCCGACGGCCGACGCAATGCAGGCAGCGACAATTACCGACGCTGAGACTATGGACCCAAGGACGCCGTGTAATCCGAACCTTACGGCAATTTTGCATAGCACAATGATCAACGGAGCATGAATCAAATAAAGGGCAACGTGATAACTTTGGACTTTACGAGCGCCGCCGTGGCACTAAAGGCGGGGGCACATCACACCAAATCAATCTCGATCGTGCCGTCCACTGAAACTGCCTTCACCCGCACAGCCGCAAACCTTATAGGCGTTGCCTTGCGCTTCGAGGCCGCAAGCGCCTCGGTGTGGCGCCGTCGCCACGATGACAGAAGGTTCGGTCGAACCTTGAAACGCTGAGCGACTTCGTTGATCGATGCGCCTGCGACCAGGCTTGCGCGGACAATCTGCTGACGTTGCTGTGCCGACCATCTACCGCGCACAGTCCGCTTGCTCGCCGTGTCGGCTTCAATAGCCTTTGGTTCCAATCCCCCACGAGGCGCCAATCTCCGTCTCTCAGCAAAATCGCCGCATGCGAGCTTGGCTCAATCGCAAAATCGAAATCTAGACGGCCAAGACCGGACGGTTACGTTACAGTCGAGCTGTGCCTCGTAGATCGGAGCGAGCAAGCTGATCGAGGCCTGGGCGAATTGAGTCAGCCAGGGCCGGCTGACCCGGATACCAGCGGCTGCGAGGCGCTGATGCTGGCGGTACAGCGGCAGGCGCCAGGCGAACAGCTATTTTCCAGAGTGGGATCTCTTTGAGCACGACCGCGCGAGCTCAGACCACGGCGCCTTGACCGATTTGAACACCGGGACCCATAAACCCCGCTGCCCCGATCCAAACATCGTCTTCGATGAAGATGGATTTGCGCACGAGAGGGTAATTCGTTTGCGTGTAGTCATGCGTGCCTCCGCGCTGATACACTTCTTTTGTTAGATCACCGAGCGGTATCCAATGGTCGCGTCGCCGCCCGTTCGCGTACACCCACGGTATCGTCGGTTTGGTGCTCAAAGTACTTGCCCAGCACCGCCAGTTGTGGCACGGCGGTCGTTTGCCCATTCGAAGACATTATTAAAGCCATTGACCATTTGGTCCATGGAATACCGCTCCAATGCAGTTTTTAATGCCGACGCCGAGAGGCGCAATCGTAACGTAGGGTCACTGAGAATCCGGCCACATTGGTGGGCCAAATCTCCTAATTCGCCGCTCCTATAGTGAAGGCCATTGTCTTCCGGAATCAACGCTTCAATCTCTGGATTCTGAGCCCGAATGTTGTCGCTGGTAATCGCTGGGAGCCCGTACCCGAACGCGTGCAGCAGACTGAGCCCCACATTCGTTGGATAACAGAACAAAGCGCTGCTCAGCATCCACGGAGCGAGCTTTGATTCGTCGTATATTGCGCCGGCAAAAATGACGCGGTCTTCAATCCCAAGTGAGCGTGCGAGTTGTTCAAGTCGCTTGCGTTCGCCACCGTCGCCGATGATTATAGTCTTGAGCCCGATATGTTTGCGGGATAAGGCTTCGGTCGCCTGAAGCAGGAGATCAATGCGGTTCTCGGCCTCGAGTCTAGAGATGAAGATGATAGTCTTCGCCGGGTCAAGCCCGTGCCCGCGCTGAAATGCCCCGAGCGCCTGCGGTCGGTCCAACCAGTATTGTCGCGCGGCTTGAATCGGTGACTGATCCAGTGCATTCGGTGCGACGAAAACACGCTCCTTTGAAAAGTGGTTTGTTTCTATCAGTCGTTCCGCAACGCTTTGTGTATAAAGCAACACAGCGTTCGCGAATTTGCCGCAGACGTTGCGGGCGCCGTCGGTTAGGCGATGCCGACGCTTGGAATAACCATGACCCCATAGGACGATGGGAATACCGATAGACCGCGCCAGTGCGATAGACGGCACCAACGTAAGGTAGCGGATGTCCCAATGCGCGATCAGCAAGTCGCAACGACGACCCATCAGCGCGGTAACCTGCGCAAATTGCACGCGCAATACACCCGCAATATGGTGAACAGGTGCAGAAATGACTTGGAATGAACTCCCACTATTGAAGCCCTTTAGGCTTCCCTCGCTCCCGCCCGCATAGACAGTCAGTTCCACGTTGGGCATTGCGCCAAGGCGCTCGAATAGAGGAAGTCGATACGCTGGGATTAGTGGTTGGCAAATGGCGACGCGCATAGGAATGTCATGGAGATTCGCTGTGGATAGCCAATTGCCTAACGATTTTGCCGCGAATAATTTGTCGTAGTGAGATCAAGACAAGCTGGACGCTTTCATTGGCAAATAGCCAGAGACCAGAGAAGCCTAGAGTAATAAAGCAAAGAATAGTCACGACCAGTTCGAGCCACGTGCTGTTCACCATATGTCCCGCAATCCGTGCGCAGGCGGCCGTGACCGCAATGATTAGCCATGGGCGCAGCACGGAAGTAGCGGAATCCCCCGCGCGTATCCCGATGCCAGCGAGTGCAAACCATCCGCTGACGCCTACACCAACTAGTGATCCGAGCCCAAAACCTACGGCCGCAGTCTGGGCCGATCCGCCCATATAGGCGCCGAGCGCCGCGCCACAAACCGAGGAGATTGCACCGATGAGGGTAATGACGCCCCATTGATGAAACCGGCCAGTAGCCATTTGTAACGCCCGCAAAACAGTGACGCCGGCAGTTGCGGGCCACGCCATGGCTAGAATGTATATAGGTAGAGCTGCATCAGACCACTTGCCATGCCAGAGGGCGCGCTCGAGCGGTTCATAAATTGCGGCCACTAACATACTCGCGGTTGCATTAACTAGAACCACGACGATAAGTGCGCGCCGCACCGCGGAGCGAATTCGCGGTAATTCTTGCCTCATTCGGACAAAAGCCGCGAACAAAACCTGAGAAACATTATCTGCTAACAACATCCCAAGTTGCATCACAATTTGATATGCAAAGAAATACGTTCCCAGCGCATCACTTGGTAAGAGTTTCCCTAGAAGGAAATACGCACCATTGTTACCCAACGCGATGCCGAAAGTTCCCAGCAAAACCCAACGTCCGGATCGAAAAAGAACGGGCCAAAAGCGGAATCTGGGCGGCATAGCCCAAGGCGAATAACGGGTCACCAACCATAAAAAGATGGTGTCCGTGACATTGGTAATCAGCAACGGGATCAGGAAACTGCGTGCTCCGTATCCAGACCACGCAAAGAACAACATAAGTGAATATCGAATCGTTGCCGAGGCCAACTGTATAAGGCCAAGTTCACGAAATTTCATATTGACGGCCAGACGCACATTCAATACAGCGGGCAGAACACACAGCGGTACACTAATCGCAAAGAGTCTAATAACACCGGCGAGTTCGGGAATGTGGTAAAAATCCGCAGCAGGTTGCGCAATTGCAGCAATTAAACACCCGGTTCCAGTATTGATTGCGAGCATCATCCAGAAGACGGGACCGGCAAACAGATCGAACCGACGTACCTTCTCTCTCAGAACCATTGGCAAGCCACCGTCCCGTAAAACGGACAACAGCACTGAAAGCGACACAGCTATCGCGTAGATGCCAAATTCCTTTTTTGTTAAGAACGACGCTAGCGCGAACTGAGAAGCGAACCCGAGCGCTTTGGCGCCTCCTGTCGCCGCAATCATCCACATCGAACCCTTGAGCGCTTTGTTGCCAATCCCAAAGTGCGGATCTGGCTGCATCTGCGTCTGGAAATCGAGAACGCGTGCACGGCCAAGGGTAGCACCCTCACCCTCGGCGCCGATTCCTTGGTGATTGGCGGGTTGCCGCGATTTCCCACCAGTATTGGGTTCAAAGATCGTCATCGGGCTTGCTTATCGGAAGTGAACATTTGTCTGCACTAGTTTTCCAGACCCAAGGACAGAGACGCCAAAGGTCGACGCCCAGAAAGGCGCGGAAAGCGGTCTTCCCGTTGTTGCTTCGCAGCTTCTGGGCAAATGATATCGTTCAGCACCACATAACCGTCAATTAGTTGCTCACCGTGCGTGATTGCCAACGCATGTCCCCACTGGCGCCATGGCCGCGGGAATCCCCGGTTGCGACGACTGAGCACAAAATTCGGCACGAATTCGGCCACCGCCTCACGAAACCACTGCTTAGGTCGCATGTCAACAGACAAGGGATACGTTTTGTGCAAGCCGGAGACCGTCTCTACCAATCGGTAATCGACCAACGGTAGCCGGGACTCGACCGACGCCGCCATCGATAGGCGGCCTGTTTGAGCAATGCCGTTTTCCATGAGATAGGTTGCGCAAATCAGGCGGATCAACATAGCCTCTGGCGGCGAATCCGGCCGTTGCGCCGTAAAACCCTGCGTCAAGTCCGTTTGTCCGATCCTCCTTAAGAAGCGCTCTGTGTAAAAACGCTTACGCATGGCTAGGGTTGCATGCTGAAAAAAAGTTGGCTGTCACAAAAAACAACGCGGCCGAGATCGGCACGACGATCGGCCTGGAATTGGCGCCATTCCGACAGAATGCCCGCCCCGGACAAAGCCCATTGAATGCCGAGGGTAACCGATAATGGGGGAGCGGAGATTCGCATGTAGTCAATAAGTCCGCGCAAACCCGCCGCCGTCGTCTCGCGGCCGCGCGTCGAATACAAAGCCGAGCAAACCCAATGGTAACCGCAAAACAATTCGTTTCCGCCGTGCCCGAACAGCAGCACGGGCACGGAATTGCGACGTGCCAACTGCGCCACGGCGGCTATCGCGACTCCTGCGATGTCGGCGATTGGACCGTCGCGATTTAAATTGATTATGGAATATTGTTCTACGAAATCGGCCGTGAATAGTTCCACGGTGTGAAAGAGAATCTTTAGGTATTCGGCAAACCGTCAAGCATTGCTCCGTTCGTCTTGCCACGGTCTTCCGCTATATCCCACGGTAAACGCATGAACATCACGCGAACCTGCCGAGGTAGCCACGGCGGCGACGGCGCTCGCATCAATGCCACCGCTCAACCCAACGCCAACCGGCACGTCCGCTCGCGTAATAAGTTGCGCTGGTCGCTCAAGTTCCTCACGGATCAATCGCGCTGGATTGCCTTGCAGTGCGGGGGCATCTTCCATTCGCCAGTAGCAGCGCTCTTAGAAGTCCCAGGCGGTCAGATTAATGGTGAGAACGTGACCGGCGGACAATTTTCGCACCCCCGAGACAATGCAAGTCGGGTCGGGTACAAAGCCGTAGTGGTAGTACATGTGTACCGCCAATGAATCGAGCTTAAAAGGCACGACGTCACTTTGAATCAGGGCTGTCATTTCCGATGCATAGTACAAAGAATGCCCGACAGAGACTAGGTATAAGGGCTGCTCACCCATGCGGTCTCGGCCGAGAATCAGGCGGCGAGCGCGGTTATACCACAACGCGAACGCATACATGCCGCGCAAATCATCGACGAATGTTGCGCGATATTCTTCATACAAATGGCGAATTGTTTCGCAATCACTGCCGGTGGCAAAAACATGACCACGAGCTTCAAGGTCCCGACGCAACTCTACGAAGTTGTAGACCTCGCCGTTCGCGATGAACATCAGACTACGATCCTCACTATAGAGAGGCTGCCATCCCGTCTTCAGATCAATGATGCTGAGCCGATGCATCGCGAGCATGACGTGCTCGTTGGCATATGAGCCCTCCCCATCCGGTCCGCGGTGCGCAACCTGTCTATTAACGTGTTGGACTTTTTCAATATGCGCGGGAGACAACGCCGCGCGTGGAATGAGGCCGGCGATGCCACACATGTTGTATTGGGTTCTCCAAAACTATTGCTCCGGTATATCGCGGAAAATCGACCCATTATAGCCTTCATGTATTTTGATTACGGGCACCCTTCACTTTTCCCGCATGGGACATGTCGTTAATACGGCGACCTAACACAAGTTAGTGTCCCCTTCGGGGATGGTGGAAACCCCTCGCCTTTAGGCGAAGCAAAGGATTCGTGTAACTTGGTCGCGTGCGACACTATCGGCTGGGAGCGCACACGAAGAGCGACCTGAAGGTGCATCTGGTCTGGATTCCGAAATATCGCAAGCAGGTGCTGACCGGGGAGGTCGCGGTTCGTGTGCGCGACCTGATAAGACAGATCGCGTCGGAACATGAGCTGGAGATCATCTCTGGCAAAGTCGCACGCGACCATGTTCACGTGTTCTTGAGCTACCGGCCGACGCAGAAAGTGAGCCAAATCATGCAGTGGCTGAAAGGGACCAGTTCGCGGGTGTTGTTGCAGGAGTTCCCGCATCTGCGGCACAAGTTCTGGGGACGGCATCTATGGGCTCGTGGCTATTTGGCAGTAAGTTCCGGCACGATCACCGACGAGATGATCCGGGAATATATCGATGAGCAAGAAGGTGAGCAGATTGCTGACGACAGTCGATTTCAAATCGACCCCCCTTAAAACCCCTCGCCTTATAGGCGAGGGTTGTTTAGTTCCGTTGCCTCGAAATCGAGTTTTCGGTGGATTTCACCGACACGTCCCCTACGCATTGAGCAATCTCCGTCTCACCAAGTACAGATTCGTGAGCGCCGCGGTGACTTCGAGCCGGTGCAGGTTCTTCGCCAAGCCGCGGTAACGCACCTTCTGAAAGCCGAACATCCGCTTGATCACCCCGAACACGTGCTCAACCTTGGCACGTACCCTGCGACTTGTTGCGGTTCTTGGCTCCTTGACCGATTCGTCAATGTATCTTGCCCCACCGGTAGCGCTGGTTGGTGAAGTCCTTCGCCCGCGGCGCGCCGGCGCGAATCGCCGCCTGTCTGTCCGTCGGTAGCCCTGATCACCCCAGACTCGCGTCTCTTCCCATGCAGCAGATAGCGCAGCGCGAGGCAATCGGCCACGTTCGCCGCCGAGGCCAGCACCGTGTGAATCAGCTTCGTACGGCTGTCGACTCCGATGTGCGCCTTCATGCCGAAGTACCACTGTTGGCCCTTCGCCGTCTGATGCATCTCCGGGTCGCGCTTGCCGTCCTTGTTCTTCGTCGAGCTCGGCGCGCCGATGATCGTCGCATCCACGATGGTGCCGTTGGTGATCTTGATGCCGCTGCGCCGCAGGTGCTCGTTCACCGCCGTCAGCAGCTTCTTGCCGAGCTTGTTCTTCTCCAGCAGATGGCGGAACTTGCACACCGTCGTCTCGTCCGGCGCCCCTTCGACCCCCAGGTCGATGCCGGCAAAGCTGCGCATCGCAGACCGAGTCGTACAGCGCCTCCTCGACCGCCGGGTCCGACAGGTTGAACCACAGCTGCAGAAAGTAGATCCGCAGCATCCGCTCCAGCGGCATCGGCGGCCGGCCGCCCGCTTCGCTGACCTTCGGATAAACCGGCTGGACCGCCGCCGCCAGCTCCGCCCACGGAATGATCACTGTCCATATCCGCGAGGAACTGCGCTCGCCGCGTCGTCTTCCCGTACTTCTCAAATCCCGTCAGTGTCTGCTGCTTCATCGTCACCGCTCGCATGACTGTTGATCGCATGTATCAGACATTATCGGTAAATCAGAGTTTCCCTAATGCCCAATGCACACATTATCGGTCATCCATGGCTACCTGTGCAGAGCTTCCCTAGAACACCCGTCGCGCTCACCATCAATCCGCTGCGCGCAGGCTGGAGACCGGACGATGCGTCTATTGCTGGCTATTCCGGCAGTATGAAGCGCGTGCAACGTCTCGTTACTAACCAATGCGGCGTTCGCGCTGCAGATCCGCGTAAGGACCTCGGACTAGAACCTATCTCAAAATTCTGCATTTGATTCAAAAGGCATAAAATTCATGCATGCAGCGGTTGAGCGATGAGCAGTGGGATCTGATCCGGAAGCATTTTCCGGAGGAGCATATTTCGGACGATCGTCCTGGACGCAAACCGATTCCGGCGCCCAAAGTGCTCGAAGCGGTGCTGTGGATCCTCAATACCGGTGTCCAGTGGCACATGCTCCCGCAGTACTACCCGAACTACAAGATGGTGAATCGCCGATTTCAGCAATGGTACGAGAATGAAGTTATTCGAGCGGCGCTCACCAATCTGGCGAATACGCTGCGCCAGCAAGGCGCGATCGATGAATCCGATAGCTATATCGATGCAACGTTCGCATCGGCGAAGGGTGGTGGCGACGAGATTGGTCCGACGAAACGCGGAAAAGGCGTGAAAATCATGGCAATTGTGGACCGCCACGGATTGCCGCTCGCCGTCACTACGCACGCTGCGAATCATCATGAGGTCACGCTCGTGCAGCTGACTTTTGACTTCTACATGATTGAAGCAAAGCCGGACAATCTGATCGGTGATCGCGCGTACGACAGCGACAAGCTGGACGCGGAACTGCGTACTGAGGGGGTCGAAATGATCTCGCCTCATCGCTCGAACCGGATCAAGAAGAAGACTCAAGACGGTCGTCGTCTGCGCCGCTACGAGCAACGTTGGATAGTTGAGCGCTTCTTCGCTTGCATGCAATGGCAACGCCGGCTCCTCGTTCGCTGGGAGTACTACTCGACCAATTTCCTAGGCTTCGTGCAACTCGCTGCCCTTTGCATTCTGCTCAAGCAATTTTGAGATAGGTTCAAATAAAAAGTGACCTTCCGAGCAAATCTGTCGGGGCGTTTGCGATGGAGCGGCCTGTGTTATCGATCGGCGCGGCAGATCTTAAAGTGGGTCAACTGGTGCGCGCACCCGGATATGGCGCGTCGCGTTATACCTCCGCCCTTGCGCGCACGTTCTGTGAACTCACCGATGATCACGGGAAAGTCATCCCGGCCGCACCGATCAGCTAATTTATCAGGCCGCGCATCGAGATACAGTGCACGTTCCCGTTTGATGATGTAGGCTTCTCCCTCAGAACCACCGATTAGTTACGGCACGCATCTGTTTAAGTCTAGCAGCCTGTCGGACTTAAACGCACGGAATGGGCGATAATCATTGGAGTGTTTTTTTCCTCCGAGTGAGCCATGAGCAACTTTCGACCGATCAATCGCGACACGGGATTTTTGCTGCCGCCGTCGGTGGATGAGTGGCTGCCGCAGAGGCACTTGGCGCGCTTTGTGGTCGAAGTGATCGATGGATTGGATCTGTCGGAACTGGTTAAGGCCTACCGCGGCTCGGGCTCCGCCTCGTATCACCCGGCGATGCTGCTGGGGCTGCTGGTGTACGGCTATGCGACCAAGGTGTTTCCAGTCGCGCGATCGAGCGGGCGACGCACGACTCGGTGGCCTTTCGCTACATCGCCGGCAACGAGCATCCCGATCACGACACGATCGCCGCGTTTCGCAAGCGCTTTCTGCCGCAGATTCAGCCGCTGTTCGTCGAGGTGCTGAAGCTGGCGCGCACGATGGGGATGCTCAAGCTGGGCACCGTAGCCTTGGATGGCACGAAGGTTCACGCCAACGCGAGCCGCCACAGTGCGCTGTCCTAGGGGCATGCGAAGAAGATCGAGAAGCAGTTGAAGCGCGAAGTGAAGCAGCTGCTGCAGCTGCCTGAGGCGGCCGATGGGGTGAATATCCCGGACGGGATGTCGATCCCGGAGGAGCTGGAGCGCCGGGAGTTGCGCCTGGCGGCCATCGCCGACGGCGCAAGGCGAAGATCGAGGCGCGGACCGAGGAGCGTATGGAGCGCGAGCAAGCCGAGCATCAAAGCAAGCTTGCGGCGCGCACCGAGAAAGGAAAAGCACACGGGTAAGAAGCCGCGCTGGCCGCCCGCCCGAACCACCTACGGGCGGGGTCAAAGACAACGACGCAGGTGAATCTGACGGACGAAGAATCGCGCATCATGAAAGTCGCCGGTGGCGGCTTTGATCAGTGTTACAACGCCCAGGCGGTGGTGGCTACCGGGAGCCTGCTCATCGTGGCGAGCGATGTCACGCAGGCGACCAACGACAAACAACAGCTGCAGCCGATGATCGAGAAACTCCAGGCGCTGCCCAAGGAACTGGGACGCGCCAAGCACCTGCTCGCCGACAACGGCTACCTCAGTCAAGCCAACGTTGAGCGGTGCGCGGCGGCCAAGATCGAGCCGCTGATCGCGATGGGGCGCTCGCGCCATCATCGGAGCTGGAAGCAGCGCTTTGCCGCTGCGCCTCAAGCCCCGCCACCATCGGCCACGCCGCTGCAGAAGATGGACGTACCGGCTGAAGACTCTGCGCGGCCGAAAACTCTACGGACTGCGCAAACAAACACCCGAACCGGTGTTTGGCATCATCAAATCGGTCATGGGCTATCGGCAATGCTTGCTGCGAGGACTTGAAAACGTCAAAGGCGAATGGAATCTGGTGACCCTGAGTTGGAACATCAAGCGAATCTTCGCGCTGCAGCCAGCTGAAAGGGCATCGCGACGACTCGCCTCACCATTATCGGACACCATTACCATGAATCCACTCTGGTTACCATGTGCTCTGTTCAAACAAAACCCCAGTCCGACAGGCTGCTAGGTGGATGGGCACTCCATGGCGGAAAGCCTACAGGTCGGAATAAAGATCCGATCGGTCGTCATCCATCTAATCTTGAAGATATATTTTTGTAATAGTAGTGCCCCAACGTTAATCGAACAAATTCATTTGGTTATGCGCATCGGTCGGAATTTGGTCGGCGACGGCACGCGCAAGTAGCTGATCGAGCGGTATTTGCTCGCATAGAGTAAGGCTGAGGATCTGTAGATTTTCATAGAGTGTCAGCGGCAAGTTCAGACGCTTTTTGACGATGGCCACGAGCACCATAGACGGAGATAGCGATCCAGATTTGTGTCTTCACGGCGTTCTCGGAGGTGCCGAAGAACGCTTTGATCCGCAGGTGCTGCTTGATCCATTTGAAGAACAGTTCGACCTGCCAGCGGCATCGATACAGATCGGCGATGCTGAGAGCCGGCAAGGTGAATTGATTGGTCAGGAATATCAGCCGCTTGTCGGTCTTCGGATCGCGGTATTTGATGCGACGTAACGGGACGGGAAAGCCTTTGTGAGAATAGTAGCCACTCAAGATCACGGTCTGATCGCAAATCAAACCGCTGGCTCGATCCACCGGATGCGAGTAGCGACGTTCGGCTCTGAGATTCGACTTGGCGCGCGTGACGAAGAAGCTGCCCGCCTCGTGCAGGCGGTAGAGCCGCTCGAAGTCCAGGTAGCCACGGTCCATCACGTAGTAAGCACCCGGTTCCGGCAGCAGCAAGTCGAGCGCGTTGACATCGTGCACCTTGCCGTCGGAGATGTGAATAAAGCTGGGAATATTGCCGCGCAGATCGAGCAAGGTGTGCAGTTTGACGGCGGCTTTGGCCGAACGAAACGGCGCCCACGGAAAAACCGACAGACACAAATCGATGGTCGTTGCATCGAGCGCATAAACCGTCTCGGCGAGATCCACGCCGAAGGGCTCTTCGGCGTACAAGGCGCGCGCGATACCAATCAACCGCTCGGCGAATCTCGCGTAGATACGCCAGTCGCGCGTCGCATTGGCGTTGGCGAGAGTGTTGCGCGCAACGTTGCCGCGAATCCCCATGTGATAGAGCTTGGCCGACTGCGCTCGCAGGCTTGCCTCGATGTCGCGAAGGCTCTCCCGAAAGGTCAACTGTGCGAACGCCATGCACAGATACTGGTCGAGACACGAGAAGCTCTTGACCTTGTGCTCGCCGGCGTAGCGGGCCACGCACCGACGAAACGTCGTCAGCGGCAAATGGCGCATCAATTGCGCAAAAACGAGCTGGCCTTGATGCATCGAGCGACTCCGCGGCTAGAACCGCGGTCACGGTGTGCGCGAGGTCGTATCGATGTTCAAATCGAGACCAAGAAGAAATGACATTTTCTGCATCATGTTCAATAACTTAAACGCGTCGTCCCGATCAACGTTGAGAGACAACTGATTTTGCAATTAGACAAGAGAAATGGCGTTGGTAATCGCCGTACCGTGCACCGGAATTCGAAATCATGCAGCAGTTGGACGTTCGTGTGGAATCCTGACCCCGGCGGCAATCGTTCGGCGCTGAAATATTCGCGCGCGGAGCAGCTACGCCGAGTTACCTGGTCCTTTGGCCATTGGTTGCTACGGCTAAGTCCGCGGTCGTTCTTTGGTTGGCGTCGAATGGTACTTCGCTGCTTTGGTGCACGGGTGGGGAAGCATGTAAATGTTTACCCCTCGACCAAAATTCTAATGCCGTGGAACGTAGAGTTGCGCGACTGGTGTGCGCTAGGCGAGGACGTATACATTTATTCCCTCGGTTCGGTAAGCATCGGGCGCTGCGCCACAGTGTCCTATCGCTCGCACTTGTGTGCTGGGACGCATGACCTCAATGATCCAAAGATGCCTTTGCTAAAACTACCCATATTTATTGGCGACAACGCATGGGTAGGAACTGAGGCCTTTGTTGGCCCTGGCGTTACAGTCGGTGAAGGCGCTGTGATCGGCGCAAGGGCTGTGGTAGTTAAGGACGTTGCTCCCTTGCATATCGTCGCCGGCAATCCTGCGCGGCCAATTGGAACTCGAGGCAGCGGCAAGTGACCACAATTCCCGACTATGGCTGGTCATCCAGCGCCCCGACGCATGCGCAATCCTATCTTGAACCGGTTGTACTGAATGCAATTGCCAGAGCCCGCAGCGGAGCCCCAGTGCGCGACATGCCGCTCAAGGTGTTTGACGCAGGTTGTGGGAACGGTGCTCTGCTCGTTCGGCTCAAGGCCGCAGGCTATTCATTGGCTGGCTGCGATGCAAGTGAGACCGGAATTGCCGTCGCCCAACAGATGCTCGGAGATTCCGTTCGACTAAAGCGACTGTCTGTGTACGATGACCTCGCGGCAAGCTTTGGCGGCGATTGGGATGTTGTATTGGCTACCGAGGTTATCGAGCATCTTTACGCTCCGCGCGAGTTTGTGAAGCGCGTTCACGCGTTGCTGCGGCCAGGGGGCACACTGATTTTGAGCACACCCTATCATGGCTATTTGAAGAATCTCATGCTTGCGGCGGCTGGCGCTTTTGACAGGCACTTCACGGCATTGTGGGACGGGGGACATATCAAATTTTGGTCCTATGGCACCCTAACTACGTTGCTCCAAGAGGCGAACTTTGAGGGATTTCGATTCACTGGTGCAGGTAGGCTGCCATACCTGTGGAAATCGATGGTCGTATCGTGCATCCGCGCCGCCTGAGGACTCTCGATCCACATGAATGTCTCAGTGCTCATTCTTACTCTCAATGAAGAAATCAACATCGGAGCGTGTCTCGACACGCTGTCGTGGTCTGACGACATTATCGTGCTAGATTCTCTTAGCCATGACGCAACCACCCGCATTGCGATGGAGCGCGGTGCGCGCGTCGTCCAGAGGCCATTTGATAACTGGTCGACCCATCAAAACTGGGCCGTGCAGAACATCGAGTTTCGTTACCCCTGGGTGCTTTACCTGGATGCCGACGAACGGTGTCCCACGGATCTGCGTGATGAAGTGCTCTCGCGTGCCTTGCCGGAAGCGCTAGAGAATGCTTTCCGCATTCGACGCAAGGATTTTTACATGGGTAAGTGGCTGCGGCATGCACAACTGTACCCGTCGTGGTTTGTACGACTATTTCGACCGAAGAAGATTCACTACCAGCGACTCGTGAATCCGGTTGCAACGGTTGACGGACCGATCGGCAGCCTTGATGCCCACCTGCTTCACTATCCGTTCAGCCATGGCGTCACGCACTGGATTGCGCGACACAACAAGTATTCAGACTTCGAGGCAAACGAGCTGTTCAAAGTGCGCAACGGCGCGACCGTGTCGCCTATGAATCTGCTTTCTTCGGATCCGAACGAAAGGCGTCGGGCGCTGAAGGATCTCTTCTTTCGCCTTCCTGCCCGACCGCTCATTAAATTCATGTATTACTATATCTGGCGTCGAGGCTTTCTTGATGGTCGCCCTGGCCTCACCTACTCGACGCTGCAGTCAATCTACGAATATATGATCGAATGTAAGTATCGCGAGCTACGCCGACGTGAACGCGGATTGCCGGTTTGACGCGAGTTTTGCTTCTCAACCGCTTTTTCTTTCCCGACCACTCGGCCACGAGCCAGCTCGCCACCGACTTGGCGATTGATCTCGCCGCGCGCGGCTTCGAGGTGGTGGCAATCACCAGCCGGCAGCGTTACGACGATCCGTCCGCGCGACTTGCGTCCAATCAAGTTCATGCGGGCGTGCATATTCGACGCGTAGGCACGACACGCTTCGGGCGCCAAAACCTCATTGGCCGAGCATTCGATTACCTGTCGTTCTATCTCGGTGCCTCGTGCGCGTTGTGGCGTGAGGCCAAGCGCGGCGCGGTAGTCATTGCCATGACCGACCCCCCGCTGCTGGGAGTGCCGGCGCTGCTTGTCGCGCACCTTCGCGGTGCGCGGTGCCTAAACTGGCTGCAGGATGTGTTCCCTGAGGTGGCGGAGAACTTGGATCTACTGCGCCCGCGCGCACTGGGGTCGTTGCTGCGGGTACTGCGCAACTGGAGTCTGCGGCATGCCGACGCCACCGTGGTGATCGGGGATTTCATGGCCGCCCGAGTAGCGACGCTCTGTGCATCGCTTCCCGTGGTGATACCCAACTGGGCGTTGGAAGAACGCGCCGAGGCCAACTCAGAGAGCGCATTGCCCAATGTGGCCGCCCGCAATCCGCTGCGCGCGAGCTGGGGGCTGGGCGAATCCTTCATCGTCGGCTATTCCGGCAACATGGGGCGGGTGCACCGGCTCGATGAGCTCATCGATGCGGCTTGCGCGCTACGCTCGCAACCGGACCTGCGCTTCGTGCTGATCGGGGACGGTGCGCAGCGCGCAGCGCTGGAGGCGCGCGTGCAAGGCCTGAGGCTGCACAACGTGATGTTCCAACCCTATCAGCCTCGCGAATGCTTGCACGAATCCTTGAGTCTGCCCGATATCCACATCGTCTCCCTCGATGAGCGACTCGAAGGCTTGATCGTACCGAGCAAGTTCGTCGGGGTGCTCGCGATGGGTCGGCCCGTGCTATGGATCGGTGCAGCAAATGGCGAAGTCGGCAGCCTGATACGAGCCTCCGGCTGCGGGGTTACTATACCTCCGGGTGATGCCCCCGCTCTCACTCAAGCGCTGCGCGAGCTCAGCGATGATCACGGCAGCGGCGGCGCGCGTTTGCGGACCATGGCGCACCAAGCGCAGATTCCTTTGGAGTGCACGATTCCGAAGGCGCGATGCGTTGGCGGCATGGGCAGGAACGATCGAACGTTGGACGCGCCAATAGCGATGACATTTGTCATACACATCGCTTCATTCTTGCGAATGTTGGACACGCCAAGAACGATGACAATTGTCATACACATTGCTTCGCCTTTATTTGTGTCGCCATCAACTGACATATAGATAAAACATTTACGCGGTGCTACTGTTTGCGTGAACAAATTCGCAGAGGACGCGTAGTCATGAACCGCAATATATTTAAATCGATTCTGGGGATCGTTGCGTTGAGTGCTCTCAGCGCTGCCCATGCGGCCGTGGTAACACTGCCAACCAGCGGGCCAGGTCCGTCATTGAGCATAGGTGATCTCGGCCTCGTTCCGGTCACGTACCAAGCGAGCGGTTCTTCTTTTACCGACAATTTCTACTTTCGCTTGGCGTCGACTTCTAATGTTGACTCTAATGTGACGAAAATTGCCCTCTCCGGGTTTGGATTTACCGCCTTAGGGGCAAAATTATATGACCTCACCACCCATACACTCCTCGGTAGCGGTCTGAACATTTCGCTGCCATCACTCGCGGGCGGCGACAACTACGCCTTAAAAGTGCAAGGCACGCCATTGACGCCGCTGGGGGGACTTTTCGGGGGTGCGGTACGTGTGTCGGCTGTGCCAATTCCCGCTGCGGCGTGGTTGCTGATCTCGGGTCTAGTGGGCATAGGTGCCATGGCTCGACGGCGTAAGAGCGAAGCAGCGAGCTAGCGGTATCGATCTAACAGCGGTTGTGCGAGTATGACTTGCGGTTTCGAGTTCAAGGAGCCGCGTTAGCGTATTTGCCTTGAATGGCCCACGGGCACGCGCAATCCATTTAAAAACCGGTAGATTTTTGCTCGGCGTGGCGGGCGACACCCGCGGAAAGAGCCGGAATTGCGCGCGCACCACGCCAATTCACCGCTCACATGCCGTGCTAATGTTCGACGATGACTGACGCATTGGTAGCTGCGCACGGCGCCAACACCCGACCCGTTTTCCGCCTAACCCCGCTCGCCTGGGTCTTACTGTCCGTTGCATTGGTAGCCTCGGTGCTGGCCGTAAAGACCGGCCTCGCGCAAATGCTGGGCTGGTTGCTGACACGGCCGGAATATAGCCACTGCATCATCATCCCCTTTGTCGCTGCGTTTCTGGTGTGGCAGCGCCGTGATCAGATTGAACGAATGCCCTTTCCCGGCTCCTGGGTCGGGCTGCTGCTGACGCTCGTTGGGGCGATGGTGGGTTTCGTCGGCAAGATGTCGGCGCTGTTCACGATTGAAGACTATTCGGTGCTGATCACGCTGTATGGGGTGGTACTGGCGCTCACCGGTTGGCGGGTGTTTCGCCTCCTGTGGGTGCCCTTGCTAATCCTCATTTTCATGGTGCCGTTGCCGGAGTTTCTTTACCAAAACTTCTCGGTGCAGCTGCAATTGCTGTCCTCGCAGATTGGGGTCTGGCTCATTCGCCTGTTTGCCATCAGCGTTTATCTGGAAGGCAATGTGATCGACCTCGGCGTCTACAAATTGCAGGTGGCGGAAGCCTGCAGCGGGCTGCGCTATCTGTTCCCGCTGATGACTATCGGATTTCTGATCGCCTATTTCTTCAAGACCGCGTTTTGGAAGCGCGCATTGCTATTTCTCTCCAGCATTCCGATCACAATCCTGATGAACAGCATTCGCATCGGCGCGATCGGTGTGATGGTCGAGCGTTGGGGCGTCAGCATGGCCGAAGGCTTCGTGCACGAGTTTCAGGGCTGGGCCGTGTTCATGGCGAGCGGCGCACTCATGGCGCTCGAGATGATCGCGCTGGCGCGTATCGGCCCCGGGCAAAACCTTGGCGGGAGCAGTTTGGGCTGGAGCTTCCGGCGCCTGCGCCCGCGATTCCTGCGGCCATGGTGCGGCCGATTCCCTTCAGTCTATATGCTAGCGCCGCGGCATTGATCGTGGTGGCTGTCGTTTCATTGAGTCTGCCCGAACGCCCGGAATCGATTCCGCCGCGCACCTCGTTTGCGCAGTATCCCAACGTCATCGGCCCCTGGACCGGCCGGCGTGAAGCGCTGGAGCTGATCTATGTAGATACGCTCATGCTCGATGACTACTATATGGGTGACTTCACTCGCGGCGTCGAGCCGCCGATCAACTTCTACATCGCCTGGTATGGCACCCAGCGCGCGGGCCGCTCGGCGCATTCGCCCCGCTCCTGCCTGCCCGCCGGCGGCTGGCAGATCAAGAGCCTCACCCAGCGATCACTGCCCGGGACAAGCGCAGGGCGCTACGCGTTGCGCGTGAATCGCGTCCTGATCGAGCTCGGCAACCAGCGTCAGCTGGTGTATTACTGGTTTCAGCAGCGCGGCCGGGTGATTACCAATGAATATCAAGTCAAATGGTACCTCTTCTGGGATGCGCTAACCCGCAACCGCACCGACGGCGCGCTCGTGCGTCTGGTGGTCCCTGTTGTACCCGGCGAGCCGGTCGATGCGGCTGACCGGCAGCTAACCGAGTTCGCGGCAGCCGCAGCACCTACGCTCGCACCGTACATCCCGGACTAAGTGTTAACCATGGATCTGTTGTTTGCCTTTGTCATCGCGATGGTGGTCACGATGGCGCTCATTCCGCCGCTCGCGCGCGCGGCCGGACGCCTGCACGTGCTCGACGATCCGGAAAGCCGCAAAGTGCATTCGCAGCCGATTCCGCGAGTCGGTGGCATCGCGATGGTGGCGGGTACCGCATTGCCGCTGTGTCTGTGGCTGCCGATGGATCGGACCGTGTTGGCTTATCTGCTCGCGGTGATTGTGTTGCTCGTGTTTGGGGTTTGGGACGATCGGGTCAACCTCGGTGCCCTCACGAAATTATCCGGCCAGCTGATCGCCGTGCTCATCGTCATCCTCGTCGGCCACGTGTCGATCGATTCAATGATGCTGAGCGAGCGCGTGGCGCTGCCGCACTGGTTAAGCTTCGGGTTGACGATGCTGTTTCTGTTGGGCATCACGAATGCCATCAATCTTTCCGACGGCTTGGATGGGCTCGCGGGTGGCACAACACTCCTATGCTGCGCGGCATTGGCCCTGCTGGGAGCCAAATGGGATGTGCGCTTCGTCGAAACCGTCGGCATCGTGCTGATGGGCGCGATCTTGGGATTCCTGCGCTTCAACACCCACCCGGCGCGCATTTTCATGGGCGATGCCGGCAGCCAGTTCCTGGGTTTTTCCGTGGGCGTGCTCTCGATTCTGCTCACCAAGCAAGCCGCGACGCCGTTGAGCACCGCGATGCCGCTGCTGCTGATCGGTCTGCCGGTGCTCGACACGCTGATCGTCATGGTGCTGCGGTTGCATGCCGGGCGCTCCCCCTTCGCCGCCGATCGCAATCATTTTCATCATCGCTTGCTGTATCTAGGCTTTGATCAATACGAGGTGGTGACCGCCGTCTATTCAGTACAGTGCCTGTTGCTGTTGTTGGCCTGGCAACTGCGCTATGAGAATGATTTGCTGATCCTCGCGAGTTTCGTCGGATTTGCCGTGCTGTTCACCGGCGGTCTTATGCGCCTGGAGCGCCTTGGATGGCGCTGGCGGGTCGCGGGCACGGCAAGCTATCATTCGTCACCCCTGGCGCGATTAGTGCCTGGCTACGCGCACCGGAGCACTTCCCGAGATGGTCGATACGCGGGGTAGGGCTGTGCGCCGTGGTCTATCTGCTCGGAGTCGCGCTCTATGCCGAACGCGTACCCCGGGATCTTGGTTGGTTAAGCGCACTCTGCCTGTTACCGCTGCTCCTCAGTCGGCGCTGGGCTCGGTCGGCCTTTGGCGACACCTGGCTGCTGCGGATCCCGCTGTATGTCGCCGTGATGGTGGCGGTCTATCTGGATCAGGGCACGAGCACGCACGCTTCCGTATGGCAGGCGGTCAAATTCGCTTTCCTGCCGCTCCTAGCCATCTCGGTCGTGCTGGCCATCCGCTTATCGGCGCAGCGGCGCTTTGAAGCCACCCCGCTCGATCTGCTGCTGATCTTCGGCGCCCTCGCACTGCCGAATCTGCCTGGCGTTGCGGCCGCTTCTAGTAACTTTGGCCTCAGCGCGGCAAAGCTTGTGGTCCTGTGCTACGCGGTCGAAATGATCGCCGTGGTCGGTTCGCGCGCGCGCGGCGCACTGCTCGGCGCGGCCGGGGTGTTTTATGTGCTGATCGCCGTACGGGCGCTTAGCTGATTCTTGCGCGGCAGGCGGGTCCCTTTCGATCACGCTATAGTAGTTACCGCCCCACCCTAGCGTCGAGGGATAATCTTCATGCGACTTGCACCGTTTGCGGCATTGGTGACAGCTACGCTCTTGGTGGCCTGCGGCGGCGCAGCGGCGCGCAAAGCCGGCTATCTGGCCAAGGGCCAGGAATATCTGGCCGCACATGATTTCGAGAAAGCGCGGCTGGAGTTCCGCAATGCGCTGCAGCTGGATCCCAACGATGCCGAGGCCAGTTTTCTCGCCGGCGAGGCGAGCGAGCATCTGGGTAATCTGCGCGAAGCGGCGCAGATGTTCCAGACCGCCATCCAAGTGAATCCCAAACATCTCGGCGCGCGCGCGCAATTGGCCAAGATCTATGTGTATGCCGGCGCTCCCGACAAAGCGATGGAAACGCTCGAACCGGGGTTTGCGATCGCGGCGAACGATGCCGATCTGCTGACCGCGCGCGGTTCGGCACGCCTGAAGTTGGACGATAAATCGGGCGCTCGCACCGACGCGGAAAACGCGGTGCGCATCGCTCCCGGCAACGAAGACGCCGTGGCGCTGCTGGCGATGATCTATAACGAGGCCAGCGAATCCCGCAGGCCATCGATCTGGTGAGCAACGCGCTGCGGCGCCAGGAGCGAGCGCCAATTTGCGCTTGGTGTTGGTGCAGCTATATCTTGCCGCCGATCAGCACCCGCAGGCCGTGCAGGAACTTGAGCGCGTCATCGCGGCCGAGCCGGCGAATCTTGGGCATCGCTATCGGCTGGCCCAGGTGCTGCTGCTGGATAAAAACATCGACGCGGCCGAGGCCGCTCTTCGCGACGCTGTTGCACAGATGCCGGATAGTGCCGATGCCAAGCTCGTGCTCGCCAACTTCGTAGCGCAGTATCGATCCTACGACGTGGCGGCCGCAGAGCTGGGGCGCCTCAGCGCGGCCTCGCCCGCTGACTATCAGTTGCGTCTCGCGCTGGCGCAGTTCTACACCAACCACGGCAAGAGCCGCGGAAGCCGAGGCCGTGTATCGCCAGATCATCAAAGACGATGGCACGGGTCCGAATGGACTGACCGCCCGTACCCGACTGGCCAATGCCCTGCTGGCCTCGAATCAGCCCAATGCCGCGGCTCCCTTGCTCGCCGAGGTGCTCAAACAAAACCCGCGTGACAACGATGCGCTGATCGCGCGCGCCAATCTGGCGTTGACGCAAGGCAAAGCCGATGCGGCCATCACCGATCTGCGCGCGGTGCAGCGCGACCAACCGAACTCCATCCCGCTGCAGCTCACCTTGGCACACGCCTATCTGCAGAACGATGACCCGACCTTGGCCGAAGAAACCTTGCGAGCCGCCGTACAGAACAGCCCGGAGGATGCCGAGCCCGTCGTGGATCTCGCCCAGTTGCTGATGCGCACCGGCCGCGGCGATCAGGCTTTATCGCTGCTCGACAAGTTCACCACGCGACAACCTGACAATCTCCCCGCGCTGACCGCGCTGTTTGAGGTGCAAATGGCCCGCAAGGATTTCGCGGCGGCGCGCCACACCGCTCAACTTGTGCAGAAGGTAAAGCCCAGTGAGGCGGACGGCGACTTCTTGCTCGGTCAGGTGGAACTCGCCGATAACAAACCCGATGCGGCACGGGCGGCCTTCGAACGCGCGCTCGCGATCTCCCCCACGGCGATCGAACCGATCACTGCCCTGGTGCGCCTCGATTTGACGCAGCAGCATGCGGATCAAGCCATAGCGCGCCTCGATAAGCTCATCGCCCGATTTCCGAATAACGCCCTGGTGCGCAACCTCAAGGGCGAGGCGCTCGCGAACCTTAAACGCACGGATCTCGCGATCGCGAGCTTTCGTGAGGCGATCGCGCTTTCACCGGGTTGGGCCACACCCTACCGAAGCCTGGCGACCACCGAGTCGGCCGCCGGCCGGAACGACGACGCAATCAAAGCGCTGGAGGTTGGAATCAAGGCATCCAATGGCGCCCCGCAATTGACCGAGGATCTGGCCGAACTTTACGAAAGAATCGGTCAACCGGATGCGGCGATCGCTGCGTATGAAAATCTGCTTAAGGCTGATGCGGATTCCGCCGCTGCTGCGAACAATCTCGCCATGCTGCTGGTGACCTACCGCAGCGACAAACCCAGCCTCGATCGCGCGCGCTCCTTGACCGAACGATTTGCGAGCTCGAGAAACCCCGCCTTCATCGATACCTGGGGCTGGGTGCTCTACAAGCGCGGCGAATACGCCGATGCGCTGACGGCCCTGCAAAAGGGAGTCGACAAGGACCCGCGTGCGCCGGTGCTCTTGTATCACCTGGCGATGGCGCAGCTCAAATCGGGGGCGCGCGAATCGGCACGCACCAATCTCGATCAGGCCCTGAAATCGGGAGCGGCATTTACCGGCAGTGACGAGGCGAAAAAGACGCTGGAAGAGCTGAAGCGCTGAGCATTCCGGCGAAGCCACCGAAGAAAATCTTCGGCAGCGGTCACGAACCGACCGTCCCTTTACAATGCACGTACGCCGTGCTCCACCGGTGCAAGCCACCCTCCTCGGACTTTTCGCCCGAGGCCTGCGGTCCAAACCCAAATCGGCGCGACCCATCGTACAGTTGCGCTAGGTCTTTCCAACGCCGCCGGCACGATCAAACGGTCGGTCGTCCGACTGCCTCCCTGGTACGCTGACATATGTGGCGGAGAGAGTGGGATTGTTCGCGGCATGCGCCGCGAATCCTCCGCCGCGCTTCGGACCGTCGCGGACGGGCTCCCCGAGAATTGGACCAAAAGAAACGGGCCGGCGAACCCGCAACTCAATCGATTTCGGTTGCGTCGCCAATACTCGCCCGGACGAATAATCGGAATTTCATGAACACTCCGCAGGTCGAGAATATCCCGGTCGACGCTGACCAGCAGTGCACGTTCGCCGGCGACTGCCGTACCCGGCACCCGCATGTCCGATCCCGCCTTCCTAGTCGCGAAGGTCATGATCGTTAACGACTCATTGCGATGACTTGCCATGGTATATTGCAGTAACTACTGAGATGTAGTGACATTTATGTAGGACAACGCGGTTTGAGTGGGACCCCGCCAAGGCGGCCATCAATCTGCGCAAGCACGCGATCAGCTTCGATATCGCCGTGCGCGTGTTCGCCGACCCTTTCGCGCTCACCGAGCAGGTTCGCAATGAGGGTGGTGAACAGCGTTGGCAAACGCTGGGGATCGTGGAGGGGTATTTACTCCTCTTGGTGGCCCATATGATCCGGGATGACGAGGAGAACGGACAACCGATCGAGATCATCCGCATTATCTCGGCCCGAGCGGCCGACCGGAAAGAAAGGCGACGCTATGAGCAAGAAATTCGTTAAACGCGCGGTCGATCTATCGAACCTGCCTTCCCTTACCAAAAGGCAGAAAGCGGATCTCGTGGCTTTGGCTGCTCGGCCGGACAGCGAGATCGACTTCAGCGACATTCCTCCTCTGACCGAGGACTTCTGGAAGAATGCGGTCCGCGGCAAGTACTACAGGCCGACCAAGACTTCCACCACTGTGCGAATCGATTCCGATGTTCTGGCTTGGCTTCGGGCTCAGGGTAAGGGCTACCAGTCCCGCATCAACGCCATCCTGCGGCGTAAGATGCTGGACTCGCTCAAATAGGGGGAGCGTGCGATGCCGATCGATATCGACGAATTGACGGAACCGGAGCTGATCGATCTCAATCACCGCATCGTGGCGCGTCTGCGATTTCTGCGGCAAGTCGATGCCCACGCGAGCATGCTCGAGTTTCGGATCGGCGAGCGGGTCACGTTCCATCCGGACGGACGACCGCCGGTGACGGGGATGATCACACGCTACAACAAGAAGACCGTCAGCATCGTCACAGACGATGGTCATCGCTGGAACGTCGCTCCGCAATTCCTCGATCGCGCTGCGCCGCACTCTGTCAGCAAGCCCGGTGCCGGTAACGTGGTTTCCATCCAGCGGAAAGATAAACCTTCTCCGGGTAGGTGAGGGCCTCGCGGCCCTCCTCTCACCTCGCTGCGCTCGGTGCCAGCCGAATCTGACGGTGGCTCCAACCAGACGGAACCACCATCACTTGACCAGCTCGTAACGGTTACGCCGTAACGCGTTACACATTGGAGAATTGCCATGGCACCGGCTGCAGAGCGAATGAAGGTTATGCGCGAACGACGCCGTGCTCGCGGATTGCGGGAATTGCGCTTAGTCGTACCCGATGCGCGCTCGAAGGCGGTCCGTAGGCGCGTTGTCAAGCAGGTAGCGGGCCTGGATAGATCGGGCGAGTTGGAGGCAATACGATGGGCGGAGTCGGTCTCGGAATTTGATGCCCAATGAGGCGCGGCGACGTGGTGACAGTTGCGGCGACGGGCGACTATGGTAAGCCGCGTCCCGCAGTGATTGTGCAGACGGATGCACTACCGACGGAGCATGCGTCTGTTGTGATCTGCCAGATGACTTCCGAGTGCAGCGATGCGCCGGATTTCCGGGTGACAATCGATCCGACCGAGAGGAACGGATTGCGGGTGAGATCGCAAGTGATGGCGGATAAGCCCGTTACAGTTCGGCGGGAACGGATTGGACGAAAGGTTGGCCACCTCGACCACAAGGACATCTCGCGACTGAACATCGCTCTGGCATTCGTCATGGGCTTGGCGGACTACCAACCACGGCGCCCTAAGTAGTCAGCTGGTCGCCAACACCGGCCTTCCGGCAGTCTGCTCGGAATTAAATCTCCTTAATGTTAGCGACAGGTTTATGCATTGTGTGTCGCCAATTGCGGTCAGTTTTATTTTGAACGAAGGGTGCGCGAAAATAGCGTCGCGTTTGCTGCAGCACCGCGAGCTTTATTTGTTGGGAAATACCGCTTGATGGGAGGTCTCATGCGCAACCGTCAATTCATCGCCAGCATCAGCGAGGCGCTCTCGTTAGGTTACAGGGTCGGAGCCCTGGGCCCATTTCGTCACGGCAACTGTCGCGCTTTACGACGCTTTCTCCGAACGGTAACCACGACATCAAGCGGCAGCCAAAACGGCAAAACCTGCGAAACAAACGCATGGCGAATTTGCGGGCATGCGGAGCCTAGCGGCGAGTACTCGGCGCGATGGTAATCAATCGTCCGATGCAATCGGGTTGTGATGCGCTGCCACCCGTCTGTGTCTAGCAGCGAATAGAAAATAGGGTCAACACGCTCGCAATTACTTTCCAGCTCATGCATGAACTCATATGGAGGTCATCACGATGGACGAGTTGGTTGTCAAATCCCCCCTAAAGTCCCCGAAGTGTGGTCAGCAACCCCTGGTCGTAGATAGCACGACAATGAGTATTGATCTCGCGCTCAATACTCAGCGAGATGTCCCGCTCCACACCGAGGCGGGCGATCGCATGTGTGTGAACGCCTCCGCGCCTCAAGCGAGACCGCTTAAGACTCCGGCGGCTCGAATGGATGCCCGATCTGCGTCAACTGTCCCCAAAATTGGTCGCGTATTGCGCAATCGTTACGTTCTTGAGAGTCGGTTGGGCAGTGGCGGTATGGGTACCGTATTTAAGGCAATGGATCGATTCCGATGCGATCTTCCCGAGAGCAATCGGCGCGTCGCGATTAAATTTCTGAATGATGAAACCGGCAGGCGTTCAGAGGTCTTATCGAATCTGCGACGCGAATTTTATTGCGCGCAAGCGCTTTCGCACCCCAGTATCGTCAAAGTCTACGAACTGGATCAGGATGACGACGTCGTGTTCTTCACCATGGAGTTACTAGAGGGAGAACTTCTTAGCAGCGCGATTGAGCGATCGCGTCCCTTTGCGATATCCAGTTCATATGTTTGGTCAGTCATTCTGGAGATAGGGGACGGTCTGGCGCACGCGCATGCGCGCGATGTGGTGCATGGTGACCTGAAGCCGCAAAATATTATGATTACCCATTCGGGTGAATTGCGCATACTCGATTTTGGTGCCTCTCGTGCTCGCGAACGTTGGAGTGCCAATGAGGCTCGAAAGATCAACTTGACACCGGCTTACGCTTGCTGCGAACTCTGGGAAGGGCTGCAAGCCGATCCGCGGGATGATCTCTATGCGCTGGCGTGCGTAGCGTACGAACTGCTTACCGGTGAGCATCCATTTCAAGGCCTGAAATCGCCCGAAGCGCGCAGCCTTGGATTAACGCCGCGACGGCCACCAGGACTGACCCGGCGACAATGGCAAACTCTGGCAATGGGTCTTTCATGGGATCGCGAAAGTCGGTCGATATCGGTACGCGATTGGGTTGCCAAGCTGAATCCAGGACGAGCAGCGGCATAACAATTGCGTTGAACTGCGCTTCCTGAAAGCGGCCTGTGGCCACGGACGGCTGCGGGTCGAAAGCGCCAGTTCGTTGACGACGGTCGCCACTCGGCCACGATGAACCGTAACCGAATTTGGATGCATGCTTGGAAGCAGTTGTTGGCGCGCAGGGGCTGCGGCAAAGAAGTCAGACGATGGAAATATCGTTCGCGCGGCGCATGCAATGCGGAAATTGCGACGACCGGGATACTGTCGCAAGCTGCAGAAAATTAGATCCGGCGGCCCTCGAATCCACTGGGATCACGCTTTGGGATAGACCCAACAGTGATGACACGGGGTGCCACTGGGTGGCTTTGCCCCTTGTTGACTCGACTGTTGGGCCTACCCCGGCTACGAAAGGTACGCACTTCCGACTCAGGCGGTCAGGAAGCGATTCGGCGCCGAGCTCACAATGCTGATGGCCTTGTTGAAGCCCAGGATGTACGCCGCGCGTAACACCAGGGCGGTGACAAGGACGGCCAGAACTGTTCCGAGGCCGGACACCATGAATTCGCCTCGCACCGTGCCTTCAGGCAGTTGCGATACCGCAAGGGTCAAAAGCATCGGCGCGCCGATCGCTACGGCTGCGAGCGTACGGTAGAAGAAATCGCCGTAATATTTGCTCAAAGTCTTCATATCAATCTCCTGTAACGTTGGTTTGATTCAACGGAACGAAGTTTGTCATCGGTAGGCGTAAAGTGCAGTTAGCAAGATGTAAAGGATCGAAAAACTCATTTCGCTAATCGACGCTGCCACCGCCTTTATCACTGCGACACTTACACGGATTTACATTTCCAACGTACTGTGTCGGCCGTTCGCGACAGTAGCGAAGTCCATTGGCCGGCGATTGGCGAAGCTCAGATGGCTTCGCGAATTTTATGAACTTGAACTGTTGGGGCCGAATGCAATTTGTTGCGGAAAGTGCACGTCGGCGGCTACTGCGAGTGTAGAGGCAAACAGCTATGAAACCTACGTCGATATCGGCATTGCTGATTCTGCTGAGCGTTACCGCGGGCTACGTCGATACGGCGGGATACCTGGCATTGCAAGGACTTTTCACCTCGCACGTAACCGGCAATTTCGTCACAATTGGTGCCTCGCTGGTTTCCGGCTCGTCAGGAACCTTGGCGAAACTTCTAGCGCTTCCCACGTTCTGCGCGGTGATTGTCGCCACGCGCTGGATGAGCTTTGGGTTGCTCGCGAGAGGGTTGCCAACCTTACGCACCATGTTGGGACTCAAAGTGGTGCTGCTCGCAGCGGCAGCCGTGCTTGCCATCAGGTTCGGCCCATTCTCAGACGGCGATAGCGGCCCTGCGCTCGCGACTGGGCTCGTGCTCGTATCGGCAATGGCGATCCAGAACGCCTTGCAGCGAATTGACCTGGGCAGCTCGCCGCCGACCACCGTAATGACTGGCACGACCACCCAGATCATGATCGATATTGCGGATATGGCGCAAAACATGCCGAGCGAAAAGAGGCGCGTCGCGCGCGCCCGGCTAACCCGGATGACGGCCAGCGTCCTTGCGTTCGCATCAGGGTGTGCGACCGCAGCGCTGTTGTATGCGAGGGCCGGCATCTATTGTTTTCTTATTCCCCCGCTGTTGGGCGCCGGCACCATGATGTTGCGAATTGCAGCGCTCGAGAGCGAAGTCCGCTAGGATGTTGGTGTTGGCTCCCGGTCAAAATGGAGTTCTTGCGGGATCGCTCGACACCTATCGTCCAGCACTAGCGGCATTGGGTCATCATGCCCCATTCGCATTGTCCCCGGCCCTGTGCGGCCAGGTCCGCGACCGCCTGAGCCATTCCAACGAGACACTCGAAGGATCGAAGATCTTGCGCATCGGGCGCTGATGCCGTGCGCCTCGTTCTCCGGATGCTTGTTCTGAATCTCGAGGCTGTAATGGGCGGCGATCAGATGCTTACGGCGCATCAATGCGAAACAGTACCTGCAGTGGATAACCCACGGCAGCCTCGAAAAACGCACGGTCCAGAGCCAGATGCTCCTCGGTCACCTTCAGTTCAATGATTTTGGGGAGTGTTTGGAACCCGGCAGCGGCCAAGGCGTTGAAATAGTCGGCAAAGGTCTTGTGCATGTAACTCACCGGAACGGCCTTGCCGTCACGTCTCCAGATGTATCCTTCGTAGGACTCATCGACACCGGCAAAGTAGTCTCGTCCCTTTGAATCAAAGTAGACGGGCTTCTCCAGAGGGCGGATATAGGGCAGAAATGGGTGCGGTACAGTGAAAATGAAACGACCGCCCGGAGCGAGCCGCGAATGCACGGTTCGGAAAACCGCGGTCATTTCAGCACAGCTCAAATAGCTGACCATGAATATGGCTATCACGCGGTCGAATTTCTCCCGCGGGAAATCCTGGAAAGTCGTTGCATTGCCCCTCTCGAAAGTCATCGGGCACGGTGCGCCGCTCGCGGTGGCCTGTTGTGCACGCCCGACCATCTCGCTGGAGATATCGATGCCGAATACCGATTGAGCGCCAGCACGTGCCACCAGTCGGGACACGTATCCCTCTCCGCACCCCAGATCCAGCACATCTTTGCCTGTTAAGGGCGCGAGTTCCTGCAGTACCAGCGGCCTGGCCGTGAAATCAGACAGAATCATGGGCTCATGCCGCGCCCACTGGTCTGCGTTCTGATCGAACATTCCAGCAAAAGAGTCAGTCTGCATGACATTGGCGCCTAAACAACGATATTTCCGGAGATGATCTCCATCACGGTGCATTCACTTGTCGCGTTGCCTGCCACATATTGCGTCAACGCTCTGCGTCATGGCAATGTCCGTCACAGGCCCTGCGCCCGGTTTTTCAATTGTGCGTGTACGTGGGAAGAAAAATACGCTGCGCGATACCAACCGTTCACCAGAGATCGCTAAGGGTCGGTTTTCCCCATGGGCGGGCATCGGCCAAACCGTCACTGTCAAATTCGGCAATTTCGAGCGGATTGGTCGGTTCGGAGCCAACAATCGGTCGCTGATGGGCCAGTTGCGGACGATCGAGACGCTCAACTGCTTGCCGAGGAGCAATGGGACGTTCGGCAGATTCCGGTAACGTTCTTGCAGCGATCATCGTGATCTGGTAGGTTACATGTAACCACTGCGGAGAATACCATGCTGAATGCTTCCCGCTCTTCACGCGACAAGGTTCGACTGCACCGTGAGCGTCTGCGCGCCCAGGGATTAAGGCCAATACAGATATGGGTGCCGGACGTCCGTGCCCGCTCGTTCATCACCGCCGCACGCAAACAGTCCAACGCGGTTGCGTCTAGTAAGCATGCCCGCGTTGACCAACGATTTATCGATGCTGCGTCGGAGCCTTTCGCCGCATGAAACGGGGCGAGATATGGACCGTATCAGGCGGCGCACCGTATGCAGGTAAGCCGCGCCCGGCGGTGATTGTGCAGGAGGATCGATTCGAAGCAACCAGTTCAATCACCCTCTGCGTGTTTACGACTGATCCGACCGAGGCGCCCTTACTGCGAATGCTGGTGGAACCCACCGATCGCAACGGGCTGAAAAGTGCTTCCCGGTTGATGATCGATAAAATAACCACCGTGCCGAAGGCGCGGATCGGCAAAAGGCTTGGCAAGCTGAATGACGAAGATGTTGTACGATTGAACCGCGCGCTGATGGTATTTCTCGGGCTCGCCAGATAGTGCCAACGCGGGGCGCTGGCGGGTGGGGCCGTCGGGGAAACGGTCGAAATAGTAGGCCTGCACGTCGGGCAACCTCCGCTTCCGTGGGAATCTCGGCAATGCCCTCGTATCGTAAGTACGAATTGCGGCTGCAGCGCGAAAGTCTAGCCTACATACAATACGAGGTTCCGGGGCAATAGGGAATAATAAATTTGGAGTGTCTCATGACAAACATAATCAATAAGATCGCGATCGGATTGTTCGCCGCAGTATTGACCAGCAATATTGTCGTCGCTCAGCAGACCGAGGAAATCACTGTGCAAGCATCACGAATCGTCGCGAAAAAGGTTGGTCAGAGTCCTACCACTGGAGCTCCTATCGTCAGTATGTCGCTCTCCTATGGCGTGAGTTATGCGGGACTCGATCTCGCTTCACACGCTGGCGTGATTGAACTCGAGAAACGCGTCAACGAGGCGGCCCACAAAGCGTGCCAGGAAATTACTCGCCAGTACCCGCTTCTCACTCAAAGCGACGCGGAGTGCGTTAAGACGGCGGTCGATAAGGCGATGGTCAAGGTTAACGAGGTAGTCGCCGCGGCGAGTCGCGCGTCCAAATAGCTGGTTGACAGCCGACAATGCTTCAAAATGCAAGTCGCCGTGATCCCGGCCTCGCGCCGGGGTCGTTAACGGTGGCGAATTGGTGCGTTTGATTCACTGCCCAGAAGCGCACGATCACCACCGACTCCTGTGAGTTTCTGGCGGCGGGCACAAGCGCAAGGTCCGAACGGGCCGCTCCCTCCGTATGCTTGGCAAGATCTCACTTAGGTATCGGGTCGATCCAGTGAGGCTTGTCACACTGCAGCATTGCCTGATCAAATGTGTCTCATGCGTGCCGATCGGGCAGGTGACGCCTGTGGGAGGGGTATCGAGATGCGGATCGGGATCGATTTGGGGGGCACCAAGACCGAAATAATTGTCTTGGACGAACACGGAGCCGATCTTTTTCGTCATCGCGACGCTACGCCAGCGAACGACTATGGCGCAATCTTGGAAAGTATCGCGCGACTCGTCGCGCTCGCGGAAAGTTCGGCTGGAAAGGCCGAGAGCGTTGGCATCGCGACGCCTGGTGTAATTTCACCCAGAACCGGCCTTATGAAGAATTCCAATACCATCGTTCTCAACAATAGGCCACTGGACCGGGACTTGGCCAACCGCCTGCAGCGTCCAGTACGTCTGGAGAATGACGCCAACTGTCTTGCGCTATCCGAGGCTATTGATGGCGCAGCGGCCGAAGCCAACGTGGTCTTCGGCGTTATCCTCGGTACCGGCGTCGGCGGGGGCATAGTCGTAGGCAAACAACTCCTGGTAGGGCACAACCGGGTGGCAGGCGAATGGGGTCACAATCCTCTCCCGTGGGCTCGCGAGGAGGAGTTACCAGGCGACACATGCTACTGCGGCAAGGTCGGCTGCATTGAGACGTTCTTATCGGGCGCTGGCTTATCGCGCGATTTTCGCTATCGCACCGGTAAGGAATGCACCGCTCAAGAAATTAGCGGTGCAGCCGCGTTGGGGGATGGCGAGGCACGAGACTGCATCGAGATTTACAAGGACCGTCTTGCCCGCAGTCTCGCCTCGGTAGTCAATCTCATCGATCCCGAGGCCATTGTGTTAGGTGGAGGACTCTCCAATATCGTGGAGCTGTATGACGAGTTGCCGCAGCTCATTGCGAATTACGCATTCTCCGATGCTCTGGATACTGTTGTCTTGCGTGCGTTGCATGGTGACTCGAGCGGAGTGCGCGGAGCGGCTCGGCTATGGCGTTGAGCCGCATCGTCGAGTCTCGGGCCGTCGCTGTGGCTCTTCCGGGGCCAGCGGCACGGCCGAGCTCATGGCTGCGGTTGGCACTCCGGACAGTCGCCAACGCACGGTCACGGGATTGGAATGTCCTGAAGCGGGCGTAATCGAACGGGAGCTTGGCGCCGGTTTTGACCGTTCGACCGACGTTCCCAATTGATTTGCCAATAATTTGCCAAACGGCTGGTTCCCGGAGGACCATCCGGCAAAAATCGGCCATCACCGGACTCTCGGCATTGCGTTTGGCTTTCCCTGAAGCAGTCAATCGGCTGGGTCTTTGGTTCAGGGTTCTTCGCCCGCCACAGCTTCCGCTTCTTCAACTTCCGACCCAACCGGCTTGAACTCCGGCTGAAACCACCTCTGCGCAATGAGCGTCGGCACTACGGCGCTCCCGATAACCGCTGTTACCAGGATCGTGTATTGACTCTGGTCAATGATCTTGTTTGTTAGTCCGAACAGTGCCGAAATTGACCCGAATGTGAGTCCAGTAGACATCAGCAGCGTCGTGTAGAGTCCCTCGCGCCGGTCAAATTCGTGATAGACCGTCAGTGGCAGAATGCCGAGAAACTTAGTGGCCATTTTGATGCCAAGAAATATGACGATCAGCCCGAACGCTGCCGCTACTGCATGCGCCTCAACAAGCGATCCCGCCTTCAGAAAGTAGAAAGGCGTGAGAATTGAGAACGCAATGATCCGCATGCGGTGGGGCAGTTCAGGCTCGGACAGAAATGTCGGTGCGAGCGCCATCCCAACTAGATACGCAGGCAGAACCGCCTCGCTGCCCGCGACGCTCGCGAGTCCACCTAACCCGAGCAAAATCAGCGCGACAAACTTGGTCTGTGGCTCACTTACGCGCGCGCCCAAGCGCTTAAGTATCCAAGGCGCATAACGCCCCAGAAGAATCAGAACAACCGCGGTGATGGCGCCGAACAGCAACAGCCAAAGGTCGTAGTGCGCGAATACGATTCCGAGCGCCAAGACCGTACCGAGGTCATTGATGAAGCAAGCGGCCAGAATAATCTTCCCGATCTCTGTCCTGTTGAACCCGGTTTCGATCATTACCGCGTACACGACCGCGACCGAGGTGGTAGACAGCGCGATGCCGGCTATCTGTGCCTGTGGCCAATTCCACTTGATTCCATAGTGAGCGTAGGCGAGCACACCGAGGTACGGGGCGACAAATCCCATGACGCCGATCGTCATGCTGGACCAGAAGTGCTTTCGCACAATTCTCGGGTCGATCTCGGCTCCGGCGAGAAAGGTCAGCAGGATGGCGCCAAAGCCCGCGAGGAAGTTGACCCAATCCGTAATCTGGAGACCGACGAGGTTGCCCGCGACGGCTCCCACAACGATCTCAATGAGTGCGACTGAAATCGCAACGCGAATTGAAATAAGGGATGCGAGAAGCGCCAACCCCAGCCAAAGGGCCGAGTGCAGCCAAACACTAGCCATTTTCCGCCTCCTAAGACGCGGCGAAGAGCACGACTCTCCGTCGTCAGCCAATGGCACCTACCGCAGCTGGAAGCTGCACCTGTAGGGGTCATCAGCCGTCTGGCTTGTGAGCCACCGGGCGGTTTGAGGGGAACCCCATCCCCGTAGAGGCGAGAAAACTACAACGATTGTCCCGTGGGAGTCAACCGTAAGTTCTGTGGTGTGGACCCGAACCAGCACAGCGATCAGGGTCAACGCCTGAAACTCCAAATGCGCTGACCTCCAGATTGATGTGCCAGGGTCGCAGCGCCCGACAGGCGAAATAACGGTCGTTCGCAAGTGCCCGCAGAGGGCCCGGACAGATTGACTCGATTGCTGCGTTCAGATGACTGATCCGGGTGCCTTGAATGCAAAGGCAAAGAATGCGGCGACACCAAGGAAGGCAAACGCCACGAGATAATTCCACGCGAGCTTTTCTTTAAGAAAGAGAATCGCGAACGCGATAAAGACCGAGATCGTGATCATCTCCTGAATGATCTTGAGTTGAAATCCTGTGAACTGGACAAAGCCGAAGCGATTGGCGGGCACCGCCAAACAATACTCGAACAATGCAATACACCACGAAATCAGTATTGCTTTCCAGAGAGGCCAGTCATGGCCGTACTTCAGATGTCCGTACCATGCGAAAGTCATGAATATGTTCGACAAACTTAAAAGGATAATGGTGCTCATACGTGGCTATTCGCGAGTCCCTGACTATTGGCTGCTGCGAGCATCATAGAATGCGCGGGCTGGGCAAGAAAGCGACGGGAACGTAGATCGCTGATTTCCGTGGAGGAAAAAGATTCACGCCGATTGTCACCAGGCCCCCTCGGGTAAGACACCCACTAGCAGCCGTTGACGACCGTCGGTAACGGGTCGATGGCGGTCGCTCTACGTCGAATAGCCTGCTTCCCGTTGGTGACGAATGGCGAGCACTAATACAACGTCTTGCCTTTGCTCATAGCTATAGAGCGCCACATAGCCACTCTTGCCGTAGGAAATCAAGAGTTCCCTCAGTCCCTCCTCACATGGTCGGCCGACAAAAGGATGTCGCTCAAGAATCTCGATTCCGTCGCGAATTACGTCGATCGCTGTGACAGCCGCCTGTGGTGCATCCTTGATGAGAAAGTCGGCTAGTCGCTCCAGGTTGGCAAACGCGTGTCGAGAGTAGACTACTTCCGCCACGTTCGCACTTTCGGTCGCGTCGCCCGGTCACCGCGAACATGAGCGGCCAAGTAACGATGCACATCCGCCGAGGCGTAACCTTCGCCGCTTGCGAGCGCCTCGGAATGCGCTGCCACCGCATCGGCGACAAACGCTCGGCGCTGTTCGTCAAGTCGAGTCTGATGCTCTATCGCCTCCAGCATAAATGCGTGGGGCGATTTATCAGCCGCTTTGGCTGCCGCTACGACCCGTCGTTTGAGGTCTGCGGCAATTTTGAGTGTTGTCGCTACAGGGCTAGTCATAACTGCTCCCAATGGTTGGTATTACTAAAGTAACACCTTCCGGATCGTTGTTCAAGGCGTCGGCGACATCCGCCGAATACTTGAGTTGGGGCCCCCGATTGCGGTCATTGGCGACGCTCAGCAACGGGTCGACATGCGCCTCTCGCCGCGAACCCTGGTTTTTCCGGGCTGACCGGCGGGTTTCGGGAGGGGCATCAGGCGCAGTTCGGCCAACTACAGTCAATGGCGGCCTGCAACTCGCCGCCGTAAAGCCGTCATTCACAATGTGACCATTGGACTCGTTATAATTTCATGTTGTTGAATCCGCCTGAGGTACCCCGAGCCGGAGGCGCCATTGCACTGGAAAACCCTGATCGCCGCCGTCCTGTTGGCATTGATTGCGGCGCGTGGAATGACGCAAGAAGATCAGCATGGGGTTGGCGAGAAGCTGGGAGAGGTTTACTTTGCCACATCGTGCAACGCACCGGCGCAAAGCGATCTTAATCGCGCCGTAGCCCTGCTGCATTCTTTCCAGTTCAGCCGTTCCATCGAAGAATTTAACGCGGTTCTGCGCGAGGACCCGACGTGCGCAATCGCGTACTGGGGAATCGCACTTAGCGATTGGAGCAATCCTTTCGCGCCGGGACAAAAAGACAAGCGCCAGTTGCAGCTTGGGCGGCAGAGCGCCGAACGAGGCAAAGAACTGGGCGCAAAGACGGAGCGCGAACGAGCGTATCTCGCGGCCGTCGGCAAGCTATACGGCGACTATGAGAGCACACCGCAGCGCGCTCGCCTGTTCGCCTACCGCGATGCCATGGGGGAGGTCGCGGCGAGATATCCCGAGGACCAAGAGGCCCAAATCTTCTACGCATTGGCGCTTGTAGTGACGGAAGATCCCGGGGACAAGACCTACAAGGACCGTTTCAAGGCGGGAAAGATTCTCGAGAAATTGTTTGCGGAGGAGCCCACGCATCCCGGTTTGGCGCATTACATTATCCATGCGTACGACGTGCCGGGGCTGTGCTCGCAGGCGCTCGTCGCGGCCCGCAGTTACGCGCAAATTGCCCCCGATGCGCCTCATGCGCTGCACATGCCATCGCATATATTTACCCGCCTGGGATATTGGCAAGAGTCCATCGACAGCAACGTGGCGGCCGCAGCGGCGGCGCGGCGCCAGGGTCAAACGGCCGAAGAATTGCATGCCAGCGACTACGAGACTTACGCCTACCTGCAGACGGGGCAGGATGAAGCCGCGGCCCGGATCGTTAATAGCCTTCCAGAAATCGCATCTCGCTTCGACCCGAACGCGTTGCTGATCGGCGCCGGCCCGCCCTCGGCTGGATATTTTGCGCTTGCGGCAATTCCGGCACGATACGCGTTGGAGCGCCAAGACTGGCGGCTGGCGGAGCAGCTTGCACTGCGGGAGACACCGTTTCCTTACACGGACGCAATGACGTGGTTCGCCCGCGGATTGGGCGCGGCGCAATTGAGGCACGCTGCGGCGGCAAACAAAGCAGCGACAGCACTGAGGCAGATCCAGGAGCGCCTGTCGAAGGCCAACGAGCCTTACTGGGCGCAGCAAGTGGAAATTCAGGCGACAACGGTCTCGGCATGGTCCGCGCTCGCGGCGGGCAAGAACGAGGAAGCTCTGCGGCAGATGGAATTGGCAGCGAATATGGAAGATGGGACGGAAAAGAGCGTGGTGACGCCGGGTCCGCTGTCCCCGGCGCGGGAGCTGCTTGGAGAGATGTTGTTGAAGATAAATAAGCCTACGAAGGCGCTGGCGCAATTTGAAGCGACGCTTCTGAAGGAGCCACGACGCTTCCGGTCGTTATACGGAGCGGCGCACGCTGCGCGGCTCGGCGGGAACAGAGATTTGAGTCAAAAGTATTTTGGCGAACTGCTGATGGTTTGTGCGCGTGCCGACAAGCCTGGAAGACCTGAGATCAGGGAAGCGCGTGCGGCGTTGGGGAAGCAGAAGACCTGATCTGAGCTTCTCTAAACCAGACGGTCACGACTGGCGGCTCCGGGTCGTTACCGTCGGTTGTCTGGGACCGTCAAATTTCGAAGTGTTAAATACCCCAATTTGACCGGCAGCTCTGGCCTCCAGGGACCTGCCGTTCCGCGACGCGACCGGCCAACTGCGGTCAGTGAGGGTGCCGAAATGCTTACTCCGAAGCGGCCGTTCGCAACAGCTCGGCCGGCTGTGGGCCGTAACCACAGCGAGCGGCCAAAGCTCGATATTGCCCATGCTTCCCCAACAGCGCCGCATTCAGGGCCGCGCGAGCGGAAATACTTCAAAGCCACATCACCGATTGCATTGAGAGCCGAGTAGTCATGCCGATTGGCGCCCGCTACTCTGCGGTTACTTCGACTTTGACGGGCAAAGAAAGAGAATCCGTCGGCTGCAGGCTACTCCAAACCTCGCGGGTACCGAATCATATAGAAACGAGCACGCGACCGCGAATCATTTAACGGTCGCTGCTTTGCTGCTCCGACCGACCGAGAATTCTACGGAACCAGCGACCAGTTCCCCCCGACGCTCCAGAATCCGCCAAACCCACGGTGTCCGGGGCGCCGCGGTGGCCACTGATTTGCTCGATATGAATCCGAAAATACATAAATTCCATTAGACGCGCTTTCCCATGAAGTACAGTCTCCACATAACCTGGTTCCCACCATACGGGGTGCGTTTGCAGCAGATTGTATGCGTGCTGCCGATGCTCTATGAACTGGGTCGCATCCGGTAACTCTTCATATTTGCCAAAAACGATCACCGACGCCCAGTCCTGGGGGCTCACTATTTCGTCAACGAGCACGCAAACCAACGGATTTGCGCGCATCCAAGTAATCTTTTGTCCAAGCGTTGAGAATCCGTAGAGGTGGCTGACGTCATACGCACAATGCATCGGCGTGACGTAGGGTTGGCCTTCATGGGCACAGGCCAATCTGCACAACCTTGCGCGCGCCAGCAACTCGATGCTGGCTTGCCGACTCATGTCTTGTATCCACATATGAGTATTTCCGATTCCAGACACGACGTTGTTTCAGTCAGCGGCTTGAAGAATTCGCAGAAATGGAGCCACGCCTCGGTGACGCAGTTCATTCCCAAAAACCCAATGCTGACGAACGGCCACTAAATCACAGAAAACATCCGAGCTATAAGTCCAATCTTTCTCGCTTGAGCTTTGCAATGCTCTCCGGGCTGTCCGAGACCTGGCTATGTAATTGCCGCAGCTTTGACTCGATCAATGCGGACTTAGGAGATCGTCTAGGCCTCCCCTTGATTTACGTGCCAAAAGTGCCGGTAGGGAGACCCCTGCACATCCCCAACTGCCTGAAGTACGATCCGGCCTACGGCAATGGAATTGCGGACGCACTCGGCATCAGGCTCGGCGACGCCGAGAAGAATGGCGCGTAGAGCAGCGCCGTGTTGACCTGCTGAAGGCAGCACGGCACGGCGCGACCGGCAGAGGTCGATCGCGCGGAAAAGGTAATCAGCCTGCCCGGAAGCGGCCCGCCGCGATGGTCCGCAGAGGGTCCGACTCCAGTCATAGCAGGCGGCGCGGACGCTTCAAATCCTTGCTGATCGCATCGAAGGCGGCGGCCATCATCCCGTCGTCCTTCGACGCCCCGGCGGCTCGTGCGCGCACACGTGGATCATTCGGGCCGACAGTAACATCCGTAAAGCCGCCGACGTGCTCCGGTCGGCGCACTGAGCACCGGCTAGTCGCCGCCAATGCACCCGTTTTTGATACAGTCGAATAAGTCTTTAAGTGTGATGCCACGCGGCCCCATGCGATCAGACGCGTGAGAAGACAATGTGTAGTAGCCTTCTAGAATCCGATCGCGAATTTTCATTGCACGGTTTTCCACTTTAGGCGGTGTAGGCTTAAAAAGTCTTATGGCAAAATTCTCCTAATGAGTGGATCTTACTTTTCAATAATTTCAATTCGGAATTCGCCGTCGGTGTCCTATATGGTTAAAAGTCTCAATCCGTTTCAAGTGTGTGCCTCTTGGCCGCCGGAGATGCTGCTGCCCGAGATGCCGCCGGAGGTGCCACCGGAGATGCCGCCGGAGGTGCCACCGGAGGTGCCACCGGAGGTGCCGCCGCCTCTTCCATAAGCCGTTCGAGTGCCGCCTCGGCGAACACTTTCGCGAGTTCATCGAGGAGCATTGGGTCGTAGGACGGAGGTGCGGGCGGCATAGCTCAGTTCCCTCAGTTCCCCGTTCCCCTTGATGCGCTGGCTCAGCTCTTCCGCGATGGCTTCGGCTTGCTCTATTGATACGTAGCCCCGGCCATTCGCGAGACGCTGGGGCACGATCCCTAGTTTGTTGGTGACCGACGTCGTGGCCCATACCCCTGCACCGTAGACTTGCCCGACTGACGCAAGAACGATGATCGGCGCAGTGCGCAGAGTCGCCTTCGTAGTCTTTCGCGTTGCGTCTGCTGTCGTCATATAGCTGTCTCCCAACCCGCGAAATTGCAGGGTTTGCGAGTCTGTTTTTGGAGCGAATCGCCCGTTAGGGTGCCGCAAAGCCGACGGTGACCACGGACGGCTTGGGGTCGATCAGAGACGGACGCCTGCGGGTCGGATCGCCGTTCGGAGGAGTTCGCTGTCGTGACTTTTCGCAGATTCCGAGTGATGGCGCTCATTACAGTGAGCCCGGCACGGCGTATCGTTCTGGCCGCTGACGAGCAAATGGTCGGGCATAGCGTGGCATTCGATGTCGTGGGACGGCGACAGTGCCCGCTGCGGTCAATACCGATGTAAGTCTGGCCTACCTTTGATGCTCGGCTGCGGATTGGGGGCGTATGAGCGTGGAATCTAGTGAATTGATGAGCGAAGTCTGGACCCAGTGGCAGGGACACGTCATCAACGACGTGTTCCCTTTAGGCCGCTATCTCGGCGGTTCGGATCACAGCGGCGTCTTCCTAACCAACTGTGTGACGCTAAGCCCTCTGGACGTCGCGATCAAGCTTGTTCCTACCGATCGCGTCCTGGCGGAATCACTGCTGCCGCGATGGAAGATGGCGGGCGGCATCGTTCATTTGCACCTGCTTAGATTGTTGCAGTGGGGAGAGTGCCAGCTGGACGGGCTCCCCTATCTGTATGTGGTCATGGAGTACGCCGATCAGACTCTTGCACAGGTGTTGCAACGCCGCGCCCTGACCGATGACGAGACGCGGGAAATGTTGCGGCCGATCTTGGAAGCACTCGCATTCATGCACGGCCAAAACCTGGTACAAGGCCAGTTGAAGCCAACAAATATTCTGGTGGTTGGAGACCAGCTGAAGCTGGCAAGCGACACGATTCGTCGCGTCGGCGAAGGCACGATGAGCGCCAAGGCCCCCACCGCGTACGATCCTCCGGAAGCGCGGAACGGAAGCAATTCCAATGCTGGCGATATCTGGGCGCTTGGCGTATGTCTGCTCGAAGCACTCACTCGGCGTGCGCCCTCGGGCTGGGGCGAACGCAGCGAAGCCGTCGCGCTGCCGGCCGATTTCTCGCCGGCATTCAGAGACGTCGTGGCCCGCTGTCTGAACCCCAACCCGCAGAACCGTCCCTGCGTGGCGGAGCTCGCGGCGTGGGCCCGCGGGCAAGCGGCAAGTTTTGTGCCCGAGGTGACCATTCAGCCCGCGGCGATCGGAGCGCTGGAGTCGACGACACTCGAACCGACGCCGCCGGGGATTACGCCCCCGCCAGCGGCTCGCGAAGCCGCAAGGCCGGCGCAGTCCCTGGCGCAGTCCCCGAATCCGCGAGCCTTGCTCATCGCAGTACTCGGAGCGGTCGTTATTCTTGCGCTGGGTTGGACCGGAGTGCGCATGGTTAGATCACATGACGCCCCGGCTCCACCACCAGTTCTGGAAGGCTTACCGTCACAGACCGGAGGCGCCAGCGCACTCGTGGCGGCGGATGTTCCGAAACCTGTCGCTAGTGTGTTGCCTCTGAAGTCGGGTCGAAGCGACTTGGATACGCCAACATCGGCACTGCATGAGGTGATCCCCGAAGTTCCACGGAGCGTCCGTCGAACCATCAGGAGACATATCAAAGTATGGGTGAGAATCATCGTCGAGCCAGACGGTTCGGTGTTCGCCGCCACTGCGGATCGGATCGATACCAGCAAGTATCTCCTGCGCCTCGCCATCGAGGCGGCCCGGAAATGGACGTTTCCACCAATCGACAGTCAGTCCCGGCGCGTGATACAGATTCGCTTCGACTTTGGTCGCCACGGGACGACGGGCCGTGCCATCACGCTCAATGAAGACGGCAGCAGCAGCCGCCCCTCTCAGGGCTCCGACATATCGACGAGCATTGCTACTACACCGCCATAGCTCCTTCTCTCTGAGACCGTGCTCAGTAAAACCGACGATTTATTTGCAGAAGTTGCTGTATGCGGGCAACTGCCTAGCACCCTACGTATTGACATTGATCGCGCCAAAAGCCCACGGGCGCAGTGATTATCAAGCATTAAAGACAGTCCAACCGAACTCTGACGATTGTACAAGCTGAACTGCCCGAAAGGCGCCACTCGCCATCGGCCGCTTGGGTCTATTCTGTTGAAAAACTCCCTACGCGTCTTTGGGGAAAAAATCCTAGCGCTTTAGAAAGCCTAAGATTTCCTTGATTCGGGGGAACGTCGGCTCTTGACGATCTCCGCCCTCAATCTTTCTCAAGCGGCCGTGCGTCGTGTTTTTCTCTGGTTTTCGGCTGTATTTCAATAACACTGAAAAATCGCCTCGTCACGGAAAGGGAGTTTTTCAACAGAATAGGTCGTCTTGACCCATTGGCGGACACTTGCCAAACCGGCACTGTAAAGTCCGGCGGTTCGAGCCGAACGGCCGGAAAGGAGCGAACAATCGGTCGCTGACCGGCCAAAAGCCGGTATTCGACGGCGTGAACTCACACCCCAGTAGCAGACGTTCGATTTTTCCGGTTAAGCGAAGGAGCTTTAGCTGAGCTTCTAATCACGGAATGTTCCGGAGCTACAGCTTCACACGCAAGAACAGTATGTACGAGGTCGGTCCATTCCCGTAGGTTGTGTCCAGAAGCGATGGATAACTATAGACGGTGATCAGGTGACGTTGCCAGTGCCTACACGTGTGTATTCATCATACGATCCGGAGTTCCTCACCGACTATTTCGCCTGCGGCCCCGAGCGCGGTGCCTCAAGCCCGAAAAATTTTCGGACCTTCGCGATGACCTGCCGGTCGCTCATCTTGTGAACGTTCTCGAGGGCCGCCACCCGCTCGCCGAGCTTGGCCTTCACGAGCCGCTTCTTCAACTCGGTCTTGGCCTCGCCCGGGCCGAACAAAAAGATGCTCTGGGCGCCCTTGAGGGCCGCGAGCACGGTGTCGTAGTAGCGATTGAGATAGCTCGTGAGCGCCATTTGGACGCGGTCGTCGGGGGGTCGTTCCCAGTGTTCGAATCCTGCTTTCAGCGGCGAATCCCCAGCGCGTCTCGGTTGTTTCTCGACGTGCGAGACGATGAGCGAGGTGTGCTCCCCGTCCGGCGTCACCATCACGATGAGCGCTTTGCGATGATCGATCCAGACACCCGCTTGCTGTTTCATTGCCAACTCCTTCAACTCAGCACCATTGATCCACCGATAACCGCTCGTCGCGGGTCGCCATTATGCCCGCGTCACGTGAGATTTGGTGAGCACCGTGATTCGCCCATGAAGCGAAGCCGCCTGTGCCGCGAATCCCGCCTTCGCGTCGAGCAACTCGTAGCAGCCCTCGATAATGCAGCCTATCAAGCAACATAGTCGTCGCGTTTGAAGCGCCACCCCAGTAATTCGTAACTCGTCCATGTGCGAACGCGGTCGCTCGAAGCTTACGGTAGGCAAACGAGGCGGAAAGCCAAAATTGACGACGCGAACTTTTCCATTTGTGTCCGTGAGCACAAAGTGGCCGCGGGTGCCCCAGTGGCATTCGGCCCCGTCATCTTAGTACCCTCGTTCCCCAAGAACTTCGTCGGCTATATTCGCAAGATGCTGGACCGTTTCGTCAATATCTAGCTCTGTGGTTCTCGGATTAATGGTACATACGCGCAACGCGGTATTTTTTGCCACCTGGGTTGATACGACAAATGCGAACCCCCTTGTCATACAGCGCTTCGCAATCTCCGCATTCAAATCGTCCAACGCGCCATGAGGCACGCTTTGCGGTGCAAATCGAAACGTCACAACGGCCATATTTGCGGGCGACAGGATTTGCGCATTCGGAAGAGAATTAAGCCTTGCTTCGGCCCGTCTTGCTAGCGCAAATCCTCGGGAGATCCCATCGCGAAAGGTGCCGGCACCGAAAGTTTGCAGCGAAAACCAAAGCTTGAGCGCACGAAATGGCCGAGTGAGTTCGGGGCCGTAGTCCCACAAATTCCAGTCACCGCCCGCGTCTTGTAAATACTCCGCACCGGTGTGAAATGCCTTCTTGAGATCGGCGGCTTCTCGAACCAAAAGGATGCTGCAATCGTACGGTTGGAACAGCCACTTGTGCGGATCGATCGTGACGGAATCGGCAAGACCGATTCCATTTAGCCGCGCCTTTCCCTCTGAACACAGAACCGCCGCTCCACCGTAGGCCCCGTCGACATGCAGCCAAATGCCCTCCTCGCGGCACAGATCACTCAGGTCAGGAAGCGGATCGACGGCACCAGTATTGGTCGTGCCGGCGTTTGCAACAAGGCAGAAGGGCACAAGATCTAAGCTACGGTCAATTCGAACTTGTTCGGCAAAAGTCCGCGGCGACAAGACCGAGTTCTCAGTGGACGGTAGCATACGAATCTGGTTTTTTGAGAAACCCAAGATGCGTAGCGCGCGCTCGATCGAAGAGTGGGTCTGGTCAGAGAAATAGACAACTCCGTGCCGCCAATCACGGCGACCGAAATGGACCTCCCGCGCCACTGCGATCGCGGCGAGGTTACTGATCGAACCGCCGCTCAGAAAGATGCCGCCTGCCGTGTTTGGCAATCCAATCTCTCGGGCGAACCACTGGGTAAGCGCGCGCTCGACGGTCTGTGCTCCGCTTCCTTCGAGCCAGCTTCCCGCGAAAGGGTTGTGCGTGCAGACAAGAAGATCACCCAGGCAGCTAACGAAATTATTTGGATTTGAGACAAAGGCAAAAAATCTTGGATGGGCAAGATGCGCCTGCGAAGGAAGTATGAACTTACGCATCCCCTCGAGTACCGTAGACCAACCAAGGGGTTTCTCGGCGATTCCTCCACGAACGTATTGTTCTAGAGCTGGGCTGTCCGGTGGCGTCCACACAGCACCCTGCGGAAGGGTACGCCAATAGTCCAGACAGATCTTAAACACGGTGTTGGCAAGTTGGGTGCATTCCGCGTCCGTGAGACTAAGGAAGGGAGGGACCGTGGCGTTGTCAAGTGAGCTCATTTAGGCTTCTCGGTCTTCACCGTCCGACTCTAATCCATAAGCCGTTATACACGTGGATGGCGCAGCCGTCCCGTGGGACAGCCCCACGGAATCCTTTACCGACGGTCCTGGGTTCTGCGCGCTGAATGTCCGCAATCGGGACGAGTATCAGACGCTTCCCGGCCACGACCCGTCATCGATAGCCCAATGAAATGACCGCCGCGAAGCGTCGCGGTAGGGACGACGGTTAACCCGTCGCCCCCCGCACAGATCCGTACTTGCAGATTACCCGCATACGGCTCCTACCTTGAGTGTGTGGCGCGAAATCGCGCGTCGGGATAGGGATGGAGCACTCGGGGTTCGGGCAACCACGTCCGAACACGTGAAAAGTAGCGATCCCACGACATGCGGAGCTGACTGCGGCGGCGCGAGAATGCGCCACCACGCGTGCAACAACCGATATCGCATTGACCACAATCGGCGCAGATTGCCGGGCACCGCATGGTAGTTATAGAACCCCTGCAGAACCTTGTGCAACCAAGCGCCGACCTCACGCATTCGGCCGTGAAGACGCCGACGCAACTGCTGCTTGATCTCTGCGAGCTTGGCATGCATCCGCTTGGCCATCGTCACGCGCCGGAGCTGGAACCAGCCCTTGCCGCGTGTGATGCCACAGATATGCGTAAAGCCCAAGAAAGTCAAACGTCTGCGCCCGGCGTTGCCCTTGGCGGCGACACCACGTGTTGGCATGACGACCGAACGCGATCAGTCGGGTCTTCTCAGGATGAAGTGACAGTCCAAACTGCGCGACCCGCTCACGAAGTTCCGCGAGAAAGCGTTCGGCTTCCTCGCGATGTTCGAACCCCAAGAACGTATCGTCAGCATACCGAACCATCACCATGTCACCCCGCGCTGTGCGCCTGCGCCATTGCAGAGCCCACAGGTCGAAGACAAAGTGGAGGTAAATGTTCGCCAACAAGGGTGAAATTACCGACCCCTGGGGCGTCCCCCTCTCCGACTGAATCACCTGACCGTCTTCCATAACACCCGCGGTGAGCCACTTGTCGATCAGCCTTAAGATGCGCTGATCGCCGATGCGATGAGCTACAAATCGTTGTAGCCATTGCGGATCAATCGTGTCGAAGAATTTGCGGAAATCCGCATCCACGACCCAATTGATCTTGCGCTTCTCGATCGCGAATGCAACCGCATCCAGCGCGTCGTGCTGACTGCGCCCTGGACGAAAACCATACGAGATGCCGACAAAGTCGCTCTCATAGATGGCATTGAGCACCGTGACGACGGCGTGCTGGACGATTTTGTCCTCCAGCGACGCGACGCCGAGCGGCCTCTCAGTTCCATCGGTCTTCGGGATGTAGGTTCGTCGCACAGGCTGTGCTCGGTAGCTGCCGCGATGTACCGCGGTATGCAACGCACCCAACCTGCTATCGAGCTCCTGCAAATACTCCTTCCACACTACGCCGTCGACCCCGGGCGCTGCATCGCGTTTGAGCGCGTAGAAGCTCTCCCGTAGCCGTTGCACAGTGATGTGGTGCAGAAGCGCTGTGAAGCGTGCCTTCTTATCCCTCCTCGCTGCTTCGCGCACACGTTGCAGATCCGACGACGCGGCAGCCCGGCTCTGAGTCCGGACCGCGGCAGCCCGCACCGTGTTCCTCTTGGTCGACGGCCTTCCCTCCACAGCCTCCGCCGCTTGCGCGGCGTTCGGTTGCTTCTTCGGTAATACGCCGTCGTCCGACTTCCCACCCCGATTCCCATCAGGCTCATTGCCAGTAGCCTTCCCTGATAGGTCCAGCCGCTCGGCGCTGGACTGAAGTGGGATCTCCCAGGTCCCGTGCATCAAGCTTCGATGCGTGCTCGGGGTCTCAGATCGCGCGGGACTCGGCGATGACTCGCGTTTAACGCCATCACCCATGTTGCCTTCCGTACCCATTAAGACGTCGGCATCCCGAAACTGTCCGTTACACGACTCAATACCCGGCCCACATCTTCCCCTGTCAACGCTTCACGTCGGCACTTGCGTGCCGCCGCGCATGACTCGGGGCCAGACTGGTTCGCTACACCTTATCTGCAAGAGACTTTCACTCCTAGCTTCGATGCCAGTTAGCCTGGCGCACAATGGGATGGACGCCCCCACCCTAAACGGCATCGATGTGCCAAAGTGGATTTGTTAGGAACCACTTAAACGAATGGGAGCGTCCACGATGAAGATTACAACGGTCGGAATTGATTTGGCGAAGAATCTGTTTCAGGTGCATGCGGTTGATGAACGGGGTAAAGCGGTGCTGCGTCCGCTCGAGCCCGACATGATCCCGTTGTCTTCCTTGCGGGGCTTGTCGACCTTGCACTCTTGCTCAGCGGCCAGTCCCTGATGCGTGGGGAGGTACTTTGGGCCAATAGACTGCTCGTATGCGGCCGTGCCAGCTTTCCGAGTTCGAGTGGCGCATCAAGAACCCTTCGATCCACCAGATGAGTGTAAAGCGAGGTGACGCGTGAGTGACGCTCCAGGGAATTCATCAAAGCGCGACCCGTCGCGTCCCTCTGTCGGGCTGGATGAGATCGACCGGACCATGTTGCCGGTTGCCGAGCCCTCCTATCCGCCCATTACTGAACTCGATGCCCGCAAAGCCCAGGCACCTCCCCGGTTCGAGGTGAAGGCGCCTAAAGGTGCGCCCAATGTGGTGGTCATCCTTCTCGACAATTTGGGCTTCGGCGATCTATCGACGTTCGGAGGGCCGATCCAGATGCCGACGCTGGATCGTTTGGCGCAGACCGGACTGCGCTACAACAACTTCAAAGTCCCCCCGTTATGTTCGCCCAGCCGCGTAGCTTGCTTAACAGGCCGCAATAGCCATAGCGCGAACTTCGGCGTGATCTCAGAGATTGCGACCGGCTTCCCGGGGTACACCGCGGTGCGCCCCAACAGCGTCACGAATCTGCCCGAGATCTTACGGCTCAACGGCTATAACACCGCCATGTTCGGCAAGTGTCACGAGCTGGCGCCTTGGGAAGGCAGTGATGTCGGGCCGTTCGACCGCTGGCCGGTGCATAGCGGCTTCGAGAGGTTCTACGGCTTCATGTCCGGCGAGGCGGACCTGTTTCATCCGGTCATTCACGACAACATGACCCGAGTGGATGTGCACCCCGATGCCGATTACTACGCCAGCACTGACATCACCGATAAGGCGATCCTCTGGCTGCGTTCGCAGCGTTCGCTTGCCCCCCAAAAACCATTTTTCGTCTACTACGCCGCAATTGGTACTCACGGCCCATTCCACGTGCCCGAGACTTGGCGCGACCGGTACAAGGGCAAATTCGATCAGGGCTGGGACCAGGTGCGTAAGGAAACGTTGGCGAGGCAGATCGCGCTGGGGGTCGTGCCCCCGGGCACGGATCTGGCGCCCAAGCCGCCCGGAATCCAGGAATGGGACGACTTGACCGCCGACGAGAAAAAGGTCTTTGCCAGGTACATGGAGATTTACGCGGCCTTTGCCGAGGTGACCGACTACGAGATAGGGCGGTTTCTCGACGAGATCGAGACCTTGGGCGAAATGGATAACACGCTGATCTTCTACATCACCGGCGACAACGGTTCGGTCTTCCAAGGCGGCCTCAACGGCGCCTTCAATGAGTTGTCCGTATTCAACGGGATACCAGAGCCCCTGGATATTCCGCTGAAGCACTTCGATGAGATCGGCGGCCCCAAATCCCATATTTTGTACAACAATGGCTGGGCTTTCGCCGGTGCCACGCCCTTTGGTTGGGGCCACCAGGTGGCCTCCTACGGCGGTGTCTGCCAATCCATGGCGGTCCACTGGCCCAAGGGCATCGCGGAGAAGGGTGGCCTGCGCACGCAATGGACGCACATGACTGATATTGCTCCGACGGTGTTGGAGGCAGTCGGTGTGCCCGAGCCCACGGTCGTCTATGGCGTCAAGCAGAGACCGCTCGAAGGCGTGAGCCTGCTCGACACCTTGAATAACCCCGAGGCGAAGTCGCGGCACACCACGCAATACTTCGAGATGGCCGGCAACCGGGGCATCTATCAGGACGGGTGGTTCGCCACCACGGTGCACCGCCCGCCGTGGGAGCCGAAGCCGCGGGCTACGTTTGAGAACGACAAGTGGGAGCTTTACAACGTCGAGGAAGATTTCAGTTGCGCGCACGATCTTGCCGCGAAGTATCCCGACAAACTTGAGAAGCTAAAGGCCGTCTTCCTGGAAGAGGCTGTCAAGTACAACGTGCTTCCTCTTGATGACCGCGCTTGGGAGCGCTTCAACGCTGCTCTGGCGGGTCGTCCGGATCTGATGGAAGGTCGCAGCGAGATAACGGTCTATGAGGGAATGAAGGGAATTCCAGAAAATGCCTTCATCAACATCAAAAACCGCTCCTTCGTGGTCATGGCCGACATTGAGGTCCCGAAGGCTGGCGCAGAGGGGGTGGTCATCGCCCAAGGCGGAGAAATGGGCGGCTGGAGCCTCTACGTCAAGGATGGCGCACCCCGGTTTGCCTGGAACTTTCTCGGTCGCGAGATTTACAAGATCGCCGGCGCCGCTCGTTTGCCGGCCGGGCGCATGACGCTCCGTTTCGAGTTTGCTTACGACGGCGGATTGGGCGCGGGGGGTGATGGGGCGATCTTCGTCAACGGTGACAAGGTTGCCGCTGGGCGGATCGAGCACACTCAGCCGTTCGCATTTGGCGCGGAAACTACAGACGTGGGCGAGAACCTCTATACGTGCGTCAGCGATGACTACAAACAAGGCGGGAACAGGTTCACCGGGAAGATTCACAAGGTGACTGTCCAGGTCGGAAAGTCCAACCTGAGCGACGAGGCGCAGAAAATCATCCAAGAATTGCGCATGAAGAAAGCGCTGTTCGTGTGAGGCACGCAGTATCTTCCGGTCGTTTGGCGAGCGCGTGCTGTCTGCCAATACCGCTATATGTCCTATAGGCGGTGATCCGCACTTCCGTGTCTCGCGCGAGAGAAGGTCTGATTGCGTCGACCTGGACGATAGCTATCTCTGGACTGCCCCAGAGCTGACTGTCGCATTCGTCTCCTTGGGGTCGACAGGAGACAAATCGCTGTAACGCAGCATTCCATGAATTTGGGCAGCAGCTACGTCTGTCAACCGCATTTATGTGTGTCGGCTTGTAACCGGTTGTAACCAGATTCGAGAATCGGTGCCGGGAGTCGCCTGCCCCTGTTGCCACTAGAAGCGACTCTCTTACTGTATTTCCTAATGAAAGCGAACGGAAGCGATGGGGGCCGATTAGGGCAAAATCGGCTTTAATCTACATCGTGTGGGTCGGCTTGTCTCCACCCAAGGCGCCGGCCAAATAATTCTCGATCTTTTTTTGCGTGTTGCCGCGGTCTTGATCGCTGAACTGCACGCCGATCCCGGCGGTGCGCTTGCCTTGGGCACCCTTGGGCGTCATCCAAATCACCCGCCCCGCAACCGGAAGTTTTTCTTCTTCGCCCATCAGATTGAGCAGCATGAACACTTCATCGCCCAGGCGATAGTTGCTGTTGGTGGGGATGAACAGCCCGCCGTTTTTCACGAACGGCATGTACGCAAGGTAAAGCGCGCTCTTATCCTTGATCGTAAGGGTCAACAACCCGGGTTTATTACTTGGACTTCGCAATTCCTACTATTCCCGCAAATTACTTACTTCGCCAGCGCGGCCCTACCGCCGAGCAGCAGAGCCTCGAGCGCCAGTTGTTGGTTCAGCCCGGTCGCCGCTAGCCGCCGCAACTCGCGTGCGCCGTCCAGCAGCTCGAATAGAGTCCTTATCTTGGGCTTAAGTAAAGCGGCAGGCAAGCGGACGGGTTCCGCACTTTGCAGCGAAGTGCCGGCAGCCAAGTACGCATGTATGCGCCGTGTGATCCAGTTCTCAAGCCAAATCAGCCGCAGGTTCTGCTCGGACTTCGCCCAGGCGCCCGCCACCAGGGTTAGGTCCACGGAACCCGCGGCCATTTGACGAAGATTTTCCTGCATCTCTTCCTCGAGCGCGGCAATGCCCACGCTCTCAAGTTCCAGCGCCAAAAGCGGCGCACCTCCGGCCAGCGCAAGCGCCGCATCCCAATTCCGGCGGTCCTTGCCGCGGGCCTCCATCCAGGCGAGGGCCGCGGACCTCGCCGGGACGCGCAACGGCAAGCGCATGCAGCGGCTGGCGATGGTCGCCGGCAGGCGGTGGCTCGGTTTGGCGACCATGATCAAGAGCGTATTGTCCGTCGGCTCCTCCAGCGTCTTTAAAAAGGCATTGGCGCCGTTTGCATTGAGCGCCTCCGCACCCTCCACGATTCCGACCTTGTATCCGCCGCGATAGCTCGAGAGCGACAACGATTCGATCAGATTACGGATCTGATCCACCTTGATTTGCTGTGCATCCTCTTCGATTCGCACGACGTAGCAATCCGGATGGCTGTCGGCGCGCAACAACCGGCACGAGGCGCAGGCGCCGCACGGGCGCCGGGCGTCCGACTCGCAAAGCGTCAAAGCGCCGATCCAATTCGCCATGGGTTCCGCACCAAGACCAGGCACGCTGACGAGCAACAGGGCATGCGGCAGCCGCCGCGCCGACACGGCCTCCCGCACCCGCTGTTGCGTCTCGTGCAGCCACGGCAGGGAATCGGCGCTCAAGAAATCCATGTTCTCGCCCGCAGCACCGCGATAATTTGCGCCGTGACCTCATCCGCCGAGCGGCCGGCATCGATCACCGGTATGCGCTCAGGCTCCGCCGCCGCGCGCGCGAGGTAGGCGGCACGCACGCGCTCGAAGAACTCCGCGCGCTGCAGCTCAAAGCGATCCTGCGCGACGCGCTCGGTTCCGGTGCCCTCGTTGCGCTGACGGGCGCGCTGCAATCCGACCGCCACCGGCACATCGAGCAACAGCGTAAGGTCCGGCCGTCTGCATCCCTGCACCAGGAGTTCCAAATGGCGGACGGCGTCATCGCCAAGACCGCGTCCCGCTCCTTGATACGCGTAGGTGGCATCGGTAAAGCGATCGCACAGAACCCAGCGGCCTGCGGCCAAACTCGGTTCGATCAATTGTTGAAGATGCAGCGCGCGTGCGGCGAACATGAGCAATAGTTCCGCCGTGTCCGGCAAGGGCTCGCGCGATCCGAGCACCAGATCGCGGATCTTCTCGGCCAGGGGCGTACCGCCGGGTTCGCGGGTCAGCACATGCGCAATACCGCGATCTGCCAATATTTTCGAGAGGCGGGCAATCTGCGTGGTCTTGCCCACCCCTTCGATTCCCTCGATCGTCAAGAAACGCCCTTGCGCATCGCTCATCGACGCCTCATCGCTCATTGCGCGGCCGCCGCCTTCTGGCGCTGGCGCGCCAGATATTGCGCGACGGCGGCGTTGTGCTTGCCGAGCGTGGCCGAAAATACGTGGCTGCCGTCGTCGCGGCCGGAAGCCACGAAGTACATCGCATCGGTTTGCTCCGGCCGAGCGGTGGCGCGAATGGCGGCGGCGCCCGCCAGCGCAATCGGCGTCGGCGGCAGACCGCTGCGCGTATAGGTGTTGTACGGTCCGTCGGTGCGCAGATCGACGGTTCGCAGATCTCCGTCGTAGCGATCGCCCAATCCGTAAATGACGGTTGGATCCGCCTGCAATCGCATGCCGATGCGCAACCGGTTCAAGTAGAGACCCGCAATTTTCGCCAGCTCCCGGGGAAGGCCGCTCTCCTTTTGAACGATGGACGCCATGATCAGCAATTCCTCGGGATTGTGCAAAGGCACCGAAGGGTCCCGATCCGCCCACGCCGCCTCCAATTCGCGCTGCAGGGCGGAATGCGCTTGACGCAGCAGTTCAAGGTCGCTCGTACCGCTCGGAAAGCGGTAGGTCTCGGGCAAGAACTGGCCCTCCGCATCGATGCCCGGGGCCGCCAGTTTTCCCATCAAATCCCTCGATGAGGCCGGCAGCGTCGATTCGATATCGGGATTTCTTTTGAGCGCGGCCAAAAGATCCTGTAGGCGCCAGCCGTCGACGATGGTGAACGAATGCAACACCACTTGACCGCTGACCATTTTATCGAGCAGCTGGCGCGCCGTGGTGCCCGGCTCTATTTCGTACTCGCCGGCCTTGATGTCGGCCGCGAGCCCCTTCCAGCGCGCGTACAGAACCCACGCATGCGGCTGCGCGACGATACCTCGTGAGGCCAAGTCGGCCGCGACGTGTGCAAATCGGGCGCCGACGGCCACCTTGAACCGCAGCGGCGCGGCAACACTCAAGGGTTCATCGAGACTCTTGAGCCCGTTCCAAAATACGCCTCCTGCCGCCACGAGCAGCAGCAGCGCGAGCGCTACCACGATGCGCCAAGGCTTCACAGGGCCTCCAAGCGTGCGCGCAGCGCGCATGCGCTGTCCTGGTTGCGGAAGCGAATGTGCTTGGCGCCGTGCTGAACGAGCGCCACCGACACGACACCCGCGACGGCGTTGGTCATGAACGCCTCATCGGCACCGCCGATCTCCTCCCAGCCCAGCCGGCCCTCGAGCGGGCGCAAACCGAATTCCTTTCCCTGTTGCAATACCCAGCGGCGCATGACGCCGGCGATGCCGCAGCGGTCGAGGATCGGCGTCATCAAATATGACCCGCTTCGTATGAACAAGTTCGACATGGTGCCGGAGACGATATTGCCGTCGACGTCGCGCAGCAACCCCTCCCAGATGCGCGGGTCGCGCCATTCGCTGCGCGCCATCACCGATTCGAGGCGATTGAGCGTCTTGATGCCCGCCAGCAACGGGTTGATGCCGAGTCGCGTGCCGCACATGCGCACCCGCACGGCCGCCTGCGCCGCTGCGGCTTTGCGGCCCGGCGGCGCATGCAGCGAGATGACCCGCGTACAGCGCTCCTCACCGCTCGGTCGGTAGCCGCGCGATCCCGGTCCGCGGGTCACGATCAGCTTGAGCACCGCCTCGTCGCGCAACTCCGCACGCGACTCGAGTTCCCGGCGCAGCCGCCCCGGCTTCGGAGGCTCGATCTTGAGCCGGCGGCAGCCCTCGAACAGCCTATCCAAGTGAAAGTCCAGCAACCGTACGCGGCGGCCGCGCACTCGCATGGTCTCGAACACCCCGTCCCCGTATTGCAGGCCGCGATCGCGATAACCGATCAGCGTACCCGCCCGGCCGTTGATCCACGCGGTCATGGTCCCGCCTTCAAGGCGCGTAACAGTCCTTCGGCTTTGGCGCGCGTTTCGGCGAGCTCCAGCATGGGATTCGAATCGGCGACGATTCCGGCGCCGGCTCGAAATTTCAAGGTGTTGCTGCGGGCGGTAATCGTACGGATCAAAATATTGAGATCGCAGCTGCCGTCCCGATTCAAATAGCCGATCGCACCGGTATAAGCCCCGCGACCGGCGCCTTCGAGTTCGGCGATGATCTCCATACAGCGCACCTTGGGGCACCCCGTGATGGTACCGCCGGGGAACATGGCGCGAATGGCATCGACAGGCGATACGTCCTCGCGCAATACGCCGCGTACATTGGACACGATGTGATGCACATGGGCGTACGATTCCACCGCCATGTATTCATCGACGCGCACCGAACCGCCGAGGCATATCCGGCCCAAATCGTTGCGTTCCAGATCGATCAACATGACGTGCTCCGCCCGCTCCTTTTCATTGTCGAGCAAGGATTCGATCAACGCCGCATCGCGATCCGGCGATGCGCCGCGCGGCCGAGTACCGGCGATCGGACGGGTCGAGACGATGCCGGCGCGAATCGACAACAATCGCTCCGGTGAGGAGCTTATCAAGGCGAAATCGCCGTCGCGCAGCAGCGCCGCGAACGGACTGGGATTGGCGGCCCGCAGGCGCTCGTATAGCGCCGCCGGATCGACCGGCGCGGTCGAAAATCCCTGCCACTGGCGCGATAGATTCGCTTGGTACACATCGCCGTCGGCAATGTAGTCGAGCGCGCGCCCGACCGCGTGCAGAAACTGCGCCGGATCCTCCTCGTGCAGGTCGAATCGCGCCGCCGCGTCGCCCGCTGATGCACCGGCACGGCGCACATCGTCGGAAAAGCGTTCAATCACCGATTCGAAGCCCGATTCCGCGACAACCCAAGCCCGCCGGCTGTGGCGGTCGCGGATCCACGCGCCCGGCGCCCGAATCGCGAGCGCGACGATCGGATCGGCGCTCGGCGGCAGCCGCAAACGCGATTCGATCTCATCGGCCAGCTCGTAGCCCAAGTACAGCAGCCAACCTCCGGTGAACGGCAAGGGAGCCGGCTCGCCGGCCGCACGCAGCGACCGCCACCAACTCTCCAGAGCACACAAAAAGCCGGCCGCTCCGGCCGCATGCGGTCCGGACAGGCGCCGACCCGCATCCAGGCGCAAACACTCGCCGGTGCTGATGGGAAGAATGTCGAAGCGGCCGCCGCCGGTTGCGGGGCCAATGGGAGCGCTGCTCTCGAGCAGCCCCGGATATATGCCGGGAAACTGCCCGACTAAGCCCAGTGGCTCAAATTCGGCGGAAAATGAGCGAACCGTTGGTGCCACCGAAGCCGAATGAATTGGACAACGCGTACTCGATCTTCAGCTTTCGCGAAAATTTCGGCACGTAGTCGAGATCACAGCCCTCGCCGGGCTGGTCCAAATTGATGGTCGGAGGGGCGATTTGGTCGCGCAGCGCCAGCACGCAAAAAATGGCTTCCACGACTCCCGCGGCACCCAATAGGTGGCCCGTCATCGACTTCGTCGAACTCACCGCCAATTTCTTGGCGGCCGGTCCGAACGCTCCGTGAATCGCGGTGGTCTCGGCGCGATCGCCCAATTCGGTCGAGGTCGCGTGAGCGTTGACGTACTGCACCTGGTCGGTATTGATCTTCGCATCGGTCAACGCGTTGACCATCGACTTGCGCGCACCCTCGCCGTTCTCGGGAGGCGCAGTGACGTGGAATGCGTCGCCGCTCATGCCGAAGCCCTGAACCTCGGCATAGATATTCGCTCCGCGCGCCTTGGCCCGATCATATTCCTCGAGGATCATCGCGCCCGCCCCGTCGCCCATCACGAATCCGTCGCGATCCTTGTCCCATGGGCGGCTCGCCCCTTTTGGGTCATCGTTGCGTTGAGACAATGCCTTGGCCTGCGCGAAACCGCTCATGCCGGTGACGCAGGTCGCCATTTCCGAGCCGCCGGCGAGCATCGCATCCGCGTCGCCGTACTGAATCAGCCGGGCCCCCAAGCCGATCGCATGCGTGGAGGTCGTGCAGGCGGTCGCAACCGCAAGATTGGGGCCCGTGAGATTGAAGGCGATCGACAAGTGGCCGCTCACCAGGTTGATGATGCTGGCGGGAATGAAGAACGGCGAGACCTTCTTCGGGGAGTGGGTCTCCAGAAACTTGTTGTAGGTTTCCTCGATCGACTCCAGTCCGCCCATCCCCGAACCCATCAGGACGCCGATGCGCGCCGAGTTGGCCTCTGTGACGATCATTCCCGAATCGCGCATTGCCTGCATGCCGGCCACCACGCCATATTGCATGAATGCGTCCATGCGCCGCACTTCCTTCGGGCTCAAGTATTGCGCAAGATCAAGTCCGCGGATCTCGCCGCCGAAATGCGTGGGAAAATTGCTGGTATCGAATCGAGTCACGGGAGCGATGCCGCTGCGGCCCGCGACGATGGACTCCCAAGCGGACCGGACGTCGTTACCAACGGGGGAAACGATTCCGAGACCCGTAACCACTACCCGCCGTTTGCTCAACCGCGACTCCTCAGTGGGATGCTCTACATGCCGCCAGGCGATGCGAATTTCGCGCCTCGAGGACTTGCCGCTGCGTTATCCCCAATGGGCTTAGGCCTTACCCTTGTGCGAATTGATGTAATCGATGGCTTGCTGAACGGTCGTGATTTTTTCTGCATCCTCGTCCGGAATCTCGGTCTCGAATTCCTCTTCGAGCGCCATGACCAGTTCAACGGTGTCCAGCGAGTCTGCGCCGAGATCGTCGACGAACGAGGCATCATTGGTGACTTCTTCTTCTTTGACGCCCAATTGTTCAGCCACGATCTTCTTAACCTGCTGCTCAACAGTACTCATTGTTATGGTGTCCTTTCGGGAAAGCTCAGTCGGGAAAAATAATAAACACGCGCCCGACAGCATAAGGGCCCGTGGCCGCCCTCTGGTATCGGCAGGGCGCGTATTTTATGTGAACGCGACCCCGGCGGCTACCTTGAACGCGCAATTGCCCTGGGTCGGGCCCAATCGATCTTGACAATTGCCCTTTCTTGAGGGCCCTCGCCTCGGTCCTCACAGCCATCGGGCCCCGGATCCGTCATGCCCCTAGCCGGAACTATTCATGAATTACAGGAAATCGCGCAGAAGGCCGGATCGGGAGGGTATTTTCCGGAGCGTGAAAAACAGGATGTTTTTCCCGCAGCTCCCAGGGACGGGTTCACGGCGGTCCGGAAAATACCCTCCCGATCCGGCCCTCCTCCACGAGAACAACTTTCGTTCATGAATAGTTCCGGCTAGGCCATGTACATGCCGCCGTTTACATGCAGGGTCTCGCCCGTAATGTACGCCGCTTCGGGCGATGCCAAGAACGCCGCCGCCGCCGCGATGTCCTCCGGCTGGCCCAGTCTGCCGAGCGGCACCTGGGCGCTCAGGCTGGTGCGTTGCTCGTCGTTCAACGCCCGGGTCATATCCGTGTCGATGAACCCCGGTGCGATGACATTGGCCGTGATGCCGCGCGAACCGACCTCTCGAGCCAGCGACTTGGTGAACCCGATGATGCCCGCCTTGGCGGCCGCGTAGTTGGTCTGACCGGGATTTCCGGTGAGCCCCACGATCGATGCAATGCTGATGATGCGGCCCTTGCGCGCCTTCATCATGCCGCGCAAAACCGCCTTGGAGAGCCTGAATACCGATGCGAGGTTGGTCTGCAGCACCGCGTCCCAGTCCTCCGCTTTCATGCGCAGCAGCAGCGTGTCACGGGTGATCCCGGCGTTGTTGCACAGAATGCCGATCGGCCCCTCGTGCGACTCGATGTCTGCGATGAGGGCATCGATCGATTCCTGACTGGCGACATCCAGAACCGCGCCGCGGCCCCCGCGCGCGGCCAGCGTTTCGCTGATCCGCCTTGCGCCCTCAGCCGTGGTCGCGGTACCCACGACCCGGGCGCCATCCGCGCTCAAGCGCTTGGCGATGGCGGCACCGATCCCGCGAGAGGCGCCCGTCACCAACGCGACTTCTCCGTTCAACATGTGAAATGCTCCTTATGAAACACCTAGCCTGAACTATTCATGAACAAGGGAAGCGCTGTAAGGAGGCAGGATCGGGTGGTCATTTTCCGGAGCGTGAAAAACAGGACGTTTTTCCCGCAGCCCCAGGGGTGCGACGCATGCGTCGCACGGGTGGCCATGGAGGGCCACCCAGGGCTTGCGCGCAGCAGGGACTGCGTAGCGCAATGGGTTCACGGCGGTCCGGAAAATGACCACCCGATCCTGCCTCCGTACGCAAAGATTCTTATCGTTCATGAATAGTTCAGGCTAGGGCGAGCGCTTCATCGAAGGATTGCGGATCCTCGAGCGCCAGCATTTTCAGATCTCGATTCTTGTCGATGCGGCGATTCAAGGACGTCAACACCTTGCCGGGTCCGCATTCAATAATGCGCGTGGCGCCCGCGGCGATCATGGTGCGAACGGTCTCGGCCCAATAAACCGGCGTATGCAGCTGCTTGACCAGGCCGGCGCGGATCTGCGCGGGTTCCGCATGCGTCTTCAGGTCGACACCGTACACCGCGATGCCCGCGGCCGCAGCCACGGGTACGCCGCCGAGCCGCAGCCGCAGCTGCTCGGCTGCCGGCGCCATGAGCGAGCTATGCGCCGGGACACTTACGGCCAGAGCCATGGCGCGGCGTGCGCCCTTGGCGGTGGCGGTCTCGATCGCACGCGCAACCGCGGACGCCGCTCCGGCGATGACGACTTGCCCCGGCGCATTGAAATTCACGGCCTCGACCACTTCGCCCTGCGCCGCCTCGCGACAGGCGGCTTGGACCTGCGCGTCCTCCAGCCCCAGAATGGCCGCCATGGCGCCTTGACCCTTGGGCACCGCGGCCTGCATGGCCTCGGCGCGAAACTTGACCAGATCGACCGCGGTTCTGAATTCGAGACATCCTGCCGCCACCAGCGCGCTCCACTCCCCCAGGCTGTGGCCGGCCATGACGCCGGGGCGAGCTCCGCCGCGCTCGATCCACAGCCGATAGGTGGCCACACCGGCGGTCAACATAGCCGGCTGAGTGCACTCGGTGGCATTCAAGGCATCGACCGGGCCCTGCTGGCAGCGATTCCACAAGTCATAACCCAGGACGTCCGAGGCCTCGGCGAAGGTCGCCTCGATGACCGGCGATAATTTCGCCAAAGCGCTCATCATCCCGACCGATTGTGAGCCTTGGCCGGGGAAAACAAAGGCCAGTGACATTGCGTGCGGGCCTCTAGGTGCCACAGCGGTGGCGAATTATAGCGATACGCCACGAGAGTGCAGCCCCGACAGCAAATCCGGCGGCCGCGCCGTACAAGTGGGCATCGACGACGATCATCGGCGCCGCATGGGTTACCGACTGTTCGTAGGCCAATTTGACCCCCAAGCCGATGAGCAGTAGCCAGCGATCCCAAGCGCGCTCCGCCAGATGCTTGGCGCAGCCTGCGGCCATGACCGAGTGCAGCACGCCCGAGGCGCCGACATACCAGGCCACGCGCGGGCTCAGCCACCATAAACCGCAACTGATCGCCAAGGCGCCCGACAGGACGATCACGCACCATTCAACCGGGTCGTAATCCCGTGCGAACAACGACCACATGAGCACCAGGCCCAACTCGTTCAGCAGCAAGTGGTGCAGGTCCAGGTGGACCACATGGGCGGTGAGCAACCGCCACCATCCCCCCGCCGCGATGGCGCCGCGATCGTAACGTAGCGCCTCGCCGACACTGTCGCCAAGACCCAACAACAAATCGAGGATCAGCACAATCAAAAGCAACCAAATCCAGCGGCCGCGATCCCACTGCAGAGCCTCCGCGAGCTGCGTCAGCGGAATTGCTCCGTTACGCGGCATCGCGGGCGGCTATTTTGGTATGATTCATAGACTTTTTTGAGGTCACTATGCACAAGCGCCAGAGCGGTTTTACCCTTATCGAGATCATGGTCGTGGTCGTCATTCTCGCAGTACTGGGTGCGCTCGTCGTGCCGAAAATCCTCGAGAACGTCGACAAGGCCCGGGTGACCCGTGCGGCCAGCGACATTCGGGCCATTCAGACCGCACTCGACCTCTACCGCCTGGATAATTTCAAATATCCGACCACCGAACAAGGCTTACAGGCACTGGTGTCGCAGCCGAGCGACCCCACGATCAGCAATTATCGCGCGGGCGGGTATCTGTCGTCATTGCCCAAGGATCCCTGGAACAACCCGTATCAATACGTCAGCCCGGGCCCCAACGGGAGCGACTACGAGATCACGAGCTATGGGCGCGACGGCAAACCCGGCGGTGACGGCTACGACGCGGACATCAGCACTTCGACGCTCGAACAACGGTAGGAGCCTGTCTGAGTATTCCGCGTGAGCCCCACGGGGAATACTCAGACAGGCTCCCGGGCTACTCGCTTGCGGGTGCCGCGCCATGCGCAGCAAGGGCTTCACGCTCATCGAAATCTTGGTGGTAGTGGTGATCATGGCGGTGGTCATCTCATTGGCGGTGCTGTCCATCGGCGTCACCGGGCGCGACTCGCAACTGGATGAGGAGAGCAGGCGCATCGAAGGATTGGTTGACCTGCTGCACGAGCGGGCGGTGCTCGAGGGCCGCGATTTTGGATTGCTCATCGAGCCGACGGCGTACCAGTTCCTGGTGTACGAACCGGCTCGCGGCCGTTGGCTGGCGTTCAACGACGAGCATGAGTTTCGCCACCGCGAACTGCCGAAGGGCGTGACGTTTCAACTGGAATTGGACTCGCAGATCGTCGTCCTCAAGCCCATTGAGCGAAAGCCGGACAGCGATGAGGCGCCGCCCACGCCCCAAGTGGCGATCGCGGCGAGCGGCGAGGGAACCCCGTTTCGCCTGACGCTGCTGCGCGGGGCGACTAGGGCCAGAGCGTCGATCGACGGCAACGCGTTCGGCAAGACGACGATCGAGACTTCGAGCCAGCCGGAGAAGCCCACGTGAGCCGCGCGCGAAGCCGCGGATTTACGTTGGTGGAGGTGCTGGTCGCGCTGATGGTCGTCGCGATCGGATTGGCCGCCCTGATGACCGCGGTGAGCGGCGCGGCTCGCGCCAGCGGCTATTTGCGAGACAAAACCCTGGCGCAATGGATCGCCCTCAATCGCCTCACCGAAGTGCGCCTGACGGTGAACAAACTCGGCCCAAGCGCCGACACCGGGCAACTGGAATTCGCCAATCGCACCTGGCATTACGACACCCGCTATTTCGATACCAGCATTCCCTCGATGAAGCGGGTGGTCGTGCGCGTTTGGCTGGGAAAAGCCGACACCAAAAGCAACCCCGTGGTGGAAGCCTATAGCTTCATGGGCTCCTCCGTTGCCACGCCGGGCAGTTCCAACGTCGATTGGAGCGCTGGCACCACTGCCTCCGCGGCGCCTTGCCCGCCCGCAGCGGGCGGGACGCCGGCCGGCGCGACAACCGCCCCATGCACCCCCTCGACCCCGCCCACGGGGATTCCGAACACCCCCGGCAGCGTCGGCCCTGCCGGCACCGGTCAAACGACGACGCAATGAACATGCCCCGCCGAATCCGTGCCCGTGGAGAATTTCGCGGCTTCACCCTGGTCGAAGTGCTGGTCGCGCTGCTGATCCTCGGCATCATGTCGGCACTCGGATACGGCACCTATCGGCAAGCGCGAATATCGGCGGAACGTACCGAGGAGGCATTGCAACGCTCGCGCGAAATTGAATTCGGCATGCGCGTGGTGGTGATGGATTTCGGGCAAATCGTGCCCCGGCCGGTGCGCGACCCGCTCGGCCAGACGCGAATGCCGGCGCTGCACGGCCTTTCAGGCAACGGCACCAGCGCCGGTGTCGCCGGCGAGAGTTTCGGGAGCGCTTCTTCGAGCTCCTCGAGCATGCACTTCAACTCCGGTCCCGGATTCAAATCCGCGTTCCAGCGATTCATCCTCCGGCTCCGCGATCCCGTTGGCCGAACTCACGCGCGCGGGCTGGTCAAATACCGCCGGCCAGCAGCGCGGCACGTCGCAACGCGTCTCCTACGCTCTCATCGGCGATGTGCTCAAACGCAGCTACACCACGGCGCTCGACATCGTGCAGGGTACGAAACCCGTGATACAGGATCTGTTCGGCCAAGTGAAGACCGTCCAGCTGCGCTACCTGGATGGCAACCAAAACTGGCAGAACCAGTGGCCGCCCCCGAACATGCCCCAGCCCGAAGCGCTGTGGAGCCGGCCGATCGCGGTGGAGATCACGGTCGAATTCAAGGACTGGGGCCGAGTCCGCCGGCTGATCGAGGTGGCCGGGTGAGCCGGCGGGGTGAGCGCGGCGTGGCGCTGATCATCGCGCTCGTGCTGGTGGCGCTTGCGGCCATGCTGGCGACCAAACTGACCTTCGACGGATGGCTGGAACGACGGCGCAGCAGCGGCGTCTTGGCCGCGGAGCAGGCATTCGAATTCGGTATGGGCGCCGAGGCATTGGCGGCCGACGTGCTCGGCCAGAACGGGCAAAAACCGCAGACCACTCCGGCCGGACCGAGCGGGCAAAGCGCGCAGAGCGCGCAAAACAGCTCGCAAGTCACTCTGGCCCAAGCATGGGCGCAACCGACGCCGCCACTGCCCATCACACCGGAGAACGACCCCGAAGGAGAGCCGATCGGCACATTGCAGGGATCCTTGGAGGATATGCAGGGCCGCTTCAATTTGAACAATCTGGGGCATGTCATCCTAGTGAACGGCAAAGTCGAACAGGACCCGCAACCGCTCGAGCAGTTTCAGCGGCTGCTGGTCGCGGTGGGATTGGAGCCCAAATGGGCCGGCATCGCGCGCGATTGGATCGATGCGGACGATCAGCCGGGAACTCCCGATGGCGCGGAAGACTCGGTGTACACGGCGCAATCGCCGCCTTACCTAACCGGCAATTGGCCGATGACCAGTCCGAGCGAGCTGATGAATCTTCCGGGCTTTGGCGCAGACCGTTATCGCAAGATCGCCCCTTACGTAACCGCGCTGCCCCTCGCCACGGCGACGATCAATATCTGCACCGCGCCCGCGCGTGGTGCTCGAGAGTCTCGCCGAGAATCTGAGCGGCGAGTATTCCGGCAATCCGGAGCTGCTCACCAGTGCGCGCACGAGCGGCTGTTTTCCCGATGTTCAAACGTTCACCAACATCTTGGGCCCCAACGCCCCCAAGGTGGCCAAGCTGTTCTCGGACAAGAGCTCCTACTTCCGGCTCACCACGCGGGTTACGCTTGGCACTACGCAGTTCACCTTGTACAGTCTTTTGTGGCGAGGTACTGGTGGCAAGGTGACGCCGCTGCTGCGCACATTCGGAACACTCTAGACCACATGCCGCACACACTGCTGTTACGCCTCCCCGCCGCCGGCCAAGAAGACACCGAGTGGGTGAGCATCGATGAGACCGGCCTACCGACGGCGGCCAAGCAACGCGGACCGTTGACTCTGGCGGCCGCCGTGGCTCGGTCCGCCAAAGTCGTGGTGCTTGCGCCGGCGACACAGATTCTATTGGCGGAGCCGGAACTGCCTCCCGGCAGCGGAGTCAAGCTCGCGCGCGCGGTTCCGTTTGCGCTCGAGGAGCAACTCACCGAAGACATCGACCAGCTGTGCTTCGCGCTCGGGCGTCGCCATGCCGGCGGGCGCACCCCGGTTGCCGTGGTGGCGCGCAGTGTCCTGCAGGGTTGGATCTCGGCGCTGAGCGGCGCCGGCATCGAGCCGTACGCCTTGTATGCGGACATCGCGTTGGTGCCAGAGAATCCTGGGCAAACAGTGCTATGGCTGGAAGGGGCGAGACTCGCGGTTCGACGCCCGGGAATGCTGCCGTTCGCCGTGGAGCTCACGCCGGTCGCGGACGCGTTGGCGGTTGCGGGGGTCATTCCGGACCCTCTCGAGGAAGAATCGGAATTGAAGCCTTTGGAGAGCGCGATCCTGTATGCGACCCGCGAGGACTGGACGCGAGTGCAGGATGACTTTGGCCGGCTCGCGGATAAATTCGCGTCGTTGAAAATACAGCTGCTGCCCGAAGGCCCGCTGCCGTGGCTGGCGCGCAGTCTGACCGCTACCGATGCCGTCAATCTGCTGCAGGGTGAGTTCGCTCGCGTCGACGGACTACGGCGAACGTTGGCGCCGATGGCGAACGGCCGCCCTGCTCGCGGCGGTGCTCCTGGTGCTGCACGTTGCGGCAGCGGCGCTCGCAGATTCACCGGGCCAACCGCGAGACGGCCGCCCTCGACGCCGAGATCGCCAAGGTGTTTTCGCAGACGATGCCCGCGCAAGCAATGCACGATCCGCGCCGCCAGATGCAGTCGCGTCTCGAGCGCATCCGCCGCTCCGGATCCGGCCCGGAATACTTTCTTGCGCATCTTGGAAGCCTTGAGCGGCGCCATTTCGGCCATGCCGAACACCATCATCGATACGCTGAGCTATCGCGAGCAAACGCTCGATTTGAAAGTGAAGGCACCGAGTGTCGCGGCGCTCTCGCAGCTGTCTCAACTGGTGGCGAAACAAGGGCTGACTGCCGAAATCCAATCCTCGACGCCGGCGGGCGCCGCCGTCGAAGCACATTTACAGATCAGATCCGCCGCTGCGAAGGCACACCGATGAACGATCTCATCGCCAACCTCAGGCGCCGGTATGCGGGGCTGCAGCCGCGCGAACAGCGCATGGTCGGCGTCGGCGCCGTGGCCGTCGGATTGCTGCTGCTGGTGGGCGGAGTGTTGCTGCCGTTGCAAACGGCCGTGTCGACCGCGGTGAAGCGTGCCGAGACCAGGCGCGCGGATTTGGCATGGATGCGGGTGAACGCGCCCGAAATCCAAGCGGCCGGGGCCACGCTCATGCTCGACAGCACGGAAGCACCGGTGGTGGTGGTTGACCGGGTGGGCCGCGAGAGCGGTCTCGGCAGCGCGTTGCAAGGCACGCAGCCGAGCGGCAACGGCGTGCGCGTGCAGTTGGGAGCGGCACCGTTCGACGCCTTGATTACCTGGATTGCCGCGCTGGATCAGCGCTACGGTCTCGCGATCGAATCAATCAGCATCGACCGCGCCGACAGACCGGGAGTGGTCAATGCGAACATCACCTTCGCCGCGCCGCCGCGCTAGCCGACAAACACCGGCCCCGCCGTCGCCGCCGGCACGCCCTTTCTGGTCCCTCGTTCTGCCGATGTTCGTGCTGGCGGCGCTCACCGTTGCGGTGAGCACCCTGCCCGCGTCCCTCGCCGCGCGTTTTCTACCCGCGGCGGTCCAGGCGGAGGATTTTTCGGGCAGCATCTGGCACGGCTCGGCCGGCAGGGTCACCGTGAATGCCCGCAACGCCGGCTCGGTCGAATGGCGTCTGCATCCCGAAGCGCTGCTGCGTCTGCGCGTGGCCGCCGATTTGCGCTGGGTGCGCGGCGGATTCGTGCTCGACGGCGCCGCCGGCCTCGAGCGGAACGCTTGGTTCGTGTCCGGTGTGCACGGCGGCGGGCCCATCGAGGATTTGCGCGGCTTGGGGCTGCCCGCGCAATGGCGCGGCAGCGCTCAAGTCCACATCCAGGAATTGCGAGCCGCCTTGGCGGGTGCCGCAATCACCTTGCAAGCCGCCGTGGGCGATATCACCGTGTCGGACCTGGCTTCTCCTCTGGTGGCGCGGGGCGCGAATCTGGGCGGCTACACGCTGCAATTCGCCGACCCGGCGCTGACTCCCGATTCGGATGCCACCGCGCAGATCGCCGACACCGGCGGTCCGCTGAGTGTCGAGGCCGTGGTTCACTTCTCCGCCAAGCAACGCAGCGCCATGCTCTCGGGAAGCGTCAAGGAACGCGCCGACGCACCGGCGCCGCTGCGCGCTCAGCTGGAGGATCTTGCGCGCCTGCACGTGCGCGACGCGCAAGGACGCATACCCATCGATTTCGAATTCACCTTCTAACCCCGGTTCCCGAACGCGCCCGTGGCCGCCTTGTCGCTCTGAATCGCAGAGTGCTTGACGATACAGTGCAAACCACTTAAATTTGCGCCTTCTAAAGCTAAGATGCGGTAGCACTCATGCGATCCGATGTTCCGGTATCGATTCAGACCCATGCGCTCGGAACGCTTGCCTATATCCGCACGTCCATAGAATTGTCCGGCTCATTGGTCGTACCGGGAATGGCGGGCGTGTTCATGGGCTGCGTCGGCATCATCGCCGCGATAGCGGCCATGACCCCTCGATGGGCCTCTCATTGGCTGGCGATATGGGTGTTCGCCGGCGGTGTCGCATTCCTTTTGGGCGGCACCCTCATGGCACGCCAAGCGGCCCAGACCGGGCATGCGCGCTATCTGGGGCCGGTGCGGAAATTTTTGCTGTGCCTGTGCCCGGCGCTGCTCGCCGGCGCGGTGCTCACGTTCGTGCTGTGGCGGGCGGGCATGGAGCGCCTCGTGCCCGGCACATGGCTCCTACTCTACGGCTGCGCGGTGCTGTCCGCGAGCACCGTGACCGTGGTCAGCACCATGCGCCTCCTATGCATCATGGGGGCGTTGTTCGTGTTCTTGGGTTGCTTCGCGTTCGGCTTGCCTGCGGAAGGCCATTCGCTGATTCTCGGCGCGGGATTCGGCGCCCTGCATATCGTTTTTGGCCTTCTCATCGGGCGCTTGAGCCATGCCGAATAGACCGGCCGCCGCGAAACGAAATGAGTCGCCGACTGCGGACGGCACCGATCAAAACCGCGCCGCGACCCGTGCCGGTGCCGCACATCACCGGAATGAACAAGGTCACCGGCTTCGATCGGCTGATCTACGAGCGGGTGCGCCTCGGCATCATGAGCGCGCTCGCCATGAACGATCAGCTGACCTTCAACGAGCTGAAGTCGCTGTTCAATGCCAGCGACGGCAACCTCGGTGCGCATGCGCGCAAGCTCGAAGAGGCCGGCTACGTCGCGTGCACCAAATCGTTCGAGGAACGGCGGCCGAAATCCCTCTATCGCATCACAGTTCTCGGGCGCAAGGCCTTGCTACGCTATCTCGAGCACATCGAGGCGGTGATCAAGGCGACCCGACGGGTTTAGTGCGCGAGCGCGCTTAAGGGACTTTCGGGCGGGTTTAACCGATTTTTTTGTTTATCAACTTTGTAGTGCAAAGCCACCAGTAAACTATTATGCATGTCGCGATCATCATGGACGGCAACGGCCGCTGGGCCACACAGCGCGGGCTGCCGCGCACCGCAGGCCACGTCGAAGGCGCAAAGGCGGTGCGCACCGCGGTCGAAGTGGCGGCTCGCGAGGGAATCGACACCCTGACGCTGTACGCATTCTCAGCCGCCAACTGGGCCCGTCCGGCCACGGAAATCGCGGCGCTGATGCGCCTGTTCGGCCAATACCTGTTCACCGAGACGCGCCGCTGCGTCGAGCAGTCGATTCGCATCAACGTCATCGGCCGCCGCGATCGACTCAGCGAGAGCCTGCTGCGCTCGATCGAGCAGAGCGAGCGGTTGAGCGCCGGCGGATCCGGCATGCACTTGCGCATCGCGGTCGACTATTCGTCCCAATACAGCATCGTGGCGGCGGCGCGCCGGGCCAAGGATGTCTCGGATCTCGATCCCGAGTCGTTTCGGCGCCTGCTGCACGAAGTCGATCATTCCCTGTATCCCGCAAGCGAGGTCGATCTGCTGATTCGCACCGGCAGCGAACGGCGGCTCAGCGATTTTCTGCTGTGGGAATGCGCCTATGCGGAGCTGCATTTCGCCGACTGCCTGTGGCCGGAATTCGACGATGAGCGATTCCGCCGCGCACTCGAGGACTACGCCGGCCGCCAGCGCCGATTTGGCGCACTCAAGCGCGATTCCCGATAATCCGGCAGCCTCAATTCCCCGGCGCCCATTCGCGCCAGGCCCGCATAAGCGGAAAATACAGGCCGACCCGCACCGGCTCAGGCCCCAATCTTCGGGCCAACAGCGCATAGCGCTGCAATTGCGGCCGATAGCGTTCGACCTCGCGATCCAGAAATTCCGCGAGCGCTCCGCCGCGGTGCTGGCTCGTCTTGTAGTCGATGACCCAGCGAGTGCCGCGCTCGTCGATGAAGCTGCGGTCGAACACCGCCCGCAGCACCTCGCCGCCGCATTGTCCCGATACCGCGTATTCGCGCACGTCATCGCGACCTGCCCGTCTCTGCAAGATCCAGCGGCCGCGAGGATCGCATTGAACCGCGATCAATGCGTCGACGACTCGCATGCTCGGCGTCCGCCAACAGCTCCTCGGGTACGCCGTGCAGCGCCAGCCAACGCTTGAAATGCTCCTCCGCGGCGCGAATCGCCGCCTCATCCGTGCGCTCGAGATCCATCACCTGAAGTTCGGCGTGCACCAGGCTGCCGACGCGCCGCGCCGTTTCTCCGGCCCAGTCGAACACCGGGGTCTCCTCGCGCACGGCCACGGGCAGCGGAGGAATCGCCTCGATCTGCGCCAAGACCTGGGCCGCAGACCAGTCGCGGGGTATGCGGCGCAGCGGTCCGCCGCGCGCTTCGGAACCGATCGTCGCGCCCGCCACCGGCGCATCGCGCGCCGCACGGAAGCCCGTGACCGATTGCTCGGCGACGGCGGCGAATTGCACGCCCACGGTGGGCCACAGTACGGCGAGCATACTGCCCGCGCGCGGCCTCCATCGTTGCGAGGGCTCGGCCTCCTCAGCCGCTTCGCCGGCTGCTCCGTCGGGATCCTGGCCGCGCGAATCGATGGTCGCGGTCAGATGCAGCTGCCATTTGGCGCGGGTGCAGGCGACGTACAGCAAGCGCTCGGCCTCGAGTCCGGCGGCATCTTGAGCCCGCCGGCGCAAAAACTCGAACAGCCGGTCCTTGTCGGCGCCGACCGCGGGACGCGCTGCCATCACCATGCCGTCGCGGCTGGTGCGTGCAAACTGATGCGTGAGCAGCAGCTGATCGCGATTCGATCCGGGGTACCGGTCGAGCGCCGGCAGCATCACGATATCGAATTCAAGACCCTTCGCCTTGTGGATGGTCATGATTTCGACGGCGCTCGGGCCGCCGCTGTCGGCATACAAATCGGCGAAGCTGTGCGCCAGGTCGGCCGCGTCCGGCAGCCCGCGTTGCTCGAGCTCCTGCAGCCGTGCGAACAGCACGCGTACGTGATCCAGCTCCGACCGGTCCGCCACGCACGAGGGGCCGGCGATCCCAAGCCAGGTACGTTCCACCCAGCGCGCGACGGTGCTGTGGCTTCGCACGCGAAAAGCGGCCTCAAGCAGCGGGCGCAGGCGCCTGCAGCGCGCCCTGCCCTCCTCGCTCAATTGCCCGATCACCGCATCGTTGCAGACGGCGTCCCAGACGATCGGCCCGGCGCGAGCCACGATCAGCAGATCCGCGAGCGCGAGCCCGACCCAAGGGGCGCGCAGCAGCGCCAGCCACGCGGTGCGATCGCCGAGATGCAGCAGCGCACATACCAGCATGACCAAATCGCGCACCGCCTCGCGATCCTGCAGCGGCTCGAGGTCCACGGCCCGAAATGCGATCCCGCGCGTGCGCAGGCAGCTCGCGATGGCACGCGCGTATGAGCGGGCACGCACCAACACGGCAATTCGCCACTCGGGATGTTGCCGCCGCCGCGCCTCGATCAACTCGGCGATCGCCAGCGCCTCGGCGGCGCGGGTCGGGTAGCTTTGAATCGCGACCGCAGGCTCGGCTGCAGCCGATGAGGGAACCGCCGAATCGCTCGGCCGAAAGGCGATGGCGCCACGCTCGCGGTCATCCGTCCGCGGCATGATGCGCGTGAAGCAGGCGTTGATCCAATCCACCAGAATCCGGTCCGAGCGAAAATTACTGCTGAGACGCTCTACCTCGAAGCGCAGCTCGCCGATGCCGTCCTCGGCGAGCTCCAAAAACGCCCTCACCTCGGCTTGCCGGAATCCGTAAATGGACTGCATGGGATCGCCGACGCAAAATACGCTGCGTCCGTCACCGCGCTGCCAGCCGGCGGTAACGAGCCGCACCAATTCGAGCTGCGCACTCGAGGTATCCTGGAATTCGTCGAGCAAAATGTGCTGCAGCCGATAGTCGAGCCGCAAATTAAGATCGGTGGGGGCCGCTGCGGTTCCAAGCGCACGCAATGCCGCCATCGACACGGCGGTAAAATCCACCGCACCCTGCTCACGAAACACTCCCTCCAATTCGGCCGCCGCAAGCACCAGGACCTGTGCCACATCACGCACGCGCACCCAGTCCTCCTCGCCGTACTTCGCCGCCGGCAGCGTGCGAACTTCTTGCAGTGCCTGCAGCGCCGCCGGCAGGTTCGCGAGTTCGGCCAGCAGTTCCATCATCAATGGCTTCTCCGCGCATTGCGGCGGAAATCCCTCGGCCTTGGTGAGCCGCTTGCGCACCGCCAACCCGTTCGTCAAGCACAGCGCGCCCATGCCGCGCCAACGGCCGACGTGCTTCGCGTCCGGCTCAAGCGGCGCGCGCTCGAATCCGCCATTCCGCGATGTCCGCGCGGCCATCATCGAGGCGCTGCGCCGCCGCGCGAAGCAGCGGCGAGATGGCCGCGATGCGCTCGCCGCCCAGCGCCTCGTAGGCGCTGCGCAGCGTGCGCGTGACCAGCAGTTCGAGATCTTCATCGAAGCGCTGCCGCACGCGATATAACTGCGCTTCGTCGAGCGAGCTCGCCGCCTGCAAGCGTCCCGCGAGCAGCGGCAGCCAGCGGTCGCGGCCCGGCAGCATCTCCGCGATCAACTCGACCAGTCGGCGCCAGCGCTGGTCATCGAGGGCGAGCACCCGGTCGACGGCCGATCCGAACGCGTCCTCCCCCTCGTGCGCCAATGCGCGCCGCGCCGCCTCCTCATACATCGGGGCGGCGTTCTGCACCGTATTGAGGCGCCCTCCCGCTCCTGCGGTGATGGGAAGCTGGCCCGCCAGCCAGGCATTGAAGGCATCGATGGTCTCGATGCGCAGCCTCGAGGGCTGCCGTTCGACGTCGATTTCCCGCGCCTGCAGATGCCGGCGGGCCGAAACCGCCAATGACCAGGTTTGCCGGTTCATGTGCGGCGGGCAGGCCGGGAGCAAGGCGGTCCCGCAATGCCTCGATCACGCGCTCGCGCATCTCTTGGGCGGCGCGGTTGGTGAAGGTCAGCGCCAGAATGCGCTCCGGCGCATCGATCGTTGCCAGCAGGGTCAAATAGCGCTGCACCAGCAGGGTGGTTTTACCGCTGCCGGCCGGAGCCTGCACCAGCACGGATCCGCTCGACGCGATGGCCTGCCGGCGCGCAGCGCCGTCTTTGGCCGCCTCGAGCGGGTCAATGGACACGACACAGGCCGTGCAAATGGCAGGACTCGCATGCCTCGGGGATCGGATCCACCACGGCGCGCCCCGCGGCAAACTCCGCCGCGAGCCTCTCGATGCGCCGCGACCACACGCCCCTAAGGGCCGCAAGGCTCTCCATGCCCTCCAATTTGGTTCTTAGTGCGTTCGGTTTGAATATTCCGCCGCGCTCGGCCTCGGCCACGAACGAACACTCGGAGGCATTTATCCGCCCATACGCCACGGCCACCAGCGACTGCGGCAGCAACAGGGCATAGATCGGCAATTGCGGGTTATCGGGCCGATCGCCGCGCCAATCGGCGACCGCCGAGCCGCTCTTGTAATCGATCAATACCCGAGCGCCATCCTCGAGCCGGTCGACGCGGTCGATGCGCACGGTGAACTCCACGCCGCCGAAACTTGCGCGCTGCGCTCCGCCTTCGAGGCGTTCGACTTCGAAGGGCGCTCGCCCCGCCTCGACTTCCAGCCATCTGCTCAAGAGGCAGTCAGGCGAACCCGCTCGCGCTCGCGCCAGCGCGCACCCGGATCGCGACGCCGGCACAGCCCTGCGATCGCCGCACGCACGCTGGCGTTCAGCAAAGTCACGCGCTGCTGCCCGCCGAGCGCCGCCAACCGTTTCGAGTCGAGCAGTTCGGACCAAATGCGCTCCAATGCGCCGTGCAGTATTTCGCCGCGCTCGCGCTCGTTGAAGCCCGGGATGGGCCGCTCGAGAGCCTGGCGGCCGTCAATCGGGTTTCGGCAAAGCCGCGAAATGCGCAGCGCGATTGCGCCTTGAGCGTCGACGACGCCCCGCGTGCGCTCCTCCGCGCCGAATGCCGGTGCCCACTCGTCAATGACCGACTCGAGTTCGGGCGCATGGCTCAACTGCGCCAGCCAATGCGGTTGCGGCTCGGGCGCATAGCGGCGCCGCAGGCGACTCGAGCGCCCGCATCGGGCCGCGCCTCGATCCGCCAACAGCAGCGGACTCGGCGCCGCACGCCGGCCGTCGCCGGAATCGGCGCAGCTGAATACGCAGGATCGCGCGCGAGCGCGCCAACGCCCCTGCAGCTCCTCGGCGAATTGCAGCTGCAAATCGCGCGGCGGCGGCGACCACGCCGTACTCTCGTTGCAGCCGAACGGGCAGCAGGGGAATCGGATCGACCGGCGGCGGCCAGCGTGCCTCGTGGCACCCGCTGACCCATAAGCCGGCGTAAGTGAGCCACGGATCGATCAGTTGACCGCTGACCCAGATCGGCGGGAACCCCGGTCTGGGTTTGAAAGGCCGTGTCGCGCGCGGCCCGCCGCAGAATGCCCTCGGCGGCCCGCGCGTGATTGGGTAGCCGAACACCGCATCGCCGGCGGCAAGCGCCGCGAGCAGTTCGCGAAACCGTTCGGCCGATTGATATTCGCCGCTCGACCAGCGGCGGCGCAAACTCCACGGAGCGCTCTCGAATGCGGCAATCCACAGCGAAACCCACCGGCTCATCGGATGATTGCCGCGCAGCTCCCCGAGGATCCGTGCACCCGTACTGCAGGCGCCGCAACGCGCCGACCGGCCCCAGGGACTCCGTGCGCGCCACGCGCTTGCGCAAGCTCCAGCCAATCCGCGAGTGGAATCTCGCTGGGCGCGCGCGCCCGCAATGCCACATCCAGAATCGACGCCTCGCCCGCCTCGGCGGCCGACTCCTGCAGTTCCGGCGAGCGCAGCAAGGCGCTGAATTGCGTGAACGAAGCCGGCCCGGCGCTCACCGTCAAAAGATCGAGCGCCGCGCGCACCGGCGCATAGGCGGCGAGCGGCGTGCCGCCTGCCACGGCATAGGGCGCGCCCTGCGCGGCCTCGTTGAGCGAAAATCGCTGCGGCGCCATCGCGGCGTCAAAAGCATCCACCAATTCGCTTCGGCACAGGGCCAAGTCGGGTACGCATACCCAGGCGCGAAAACGCGGGTTCGCCCGCAGATCCCTGCCGCGCCCAGTCGGCCATGGCGGCAAATTCCTCGGCGCGAGAGCCGGCCATGAGCAGGCTCGCGGGGTCGAGCTCAGCCGACGATGGCGGCGGCGCCACCACGGACGGCGCCAGCGCCGGCCCGGCCTGGGCTTGCAGCCAGCGCCGCGCGACCGGGCGCCAGTGGGGACTTTCTATCCAGACAATGGTCTCCGCCCCCTGCTCGCGCGCACGCGATGCGCGAGCCGCGGACATCGGCAATTGGTCGGCAGCGATACCGCGCACGGCCCGGCAGCGTTCCTCGAATCGCGCATTCCAATGCAAGAACATCTGCGATTCCTCGCCCCCGTCGGCGGCGATCGCCTCGAGAGGTATCCCGTACTCGTGCATGGCCCGTCGGGCGCGCCGGGCCGCGCGCGCGGCGCCCGACGGATCCAAAAACGCCTCGCTCGATTCGCGCTCGAGCACCACCGTGCGCCACAGTTCGCGCTCTTCCACATCGGTCAGGCACCTGGCCGTCGATGAGTCGGCGAATTGCCGTGCGATGTGCCGTTCCCGCAGCCACGTGCCGAAGTCGCGCACGCGCGGCGTCGGCCATATCTCGCGACCCAAATCCCGATAGGCCCGTTCGAGCGCGTCGAACAACGCCGCGGCGAGCTCGGTGTTCGGCGCGAGGACCGTGTGTCCGGCGGCGGCCGCCTCAAGCAGGGCCGGGTTCACGCGCGCCGCTCCGAGTTGGGTCGGGCAATTCCGCCAGCGCCTGCCAGCGATGACAGGCGACCGCATGGCGTGCGCTCACCGGCTCGAGCCGCGGGATTTCGCGCTCGCAAATTCCCTCCGCGTACCGACACCGGTTGCGAAATGAGCAACCGGAAGGAAGCGCGCGGCCCGGCGGCTCGCCGGCGGCGGCCCAATTGTCCGGCGCGGCGACAGAGCCGGCCGCCGGCGCGCGCGTCGGGTCGGGCACGGCCGCGAGCAGCGCCCGGGTGTACGGGTGAGCGGGTGCGCCAAACAGCGCGTCGCGAGCCGCATCCTCGACCACGCGGCCCGAATACAGGACTAGAACGCGATGGCTGATATGGCGCACGACAGCGAGATTATGGCTGATGAACAGCATCGCGGTGCCGAACTCATGCTGCAGATCCATCAACAAATTGACGATCTGGCCCTGAATCGACACGTCCAGCGAACTGACGGGTTCGTCGCACACCAATAGCTGCGGGCGCAGCATCATGGCGCGCGCGATGCCGATGCGCTGGCATTGCCCGCCGCTGAATTCGTGCGGGTAGCGATGGGCCGCGCCGCGCGCCAGACCGACTCGTTCCAGCATCTGCTCGATCCGCGCCCGGCGGCCCTGCGCCGAGAGGTTCGGTTCGAAGATCTCGAGCGGTTCCGCCAGCGCCTCGCGCACCCTCATCCGCGGATCGAGGCTCGCCAGCGGATCCTGAAAAATCATTTGCAAGTCCCGGCGTTGCCGGCGCAAGGTCGCCGAATCGCACGACAAGAGGTCCACGCCGCGCCACATCACGCTACCGCGCGCAGCCGGTATCAGGCGCAAAATCGCCCGCGCGAGCGTCGATTTTCCGGAGCCCGACTCCCCCACCAATCCCAGGGTCTCGCCCGCGCCCAAACTGAAGTTCACCTCGCCAAGCGCGGCGAAGGCGCGAAGTTCACGCTCAAATTGCGCACCTCGAGCAGCGGGTCGTTCACGGGGACAGCGGGTGATGGCATGCCACTTGAACCGACTGATGCAGGCTGCGCAACGGCGGCCGTTCCGAGCGGCATTGGTCGCTCGCGCGCGGGCAGCGCGGCGCAAACGCGCAGCCGCGCTCCGGCATTCCCGCGCCCAAGGCCTGTCCCGGCAGGCACGGCATGCGCTCGAGCCGCACGCTGCGCAAATTCGGCACGCAATCCAGCAGCAACGCGCTATAGGGATGACGTGCGCGCTGCAAGACCTCGCTCGCCGGCGCATCTTCCACCACCCGGCCGGCATACATCACGATAATCCGGTCGGCCAATCCCGCCACCACTCCGAGGTCATGGCTGATCAGCACCATGGCCATCGCCGCTTCGCGCCGGAGCGCGCGCAGCAGATCGGCGATCTGGGCCTGAACGGTCACATCGAGGGCGCTGGTCGGCTCGTCCGCGATCAGCAGCTTGGGCTCGCACAGCAGGCTCATGCCGATCATGACGCGCTGGCGCATTCCGCCGGACAATTCGTGCGGGTATTGCCGCAGGCGGCGTTGCGGCTCCGGCACGCGCACGCGCTCCAATATCAGCCCGGCGGCGCGCATCGCATCGCTCCAGGAGCAGCCACGGTGACTCACCAGGACCTCCGCGAGCTGCACGCCGATCTTCAAGTGCGGCGTGAGCGAGGTCATCGGATCCTGGAAGATCATGGCGAGTTCGGAGCCGCGTATCCGGTTGAGCGCTTTTGGCGCCGAACCGAGAATTTCCCGTCCCTCGAAACGCACGCTGCCGCCCGCCCGGGCATTCCTTGCCAACAGACCCATGACCGCCATGAATACCTGCGTCTTCCCGGAACCCGATTCGCCGACGATGCCGAGGCACTCGTGTGAAGACACCGTCAACGACACGTTGCGCACAGCCGATGCGGGGCCGCCCGCAAGCGCATACGTCACCTGCAAATCCTCTACGCTGAGAGTCGGCATCGACGTCGCGGGCTGCCTCATCCGCCCTCCTTCGCATCCAGGGCATCGCGCAGCCCATCGCCGAGGATATTCAGGCTCAGCAGCAAAAGAGCGAGAAAGCCGCCCGGCACCAGCAATATCCAGGGTGCGGCCTCCATCTCTGCCGGCGCCTTGCGCGATTAGCGTGCCGAGACTGGCGCGCGGCTCTTGGATCCCCAGCCCCAAGAAACTCAGGAAGCTCTCGAACAGTATGATCTGCGGCACGGTGAGGGTGGCGTACACGATCACCGGACCCAACACGTTGGGGACGACGTGTTTGATTATGATGCGAGCGGTGCTTGCGCCGGAGGCGACCGCCGCCTCGATGAACTCTTGCTGACGTATGCTCAAGGTCCGGCCGCGCACGATTCGCGCCATCGTCAACCAGCCCACGGCGCCGATGGAGACGAACAACAGCGTCTCGCTGCGGCCGAGGATGACCGTCAGGAATATGACGAAAAAAATCAACGGCAACCCGCTCAGGATCTCGATGAGGCGCATCATCAGCTGATCGGTGCGCCCGCCCACGTATCCCGCGACCGCGCCATAGCTCACACCGACTATCAAACTGACCGCGCTTGCCACCAGGCCGACGGCCAGGGACACCCTCGCTCCATCGAGGGTGCGCACGAACAGATCCCGGCCCAGACGGTCGGTCCCGAACCAGTGCGCATGCGCCATGCCGGGCCATGCGGCGACATGCGACCAATCGAGCGTTTCCAGGTCATTCGGGCTCAGCCACGGCCCGACCAGCGCCATCAACACGAGCACGATGACGATGCCGAGCGCGATGACCGCGCCGGTGTGCGCGCGCAGACGCCGGCCGGCGTCGCGCCATGGGCCGCCGCTCACCGGACGAACCTGACGCGCGGATCGAGCCATGCGTACAACAGGTCGGCGACGAGCCCCATGCCGATCAGCACCGTCGAGTAGATGATCACCATTCCCATCACCAGGGTGTAATCGCGATTGAGCGCGCCCTGCACCAGGTAGCGGCCGACGCCCGGCAGTCCGGCGATGGATTCCACCACCAAAGAGCCCGTCATGATGGAGGCGACGGCCGGCGCCATGTACCCCACCACGGGCACCAGCGCCGGGCGCAGCGCGTGCCGCAAAATCACCGTGTGCGACGGCAGGCCCTTGGCGATGGCGGTGCGGATGAAGCGGCTGTGCAGCACTTCGAGCATGCCCGCGCGCGTGAGCCGCGCGATGGTCGCGAGCGGCGGCAGCGCCAGCGCGAGGACCGGCAGCACCAGGTGCCGGATCGAATCCGGTTCCCAACCGGCAACCGGCAACCAATGCAAATGGATGCCGAAAAACAGCCCGAGAAACGGCAGCACCACGAACGAGGGTATTGCAATACCGACTACCGCGAGCGACATCGTGGCGTAGTCGGCAGGCGAGTTGTGGCGAAGCGCTGCGAATATTCCCATCGGGATTCCGAGAGCCAAGGCGAGGCTCAAGGCAACCGTCCCGAGCTCCAGGGTCACCGGAAGGCCCTGACCGATCAGCTCGGTGACCGTGAAGTCCTTATATTTGAACGAGGGGCCGAAATCGCCGCGTGCCAGGGCGCCGAGGTAGCGGGCGTACTGCACCCACACGGGTTGATCCAACCCGTAGGCATTTTGCAGGTTGGCCATGATTTGCGGCGGCAGGGACTGCTCCCGGTCGAAAGGTCCGCCGGGCGCCGCCCGAATGAGGAAGAAAGTCAATGTGACAATGACAAATAGCGTGGGAATCGCCCCACCCAAACGCATGAAAAAATAGCGGGTCATCGAGCCGAGTCTATCGGTTGACCGCGAGGTGGACAAGCGCGGGCGCGATCCCTAAACTATCGCGATCACCTGATCGAGGTTTCATGGAATCAACCCGCCCCATCCGCGCGCTCATGCGCGGTCTTGATGCGCTGACGGTACTCAATTTGCGCGATGGCGCGACGGTTTCGGAGGTCGCGCACGAGATCCGGTTACCGCGCACGACCGTCTACCGAATCTTGGAAACCCTGTGCAATTCGGGCTTCGTGTTTCGAGACGAGGGAGACGACCGCTATCGCCTGACCGTGAAGGTACGCGCCTTGAGCAGCGGCTTCGACGACGAAGCCTGGGTCCGGCAGATCGCGAAACCGCTGATCCACGAGTTGTGCCGGGACATCGCTTGGCCGGTCGCGCTTGCCACCCCCTCGGGTGGCGCGATGATCGCGCGCGAAGCCGCCGACCCCGCGAGCCCGCGCGCGGTCGAGCGCCGTCCCGCGGGCTTTCGCGCGCCGATGCTGGGGAGCGCCGCGGGTCTCGCCTACCTCGCCTTCTGTCCGGCGCCGCAACGCGACGCCCTCATCGAGGTCCTGGCCCGCTCGCCCAAGGACGAGGATGCGCTTGCGCGGGCGCCGCAGGCTGAGCTGCGGGCCAAGCTGTCGGAGGTCAAGGCACAGGGTTACGCGCTCACATCGAGCACGCAGCGATCGGTCGAAGAGGTCAGTCTGGGCGTCCCGATAATGTTGAACGGACGCGTATTGGCATGCCTCGGCGTGCGATTCGCAGCCAGCGCCGTGCCGCTCCCGGCGGCGCTCGAACGCTTTTTACCCAAGCTGCGCCAGTGTGCGGCCAGGATCGGTCATTCATTCTCGGAACAACAAGTCGCGGATCAACCCGGTGCGCAGCGCAAGAGCGCGCCGCCAGCCGCCGATTAAGGAGTCATCAATGCAGAAAATCATGGTTTGCATCAAGCGCGTCGTCGACTACAACGTGCGCGTGCGCGTCAAACCCGACGGCAGCGGCGTGATGCTCGATGGCGTCAAAATGAGCGTCAATCCCTTCGATGAGATCGCGCTCGAAGAGGCGCTGCGCATCAAGGAGCGCGGCGCGAACATCGAAGTGGTGGCGGTGAGCATCGGAGTGGGCGATACGCAGCAGCAATTGCGCACCGCTTTGGCGATGGGCGCCGACCGGGCGATCCTGGTGCAAACGGACCTGCCGGTGGAACCGCTGACGGCCGCGCAGACCTTTCTCGCGGTGGCCAAAAAGGAAAATCCCGATGTGATTTTTCTGGGCAAGCAGGCCATCGACGACGATGCGAATCAAACCGGGCAGATGCTCGCGGCGATTTGGGAGCGGCCGCAGGCCACGTACGCCTCCAAAGTCGAGATCGACGGCGCCAAAGCGGCGGTCACGCGCGAGGTGGATGCCGGCCTCGAGACCATCGAGGTGGATTTGCCCGCGGTCATCACCGTGGATCTGCGATTGAACGAACCGCGATACGTGAAGCTGCCGGACATCATGAAGGCCAAGAAGAAGCCGTTGGACATCACTTCGCTCGATGCGCTCGGCGTCGTGCGGGTCAACTCCTCAAGACCGTGAAGACCGAACCGCCTCCTCAACGCCAAAAAGGCGTCATGGTCAAGGATGTGGCTGAACTGGTCGACGTACTCAAGAAAAAGGGTTTGATCTGATGCACAAGGTACTCATCATCGGTGAACACGACGGCCAGACGCTGAATCCCGCGACCTCGAAATGCGTCGCTTGCGCTCATGCCATTCCGGAGGCGGAGATCACCATCGTGCTGCTCGGCGCGGATACCTCGAGCGTTGCGGCGCAAGCGGCAGCGGTGTCGGGCGTCAAAGCGGTGATGCGGGTTGATCGCGCCGAGAACGCGCATCCGCTCGCGGCCACCTTTGCGCCGCAAATCGCCGCCCTCGCCGCCGGCTACACCCACGTCCTCGGGCCCTCGACCAGCTTCGGCAAAGATCTCATGCCGCGTGTCGCGGCATTGCTCGGCGTGCCCCAGGTGAGCGACCTGATGGCCGTCGAGGGCGCCTATCGTTTTCGGCGACCCATCTACGCCGGCAATGCCATCGTAACCGTGGAAGCGGATCCGGGCCGCAAATTGGTTGCGACCGTGCGCGTGGCTTCTTACGAAGCCGCGGGCGGCGGCGGCAATGCCTCGATCGAGTCCACGGCCTTGAGCGTCGCTCTGCCCTCGCACACGCGCTATGTGGGCGCCAAATCCGGATCGACGGACCGGCCGGATCTGCAGACCGCATCGCGGGTGGTTTCCGGCGGCCGTGCGCTCGGCAGCGCCGAGAATTTCAAATTATTGTTCAGCCTTGCCGACAAAATCGGCGCCGCCGTCGGTGCGTCGCGCGCCGCGGTCGACGCCGGATACGCTCCCAACGAAATGCAGGTCGGTCAGACGGGAAAGATCATCTCTCCCGAAATCTACATCGCCATCGGCATCTCCGGCGCCATTCAGCATTTGACCGGCATCAAGGACGCCCGCACCATCGTAGCGATCAACAAGGACGGCGAAGCGCCGATTTTCGAAGTGGCCGATGTGGGACTGGTGGGCGATCTGTTTCACATCGTCCCGGAGCTGGAGCGCTTGGTCGGAACTTAGGGTCAACGCTGCCGCGCAAGGCCAAAGGCACGGCCAGCCGAGTCCGATATTATGTTCGTAGCGGGCGATCAAGCTGCCCACGAGACCCGGCGGCATTGCTTACGCCGTGCCGGCGAGACATACTGCGCCTGGAACCTGATTCATTATTCGAGGAATGCCAAGCATGAAATGGGAAACGCCTGCGGCGATCGAACTGCGATTGGGCATGGAAATCAATTCGTACGTCTCGGTTCGCTGAAGCCTTTGCGGTAGCGCCCCGAGTCTGCGGGGCGCCGCCGTTTCTCGGTATCGCCGCTCGTTCGTAGTTGCCGGATCGTGTTCATCCGTGTTCTCGGCGCGGCCGCCGGCGGGGGCTTCCCGCAATGGAATTGCAATTGCCGTAATTGTCGCGGAGTACGCGACGGCTCGGTAACAGCCGTCCCCCGAACTCAATCCTCGATCGCCATCTCGAGCGATGGCGATCGATGGGTGCTTTGCAATGCCTCTCCCGATCTGCATCGCCAGATTGCCGCCAATCCGCCTCTTCAGCCGCGCACCGGGGTCCGCGATACGCCGATCGCCGATGTGCTGCTCGTCGATGGGCAGATCGATCACACCTTCGGCTTGCTGCTGCTGCGAGAGCACCGCCGGCGGCTCGACGTGTGGACCACCGAGGCGGTTCGCACGGACCTGAGCTCGGGGCTTCCGCTGCTGTCGGTCCTGCAACATTATTGCGGAGTCGAGTGGCATCCGATCGGCATCGACGGCCGGTCGTTTCAGATCCCCTCGCTGCCCGGTATCGAGATCACCGCCCTTCCGGTCGAGGGCAAGCCGGGACCCTATTCGCCCCATCGTCAGAGCCCTCGGAGCGGCGACAACATTGCCCTGTCATTCCGCGATACGCAGAGCGGCCGCCGGGCCTTCTATGCACCCGGCCTGGCCTCGATCGGGGCATCGGTCACCGCGGCGCTGCTCGCGAGTCAGTGCGTGCTGGTGGACGGCACCTTTTGGCGCGACGACGAAATGATCGCTGCCGGTGTATCCTCCCGGCACGCATCGGAACTCGGGCATCTACCGCAAAGCGGCGCCGGCGGCATGATCGAGACTTTGGCCCAGCTGCCGCCCACGGCACGGCGTATTTTGATTCACGTCAACAACACGAATCCGATACTCGACGAGCAAAGCGCGCAGCGAGCGGCGCTTACCGACGCCGGCATCGAGGTCGCATTCGACGGATTGGAGATTCGACTGTGAGCGGGGCATCCCCTACTGTTGGAACCCTGGGACGCGGCGGGCTTTGAGCAGGCCTTGCGAGCCAAGGGCCGCTCCTACCACATTCATCATCCCTTCAACGTGCTGTTGAACGAGGGCCGCGCGAGCGCCGCGCAGATCCGCGGCTGGGTCGCCAATCGCTTCTACTACCAGATCAACATTCCGCGCAAAGACGCCGCGCTGATGGCCAACTGCCCGGACCGGGAGGTCAGGCGCCAGTGGGTGCGCCGCATGCTCGACCACGATGGCACCGACTTAGATCCCGGAGGCATCGAAGCGTGGGTCAAACTCGGCGAGGCGGTTGGAATTTCGCGCCAGGATTTGTGGTCGCTGCGCGACCTCGTCCCCGGCGTGCGCTTCGCGGTCGACGCCTACGTCGACTTTGCGCGCCGACGCCCCTGGCAGGAGTCGGTGTGCGCCTCATTGACGGAGCTGTTTGCCCCGCAGATCCACCAACAGCGGCTCGCGACTTGGCCGATTCACTATCCCTGGATCGACTCTGCGGGGCTCGAGTATTTCCGAAGCCGCATCCCGCTCGCGGCGCGCGACGTCGAACACGGCCTCAAGATCACTTTGGCGTATTTTACGACCCGGGAGGCGCAGGATCGGGCACTGGAGATTCTGCAGTTCAAGCTCGACATCCTGTGGTCGATGCTCGACGCCATTCAACTGCGCTACGGACCCGCCCGTGAGTAATTCAACGCCGACCGCCCACGGCGGACATCCCCGCGTCGCCCGCCTGTATCGACTGCAGTGGGAGGAGGCCCAGCAGGCTCATGTGCTGCTGTTTCCGGAGGGCCTGGTCAAGCTCAACGCGAGCGCGGGGCAAATTCTGCTTCGCTGCGACGGCACGCAATCCCCGGCGCAGATCATTGCGGACCTCGAGAACGCATTCGCGACCACCGGCCTTGGCGCGGATGTCGAGGCGTTCTTAAGCCTTGCGACCGAGAAAGGCTGGGTCGAGTGGATCGAGCGATGAGCGCAAACCCGGTCTCGTCCGCCGCCATCACGCCGCCGTTATGGCTGGTTGCCGAGCTCACCTATACCTGTCCGCTGCATTGCCCGTTCTGCTCCAATCCCTTGGATTTCGCGGCACAGAACCACGAGCTGTCGACGGCGGATTGGATTCGGGTGCTGAAAGAGGCGCGTGCCTTGGGCGCCGTACAACTGGGCCTTTCCGGGGGCGAGCCCCTGACGCGCAAGGATTTGGAAGTGCTGGTCGCCGAGGCGCACGGGCTCGGCTACTACACGAATCTCATTACCTCGGGAGCCGGCCTCAACGAGGCGCGCATTCGCTTGCTGAAGGAGGCGGGGCTCGATCACATCCAGCTTTCGTTCCAGGATTCGACTCGCGAGGTGAACGATTTCCTCTCGAGCACACGCACCTTTGATCTCAAGCGGCGCGCGGCCGAGCTGATCAAGGGCCATGGCTTTCCAATGGTCATGAACTGCGTCATCCACCGTCTCAACATCGATCATGTCGATCGCATCATCGATCTGGCGCTCGAGATCGGTGCCGAATATCTGGAGCTCGCCAACACGCAGTATTACGGCTGGGCACTGCTCAACCGCGATCATCTCATACCGAGCCGCGCGCAACTCGAGCGCGCCGAAACCGTGCTGGCCGCGCGTCGTGCGGCTCTCGGCAATCGCTTGCGGCTTTTCTTTGTCGTGCCGGATTATTTCGAAGGACGGCCGAAGCGCTGCATGAATGGCTGGGGAACCACCATCCTGTGCGTGAGTCCCGACGGGACGGCGCTGCCCTGCCAGGCGGCCCGCATGCTGCCCGGTCTCGCCTTTCCGTCCGTTCGCAGCGCGAGCGTTCGCGACATCTGGTTCGATTCCCCGGCGTTCAACCGATTTCGCGGCGAGGCATGGATGCCGGAACCCTGCCGCAGTTGTCCGGAGCGCGCCAAGGACCTCGGCGGCTGCCGATGCCAGGCGTACCTGCTGACCGGCGACATCGGGGCCACGGACCCTGTCTGCGACAAATCGGCGCACCACGGCGTCGTTCTGGCGGCAATTGCTGCGGGAGAAACGGTTCCAAGACGACCCTTGTTGTTTCGTTCGCCGGAAAACTCGCGCCGCATCATGGAAGCTCCGGGGCAGCCGGACGGACGTTGAGTGACACCCTCGTTATCGGGGTTCCGGGCACTCGAGTCGCGGCGCCTTCGTTCCTGTCGGCGGGGACCGTTGGGTTCGCTCACCGGAACTTGGATTCAGCGCGTCACGACCGCCCTAGCGGCGTTCCGCATGATTCGCCGAGCGGATCAGGCGCCGAGCGCGTCGACGGTGGTCGCGGCGGCATCGAGCGCGTCGATCAAAAGGTCGGCGTGCTCGCGATAAAACGGCATCGGCGGCCGGAGTTTCAGGATATCGGCCCCCGGCCCTTCGTAGCCGATGAGCACCCGCGCCTCCGATGCCAGGATGTTGATGAGGCGTTTGGCGCGCTGCCGCGCCGTCTGCGCCCCTCCCGCGATCACCTCGAGGCCGAGCAGAAGGCCTGCGCCGCGGACCGCTCCCAGACACGGATGCCGAGTGGCCAACTCGGTCAACCGTTGGCGCAGGTACTGTCCGGTGCTTTGCGCCGAGGACACGAGTTGCTCGCGATCGAGCACCTCGAGCACCGCCAGCCCCGCGGCTGCCGCCACGGGATTGCCGCCGAAGGTGGAAAAGAAGCCGTATTTCGCTTGGAATGCCTCGATCCGCGCCCGGTTTGCGACGACCACGCCCATCGGGTAGCCGTTGGCCACCGGTTTTCCGAGCGTGACGATGTCGGGTTCGAAACCGCGGCGCGCAAACCCCCAGAAGTGCGACCCGGATCGGCCCAGGCCGTACTGCACTTCATCGGCGACGATGAGACCGCCGGCTGCCCGCACCCGTTCCGCAACGACACACGCCCAGTCGGGAGGCGGATCGACGATGCCGGAGCTGGTCAAGGCCGAGTCGATGAAAAATGCGGCGGGAGCGAATCCGCGGGTGGCCAGGGTGCGGATGGCTCGGTCCGCATCTTGGGCCGCCGACTCGAGCTCGGCCGGCGCCAACACCCCTTCGGCGCACGAGCCCGCCGGAGGTATCGCCAGTGTCGCGACCCGGGCGTCGCGCGGTTCTGCGGTACTTGGCGTGAGCGCCGCCACGGCGTCCGTAATGCCGTGATAGGCGTTCTGCATCACCAAGCCTCCCTGGTGGCCGGTGACCGATTGCGCGATCCGCCATGCCACGTCATTGGCCTCGCTGCCGGAATTGACGAAGATGCAGGCATCGAGATGCGCCGGCAAGGTTGCGGTCAGCCGTTCCGCATACTCGAGAATGCCGCCGTGCAGGTAGCGCGTGTGAGTCGATAAGAGCGCCGACTGCTTCTGTATCGCCTGGACCACCGTCGGATGGGCATGGCCCACGTGCGGCACGTTGTTGTACACGTCGAGGTAGGAGCGGCCGATCCTGTCGTAGAGCCACACGCCGCTGCCGCGCACGATGTGCAGCGGCTGCTCGTAGAAAAGCTCCGCACCGGCACCCATCAACCGGTGCCGGCGCGACAGGTCGACCGCCGCCGTCGGCGCCCACATCCCGCCCGGCGAAATCGAGTCGGCGGCGTCGTGCCAGGTCTTGGTTAAGGAATCGCGGCCGGCCCGCATCAAGATCTCGAGGGAACGGGCGGCGAAGGCCGCCGATCGATCGAGAGCGGGCGCCCCCCGATCGTCCTGCCGCCCCCGGAAGGCGTGCACCAAGATCGTGACGGCATGACGCGCCGCGATCAGATCATAAAGAACCTCCACGTCGGCGGCTTCCAACGGTTGCCGCTGCGCATAGCCGCGCAGTAACAGCGCCAGGGTATCGAGCGGCGCGAGATCATCGGTGAGCAGTTCGGACATCGCGACCGCGGGCTCCAAAACCAGCGGCGCGTGAATCATGTCGCCGAAATCCAGAATGCCGCTGACGGCGACCCCCTCGGCGTCGACCAGCAGGTTTTTGCCGTGGCAATCGCCGTGAATCGCCTGACTGCGCAGCGCGCGCAGCGCGGGCATGCGCGTCCTGAGCGCCGCGGACACCTCCTCGACCCTGTCTCGGAGCGCACTGGAGTCTATGTAGGGAGCGAACTCCACCAGTTCGGGAAGCCTCCTTACGTCCCATGCCAGGCGCTGCGCGAGCGCGGGATGGAAGAACCCCTGCAGTGCGCGATCCAGACGCGCGAGGACGTCGCCGAGATTGCGCAGCAGCGCCGCGGCGGGGGCGCGTTGCCCAAGAAGCCGTCCCGGCAAGTACCCCATGAGGCAGGCCGTATAGCCGCCATCGTCCCTTCGGATGCTGGCCACCGCCTCGCCTTGCCGGGTGGCATGGATGCGCGGCACCGGCAACGCCGGGTCGGCTTCGGCCAGATGGCGCAGCACGCGGATTTGGCAGTCAATCGCTTCAGGGCTGGCTTCACGATCGATGATTTTCAGCAGGTATTCGCGCCGATCCGCGTCGCACAGGCGAAAGTTGCAGTCGCGCTCCCCCGACAGCGGCTGCACCGCAACGGCGAGACCGTAGCAATCGCGCGCGATCTGCTCGGCCTCCGCAATGGCGAAAACCGGCGGCGAGGTCCGCAGGGCGAGCAAGGCGCCCCGGCTAGAGCTGCTTCAGGACGTATTCCGCCGCGGACACCTTGAACTCGCCCGGCGCTTCGACGTTCACGTGCGTCGCGACCCCGTTCTTGACGACGACGGCGAAGCGTTGCCCGCGCATGCCCATGCCGAAGCCGCTGGCGTTTAATTCGAGCCCCAGCGCCTTGACATACTCGCCGTTGCCGTCGGCCAACATCAGTACCTTATCGCCGACGCCGCCGGATTTGCCCCATGCATTCATCACGAACACATCGTTGACGGCCGTACAGGCGACGCTGTCCACTCCCTTCGCCTTGAACTGATCGGCCAACGCGACGTATCCCGGCAAATGCTTGGCATCGCAGGTCGGGGTAAAGGCACCGGGAACCGAGAACAGCACCACGGTCTTGCCCTTGAACAGCTCGTCGGTCGTGAGAGTCTGCGGGCCGTCCTTGGTCATGCGGCTGAATTTACCCACTGGCATCTTGTCGCCGGTTTTGATAGTCATCGCAATTCCCCCCTTATGTACGCGCTCATGAGCCGAGCGTTTCGGCGTAGAGCGACCACAATTTCAGCACTCGCGGGCTGATGTTCGGAACGATTTTCAGGCTGGCGAAAGTCCGCTTGGCTTCCGCGTAATTCTTGAGCTGAGCCTCCGCAAGCCCGAGATACACGTAGGCCTCGTCCAGGTGCTTGATTTGGCCCTTTTGGATGCCGCGGCTGATGGCGTCCACCGCTTTTTGATACTCGCCGAAGCCGTAGTACACCTCGCCGAGCTTCACATCGAGCTCGCCGGCGGGATTCTTGGCCGCCTCGGCATCTTCCTGCGCCAGACCCTTTCTATCGGCATCGGCACGGGCCTTCAATGCGTTCACGAGGCGCGCGGTGCGCTCCTTGTGCTCCTCCTTGATCACGCCGCTGGCCGTGGCCTTTTCGAGAACCGCCTCCGCCTCGCCCGGCAGAGCGGCATCGGCCAGCAGCTGCGCCATTTCAATGTAGTCGGTATCCGCATTCATCGAATTGGTGTTGTACATGATGCGGTAGATCATCAACGTGTTGCGGTCGACCCGCTCGTCCTGGCGCTCTATGCGCAACAGCGTGTTCCAATACGTCGTTTTATTGTTCAAGCGTATGAGGTCCATCAGCACCGCATCCATCGCCGCGGTGTCGCCCGCGTCGGAGGCGCACTGCAATTTGAACAAGTAGATGTTCTCTTTGGGCGTCCCGCCGGCCTTGCGCGTCGCGGCAATCGCCTTGTCCGACCATGCGCTCGCGTTCTTGCAGTCCTTCAACTGGTAATAACTCTGCGCGATGATCGCGACGGTGTCCGGCGTTGCGGTCCCCGCATCGACCATCTGCTTGCCGTAATCGATGGTCTTCTGATATTGGTTGGTGCTGGCGGCGATGCCAAATAACGTACGGGTGATGCTGGTCACTTCTTCCGGCGTCGCCGCGCCCGTGGCCAAGACCTGTTCGAATTCCGTTTGAGCGGCCTTCAAATTGCCCAGCTTGACGTCGGCGAAGCCCTTGAAATTGTAGATGGTCTTCTTGTCGAACGCAGTGAGCGGAGATTTCTTCTCGGCCTCGTCCAAATTCTTGAGCGCCTCGCTCCACTGCCCCGCCTGCAGCGCCTTCTGCGCCGCGGTCATTTCCTTGGCGATGACGCGGCTGATTTCCGGTCCCTTGGCCTTCTCCGCCGCCGAGGCCGCGGAAGCCAGCCCGACGCATGCCGCGGCGAGCAGAAGCCCGGCGCCCGCGCCGCGGATCCAGCGCCCGAACCGCCCGGGAACCTTGTGTGGAATCGATTGAGTCATGAGTACATCCTCGCTGCTTGGCGATCTCTTTGTGTTTGCGGGCGGCCGGTAAAACGAACGGCGCGTGAACCCTCGCTCGTTTGGGGTCGACGCGCCGAGTTACCCGCTCAGGATCCTAGTTAGAAATAATCGTTGTTGACGAATCCAATCTTCTTCAATCCGCGATGCTGCAGATCGGCCAGCGTCTGAGCCACGATTTCATACTTGGCGAACTTATCGACCGTGATGTGCACTTCCGGCTGAGGATCCTTGACCGCCTCTTGACTGATATAGCTCTGCAGCGTTGCCCGATCCACGGGGGTCTTGTTCCACAGCAACGTGCCGTCGAAGTCGATCGACAAATCGATGACTTCCGGCGGCGGCGGCGGCACGAAGTTCGGCGGCGGCGGCAGGGGGTTGTCGATCTTGACCGCGTGCGTTTGGGTCGGAATCGTAATGATGAAAATGATGAGCAGCACCAGCATGACGTCGATCAACGGCGTCATGTTGATCTCCGAATACGACTGCCCTTCCTGACTGCCGACTGCCATCGCCATCTTAGGTCTCTCCTAGGTGCCGGGGCCGAAATGATCCGGCGTGGTGATGAAGGCCACTTTGCGTATGCCGATTTGCTGAGTGGCCACGAGCACCTGTCCCACGTACTGATAGCGGACATTCGAATCGCCGCGAATGTGCACTTCCGGCTGCGGTTCCTCGCGCGCAATGGCGCGTAAGCGCGCCTTGAGGTCGTCCGTGCCGGTCACTTTCTGCGTGTTCCAGAAAATATCGCCCTCGCGGTCGATCGCAATGGTGATGTTTTCCGGTCGGGTCTGCGTCGGCAAATTGGTGGCCTTCGGCAATTCGACCGGTATCTGCTGAATGATGACCCGAATCGTTATGATGAAAATGATCAGCAGCACCAACATCACGTCCACCAGCGGCGTGACGTTGATGTCCGACATCGCTTCGGCTTCCTCGCCGCTGCCGATCTTGATCGCCATGGAACGGAACTCCTAGCGGGCCACGGCAGAGGCGGGTTTGCCGACCTGCCCTGCGGGTCCCTTTTCCATGCCCAATCCCATCTTCGCGCCCGAGATCAAGTAGGCATGCAGCTCATGAGTGAAATGGCTGACGCGCTCCTGCGTGCCCTTATTGCGGCGCAGCAAGATATTGTAGCCCAACACCGCGGGCACCGCGACCGCCAACCCGATGGCCGTCATGATGAGCGCCTCGCCGACGGGTCCCGCCACTTTGTCGATGGAGGCCTGGCCGGCCACCCCGATGGCGATCAACGCGTGGTAGATGCCGATGACCGTGCCGAGCAGGCCGACGAACGGCGCGGTGGCGCCGACCGATGCCAGCACCGGCAAGCCCGCTTGCATGCGACTGATCACGGTGTCGGCCGTGCGCTGCAGCGACTCGGTAATCCACTCGCTGGGTCCGATGGCGCCCGACAGGCGGCTCTTGTTGACCTCGTGGTACTCGACCGCCTGCTTGCCGGTCTCGGCGAGCGCACGGAAGGGATTCGAATTGCCCTTCAGCTTGCTGATGGCGTCCGACAGGCTCGTGGAATCCCAAAACTCCCGCTCCGCTTCGATCGCTTGCAGGCGATGCCGTCGTTGGTCGAAGAACTTGGTGATCATGATGAACCACGTCAACAGCGACATGATCAGCAGGATAAGGAGGATCGATCGGGCGATTATGTCGCCATTCGCGATCAGCGCACCAAGGCCATATGGGTTTTCAACAGCTGTCTCTTGCATTGACCGATTCCCTCTATTTTTGGATTTGCGTCGTAGTAATTTAACTCTAATTCAGCGCCGACTCATTTATTTTGCGAGCTTTGCGCGCTTTATTTCGTGAGCTTCCAGAGGATCGGCAAGGACGCGGTCTTTTCGATCGGCTTGCCATCCTCGGTCGCCGGTATCATGCGCTGCCCATGCACGGCCTTCAAACATGCCTCGTCCAAGCGCGGAAAGCCGCTGCTCGACTGAAGCGATTCGGCCCTGATCATACCGTCCGCACCGACCGTGACTTGCACCACGCAGCGGCCTTCTTCATTGGCGCGCTTGGACGCATCCGGATACCACTCTTCACCGATTTTCAGCGGATGCTTCGGATCCATGCGCGGCGGCGTGCCGGGCCGCGGCGGCGGCGCCTGCACCACCGGTGCGGGCCGTTGCACCGTTTGCGTAACCTGCGTGATGGCGGTGGTTTCTTGCTGCGGCGCCTGGATATCGACGAATTCCGGCGGCGGCACATAGGGCTTGATTTCTTCGAGCTTGGGCGGGGGGGGCGGCGGCTTGTCGACGTCCTTCGGCTTGTCGATCTGGGCGATTTCCACCGGTGGAATCACTTTTTGTATGAGCTTGCCGGCCAGGCCCGTGTAGAACGCCCACACGATCGCCACATGCAAAATGATGACGGCGATGAGGGCCGCGCCCCTCGTGCCCGAAAATAATCCCGGCTCTTCGAATTTATACATAAGTCTGGTTGCGATCTGGGCGTTTATACACAAACCTGGCATATGCGCCGTGCGCATGCTCGCCACGCGCATCTGGAAAACCAGAATCCCCAGTAATTTCCAGTATTTCCAGCGGCGTCCCGTCAAAACCCCCGCGGCAAGTAAAGAGCCTGACACACATCCCGCCCGCACTGCAAGCGCGGCTTCGGGTCGACAGGCTCACTCCATGTCGGTCACCGCACCCAACGAGGCGCTGCCGACTTGCCTCGCGTATTTCGCCAACGCGCCGCGCCGCGCATAGGGTTTCGGCGGCCGCCATTTTCTGCGGCGGCGCTTCAGTTCAGCCGCGCTGACGCGTAAGGAGATTTCACGCCGCTCTGCATCAATGACAATCACGTCCCCGGTCTCGACCAGGGCCAGCGGCCCGCCCACGGCCGCTTCCGGCGACAAGTGCCCGACCACGAAGCCGTGGCTGCCGCCGGAAAACCGCCCGTCGGTGATCAGCGCGACCTCGGCGCCGAGGCCCCTGCCGATGATGGCGCCGGTCGGGCTCAGCATCTCGCGCATGCCGGGCCCGCCCTTCGGGCCTTCGTAGCGGACCACGACCACATCCCCGGCCCGCACCTTGCCGTCGAGGATTCCCTTCAGCGACGCTTCCTCAGAATCGAATACGCGCGCCCTGCCGGTGAAACGCAGCCCCTCCTTCCCGGTGATCTTGGCCACGGCCCCGGCAGGCGCGAGGTTGCCGTACAGAATGACCAGATGACTGTTCTTTTTTATGGGATCGGTCATCGGGCGCACGATCTCCTGCCCGGACGGATAAGGGAGAACCGCGTGCAGGTTTTGCGCCAAAGTCCGTCCGGTTACCGTCAGGCAGTCCCCGTGCAGCAGCCCGGCGGACAGCAGCGTCTTCATCAAGGGCTGAATTCCGCCGATCGCCACCAGCTCGGACATCGAGAATCGGCCGCTCGGGCGCAGGTCCGCCAATACCGGAACGCGCTTGCCGATCCGTGTGAAATCATCCAATTCCAGCCTGACGTTCGCCGCGGAGGCCATCGCCAACAAATGCAGCACGGCATTGGTCGAGCCGCCGAGCGCAATGCACACGGTAATGGCATTTTCAAAGGCCTTGCGCGTCATGATGTGGCGCGGCCTGATGCCGCGCTCGATCAGCTCGACCACGGCGGCGCCGGCGCGCGCGCAATCCTCGCGCTTCTCGATCGACACCGCATCTTGAGCCGAGCTGTTCGGCAGGCTCATCCCCAAGGCCTCGATGGCGATGCCATGGTGTTCGCCGTGTACATGCCGGCGCAGGAGCCGGGTCCGGGAATCGCCGTGCGTTCGATGTATTTGAGCTGCTGCTCCGAGACCGTGCCCTGCGCGCAGCCGCCCACCGCCTCGAACACCGACACGATGTCGCGCTTGTCCGCTCCCGGGCGAATGGTGCCGCCATACACGAATACCGCAGGACGGTCGAGTCGCGCCAACGCGATCAAGCACCCCGGCATGTTCTTGTCGCATCCGCCGAAGGCCACCACGCCGTCGAAGCCCTGGGCGCCGACCACCGTCTCGATCGAATCCGCAATGACTTCGCGCGACACCAGCGAATAGCGCATGCCCGGCGTGCCCATCGAAATGCCGTCGGACACGGTTATGGTGTTGAAGGTAATGGCCTTGGCGCCCTGCGCTTCGACTCCGGCGGCGGCGAGCCGCGCGAGTTCGTCGATGTGCATATTGCAGGGTGTCAGGTTGCTCCAAGTGGAGGCAATGCCGACCTGCGGCTTGGCGAAATCGGCCTCGCTGAAGCCCACGGCATGCAGCATCGCGCGGGCGGGCGCCTGTTTCAGACCGTCGACAACGGTTCGCGAATAGCGGCGCGCATCGTTGGTGCGCGCCCCCTTCGAGGCGCTTGCAGCTGATTTGGGTTTATGTCGCATGTCTCACACCGTACCGTAGCGCTCGAGCAAGTGGCAATACACGCCGCGTACCGCGCCTGCCTCGGCGACGTCGGGGGTCACTGACATGGGTCCTTAGAAGAAGCGCGGGTGGATCCGCGCCGGTGCTTGCATGATAAGAGATTCTGTGTTGCTATTTGCGGCTACTTTCAGGGAGCCTCACATGCGTTTGTATTCGCAAAAAGACGTCGACAAGAAAGCCCTGCGCGGAGCGCGCATCGCCATTCTCGGATACGGCAGCCAGGGTCGTGCGCACGCGCTCAATTTGCGCGACAGCGGTTTCGACGTGGTGGTCGGGGTACGCAAGGGCGACAGCTGGAACAAGGCCAGGAAGGACGGCCTGAAAGTGCAGGAGCCGGTCGCCGCCGTCGAGGGCGCGCAGCTGGTGGCGATGCTCGTTCCCGACCTGGCGCAAAAGGCGCTGTATCAAGAATTGAAGCCGCACATCGAAAAGGGCGCAACCCTGCTGTTCGCGCATGGCTTCAACGTGCACTTCAAGCAAATCCGGCCGCGCAAGGATCTGGACGTGGTGCTGATCGCACCGAAGGGACCGGGCGATCTGGTGCGCCGCCAATACCAGCAGGGTCGCGGCGTGCCGTGCCTGATCGCGGTCGCGCAAAACCCGTCCAAGCACGCCAAGGCCAAGGCTCTCGCGTATGCGCACGGCATCGGCGGCACCCGCGGCGGCGTGCTCGAAACGACGTTCGCCGAAGAAACCGAGACCGATCTGTTCGGCGAACAGGTGGTGCTGTGCGGCGGCGCCACCGAGCTCGTCGTCAAAGGGTTCGAGACGCTGGTCGAAGCCGGCTACCAGCCTGAGGTCGCTTATTACGAGTGCTTGCACGAGCTCAAGCTGATCGTCGACCTGCTGCACGAGGGCGGCCTCTCCAAGATGCACCGCTTCATCAGCGATACCGCCAAGTACGGCGATCTGACGCGCGGTCCGCGCGTGGTGAACACGGCCACCAAGAGGGAGATGAAAAAAATCCTCGCCGAGATTCAATCCGGCAAATTCGCGCGCCAATGGATTTCCGAAACCAAGAGCGGCCGCCGCAAGTATTCGAAGCTGCTGAAGGCCGACCTCGGCCACAAGATCGAAAAGGTGGGTTCGGCGCTGCGCGCGCGCATGCCGTGGCTGGAATCCGCCACGGCCTGAGGCGACGGCCGTGACCGCGCGCACGTTGTTCGACAAGGTCTGGAGGGCGCACGAAGTGCTGCCCGAGAGCCCCGATACGCCGGCGGTGCTCTACATCGACTTGCATCTCATCCACGAGGTCACCTCGCCGCAGGCGTTCAGCGTGCTCAAGTCTCTCGGCTTGCCGGTGCGCCGCCCCGATCGCACCCTCGCCACCATGGATCACTCGACACCTACCCGCACGGAACAGGTGTTCGGCAACGTGCCGATCGCGGTTGACGCCGCGGCCAGGCAGGTGGCCCAGCTCGAGCGCAACGCCGCCGAATTCGGCGTCGAACTGTTCGGCATGCGCGACGCGCGGCGCGGCATCGTGCACATCATCAGCCCGGAGCTCGGCGCCACTCAGCCCGGCATGACCATCGTGTGCGGCGACAGCCATACGAGCACGCACGGTGCGTTCGGCGCCCTCGCCTTCGGCATCGGCAGCACCGAAGTCGGGCACGTGCTCGCTACGCAGTGCCTGCTGCAGCGCAAACCCAAGACTTTCGCCGTCAACGTCGAGGGCGCCCTGCCGCCGGGCGTCACCGCCAAGGATCTGATCCTCTCGATCATCGGCCAGGTCGGGGTGTCCGGCGGCACCGGCCATGTATTCGAGTACCGCGGCTCGACCGTGCGCGCGCTCTCGATGGAGCAGCGCATGACCATGTGCAACATGTCCATCGAAGCCGGCGCACGCGCCGGCATGATCGCGCCGGACGAAATCACGTTGAGCTACCTCAAGGGCAGGCCGCGCGCGCCGGCGGGCACCGATTGGGAAGCCGCGCGCGCGCGCTGGAAGGAACTCGCCACCGACGCCGGGGCCGCGTTCGACGCATCGGTCGATATCGAAGCGTCGAGTCTCGAACCGATGATCACCTACGGCACGAATCCCGGCATGGTGGTGCCGATCAGCGCCGCAATTCCCGACACCGCGGAGGACGCCGTTTACGACAAGGCGCTGCGATACATGGGTTTTCACCGCGGCGAGGCCATGGCGGGAAAACCGGTGAACGTGGTGTTCATCGGCAGCTGCACCAACGGACGGCTGGAGGATTTGCAGGCCGCCGCTCAGATTCTCAAGGGCCGCCGGGTGGCGGCCGGCGTGCAACTGCTGATCGTGCCCGGCTCGCAGCAGATCAAACGCGACGCCGAGGCAGCCGGCCTGGCGGATATTTTCCGCAGCGCCGGCGCGGATTGGCGCGAGTCGGGCTGCTCCATGTGCTTGGGGATGAACGGCGACACGGTGCCGGCCGGCCAGTACGCGCTCAGCACCAGCAACCGCAATTTCGAGGGACGGCAAGGGGTCGGCGCGCGCACGTTGCTGGCGAGCCCGCTGACCGCCGCCGCGAGCGCGGTTCGCGGCAGGATCACCGATCCCAGAGAGTTCATGTGATGGAGCCCTTGAAGCGAGTGCGCTCGCGCACCATCGTCATACCCTCGAGCAATGTCGACACCGATCAGATCATCCCGGCGCGGTTTTTGACGACGACGACCAAGGAAGGATTGGGCAAGCAATTGTTCGCCGATTGGCGCTACCGGGCGGACGGCACGCCAAATCCGGATTTCGTGCTGAACCGCGCTGACGCGCGCGACTGCCGCGTGCTGGTGGCGGGGCGCAACTTCGGCTGCGGTTCCTCGCGCGAGCATGCGCCCTGGGCGCTTTTGGACTACGGGATTCGCGCCGTCATCAGCACCGAGATCGCCGATATCTTTGGCAGCAATTCGTTGAAGAACGGACTGTTGCCGGTCACGGTGGATGAGGCCACGGCGGCCTGGCTGATCGAGCATCCCGGCGCAGAGGTCGACATCGATCTGCAGACCGCCCGACTGACGCTGCCGAGCGGCGCCGCCGTCGCCTTCCCCATCGAGGCATTCGCGCGCCATTGCCTGCTGAACGGGATCGACGAGCTGGGCTATCTGCGCAGCAAGCTCGGCGACATCGAGCGCTATGAAACTGCCCGGAGAGGCCGCGGAGAGGGCAATTGCACGCATTGATTGCCGTGATCGCCGGCGACGGCATTGGCGCCGAGGTCACCGCCGAGGCGGTGCGCGCGCTCGAGCGCGTCGCGGATCGCTTCGGCCACAGCTTTCGGTTCGAACCGGCGCTGCTCGGCGGGGCGGCCATCGACGCGACGGGCGTGGCGCTGCCCGCGGACACCTTGAGTCTGTGTCAGCGCGCCGACGCGGTGCTGCTCGGCGCCGTGGGAGGCCCCAAGTGGTCGGATCCGAATGCCACAGTGCGCCCCGAACAGGGGTTGCTGCAGCTGCGCCGGGCGCTCGGATTGTTCGCCAATCTGCGCCCCGTGGTTCCGCACCCCGCGTTGCTCGACGCATCGCCCATCAAGGCCGAACTGCTGCAGGGCGTCGACATCATGGTGGTGCGCGAGCTGACCGGGGGAATTTATTTCGGCGAAAAGCAGCGCACAGCCACCGAGGCGGTCGATGTCTGCCGATATTCCGTGATCGAGATCGAACGCGTGGTGCGCCTCGCGGCGCAGTTGGCGCGTTCGCGCCGCGGCAAGCTGACCTCGGTCGACAAGGCCAACGTCCTGGAAACCTCGCGGCTGTGGCGCACGGTGGTCGAGCGCATACTGCCCGCCGAATTCCCTGAGGTGCGCTTCGAGCACATGCTGGTGGACGCGGCAGCCATGCATCTCTTGAAGCGGCCGCGCGACTTCGACGTGATCGTCACGGAGAACATGTTCGGCGATATTCTCACCGACGAGGCCTCGATGCTGGCGGGCTCGCTCGGCCTTCTGCCCTCGGCATCCCTGGGCGCGGGCGGGCGCGGCGGATTGTTCGAGCCCATCCACGGCTCGGCGCCGGATATCGCCGGCCGCGGTATCGCCAATCCCTATGCGACGATACTGAGCGCGGCCATGCTGCTGCGATACGCGCTGAAGCTCGAATCCGAAGCGAACTTGCTCGAGGCCGCAGTATCTCGCGCCGTCGTCTGCGGCGCCTTGCCCGCGGATCTCGCGGCAACCGGAAAGACGCCCGTCACGACGCGCGCAGCCGGAGATGCGGTTCTGGCTGCGCTTTAGCCGCGCGCTCGAGACCCGCGCTCAAGTCGGCGGCGAGGTCCGCCGCATCCTCGATGCCGACCGACACGCGCAGCAACCCGGCGCCGATGCCGGCACGAAGCCGCGCCGACTCGTCCATGCCCGCATGCGTCATCGTGGCCGGATGCGAGATCAAGCTCTCGACCCCGCCCAAGGATTCGGCGAGCGTAAAGCATTCGAGCCCCGCGAGAAACGCCGCCACCGCGGGCTCGCCGCCGGCGAGCTCGAAACTCAACATGGCGCCGAAGCCCGTCTGTTGGCGCCGGGCGAGCTCATGGCCGGGATGGGTGGGGAGGCCCGGATAGAACACCTGCCGCACCGCCGAGTGGCGCTGTCAATACCTCGACGACCGCCGCGGCATTCTCGGCATGCACGCGCATGCGCGCGTGCAAGGTGCGCACGCCGCGCAGGCTCAAGAAGCTGTCGAACGGCGCACCGGTGACGCCGATGGCGTTGGCCCACCACGCGATACCGCTCCGATGAGCACAGGATTGGCCGCGATCACCGCTCCGCCCACCACGTCGCTGTGGCCGTTCAAATACTTGGTGGTGGAATGCATCACGAGATCCGCGCCCAGCGCCAGCGGCTGTTGCCACAGCGGCGAGAGAAACGTATTGTCCGCGGCGACCAACGCGCCGACCGCGTGGGCCGCCTCGGCGAGCGCGCGAATGTCGACGATCCGCAGCAGCGGATTGCTCGGCGTCTCGATCCACACCAATTTCGGCTTGGCCGCGAGCGCGGCGCTCAAGGCCGCGGCGTCCGACTGGTCCACGAAGTCGACCACCAGCTTGTCCTGAGCGTGCAAGGCCGCCAGCAACCGATAGGTGCCGCCGTAACAATCGTGCGGCGCGAGCACCCGCGCTCGATGCGGGAAGCGTCGCCAGGATCAAGGTGATCGCCGCCAGTCCGGTGCAGGTCACCACCGCGCCTGCGCCGCCCTCCAGATCCGCAAGCGCCGCCGCAAACTGGTCGCGGGTCGGATTGCCGGAGCGGGTGTAATCGTACTGACGCGGCTTGCGGTAGCCTTCGAACGCGAAATTCGTCGACAGGTAAATCGGCGGCACGACCGAGCCGTACTGGGCATCGGATTCGAGCCCGGCGCGGACCGCCCGCGTCGCCTGGGATTTCGTCGCCGGGGTTTTCCCGGGCTTGTCGCTTTCGCTCATGCCGTATGCTCCGCAATGGCGTGTTCTGATTATCGGCGTCAGCGCCGCGCCCTCTTTCAAGAACGCGTCGTGGCCGAATATGGAATTGATTTCGATGAGTTGGCGCGGCCCGTTGAGGCGCGCGGCCGAGCGCCTGCATATCGTGGAACGGCACCAACTGGTCCTCGCGCACCGCAATCAGCGTGGCCGGCGTGTGCACCTGGGTCGCGTCCACTTGATGCAAGTCGATCGACTCGCTCAGGACGAGAAAAGTCTCGGCACGGTACTTGCGCACGTAATCGTCGCCGCGCGCGAACAGGTACCCCTCGATCGGGAAGCGGAACCGGTCCGCTTCGCGCACCGGCGCTCCGCCGAAGCGCAACTCGAATTCCACGGCGCTGCGGTATGTCGCCATCGCCAGTGCGCGCGCGAGCTTCAGCCCCGCCGGCCCGTCGCCCCGGGCGATCGCCTCGCGAACTATTTGCCGTTGTACGCTGCGCCAAGCGGTGGAGAGCACCTGGGACCTCTCCGCCGCGCTCAAGACCACGATGCGGCCCACGAGCGCGGCGTAGCGCTCGGCGAAGCACAGCGCCACCATTCCTCCGTAGGATGCGCCGACGATGGCGTGCAGCGATTTCAGCCCCAAATGCAGCACGATCTGCCGCAGGGCATCCGCCTGATCGAAGGAACTCAACGGAGGAAACGCCGCGCCGGTCTGCGGCGCCGAGCTCGCGCCGTGGCCGCCCAGATAATCGATGCCGAGGACGCGGTACTTGCGTGTGTCGATACCGAGCCCCGGGCCGACCATTTCGGGCCACCAGCCGTCCGCGCCGTCCATCTGCCGGTGAGCGGAAATCCCGCCCACCACCACCACCACCGGCGCGTCCTCGGGTCCGACCAAGCGGAAGGCGATCCGCGCGTGTTGCAGCACGTCCCCATAGTGCAGGCGCCATGGACTCGGCAGCGGCAGAACCGCATCGCTAACCGGCTGCCCGCCGCCGATCGGCTGGCCGCATTCCGCGCCTTGCGGCGCCGCGCTTGCTCTGTTCCAGAGTTTTCTCGGCATCGGATCGCTCGCTCCTAACAAGGTTTGCATAACCCCTGAGGAGCGGTGCCGCTCTTAGGCCATTGCCGCGGCGCCGTGCGCCGCCCAATTTGCCGCCCATCTATCGGACCCGAGGTCTCAAGCCGCGTTCCGCAGGAGTTGGCACCGTTCCTGAAGATCTTGTGATCCTTGGGTGGTTGCCCCGGCTTCTAAGGGCCTTTCCCTCAGCCGGTCTAGATAAGCGGGCAAATGGTATGCAGGCGGCAGGCGCGCGTCAAGCAATTTAAGCTTGCACGCGTTCTTGTAATGCATTAATGTATTAACGTATTAATACACTGTAAACGGTACCCATGAAAACCAACCGCCCGGTGACCCTGCGCCAGGAACAGCAGCATGAGCGCGCCCTCTGCGCCGCGATTTTGGCGTTGCGCGGCGTTGAGGAATGCCGCAGCTTCTTCCGCGATCTGTGCACTCCGGCGGAGCTGCAGGCCATGGCCGACCGCTGGGCCGTGGTCGAGCTTCTGGAGCGCGGGCTGCCCTACCGCGAGATCCACAGACTGACCGGGGTAAGCGTCACCACCATAGGGCGAGTCGCCCGCTACTTGAGCTCGGGCAACGGCGGCTACCGCGCCGTGACCGAGCGGCTCAAGCTCGACGCGTGAACGCGAGCGCCCCCATGCGGCTGAAGATCGCCGTCCAAAAGAGCGGCCGGCTCACCGACCATTCACTGGACCTGCTGGCTCGCTGCGGATTGAAATACAGCCGCGGCAAGGACCAGCTCATGTGCTACGGGGAGAACATGCCGCTCGACGTGCTGTTCGTGCGCGACGACGACATACCGGACCTGGTGCAGGAGGATGTCTGCGACCTGGGATTGGTCGGCTTGAACGTGGTCGAGGAGAAGCTGCTCGCGTTTCGCGCGCGCGGCGTGGCGCCCCTGTTCGAGACGGTCAAGACGCTTGATTTCGGCCGCTGCAAGCTGTGCATCGCGGTGCCCGATGGATTCGACTACCGCGGCGCGGCCTCGCTCACCGGCAAGCGGATCGCGACCACGTACCCGCACATACTCGGGCGATTTCTCGCCGAGCGCGCCATTCGCGCCGAGGTCGTGGTGCTGTCCGGTTCGGTCGAGATCGCGCCCCGTCTCGGGCGGGCCGATCTGATATGCGACTTGGTCTCCACCGGCTCGACTCTCGCGGCGAATCATCTGCGCCTGGCCGAGGTCGTGCTCGAGAGTCAGGCGGCGCTCATTCGCACTCCGGTGCCCATCCCGGCCGAGAAGCGCGACTGGACGCGGCGGCTGCTGATGCGCATCGACGGCGTCGAACAAGTGAAGGGCAGCAAATACATCATGCTGCACGCGCCCCGCTCCGCGCTTCCTGCAATCGCCAAATTGCTGCCGGGCAGTGAAGCGCCGACGGTCATTCCGCTCGACGGGCTCGGCGATCGCGTTGCGGTGCATGCCGTATGCCGCGAAAACGTGTTTTGGGAGACTCTCGAAGAGTTGAAGAGCGTGGGTGCGAGCTCCGTGCTGGTGCTGCCGGTCGAGAAAATGCTGGCCTGAGCCGGCAAGCTGTAGGCGCATGCGTGTTCTCGACTGGAAATCGCTCGATTCGCCGCAACGCCGCGATGCCTTGTGCCGCCCCGCGCAGCGCGATGCCGAGCGGGTCACGATCGCGGCCCGAGAGATCATCGGTGAGGTGCGGCGCAACGGCGATGCGGCGCTCATCGAGTTGACTCAAAGATTCGACGGCGTCCGGCTCGCCGAATTGCGCGTGTCGGCCCGGGAATTCTCCGCCGCCGAGCTCAGCTGTGAGCGCCGCCCAGCACGCAGCGATCGACGCCGCGATAGCGGCGGTGCACAAATTTCATGCGGCTCAAGCGCCCGCACCGCTGCGCATCGAGACCGCGCCGGGCGTGCTGTGCGAACGCATCAGCGTGCCGGTGCGCGCCGTGGGGCTGTACGTTCCGGCGGGCACCGCGCCCCTGCCCTCGACCGCCATCATGCTGGCCGTGCCCGCCGCGATCGCCGGCTGCCCGGTGCGCATCATGTGCACCGCCCCGACCCGCAGCGGCGCCGCCGACCCCGCGGTTCTGGTTGCCGCGCGCAAGGCGGGGGTCGAGCAGGTCTTCAAGGTGGGCGGCGCGCAAGCCATCGCCGCCATGGGCTACGGCACGGAATCGGTACCGAAATGCGACAAGCTGTTCGGCCCGGGCAACGCGTGGGTCGCGACCGCCAAAGCCCTGGTGGCGAGCGATGCCGCCGGCGCCGCGGCCGACTTGCCGGCGGGCGTCACCGAGGTCATGGTCATCGCCGACGAGCATGCCCGCGCCGATTTCATCGCGGCGGATCTGCTCGCCCAAGCCGAACACGGCACCGACGCCCAGGCCCTGCTGGTGACGCCGGCGGCGGCGCTCGCCCAAGGCGTCGCGCGCGAGGTCGAGCGGCAAGCGCGGTCGCTGTCGCGCAAGGCCATTCTCAAGGAGTCGGTGGCCCATATGCGTCTGATCGTGGTCGATTCCCTCGCTACCGCGTTCGCCATCGCCAACGACTACGCGCCCGAGCACCTGCTCCTGCAGATCCGCGAGCCGCGCGCCTGGCTGGGGCGCGTTCAGGCGGCTGGTGCGGTGTTTCTCGGCCGCTGGTCGCCTGAAACCATGGGCGACTATTGCAGCGGACCGAATCACACGTTGCCGACCTACGGGTTTGCCAAAGCCTACAGCGGACTGTCTCTGGAAGATTTCCAAAAGCGCATTACGGTACAGGAGCTCTCGCCCGCAGGTCTGCGGGCCTTGAGCGGCACCGCGCAGATCCTGGCGAATCTCGAAGGATTGGACGGGCACGCCGCGGCCGTGGCCGTTCGCCTCGCCGCGCTCGAGGCGGAATCGACGTGAATCCGGTATTGGCGCTGGCGCGACCGGAAATCCGCACACTGGAACCGTATTCGCACGCCGCCTGGCTGCCGTCGCATGACCCGGCTGCACGCCAACGAGGCGCCTTGGAGATGCGCGGCCGATGCCAGCATCGCCGGGCTCAACCGCTACCCGGAGCCGCAGCCCTCGGCCCTGATCGAACGTCTCGCCTCGCTCTACCGGGTACCTGCCGGCCTCATTGCTCGCCACTCATGGCAGCGATGCGGCCATCGACGCCCTGGCGCGCGTGTATTTGCGCGCCGGAACGGACGCGATACTGCAATGTGGTCCCACCTTTGCGATGTATCGAGCGGCCGCGCGCATTCAAGGAGCGGACGTGATCGAGGTTCCGCTCGATCGCGCACGGCAATGGAGCCTGGACCCCGCGCGGCTGTTGGCCGCATGGCGGCCCCACGTGAAGATCGTGTTCCTGTGTTCGCCCAACAATCCGACCGGAAATCTATTCGAGATCGAAGCATTGGAAGCAGTCCTGAGCGCGCTCGACGGCAAAGCCATCGTCGTGATCGACGAGGCGTATATCGAATGGTCGGGGCGCACGAGCTCGAGCGCGTGGTTGACCCGCTTTTCGACCCTGGCGATCCTGCGCACGCTCTCCAAGGCTCACGCCCTGGCCGGCGTGCGCATCGGCGCGCTGCTGGCCCACCCTGAGATGATCCGGCTGGCGAGGCGCGTCATCCCGCCCTACTCCCTGTCGCAACTTTCGGTCGAAGCGGCCATGCGCGCGCTCGAGCCAGCGCAACTCGCGGTTTCCTCGACCCGCATCGCGGCGCTCCTTGAGGAGCGCGAGTATCTGCGGGAACGCTTGGCGAACTCGCCTTTGGTCGAGAAGGTATGGCCGAGCGACGCGAATTTTCTGCTCATCGACTGCCGCGATGCCGACCGCTTCATGCACTCGAGCATGGCCGGAGGCTCGATCGTGCGCGATGTGCGCGCCCATCCGGCATTGCCGACCTCGCTGCGCATCACGGTGGGCACCCGGGCGCAGAATGACGCATTGATCGACAGTTTGGAGGCCTGGTGAGCGGCTACCGCATTTTATTTCTGGACCGCGACGGTACCTTGATCGAAGAGCCGCCGGACGAGCAGGTGGACAGCCTGGATAAGATCCGCCTGATGCCGGGCGTGGTGCCGGCGCTGCTCGATTTGAAGCACGCCGGCTACCGCTTCGTCGTGGTCACCAATCAGGACGGTCTGGGCACCTCGAGCTTGCCGCGCGAGAATTTCGAGCGCCCGCAGCGATTCCTGCTGGACTTGTTCGCCTCGCAGGGCATCGACTTCGACGCCGTGTTCGTCTGCCCGCATTTCCAGCACGAGAGACTGCGCCTGCCGCAAACCCAAGCTCGGGCTGTTGCAGCAGTACCTCGACGATCATCCGCTCGATACCGCGCGCAGCTACATGATCGGCGATCGCGATACCGACATGGAATTCGCCGCCAATCTCGGGATCCAAAGCCTGCGCATCCGCTTGAGCGGAGCGGCGCAGGAGACTTGGCCCGCCATCGCGCAGCGTATCGCCGGCGCAGCCCGCCGCGCGCATGTGCGGCGCAAAACCAAGGAGACCGAAGTCGCGGTCGACATCGATCTGTCGCGCGAAGGGCCCTGCCGCATCGCCACCGGGTTGGGTTTCTTCGATCACATGCTCGAACAGATCGCGAAACACGGCGGATTCGCATTGCAGTTGACCTGCATCGGCGATCTGCGCGTCGACGAGCACCACACCGTCGAGGATTGCGCCCTCGCCTTGGGGTCGGCGCTGCGGGAGGCGCTGGGCGACAAGCACGGCATCGCCCGCTACGGCTTCCTGCTCGCCATGGATGAGGCCGAGGCGCAGGTTGCGCTCGACCTTTCGGGCCGGCCCTATTTCGTCTGGGAAGGGCGTTTCAATCGCGAGCGCGTCGGCGAAATGCCCACCGAACTCGTGCCGCATTTCTTCCGCTCCTTCGCGGAAAGCTTGGGTGCCGCGTTGCACCTCAGCGTGCGCGGCGAGAATACCCACCACATGATCGAATCGTGCTTCAAAGGCGTGGGGCGCAGCCTCCGGCAGGCGATTCGGCGCGAGGGCGCGGAATTGCCGAGCACCAAGGGCGTGTTGTGAGCCAACGCGATGTCGTCATAGTCGCCAGCGGCGGCGCCAATATCGCCTCGCTGCAATTCGCCTTGGAACGGCTGCAAACCCACGCCGACGTGTCGGCCGATGCCGCGCGCATCCGGGCCGCGAGCCACGTGATTCTGCCGGGTGTGGGCGCGGCCGCCGACGCCATGGCGCGGCTTCGCTGCAGCCGGCTGACCGAGGTGATACCCGCGTTGGGCCAGCCGGTGCTCGGCATTTGCCTGGGGATGCAGCTGCTGTTCGAGGCATCCGACGAGGGCGACACGCGTTGTCTCGGCGTCATTCCCGGGCTCGCCGCTCGATTCATCGAAGCGCCCGGCCATCCGGTTCCCCATATGGGCTGGAACACGCTCGAAATCCTGCGCCCCTGCGCCCTGCTCGAGGGTCTGGGGAACGAGGATTATGCCTACTTCGTGCACAGCTACGCGCTGCCGGCGGGTCCATCGACCGTCGCGATCTGCCGCTATGGCGCATCTTTCAGCGCCTGTGTGCAATGGCGCAATTTTTTCGGGGTGCAATTCCACCCCGAGCGCTCGGCCGCGGTCGGCGCGCGCCTGCTGAAGAACTTCCTGGCGCTCCCATGAAGAACGCCCCGACATGCAATTGATTCCCGCCCTCGATTTGAAAGCCGGCCGCTGCGTGCGATTGCTGCGCGGCGATTTCGAAGCGGAAACGCGCTACGACGCCGAGCCGCTTGCGCTGCTCGCCAAGTATCGCGATCTCGGCGCCGATTGGCTGCACGTCGTCGATCTCGACGGCGCGCGCGATGGCAGCACCGGTAACCGCGCCCTCATTGCCGACCTCGCCGCCCAGGATGCCGTCAAACTCCAGGTGGGCGGAGGATTGCGCAACAGCGACGCGGTCGCAGAAATGCTCGACCTGGGCGTCGACCGAGTCGTCGTCGGCAGCGCCGCTCTCATCAGGGCGGACCAGGTCCGAACCTGGCTCAACACTTTGGACCCGAGCAGATCGCACTGGCCTTCGACGTGCGCCTGGACGCGGCGGGCGCGCCGTGCGTGGCCACCCATGGGTGGCGGCGGCAATCCACATTGTCGCTGTGGGACGCGGTGGCGGGCTTCGTGCATGACGATCTTCACCATGTACTGTGCACCGACGTCGGCCGCGACGGAACGCTCTCGGGACCCAACCTCGAACTTTATGCCGAGGCGCGTGCGGCGCTTTCCGCGCATCGCATGGCAGGCCTCGGGCGGCATTCGCGATGCGCGCGACTTGCGCGCCTTGGCCGAATGCGGCGCGGCCGCCGCCATCAGCGGCAAGGCGCTGCTCGAAGAACTGATTCCCATCGAGGAGCTGCGCACATTCTTGCCAAACGCATAATCCCCTGTCTCGACGTGCGCGACGGACAGGTCGTCAAGGGCATCCGCTTCCGCGACCATCGCGTTGTCGGCGATATCCTGGATCTTGCGCAGCGCTATCGCGATCAGGGAGCGGACGAACTCGTGTTCTACGACATCACCGCGAGCCCCGCGGACCGTTCCGTGGAGCGCTCCTGGGTCACCCGCGTCGCGCGCCTATTGGACATCCCATTCTGTGTGGCCGGCGGAATTCGATCGGTCGCCGACGCCGAGGAAGTGCTCGGGTCGGGGGCCGAAAAAATATCCGTCAATTCGCCCGCACTCGCGGATCCGGAACTGATCGACCGTCTGAGCCAGCGCTTCGGCGCGCAGTGCGTTGTGGTCGGCATCGACAGCCAGTCCGTCGAGGGCGACTATCGAGTGCAGCAGTACACCGGCGACCCGTCGCGCACCCGTGATGCGGCGCGTGGAACCCTGGAATGGGTGGTCGAGGCGCAGCGGCGCGGCGCGGGTGAAATCGTGCTCAATTGCATGGCGAGCGACGGGGTGAGGCTGGGCTATGACATCGATCAGCTGTGCGCGGTGCGAAGCCGCTGCCGCGTGCCCTTGGTGGCCTCCGGCGGCGCCGGATCGGTGCGGCATTTTGCGCAAGTGTTTAAGTCGGCCGGTGTCGATGCGGCCCTCGCCGCCGGCGTGTTTCATTCCGGCGAGATCGAAATACCGGATCTCAAGAGACAACTGCGTGCGGACGGCATCGAGGTGAGAATATGATCCAACCCGACGAGCTCGACTGGAGCAAGAGCGGCGGCTTGCTGCCGGCCATCGTGCAGGATGCCGACAGCGGCGCTGTGCTCATGCTGGCATACATGAACCGCGAGGCGCTGGCCGCGACTCAATCGAGCGGGCGCGCGACCTTCTGGAGCCGCAGCAAACAGCGCCTGTGGACCAAGGGGGAGACCTCCGGCCATTTTCTCGAGGTGCGGGACATGATCGCCGATTGCGACGCGGATACTCTATTGATTCTGGCGAAGCCGCACGGTCCGGCGTGTCATTTGGGCACGCGCACCTGCTTTGGCGAGCGCCCGCCGCAGCCCGTCGCCGCACGAATCGCCTTCCTCGCGACCTTGGAAGGAGTCATCGCCGAGCGCATCGCGACGCGGCCCGAAGGCAGCTATAGCGCGAAATTGCTCGCCGAAGGCACCCGACGCATCGCGCAAAAGGTCGGCGAGGAGGGGCTCGAATTGGCGCTCGCGAGCGTGGCGCAGTCCGATGACGAAGTCGTCGGCGAAGCGGCGGATCTCGTGTATCACCTCATGTTGTTGCTCAAGGCTCGGCACCTGTCGCTGCCGCGGGTGGTCGCCGAGCTCGAAGCGCGGCATGAATCGAAGTCATGAGCCGCTGCGAGCGCTGCCGGATACTTGACACATATCAAGCGCCGGCGCAGGGTTTATCGGCGCGCAGCGCACGCCGCAATAATTCTCATAGAGGAAACATCAAGCGATGACACGCGTGTACTCGGTCGCCGTTCTGGTCGGCAGTCTTCGCAAGGACTCGGTCAACCGCAAGCTGGCACATTCGCTTGCGGCGCTCGTCCCCGATTCGCTGAAACTGCAGATCGTCGAGATCGGCGCGCTGCCGCTGTACAACCAGGACCTCGATGAGAGCCCCCCGGCGCCGTGGATCGCATTTCGGGAGCGCATCCTGGCCGCCGATGCGGTTCTGTTCGTGACGCCGGAATACAACCGCTCGGTCCCTGGCGCGCTCAAGAACGCCTTGGATGTCGGATCGCGCCCGTATGGCAAAAGCGCCTGGAGCGGCAAGCCCGGCGCCATCGTGAGCGCCTCCCCCGGGGCCATCGGCGCGTTCGGCGCGAATCATCATCTGCGTCAATCGTTGGTGTTCCTGAATGTCCCGGCGATGCCGCAGCCGGAGGCCTATATCGGCGGCGCCGACAAACTCTTCGACCCGAGCGGACAATTGACCAACGATGCCACGCGCGCCTTTCTGCAGCGATTCATGCAGACCTTTGCGGCATGGATCGCCGCCAACGCTCGTTAGCATCCGGTCACATCGGCCACGGCGCCGGCGGCCGTTACCCGCGCGGCAGGTCGAACAGCAGCACTTCCGCGCCGGCCCCATCCTGGAGCGCAAGCGTCGCGACATCCGAAATCTTGAGCGCATCCCCGGCGTCGAGGACCGTGCCGTTCACGCCGAGAGTACCGCGAGCCAGGTGAACATAGGTCAACCGCCGCTCGTTCAGCGTGCATACCGTTCGTTCGCCGGCATCGAAAAGCCCCGCGTAGAGCTTGGCGTCCTGGTGCAGCGACACCGACCCCTCGGCGCCGTCCGGCGAGGCAACGAGGCGCAGCCGCCCGCGCTTTTCATTCGCGGGAAAATGCTTTTGTTCATAACCCGGGGCAATGCCGGCGACCGACGGTAAAATCCAGATTTGCAGAAAATGCACGGGCTCGCGGGCCGACGGGTTGTGCTCGCTATGCTGCACGCCGGTGCCCGCACTCATGCGCTGAACGTCGCCCGGGACGATGACCGAGCCATTGCCCATGGAATCGCGGTGAGCGAGCTGTCCCGCCAGCACGTAGCTCACGATCTCCATATCCCGATGACCGTGGGTCCCGAAGCCTTGACCCGGTGCTACCCGGTCCTCGTTGATGACCCGCAGCGCCCCGAAATTAACGTGCGCCGGGTCGACATAGTCCGCAAAGGAGAACGAATGGCGCGACTGAAGCCAGCCGTGATCCGCGTAGCCTCGCTCGGCACTTTTCCGGATTTCCCACATCGCCTGCACCTCGTCGGTTTTATAGTGTACCGCCTCATGCGTCAGCGCGCTCGTCGCGGCCCACATGCGAAATTTCATGCCGAATTCGAAGCCCGACCATCGGGCGCGAGCTCTCATTGCGACGGCATTCCCCGAGCGGCAAATCGTGCCCATGCGGCTGGATGCGGGAGTAAAATCACTTAGGTGGGTGTTCGAAGCTACGCCGGTACGGCTGGCACACATTCATCGAGAGGGCCGCAATGATCTACTTCTTGGCGCTGCTGCCGGCGACGGCACTGACGATCGCCGGCTATTTCGTACTCTTTCTTGCCAATCGTTCCGAAGGCGCCTTGCGCTCCTTTGGCAAATACCTCGGATTTTGGGCCTTCACATTGGCGGGGCTGGTCATCCTGGGGGCGATATTCGCCGCCGCTCACGTTCACCGTTATGGCGGACCGATGGGCGGACACGGCATGTACGGCCGAATGCCCGGCTTCTGGCCGGGTGGGCAGCCGCGGTTCTTTGGACCTCACGGGGAGCAAGAGCCGTGCGGCGCGTCGGGTGCCCCTCCGCCGGGTGCCGCTCCCCCGAGCGTGTCTCCGCCGAGCGCCCCTCCAGCCCCGTCGCATTGACGGGTAGCGAGAGACGCCTCTCGTTGGGGCGCCGTGGGTTCGCCGGCGGGTCTCAGACTGCCTTGCGGCATCGCCGCCACGCATACATGGCGATGCCGAACCACACCACGTTGAGACCGACCGACGGCCACGCACCGTTCCAGCCGCTGTTGACGATCAATCCAAGGGCCCCGACGATATTCATCCACTGGTAGAGCGGCTGATGCGCCTGGATCTTGCCGGAGGAGATCAGCGCGTACGCGCCGAGTATCAGCGATGCGGCCAGCCAGCCGGCAATCTCAATGCAGGTTTTCAAGTGCACCGGCTGTCATCCCGACGCCGGCGCCACTGACGAAACAGCGTCTGCAGGAGCATGCGGCATTGTGCCACATCGACGCATGGCAGCGCCGGGTACGGCTTTGGGGCCGCTCGTTTTTCTCGACGACGCCGGATCGATCCGATACCCTGAAGGCTGCGCGCAAGGACGCAAAGCCCAATGCAATCGCCCGACCTCATGCAATCCGAACCCATCGTCAAGCGTTATCCGGATATGGATGCCTTGTCACGCGAAGCGGCTGCCGAGATCGGGACACGCCTCGCGCACGCGATCTCGGTGCGCGGTCTGGCGAGTCTCGTGGTTTCCGGCGGGCGGTCACCGGTCAAATTGTTCGAACAGCTGCGCACGCAGGCGCTCGACTGGAGCCGTGTCTGCGTGGCGCTTGCCGACGAGCGCTGGGTCCCGCCCACCGATGCCGACAGCAATGAGAGGCTGGTGCGCCAGATCCTGCTGCAAGGCAAAGCCGCCGCCGCACGATTCCTCGGGCTCAAGAACGCGGCGCCGTCCCCGGATCTAGGCGCCGTTTCGGCCTGGGAAACCTTTGCGCGCATCCCGCGGCCGTTCGACATGACGTTGCTCGGCATGGGCGATGACGGACATACCGCCTCGTTGTTTCCCGGCTCGCCCAATCTGCGCAGCGCGCTCAATTCGGCCGCCGCGGCCGGATGCGTCGGCATGTGGGCGCCGAATGCGCCCCAGCCGCGACTGAGTTTGAACGTGAGCGCGCTGCTCGATTCGCGGCATATCGTGATTCTGATCGCCGGTGAAGCGAAGTGGCGTACTTTTATGGCCGCGAGCGCCGCCGGCGCCGTGGAGGATATGCCGGTGCGCGCCGTGTTGCGCCAACAGCGCACGCCGGTCGAGGTCGTTTGGGCGCCTTAAGACAGCAGGAACCGCATCGTTCGGCGCAAGGGTTCGGCGGCGCCCCACAGCAGTTGATCGCCGACCGTAAAGGCCGATAGATACTCCCCGCCCATGGCGAGCTTGCGCAGCCGGCCGATCGGAATGGTCAATGTGCCGTTGACCGCAGCGGGTGCCAGATCCTTGATCGATGAAACACGGTCATTGGGCACGACCCGCACCCAGGGATTCCCGTCGGCGATCATTTGTTCGATCTCGCGCAAGGGAATATCTTTTTTAAGCTTGATGGTGAGCGCCTGCGAGTGACAGCGCATCGCGCTCACCCGCACACAGATCCCTTCGACCGGCACGGGTGCCGCCTCGGTATCCATGATCCTGTTGGACTCGGCGCCGGCCTTCCACTCCTCCCGGCTCTGGCCGCTGCCCAAATCCTGGTCGATCCAAGGGATGAGATTCGCAGCGAGCGGTGCGCCGAAGTGACTGGTCGGAAAATCGGCGCGCCCGATGGCGCGCGTGACCGCGCGGTCGATGTCGAGAATTCCCGACGAGGGATCGCGCAGCAGCTCCTCAGCCGACCGATATAGGGCGCCCATCTGCTCGAGCAGCTCGCGCATGTGCTGGGCGCCGGCGCCCGATGCGGATTGATACGTCATGGCCGTGATCCACTCGACCACGCCGGCCCGCAACAAGCCGCACACCGCCATGAGCATGAGGGACACCGTGCAATTGCCGCCGATGAAATCCTTGATGCCGCGCGCGCGCGCGGCCTGCATCACCGGCAGATTCACCGGATCGAGCACGATGACGGACGAGCGCTCCATCCTCAAGGCCGATGCGGCATCGATCCAGTACCCCTGCCATCCGGCCGTACGCAAACGCGCATGCACCGATTGCGTGTATTCGCCGCCCTGAGTACTGATCAGCATGGGTAAGCGCGCCAATGCCGCGAGATCGTTGGCGTCCTGCACCGGGGCGACTTTGCGGCCGATGTCCGGCGACGGGTGTCCGGCCTGGGACGTGCTGAAGAATACGGGTTCCACCAAATCGAAGTCCCGTTCGGCACGCATGCGCTGCAACAGCACCGAGCCGACCATGCCACGCCAACCGATGAGGCCAATCGGGTGAGTCATTCGATCAAAAACTCTGCTGCCGGGGGCCGCCGATTATAGTTCGACGCCATGACAAAACCATAGGCGCCGCAATTCGCGATCAACACCACATCGCCCTCCTCGGTCGGCGGAAACCAGCGATCGCTGCCAAGCTGGTCGGCGGATTCGCAGATCGGACCCACGACGGTCACCTTTTGATTCAACGCCTCCGTGAGGCGCGTCAGGTTGCGTATGTCGTGATGCGCGCCGTAAAGCGCCGGTCGGATCAACGAGTTCATCCCGGTCGCGATGCCGACGTACTGCTCGTCGCCCTTGCGCTTCAACTGCGTCACCACCGCGACCAGCACGCCTGCCCGGGCCACCAAAAAGCGCCCGGGCTCCATCCAGAATTCGATCCCGGGGAAGCGCTGCTTGAGCCGGCCAACCCCCGCATCGAGCGCGGTGAGATCGATTCCATCGTGGCCCATCTGTTCCGGAACGCCGATTCCGCCGCCGAGATCGACGATGTGCGCGTCCGGAAAGCGCTGCGCGAGCTCGCCCAGCAGCGCTCCGGTCTCGGTCCAATTGGCCACATCGAAGATCCCGCTCCCGGTGTGTGCGTGCAGTCCGGTGATGCGCACTCCGGCAGCCCGAGTCAGCGCCGCCAGTTCGTCGATCTGCGACATCGGGATGCCGAACTTCGAGTGGGCTCCCGCCGTGCGCACGTGCTGATGATGTCCGCGCCCGAAGCCGGGATCGATCCGCAAGAATATCTGCGCGCCGCGGAAGATCTCGGACCACATCTTGAGCGGGTGCAGATTGTCCAACGTGACCCGCACACCCTTGCTCAATCCGTATTCATATTCGGCGCGCGGCGCAAAATTCGGGGTGAACAGCACCTGATCCGGCGCGAGACTCGGCACCGAGGCGAATGCATGATCGATTTCACCTCGCGACACGCACTCGAGCATGAGCCCGGCCGCATGGATACGCCTGAGGATTTCGGGATGCCAGTTCGCCTTCATCGAGTACGCCCATCGCGCCACCGAGCGCACCCGCCGCAGCGCCGCGATCGCCGCGTCCACGCTCGACAAGTCGTACACGAAGGCGGCCGATTCGCGCACCGCAATCTCCTGCAGCCGCCGGCGCTTGCCCGGGTCTTCCCACCAGTTCGGCACGGGCGCCGCGGCGCTTTCCTTGGGCGAGAACAATTGCAACCACGTGGGCCCGAGCACCCGATCGGAACCGATGCTCTGAATCAGCCGCTCGTGCAGTTGATGCACCAGACGGTCGCCCTGGGATTCGTCGATGACGAACGTGAAGTTGAGGTCGTTCGCCGCCTGACTCACCAGGTAGATCTTGTGGTCCTGAAACAGTTCGAACGCCGAGCCCAACTCGTGCAGGATACCGCGAATGTTGTGGCCGACGAGGCTCAATGAGGCGCACGGTCCCATCACCTCGACTCGGCACAGTTCACCGAGCGCCGCGGCGAGCCGCGCGAGAGCCGCGGAACCCAAGGTGTTGGCGCTCGGGTCGAGCGACACCGTCACGTTGGTTTCAGAGGTGGATACGAGATCGACCGACATTCCCTGCTGTTTGAATATCTGGAAGGCATCGGCCAGGAATCCCACCTGGTGCCACATTCCGGGACTTTCCATGGAGATCAGCGTGATCCCCTTTTTGACGGCAATGGCCTTGACCTGGCCCGCGCTTCCGGCGACGTTCGCCGAAATCACCGTGCCCTCGAGACCCGGAGCCTGCGTGGCATAGACGTGCAGGGGAATTTGATACTGCCGCACCGGCAGCACGCAGCGCGGGTGCAGCACCTTGGCGCCATTGCTGGCGATCTCCTGCGCTTCATCGTAATGCAGGGCCCGCAGCAGGCGCGCGGTGGGTACGGCGCGCGGGTTGGCGCTGAACATGCCCGGTACATCGGTCCAAATCTCGAGGCGTGCGGCCGACAGTTTGGCGGCGAAGTAGGCACCGGAGGTATCGGAGCCGCCGCGGCCCAGAAGCACCGTGTCGCCGGCTTCGTCGGCCGCGATGAATCCCTGGGTAATAACGACTTGATCGAACGCGTGCCATTGCGCCTGCAGCCGCGCATCCGGCGAAAAATCGCAGGTGGCCGACAGAAAGCCCGCCTCCCAGGTCGCACCAGGACGCCGTTCGGCGCGCAACACTTCGCGTGCGTCCACCCAGGCCGTTCTCAATCCCTGGGCGTTCAAATACGAGGCGCCCAAAGAGGTCGCCAACAGCTCCCCCATCGCCATGACGCGGGCGCGCATCCGCTCACTGACATCGCGGCTCTCGGTCGCGCCGGCCGCCAAGTGCCGAAGATGCGCCATGAACTCTTCGAATCGCTCGTCGGGAACGACCGACAATTCCTGCGCAAGATTTCGGTGCGCGGTCTCGATTTCGGCGAGCACGTTGGTGTGGGTGCCGGTCGCGGCAGCCGCCAGCAGCGACTCCAAGCGATCGGTCATTCCGGAAAGCGCGGAATGGACCACGACCGGACGAAGGCCCGCGGCGATGCGGTCCTTGAGCACGCCGAGGATGTTGCGCCAATTGCTCGCCGACGACACGCTGCTGCCGCCGAACTTGAGCACGACCCACGGTTGGCTATGTTGACGCATCGATCACGGCGCGCTCTTGGCGTGCCGTTGGACATTCCGGCGCTTTGATTCCCAAGGGGATCAATCGTCTTCGAAAATGTCGCGCAGCTCTTTTTCCAACTGCCGCTCGGCGAGTACGTCCTCGACCCGACTCCACGCCGCCTTGCCGCGCTTGCCCACGGCCGCCGCCTTGGGCCGCCGTTCGGCTCGCTCCAAGAGCGGGTCGAAATCATGGGATTCTTCGGCTTCGCCAAGAAACTCATCGTCGATGTCGAAATGTTGGTCTGCGCGTTCGCTCATGGTTCGGGAAAAGCCCTTGAAATCAATAGGATCGATCAGCTAGGTGCATGAAGTTGCGCACTATATCGGAATTTGTGCGGCATTCAACTAGGAGCACGATTTTCCGAAAGGCGGCGCGATACTTAGGTTGGACCCAGCAGAAGTGATTTCAATGGATATTTTTTATTACTTTTATTTTCAATAAATTATAAGTCATTCGTAATAAATTACTCTAGCTATGGCTCGCTACGTGCCGGTACGGGCACTGTCGCCGCGCGCAGGCAGCGCATCTTGCGCGATGGCGCGATTCACTGCCGATAGAATCGCCAGTAACGACGCGGTGATGATGTTCGGATGCATGCCGGCGCCGAACAGGGTTCGCCGCGAGCGGGTGGTAATTTCTATATAAGAGACCGCTTTCGCCGCACTGCCTTGTCCGCGCGAGTGTTCCTCATAGGAAAGCACATCGAATGGCAGACCGACCGCCTCCACCATGGCGTCGATCGGACCCGATCCCTGCCCGAGCCAGGTCTCGAGCCGCCCATTACATTCCACTTGCAGCGACAGCCGCTCGGTGTCGGCGCCGTCGGTGGAGGCCGCCAACTGGTGCGAGCGATACACGATGGGCTGCCGAGGAGCCAGATATTCCCGGTTGAACAAGTCCCATAGCTCCTTGGCAGTCAATTCCTTACCGGTGATATCCGCCGCTGCTTGCACTACTTGACTGAACTCGATTTGCAGGCGACGCGGCATCAGCAATTGGTAATCGCGCTCCAACAGATAGGCCACCCCGCCCTTGCCGGACTGGCTGTTGACTCGAATGATCGAGTCGTAGGAACGCCCTAGATCCGAAGGGTCGATCGGTAAGTACGGCACATCCCAAAGGTCGCCCTGGGCGCGGGCAGCAAGCCCTTTTTTGATCGCATCTTGATGCGATCCGGAAAACGCCGTGAATACCAGGTCGCCGACGTACGGGTGGCGCGCATGAATAGGCAGTTGATTGCACGACTCGGCGCAACGCGCGACTTCGTTTATATTTGAAAAATCCAACCCAGGATCAATGCCTTGCGTATAAAGGTTAAGAGCCAGGGTCACGACATCCACATTCCCCGTGCGCTCGCCGTTCCCGAATAGCGTGCCCTCGATGCGCTGCGCACCCGCCATCAGGGCAAGTTCCGCCGCCGCCACCGCGGTGCCGCGATCATTGTGCGGATGCACGCTCAGGATCACGCAATCGCGCGTGCCGATGTGCCGCGAGAACCATTCGATCTGATCCGCGTACACATTGGGGGTCGCCATTTCGACGGTGGCCGGCAAATTGAGAATGGATTTGCGCTCGCGGGTCGGTTCCCAGACCGCATTGACGGCATTGCAGATCTCGACCGAAAAATCGAGCTCCGTACCGGTGAAGCTCTCAGGGCTGTACTGGAATACCCACTCGGTGCCCTTGTCGCGTTCAGCATGCTCGCGCACGTGCGTCGCGCCACGGACGGCGATGTCGACGATACCGGCGCGATCGAGCCGAAACACCACTCGGCGCTGGGCGATCGAGGTCGAGTTGTATACGTGAACGATGACACGCCGGGCGCCTTTGACCGATTCATAGGTGCGCTCGATGAGCTCGGGACGCGCCTGCGTCAGCACCTGGATGGTGACGTCATCCGGAATGAGCCGCTCATCGATGATCTCGCGCACGAAATCGAAGTCGGTCTGCGAAGCGGCGGGAAATCCCACCTCGATTTCCTTGAAACCGATCTTGACCAGCATGTCGAACATGCGGCGCTTGCGCGCCGGATCCATGGGTTCGATCAGCGCCTGGTTGCCGTCGCGCAAATCGACGCTGCACCAGGTCGGCGCCGCGGTGATGACCGTGTTGGGCCAGGTTCTGCCGCCCATATCGATGGGGGCAAATGCACGATACTTGGTCGAAGGATTACGCAACATGCTGTTCTCTTGTTCGGTCGGTCCCTGCCCTCAATGTCAGCGCCGCACATCCGTGGAAGCATTGCATTTGAGGAATTCGATTCGGTCTTGTGAGCGCGACCGTGCGCGGGGGTGATGGGCGCCTAGCGGCGCAGCAGCGACGCCAGCAGGCTCTCGCGAAGGAAGCCGGGCCGCCGCGAGCGTCCGGGGCCATGGAGAGCTATGAATGCCCGTGAACTCATATGCCTTAAATTTAGCATTGGCAGCGCTCGCTGCGCAAGCCGCGCCGCGTCCAGCCGGCCGCTTGGCGCATCAGCCGGCGCCGTACGCCCGGTCTTTCCAACGGGCGCCCGCGCCGCGCCAGTGATTCAGCGCCGATGCCCCGGTTGCCGCCATGTAGAAGACGGCGATCAGCGGCAATGCGAGCGACCAGAGCCTGCTGCGTCCATAGCGTGCCAGCGTCGGAACGTAGGTGAGCGCGGCGAGGGTAAATGCCGCGAGGCCGCAGCCGCGCTCCCGGCCGTGGCTGAACACGAGCGCCCAGACAGGAACCAGCCACACCAGCCCCAGAGCGAGCAGGGTGAGCCCGAGCAGCCCTGCCGAACAGCGCAATTGCGTGAACGCGGTACGGGAGATCATGCGCCAGACGTCCACGAAATGCGGATACGGACGGATCGACGCGGCGAGCGCGGAGTGACCCAAATACAGGGTGCCGGTGGCTTTCACAGCTTTGGCGAGCGCGACGTCGTCGATGAGCGCGTGCTTGATCGATTCAATGCCGCCGATGCGCTGCAGCGCCTCGCGGCGAATCAGTATCGTGCCGCCGGCCGCGGCGGCGATTCGCGACCGTGCGGAATTGACGCGGGCGAACGGATACAGCATCTGAAAGAAATACACGAAGGCCGGCACCAAGGCGCGTTCCGCGAAACTCGTGCAGTTCAGGCGAACCATCTCACTCACCAAGTCCGTGCGGGGTGCCTGCAGGCGAGCGACAAGCGCCGATAAATGCCGCGGATCGTGCACGATATCGGCGTCGGTAAACAGCACCACCGGCGCACTGCCGGCCGCCACGCCCTGGTTCAAGGCCCACAACTTTCCGGACCAGCCCGCGGGCCTGGCTGCGCCGCGGAGTACGCGCAGGTTCGGTGCACTGCCGGCGCGCTCCGCCGTGCCGTCGACGGAACTGTCATCGACCAGAGTGACACGGAACCTGCCGGCGTAATCCTGAAGCAGAAGCGAGGCGATCGCCGCACCGACGCATTGCGCCTCGTTGCGAGCCGGCACCACGATGTCCACATCGGGAAGCTCGGAGGGCACGGCGGGGGCCAATTCAGGCTTGGAGACCCAAAATTTACCGTGCGCCAGGCACAGGTAAATCCAGACGAGCAGCGACAGGAGCGCAATCATCGCCTAAATCCAGCCCTTGAGGTGATTTTGCACGATCGAGGCGAGCAATTCCGCATGGCGGCCGTCGTCGTTGAGCGCGGGCACCAGCGTGAGTTGCTCCCCGCCCAACTTCAGGAATTTATCGCGGTATTCGATGGCCACTTCCTCCAGCGTCTCCAGGCAGTCGACGGCGAAGGACGGCGACACCACGGTCACTTTGCGGAGGCCCCGCTTGGCAAGGGCTGCGAGCGTATCTTCCGTATAGGGCTGCAACCAAACCACCGAGCCGAAGCGCGACTGATAGCAATGCGACCACTCATCCTCCTCAAGCGCCAAACGCGACACCAGCAGGCGCGTGGTAGCCTCCGTGTGCTCCCGATACGGGTCTCCGTCCGTCACATAGGCAGCCGGGATGCCGTGATAGGAGAGCAGCAAATGCGAGCGCCCGCCGGCCCCGGCCCAATGCTCCTCGATGCGCGCCGCGAGGGCCTCGATGTAGCCGGCATCGTCGTGGTAGGCGTTCACGAAGCGCGTTTCCGGAAGCCAGCGCCAGCGCCGCAAGGCATCGCAGGTACGGTCAAACACCGAACCGGTCGTCGACGAGCAATATTGCGGGTACAGGGGCAGCACCAGCAGTCGCTTGGCATTTTGTCGAGCCAGGGACTCTATCGCGCTCGCGATGCTCGGATTGCCGTACGTCATGCCGAGGGCGACCCGCACCCCATCCCCCGCCGCCGCTCGCAGCCGATCGCCCATCTTGCTCGCGAGTCGGCTCGAGTACACCGCCAAGGGTGAGCCGTCTTGCAGCCAAATCTTGCGGTACTTGCGCGCCGTCCGTATCGGTCGAAACGGCAGCACCAAGCCATACAAAATCGGCAGCCATATCAAGCGAGAGGTATTGATGACGCGCCGGTCGCGGAGGAACTCGCGCAAATAGCGCTGGACGGCGCAATAAGCTGGCGCATCGGGGGTACCCAAATTGACCACCAATACACCGATTCGCTCGGGCGTCGACGCCGCCGCTTGCGCCACGGCGCGATAATAGGGCATGTATCCAGATCCTTAGAATATCCGCCCCGCCAGTATACTGCTTGGCGCATGAAGCCCCACAGAGTCATATGGTTTGTCTAGCATGATGTGGATGAGCCCGAGCGAAAGCGAGGCCCTGCGCTTGAGCTTGAGCGTCGCCGCCCGCAGCGTGGCGTTCAGCTTGCCGCCGGCGATTCTCGCGGCCTGGCTGTTGACGCGCCGGCAATTCATCGGCCGCACTCTGCTCGATGCCATGGTGCACCTGCCGCTGGTGCTGCCGCCGGTGGCGGTGGGCTACGTGCTCTTATTGCTGTTCGGCACTCGCGGCCCCATCGGTTCCTGGCTCGAACGGCTGTTCGGAATCGAACTCATCTTCACGCGCAACGGCGCGGCGCTCGCCACCGCGGTCATGTCCTTCCCGCTGATGGTTCGTGCCATTCGGATCTCCCTGGAAAACATCGACCGCGGACTCGAGGAGGCGGCGCGTACGATGGGCGCCGGCGCACTCGATCGATTCGCCACGGTGACTCTGCCGCTGCTGTTGCCGGGTCTGCTTGCCGGGGCGATCACGGCTTTTTCGGCCGCCTTGGGCGAATTCGGCGCCGTGATCACCTTCGTGTCGAATATCCCCGGCGAGACGCGCACCCTGCCCCTGGCGCTTTATTCCGCCTTGCAGGAGCCCGGCGGCGAATACGCGGCGGCGCGGCTCGCGGTGCTTTCGCTGGTGTTGGGACTGGGCGGCCTGCTCTTGTCGGAATGGTTCGCGCGGCGCGTGCGCCGCATCCTGGGCCGCTGATGCTTCAAGTCGCCGCCGCCAAGCAACTCGGCGCCTTTCGCTTGGACGTCCAGTTCGAACTGTCGACTCCGGGCGTGGCCGCGCTATTCGGGCCGTCCGGGTGCGGCAAGAGCACGACCGTCAACATCGTCGCCGGCCTGCTCGCGGCGGATCGCGGCCGAGTGGTGCTCGATGAGACCGTGCTGTTCGACGCGCAGCGCCGAATAGACCTGGCGGCGGAACGGCGCCGCATCGGCTATGTATTTCAAGACGCCAGGCTGTTCCCGCACTTGAGCGTCGCCGCCAACCTGCAATATGCCCTGAAGCGTGCGGTCGGCCGCCATTACGTGAGCTTCGATGCCGTGACGGGCTTGCTCGATCTCGGGGCGCTCATGCAGCGGCGCGCGCACCAATTATCGGGCGGCGAGCGGCAACGGGTTGCGATCGGTCGGGCTCTCTTGTCGCAGCCGCGCCTGCTGCTGCTCGACGAGCCGCTGGCCTCGCTCGACCAGGACCGGCGCGAGGAGGTGCTGCCCTATCTGGAATCCCTGCGCGATCAGCTGGCCATTCCGATGGTTTACGTCAGCCACCGATTCGATGAGGTGCTGCGCCTGGCCACCCACATCGTGCTCATGCAGTGCGGAACCGTCGTCGCGCAAGGCGGCATCGGCGCGATGAGCCTCGATCGGCATCTGCGCGCCCTCATCGGACCCGACGCCGTGGGCGCCGTCATCGACGGGGTGGTGCTCGGACGGGACTCGGCGAGCGGCTTGACCCGGGTACGGGTCGGACGCGGCGAACTGAGGGTGCAAACCGCCGGGATGGCCCCGGGCACGACCTTGCGGGTCCAGCTGCTGGCCCGCGACATCATCGTCTCGACGCAAATGCCCCGGCATTTGAGCGTGCGCAATAATTTACAAGGCGAGATTACCGCCATCACCGATGACGACGGCAATTCGGATCTCATCTCCATCGACATCGGCGGGGCGCAGATCATGGCGCGAATCACCAAGTCGGCGACGCGCGAACTCGCCCTGAAGCCCGGAGCGCCCGCCTGGGCGCTGGTCAAGTCGGTTTCGCTGCGCGGCCATTCCTTTCCCGCGTTTCACGATCGATGAGCATCTCGAGGCCGGCCTGGGAGCCTGTCTGAGTATTCCCCGTCGCCGCGGAATACTCAGACAGGCTCCTTGGTTGCGCGCGTGCCCAAATGCATGATGGCCACGATATGGTCCTGCGCCCGTAAGCCGAGCAGGGCCTTGACGTCCGGGTCATAAGCCGCCGCCCCGGTCTTCCACATGACGCCATACCCCAAGTCATGCGCAGCCAGGAACAGATTTTGCGCGGCCGCCGCCGCCGCGATGACCTGTTCGATCTGCGGCACCTTGGGATGCTCGCGCACCACGCAGCCGACGATCACTATCGTCGGCGAACGCATGATTCTCGCACGCTCCGCGGCGAGCTGATCGTCGCCGAGATGAGGGAGCCGTGCACGTTTGGCCTGTGCCGCGGCTAGCGCGAATCGTTCCTTGGTCGCATGGTCCAACACCAGCAGATGCCAGGGCTTTAGTCGCCCATGATCGGGAGCGCGTCCCGCCGCATCGATAATGCGCGACAGATCCTCCGCAGTCGGACCGGGCTCGACCAGGCGCGCGGCCGAGGAGCGGCTCGCAATGGCAGTCAATAATTCCATTAGACCCCTGGAAGCCATTCCATATCGGTTATGATTCGCGCCTGAGATCGCCGGCGCCCCCGACGGCCGCGGCGGCCGACTCTGCAGAATTATACTCATACTAATTTTGGGAACCTCAATGTACCGTATGGTTTTGGCGTCCGTCGCCACGCTGATCAGCGCGACCAGCGGCGCGGCCTCGACGTTCGTTTCGGCCAGCGCAAGTCCCGGCCCAAATCCCACGAAGGCCGCATCGGCGGACGCCGCGCTGATCGCGGCACCCCAGGATCGGGCGTATCCCGGCGAGATACGCCTCGCGGTCGACGCCTCGGATGTCGAGCGGCGGATCGTGCGCGTTCACGAGACCCTGGAGGGAATAGGCGCCGATACCGTGCTGTTGTACCCGAAGTGGCTGCCGGGAACGCATGCGCCCGAAGGCCCCATCGACCGGTTCGCGGGATTGAGGATCAGCGCGAATGGCGCGCCGGTCAGCTGGAAGCGGGATCCGCTCGATGTGTACGCGTTTCACGTGCACCCGGCCGCGGGAATCAAGTCGATCGACATCGATTTCGAGTATCTGTCGCCGACCAGCTCCAAAGTGGCCGACATGGAAATCAGCCGCGACGTTTTGTTCGTCGAGTGGAATTCACTGATCCTCTATCCGGCCGGCTATTTCGCGCGGCGGATTCCGGTGCAAGCGAGCCTCACGCTGCCTCTCGGTTGGAAATTCGGCTCGGCGCTCGAAGTGCAGTCCGCGAGCGGCGCCCAAACGGCCTTCAAGCGCCTGAGCCTCGAGACTTTGATCGACAGTCCGGTGTATGCGGGACGCTATGCATCGCGACTCGATCTCGATCCGGGCAGCGCCGTGCCCATCCACCTCGATCTGTTCGCCGACCGGCCGGAGCTGCTCGCGGTGAAGCCCGAACAGCTGCAGGCGTACCGCAACCTCGTGCAGCAGGCCTACAGGCTGTTCGGATCTCACCATTATGCCCATTACGATTTTCTCTATTCGCTGAGCGATCAGATCCATCAGCAAGGTCTCGAGCATCATCAGTCGAGTGAAAACGGCAGCGAGCCCGATTCCTTCACCGAATGGGACAAGAACTCGTACGACCGGGATTTGCTGCCGCACGAATTCACCCATTCGTGGAACGGCAAATTTCGCCGGCCCGCCGACTTGTGGACTCCAAACTACAACGTGCCGATGCAGGACAGCCTGCTGTGGGTGTATGAAGGTCAAACGCAATACTGGGGCGAGGTGCTCGCCGCGCGCTCGGGCCTTTGGAGCAAACAGCAGGCCCTCGATGCGCTCGCTCTGACCGCCGCCTACTACGAGCGGGAAGCGGGCCGTCGTTGGCGCGCTCTGCAGGACACCACCAACGACGAGATCATCAATCCACGCCGCCCCATGTCCTGGCGCGACTGGCAGCGATTCGAGGACTATTACGACGAGGGCCGGTTGATCTGGCTCGAGGCCGATACCCTAATTCGCGATCGATCACAGGGCAAGCGCTCGCTGGACGACTTTGCGCGCGCCTTCTTCGGCATCGACGACGGCAGCTTGGTGACCGTCACCTATACCTTCGAAGACGTCGTCAAGGCGCTGAAGGCGGTCGAGCCGTACGATTGGGCCGCGTTTCTGCGCGAGCGTCTCGATGGAATCGCGAGGCCGCCTCCGCTCGACGGGTTGCGCCGCGGCGGCTACAAGCTCGCCTACACGGACACCCCGAACGAGCTCGAGAAGGCGAGCGATCTCGAACGCAAGCACGTGAGCTTGCGTTACTCGATCGGCGTTTCACTCGACGACAAGGACGGCACGGTGTTGCAGGTCGCCTGGGACAGCCCGGCCTTCAAGGCCAAACTCACCGAGAGCGCGCAAATTCTCGCGGTCAACGGCGCCGCCTACAGCGCCGAGGTGCTCAAGGATGCGATCCGGTCGGCGAAGGGCACGACGCTGCCGATCGAGCTGATCGTCAAGACCGGCGATCGGTATCGGGTCGTCGCCGTCGATTACCACGATGGACTGCGCTACCCGCACCTCGTGCGCGATGCTGCGGTTCCGGCGCGGCTCGACGACATCTGGGCCGAAAAAAACTAATTCGCGCAGCCGGCGCCTGAGCGCGCGCCGGCTGCGAACCGGGTCGGATCAAGGAGCACGAGACTCCGAGGCGATGCGGGTGGCCCAACGCTTCGCCTGAGCGATGGCGATGCGAATGGCCTTGCCTTCATCGTACCCGTCGGTCAACAAGGCGTTTGCAATCTCGATCGCTTTGGCGCGCACGACCGGCGGCAGGTGCAGCATCGATCGGGGAAAATAGCTTTCGTTCCACGGCATCCAATTGTCCTTGACTGCGACCTCGGCGCCGCGCCGTCAATCGTTCCGTTCAGCGGGCGACTGGCCTTTGAAGCTCAAAAGCGCCCCGGCCAAAATCCCCACGGCTCCGGCAATCCCCACGACCTTCCAAACGTTGTCCCGCACATAACCGTTGGTCGACTTCACCGCGCATTTGCTCTGCCGCATCACGTGCCGGCGCGAATCTTCCAAATGATGCTGCGCGCTGTGCAGAGAGTCCGCGATGCGCGCGCGGGCGGAGATTACCGCCTCAGTGGCATTGCTTCCCATCGCCTTGATCAGTTCGTCGATATCCTCAACCACCGCACCCAAATCCCGAACCAGCCTGCCTGTATTGACGTATCGCATAAAGCTCCCTCAAAGACCGAACGGATAGGTATCCGGGAGACCCTTCAGTTCCTCGGCGCCTATCGGGGTCACCGCCTTGGTCTCGTCGAACCAGATATATTCGTCGAACTGCCGCGGCAGCACCGCCTCGAAATAGTGACTCTGCAGTTCGGTCTCCGGCCGGTAGATGACCCCGATCGCCCGCTCCAGCCGCGGCTTCAGCAGCTGCGCCGCACGCGACCCCGGGCCCACCTCCCGCAACGGCAGCAGGAAGCGCGCAGAGCCGGTTTCGTGGCACAGCCGCTCGTAGCTGCCGGCCAAAGCCGGCCGAACGGTTTTGATCTGCATCGGTTCGTCCCAATTCGAAGCCGCCGCGACGGTGCCGGTATCCGTTCCAAAGCCCACCGAGTAGCTTGCGTGACCGAACTCCTCGCGGCACAAGTGGCCGATGTTGTATTCATCGCGAGCCGACATTTCGGTGGCCGCGGAATCCCCCACGTGCGAATTGTGCGCCCAGACGATGCCCTTGCTTCGCGGCCCATGGAAACTCAGCAGGTTCTTCAGAGTCTCGAACATGTGCCCGTCACGCAAATTCCAGGAAGCGCGCGAGCCGTAATACATGATCCGATAATAGCGCTCCGCATTCGCCACAAGCCGCGCGTTCTGTACGGCGTCCAAGAACCGCTCGCCGTCGTGTTCGGCATAAGCCTGCCGCTTTTGCAGAAGATCGGTCAGCATCGAGGTGACCTCGTGCTCGCAGGTCTGGTACTTGCCGGTGAGCGTCGCATGGCCATAGACGGCCGGGTCCGATTCCCAAGGAGTCAGGCATCCGTAGCGGCGGCGCGCCACCTCGGCGGTCCGCGGATCGACGCTATCGAGGTAATTCAAGACCGATTGAATCGAGTTGTACAAGCTGTAGAGATCGAGACCGTGAAAAGCGACTCTCGCGCCCTGCTTGACCTCGCCGTTATGCTTTCGCAGCCAATCGACGAATTGGCGCACTTCGCGATTGCGCCACATCCATACCGGGAAGCGCGCGAACGCCATCCATTCAGACGGGGGAACCGCGCTGTATCTGACGTAGTGATCGATGCGCGCCGCGTCCGGCCAATCGCCCTCGATGGCGATAAAATTAAATCCCTTGTGCTCGATCAGCTCGCGCGAGATCCGCTCACGCATGCGATAAAACTCCGACGTCCCATGCGTTGCTTCGCCGAGGAGCACAACGCGTGCATCGCCGATCCTCTTCAGCATCGGCTTGAGATCGACCGAATCAATCGACGAAAACTCCTCGCTGGCGCTTAAAATTGCCCGCGCCACCGTGCCGTCGGCCGGTTTGGCGGCGCGCTGTCCTTGCGGAGTCCATCCTTCCGCCCCCACCAGGGGAACGAAGCGCACATCCGCAAGCTCCTCCGTGGTGTATTCGTGCTCGCTCCTGCGCACCACGCGCACCAATTCCTGCAGACGCCGATCGGCTCCCACCGGGATTACCAACCGGCCGCCGATCTTGAGCTGTGATTTCAGCGATTCCGGAACTTGCGGCCCGCCGGCCGCAACCACGATCGCATCGTACGGTGCGTGCTCGGGCCAGCCGCGCGTGCCGTCCGCGTGCAGTACATGCACATTGCCGTAACCCAACGTCGCGAGCACATCGGCGGACTTTTCGGCGAGCTGGCCGATGCGTTCGACCGTATAGACGTCCTTGGCGATTCGCGACAGGACCGCTGCGGCGTAGCCCGAGCCGGTGCCGATTTCGAGCACCTTCTCCCCGCCCTGCAGCTCCAACGCCTCGGTCATCATGGCGACGATGTACGGCTGCGAGATGGTCTGCCCCTCGGCAATCGGCAGCGGCGCATCCTCGTAGGCGAACTCCCGCAGTTCCGCGGGCAGAAAGGCTTCGCGCGGCACGCTTCCCATGGCCGCCAGCACGGCCGGCGAGCGCACACCGCGATGCGCGATATAACGCTCAACCAGTTGCGCTCGGCGCTTCTCGAAGTCCATTTTCGTATTCCTGTTTTGTCGCCCTAGATTGGACCGAGCGAGTGCGCGCTGCCAATACGGTGATTCCGCAGGACAACGCATAAGTTCCCTAGCCGCCTGCGCCGAGCGGCGACATCGAGCGGCAGGCCGGCAAAATTAAAGCTAGGTCATTTCGAGATAACAACTATAAGATGCTTATTATTATGTAAAAAGTCATCTATGGCAGATGCTTTGCGATCAGCCGGCGGCGGCCACCGCGAGCGTTGGGTCGACTTCAGCGGCCCAGGCGAGAAGCCCCCCTTCGAGATGTCCGGGCACGGCGATTCCCGCGCGCGCCGCCATCGCACACGCGCCGAGGCTGCGGCTGCCGCTGCGGCAGATGAACACGGGATTCGCTTGCGGTGGAATTTCCGTCAGGCGCCGCTGCAGCTCGGTGACCGGGATGTTGACGGCGCCCTCGAGGTGACCCGCGTCGAACTCGCGCGGGTCACGGACATCGACGAGCAGGAGCGCGCCGGCGGATGCGGCGTGATCGAGCAGCTTCGCTAAGCCCGCGGGAGTCAGCCGGCGTATGGCATCCGGCGCCGCATTGCTGCACGACTCCCGCGTATCCCGAGGCTCCGTGATCGTCGGCCGGTCGCCGCAAACCGCACAGTCGCGGCGCCGCTCCAACGAAAATTCGTGAAAGCGCATCTCGAGCGCATCATAAGTGAGAAGCCGGCCCACGAGCGGCTCACCGATTCCGAGGATCAACTTAATGGCTTCGGTTGCCTGAATCGCGCCGAGCACGCCCGGCAATGCGCCCAACACGCCGGCCTGCGCGCAATTCGGCACCGCCTCATCGGGCGCTTCGGGGAACAGGCAGCGATAACAGGGACCGCGGCCCGGTACGTAGGTCATTGCTTGCCCTTCGAAGCGATGAATGGCCGCCGCGACCAGCGGCTTGCCGAGGATCACGCACCCATCGTTGATGAGATAGCGGGTCGACAGGCGGTCGGTGCCGTCCAGTACGAGATCGTAACCGCCGAGCACTTCGCGCACGTTGGCGGCCCGCAGTTCAAGCGCGTGCGCAATGACCACGATCTGCGGGTTGAGGTTCTCGAGCCGCTCGCGTGCCGCATCGGCCTTCAGCCGGGAAATGCGCGATGTATCGAACAGCACCTGACGCTGGAGATTCGAAACGTCCACCCGGTCGCAATCGACGATGCCGAGCGTTCCAACACCCGCTGCCGCAAGATACAGGGCCGCCGGCGATCCGAGGCCTCCCGCACCGATCACCAGAACGCGCGCGCGCTTCAGCCTCTCCTGCCCCGCGACTCCGATCTCGTCGAGCACCAGGTGACGATGGTAGCGGGCAAGTTCCGCGGCCGAGAGAGTCATCATTCACCCGCCGCTCAACGCGCAGATCACATGGACCGTATCGCCGGCGCGCACCGATTCCGACAGCCCTTTCGCCTCGCTGGTGTTGACGAACAGGCGCATGTGCGGACGGATGCGGTCCTGCTCGTCCACCATGCGGAAGCGGATGCCGGGGAAGCGCTGGTCGAGGTTCGCAAGTATCTCGCGCAGCGTCGCCCCGTCGCCCGTGACGCTGGCTGCGCCCAAGGTATAGGAGCGCAACGGGCTGGCGATTCTGACCGTGCAACTCACAGCGTCCATCGCCTCTACGCCGCGTGCGTGACCGAATAGATTTCCGGAAGGTGCCGGGCGATGCAGCTCCAGCGCTCTCCGGCATTGCTGCTCGCCCACACGTCTCCCCCGGTCGTGCCGAAATACAGGCCGACCCGCGCACACTGATCCGTGCACATGGCCTGGCGAAGCACCGTGAACCACGCCTGGGAGCCGGGGAGTCCGCGATCCAGACGGCGCCATGTCCTGCCCGCATCGTGCGTGCGATACACCGCCGGCTTGCCGCCGATGGGCGTGCGAGGCCAGACGGTCCGGCCGTCCATGGGAAACACCCAGGCGATGTCGGGATCGATCGGGTGCAGGACGATCGGAAAGCCGATGTCGCCGATACTCTTTGGCATGGCCCTGCCCACCCGGACCCAGCGCCGCTCGGGGCGGTCGAGGCGGTAGAGCCCGCAGTGATTCTGGTGATAGAGGCGATCGGGCCTGAGGGGGTGCAGTGCGACGCAGTGAGGATCGTGGCCGAACGGCACCGCGGGGTCCGGCAAAAAGTCCGCTGCGACTCCTTCGTTGAGCGGCATCCAGTCAACCCCAGCGTCAGTGGATTCGAAAATCCCGCCGATGGAGACGGCGATGTAGAGATGCCGGGGGTCGCGCGGGTCGATGAGGACGGAGTGCAGGAACTCACCGTCCGGCGTGCCGAAGGTCACCCACTTCGAGCGCATCGGGTGATCGTTGAAACCCGCGACCGGATCCCAACGTTCTCCGCCATCCCCCGAGCGAAACAGTCCCGCAGGGGAAGTACCCGCGTACCATGTCCCGGATTCGGATGCATGGCCCGGGGTCAGCCAGAAGACGCGCTGAACCGCACGCGCCTCCTCTCCCGTTGCCGCCTTACGGAAGGCCGGAGGTTGTGACGCCTCGCGCCACGTGCGGCCGCGGTCCGCACTCCTGAACACCGTCGGCCCCAGGTGACCCGTCTTGGCCGCCATGAGCAGCACCTTGGGATCGCGCGGATCCTGAACGATGTGATGGACTATGTGTCCCAGAAAATGCGGGCCCGCCAGTTTCCATGTCTTGCGCGCGGCATCGGCGCGCAGCGCGAAGGCCCCTTTACGCGTCGATATCCAAAGCGTGCCGGCCATAAACGCAAAGCATCCGCGCCCCGACTCCGGGATGTCAACCGCAATGAGTCCGGCGCGCACGGCAGGCCGGCGCACGAAGCGAGATGATTCCTATATTCTTTCTAGGTATATATTATAACTTATTGATCTTATTATATAACTTGCTAGTACACCTGACCATCGACTCTCGGTCTAAGCAGCTGTTTTCACGGGTATTTGATCTCCCGGTTTTTGCAAATGCCGCTGTGCCCCTCAAAGGGTTGGCCGCCACCGGACGTAGATGGACAAAATGCTCTGCGATGGTTTGGCCATCCGCCAACAAATTCGATTAAAGCCCGCTTAAATGGGAAATGGCAGAGAGGCTTACTGCCCCGCACTCTTCTGCTGCCATCGCATAGATCAAGCGCGGTGGCGATGTTCGGCGTAGAGGCGAGAAAGGCGCGCAAGCTTAGAGAATCAATGCACGCCGCGAAAGCTGCCATGGGTCACCGATGGCACAGCGTTGCTTGCTTCGTTTCAGGTTTCGAGTGGCCGGTTCCGGCAAGGGCATCTGGCGCTTCCCGGCCAAGACCGGTCTGGGACGATGACGAAATGGTTGCCGCGCACCGGACATTTGCGGTAATGAACGATTGCATTTGAGATTCTCAGTCTGGTCGCCAGTTGACAATTCGGGGCGGTCCGGCCAACCCGCCAACGTATTAGTACTGGAGGCAAAGCGCTAAAGTAGATTTTGGGGATGGTGCGCCTAATGATTCAGGGAGAAAAAATATGGTAATCAGCAACCTGATCGGGCGAGCGAAATCTATTCTACTCACGCCGCGCGCCGAATGGCAGGTGATTGCAGCGGAGACTGACACGATCCGCGGCATTTACACGGGATACATCATGATCTTGGCGGCAATACCTGCCGTTAAGCTTCTTCTATCGTCGCGCTTCTTAGGCGTGTCGATCCTCCCGATCGTCATCGCCACCTACGTCCTATCGCTGGCCGGCACCTTCCTCGTCGCACTGATCGTCGATGCGCTCGCGCCGACTTTCGGTGGCCAAAAAGACCGCGTGCAAGCGCTTAAAGTCGTGGCCTATGCCTACACGGCGGCCTGGGTCGCAGCCATCATCGGCATAGTGCCGGGCTTGGGTTTGTTGTCGGCATTGGCCGGCATGATCTACGGACTTTACTTGCTGTATCTGGGGCTGCCTTTCACGATGAAGTGTCCGGCCGAGAAGTCGCTCGGATACACCGTGGTGACGGTGATCGTGGCCATCGTCGTCTCGATCGTCTTAGGTCTCATCGTGCGCTCGGTTGGCGGCTTCGGTGCTCTAGGCGGCGGTCCGCTGATGGGAATACTGCGGCCGCAGGCGACTGGTTCGTCCGTCTTTTCCGATCATAGTGCCACAGGTAACGCTCTGAATGATTATGCTAAACGCATGGACGATGCCTCTAAACAACTCGAGAGCGCACAGAAATCCGGCGACGCCGCAGCGAAGGCCAATGCCCTAGCGCAGTTCGTGGGCACGGCGTTGGGCAGCGGCGGAAAGGTCGAATCGCTCGCACCGGATCAAATCAAGACCTTTCTGCCAGAGGAACTGGACGGATTGAAGCGCACTCAACAAGCGGTGGAACGCAACGGCGCGATAGGCATGCAAATCTCCAAGGCCACGGCGACCTATTCGGATGGCGCCAATCGCACGCTGCAGCTGGAAATCGTCGATGCCGGGTCGCTGAAAGGAGTGGTGGGGTTTGCGTCCAGCTGGGCCGGAGTCGAGCAGGAAAGTCAAACGGATTCGGGGTATGACAAGACCTACAAGAGCGGCGGGCAATTGGTTCACGAGCAGTGGAACAACAATACCAAGAGCGGCGAATACTCCACCTTCATCGCTGATCGATTCTCCGTCAAGGTCTCGGGACAGGCGTCCGATATCAGTGATCTGAAGCGCGCCGCGGCGAGCATCAACACGAGCGGCCTCGCAGCCTTGAAGAATTCAGGCGTCGCGGCACACTAAGGGCGCAAGAATTTAGATTTCGCCGCGCTCTGGTGCCTTGATCCCTCGTTGTTTATCGGCGGCGCGCATGACTGGGGAGTTCGTCAATCACCGGGGGCGCTCGAATCCAATGGGATGACGCTTTGGGATAGACCCAACAGTGATGACACGGGGTGCCACTGGGTGGCTTTGCCCCTTGTTGACTCGACTGTTGGGCCTACCCCGGCTACGAAAGGTACGCACTTCCGACTCAGGCGGTCACGGTGCGATTCGGCTCCGAGCTCACAATGCTGAAGGCCTTGTTGAAGCCCAGGATGTACGCCGCGCGTAACACCAGGGCGGTGACAAGGACGGCCAGAACTGTTGCGAGGCCGGACACCATGAATTCGCCTCGCACCGTGCCTTCAGGCAATTGCGAATCCGCAAGGGTCAAAAGCATCGGCGCGCCGATCGCTACGGCTGCGAGCGTACGGTAGAAGAAATCGCCGTAATATTTGCTCAAAGTCTTCATATCAATCTCCTGTAACGTTGGTTTGATTAAACGGAACGAAGTTTGTCATCGGTGGGCGTAAAGTGCAGTTAGCAAGATGTAAAGGATCGAAAAACTCATTTCGCTAATCGACGCTGCCACCGCCTTTTTCACTGCGACACTTACACGGATTTACATTTCCAAGGTACTGTGTCGGCCGCTCGCGACAATGAAGAACGACCGGCTCCTCAAGAATCTCGCATCTGACCCCCGTTATAAGGCGTTCTTGCGCAAGATGAGGCTGCCGGAGTGGTCGCGCCGAGACGCTTTGCCACCGTAGTTGGTGTGCCCGGAAGCCGCCGCTGGCAAGAGGCGGCTCCGCGGCGACACCGGACAAATTGAGGGCCTACACTGGACGCAGCTCTATGGTTCAACCACTTTCTCGATTAAGTGGACCACGCCCGCGATGTTGTCGACCAAGTCTTGGGGCAATTGGTGTCTTGCCGCGAGATAATCGGGTGAGTTGCACGAAAGCCAAACGTTACCGCTTTCATCCATCCACGCCAGCGCCTTCAATGGCAGGTCCAGGCCAATGCGGGGCGCTGTCGTCAGTAGCGGCGTTCCGGCCTTTGGGTTGCCGAAGATCAGCATTTGCATCGGTGGCATTGTAAGTCCAGCGCGCTCAGCATCGCCGCCGAAATCTATGCGCGCAAAGATCATCAACCCGCGCGCGGTTGCCAGGGATTCCAGTCTGTCGATCGTCTGCGGTACCGATCGGTGACTGCGTACATCGATGATTCCGGGATTCGGCTGGACCATGTGTCCTCCTAATTCCACATCGGGTTCGATTATTCATGGATTGTGCCGGAAGCCTGTTCCGCCGAGTCGACGTCCTGGTCGCCGGTACGGACACCGGCGTGGGCTCACCAACCTAGTCCCGAGTCGTTGCCGCTCAGACGCTCACCGGCGTCGCGACCGGTATCCAGCCGGGGTGCGTCAGCATCGCTAATCTGTGGACCGCGCTTAGGTGATTTCAGGGGCCACCAGCCACAGCGCGGTAAGCGCAGAACCTTGAGACTGTCCGCTTGCTTCGCCAACAAGTCCCGCGAAAAATCAACAGGAGTCAAGCGATCGTAGATAGCGGTGAGGGCACGAGGTTCGATAGAGTCACCCAAATTCGCCTGCAACGCCGTGCGCAAGGCCGTAATTGTCGCATCAAATCCCGGCCGAAACAGTTCCAAGATGGAAAAAACAGTGCCGCCGAATATGAATGTATTCCATAAGCCACCGGCGTTGATTAGCTTACGCGCCTGCCTTACGTCCGGTTTTTCGACAAATTCGTACACGCTACTCGGCATTTGCAGCGCATCGTGCCATGGAACGACGTAGCCCAATTGGTCGTGGGGTCCTTCCGGCACGGCACCTAGCAGGTAAACCGGTCGCGGTGCGTCGCTTATCCATTCGATCATATTCACGAGCGAGCGCGTCATTACCTCCTCAGCGCTCACCACATGGTCAGAGGGCAGGAATACGATGGGCGTCGTGGATGGGACGCGGCCTTCGAGCTGCAGCAGAGCCAGCAACACTTCGTATGCCGTTCCTTGGTGCTTAGGCTGCACGAAGATGTTGCGAAGGGCGAGGTCTTTGAACGCGTGCAACCGCCAACGCTCAGCAGGCCCGGCGATGACCGCACCAATCTTGTCGCGCGATGACACTGTAGCGGCACGCCGGAGCGTCTGGGCCAGCGGATCTCGCGTGGTCATCGCAGGCTGCCTCTGAGCAGCGCTGTGTTCATGCGCCGTTATCGCCGGGAGTTGCGCGTTTTCTCGGCTTGCCAGAAGGACGCACCAAGGCTCAATTTTGCTATGCAGACCGAAGTCGGCAGATTGCGCCGCCGCTTCGTCTACACCCATCTGGGCACCTTCGATTACCAGACCGGGAGGTATGCTCATTGCGCTGTCTCCTTCATGCGGTCCCCCCTTGCGTGCCGTCGAGCACGGCGAGCCGCCAGAGCTCGGATGCAAACTGCTGCTCCTCAATCTCGGCGTCGTGCGCACGCAATGCACGGAAGTATGCGAGGCATTGATCGCATAATTGAAACTTGATCGGATGATCGATGGCAGCGACGCCGTCGAACACGCTGCGCAATTTCATTTCGCCGATGCGTCGGCACCGCGTACAACAATCAGTCATCATACACTCCAGAATCGCCAATGCTCGCGGTAGCTTGCGAGGTCGAGTGGCGCTATGTCCAGACGTCGCAACGGCGCGACGTGCTTGCCGATCAGGTGGCCGAAATTGGCCACCTGAAAATCGCATCCGCAAACTCCAGAATCGCCACGTGCTCCGCTTGGCTTTCGCGGGTCGAGTAGCGCCGCGCTCAGCGTCACACAGGTGCGTGCACATCGTCCGGTTTCTTGAGGGGTTCGAGATTCTTCTTATCCGAAACGTTATCGAGCGGCAGCGGTCGGTTCATGCGAACATCCCGGCGGCGCATCCAAACATGCGCATCGATTAGGGGATCAGCAGCCCGCATACGCTGGCACACTTCGCCGGGTGGGATGCCAAACTCGATGACGTGGTTCGCCGATTGCGCTGCTCACGGTGCCATCAGAAGCGCTGCACGGCGAGAGCAGCGCCGATGACGACGCCGCGAGCGTACATATCATATTAGGGATTTTCGTTTTCGCATCTTTCCGTCGCAGGGAACTTATGGGGCAGTTCCCGGCCAACTCCGGAAGTTCAGCAGCTCGAAATGACTGCCCCGAAGCTGCCGTTCAACAGGATCACCGCGCCGGGGTTCTATTACACAGCACTGTCCGGCGAAGAATCCGGGCGGGTATCGACACGAACCAGGGCCCGCGCAAAGCGGGCCTTGAATTGAGATCGGGATGTGCTGGGTCGCCGCGCCGCGGGGCCGCCTTCAGGAGGTGCATAAGAACATGCCGACCAGGATCGCGGCTATGCAACCCCACTGCAGCAGCATGATCCGCTCGCGCAGCACGAGCGCCGCGAAGGCGAGCGTGACAACCGGGTAGGCGCCGGTCAGCGGCGTCACGATCGAGATCTTGCCGTAGCGACTCGCGATCAGCACGCCAAGATCGCCCGACGCCATCATCCCCATCGGCAGAAACGAGCGCGTCCACTCGATCGCGGAGTGCGTGCCGGCGCGTCCCTTCCAAAAGCCGTAGACGCCAAGCGTGAGCAGCGCGCCGATCACGCTGTAGAGCGCCATGTTGGCGTCAGTGGCACCCAGGCCGTAGTCGTACTTGACGATCGTCTGGGCGCCGCCCCACAGCACGAGGGCCGAGAACGCGAGCGGGATCCAGGCCCGCCCGGTCACCTTGTTCGCGGCGTTCGCCGGCTGGTAGGCAAGCCCGATGCAGCCGCCGATCACGAGGGCCACCGCCCCGTACTGGAGCGGCGAGAGCGTCTCGCCAAGGAACCAGTGGGCGAACACGATGGTGAGCGCGGGATAGGCGGCCGAGAGCGTGCCCACGATCGTGATCGGGCCCGCGATGATCGACTGGAAGTACATGATCCAGCCGGCGCCGTCGAGCAGATAGGCGAGCACGCCGATGGCGAGCAGGTGGCGGCCTTCCGCCGCGAACACTGGCGTATGCGGGCTCGCGAAGAAGTAGCAGACCATCACCAGCGCGCGGGCGCACGCGAAGTAGAGGCAGAAGCGCGCCGGCGGCACCTCCATGATCCACATCTTCACGAAGCCCTGGCCCAGGCCATAGAGCAGGAGCGCGAGCAGAGCCGGCGTCAGCCACAGGAGGAGGGGCGCGGCGGTCGGTGAGTAGGTCATCACCCATTCTAGCGCGCCCGGCGGCCGCTCTCAGTAGAGTCGCTACCGGCTCAGATCGGCCAATTGCGGTAATTCGATGTGCCGGAATGCCTTCCGGATTGCAGTCATTCGCATGAAGTTGATGAGCCCAGCGACAAGTGATCTATCACGCGTAGGCGGATAAGGAGGGTTATTTGAATTATCCGATTGCGCTGCCTATTTCTTGACGGAAAGCTTCGCAATCTCTTCGGCGAGTATCGGAACCCCCATGTTGCATGCCTGCACGCCTTGGATAACGCAGAGCTTTAGGACCTCCATGATCTCCTCCATCGTGGCGCCGAGGTTCAGAGCCGCCTTGATCACCAATTCGGGTGAATTACGCATACTCGATTTTGGTGCCTCTCGTGCTCGCGAACGTTCGAGTGCCAATGAGGCTCGAAAGATCAACTTGACACCGGCTTACGCTTGCTGCGAACTCTGGGAAGGGCTGCAAGCCGATCCGCGGGATGATCTCTATGCGCTGGCGTGCGTAGCGTACGAACTGCTTACGGGTGAGCATCCATTTCAAGGCCTGAAATCGCCCGAAGCGCGCAACCTTGGATTAACGCCGCGACGGCCACCAGGACTGACCCGGCGACAATGGCAAACTCTGGCAATGGGTCTTTCATGGGATCGCGAAAGTCGGTCGATATCGGTAGGCGATTGGGTTGCCAAGCTGAATCCAGGACGAGCAGCGGCATAACAATTGCGTTGAACTGCGCTTCCTGAAAGAAAGCGGCCTGTGGCCACGGACGGCTTGGGGTCGACTCGGAACGATCGCCGATCCTCGAACGCATGGGTCTGCACCCGGCCAAGCAGGACGGGCCGGTGGTGGTGGAACATAACGTATTTCAGCCTGCGACAGGCAGCGTGATTTTGCAGCGGCGGCGTTGCCACGAATCGAAGATCGCACAAACATCGTTCAGGCACCATTCCTTGGGTGCATCGAGATAGGGGTGCGGTAATGCAACGTAGCGGTAACGGTCCATCGGTCGGATGGACAATTGCGTCTATTCCATTTCACACAGCGCCCGGCATCGGGTGGCGGCTGCATATGTCTAAAATTGCGGCAGAGATCCGCACTGTATTGCCAGTTCGCGCACCGCGATGCTGATGCCATGGTTAAGAATCGTCAACGCATTGACGACTTGATCGACGTGCTCGTGTGGATTCGGCGGCGGGTGAAAAGGTCTGCGGCCAAACGCAAGCGGGCGAAGACTGGCGCCAGCCTCAACCGAGATCGCCGCTCCTGCAGGCGGGATTTACTGCGGCACGCACCGGGAGGTACTGACATGAGCGACAGCATCCTGCAGCCCCGAGTAAACATGCGGCTCTACGCGGATGGCCGCGAGGTCGGTGGTGGGTCAATGGCCGCCACGACACCGGCAGTCCTCAAGCGCGGCCTTACGCACTACCTCAAGCGCTTGCAGCGGATGTATCCAAACGCCCGCGAGCACGCGGTCAAGGTGATGGAGGTGACCGTATGAAGTCCATGCTGTTCATTCTGGTGGCTCAGCTACACGCGGGCGGGACTCAGACCGTGGCCGCGTATCCGAGCCTGGAGCAGTGCCGGGACGCACTCAAGGTGGCAGCCACGAACGTCGCGGCGGACTACACGTGCGAGGCGACCCCAGTGGAGGGGACGTGGTCGCGAAAGGATTCGCGCTACATCATGGTGCGGGAATGAGCCGCGCCTACAAGCTCGTTCGCGGGCGTCGATTCCGGGTCGATGGCCGCCCCTCGGGAAGCGTGGGAGACTGCCGCCATGGAGGCAAGAAATGCAGAAAACGATCATGCTATCGCTGCTGCTCGCGTGCGGCACGGCGGAGGCGGCGGAGTGGGTATCGGTTGGTAGTAGCGATGGCGAATGCTGCGATCGCGCACCAAGCTCGTTTTTATTTATATAAGTTATGTAAGTTATAGTTATATACTATAATACATTGATTTTATTATAAAAATTATGATTGGGACGGCTGGCCACCGAACTCTCGGTCTAAGTAACTATTTTCACAGCTATTTTATTTCACAGCTTTCTGCAAATGCCCCCACCTATGCCCCCTCAAAGGGTTGGCTGCCACGCGACGTCGCTGGACATCAAATCCGCTTAGCTTTCGCGCCGCCTCATTAGCGGCCATTGAGGCGCAAATCCTGTTCGCATCAAATCTGACGAGGACCTCGGCATTGTGAGAGCGGCCCACACAACGCGCTCTCGGTAAATTCAAAAACTTGCCGCGTGGCATTCCCTCGCCGTTCCTCCTTTAGCGCTCCAAGTCGTTTAGGCGATTACCGGGGACTACCCGCAAATCACCGAGCTCCGAGGCTCCAACCGCTGAGTTTTGCAGGGCCGGTTGCCGCGAAGGAAGTTGCGGTCCACGTCGGTAATGTTGCGCACGATCTGAGATATCTGAAATCGTGCCCACTTCAACGGGCACTGCGGTTCCCAAGAAATTTGATCTACCTCATGACCCGGCGTATAAGTCGCGTCATGACCGAACACAAAATCTTTTGCGCGGTCGCGCGCCTCAATGACGATGCGGCGATGCGCTCGCTCCTCCAGCACATTAAGGATGCGAAGAACGTGCGGACGGTGCTGCGCATGGTGCACACATCCATCTTGTGCCCCCTCTACGATGAGGAGATGCGGGTTGCGAGATACATCGTACTCGATATTGATAACCATATCGTTGGGTGTCACTCCGTCACCGACATATCCCGGCAACAGGCGAAAAAGATCACGGCCGGGTGTGTCAGCGTATCGCCCTGGAGCCCTGCAGCATTCGACGCGGTGGTTGAAAGGGTTCTCGGCGGTACAACGCAGCACGTGCACTAGAGTCACATTCGACGTCCTTGTGCCTCGCAATGCGCGTTGACGGGTTGCACGCAACGTAACGTGTCGGGCGAGGCGCATGCTGCTCCTCACCCTTGTGCGTCTACTTCATAAGCCCAGACCCGGAAGACTTCGAGCGCGTTCGGGCCGAAGGTCATGCTGATGGCGACGTCCGCAGCATCGCGACCTCGCGCGATCAGCACACGACCAACGCGCGGCGCGTTGTTGCGCGCGTCGAACGTGTACCAGGCTCCCCCGATATACGCTTCAAACCAACCCGCAAAATCCATCGGCGCATCGACGGCAGGAATACCAATATCACCAAGATAGCCGGTGCAATAGCGAGCAGGAATATTCAGACATCGACATAGCGCGATCGCCAAATGCGCGTAGTCCCGGCAAACGCCTTGTCGTTCGTGGAACGCTTCCGAAGCACTCCTCGTTGGGCGCGCGAACTGATAACCGAATGTAATGTGCCGATTGACGAAGTTGCAAATCGACTGCACGCGTGACCAGCCCGGTACAGTATTGCCAAACAGATTCCATGCGACAGCGGACAGGTGCTCGATATCGCAGTAGCGGCTGCCGAGCAGATAGACCAGTGTTTCTTCCGGCAGCGACTCCACAGCGTGCTGTTGCGCATTCGGGATGACCGGTTCAGCCAGCCCGCGATCATTGATAACGGCGTCGGCAGTGATGCGCATGCGCCCCGCAGGAGCGACGAGACGGGTGCACAAGTTTCCAAAACCGTCGCGGTACAACACCAGTGGCACCCATGGATCAGTGAGCATGATATCCGCACGATTCAGATCAGCTGCCCGTGTATAGTGGATATTCAAATTCAGAATCATCGGAGTCGCTTGTAGACACCGATAGATCAGTTCGTAGCCAAGACGAATCTGCACCTTGAAATCTCCGCGGCTGGCAAATGACGACTCACCCTGCAATCCAAAGAGCGGCCCAAGGCGTGCGCGTTGGACGAATTCGAATATCGCCGGGCCGGATTCTACGGCTACTCGATCAACGCGTCGCTCGCGCACGCAGCGGAGCTCGATCCTGCCAGGTAGAAGTCCGCGCCGTTCACCATACCCGGGACTCGTATAGTCGGCCTCGTCATCAACTGAGTACGGCTCGTTAGCACCGATGACGAGACTGGTGTCCACTCGAAGAGAGAAGCAAGATATCCGCCAACGACGACTCCTGTTATACAACAATCCGGCATGTCAGGGACGCTGAAGCCCATGGAACCACGGGGCAAAACTGTGCATAGCGATAAGGATCGTGATACGGGCGAAACAGCCGTTCCCGCCAACGCATCGACGGCCGAAACCGACTCATTGCCGGGAATTCGCGTACTCTCTCAGTCGCACAATCGCTTCTGCCAAGCGCCGCAGCTCCGATATCCCACGCAATGTGGCGCCGCAGCTCCTCAGTAGACACACCCAGCGAATTCAGCTTGCGCGGCTAGCGTGCCAGCCACTGATGTCGGGATTTCACAGCGAAGGCTCGCTCGACGGCGGCGGAGCCGGGACGGCGGACGATGTTGGGGGTACGAGCACTGGCACGGCGGGTAAGCGTCGGAACACGGCGCGGACGCCCTCGCTCCACTCTTTGCTTAGGGCACTGAAGTATGGGTCGCCCTGCTCAAAGCGGTGGCGAACATTGGATTTAAGACTGTCTCGCTCGCAGCACACCAGATCGATGGGCATGCCGACCGAGAGATTGCTGCGCATGGTGGAGTCGAACGAGACCAGGATACATTTCATTGCATCGCTAAGGTTGGTCGAAGGGGTAATGACGCGATCGATAATGGGCTTTCCGTACTTCGCTTCACCCGTCTGAAAGAAAGCGGTATCGGCACCTGCCTCGATGAAGTTACCCTCTGCAAAGGTCCGGAACAACCGCAGCGGTTCGCCCTTGATCTGACCGCCGATGATGAACGAAGCGCTGAACGGACTGGCACTACTCGCCAGATGCTTGCCGTCGCGGCGCTCGATATCCCGCACAGCATCCGAGACGATGACGGTGACGTCGAACATCGTGCGAGCGTTCCAAACGTTGATGACATCGTTTTCCCGTGCTTCCCCACGTTGCTTCAGCACACTGATCACGGCCTGCGTTCCGGCCAGGTTTCCCGAGCTCAGCAAGACAATCACCCGATCACCCGGGCGCTCGAACACGGTCATCTTGCAGAACGTGGCGAAGTTATCGACCCCGGCATGCGTGCGAGAGTCCGACGCGAGCACGATGCCGTCATTCAGAAGGACGCCTACACAGTAGGTCATGCGCTACTTTCCTCGGCGGGCCCCAGACGCTGCTCAATAGCCCGCACGAGCGCCAATGCATGCTCTTGCGGTGTCACGCGGTCGTTCCTCAGCGCCGCGATACGGCGATATTGGCTCATCGATATGTTGTGTGAGGAATTCAGATGCCGGAACGCCGGCGCGCAGACGCGCCAGCCAGATATCGGCGTCATACTCCACGCCGATGGGGTTCGCGCTGAAATGCGGGCCATGTAAGTACGCGTTGGTCTCCTCGTTGGTGCCGAAGCTGTCGACCTGGAACTCCATCTGGTTACCGTCGGGGTCAGCGTAATACATCGACACCGTGACGCCATGGTGGATGCACCAATAGGGCAGGATCCCTCGTTCTTTCAGCCGCACATAGGTCTCCAACAAGTCTCGCAACGATGCGTACGTATACGCGACGTGATCGACGCCGATGACGCCAAGCTTGTTGGTGTCGGTGCCCTCGGGCTGTAACACTGCCATGTTGGCAAAGGCGAACCGGTGATGCTCATCGTCATAGGTCAGGAACGCCAGCGCAGGGTTCTGATACTGAACTTTGGCACCAAATACACTCTTATACCATTGCAGCATCTCTTCTAAACGGCGCGTGCGGTATACGACGTGAACGAATTTGGCCGGTCTGATTCGCATTTTGGCGCGCTCCATTGTCCCCGTCAGCGCCAGTCACGGGCGGCCGCGAAAAAGCCGACGTTGGGTCGTCAGCGCGAAGGCCATCGGTACCGCGCCCTTCATTGGGTGCCTGGGCGCCGAAACCCATCACCGTCAACCATTGACAGCGGCAGTTCTTCGCCCGAGCCTGCAACCGCGACGGCGTCATCAATCCTGCGGATTCTCTCGAGCGTAGCTTTCGCGGGTCGCAAGATGTGGCGATGCTTCGCGGTGTCGTAGCCCTTGAACGAGTAGACGATAGCGTTTGTCATTAGCGCGCCCCTGGATTGGCGTTCTTGGTAACAAGCAACCACCCGCCCAGGCTGGGCGTCCGGGACTCACGAGCATGTTTCAAAGACCTTTCCACTGGCATTGTACTCGAATGTCCCCGAATAGCCCGTGTCGGGAGAGCGGCGCGTGGCACTTGACCGGCGGTTCCTAAAAGTCTCCGCCGATGTCCCCTTCTAGACAACGACGGAGTACTTGTATGCCGCAGTCAATGCGAGTCGCGGGACCTCAGTTGACGGTGACGGTAATGCGCTTAGGCTCGATGCGCGGCTGCTTAGGGATCTCAATCTCGAGCACGCCATCGGCGTAGCGCGCCTTGATGGCTTCCGCTTGCGCTGACTCCGGCAGGGTGAAGCGGCGCAGGAATGTACCGGCTACGCGTTCAACGTGTGCAAAGCCATCCTCATTCACGCGATCTTGCATCGAGCGTGCGCCGCGAATTGTCAACCTACCGTCCTCCGCGGACACCTCAATGTCCTTCGCTGCGACACCCGGCATATCCGCACGCACGACGAAACGGTCGTTCTCCTCTTGAATATCAACCGCCGGCGTCAACTCGGCGCGGTCGGTTGCGGCGGGCTCTAAGCCGCCAACGCCTTCGCTGAGTAGCTGCTCAAGCTTGCGAGGCCAGCGATCCACGAGGGACCAGGGTGAGTAATACATGAGATTCATTTGACTCTCCTTTCGAGCAGATGATCGTCCTTGTTTCTCGATAGGGTTAATCTTGGGGCGGATGATCGGGTTTAAAGAGCGCCTCTGATAATTGTCGGCGGGACTTTGGAGTTTGACCCAAACCGGCGAGGCCCAGCATCCAGATCAGATTGCGGAATTCGTTTTCGATTTGTCGCCGCCGCCATGATCGCAATAGCGCAGCGTCAACGCACCAAATTGACAGACCCGACCCTGGATGTGGACCGGTTTTCGAGCAACCTGCTGAAACAAGGTCTTAGTGCAAACACCAATCGAGGTTCTTTAGCCGAAAGTCGTCATCTCGGGTGGAGGGTTGACTGGAGCGTCATCGACTTGTAGGAACTGACGACCGGCGCAAAGAACAGCGTCAGGGGTCTGAAGAGATCGAGCTGGCTGCCGATACCATTCTGAGCGTTCGCTCATACGATTGGGTCGAGCCTCATCGTAGAACGCGGGTTTGCGCATCTTGCTGTCGACCAAGCTTTGACGGTTGTGGCCAGAGGAGCCGGAACCTCTGGGACACGTCGGTTAACGCCTGCCGACTAGAAAGCCCACGACGAGGCCTGCGGCGGCGGCGCGAAGGTACGGCCCGAAGAAAAATCCACACTGACGGACGCGGAGCGCCGCGGCAAGGCGAGAGCGGCCGAGACATGCTGCGTTCGCGCGTGAGCTCGCATGGCCGACATATCGATGTAATTTCTAATTACATTATATGTTTTATTGATTCTGTTTAAAAAATACGGGTGGGACGGCTGACCACCGAACTCTCGGGCTAAGCCCCTGTTTTCACAAGTACTTTATCTCTCACCTTGCAGACATGCCCCCATGGCTGCCCCCTCAAAGTGCCGGCTGCCACTGGACATTGCTGGACATCAGTTGCACGCAGAATGCCTGCAGCTGCACGGCTTCCGCTTCTTTAAAAGGGATAGGAATAGGCATAGCGCAGCCGAAACGCGACCCTCACCGCGAAAGCTGCAGCAATCGTCCGTCAACCTTCACCAAGCCTTGCCCGAATGCTTGCGTCCCGTCCGCGCGCGCGGGCCGGGCGCCGCCTTACCCTTGGGTGGGATCGGTGGCTTCTTCCGCTTTAAGGGCCGCTTGGCTCGAGGCTTTACGAGAGCCTTCGGCTCAACGCCCGGCAGGTCGATGCCGAACACCTCGGCCAGTTTCGAGGAATCGAGAATGCGTGCTGCCTGCGGAGCTTTATGCGCAAGGGCATCGCCCTCGCCGGCCCGCGCAATAAGTTCCTTCGCGTCCGCCTTGCGCAAACCGAATATAAGTGCCGGCTCCACGTCGAGCCGAGCGCCGATGCCGTACAGCGTCGCCGCGATGTGCTTGCACATCGCGGCGGAATCCGGGCAACTGCAACTGAAGCGGATCTCCTCGAGGCGAAGGGAACAAACCGGTGCCCTGACGCGTAATGCGTTCCATCACAGACTTTGACAATTGCCCCTGTAGCAACTCCACCAGCGTGTCGATGGACCGAGCACAGTCGCGGGCGATGCTTTGCCAATGGGCGCCCGCCACCGCCGAGATCTGGACCTTGATCCGGTAGAGACTTGAACCCATGACCTGAGCGCTCGCCTCGCCCGCCCCGATCTTCAGGTCGATCACCGAGCCATTGCGCAGGTACGTCCTTCCGCGTGGCAAGCGATTGGCATAGTCGCTGTAGCGCTCCAGGTTTTCGCACCACGCCTTGCCCCAGAACGATTTCGCGATCGCACCGCGGCTCGCGGTCACCGGGGACAGCGTCTGTCCCTTCTTCGCGAGCTTCGCGGCCGCCTTCGTCGCCTTCTGGCGACGGATGGCTACGGGAACATACGGCTTCCAGCGAAAGTACATCAGCGTCTCCCTTATGATTCCGTTCTGACCCGTCAGGCCTCCGCCCGAGCAGAATGAATATCAAGCGCCACGAGGTTCAACAGTTCCTTATCGCCAAGCTCCGTCAATTCGAGTTCCGTTCCGCCCTCGAGCACGTCCTTGACGAGCGCTTGCTTCGATTCTATCAATCGGTCGATCTTGTCTTCGACGGTGCCGCGGCACACGAACTTATGTACCAGCACATTGCGTGATTGGCCAATCCGGAATGCTCGATCGGTCGCCTGGTTCTCCACGGCTGGGTTCCACCAGCGATCGAAGTGGATGACATGTGAGGCGGCCGTCAGGTTAAGGCCAGCGCCTCCCGCCTTGAGCGAAAGCACGAAGAAGGGTGTCAGTTCATCTTCCTGAAAACGTCGCACCAGTTCCCTGCGCTTTCCAACAGGCGTTCCCCCGTGCATTACGAGCCCTCCGCGACCGAACACGCCGCCGAGGAAAGCGGCGATCGGCTGCGTCGCTTCGCGGAACTGAGTGAACACGAGCATCTTTTCCTGTTTCGCGGCGATGACCTCGGCGAGTTCGCGTAATCGCGCCAACTTGCCGCTGTCCGCCTCTGCCCATGACCCATCGCCGAGCCATTGGGACGGATGATTGCAGATCTGCTTGAAGCGCATGAGAAACGCCAGAACGACCCCCTTGCGTTTCATGCCGTCCGCCGTGTCGAGCGCCTCGGCAAGTTCCTCGACCGCTTGGCTGTACAGTGCCGCCTGGAGCGGGCTCAGATGGCAGAATGCCTTCATGTCCGTTTTGTCGGGTAGATCGGCGATCACCGACTTATCGGTTTTCAGCCGCCGGAGGATGTAGGGACGCACGAGTTCACGCAACGGCCCGTAGGTCTTGGCCTCCGCGAGGCGGCGCACGTACTTCGCGAATGTCTGACCAGAACCCAAGAGTCCCGGGTGAGTGAAATCGAAAATTGACCACAGGTCCGCGAGCCGGTTCTCGACCGGCGTTCCGGTGAGTGCGATGCGGGTCTGGGCACTGAGTTTCTTGACGGCTACGCGTCTGTTTGGCGCCTGGGTTCTTGATCGCCTGAGCCTCATCGATCACGGCGACTTGCCAGCGTGTGCTCGTCAGCCAGTCATAGCGCAACAACGCGCCGTAACTCGTGATCACGAGGTCGACGTCCGCGAGAGTCTCCAGCGTCATCGCCTTGAGTTCCGCTGCGGTGGTGGACGAGGGATGGGCGATGAGCACCTTGAGCGTCGGGGCGAAGCGCTCGACTTCCGCGGCCCAGTTCGCCAGCAGGGATGCCGGTGCGACCAGTATATTGCCCACCGTGGTCCGCGGCGCCCGTCGCTCGAGGCTGGATTCTTGCTTCAGGACCAGCAGCAGCGACAAGACCTGAATCGTCTTGCCCAATCCCATGTCGTCGGCCAGACAAGCGCCCAGCCCAAGCCGGTGCAAAAAATATAGCCAGCGCACACCGGTCTGCTGGTAAGGTCTGAGCGTCGCCTGAAGCGAGGCCCCGGGGTCGATGCATGCGAGCCCCTCGGGACTGCGCAGGCCGCGCAGCGTCTCGGCGAGCCACGGACCCGCCGTGACTTGCGACCACTCGGGATCCGGCGCCGCGTCCTCCCCCTCCCCGCCCTCCACCGACACACCCGCCACCAAGCGCATCGCCGTCGCAAAGGGCAGGCCACCGGTCGCGGCGGCGGCCTCAACGGCGCGGAATCGCTTGAGGAGTTGCGAGAGTTTCGCCCGGTCCACCTCGACCCATCGGCCCCGGAGGAACTGCAGCCCATCCGATCCTCTGAGGAGCGCACGAATCTCGGCGGCGGTGAGTCGCTCCTCACCGAGCGTCAATTCCACCTGGAAATCGAGCAGCGCCTCCTTACCAAGCACCGGGGGTACCCGACCGCCGGCGCTCGCGCTGATCTTCGGTCGCGGCGGCCGGCCCGCCTTCCAGGCGCTCGGCGTTCGCACCACGATCCCCGACGCCTCGAGCCTCGGGACGTCGGTGAGAAACTGAAACGCCTCCGCCGCCGTCCAGCGCAGAGGATGATAAATTTCCCCGGCCTCAACCATCGTGCGCAGCCAGGGACACTGCGCAGCGCCGTCCTGCACGGGCTTCAAAAGCGCGAGGAGTCGCGCCTTGTTGCGCGTACCCGCGTACTCGCGCAAGGCCTCACCGAGCGCCAGGTGCTGCGCGCGGCCCTGCGCCGACAATTGCGTCGTGTAGGTCGCGATGAATGCGAACGGCGCCTCTTCGTCGGACCGGTTCTCCGCCAGATTAAAGTGCACGCGGCCGACGAGGTGCCAGGCGGGATTTCCGGCTCGCAGAAATTCTTGCAGGGTGGTCTTCGCCTGCGCGCGCTCCAAACGGCAAGCCGCATCGATTTGCAACCACAGGCGGGCGAGCAGCTCGGAATTGAGGTACTCGCCGCCGGCCATCGGCGGTGCAGCGTTCGCAAGAACGGCCAGTGCGTCCGCCGTCGGTGGAGGAAGCTCGTTCACCTCCGCGACATCGCCCTGGGAGAAATTGTACCCAGAGGTACACAAGGTCGTGACGTACCGAACTGCAAAGTCACGCCAATAGGCCAAATCCGCTGGCAGCGCCGTGCCGACATTGCGCAGTCCGAGCTCGAGCAACCCGTGTCCGACGCCGCGTTCAAACGACGACTCGAGTCGGGCCGACAGATCGCCGGGCAAACTCCCCGCCTCCGGCATCGGCGCGAGAACAAGGTGACCGTGCGGCGTGACAACCGGACTTCGGGCAGGGGTCATCGTGTTATCCGTAGCTATTCGCCGAGGTCGCCCACGCTTGCGCCAAGTCTAATGCCATGGACCTGGAGGTTCCCAACGAACCGGATAGTCAACGGACTTCGTCGCCGCCTCGGCAACCGGCATCAGGAATTGAACCAGATCGAGGGCAACCCGGGAGAAATCGTCCGCCAGAGCGGCTTCGCCGATACGACGGACAAATGCGCCCCACTGACGTACATGGATAGGATCGCCGTAGAACGCAGCCGTCAACGCGACAGGCGGTTCGGCAGGTATGCTGGTCCGACGACGCTCGAATGTCGCACGGACTGCCTGACTCAGCCCACGACCAGAAAAAGCCAGGGTCCGCGACAAGATCCAGAGGTCGTAAAAATCCTTCATGCGGCTGTTCTGCAGATCGAGATGAACCACGGCCTGAAATTTCTCGGCAATGGCGGCTTCCACGGGGTAAGCGTGGAGTCTGATGGGCGAAGTCGTCAGCAGCACGGGATACTCGATGATCTGGGGCGGAGGATGAACCGCGTCGCCGACGCCAAAATCGATCTGCACGGTCTGGCGAACGTTGGCGAGCCTCGCTTGCAGGCGTATGCGCGTGCCAACGTACTCGCTCCCGTCGCGAATCGATTCGACAGAGATCGACCTTGGCTCGAAGATCACACCGTCAGTAGGATCGCCGATCGCAGCGCATTGTTCGACGAGTCGGACCAGAGCGGCCTGATCGGCAACACCACGACGCAGCAGATCGATATCCACTGTGGGTCTCGCGCGTGGCACGCCCCATACCCGAAGCATGAGCGCGCCTTTAAGTAGAACCGTATCGGCATGGGGCGATCTCGCAAGCCGCGCCAGAAATCGCTCGATCACATACGCTTGCAGGATGTCATTGAAGCTCAAACCAGAATTTGTGGCAACGTTACGCAGTCGCGCGAGCACTGACGCCGCCACATTCCGGGGAGTTGTCACGTCACGCTCTCCAGGTACGGTGCCATAACCCTGACCTGGCGCAGCAGGCGTGCAAATTGGAGGATTTCCCGATTGCGGATTCGTTTGCGGTCACGCGCAAAGTGCAGCGCCTCGATGGCGACATCCAGTCCAAGCTTGTTTCGATACTTGAAACAGTCAACTAGCGTACGCGCGACACCATAGATTCGAACCGGAGCGCCATCGATCCGGTGAACTTCAATTCCCTTGTCGAAGGTCGAAACATCGAATCGATAGATCTTCACGGGAGGCGTGCGCAGGCGCAGCCGCGCGTATCGTCCTCGCGGAACAGCCAGATGCACTACTCTCGGCACCTGATTCGTGATGCCATGGAAGGCCAGCGCTGAAATCAGGCATACGACTGCTTCCGGGGCTTTGATTGCTACAACCGCGAGGTCCGGATCGCTGAACTCGTCGGCGGAGGAAAGCCGGTAGAGCCCGCGCGCCAGTCGCGTAAGCTGGCCGCCCTCGACGAGCCGGTATAGTGCGGCGGGATGAACTCCCTGCTGCAGCGCCTGGCTCGTTTTCATCACGCCGCCGTGCTGACGGAAGGTTTTGAGAGCGGCTTGAATATCGCGAGTCTGAGTCATGATGGATATTATTAGCACCATTTATACTATTGTGGTGCGTTTTTTATCCAGAATACGTCCGTTCGGGACGTATGGGTCGCAGGTTCAAATCCTGTCACCTAGATCATTGATTTTACATGTGTTTTTTTTGACGTGTCAGGCAATAACCATCCCTTTTTTATAACTGCACGTGGTGGCGCGAACCGGACTCGAACGAGCGGCGACTTACAACCCCGAAGATTGGTTCTAGCGGCCATTTTCCCGATATATCCCGGGAGTTTGGCGGCATCTCCGTTCGGCTTTCCCAAGATGCCCCCAAATATGCCCCCACTGTCATCTGGCTGCCCCTGAATCACCCTGGACGTCGCTGGACGACGAAATGCTGCTTTCATACGGATTTTCCAAGGTTTTGCCGTGATTTCCGGACGTCGTCGGATGTCGCCGGAAGTCTCTGGAGTTGGGACGGCTGGGACTCGAACCCAGGACCAAAGCCTTAAAAGGGCCTTGCTCTACCAACTGAGCTACCGTCCCGTTTGAGCGGCGCATGATAGCCGAACTCGCGCGCCACGGCACCGGGAATGCGAATCACGCATAACGGGTCGGGTCGCGAACACCGGCGGCGGCGAAGCCTTCGGCCCGCAGGCGGCATGAATCGCATCGTCCACAGGCTTGGCCTTTTTCGTCCGCCTGATAGCAGGACACGGTCATGCCGTAATCCACCCCTAACCCCATGCCTGCGCGGATGATGTCGGCTTTGGACATGTTGATCAGCGGCGCGTGAATCTTGAAGCGCCTGCCTTCGACACCCGCCTTAGTGGCCACCAGCGCCAGCTTCTCGAATGCGGCTATGAATTCCGGCCGACAGTCCGGGTACCCCGAGTAGTCGACTGCGTTGACGCCCACGAAGATATCGAGAGCACCGATGACTTCCGCCCAGCCGAGAGCGAGCGAGAGCAGCAAGGTGTTTCGAGCCGGCACGTAGGTGACCGGAATGCCCTCGGTCGGCGACTCGGGGACCGCGAGGTTCTCATCGGTCAATGCCGATCCGCCGATGCCGGCGAGATCCACGCCCATCACTCGATGCTGGTGCGCGCCCAAAAAGGCCGCGACGCGCTCCGCGGCCTCGAGTTCTGCATGGTGGCGCTGCCCGTAGTGCACGCTGAGCGCGAAAGTACGGAAATTCCGCGCACGGGCAATGGCCAGTGTCGTGGCCGAGTCCAGTCCACCGGACAGCAGGACGATGGCGGGCTGCATCGCGCTACTTCATCTTCCCGGAGCATCGCCCCACAGAACCTTGTGGAGCTGAAGCTGAAAGCGCACCGGCAGCCGGTCGGCCAATATCCAGTCCGCCAGATCCTTGGGTGAGATTTGCGCATAGCTCGGGGAAAACAGAATTTGACAACGCTCGGGCAAGGAATGCTCCTCGAGGAACGCCTTGCTCCAGTCGAAGTCCTCGCGCGAGCAGATCACGAATTTCAGTTGATCATGGCGCGTGAGCAGGCGGAAGTTCTCGATTCTGTTGCGCGCGGCCTCGCCGGAACCCGGAGTTTTGACGTCGACGACCCGTGCAACGCGGGAATCCACCCCGCCAATATCGAGCGCGCCGCTGGTTTCCAACGATACGTGATGGCCGGCGTCGCACAGGCGCGTGAGCAATAACCGGCAATTCGGCTGCGCCAGCGGCTCCCCGCCGGTCACACAAACATGAGGCGTGGCGAACTCCTCGACCCTTTCGAGAATGTCGTCGATGTCACGCCATTCACCCGCGTGAAACGCGTATTCGGTATCGCAGTAATGGCAGCGCAAGGGGCAGCCCGTCAAGCGGACGAACACGGTGCGAAACCCGACCGCGTCGGCCTCGCCCTGCAGCGAATGAAAGATTTCATTGACGCGCAGCCGCTCGCCCTTCGGCAATTCCTCACGCATTCCTGCGCCGCTCAATGCCCCTCCGCTTCCAGGCCTGCCGATTCCGATCAATGCTTCTCGGCCGCCATCTTCTCGAGACGCTGCCGCGCCAAGTGTCCCGCGGGCGCATCCGGATAGGAGGAGGCCACCTGCGACAACACGTCTTGCGCCGCTTGCCACTGTTTCAGTTCGTAGTCGCAATAGCCGACCTTGAGCAGCGCATCGGGAAGCTTGCGCGACTGCGGGTATTTGTCGACCACTCGTTGAAAGGCGGACAACGCCTCCGGAAACGATTTGTTGACGTAATAGGCCTCCCCCAGCCAGTACTGGGCGTTGTCGGCCAACGAACTGTCCGGATAGGAGTGCAAAAATCCTTGAAATGCCGCGATGGCGCGGTCGTATTGGCTGTCCTTCAACAGCGCGAGCGCCGCCTGATAATCGGCCTTGTCCGATCCGTCCGGAACCGGCACGTTGGACGCCGCGCCGGATGCTGCGGCACGGGCCGCACCGGGCGACGGTGCATCGCCTCCCGGCGGCGCATTGTGCGCCTCGAGACTCTTCAGCCGCTGATCGAGATCCGCATAAAGATCCCGCTGCTGCTTGCGGCTGGTCTCTAGATTGTGGCTCAATTCGTCGACGTCGTTGTGCATGGCGCGCACGTCGCTGCGCAGCGCCTCGAGCTCATTGGCAAGCTGCAGCAGGCTTTGACTTGACACCACCCGTTCGATCCGTGCCAGGCGCGCATCCAGATCGTTCAACTTGACCTGCACCGGATCCTCCGCGGGCGGGGTCGAGGCGCATCCCGCCAGTGCCAACACGGCGAGACCCGATGCACTCCAAGCGGGCGCGCACCGGATCACGGTGTGTAGACCATATCCACGCGGCGATTTTTAGCCCACGCGGCCTCGTCATCGCCCTCCACGGCCGGCCGTTCCGCGCCGAAGCTCACGGTCGTCAGCTGGGATTCCGCGACGCCTTGGAGCATCAGGGCCCTGCGTACCGCCTGCGCCCGGCGCTCGCCGAGACCGATGTTGTACTCGCGAGTCCCGCGTTCGTCGGTGTTGCCCTCGAGCTTGAGCTTGAGGTTCGGGTGCGCCGTCAAGTCGCGCGCGTGCGCCGCAACCACCTCGGCGTATTCAGGCTTGATATCGGACTTGTCGAAATCGAAATAGATGACGTTGCGCGCCAATGCGCCCCCTGCACCGGCCCCGTGCGACCCCGCGCCCATCGTGCCCGCATCGCTGCCGAGCGGAGTCGTGCTCGCCGAGCCCGCGAGCCCGGCCGCAGAGCCCGACACTTGCGTACCCGCGCTCGGCGGTTCGACCGTCGTGGCCTTCTTGGGACAGCCCGCAAGAAACGCAGCAGCCGCGCACAAGCAGCCGATCGAAAGCATCTTCGTCATTGAACTTCCCATGAGAATCCCACCTCCTGTTTCAGCCTAAGACTCAAGCGTACCGAGCAACGCGGCAATTGTGTACCGCGTTTTTGGCGTCGCGGCGCTCAGAACGGAGACCATGCGGGCTCTTGCACCTCGCCCTCGCTCGCCACCAATCGTTCCTGCACCCGGCCATCGGCGCTGACCAGCGCCAAAACCCCGCGCCCGCGATCGCGGCTCGCGTAAATGATCATGGCGCCGTTGGGTGCGAAACTCGGGCTAACGTCGAAGCGGCCCTTGGTCAGCACCTGCACCTCACCGCGCCCCTTAAGATCCATGACCGCGATGCGATACGCGCCGTCCTCCTGAGTGACGAAGGCGAGCTCGGATTCGTCCGGCGACAGGCGCGGCCGCGCATTGTAGTTCCCCTGGAAGGTCAAGCGGCGCGGATGATCGCCCGGCAGGATACCGATGCGGTAGATCTGCGGCCCCCCCGCACGATCGGAAGTGAAATAGAGATTTTGACCGTCCTTGGACCACTGCGGCTCGGTGTCAATGCCGGGATCGTCGGTAATGCGGGTGAGCGCCTGCGTGCCGAGGTCAAGAACGTAGACATCCAGGTTGCCGTCACGCGTGGACAGGGTCAACGCCAGCTTCTTTCCATCCGGGGACCACGCCGGCGCTTGATTCACACCCGCTCGCGCCGAGACTCGCCGCCGCTCGCCGGTTTTCAGTACCTGCACGTAGACCGAGGGCAGCCGCTCCTCGAAGGAAACATAGGCCAGGGTCTGGCCGTCGGGCGACCAGGCGGGAGACATCAGCGGCTCGTTCGACTGCATGACGATGCGCGGATTCTCGCCGTCCGCATCGGCGACGACGAGCCGGTAGGTCTTGTTCGGCAATGATCCAATCACCGAAATGTAGGCAATGCGCGTCGCGAACGCCCCGCGGACTCCGAGGATTTTGTCGAACACCATGTCGGCGATCTGATGGCTCGCGAGCCGCATCCCGGTGCGGTTTGCGCTGATCTGGTAGCTCAACAGGCGTTGCCGAGTGAGCACGTTAAAGAGCTCGAAGGTGATGTTGTAGCGGTCCTGGCCCTGCGGCAGCGTGAGCCCGACCAGGATGTAGTCGTTGCCGAGGCGGCGCCAGTCGTCGAATGCGATGCTGGCGCCGTTGTGCGGCTGCTCGATCATGTCATTGCGGTCCATGGCTTTGAATCGGCCGCTGCGCGACAGATCGTCGGCGACCACTCGCGCCACGTCGAAGGACTCGGCGGTGCCCTCCCCGCCCATGAACGGGACAATGGCTATGGGTATGGCATCTTCCTGCCCGCGCGTGACTTCGACGACGAACTCGCCCCACGAGCGCGAACAGAAAAGCAAAACGCCGAGAGCGGCAACCGAACAAAACGCTTTATTCATCGGGCTTGAACCTAAATGCGAAATTTCTTTGGAAAAGCGCCGGATCCGGCGGATCCGGCAACGGCGAAGCGCGATAGACCGCGTTTTCGATGGACTGGCGAACCGCCGCATCGCCGTTGCACTGGGTAACCCGCGCGCTGGTGACTTCGCCCCCAGGCACCTGGGTGACTTCGACCAGGCAATCGACGCCGACGCGCGCCGAGGGCGGTTTAATCCACGCCTGCTGAATGCGATTGCGCAGGCTCGCGACATAGCGATCGCGCAAGGGGCCGGCCTCGATCGCGCTCACGCGCTCCTCCTCGGCCAATTGCCGCCGCAGTTCGCTCTCGCGCTCCTGGCGCGCACGATCGTCCCGCGCCTTGATCTGCGCGGCATGCTTGGCTTCCTCGGCCAGCTTGGCGTCGGCAGCCTGCTTCGCTTCGGCGGCCTGCTTCGCTTCGGCGGCGCGTTTGGCTTCGGCGGCGCGCGCCTGCGCGGCATTGGCTTCCCCGGCAGCCTTGGCCTGGGCGGCCGCTTTGGCCGCATCGGCGGCTCTGGCCTCATCCGCCGCCTTGGATTCCGCCGCCGCCTTGGCCTGTTCGGCGGCCGCGGTGCGCGCGGCGGCGGCCTGCTCCTCGGCCGCGATGCGCGCCCGCTGGGCTTCCTGGGCGGCATGCAATATCCGCGAGTCGATGACCACCGCATTGACGGCGGGGGGTTGTACGCTCGTGGTCGAACGCGTCGCGCTCATCATCGCGATCAGCACCAGCGCCGCCGCCAGCGCCGCATGCAGCAGCACGGAGAACAACACCGGCCAGGAATGCTCGCGCAAGGTACCCTGCATTCAATGAGCGCCTTCGGCAGTTGCATGGCTCTCGCCCCGTACCGACGGCGCCGGCCGCTCGGGATCGGTCAAGAGCCCCACTTTGTCGGCGCCCGCCCGCTGCAGCAGCACCATGGCGTGTGCCACGGCGCCATATGGCACGGTGGTGTCGGCTTTGACCAGCACCGGAGTTTGCGGGTCGCGGCGCAGGAGCGCGGCGGTCCGAGCGCTCACCGTGGATTCAGCGGCCGGCTTATCCGGATTCGGGCCGAAATTGACGTACAGGCGTCCGCGCGCATCGATGGTGACGATCAACGGCTCGTGCTTTTGCAGGAATGCCGGATCGATCGGCCGCGCTCCGGCGTTCGGCAAATCCACTTTGATGCCCTCCTTGAGCAGCGGCGCGGTGATCATGAAGATGATCAGCAGCACCAACATCACGTCGATGTACGGCACGACGTTGATTTCACCCATCAACTTCCTGCGGCGCGGGGCTGCGGCCATGGAATCTAGGCTTGCGCACGCGCCGGGCTGTGGCGCTGCAGAATGGTCGAAAACTCTTCGACGAACGTGTCGAACCGAAGCTCCAAGCGGCTCACCTGATCGGCGAATCGGTTGTAGGCCACCACGGCCGGAATCGCCGCGAACAAACCGATCGCCGTGGTGATCAGGGCCTCGGCGATTCCCGGCGCCACGGCGGCGAGCGTCGCCTGCTGCACGTTGCCGAGGTTGTGGAAGGCGCTCATGATGCCCCACACGGTACCGAACAGCCCCACGTAGGGACTGGTGGATCCCACCGTGGCAAGCGTCGCCAGATTGCGCTCCAGACGCTCAATCTCGCGCATCTGCGCCACGCGCATCGCGCGCCTCGCGCCCTCGAGCAACTGCTCCGCCGGCGTGCCCTGCTGGCGCAGGCGGCTGAACTCGCCAAAGCCGGACTCGAAAATGCTCTGCATGCCGGTGCCGGCACGACCCTTGGTCTCTACTTTGCGATAGAGTGCGGTCAGGTCCCCGCCCGACCAGAACTGCGTTTCGAAGTGATCGGCGCCGTGCCGCGAATGCGAGATCACGCGGCTTTTGCGAAATATGATGGCCCAAGAAGCCACCGATGCAAGCAAAAGCAACACGACCACCGACTGGACAATCGGGCTCGCGTCGAGCACCAATATCCAGACCGACAGATCATTGGGCATTACGCCACTCCATGAAGAGATCCTTGGGGATGGCGCGCGGCTTCAACGTGCCCGAATCGAGGCAGACGACCCGGGTCGTCGCCTCGATGAGCTGCGCTTCACCGCGCCAAATCGCTTGCTTGAAGAAGATTGTCGCACCGCTCAGCCGCACCAGTTCGGCGGTGACGATAACTTCATCATTGAGCAGCGCCGGCCGTAGAAAATCCACCGCGACGCTGACGACCGCGAACTGCAGCTCGCGCTCCTTTCGCAATCGAAGCTGATCCACACCCAAGGCGCGCAACCACTCGGTCCGGCAGCGCTCCATGAATTTCAAATAATTGGCGTAGTAGACCACACCGCCCGCGTCGGTGTCCTCCCAATAGATTCGGACGCGATGTTCGTGGGAGAGGTTCCGTGCCGGCGGCATTTATTGCCCGTCCCTGAACAGCGGCATGTTGAGGTCCCGCTCGACGGTCGGCGCCGCCAGCCCGAAGTGCGCGTACGCGGCGCGAGTCGCGACGCGCCCGCGCGCGGTACGCATCAAAAAGCCTTGCTGAATCAAAAACGGTTCGATCACATCCTCGATGGTGCCGCGCTCCTCGCTCATGGCCGCCGCCAGACTGTCCACCCCCACCGGCCCGCCCTCGAATTTCTCGATCACGGTCAATAGCAGCTTGCGATCCAGCATATCGAACCCTTGCGGGTCGACTTCCAGCATGTCGAGCGCGGCCAGCGCCACCTCGCCGCTGATGAGTCCGGCGGCCTTGACGTCGGCAAAATCGCGCACCCGTCGCAGCAGCCGGTTCGCGATGCGCGGCGTGCCGCGCGAGCGCTCGGCGATGCGATCCGCGCCATCGGGCTGAAGGCGCAGCTTAAGGATCGAGGCGCTGCGAATGACGATCTTGATCAGCTCCTCGGTCGAATAGAACTCGAGGCGCTGCACGATGCCGAACCGGTCGCGCAACGGCGAGGTGAGCAAGCCCGCGCGAGTCGTGGCGCCGACCAACGTAAACGGCGGCAGATCGAGCTTGATCGATCTTGCGCCCGGGCCCTCGCCGATCATCAGATCGAGCTGCGAGTCCTCCATGGCCGGGTACAGGACCTCCTCCACCACGGGACTCAGGCGATGAATCTCGTCCACGAACAGCACGTCGCGAGGTTCGAGATTGGTGAGCAAAGCGGCCAAGTCGCCCGGGCGCTCCAGCACGGGGCCGGAGGTCTGCCGCAGATTGACCTTGAGCTCATTGGCGATGATGTGGGCAAGCGTGGTCTTGCCGAGGCCCGGCGGCCCGAAAATGAGCACGTGATCCAATGCCTCGCCGCGCATGCGGGCCGCCTCGATGAAGATCTCCATCTGGGTCTTCACGTTCGGCTGTCCCACGTAGTCGGCAAGGCTCTTCGGCCGCACGGCGCGATCGAGCGCCTCGTCCTCGCGCCGGCCTGCGCTCGCAATGATTCGATCCTGTTCGATGCCCATGGCGGCGGCTAATTCTTCACGGCGGATTTGAGGGCGCGCCGGATGATTTCCGTGGTCGAAAGCCCCGGTTCATCCGCCGCTTTCAGAAGCCGAGTCGCTTCGGGCGGCTTGTAGCCGAGGGCGACCAGCGCGCCGAACGCTTCGCTTTGCGCGCTCAGTGCGCCCGCCGAATCCGACGCGTTGCCGACACCGGCGCTGGGAATCGCCAACTTTTGCGCGCTATCGCGCATTTCGATGATGACCCGCTCGGCGGTCTTGCGGCCGATGCCGGGAATTCGCGTGAGCATCGCGACGTCTTGCGCCTCGATGATGCGCAGAAAATCATCGACGCTTGCGCCCGACAATATCCCCAAGGCGATTTTCGGACCGACACCGGATACCTTGAGCAGGCCGCGAAACAATCGCCGCTCCCCCTCGGTGCCGAAGCCGAACAATATGTGCGCGTCCTCGCGCACCACCAGGTGAGTGTAGAGCGCCACCGGCTCGCCCGCCGCCGGCAAGCCATAGAAAGTCGACATCGGCGCTTCGAGCTCGTAGCCGACGCCGTTGACATCGACCACCATGGTGGGCGGCTGCTTCAACGCGAGCCGGCCTTTTAGAAAACCGATCATCCGCGGCTCGACGCGAGTTCGATCGAGGTGCGCACCCGGCCCCGCAGCGCGTGGCAAACCGCGGTCGCCAATGCGTCCGCCGCATCCGCGGCCACGGGCCCGTCGAGCTTCAGAATGCTTCTCATCATGAGCTGAACTTGGGCCTTTTCGGCGTTGCCGGAGCCGACCACGGCCTGCTTGATTTGGCGTGTCGCGTACTCGAACACATCGGCGTTCCCATCGATGGTTCCGCAAATCGCGGCCCCGCGCGCCTGACCCAGCTTGAGCGCGCTGTCCGGATTGCGATTGACGAACACCCGCTCAACGGCGATTTCCTGCGGCCGGTATTGCGCGACGACGGTGCGAACACAGCGGAATATTTCGCACAGGCGCGCCGCGAAATCGCCATGCGGTGTGCGAATGACGCCGCTCGCGACGTAGGTCAAGCGCGGCCCGGCGGCATCCAATACGCCGAATCCGGTGCACTGCGAGCCCGGATCGATGCCCAGGATTCTTACCCTCGCGTACTTAAGCGCCAAGCGTCTGGCCTGCCGCCGCGGCGCGAATCGAGGTCTTCGGCATTGAATTTCGCATGGTTCAGAAGCCTGTCTGAGTATTCCCCGTGAGCCGCTGGCAATGCTCAGACAGGCTCCCTAGTATGATACCGGCAATGGGCGCTTAAACCCACCAACCTTAAGCGCTTGGAACCGATGGAAACCACCGCGCCAACCCTAACCGCGAGCCCACGGCTTCAGGAGAGCTTCGCCGCCGTGCGCGCGCTCGACCTGCCCGCAGCCGCCCGTGCCGCACGCGACGCGGCGCTCGAAGTGGCCGAGATCGTGCGCGCGCTCGATGCCGACGATGAGGTGGTGATCGCCGCGATGCTGCAGCCGTTGCTCGAGGAGAAGCTTCTCGATGTCGACGCCGCCGGCAAGCGCTTCGGCCATGAGGCGACCCGGCTGGCACGGGCCCTGAGCCAATTGGGCCACTTTGGCCTGCCGTCCGATTGGACACCGGAGCGCGGCCTCGAATCGGCCCAAGCCGAGGCGCTGCGCAAGATGCTGGTCGCGGTCATAGGCGACGTGCGCTTGGTGGTGGTGCGCCTCGCCGAACAATTGCAGAAAATGCGATCTTCCAAGACGGCCGAGGCCGCGGTCAAGCGAAAATCGGCCGTCGAAACACGCGAAGTATATGCACCGCTCGCGAACCGCCTCGGCGTATGGCAGGTGAAATGGGAATTGGAGGACTTGGCGTTCCGCTATCTGCAGCCCACCGAGTACAAACACATTGCGGCCGCTCTCAAGGTGCGCCGCTCCGAGCGCGAGCGCTACATCGAAGAGCTGAAAGGCCAGCTGCAGAGCGAATTGCGCGCCGCCGGCATCGAGGCGAAGATCGATGGCCGGCCAAAGCACATTTACAGCATCTGGCGCAAGATGCAGGCCAAAGGGCTCGCCTTCGAGCAGCTGATGGACATCCGCGCGGCGCGCGTGCTGGTGAACACCGTGGCGGAATGCTATGCCGCGCTCGGCATCGTACATTCGCTGTGGCAATTCATTCCCGGCGAATTCGACGACTACATCGCCACGCCGAAGGATAATCGGTATCGCTCGATACACACCGCCGTCATTGGGCCCGGCGCCCAGCCGGTCGAGATCCAAATCCGTACCCATGAGATGCACGCCAATGCCGAGCGCGGCGTGGCCGCGCACTGGCGCTACAAAGAGGGCGGCCGCGGCGACCAGGCGTACGAGCGCAAGATCAATCAGCTGCGCGCGTTGCTGATGCCCGACGGGGGCGATAGCGCGCACGATTTCCTCGACCGGATGCGCGTCGATTTATTCCAGGACCGCATCTACGTGCTGTCTCCCAAAGGCGAAATCGTCGATGTACCCGTCGGCGGCACCCCGCTTGACTTCGCATACCAGGTCCATACCGACTTGGGCCACCGAACCCGGGGTGCGAAGGTCAACGGCCGGATGGTGGGGCTCGATTATCAACTCAAGAACGGCGAGACGGTTGAAATCATCACCGGCAAGACGCCGCAGCCGTCCCGGGACTGGCTGTCGCCCCAGTCGGGCTTTCTAGCGAGTCCGCGCCACCGCAATAAAGTGAAGGCCTGGTTTCGCAAACACAGCGAGGCGCAAAACAAGCTCGAGGGCCGCGCGATGCTGGATCGCGAGATCCAACGGCTGGGCGTGCACAGCCCGCCGATGCCGGAATTGTTGAGCGAACTCAAGCTGCCGAGCACGGAGGCTCTTCACCAGGCATTGGGGCTCGGCGAGATCAGCGCCGCGCAGGTCACCGGCGCGATTCAGCGCCTGCTGCACGCTCGCGACGCTCGTCCGGTCGAAACCGGCCGGCCGCGGGCAACCGCGCCGCGCGAGCCGGACATCGAAATTCAGGGCATCGGCGAACTGCTGTCGACATACGCGGGGTGCTGCAAGCCGGTGCCGCCGGAGCCGATTGCCGGCTACATCACCGTTGGCCGCGGAGTGAGCATTCACAGCCAATCCTGCGCAAACCTTGCGCGCCTGCGCGCCAAGTCGCCGGCGCGCGTTCTGGAGATCACCTGGGGGGCGCACGCCGGCGGCGAGTTCCCGGTGGATATCGAAGTGGAGGCATTTGATCGCCGCGGCCTGGTGCGCGACGTGAGCGCGGCGCTCGCCGACGAGAAGCTCAGCATCCGCGCCATGAACACGGCGACGGACGGGCGCGACCACATCGCGCGCATGCAGATCGGCATTCAAATCAACGGCCTGCCGCAATTGTCGCGGGTGCTGGCCCGCATTGCGCGGCTGCCGAACGTGTTAGGCGCGCGACGCAAAAAGTAGCGCTTGCGCAGCGCAGGTCTTGGGCACTTTTTTTGGGGACGGGCTTCACGGCGTCCGGGAAATACCCTCCCGATCCGGCCCTCGTATTCCGGCTAGCGATTAACGGCGTCGATCGATTTCCTGTCCACCGCCAGCGCCGCCTCGTGGATGGCCTCGGAGAGGGTCGGGTGCGCATGGATGGTGCGTTGGATGTCCTCGGTGCTCGCCGAGTATTCCATCGCCAGCACCGCCTCGCCGATCAATTCTCCTGCCATCGGCCCGATCACGTGCACTCCCAAGATCTCATCGTCGTCCACGGCGGAGACGATCTTGGCCATGCCTTGCGCCGCTTCCATGGCGCGCGCGCGGCCGCTCGCGGCAAAGGGGAAGACCCCCACCTTGCACGCTCGGCCGCTCGCCTTGACCTGTTGCTCGCTCTGGCCGACCCACGCGATCTCCGGCTGGGTGTAGATCACCGAAGGAATGGTCTCGTAGTTGACCTCGCCATAGCGGCCGGCGATCAATTCGGCCGCCATGACGCCCTCCTCCTTGCCCTTGTGCGCCAGCATCGGCCCACGCACCACATCGCCAACGGCCCACACATTCGCCGCAGGGGTGCGGCAGTGTTCGTCAACCTGGATGAAACCGCGCTGATCGAGCAGCACCCCGGTGCCATCGGCCAATAAATTCTCCGTGTACGGCCGCCGTCCCACGGCGACCACCAGCTTGTCCACCACGAGCGTGTGTTCGCCTTGCGCGTCCGTGTAAATCACCTCGACGGCCGTGCCCGCGACCGCGGCGCGCACCACTCTGGCCCCGAGTTTGATCTCGAGCCCCTGTTTCTTGAAATGGCGCTGCGCTTCCTTCGCGATGGCCTGATCGGCCATGGGCAGCAGCTCCGGCAGCGCCTCGAGCACCGTGACCTCGCTGCCCAGGCGCCGCCAGACGCTGCCGAGTTCGAGCCCTATGGCGCCCGCGCCGATCACGCCCAGGCGCGCAGGCACCGTGTCGAATTCCAGCGCGTTCCATGAATCGACGATGAACTTGCCGTCGTGAGGCATGGCGTCGAGTCGAACCGGTGTGGAGCCGGACGCCAAAACGACGTGCTTGGCTTCCAAGATCTTCTCGGCGCCCCCAGCGCCGGTTACCAGCACCTTGTTTCCGGGCAGCAGGCGCCCGTGCCCTTGAAACCCCACCACACCATTGGCCTTGAACAATGCCGCAATGCCGACCGTCATGGTCTTGACGATCGATGCCCGGCGATTTTGCATGGCCGCGAGATCGAGTTTGATGTCCCCGAGCTTGATGCCGTGAAGCGAGAATTCCTGTTTCGCGCGCTGGTACAGCTCGGAGGATTCGAGCAGGGCCTTGGAAGGAATGCACCCGGCATTCAAGCAGGTGCCTCCGAAGGCATAAGTGCCGTCGGTATTCTTCCACTCGTCCACACAGGCGACCTTTAATTTGTTCTGGCCGGCGCGAATTGCCGCTGGATAGCCGGCCGGACCCGCGCCGATCACCACCACGTCGAAGCGGTCGCTCATACCCCGAGCACCATCCGCGCCGGTTCCTCCAAACACTGCTTCACCGTCACCAGAAACTGCACCGCTTCGCGACCGTCGATGAGGCGATGGTCGTAGGTCAAAGCCACGTACATCATGGGACGCACGACGACTTGGCCGGCGATCACGACCGCGCGATCTTGAATCTTGTGCATGCCCAAGATGGCGCTTTGCGGAGCATTGACGATGGGCGTCGACAGAAGGGAGCCGAAAACGCCGCCGTTGGTGATGGTGAAGGTGCCGCCGGTCAACTCCTCGATGGTGATGGTTCCGGCTCGCGCCCGTGAGGCGTAACTGGCGACGGATTTCTCGATCTCGGCGAAGCTCAGCTGATCTGCCCCGCGCAACACGGGCACGATCAGGCCGCGATCGGTCGAGACGGCGATGCCCAAGTCGAAGAACTCGTGGTACACGATATCGTGGCCGTCGACCGAGGCGTTGACGGAGGGAAACTTCTTCAGGGCTTCGATGCACGCTTTGGCGAAGAACGACATGTATCCCAATTTGACGCCGTGTTGCTTTTCGAACGTTTCCTTGTAGCGGGTGCGCAATTCATTGACGGCCTGCAGGTCCACCTCGTTGAATGAGGTCAATAGCGCCTGAGTGGCCTGCGCCTGTACCATGCGTTCGGCAATGCGTACGCGCAGGCGGGTCATGGGCACGCGCTGCTCCTGGCGCGCGCCGGGTGCAGGCGGTGACGGCGGCGGCGACCGCGGCGCCGATGGCGGCGGCGGCGCTTTGGCGGGCGCCTCCTTTGCCTGAAGATAGTTGATCAAATCCGATTTCGAGACGCGCCCGTCCCGACCCGACCCGATCACCGTCTGCGGGTCCAGCTTGTTCTCTTCGGCCACTCGCTTGGCGGCGGGGCTCAGCTTGGCGGCGGATGCCGGCAGCAGCCGTCGGCGGCACGGTAGCGCCGGCCGTTGCGGTCACAGCAGTCGTACTCACGGCGGCAGGGGCTGCAGCTGCGGCGGCGGCACCGGCCGCGGCCGCGGTTGCGCTCTCCTCGATCAGCGCCAGGAGTTGGCCGCTGGTCACCGTCGCGCCGTCCGTGAGCTTGATCTCCTTGAGAATACCGGGCGCGGGCGCCGGCACCTCGAGCACGACCTTGTCCGTCTCCAAGTCGACCAGATTCTCGTCTCGCGCCACGGCGTCGCCCGGTCGTTTGCGCCAGGCAACCAGCGTGGCGTCGGCCACCGATTCGGGCAGCTGCGGCACGCGAACTTCAATTGTCATGACCCCGTCCCAGTTTGAGCTGCCGGTGAGCGCGCCGATCGGCGCGAGGACTCCTCCGGCGGCACCCCGTGCAGCGCCGCGGAGATCAGATTCTTCTGTTGTCGTTCGTGCAGCACCGTGATACCGGTCGCGGGAGCCGCCGCCCCCGCCCGCCCCGCGTACAGAAGCTCGTGCTGTGCGCCGAGCGGGAACTGCAGGCGGTGTCGAATTTGGTACCAGCCGCCCTGATTTTGCGGCTCCTCCTGACACCAGACGAACTCGCGGGCATTCGGGTATTTGCGCACGATCGCTTCGTAGTCATCGGATGGGAACGGATACAGCTGTTCGATGCGAACGATGGCCACCCCATTGACCGTGTCTTCGCGGCGCATCTTCAACAAATCGAAATACACCTTGCCGCTGCAGAGCACGACGCGCGTGACCGCGGCGAGGTCGAGTTCGTCGATTTCATCGATGACCGGACGAAATCCGCCGGCGGCCAGTTCTTCCAGCCGCGAAACCGACAAGGGATGGCGCAGCAAACTCTTGGGCGTCATGATGATCAGCGGCTTGCGTAATGCGCGCACCATTTGCCGGCGCAGCATATGGAACATCTGGGCGGGCGTCGAGGGCACGCACACCTGGATGTTGTATTCCGCACAGAGCTGCAGAAACCGCTCGAGACGCGCCGAGGAATGTTCCGGACCCTGGCCTTCGTAACCGTGCGGAAGGAACAGCGTGATGCCGGACAGCCGGCCCCACTTCGCTTCGCCCGAGCTGATGAACTGATCGATGATCACTTGCGCGCCGTTGCAGAAATCGCCGAACTGGCCCTCCCAAATCGTCAGGCAACGCGGCTCGGTGGTGGAATAGCCGTACTCGAAACCCAGCACCGCCTCTTCGGAAAGTATCGAATCGGTTATCGTGAACGTGGGCTGGTTGGTCGCCAAGTGCTGCAGCGGAATATAGCGCCGACCCGTGGTTTGGTCGTGCAGCACCGCGTGCCGGTGAAAGAACGTGCCGCGGCCGCTGTCCTGCCCGGTGAGACGCACCAGGTAGCCCTCTTGAAGCAAGCTGGCGTAAGCGAGACTCTCGGCGCAGCCCCAGTCGAGCGCGAGCTCGCCGGTCACCATGCGCTCGCGCGCGCGCATGATCGCCAACACCCGCGGATGCAAAGTCCAATCCGCCGGATAGGTGGTAATGGCCCGGCCAAGAGCGCGCAGGCGCCCCATGTCGACGGCGGTTGCGACCGGCTCCGACCAATCGGCGCCCATATATTCGCTCCAGTCGACCGTGTATTTGTTGCCGATCAGCCCGAGAGCCGCGCGAGCCTGCGGCTTGCCTTCATCCAAGCCGTTGCGGTATTGATCCATCATCGCCGAGGCGTCGGCGGCCGACAGCACGCCCTCGGCCGCCAGTTTTTGCGCGTACAGCTGCCGCACGGTCGGCTTCTTTCGGATGACTTGGTACATGAGCGGCTGAGTCGCCGCCGGCTCATCGGCTTCGTTGTGGCCGTGCCTGCGATAGCACACGAGATCGATGACCACATCCTTGTGAAACTTCATTCTGTAGTCGAGGGCGAACCGCACCACGAAGCAAACCGCTTCGGGATCATCCGCATTGACGTGAAAAATCGGCGCTTCCACCATTTTCGCGACATCGGAACAGTACAGGGTCGATCGCGCATCGCGCGGATCGCTGGTGGTAAAGCCGACCTGGTTATTGACGATGAGGTGCACCGTCCCGCCGGTATAGAAACCGCGCGCTTGCGACAGCTGCAGCGTTTCCATGATGACGCCCTGACCCGCGAACGCGGCATCACCGTGTATCTGGACGGCGAGCACCTTGTCGCCCTTGGCGTCTCCGCGGCGCTCTTGCCGCGCGCGCACCGAACCCTCCACCACCGCATCGACGATCTCGAGGTGCGAGGGGTTGAAGGCCAAAGCGACGTGCACATTGCCGGAGCTGGTTTTCAAATCGGCGGAGAATCCCTTGTGATACTTGACGTCGCCCGAGCCGCGCAGATTGTCGAGATCGTAATGACCCTCGAATTCGCTGAACAGATCCCTGGGGGATTTGCCCAGCAAGTTCACCAGCACATTGAGGCGGCCGCGATGCGCCATGCCGATGATGGTCTCCTCGATGCCGGCCCTGCCGCCTTGCTGCACCAAATCGTCGAGCAATGGGATGAGACTGTCGGCGCCTTCGAGCGAAAAGCGCTTTTGGCCCACGTACTTGGTGTGCAGATAGCGCTCCAACCCTTCGGCGGCGGTCAGCTGCCAAAGAATATTCCTCTTCTCGTCGGCGCTGAAGCGGTCCCGAATGCGCGCGGACTGAAACTGATCCTGCAGCCAGAGCCGCTCGTCGGTGTCGGACACATGGGCGAATTCCGCGCCGATGGTGTCGGTGTAAATGAATTTGAGGGTCGCCAGAATATCCTTGAGCTTGGCGCGCGCGGCAATCGACTCGTTGCGGCTGCCGGTGAAGAACTCCGTATCCAGATCCGCATCGCCCAGGCCGAAATATTCCAGATCGAGCACACGGGGTTTGGCCCGCTGCTGAAGTCCGAGCGGATCCAAGCGGGCGATCAAGTGGCCGCGATTCGCATAGATCTGAATCAACCGCGACACCGCCCCCTGCTTGGCGCTCGCCGCCTCGGCACTCTGCCGCGACGCGCTTCCGGCGCCGGCGGGCGCCCGCAGCTTCGCCGACACGCGATCGCGAATTTGCCGGTGAGTGGCCTGATCCGGGCCGGTCCCGGGCAAGCTGCGGAAGTATCGGGCCCAAGACGGGTCAACCGCCGCCGGATCGTTCAGATATTTTTCGTACAGATCTTCGATGAAATCCGCGTTTCCACCGTACAGAGCCGTGGCCGACAATTGGTCCGCAAGTGATTCGCTCATGGGTGCATCGGACGGGCAAAAACCTCAAGTACATCAAGGTCATACGATCGAGAAGCGGATTTTTCAAGCGCCCCGGAAGTTTAGCTCAATGCGGCGCAATAGGGAATGTGAGGCGGCAATTCAAAATCAGAAGAGGTGCAGGTCCGGGATGTTCTGCAGCATGCCGAACTCATGTGCGATCAAGATCATGTAGCCCGCCAGCACGCCGTACAGGATCAACTCGACGCGCACCACGCGCATGAACCGATAGCGTGCGAGAAACACCATCAACATGACACTGATCCCTGTCATCGCGATTTTCAACCCCGCGAAGACCGCCGGGCTGCCGTCGACCAGCGCCCCCATGACCGGGTTGACCTCGACGGCGCCGTAGGACATCAGGGCGAGCGTGAGCGCCGCGTCCGCGACGCTCAAGATCAAGATGCCGATGGATACGGCCAACAAATGAGCGCTGTGCCAATCCAACGCGTGATAGCGGGAATCGTTCATGCGGCGCGCCGGCCGGCGACGCCGCGCATTGAAGCTGCCGTACACCACCGACCAAAGGACGCGCCGCCGCCTGTCGGGAAGGCTGCGCTGCTCGCCGGCCTCGCCCGCTGCGCAGCGCACATTGACTTGCAATTGATTTGAAACCCGATCGCGGGGACTTGGAGCATCGGATCGCTTCATTGAGACACTATCCAGATCCGGGGGGGCCTTCGGCAAGCCCGATGCGTCATAATCCCCGACTGCGGCGCGGTATTTTTTTGAGCGCCGACCGTGAGCGGCCATCCGCTCACGCGGCTTACCCGGCGCTGACCATCTGCGCCATGAAGTCGCCGACCGCCATCGACGGCAGAGCAGCCCGGTCCCCAAACATCCTGATGATGCCGGCGCTCTGTTTGGCGCCAAAGTGCTCGCCAACGCTGGCTTCGAACTTCTTGACCAATACCGGCATCCCCTCGGCCCGGCGTTTACGATGCCCGATGGGGTAGTCGACCTGGATGCGGGCGCTCATCGTGCCGTCCTTGAAAAATACCTGCACGGCGTTGCCGATATAGCGCTTGTCCGGCGCATAGTAGTCGCGCGTGAACTGCGCGTTCTCCTTGACTTGCATTTTGCCGCGCAACGCATCGACTCGCGGGTCCCCGGCGACCCGATCCTCATAGTCCGACGCGGTGAGCCTGCCAAACAGCAGCGGCACGGCGACCATGTACTGGATGCAGTGATCCCGATCCGCGGGGTTGGCGAGAGGTCCCGTTTTATCGATGATGCGCACGCCGGGTTCCTGGGTTTCGATCGTCACGCGGTCGATGAGACCCAGCTTGCCCTCGATTTGCGGGTGCAGAGTCATGGCCGCTTCGACCGCGGTCTGAGCGTGGAATTCGGCCGGATACGATATCTTGAACAGCACGTTCTCCATGACGTAGCTGTCGAAGGCCTGGGGCAGCGCCACGGGATTGGATTTGAACAGCACGTCCTGAAAACCCCAGGTCTTGGCGGACAGCGCCGACGGATAGCCCATCTCGCCCTTCAACGCGAACAGGGCGAGGCGCACGGCTCGGCTGGTGGCATCCCCGGCAGCCCAGCTTTTGCGCGAACCGGTATTCGGGGCATGCCGGTAGGTGCGCAGGGCGCCGCCGTCGATCCAGGCATTGGACACGGCATTGACGATCTGGTCGCGGTTGCCGCCGAGCAGCGCCGTCACCACGGCGGTCGAGGCGACTCGCACCAGAAGCACATGATCGAGTCCCACCCGGTTGAAGCTGTTCTCCAACGCGAGCACGCCCTGTATCTCGTGCGCCTTGATCATCGCCGTCAATACGTCGCGCACCGAGAGCGGTCGGCCGCCGCGCGACAGGTAATCGGCGATCGCGAGGATGCCGCCGAGATTGTCGGAAGGATGGCCCCATTCGGCGGCCAGCCAGGTATCGTTGAAATCGAGCCAACGAATCATGGCGCCGATATTGAATGCCGCATTGACGGGATCGAGTTCATACGATGTGCCGGGAACGCGCGCGCCGCCGGTGAGCGTGGCGCCCGGCACGACCGGACCCAAGAGCTTGGTGCACGCCGGGTACTTCAGCGCCTGAAAGCCGCATGCCAACGTATCCATCAAGCAGTAGAGCGCGGTCTCGTAGGCCAATGCGCTCCTGATTTCATGATCCAACACATACTCCGCAATGGCGGCGAGCAGATGATCGGGCGTGGGCCGTGCGGCCGATTTGCTGTCGTGTGACATGGAAGCCTCGGTGTCTTGCCGAAGGGGCGGGCTCGACCGGCTAGGGACGATCGGCCAGCGGCTGGAATTTGAGATTCTCGGGCCCGATGTAGCTGGCGCTGGGACGGATGATCTTGCCGTCGATGCGCTGCTCGATGACGTGCGCGGTCCAGCCCGAGGTGCGGCTGATGACGAACAGCGGCGTGAACATGGCTGTCGGCACACCCATCAGATGGTATGAGACGGCCGAGAACCAATCCAGGTTCGGAAATAGGTTCTTGGTCTCCTTCATCACCGCCTCGATGCGCTCGGCCACCGCGAAGGCCAAGGGTTCGTTGGCCGCAAGCGCCAAGCCGCGGGAGACTTCTTTGATTACCTGATTGCGCGGATCCGATATCGTGTACACGGGATGCCCGAAGCCAATAATGACCTCTTTGGCGGCAATGCGCCGCTTGATGTCCTGCGCGGCCGCATCGGGCGTGGCATAGCGGCTTTGGATCTCGAAAGCGACCTCATTCGCGCCGCCGTGCTTGGGGCCGCGCAGCGCGCCGATCGCTCCGGTGATGCATGAATACATATCGGATCCCGTGCCCGCGATGACCCGCGCGGTAAAGGTCGAGGCATTGAACTCGTGTTCGGCGTAGAGAATCAGCGAGGTGTGCATGGCCCGCACCCAATGTGCCGGCGGTTTTTGGCCATGCAGCAGATGCAGGAAATGCGCGCCGATCGAATCATCGTCCGTCCGCACTTCGATGCGCCGCCGGTGCAGCGCAAAGTGGTGCCAGTAACACAGCATCGATCCCAGGCAAGCCAACAGCCGGTCGGCCAGGTCGCGCGCGCCCGCGGTCGGATGTCCGGCGGCTTCGGGGACCAGGCAGCCGAGCGCCGAAACGCCGGTGCGCAGCACGTCCATCGGATGGCTGGCGGCGGGCAAATGCTCCAGCACGGCGCGCACCGCGGACGGCAACTCGCGCAGCGCCTTCAGCTTGCTCTTGTACGCCGCCAACTGCGCGCGATTCGGCAATTTTTCGTGAACCAGCAGATGGGCGATCTCCTCGAACTCGCAGGTCGTAGCGATATCGAGAATATCGTAGCCGCGATAATGCAGGTCGTTGCCGGTCGTGCCGACGGTTGACAACGCGGTGTTGCCGGCATTGACGCCGGACAGCGCCACGGATTTCTTCGGTTTTAAACCGGCCGCCTGAAGATCCGTCATTTGCCCTTCCCCTCCGCAAACAGCTGGTCCAATTTCGCTTCGTAGGCGTGGTAGTCAAGATACCCGTAGAGATCCGCACGGTTTTGCATGCGATCGAGCACGTTCTTTTGCGTGCCATCGCGCCGAATGGCTTGGTAGGTGGCGAGCGCGGCGGCATTCATCGCCCGATACGCAGAGCAGCAGTAAAGGACGATGTCGACTCCCACCGCGGCCAATTCGCTGCTCGAATACAAGGGCGTGCGGCCGAACTCAGTGATATTGGCGAGGATCGGCACGCCGACCGCGTCCTTGAAGCGCCGGTACAGGGCGAGATCGGTGATTGCCTCGGGAAAAACCATGTCCGCGCCGGCCTCGACACAGGCGACGGCCCGCTCGATCGCAGGTTCGATGCCCTCGACGGCCAAGGCATCGGTGCGCGCCATGATGACGAATTGCGAATCCGTACGCGCATCCACCGCCGCCTTGATGCGGTCCACCATCTCTTGCGCCGGCACCACCTCCTTGCCCGGACGGTGCCCGCAGCGCTTGGCTTGGACTTGATCTTCGATATGCAGCCCAGCGGCGCCGAACTTGATGAAGGACTTCACCGTGCGCGCAATGTTGAACGCCCCTCCCCAACCGGTGTCGGCGTCCACCAGCAGCGGCAGGGAGCAGGCGTCGGTGATGCGGCGCATGTCGGTCAGCACATCGTCCATGGTGCTGATTCCCAGATCCGGCACGCCCAAAGAGTTCGCGGCCACTCCGCCGCCCGAAAGGTACAGTGCCTTGAAACCGCAGGCCGCAGCCATGCGTGCCGCGTAGGCATTGATCGCCCCGACCACCTGCAGCGGGCGCTCGGCGGCGAGCGCAGCGCGCAAGCGCGCTGCGGGCGAGTTCATCGGTGCAGAGCCATTGGCGTTCGCCATACGTCAGCTTCCCAGGGATTCAAAACTATTGAGGGTAAGGCGCAACCTGCGCCCGCAAGGCTGCGCATATCGGGCGTGCGTACGTGCAGCAGAATATCCCATGCGATTCGAATTCTGACTGTATATAATTCCAGTGGTCATCATGCGCTTCACATCGTCCATCAGGGTCAAACTATTGCGATCGGCGGCCCACGGGTCTCGGCCCTCAGGGATTTAAATCAGTGGAATTCTATAGCGAAGAGCAGCGGATGATTCGCGATTCGGCGCGTGAATTCGCGCGCCAGGAATTGAAGCCCCATGCCGCCCAATGGGACCGGGACGGCTGGATCGCCGACGCCGCGATCGCGAAGCTCGGCGAAACCGGCCTGCTCGGCATGATGGTGCCGGATGAGTGGGGCGGCTCCTACACCGACTATGTGGCATACGCATTGGCGATCGAAGAGATCGCAGCCGCCTGCGCTGCCACCGCCGCGCTCGTGAGCGTGCACAGTTCGGTGGGATGCGGCCCGATCCTCCAATTCGGCACGGCCGAGCAGAAGCGCCGCTATCTCCCCGATATGGCGCAGGGCAAGGCGATCGGCTGCTTCTGCCTCACGGAGCCGCAGGCCGGCTCGGAAGCGCACAACTTGAAAACTCGCGCGGTGCTCGAGAACGGTGTTTGGATCTTGAACGGCGCCAAGCAGTTCGTGACCAACGGCAAACGCGCCAAAATTGCCATCGTGTTCGCGGTAACCGATCCGGCGTTGAAGAAGAAGGGCATCTCGGCCTTCATAGTTCCCACCGCCACGCCGGGCCTTAGGGTCGGCCGGCCGGAACACAAGCTCGGCATCCGCGGCTCGGACACCTGCGCGATCACTTTCGCGGATTGCCGAGTTCCCGAGGAGTGTTTGCTGGGCAAGCGCGGCAAGGGACTGTCGATCGCCTTGTCCAATTTGGAGGGCGGGCGCATCGGAGTCGCGGCGCAGGCCATAGGAATCGCCCGCGCCGCCTTCGAAGCGGCTCTCGCCTACGCGAAGGAACGCAGGCAATTCGATCGGCCGATAGCCGAGTTCGGCAGCATCGGCGACATGCTGGCCGACATGCACACCTCCATCAACGCGGCTCGCCTGTTGACGCACCAGGCGGCCCGCCTGCGCGGCGCCGGCGAACCCTGCCTATCGGAAGCTTGTCAGGCTAAACTATATGCCTCGGAAATGGCCGAGCGGGTCTGCTCGAAGGCCATTCAGATTCACGGCGGCTACGGCTATCTGGAAGAATACGACGTGGAGCGGTATTACCGAGATGCGCGCATCACTCAAATTTACGAGGGCACCAGCGAGATTCAACGTCTGCTGATTGCGCGAACCCTAACGACACGAGAGGACCCTTCATGATCACCGAACCTGCGGCGCTCACGGATCAGGCGCCCACCGTCAAAATGCTGCTCGACGGCAAATTCATCGAATCGCGCAGCGCCGAGTGGCACGACGTCGTCAACCCGGCGACCCAACAAGTGCTGGCGCAGGTGCCCTTCGCCACGGACGCCGAAATCAATGCCGCGATAGCCTCGGCCAAGGAAGCGTACAAGACCTGGAAACACACGCCGATCGCGGCGCGCACACGCATCATGCTCAAGCTCCAGGCGCTCATCCGCGAGCACATGAGCCGGATCGCGCAGACCTTAAGCGCCGAGCAGGGCAAAACCCACGCCGACGCGGAGGGCGATGTGTTCCGTGGGCTCGAAGTGGTCGAACACGCGTGTTCGATCGGCAGCCTGCAACTCGGCGAGTTCGCGGAGAACGTCGCCGGCGGCGTGGATACGTACTCGATTCGCCAGCCGATCGGCGTGTGCGCCGGCATCACGCCGTTCAACTTTCCGGCGATGATTCCGCTCTGGATGTTTCCGATGGCCATCGTTTGCGGCAACACCTTTGTGCTCAAGCCCTCCGAACAGGATCCGATGACGCCGATGCTGTTGGCCGAGCTCGCGCTGCAGGCGGGTGTGCCGCCGGGTGTGCTCAATATCGTCCATGGCGGCAAGCGCGCGGTCGACGCTCTATGTACCCATCCGGATATCGTCGCCGTCTCCTTCGTGGGCTCAACCGCCGTCGGGACGCATGTGTACAATCTCGCCTCGCAGCACGGGAAGCGCGCGCAGTGCATGATGGGCGCCAAGAATCACGCGGTCGTGCTGCCCGACGCCAACAAGGAGCAGTCGCTCAATGCGCTGGTCGGCTCGACATTCGGCGCCGCGGGGCAACGCTGCATGGCCACTTCGGTCACGGTCCTGGTCGGCGAAGCGCAAAAATGGATACCCGAGATCGTCGCCAAGGCCAAGACTCTCAAAGTCAACGCGGGCGGCGAAAAAGGCACCGATCTGGGTCCGGTCGTCTCGAAGAGCGCGAAGCAGCGCATCCTCGGGCTGATCGAGGACGGCATCAAGGAAGGCGCCAAACTCGAGCTGGACGGCCGCGCGATCAAAGTCCCGGGCTACGAAAGCGGCAATTTCATCGGACCCACCGTTTTCTCCGCGGTACGGCCGTCCATGAAGATCTACACCACCGAGATCTTCGGACCGGTGATGGTGATCGTCGGCGTCAACACCCTGGATGAGGCGATTGCGCTGGTGAATGCCAATCCGTTCGGCAACGGCACCGGCATATTTACGCAAAGCGGTGCGGCCGCGCGCAAGTTCCAGAGCGAAATCGACGTCGGCCAAGTGGGCATCAACGTGCCGATTCCGGTGCCGGTGCCGTTCTTCAGCTTCACCGGATCGCGCGGCTCGAAGCTCGGCGATCTCGGGCCCTACGGCAAGCAGGTTGTGCAGTTCTACACGCAAACCAAGACGGTCACGTCGCGCTGGTTCGACGACAGCGTCACCGCGGGTGTAAATACCACTATCAGCCTCAAATGAAGATCGCGTTCATCGGTCTTGGCCACATGGGCGCTCCGATGGCGCGAAATCTGCTGAAGGCGGGCCACTCGCTCTCGGTATTCGACTTAGTTGCGAGCAACGTCGAGGCGCTGACTTCATCGGGCGCGATCGCTGCTGCTTCGGCCAAGGCTGCCGCGAGTCAAGGCGAACTGGTGATCACCATGCTGCCGTCCTCGCCGCACGTGAAGAGCGTGTACCTCGGTGAAGAGGGTGTACTCGCCGGCGCGCTTCGAGGCGCGCGCTTGGTCGATTCGAGCACCATCGATCCGCATACGGCGCGAGAAGTGGCCGCTGCCGCCGTCAAGCGCGGGCACCCCATGGCCGATGCGCCGGTTTCCGGAGGCACCGGCGGCGCCGAGGCCGGCACATTGACCTTTATGGTGGGCGCGGAGCCGGCATTGTTCGAACACATCAAACCGATTCTCGCGCACATGGGCCGCCACATCGTGCACTGCGGCGGCGCGGGCACGGGTCAAACCGCGAAGATTTGCAATAACCTGCTGCTCGGCATCTCCATGATCGGGGTCTGCGAAGCGATGAGCTTGGGCGCGGCTCTCGGCATCGATCCGAAAGTACTGGCGGGAATCATCAATTCCTCGAGCGGGCGCTGCTGGAGCTCCGACACCTACAACCCCTACCCCGGCGTCATGGATAACGTGCCCGCCGCGCGCGGCTACTCCGGCGGTTTCGGCACGGATCTCATGCTCAAGGATCTCGGGCTCGCCACCGATGCGGCGAAGCTGGCCAGGCAGCCGGTGGTCCTGGGCGCCATGGCGCAACAGCTCTACCAGATGTGGAGCGCCGCGGGCGCCGGCACCCAGGATTTCTCGTCCATCATCAATCTCCTCAAGCGGCCCACTTGAGGCCGCACCGGAGCAGGCCATGATCGAATGCAAGGTGGACGGGCATGTCGCGCTCATCACCATCAACAATCCGCCCGCGAACACCTTCACCGCCGAGGGGCTCGGCGAGCTCGAGGCGCTGATCGGGGATCTGAATCGAAACGAGCGCGTGTATGCCGCCGTCCTCACCGGTCACGGCGATAAATTCTTCAGTGCCGGGGCCGACATCAAGACTTTTGCGGGCGGCGATAAAGTTCAGGCACGGCTCATGGCACAGCGCTTCGGCGCGGCGTTCGAGGCGCTGCAGGAGGCGCGTGCGGTCGTCGTTGCCGCGATCAACGGCTATGCGATGGGCGGCGGACTCGAATGCGCGCTCGCCTGTGATCTACGCATCGCCGAGGAGCATGCGCAAATGGCGTTGCCGGAAGCCTCGATCGGCTTGCTGCCCTGCGGTTGCGGCACCCAGACCCTTCCCTGGCTGGTCGGAGAGGGCTGGGCCAAACGCATGATTCTCACCAACGAAAGACTCGATGCCGGGACGGCGTTGCGCATCGGCCTGGTCGAACAGGTCGTGCCGCGCGGCCAATCTCTCGTGACCGCCATGGCGCTGGCGCAAAGGGCCGCCTCGCTGCGCCCACGCGCCGCAGCGCTGTCGAAGCGCCTGATACACCAAGCGCGCTACGGCACGCCGCGCGGCGCGGCGCTCGCCTTGGAGCGCGAACGCTTCGTCGATTTGTTCGACGGCGCGGACCAGCGGGAAGGCGTGAACGCCTTTTTGGAGAAGCGCAAACCCCATTGGACCAACAGCTGAGCGGCGCGATCCCATGAGCGATACGGATGTGCTCTGCGATATACGCAACGGGCTCGCGATCCTGACGCTGAATCGTCCCAGCGCGCTCAATGCCCTGACCTTCGAGATGATCGGCGAGCTGCATTCGCGCCTGCGTGCCTGCGCGCTCGATCCGCAGCTGCGTGCGGTGCTGATCCGCGGCGAAGGGGATAAGGCATTTTGCGCCGGCGGCGACATTCGCGCGCTGTATCAAAGCCTCAAGGAATCCGGCTCCCTGCATCATGAATTCTTTATTGCCGAATACTCGCTGGATTACGCCTTGTACTCCTACCCCAAGCCCTGCATCGCGTTGATGGACGGCATCACGATGGGAGGCGGCATGGGCCTCGCCCAGGGCGCGGGCCTGCGCATCGTCGGCGACCGCACGCGGATCGCGATGCCGGAAGTGGCGATTGGGATATTTCCCGACGTGGGGGCCAGCTACTTTCTGTCGCGGCTGCCCGGCTCCTTGGGGCCCTATTTGGCGTTGACCGGCACACAGATCCGCGGCGCCGATGCGCTGTATTGTCAATTGGCCGATGTCTACCTGCCCGCGGCCGCCATCGCCTCGCTCACGGGGTCTCTCGAGGGATTGAATTGGAGCGCCGACCCGCGATCCGACTTGATTCGCCTCATCCACGCCGAATCGGCGCAAGGTTTGGCGGCGCCCTCCTTGAGCGTACTGCGGCCGGCGATCGACGCGCATTTTTCCCAACCCTCGATCCCGGAAATCATCGGCTCGCTCGAGCGCGAAACGCGCGCCGAGTACGCGGATTGGGCGCGGCAAACGCTTAAACTCCTGCGCGCGCGTTCGCCGACCATGCTCGCCGTGACGCTGCGGCAACTGCAGCGCGGCAAGACCATGGCCCTGGCGGACTGCTTTCGCATGGAGCTCGGCATGATGCAGCAGTGTTTTGTGCACGGCGACTTCGTCGAGGGCACGCGGGCCTTGATCATCGACAAGGACAACGCGCCGCACTGGACGCCGAGCCGGATACGGGATGTCACCGAGGAGATGATCGAGCTTTTCTTCAAAGAGCGTTGGCCACGCGGGGCTCACCCACTCGCAAACCTGGAAACCCAACCATGAAATTCAGCCAAACCTTGGCGGTGGTCACCGGCGGCGCATCCGGATTGGGCCGCGCCGTCGCCGAGCGCGCCGTTGGCGCCGGCGCAAAGGCCGTCATTCTCGATTTGCAGGAGGCGGCCGGGCTCAGCGTCGCCAAGGAAATCGGCGCGTCGTTCATCAAATGCGACGTCAGCGTCGAATCGCAAGTCATCGCCGCGATGTCCGCCGCCCGTCAGGCGATGAACGGCATCAATCTGCTGGTCAATTGCGCCGGCGTCATCGGCGTTGGCAAGATGCTCGGCAAGGAAGGGCCGATGGCCGGCGACTATTTCGAGAAGGTGATTCGAATCAATCTGGTCGGCACCTTTCTATGCGACAAAGCCGCCGCCGCCATGATGCGCGAGAACATCCCCAACGGCGAAGGCGAACGCGGCGTGTTGATTCACACCGCCTCGGTCGCCGCGTTCGAAGGTCAAATCGGCCAGGTGGCCTATGCAGCGGGCAAAGCGGGCATCGCCGGCATGACCTTGCCCATCGCCCGCGAACTCGCTCAATTCGGAATTCGCTGCGTGGCGATTGCACCCGGCATCTTCATGACTCCCATGCTGGCGAGCCTGTCGACGGAAGTTCAGGAATCCCTCGGTAAGCAGATTCCGTTCCCGCCGCGCTTGGGGAAGCCGGAGGAATTCGCGCAGTTGGTGCAATCCATCGTGGAAATACCGACGTTGAACGGCGAAATCATCCGCCTGGACGGCGCCATTCGCATGCAGCCGCGCTAGGCCGTCGTCGCGCGCCTGGCCGGAAATGCGCCGGCCCGGCTCAGCATCCCGGGTACCTCGCGCCCCATCGTGGAGCCGAGCCAAAGCGCGGCCTCGATCAGCCGATCGACATTGAGCCCGGTCCGATATCCGGAGCGCTCCAACAGGTACGCCACGTCCTCGGTCGGCACATTGCCCGTGGCGCGCGGCGCAAACGGACAGCCGCCGATCCCGCCCAGCGAGGCATCCACGATCTTGGCGCCGGCCTCGACCGCCGCCCACACGTTGGCGAGACCGGTGTTGCGCGTGTTGTGAAAATGCACCCGCACCGGCACAGGCCTGATAGCAGCGGCCACGCGGCGCACCAGCCTCGATACTTCTCCGGGACCGGCGACGCCGATGGTGTCGGCGATTGCAATCTCGGTCGCACCGGTCTCGGCGGCCGTGAGCGCCATTTCAACCACTCGCTCGGGATCGACTTCGCCGTCAAAGGGGCAGCCGAAGGCCGTTGATATGGTGATTTGCGCGCGGCGCCCATGTTTATTCGCCAGGCGCACGACCTCGCCGCACATGGCGAGCGATTCATCGGAGGACATGCCTTGGTTGCGGCGCGCGAAGCCGTCGGAAGCGGCGCACACCGCACCCAATTCGTCCATGCCGGCCTCGATCGCGCGCAGCGCCCCGCGTTTGTTCAGCACCAACCCAATGAAGACGATGCCGTCCCGGCGCGGCAATCCGGCGGCGACCGCCTCGGCATCGCTCATCTGCGGAACGAGCTTCGGATTCACGAAGCTGGTCGCCTCGATGCGCCGCGCACCGGCCTCCAGTGCGCGGCCGATCAGCTGCAGCTTTTGCGCCGTGGTGAACAGCATCGACTCATTTTGCAACCCGTCGCGTGGGCTGACCTCGACCATTTCAATGTGGGGCATGGCGGCTCCCGTCAAGAACGGCTTCCACGGATCCGATGTTACGCCCTTCTGACTATTTTTCACCGTAGCCGCCGCCGCCCGGGGTGCTGATGACGAACACATCGTGCGGCGCCATTTCCGCTTGCCCAACGGCCCCCAACCGGTCGAGGCGGCCGTCCGCCCGCTCGATGTGGTTCTCCCCGGGGGCGCCGGGCCCGCCTCCCGCCATGCCGAACGAACCGCTACCCCGTCCATTGCTCAAGATCGATGCCGTCATGGGCTCCAAGAAGCGGATGCGCCGCACCCCGCCGTCGCCGCCGCGCCAGCGACCCGAGCCGCCGGAACCGCGGCGAATTTCAAACGAATCCAGGCGCACCGGGTAGCGAAATTCCAGCACTTCCGGGTCGGTGAGACGCGAGTTGGTCATATGGGTCTGCACGACGCTCGCGCCTGCATACCCCGGGCCCGCGCCAGAGCCGCCCGCGATGGTCTCGTAGTATTGATGGCGAGCATTGCCGAAGGTGAAATTGTTCATGGTGCATTGACTCGCCGCCATGACGCCCAGCGCGCCGTATAGCGCATTGGTCACGCAGGTCGAGGTCTCGACGTTACCCGCCACCACCGCGGCCGGCGGCCGCGGGTTCAACATGCAGCCCTCGGGAACCACGATATCCAGCGGTTTCAGGCAGCCCTCGTTCAGCGGAATCTCATCATCCACCAAGGTGCGAAACACGTAGAGCACGGCGGCTATGGTGATCGATCGCGGTGCATTGAAATTATCCGGCAATTGTTCGCTGGTGCCCGTGAAATCGATGCGCGCACGGCGCCGCTCGGCATCGACCCGGACGCTCACGCGGATCTGCGCCCCGTTATCGAGCGGCAAGGTGAAATTCCCGTCCTTCAGCGCCGTGATCGCCCGGCGCACGCACTCCTCGGCGTTGTCCTGCACGTAACCCATGTATCGGGCCACGGTCTCGTGCCCGTACTGCTCGACCATGAGCTCCAATTCCTGCGCGCCCTTTTCATTGGCGGCAATTTGCGCGCGCAAATCGGCAAGATTTTGCGCCGGATTGCGTGCCGGATAGGGTCCCCGGCTCAGCAATTCGAGCAGAGCCGTGTCGCGCAGCGCCCCGGCCTCGACCATCTTGAAGTTGTCGATGAGCACGCCTTCTTCGGCAATCGAAGTCGAAAAAGGCGGCATCGAACCCGGCGTCGAGCCGCCGACGTCCGCGTGATGTCCGCGCGATGCGACGAAAAACCGCGGGGCGGCGGATTGCAAAAATACCGGGGTGACGACCGTAATGTCGGGCAGATGCGTGCCGCCATGATAGGGATCGTTCAGCACGAATACCTCGCCCGGCCCGAGCCGCGGATTGCGCAAGATCACCGTTTGCACCGATTCGCTCATCGAGCCCAGATGCACCGGCATATGCGGCGCGTTCGCGATCAAGGAGCCCGCGGCATCGAATATCGCGCAACTAAAGTCCAGCCGCTCCTTGATGTTGACCGAGTGCGCCGTGTTCTGCAGCCGCAATCCCATCTGCTCCGCGATATTCATGAACAGGTTATTGAACAGCTCGAGCATTATGGGATCCGCAGCGGCCGGGCCGGCATGCGTGCCGACGGCAGCGGTTGCGGGCCGCGGGCGAATGCGCCGCAGTTCCAGATTCCGCGCCGCGGTAACCGCCGCCCGCCATCCCGATTCGACCACGATGGTCGCATTGCGCTCGGCGATCAGGGCGGGCCCGTCCATCGTTGCCCCGGCCTCGAGGCTCTCGCCTTCGAAGAGGCGCGCCGCGCGCCAGCCCGCCGGTTGCCGATCCGCGAGACAGTACATCGAGATCTCGGCGCGCGCGGCCGGCCGGAAGTTCCGCTCCGGATCCGCGGCGACAGCCTGGTCGAGGCGTTCGCCGGCCGCGATGCATTCCACCGACACCGCCTCGATGACCAGGCCCAGATGCGGCATGAGGAACGCGTAGCGCCGGCGATACGACCTCTCGAACTGCGTGCGAATGTCGATGCAGCACCGGACCGCCGCCGAGGAATCCGCCGGCAGCTCGCACGGCAACGCGGTGTCTGTGCCGTGGTAACGAACCAGGAGGCGGACGACGCTGCGCAGCCGCTTTGGGATCGACTCCCTGAAGCGCGAGTTCGGCCCCGGCCTCTTGCTCCAAGCGCGCGGCCAATCCGCGAGCCTCGGAAATGCCTTCCTCGTCGAGCATTCGCTCGAGCGCGGCTTCGCGCATCGCGATCTGATCGGCCACGCCCATGCCGTAGGCGCTCAAGACACCGGCCAGCGGGTGGCAAAACACGTGCTGCATGCCGAGCGCATCCGCGACCAGACAGGCATGCTGCCCGCCCGCCCCGCCGAAGCACTGCAGCGTGTAGCGCGTGACGTCGTAGCCGCGCGCCACCGAGATGCGCTTCACCGCATTGGCCATGCTCCCCACGGCGATCCGTAATGCGCCGGCCGCCGCCTCCTCCGGGCCGACCTCAGCGTCCCGCGCTGCGGCTCAGGCTCATGCGGGCCGCCAGATCGGCAAAGCGCTGCGCAACGACATCACGGTCGAGCGGCTGATCGGCCCGCGCTCCGAAAACTCGCGGAAAGAAATCCGGCTGAATGCGGCCGAGCATGAGATTGGCGTCGGTGATCGTCAGCGGGCCGCCGCGCCGGTAGCTCGCGGGGCCGGGATCCGCGCCCGCGGATTCCGGACCGACGCGCAGACGCGCGCCGTCGAAGCGAATGATGGAGCCGCCGCCGGCGGCGATCGTATGAATGCTCATCATCGGAGCGCGCATGCGCACGCCCGCGACTTCCGTTTCGAACGCGCGTTCGTACGCTCCGGCGTAGTGGCTCACGTCGGTGGACGTGCCTCCCATGTCGAAGCCGATCAAACGCCGGTGTCCGGCGGCTCGCGCACTGCGCACCATGCCGACGATGCCGCCGGCGGGTCCCGACAGGATGGCATCCTTGCCCTGGAAGCGGTGCGCTTCGGTCAATCCTCCGGAACTTTGCATGAACAGCAGCCGCACTCCCGGCATCTGCTCCGCCAGCTGATCCACGTAGCGGCGCAGCATCGGCGAGAGGTAGGCATCGACCACGGTGGTGTCGCCGCGCGGCACCAGCTTCATCAGCGGACTCACGCGGTGCGATACGGACACTTGAGTGAATCCGCAAGCGCGCGCCAGCGCCTCGGCCGCCAGTTCGTGCGCGGGAGCCCGGTAAGCGTGCATGAACACGATGGCGCAGGCGCGAATGCCCGCCTCGTAGGCCGCCTGCAAGCCCACCCTGAGTGCGGCCGAGTTCATCGCGATGACGAGTTGGCCACGCGCATCGACGCGCTCCTCGGCTTCGATCACGCGCTCATAGAGGAGTTCGGGCAGCACGATGCGCCTGTCGAACAGCCGCGGTCGCGCTTGAGTCGCAATCCGCAGCGCGTCGCGAAAGCCGCGGGTCGTCACCAGCAACGTGCGTTCTCCGCGGCGTTCGAGCAGCGCATTGGTCGCGACGGTGGTACCCATCTTCACGCACTCGACGCGCGTCGGGTCGATCGGTTCCTCGGCCGCCAGACCCAGCATGCGGCGAATGCCCTCGAGCGCCGCGTCCCTGTACTGTTCCTTGTTCTCCGACAGCAATTTCAACGTGCGCAACCCGCCGTCGGGCGCGCGTCCCACGATATCGGTGAACGTGCCGCCCCGATCGATCCAGATTTGCCAGCGGCCGGCCATCATGCCTCGGTCGGGATGTGGCCCGCTAGCGCCCGGACGGCGCTTGACTCGCCGCTTCCAGCGGCGCGATTTGGATACCGAGCCACCCCGCCGCACTGATCAGGGCGAACCCTGCGCCGATGACGAACGCGGTGTGCCACGCATGCTGATCGGCGAAATACCCTACGATGGGCAGCGCGATGATGCCACCCAGGTTGCCCCCGGTGTTCATGACGCCGCACACCGCCATGGTGTCCCCACGGCCGATCGTCATCGCGGCACCCCAGAACGCGCCTTCGGTCAATTCCACCGAGCCAAAGCAAACGGCGAGTGAGGCCACCGCGAGATACGGATTGGCGGCATTCACGGCGAACATCAATAGCACGGCGGCAGCGGGCAACGCCATGAGGGGAACAATACGGTAGCCCCAGCGATTACCGAAGCGTTGCGCCAGCAGGGCGGTCACGAGCCCGCCGAGCCCCGCACCGACCGCGGCGGCCAACGGGGGCGCGCTCGCGAGCCCGCTGCTCTCGAGCGCGGAAAAATGCCGCTCCTGAACCAGGTAGAGGAAAACCCAGTTCGACAGGAGATAGAAAGTGTAATTCATGCTCATATAGGAGACGAATAGCAGCAACACGTTGCGATTGCCGATCAGTCTCAAGACCTGCTGCATGCTGATCGACGCATGCACCTGCGGTTGGTTGCCGATCTCGAGAAGTTCCTGCGCGTCGACCGATGGATGTTCGCGCGGCGTGTTGCGCGCATACCAGGCCCACAGCGCGATGAGACCGAGCGCCGGCAAGCTCGCCCACAGCAGCGCGCGCTGCCATCCCAAGTGCACGGTCAGATTCACGATGAGCGGCGGCGTCAGTGCTGCCCCCAACTGCAGTCCCATGGTTTGCAGGCCCTGCACGTACGACCAGCGCCTCGGCGGAAACCAGGCCTCGAACACCCCGGCCGATACGGGAAAAATCGCTCCTTGCGAAACACCGAGCAGCAGCTGTGCGCCGAGCAATGCGGCGAAAAGCGTCGGCCCGGTGAAGAAATTCGGCGCCAGCGGCATGGCGATGGTCGCAAGAAACGCCGTGAGCCCGATGATGACGAAGGTGCGCCGCGCGCCGATGCGCTGCCCGAACAGTCCGCCCGGCAGCTGGAACAGGGCGTAGCCCCAGACGAACGCGTCTTCGAGCCAACCAATCTGCAGCTGCGTCAGGTGCAGCGCGGGCATCATCTGTTCGGCGGCCACCGTGATGGTCTTTTGCTGCACGTACGCAAGCAGACCGAATCCGAATAGAAAGGAGAAAATTCGCCAACGAATGGGCACGAGACGGGACGCCGCGGCAGGGCTGTTCACGCAGGGTCACGCATCAAGTTTTGTTCCGTTCCTGAAGCCAATCGAGACCTCTGTGCAGCGCCTCGCCAAAGCAGCCCGCCGCTTGGTCGGCGCGCCGTATACTGTCGATTGCGCACTGCACCTGCAAGAGCATTCCGGCCAGAAAAACCGTGACCAGGCACGCGCCGGGAAAGCGGCGGCGTATGCGTTCGGCGGCCGATTCGGCGCGCCTGCGCTCCTGATTGGGAAAGGCGCTGACCCGATATACCGGAGTGTCGGTCATTCGCCCGCCGGTGCGTCCGGATGGACTGATTTCGGCGGCTGCTTCCGGTGCAGAGCCGCGTCCTCGATCAGGAGCTTGCGCACGTACAGGAAGCGGATCGTGTCGTACTCGAAGGGCGAACCTGAGGCGTAGTAGCGGAAATCGATATTTGCGCGCTTATCGACCGCGTTCAGAGCGCCCCAGGCCCCACGCCTGTCTGCCGCGATACAGATCGGCGACGTTGACCTCATAGGAGGTGCCGTAGTCTGCGGCCAGCCCGATGCCCTCGCGCAGCGTCGAGGGTCCGTAAATCGGAATCACCAGATACGGACCGGGATGCATGCCCCATTTGGCGAGCGTCGTGCCAAAGCCGGTCGGCGCCCGCGGCAGATTCAGCTTTTCCGCGACATCGAACAGGCCGCCCAGGCCGAGGGTGCTGTTGATCACGAACCGACCGAGGCTGCGCACCCCGCGGCCGAAGCGCCCTTGCAGCGTGTAATTGATGACGCTGTCCACTTCGGCGAGATTGGCGAAAAAATTGTGCACGCCGGCGCGAATCGGCGACGGCAGCACGGCGGTAGCCGTTCGCTACCGGCAGAAACACCGACTCGTCAAAGCGCGCATTGAACCGATACATCGAGCGGTTGAAGCGCGCCCACGGATCGTAGGTCTGCAAGGGCGGCGCGTCGGCCGGCGTGATCGAGCAGCCGGCTTCGCCGCCGGCCTCCGGCTTGGCGCTGTTGGCCGCGCTCGCCGCCTGGGCCGCGAGCGCCATCGCCTTCTCGAGATTCACGGCATTGTTCGCCGCCGGCGTGTCGGGCGGCAGCTGATGGTAGCGGACCTCCTGCGAGGCGCAGCCGGCCAAGCGCGAGGAACAGCACCATCACCGGACCGGCTGCTCTCACTGGCGCGCTCCCCTTCCAGCGCCCGCCGAGCATGTCGAGCATGTCGGCGACCTGCTGCCGATCGCCCAGGTTGCCCAAATGACCGCCGTGATCGTAGACCTGGATGCGCGCGCCGAGCGTGTCTTTCAGCCAATCGAGTTCCGCCGCGTCGAGAATCAGATCGTCGCTGTTGGTCTGCGCGTAGTAGTCCGGATCGCCGCGCAATGCAGCGCCGATGACATCGAGCCGGTTGTCGGCGATCAACTCCTCCACGGTCGAATTCGGCCGGCGGCGCAAATAGTACGGCGCGAAGACCCTGGTGAAATATTCGGAAAACGGCTTGCTGCGCAAGGTTCCGGAAGATCTCATCGAGCGAATCGTCGACCCCGGGCGGATGCCGCGGATCGACCACGACGCCCGAACCGGAATACAGGTCGCCGGCGAAGAACACATTGACCAGCGCGATTCGAAACGTCAGCGCAATCGCCGTCGAGAATTCGGCGTCCGTCCTCAATACGGACGCGGCCGCCCCAGCAGGAAATCCTCGTCCAGTTCCACCCGGTCCGAGGCGCGGTACAGGTTCGCGAGCGCCGCATACAGCTGCTGATAGAAGCGCTCGACGCCCGCATCGCCGTTGCCGAGCGTGATGGCGTACAGCTTGTCGAGCCGGCCGACCGAGGAGAACAGGCTTACCGGCGGATTGATCATCAGCGCGCGGTGAATGTTGAGCTTGCGCTCGGCGGCATCGATCGATTTGACCATGGCCGCATTGGCGCCGCCCAAGCTGTAGCCCAGAATATCGATGTCGGTGATCCGCACCTTGCGCGGCAGATGCGACATGATTTGCTGGATTGCGGCGTACAGATCGCGGCCGTCCTGCACCAGATCGCCCGCGACCCCGGTGCTCGATGCGGAGACGATGAAGCCCGGGAAGGTCGGCGACGGCATGGTCAGGACGTGATAACCGGCGCCGTACAGCACGGCGCGCAGGATGGAGAGCTTCGCGGTGTTGCCGTCGCCGCCGGTGCCGGCAATGACGATGGCGAGCGGCGCCGGTTTATCCTGAGCCGAAAACCACACCCGCAGCCGGCGGTCGAACCAGAAGACGGCCGGCACCGGGCGCGCCCACGGCAGTGCGAGGTCCATCTCGAGGAGCGGCACCTTCTCGGGCAGCGGCGCGATATCCTGCGGTGGAGTGCCGAACACCGTGGCCCGCAGCGCCGCCAAATCGGCCAAGCCCGTGGCCGGACCCGGTGCGGGCGGTGGCTGGATTGGCGCCGGGTCCGCCGCGATTACCGGGAAAACAAACAGAATCGCAAGGGCGAAGGCCACGACGCATTGCTTCATCGTGTGCTTTATAGCTCATTCGCGCGCCGAGCGCTCGGTCCGCTGTGGCTCAACAGCGCCGCCGGCCCGCGCCTTCATGCGCAGGCCGGCGGCGTTCTCGATTATTGTTATCCCAACGCCGATCGGGATGAAGATCCGGCTGTCGCCGCGCTGAATCAACAGCGCAACCTGCTTGTCATGCTCGCGCACCAGTGCGCGCAACTGCGCGACGCTTTGCACCGGCGTGCCGTCGACGGACAGCACCACATCGCCCGGCTGAATGCCGGCTTCGGCCGCGCGGCCGCTCGCCTCCTCCACGACCAGTCCCGCCGAGACGCCGGCCTGGTCGCGCTCCTGCGGGGTGAGCGGGCGCAATCTCATTCCGAGGTGCGCTGCCTCCGGTGCGGCTTCGCTGTTCTTTGCGACGCTGCCGTTGCTCGCCGAGGCGATGATCGCGGTGACGGTCAGCGGCTTGCCGTCGCGTATCACTTCAAGCGTCGCCTTGTCGCCGGGTGCGGTACTGCTCACCCGCACCGACAACTGACCGGAATCGGCAATGGAGTTGCCGTCATACTTGACAATCACGTCTCCCGCCTTGAGTCCGGCGCGCGCGGCCGCGCTGCCCGGTTCGACTTTGGCGACCAGCGCGCCGGCGGGCGTGCTCAACTTGAAGGACTGAGCCAGCGACTGATCGACGCTTTGAATTTCGACACCCAATCGCCCGTGCTCGACCTTGCCGGTTTTGACGATTTGCTGCTCGGCCCCTTGCGCCAAATTGATCGGAATGGCGAAGGACACGCCCTGATAGCCCCCGGAGTTGGTGTAGATCTGCGAATTGATGCCGACCACGGCGCCGCTGGCGTCGAACAGCGGTCCGCCGGAATTTCCCGGGTTCACGGCCGCGTCGGTCTGGATGAACGGCACGGCGCCGTCACCGGGGAGCGAGCGGCCGGTGGCGCTCACGATGCCGGCGGTGGCCGTCTCCTCAAGGCCGAACGGCGCACCGATCGCCAGAACGTAATCGCCCACGCTCAAGCTGATCCGAATTGCCGATCCTCACGAACGGCAGCCCTTTCGCGTCGATCTTGAGCACCGCAATGTCGCTTGCCTTGTCCGTGCCCAACACCTTGGCGGTAAATTCCCGATGATCGATCAGTTTGACCGTCACCTCCTTCGCGCCTTCCACGACGTGGGCGTTGGTGAGCACGATACCGGCCGAATTCACGATGAATCCCGAGCCTTGCGCATGCATGGGCACATGGCCCTGCGGGCCCGGCAGGTGGCGGAAGAATTGCGACAGCGGATTATTGTCGTCGTCGCCAAACGGATTCGGGCCAAATGGCATCGGGCCGAACGGCTGAACGGTCGCGACCTTCATCTCGCCCGCCGTGGTGATGCCGACCACCGCGTCGCGATTCTGCGCGACGATCGCCCGGTAATTCGGCGCCGTCCCCAGCGGGATCGGGACGGGCGCGGCCGCTGTCGACGCGCTGGCCGCCGGCCTCGACGCGGTCAACGATGAATCCGGGGCTGTTCCCATGGCATCTGCACGCGCGGTGCGCAATATCGCCGGCGCCATCCACCCCGTGAACGCCCCGACCGCAAACACGGCCGCGGCCGCCAGGGCGAATAAACTGGTTCGAGCTTTCATTGAATACCTCCTCGCAACGGGTCGAACTCCTGCGAATATCTTCCCCCGGCCCGCTTAAGCGAATCTTAAGTCCACTGCGCAAACTCGACCGTCGCCTTCAGCCCCCCGCCCGGGGCATCGGCAAACCTGAGGCGAGCGCCGTGTCGATCGGCGATTGCCCTCACGATGGCGAGGCCCAATCCACTGCCGCCTTGCGGCGCGCTGGCCCGCCGGTAAAACCGGTCGAAGACGCGCTCCCGATCCGCCGCCGGGATGCCCGGCCCCGAGTCGGTCACCTCGAGCACCGCGCCCTGCGGCGTGTTCGCGGTTCGCACCTGTACGCGTCCACCCGCCGGCGTATAGCGCACCGCATTGTCGACCAGATTTCGCACCAGCGTGCGCAGCGCGTCGCGGTCGCCGCGCACGCGGACATCCGGTTCAGCCTCGAGCCCCAAGTCGATGCCACGCGCCAGCGCCAAGGCGTGGGTATCCGCGACGCCTTCGGAAACGGCGGCCTCGAGCGCAATCGGCGACAGGTCTCCCCGTTCGTCGCGCGGCTCGTTGCGCGCCAAGGTGAGCAGCTGCTCCACCAAGTGGATGGCGCGCTCGACCGCCGCGCCGAGATTGGCGCGCGCTTCGAGGCGCGCCGCCTCATCCGGCGCTCTATCGAGCAGTTGCAGATCCAGTCGGACCGCCGTCAGGGGCGAGCGCAATTCGTGAGCCGCGTCGGCAACGAAGGCGCGCTGAGCGTGGAACGCCGAGTGCAAACGGATCAACAGGCGATTGAGTTCGAGGACCAGCGGCGCGACTTCCCGCGGCAGGCTCGTCACGGCGATGGGCGCCAGGCTGTGTACGTCGCGATGTTGAACTTCGATCGCAATGCGCTGCAGCGGCAGCATTCCGCTCCTCACCACGCCGACGATGGCGGCTCCCAGCACGGGCAGCAGCAACAACAGCGGTATCACGACGCGCAGCGCCGCGCCGCGGGCCAACTGCTCGCGTACCCGCTGCGGTTGCGCGATCTGAATCACCCCGTCGACCGTCTGCAGTCCGTAGGTACGCCACGGCTCGCCGCGCACCCGCACGTCCGCGTAACCTAACGCGGTTTGATTGATCATCGGCAGGCCCGGCCGAGACAGATACACGCGCGTGCCGAAGAGATCCCATATCTGGATCACGAAATCCGTGTCGACCTCATCGGGCGGCAGCTCGAGGCGGGGCGCGATGGACACCTGACGGCGCAGGGACAGCGCCATCTGGCGCAACTGATAATCAAAGAGCGTCGAGGTCTCCGCCAACACGCGCCGATAAGTGAGCGTCCCGGCCAGCAGCGAAATCGCGGCCACCAACGCCAGCAATGCGATCAGCAATCGTGTGCGGATGGAATCCATTATTTGGGTATGAAATAGCCTACGCCGCGCAGCGTGCGGATGGAGTCGCTGCCGAGCTTGCGGCGCAAAGCGTGGATGTAGACTTCAATGGCATTGCTTTCGATCGAGTCGCTCCAGCCGTACAACCGGTCCTCGAGTTGAGTTCGAGAAAGCACGGCCCCGGGGCGCTGCAGCAGCGCTTCCAGCACCGCGAACTCGTGCGCCGATAAAACGACCGGCACCCCGTCGCGCTCCACCCCGTGAGTGACCGGGTTCAACGAAATGCCGCGATGCCTGATGCACGGATCTCCGCGGCCCGCCGCCCGGCGCAGCACCGATCGCATGCGCGCGGCGATCTCATCGAGATCGAAGGGTTTGACGATGTAGTCGTCCGCACCGGCATCGAGCCCCTCGATTCGATTGCGAGTATCGTCCCGGGCGGTCACGATGATGACCGGCGTGGCATCGCCCCGCCCGCGAAGCTCGCGCAGAACCTCGAGCCCATCTCGCCCGGGAAGCCCGAGGTCGAGCAGCACGATATCGAAGCGATCGGTGCGCAGCGCCTCGGCAGCGCGGCGCCCGTCGCTCACGCCGTCCACCGCGTAGCCGTCCTGCCGCAGCGCCGTCTGCAGCCCCGCGGCGATCATCGGATCATCTTCGACCAGCAGCACCCGCATGCCGACATCGGATCACAATTTGCAAGGCACCCGCAAGAATCCCCGAAACCGCGCCCGGCCGCCGCGCGTGGGCGCGGCTGCAATCGAGTACGCAGGAAACCGCCGCAGGAAACGGCCAATCGCGGTCGCCGCCTCAAGCCTCGCCACTCCCATACCGGCGCACTGGTGAATGCCGCTCGCGAACGCCAAATGACGGTTGGGCGCACGCCCCACATCGAGTCTATCGGGCTCCACGAATTGTTCGGGGTCGCGATTGGCTGCGCCGATGCACACGGAGATTTGAGTCCCGGCGGGCAGCGCCACCCCGCCGAACCGCACGGGCGTAGCGGTGATGCGATTGCCGAGCTGGTTGGGGCTTTCGTAGCGCAGGAACTCTTCTATTGCGGTTTTGATCAGCTCCGGTTCGGCGATCAGCCGTTCGCGCTGATCGGGATGCTCGGCAAGCGCGACCAGTCCGTTGCCGATCAGGTTGGTGGTTGTTTCGTGTCCGGCATTGAGGACGAAGATGCAATTATGGACGAGTTCGGCCCTGCTCAGACGCTGGCCCGCGTATTCGCCGTGCACCAGCAGGGAAATCAAGTCCGAATGCGCGCCCGCGCTCTGCGCGCACCGTTGTTCGATCAGTCCGTCGAGATACGCCGCGAATTCCTGCACCGCCTGGTTGCCTCGCCGGGCGGCATCGGGCGTCAATCGCGGCTCCAGGGCACCCAGTATGGCCAGCGACCAATCGCGAAGCGGCGCGCGTTCGTGGCGCGGTACGCCGAGCAAGTTACCGATCACTTCAATGGGAATCGCGGCGGCAAAATCCTCGATCAGGTCAACCGACTTCGCCGCCGCCATATCGCCGAGCAATCGGTCGACCCAGTTCTCCAGGGCCGGCTGAATTTGCGCGACGGCGCGCGGCGTCAGAGCACCGTTGATCAAGCGTCGGACTCGCGTATGCAGCGGCGGATCGTTGAAAACCAAACTGGTTGTGTGGTGCGCGAAAAGCGGCGTCGAGTCGAACTTCTCGCCGAATTCGCGCCTCTTATCGGAACTGAATATCGTCGGGTTCTTGTAGACGAACTCCACGTCCCGGTAGCGCGTCAGCAGGATCGAGCCGTCCGGCATTCGCTTGACCGGCGATCGGGCCTGCAAATGCGCGTAGTAGGGAAACGGATTCGCGTAAAAATCCGCCGGCAGGTTTCGCAGATCGAAGCCGTCCATGTCGTGCACGAGCCCATGATATATCAGCTCGTGGGCCGCAAGCGCATTTTCCGGCGAGCGAATTTTACGGCCGTCAATGCCCTCGCGGATCGGCGGGCGCGATTTCGAACAAGCTGGTTCCGATCAGCGACAGCACTCTGAGATGGTCTTGGTTCCACAGCTCCCAGCGCCAACGCACGATGCCGGTTCGCCCGGACGCCGAGAGCCTCGATTCGAGCACCTCGATGCGCAGGCGCAGCGCGTCCCCCGGCCGCACCGGCTCCAGCCATTTGACTTCCTCGATGCCGGGCGAACCGAAGGATTCGGAGTCCCTCAGAACGGCTCCCACCGCCAGTTCCATCGCAATCGCACAGGAGTGCCAGCCGCTCGCGATCAGGCCTTTCCAGCGGCTGCCGCCGGCTCGCTGCGGATCGGTATGAAACCACTGCGGGTCATAGCGGGAAGCGAACTCGACGATTTCTTCGACGCTCACCGACCGAGGGCCCGCCTCGATTACCATGCCCGGCTGCAATGTCGCAAAGCGCATCGGAGAATCAGTTGAACCGCACGTAGGGTGGGATTCGGCTATCGGGGCTGGGTCCGCCATGCTGTTTCACCTGGGTATGCAATATAGTGCATCATACGACCTGCTCGAGCGCAATCTTCGAGCGGGCCGCTACCACGCGGACGTCGATTCGACCTTCTGGGGTTGGAACCGGATCTGGCTCGACCCCGAATTCCGCTCCTGGAACATCGAGGCCTTGCTGCCCTCGATTCGCTGTCCCGTCCTTGCCATTCAAGGTGAAGACGATGAATACGGAACGATGGCGCAGATCGAATTGAAATTTGACGCGCCGCCCTCGGCTGTGCGACGGCGTGCTAGAGTTGGCGGTGAACGGGTAGTCAAATAACATCGCGGACATAGCCCATCTTTGCGGAAGATCGGCTAACCCAAACAAATCCTTACGGAGGCGCGACATGAAAGCATTAGAGGGGCGGCGAGCGTTGGTAACAGGGGCGGCGCGCGGCATCGGCCGGGCAATCGCCATCGTCCTTGCCGCCGAGGGAGCCGATGTCGCCATCAACTATCAATCGAGCGAGGCCGATGCGCGTTCTCTGGCCGACGAGCTGGCCAAGATGGGCCGCAGGACCCTGCTGTTCAAGGGCGACGTGGGCGAGCGCTCCACCTGGAATTCGATGATCGAAAAAATCAAGCAAACTTGGGGTGGACTCGACATTTTGGTCAACAACGCCGGCATCACGCGCGACAAGACTCTACGCAAAATGACCGACGAGGACTGGCTCGCCGTGCTGCACACCAATCTGAACGCCTGCTATTTCGGCGTCTCGGCCGTCGCGCCCATGATGCTGGAGCAGAAATTCGGGCGGATCATCAACATCAGCTCGTTCGTCGGTCAGGCCGGAAATTTCGGGCAGGCCAATTACGCCGCGAGCAAAGGCGGCATCATCGCCTTCACCAAGACCGCCGCGTTGGAGCTCGCCAAACACAACGTGACATGCAACGCCCTGGCCCCGGGATTTACCGAGACCGGCATGCTCGCCAAGGTGCCGGAAGCCGTGCAGGCGACGATCCTGGCGCGCATTCCCATGGGGCGTTTCGGCAAGCCGGAGGAGATCGCGAAAGCGGTGCTGTTTTTGGCGGCGCACGGCGATTACATCACCGGTCAGCAGATCAACGTCAACGGCGGCGTGTATATGTAGGCGCCCGGACTCAGCGCGCCGCGAGCCAGTCGGCAATCTTGCCCGGCACCTCGCGTTGCGCCCGCTCGCTGATGTACATGCCGATGTGCCCGAGATCAAATTCGAGCGCCGTGTAGTCGTCGCTGCCGACCAGCCGCTTAAGGGCCGCCGAGGCGGCGGGCGGCACCAAGTGATCGCGCTTGCCGATCAGGTTCAATATCGGCAGCCGCAGAGCGTGCAGATCGACTTTGCGGCCGCCGATCTCCAGCGTGTTGCGCACCAGCCGATTCTCCTGATAAAGCCACACCACGAACTCCCGGAATGCCGCCCCGGCCTGGTCCGGACTATCGAAAATCCATTGCTCGACCCGCATGAAGTTCTCGATGCGCGCCGAATCGAATCCACCCTCGAGCAGATGCACATATTTTTGCTGTGTCAGACGAAACGGCATGAGCGATAGGAACAGCTGATTCAGCGTATCGCCCGAGACATTGCCCTCACCCACCCACGCCGGAACGTCGATTTTTCTCGCCCATTTCCCCAGCAGATCCGCCGGAGTATGGAAGTCCACCGGCGTGACCATGGTGACCAAATTGCGCACGCGCCCGCGATACAGCGCGCTGTAGCACAGGCTGAACACACCGCCCTGGCAGACGCCGAGAATATTGAGGGCATCCAACCGGTGCGTCTGCAGGATCCGATCGACGCAGCCCGCCAGATAATCGTCGATGTAATCGGCCAGGGTGGTGAACCGATCTGCCCCGTCGGGATAGCCCCATTCGATCAGATACACGTCCAGCCCCGCTGCCAGCAAACCTCGGATCAGCGATCGGTCCTCCTGCAAATCCATCATGTACGGCCGGTTGACCAGGGCATAGACGATCAGCAACGGCACGCCGCCGGAGGCCGGCCGTGCAATGGGCCGGTACCGAAACAGGGTGAGTTTGCCCGACTGCCACACAGCCTCCCGTTCCGAGCAACCGGCGGCCACCCGCCCGGCCGCGGCGAGGCCGGCATAAACTTTCGCGTCCGTCATGTCTTTGCCCGGCGGCGCGCGGGCCGCTTGCGCCTCGCCGCAAGCTTCGGCTTACGCTGCTTCGGTCCATGCTCCTTCGGCGCGGCGCGCAGCCGCTCCTCCAGGGATTTTAGCCTATGCGTGAGCGTATTGATCTCGCTGCGCGTCGGCAGATCGAGCATCTTCGCCCCCTGCTCGATGGCGGTCTGAAGTTCGTCGCGCCACTGGCTGCTGGCATTCACGAAATCGGCAAGTGCGCCGCAGAACGCCTCGCTGTGTGCCATACGAGCGTAGGCATCCTCCGCACAGCCGATCCAGGTGTCGTAGAGCTTGTTCAGCGCCTCGGTGCTGGGCGCGCCGGGTTGGGCGGTTCCCAGCCGTGCGGCGAAGGAGGCGGCCGCTTCGCGCATCGCGTCGGCCCAGAGGCGCTGCAAGCGGCGCTGCGCATCATCCATGCGGCGCCAAGCGTCCGCCATCCGCTGCGCGCGCTGCTGATGTTCCCGAGTCGCTCCGAGCGCGGGCAAGTCCCATTGCGCGGTTGCGTTCGCGGCATTCGGATTGCCGATGCCGAACGCCGCGGCCCACGGGGGCTGAACGGCGGCGGCTTGATCCCGCAAAAAGTCGCCGAATTTTCGCGCCGCATCGGCTACCGAGGACGCCGAAGCGTTCGCGCTGCTGGCGATGAAGGAGCGCGCTTCGGCCGCAAAACGCCCGGCCGATTCGATGAAGGGCGCAAAGCCGAAAGCGCCGAGGCCTCCCGGCAAGCCTTGAGCCGGGGGCAGCGGTGCACGGCCAAACGGGGCGAATTGCGCCGCGAACGCCTGCCACTGCCGCCAAGGATCAGGTTCCACGGTAAGCGCCTCCGTATGCAATGCAACAGACCCTGGGTTGTGCGCTGCAGCCAATGTTAAGCTTAATGAATGAGATATAAGTCATTGTTTGATATTAGATAGAAACCACATTATTTCATCTGCCAGAGACCCGGTAATGCCTAAGTTGTGCAATGCGAAAGCTTCGCTTAGGATGCCGGGCAGGCCTCGGACAGGACGATGCAACAAGAACGCGTCATACGCAAATATACGAATCGCCGCCTTTACGACACGGCGGGCAGCCGCCACGTGACGCTCGAGGACCTGCGCCAACTGATCGTTGCCGGCGAAAAGATCAAAGTGATCGACGACAAGTCGGGCGAGGACCTGACGCGGCCGGTGCTGCTGCAAATCATTTCCGAACAGGAGCACCTTGGTTCGCCGGTATTGAGCGCGGAATTGCTCGAAATGATCATCCGCTTCTATGGGCGTCCGATGCAAGCGCTGCTCAGCGGTTACCTCGAACAAGCGTTCACCGCCATGCTGCGCCAGCAGGAGACGATTCAGTCGGAATTGGCCAAGGCAATGCAGGGGCCATTTGCGCCATTGACCGAGTTGGCGCAGAAGAACTTGGCATTGTGGGAACAGATGCAGGCGGCTACCCGCGATGCGTTCATCGGCCGGGGCGCCGCCGCGAAGACGCCCGAACGGAACGACAAAAAGCCGAACGACGGCAAAAAAGGTAAATGATCCCCCATCATGGAACTTCGTAACAAAACCGTAGTGGTAACCGGCGGCGGACGCGGCATCGGTCGCGCGATCGCCCTGCAGCTCGCTTCTCATGGGGCGGATATCGCGCTCTTGGATCGCAACCAAGCCGACCTTGACGAGGCGGTTGCGCTGTGCGCCGCCGAATCGGTTCAGGCGCGCGGCTATCTCGTGAACGTTGCCGACGAGAGCGAGGTGAGCGCCGCAATGACCACGGTCGGCGCCGAATTCGGCCGATTGGACGGGCTGGTCAACAATGCCGGCATCGTGCGCGACGGCTTGCTGGTGAAAGTCAAGGATGGCGCCGTGGTCGGACGCATGAGTTTGGATCAGTGGGACTCGGTGATCGCGGTGAATCTCAGCGCTGTGTTCCTCTGCGCGCGCGAGGCGGCGGCCCACATGATCGAATTCGGCAACGGCGGGGTCATCGTCAATGTTTCGAGCATTTCGCGGGTGGGAAACGCCGGGCAGAGCAACTACAGCGCCGCCAAGGCCGGGGTCGAATCAATGAGCGTGGTCTGGGCGAAGGAATTGGCCCGCTACGGCATCCGCGTCGGCTCGATTGCACCCGGCTTCACCCACACCGACATCCTCGCCACCATGCGCCCGGAGGTGCTCGACAAACTCACGGCGCCGGTGCCCCTGAAGCGATTGGGAAAACCCGACGAAATCGCCCATGCGGTGCGCTTCATATTCGAGAACGATTTCTTTACCGGCCGTTGCCTCGACATCGACGGCGGTTTGCGGCTCTGAAGCCGGCCCCCCGTCCTGGCCGAGCGCCGCGCAGATCCCTCTGCTCGCCCGCACCACTCGAGTAACCGACGCCGACAACAGGCCGTCGGTCGGGCTGTCGCCGTTTCGATCACCCCAATCGATACCGGGGTGCAAACCAAGCTGCGCCATCACCAGGGCCTCGACCGCTTCGGCTTCATATTCAAAAAGAGTGCAAAGCACCTGGGAGCGGGCCACCCGATGCACCAGCCAATGGGCGATTTCGTGCACCAGCGTCGATAGCTCCTGCTCCGGACTCTGGCCCGTGCGCACCAGAATGAGGTTGCGGAACACTCGGCCCGCGACGCACTCGGGCAGCGTCGTGCGCACCAGGCGAGCGCCGCTGCGCTCGGCATAGAGCTCCAATGAGCGGATGTGATGGAGGATCGCGGGCACCGCCGATCATCATGCCCTCGAGCCCTGCGCCCGTCGATGTCTGCCGTGTACCCCGCTGCCCGGAGGCACCTGCCGAAGTATTCCAAGACCTTTTGCAACGCAACAATTTTGGCACGATCGCGCCAATACTGAGGTCGGATAATTGATATTTTTCTATTATTTTTCAAATAGTTAATTCCATCCAGCAACCGATCAGAAAGGTCACTGAATTTTCTCTTGCAGTGCATACAGATTGCGCTATAATGGCCTCAGCCCCAAAACCCAGTAACTGCAGGAGATAGAACATGAGCGACTCGACTTTTGATCCGAAGGCCATCTTCGAGGCCTACCGAAATGCGTTTGCCCCGGCGTTGAAGACCCAGCAGGAAGGCGTCAAGGCCATTGACCGCTTGGGCCGCTATCAATACGCCGTTGTCGGCGATTTCTTGGATTGGAGCCTGGCACAGGCCAAGGCCGCTATCGCTGCCCAGACGCCGACCGAGTTCGTGACCAAGCAAGTGGAACTCACCACGGCGCTCAGCGAGAAGCTGCGTGCGCGTGCGCAGGAATTCATCACGCTGGCGAGCGATGCGCAAACCACTGCGCAGACCACCTTCACCGAAGCAGTGAGCCAGGCGACCGCCAAGTTCGGCGACGCGGCGAAGTTCGGCGAACCGGCCAAGTTCAGCGACGCGGCCAAGAAGAAAGCGAGCTGATCCCATGCCGGCGCCGGCTCTAACCGGCGCCGGTCCGCTGCGCCCCCCCGCGGCGGGTCTACAGCGGGGCGGGAAGCGCTACGGCGCCCCCGCCTCCGCTGTTTTTTTTATGCTGTAATCAGCTCTTCCAACGACGGACAGCAAGCAGCGTGGACAATCGTACGATCGACGGCAACAACGTTGCCAAATCGCCGGATTCCAAGGAATCGGCCGACATGGCGCGTGCGTTGCGCGCCCAACTGGCGACCGTGACCGGCGGTCTCGCGCCCGACACGTACGCCAATGCCTGGTGGGACTGGTACTTAAACCTCGCCAAGGACCCGCCCAAACAGCTCGAGATCATGCAGGACGCGCTCGCCAAGACGATCGACAGCTGGACCTTCGCGCTGCGGGCGATCAGCGGGCAGCCGCTGCCACCCGCCGAGGACGACGATCGCTTCAGCGCCGAAGCATGGGCAGAGTGGCCCTACAACATCTACGCGCGCAGCTACCGCAATTACAGCGACTGGTGGCAGAAAGCCTGGTCCGGCGTCGCCGGTATCGCACCCGAGACCGAGCGCACACTCGATTTCGTGGCGCGCAACGCCTTGGAGGCCGTCTCGCCGGCGCACTACCTTGGCACCAACCCCGAACTGCTCGACATCACCCGAGCCGAGGCCGGCGAGAACCTGGTGCGCGGCTTCAATCACTGGCTCGATGACATCAAGCGCGCCGTGGGGGGCGCCGCTGCGTCCACGGCCGAAAAATTCGTCGTTGGGCGCGATGTCGCCGCAACCCCCGGCAACGTCGTCCTGCGCAACGAACTGATTGAATTGATCCAGTATGCGCCGACGACCGAGACGGTCTATGCCGAGCCGATCCTGATCGTGCCGGCGTGGATCATGAAGTACTACATCCTCGACCTCTCGGCGAGAAATTCCCTGGTGCAATTCCTGGTCTCCCAAGGCCACACGGTCTTCATCATTTCATGGAAAAACCCGCATGCGAGCGATCGCGGGCTCGGCATGGACGACTACCTGCGGCTCGGCATACGGTCGGCGTTGGACGCCGTTTCGCGGATCGTGCCGGAGCGCAAAATCCACACCGTCGGCTACTGCATCGGCGGCACCTTGCTGTCGATCGCCGCCGCGCTCTACGCCGCCGAAGGCGATCAACGGTTGGCGAGCAAGACCTTGCTCGCCGCACAGCAGGATTTCAGCGAGCCGGGCGAGCTGTCGGTGTTCATCAGCCCGAGCCAGCTCGACATGCTCGAATCGGTCATGGAGCGCACCGGCGTGCTCAAGAGCGAACAGATGGGCGCGGCGTTCGCGCTGCTGCGGTCGCGGGATCTGTTGTGGGCGCCGGCCGTCGACACCTACTTGCGCGGCAAGCGCGCATCGCCGAACGATCTGATGGCTTGGAATGCGGATGGCACGCGCATGCCCTCGCGCATGCATGCGGAATATTTACGGCAACTGTACCTCAACAACGCGCTGGCGCGCGGCGAGTTCCATGCCGAAGGCCGTCGCGTCGATCTGGGCGCAATACGATTTCCGATGTTCGTCGTCGGTACCGAGACCGATCATGTCGCACCGTGGCAGTCCACTTACAAGGCGCGCAGCTTGACGCGCTCGAGCGACTACACCTATCTGCTGACTTCGGGTGGGCACAACGCCGGCATCGTGAGCGGCGCCGTGCACCCGCGACGGCGCCACCGCGTGCGCACTTGGTTGAATGCCACCGACACGCTCACCCCGCAAGAATGGTTTGACACGACCGAGCCCGCGGCGGGGTCTTGGTGGCCGATCTGGCAGCGTTGGCTCGCAGAGCACTCCACGCCGGCACGGGTGGCCCCGCCGTCGATGGGGTCGTCCGCGGCCGGCCATCCGCCGATCGACGATGCGCCCGGGAAATACGTACTGCAGCGGTAAATAGATGACTTCGAGCCGCGCACACGCGGCTTAGGAGCCGCTTTTCTTTGTCAGTGCTTTGTCCATGATGTCCCCGCACTCTTGGAGTCGGCGCAAGGCGCAATTTTTTCGTCGTGTTTCTGACCCAATTCGAGTGATCGCGAGACCCGATGCAACAGCACGGGTGTTGGCCATACGGTCACAGGGACGCACTAGTCCTTCGGAGGTGCTTTTGTTCCGCGCACCAGCAACACCGGCACAGGCGTCACGCGGACGACGTACTCCGCATCACTCCCCATGACGAGACGACGAATGCCCCGGCGTCCATGGGTACCGATCACGATCAGATCGGCCGGCCATCGTTCCGCGTACTCGACGATCGCGGCACCGGGCGATCCCACTACCGTCTCGACCGTTTCCGCCTCGGCCACGACATCTTGTTTGCGGGCAAGGCTAACGGCCTCATTCAGGATGGTCTCACCACGCTCACGAAGCTCATTAAGCAATTCGCCCGAACGTACCAGGCCGTGAAGACCATCGGCGGCCCAATAATCATGCACAACGTGCAACACTCGCAATGCGGCCTTTTGATCCTTGGCCAGAAGGATTGCGTGCTGAAGTCCGAGCAGACTTGTTTCGCTGCCATCAACGGCCACCAGGATTTTTGTGTACATTGACAGCGCCTCCTTTGTTCACCGGTTCCCACCAGCGGCGATGCCGCTCGGCTACGACCGCGCAAGCATGCGTATTCAAGGCTCGCGCTTGCCAATCAACTTGCCAATCCGTAAATATCCGCAGCCGGTAGGTAGCCGACCCATTCATGGGTTTCAGAGAACGACCATGATTTAGCGCAGCGATGATGCTTTAATAACCTGTACGCAGGCTGACCTCGCCACTATCATTAGCAGTTGTACACTTTGTGTTTTGCCGGCGTTCGTTTCTGCTCTGCAGGGTTCGCCAACGGAGGAGCGTTGACCGGCTCACTCGATTCGAGGCAGTAACTGGGCGCGAGGTCGCCGGTCTCGGGTCCGCTTTATGCTCGGTCGGGTAGTTCCCCCGAATTTTTTGGCGCACAAGGGCTCAAGAAGGCGATATCCGAGTCGTTGCAGCGGCAGGCGCCCCGGACGATTTATCGGCCTGTTCCCGCAGCACACTTTCGACCTGGTCACGATCCATCACCTCGCGCTCCTCTAACGCCGCGGCCAGCGCCTCGAGCGCCGCGCGGCGCGCCGACAAGATCTCGCGGGCGCGCCGTTGGCCTTCCTCAATCAGGCTCCGGGCCTCGGCATCGATGATGCGCGCGGTGTCCTCGCTGAAATTACGCTCCTCCTCGCCCGCGACCCCGAGGAAGGCCAGCTGCCGGCGCCGACCGTAGGTCAGTGGCCCGAGCTTCTGGCTCATGCCCAGTTGCGTCACCATGGCGCGCGCGATCTCGCTCGCGTGCTCGAGGTCGTTTTGCGCGCCGCTGGAGGTATTGCCGAGGACCAACTCCTCGGCCGCGCGTCCGGCGAGGAGGATCGCCAGTTGGTCCTTGAATTGCTGTTCGGTGGAGAGGAATTTCTCCTCCACCGGCAGCTGCAGCGTATAGCCGAGTGCCGCCACGCCATGCGGAATGATCGACACCTTGTGCAGCGGCTCGCCTGTCGGAACGTTGAGTGCGACCAGAGTGTGGCCGGATTCGTGCACAGCCACGCGGTGCTTTTCCTCGGCGTTCAACACGCGGTGCTTTTTTTCCGGCCCCGCGATGACGCGGTCGATGGCTTCCTCGAAGATCCGACATGCTCACCGCCGCGTGTCCGTGCCGGACGGCCCGGATCGCCGCCTCGTTCGCGATGTTGGCGAGGTCGGCGCCGACGAATCCCGGCGTACGCTGTGCGACCACGTGCAGGTCTACGTCGGTGCCGAGCTTCATGGCACGAGTATGCAGGCGCAGAATCGCCTCGCGATCCACCAAGTCCGGCTTGTCCACCACGATCTGCCGATCGAACCGCCCGGCGCGCAGCAACGCCTTGTCCAGAATCTCCGGGCGGTTGGTGGCAGCGAGCACCACCACACCGGTGGACGGATCGAATCCGTCCATCTCCGAGAGCAACTGGTTCAGGGTCTGCTCGCGCTCGTCGTGCCCTCCCAGAGCGGGACCGATGCCGCGGGCGCCGCCGACCGCATCCAGCTCGTCGATGAAAATGATGCACGGTGCTTTCTCGCGAGCTTGCTCGAACAGCTCGCGCACCCGGGCGGCTCCCATGCCGACGAACAGCTCGATGAACTCCGATCCGCTGATGTTGAAAAAAGGCACGCCCGCCTCCCCGGCAACCGCCCGCGCCAGCAGTGTCTTGCCCGTGCCGGGCGAGCCAACCAGGAGAGCACCCTTGGGCATGCGGCCACCCAGGCTCTGAATGCGCGTGGGGTCCTTGAGAAAATCGATCACTTCCTTCAGTTCTTCTTTCGCCTCCTCGGCTCCGGCCACATCATCGAAGGTCACCCGCACTCCCGTCTCGGCGTGGATGTGGACCCGGTTGGCGCCCAGGTTGAGCAGCCCGCGATTGCCCATCCGCCTCGAAAACCAAGTCCATGCCAGCGCCAGCGCGCCGAACGGCAATACCCAGTTGAGTAGAAAATTGAGCAGCCAGTGAGTCTGGTGCACCACCGCAAACTTGACCCCGTGCTGGGCCAGTGACTGCGCCAGGGCATCGTCCTGCGGCCTTTGGGTGACGAATTCGCGCGGCTTGTGCGTCTTCGGGTCGATCTGCGACAGCGTCCCACTGATGACCTGATCGCTCAGCGTTGCCTCCTTCACTTCACCCTTGTCCAGGTGCTGGAGAAACTCGCTGTAAGGAATTTGCTCCTCGGCGACCTTCTGCGCCCCCTCCCAGAACCAGAGCGATCCCAGCATGGCCAGCACATAGAGCCACACCAAATTCGCGGGTTGCCGCCAGAATTGTCCGGGTCCCCGCTTGTTGATTTCCAATTCAGGCTTCTTCGGCCCCAGGTGGAAGCCGGTCTTCTTCACATCAGCCACGCCGCATACTCCTTATGATCATGCGAAAGACTACCCACGTCATGGTCGCCGATTTTCCCATGAGGCGGGCAAAATCGCAGGCCCTTATGAGACTCCCGGCTGCGCTTCAGCGCCTGTCTCGTGTTTCCGAACGACTGCGATGCTCGCCATGACGCAATTTCCGCGGCAAGCCGATCTTCCAGCTCATGGTCCGGCGCACACCGACGAGTTTGCGCAGAGAAATACCCGGCCTCGGAAAATCATGGCAACTCTGTCCTCTTGCGCTACCGCGCCGATGGGCCCCTTGCCGCTCCGAGAGACGTTACGCGTATTCCTATTGACTTCTTGCGTGCTCATTTCCGTGCAAGCCGCTTGCGGATGGCCAGCAATTCGCGCCGCCGCCGGGCGCTCGTCCTTGGATAATGCAGCTTAAGCCCTTCGAGCGTATCGAGGACAATCCAGGAAACGAATAGCCGCGCATTGTCCTTGTCGTCAGCGGGCACGATATACCAGGGCGCGTGACGTGTGCTGGTTGCACTGAGACATTCCCCGTAGGCTTGCATATATTGCTTCCAAAATCCGCGCTCCGTGATGTCCGCAAGACTGAATTTCCAGTTCTTGTCCGGATCGTCAATGCGCGCCAGAAACCGCTTGCGCTGTTCCTCCTTCGAGAGATGGAGGAAGATTTTAACGATGCGGGTTCCGTTGCGATACAGGTGCTTCTCCAAATCGACGATAGAGCGGTACCGTTCGCGCCAGATGGTCTTCTTGTCGGATGGTACCGGGAGTCCTTCGCTGCGTAGGATCTCTGGATGGACCCGGGCGATCAGCACCTCCTCGTAGTAGGATCGGTTGAAGATGCCGATTCGCCCACGTTCCGGTAGATCACGAGTAGTGCGCCAGAGAAAGTCGTGCTGCAACTCGGTGGCGCTGGGGTGTTTGAAGCTGAATACCTGGCAACCCTGTGGATTGACTCCCGACATCACATGTCTGATGGCGCCGTCTTTGCCGGCCGCGTCCATTGCCTGAAAGATCAGCAGCACCGCATAGCGGTTGGATGCGTACTGAAGCTGCTGCAGCGAACTTAGCTCGGCGACATGCTCATCCATCACTTTTTTAAAATGCGCCTCGGACTCATATGCCGGTGCCACTTTCGTCGGCCACTTCCGAAGATTCACGTCGTCTCCTTCGCGTACGCGAAAGTTCTTTGGGTTCATTGTCATATGCATCCTTCCGGCCCTGACGGCCGTTGTCGTCGTATCGCCGCACTGGGTCAACCGGTCTTGCGGATTCTCCCCGCCCCAACTCCAGGCAGTCTCGATCCCCTTAGCCGTCGCCGCGACCCTTCTTGGCTAACAATGGAACTTGGGTGGGATCAAAACTCCGGTACCAGTGCCGTCGATCACAGCAAGGCCGACTCCCAAAATCGGCCCTAGAAGCGTGGCGATAATCATCGCCCCGATAACGACGGCAGCGCTGTCGGCCAACAGACCGTAGCAGGCGATGATCGTTGCCAACACGTTCATCACGACATAGGTCTGATCGAACGACGAATTCTCGCTCACGCTGGAACGAACGGCTGCCCGGCGCAGTTCGCCTCTGCGTTCACTGTTTTCGCCATGCCGACATCGAGGTGCTCCTACGCAATGAACTCCAGGGGGCCGCCCCGCTTGGACACTTTGAGTCCGATTGCGAGCTTGTTTCGTGCTCTAATTCCAATCCGACAAGTTCTCTTCACGTTTTCCATTTCCAGTTCCGAATCTCCGGCATGTCTTGGCCGTTTTTGTCGATGTACTGTTTGTGCTCGATCAGCTTGTCCTGGAGCTTCTGCTTCAGATAAACGCCCTTGTCGCCAGTCTGCGGCAGGCGGTCGATGGCGTCCATCACGAGGTGAAAGCGGTCTAGGTCGTTCATCACCGTCATGTCAAAGGGAGTGGTGATCGTGCCTTCTTCCTTATAGCCGCGGACGTGGATGTTGTCGTGGTTGGTGCGCCGGTAGGTCAGCCGATGGATCAGCCACGGGTAGGCGTGGAAGGCAAAGATCACCGGCTTGTTTTGGGTGAACAATTCGTCGAAATCCCGATCGCTCAGACCGTGCGGGTGCTCGGTCTGCGGCTGCAGCTTCATGAGATCGACGACATTGATCACTCGGACTTTCAGATCCGGCAGATGCTCGCGCATGATGGACACAGCGGCGAGCGTCTCCAGCGTAGGCACGTCGCCCGCGCAGACCATCACCACGTCCGGCTCGCTATCCTTATCGTTGCTCGCCCATGGCCAGAGCCCGATGCCCTGCGTGCAATGTTTGACGGCCGCGTCCATCGTCAGCCATTGCGGTGCGGGGTGCTTGCCCGCGACGACCACATTCACGTAATGGCGGCTGCGCAAGCAATGGTCCATTACCGACAGCAGACAGTTCGCATCCGGCGGCAGGTAGACCCGCACGACCTCGGCCTTTTTATTGACGACGTGATCGATGAAACCCGGATCCTGGTGAGTGAAGCCGTTGTGATCCTGGCGCCAGACATGCGAAGCCAACAGGTAGTTGAGCGAGGCGATCTTGCGTCGCCAAGGCAGATGTGCTGTGACCTTCAGCCATTTGGCGTGCTGATTGAACATCGAGTCGACGATGTGGATGAACGCTTCATAGCAATTGAAAACCCCATGCCGCCCGGTAAGCAGGTAGCCCTCGAGCCAACCCTCGCATTGGTGCTCGCTCAGCATTTCCATGACTCGTCCCTCGGGCGCTAAAAATTCATCATTCGGCGCGGTGGCTCCCTCCCATTGGCGTTTGGTTACTGAAAAGAGAGCCTCAAGCCCATTGGAAAGCGTCTCGTCAGGGCCGAAGACCCGGAAATTGCGCTGCTCACCATTGAGGCTTGCCACATCGCGCAGGAAAGGCCCGAGCACATGGGTATCTCCGATACCCGGCGCACCGGGCGCCGGCACTTCCGCTGCATACGTGCGGAAATCCGGCATTCGCAGGTCGCGCAGCAGCATGCCGCCATTGGCGTGGGGATTCGCCCCCATTCGCCGCTGGCCCGTGGGAGCCAGTTCCGTCAGCTCCGGCTTCAATCGGCCCCGCTGGTCGAATAGCTCCTGCGGGCGGTAGCTCCTCAACCAGTCCTCCAAGAGCTTGAGGTGCTGTGGATGGGTGGCTGGGTCGGAGAGCGGCACTTGGTGAGCGCGGAACGTGCCTTCAATCTGCAGGCCATCGACCTTTTGCGGTCCCGTCCAGCCCTTCGGCGACACCAACACGATCATCGGCCAGCGCGGCCGCGTGCTGTCGGCGTTCACACGCGCGTGGTGCTGGATATTCTTGATCTGCACAACCGCCGCATCGAGCGTCGTGGCCATCGCCTCATGCATCAATGCGGGCTCGTGACCTTCGACGAAATGAGGCGTCCACCCGTAGCCGCGAAGCAGCTGCTGCAATTCCTCGCGCGTGATGCGGGCCAGAACGGTCGGGTTCGAAATCTTATAACCGTTGAGATGAAGAATCGGGAGCACCGCCCCGTCGGTCGCCGGATTCAAGAATTTATTGGAATGCCAGGCGGTCGCCAGGGGTCCGGTTTCCGCCTCGCCGTCACCGACGACGCAGGCGACCATTAATTCCGGATTGTCGAACACTGCGCCGAATGCATGACTGAGCGAATAGCCCAGCTCGCCGCCTTCGTGAATCGACCCCGGACATTCCGGCGATGCGTGGCTTGGAATACCGCCGGGAAATGAAAACTGCACGAAAAGCTTCCGGAGCCCGTCCTCATCCTGGCTGATGTTGGGATAAACCTCGCTGTAGGTGCCCTCGAGGTAGGTGTTGGCCACGACCGCCGGGCCGCCGTGTCCCGGCCCGGACATATAAATCATATTGAGATCAAATTTTTTGATGACACGATTCAGGTGCACATAGATGAAATTCTGACCCGGGGTCGTGCCCCAGTGTCCCAGAAGCATATGCTTCACATCCGCGAGCGTCAGCGGCCGCTTCAACAACGGATTGTCATATAGGTAAATCTGACCAACCGACAGATAGTTGGCGGCACGCCAATAGGCATCCATGGTTTGCAGCAGGTCCGGCGAAAGAGTCCTTGTCTCCATGATCAATTCTCCTCGCCGGTGTAGGCCTCCGCCCACCAGCCGTCCAAATCCGACAGATTGATGCCGCCATTGACGAGCACCTTCATGCCGCTCGTGCCGCTAGCCTCCCAGGGTCGCCGCGGAGTGTTGATCCAGACGTCCACCCCTTGTACCAGGCGCTCGGTTAATAGCATGTCGTGATCGCTGAGAAAGATCATCTTGTGCGCCAGATGCCCCGTCGCCCCGAACACCACCGGAGCGTCGGACCGCTTTGCGCTCTTGCGTCTGGAATTGCGCAGTTTCCGCTCCCTCGAAAGGTACGTCGATCGCTATCTGAATACACTATCGCCGCGACCCCGTGAAATCAGGCCGCTCAACGCAGCGCTCCAATGCCGCCGGTGCGGCGGTGTATGGACAAGAGGTGGCGAAAATGATTTTATCACCGCAATGCCGTATAACAGACGTGACGTGTCATGAGGAATGTATTTCGAGGCATTGTTTCGGCAAGCGCTCGGCGGCCGCGACAATGGAGGCAGCCACAGCGGAGACCGCTTCGGTGGTTGTGAAACTGCATTAATAGGATTCTTCTGCCAATCGCGCAGACTGCTCGGGACGAGAAGGTGGACCTGATCGCGATGTCCACGCACAGCCATGCGGTGTTCTACCGCTTTCCACTCGGCTCGGTGGCAGCGAATGCGCTGCACAGCAGCGATTGTCCGGTATGGACCGACGCTCACCCGGAATTTGAGCCGATCAGCGCTGCGGGGCCGCCGCGATCAGCGATGTCGATGAGTTGGTGAACCTCTGACCTGCACCCGGTTCGTCACGCAGCCGAGAGTAATGCAATCATGATCGAGAGATGGACAATTGCACAACGATCGGGCCCGCTCGGGGTCGGTAAACCCAGCGCTACAGGAAAACATCTGCGTGGCCGGCCTCTACTACTCATCATTATCGGCGTGGTCCTGCTCACCGTGCTCGCAACCGTGACCGGCTACATACAGAAGTGGCTGTGGATGCGCCAGCTCGAGTACGCCGGGATCTTCTGGACCCTTTTGTCGGTTCAGGGCACGATGTTTTGCTCGGCCTTCGTGGCTGCCTTTCTGTACCTGTGGATCAATTTGCGTCAGGCCGTAAGAATCAGCGCCGCTTTCCAAGGAGGGGCCCGGGCAGGTAGGTTGGCCTCATCGACCGGCGCCGAATCGGTCGCGCAGACCCTAATCAACCTGTCTCCCAGACTCTTCAAGTCGGCCCTGGTTCTGCTCAGTGCCGGCGTCGCCTTGCTCTTTGCCGTTGGGTACTACGCCCAGTGGGATACCTACCTCCGCTTTCGTTACGGTGAGTCCTTCGGCGTGTCCGATCCACTCTTCGGGGTCGATGTCGGATTCTATCTCTTTCACCTGCCTTTCTATCAGCTATTGCAAAGCACTCTGATGGTACTGACGGTGTTGACACTCGCGGTCGTCCTGCTGATCTACGTGTTCTTTGGATCACTGCGGGTGAGCCAGGGCGGAAAGTTCGCGGCGGGCGGGAACGCAATCTCACATCTTTGCGTGCTGCTTTGTATTCTGGTTGCCAACTGGGGTTATGGACTCTTCTTGGATCACTATAATCTCGTATTCTCCAAACTGGGTATCGTCTACGGAGCCGGGTATACAGCGGACCATGTGACGAGAATCGCCCTGTGGATTATGGTCGCGGTCTCGGCATTGGCGTGTACGCTGCTCGCACTCAATTACTTCCGCCAGCGAGTCGGCGCGCTCCTCGTCGGATCTGCCGTCTACGTGGCCGTATATTTCGGCGCAATCCTGTTGCTCCCCGGGATCTTTCAAAAGTTCGTCGTGCAGCCGAGCGAGTTGGCGCTCGAAACTCCCTATCTGAAGCACTACATCGCATTCACGCGCCGGGCCTACGAACTCGGCGGCATCCAGGAAACCTCCTATCCCGCCCTGCCGAACCTGACGCCCGCGATAGTCGCAAGGAATGAGGAGACCATCGAAAACATTCGTCTCTGGGACTCGCGGCCGCTGCTTCAGACCTATCAACAGACCCAGGCGATCCGCCTCTACTATCAGTTCTACAAGGTAAGCACCGACCGTTACCACCTCGCGGATGGCTATCATCAGGTCATGCTCTCCACCCGCGAGCTCTCGCCGGAACTGCCCGTGAAAGCGCAAACCTGGGTCAACCAATACCTGCAGTTCACGCACGGCTCGGGCCTGGTCATGAACTTTGTCTCCAAGACAGTCGGAGGAGGGTTTCCCCAATACCTACTGCAGAACGTTCCCGCCGAATCGGCCTATGGCCTGAACATAAGCCAGCCTTCGATCTACTATGGGGAGTCTATGCCGGGTTATCGAATCGTTGCGACCGGCATCAAGGAGTTCGATTACCCCAAGGGGAACGACAACGTCTATACCAGCTACGGCGGAAAAGGGGGTATTCCTCTGGACAGCTACTGGAGGAAGCTTCTGTTCGCCTGGACGCAGAATGACATCAACATTCTTTTGACCTCCTACATGACGCCCGGCAGTCGAATCCAGATCTGGCGGCGGGTCCAAGAGCGCGTGGCACAGATCGCTCCGTTCTTGCGACTCGACAGCGACCCCTACCCCGTGTTGAGCGCGGGCAAACTGTACTGGATCCAGGATGCCTACACGGTCTCCGACCACTTTCCGTACGCCAGCCCCTACAGGACTGGCTTCGGGGACAACTTGAACTACATTCGAAATTCCGTGAAGGTCGTGGTCGACATGTACGATGGAACCGTGCTCTTTTACGTCATGGACCCGAAGGATCCGGTCCTTGCCGTTTATCGCCGCGCGTTCCCCGGCGTGTTCAAAGACTTGGATCACCTGTCGGCGGACTTGAAAAACCACCTGCGCTACCCGGAGGATCTTTTCGCCATTCAGGCCGACGAGTACAAAACCTTTCACATGACAGATCCCCAGGTCTTCTACAATCGCGAAGATCTGTGGGTATCCCCCAATGAGACCTACGTCGGGCGAATCGCAGCCGATGAGGCCCTACTACATCCTGATGAAGCTTCCCGGAAGCGACGCACTCGAGTACCTGCTCATGATGCCCTTCACGCCGCAAAACCGGGATAACATGATTTCCTGGATGGCGGCCAAGTGCGATTTCCCCGAGTACGGAACAATGCTTTTTTACCAGCTCCCTAAGGAGAAGCTCGTTTACGGACCCAACCAGATCGAGGCGATGATCAACCAGAACACCACCATCTCCCAGCAGCTCACCCTCTGGGACCAGAGAGGCTCGAGAGTGATTCGCGGGAAGCTGATCGTGACCCCGATCGAGAACTCGTTCCTGTACATCGTGCCGTTGTACCTGCAAGCGGAGGGCACGAACTTTCCGCAGCTGAAGCGCGTCATCGCGGTCGCGGCCGACAGTGTCGTGATGGAGCCCACGCTCGATGAGGCACTCAACGATCTTTTCGGTACGCAGCAACCGCCGCAGGGATCATCGCCGCCCCCTCCGCCCGCCCCTGCTCTGCAGCCGACCCTGGAGAAGGCGCGAGCCCTGCTCGATGAAGCCCGCAAGGCGATGCAGCAAGGAGACTGGGGAAAATTCGGAACAGCGATGGAAGGACTAGAGCACCAGTTGGCCGGGGCGACGGCGCGGTGAGCCTCGACGATCGGCAGATTGGATCTGGACACGATCGTCGCAGTTGACCGAGCATTGGCGACATTTCTCGCCATCGCTTGAGCACATTAAGATGATCGGGCCCGCCAAGGCCAACTTTTTGAGCCACGCGTTGCAAGACGCAGACGCCGCACAACGCGTGTGCGATTCACTGCGCACCGCTGCGCATGAGGTGTGACCCTTACCAAAACCATCCGAAAAGCCGTTCGCGAGGGCGCCAAGGTGCAATTGGCGAAGCCTTTGGTAAAAAAATCGTGGGCTGCAAGATTGAAGGCGTTCGCCATAAATCTATAGGCGTGCGGTTGGTTTTGATCCGCCACCTAATGATTGATCCTGATTGAAGGATCGTTGACTCGCAGCGCTTCCGCAGCTGTCACAGCCCCGTTGCGGCTTACGTCATCGCTTGAAATGGAGAGACCCATTTCCGAGCAATTCGCGCCGTTGACGGCAATTCGACTCCCGGTTTGATTCAGGCACGCGGGATTTCGTGCAGCCGCTCCCACTGCGGTTGGCTTCACCTTCGGAGAAGTCGCTGCACACGCGGCGAGGATTAGCATTGAGGCGATCGTACTTATGACGCGTATGTAAGTGGCCATGTAGCACCTCCTTGACGGTTCAATTGTACTCCTTCGTCAACGCGTTGGGGTAATCCGGAGCGCTGAACTTGGCCGCGTAGGGTGACGACAATACCGGCAGCGGAGCGGGTCAATGCATCTCAGGCTGACCAGAAAGACGCAGGCGGCGGCAGCCGAGGCATTCGACCTCCCACTCCAATCTGAGACTCCGCCGCGCACCGAGAAATGGTGAAGGGCTTACCGCGCAGTCAGGAGAGCGAACGCGCGAACCAGGGCGACCCCACCGCCGCCCCGGTTCGCTCCCGCAAGTGACGAAGATTACTTGCCGACTTTGACAGATTGCGATGCAACAGCCTGCCACCGGCCGTCGCGCATTACCCAGACATCAGTCCAAACGTATTTGCCGCTGCTGTCCTTGCCTTTGTATGTGCTCTTCTCCGTGTCACTGCCGGTGACGACCGCGGCGTTGCCGAATACCCTGACTTTCATAGGGCCGAATTCATAGGACTGAGTCATGGACGCTCCCGACTTCATATCGGCGATGGCTTCAGCCTTGGTTATGCTCTTCCCCTCTAAATCAATACCGACCCAATCATCGGCCACGAACTTTTCTACGGTAGCAGCATCGTTCTTGGTTGCTGCCTGCGCCCAGTCACGTTCCATTTGCATCAAGGTTTGTTGAACAGACGCGGTATCGGCTTGCGCTTGGCCGAAAAAGGCAAGCACCGAGAGCACAATTAGACTAGCGACGAATAGCCGTTTCATTCGAATTGCTCCTTTGTGTTCTTCTGCTAAAGCGTGCGGAGATTAACACCGGGCGCCGCGAATAGCACGGGTGCGGGTGGTGACAAGCTGGCCGCCAGGCGCGGGAGCATTTTCGACCGGCAGGAGTTAATAGTTACTGTTTTGATCGTTGAGGGTACGCCGTGAGCGGGCCACCCAAACCGGGAAATCCCGATGGCTGTAAACCGGCATTGAAGGTTGACCAGGGAGCGGCGTGCAACCGAGACCAGCTCCCCGCAGCGCAAGTACTTTGATCCACTTGGAAGACCGTCAATTTCGCCTCGTCATGGTTCGAGGCCGGTTAGGCACAAAACCTGGTCAAACTTGCGTGCCTGTTCATACATCTGCCGACATGACGTACAGTCCGAGGGGGATCGACGTGGCTGAAGGCGGCGGCGAAGGGCAGACGGCGGACGCTCATTCCGGCACACACGACGTATTTATTAGCTATGCCTCCCACGACACCGCCGTCGCCGGCGACGTCTCCGCCGCTCTGGAGGGCCGGGGTCTCACGTGCTGGATCGCGGCCCCGGGACGTGACACCGGGCGCTCACCATGCTAGCGAAATCGTTCACGCAATTAATTCTGCCAAGGCGATTGTTCTGATCCTGTCACAAGACGCCGCTGCCTCTCCACTTGATAAGCAAAAAAAGCTTTAAGTTGCATCAAAAGCCGGTCTTTCAGTTCCACGCTTTCCTGCAGGCGAGCTAGTAGGGCTACGCAACGGAACCCGCTGGCAGCCTGCTGTTCTGCCTGCTCGCATTCGTCGGTTCCCGCGAGGGAGTTCTCCGCGAGCTGCGTTACCCGTGTTGCGATATCACGGAACAGTTCGTCACACGAATCTGTCGCCCTTAAAGATGAGGCGTGAGGCAGTCGTCCGAGTTTTTCCCCGCCGCCCTTTTTTTGAGGCTGCGTTCTCGTGATGGTGTGTTGGAACATGGTGTCTCCTAAGTGCATGCACTTGACGATGGGTCGAACAGGTCATAGATATGCGAACAATGCTCGTACATTGGCTGTAATTGTCGCGTCGCCGGTGCAACCGCTGAATCCGCATCCCGCGTAGGTCGCACATCCGGGAATAGAGCCCAGCATGATAAGCCGGATAGCCAACGCGTAAAGGTGTCTGGGTCTACTCAATTAAGTCGCCTTCCATTCACAGGGTCGTCACAATCTTAAGGATTGCACAGCAGCCCCCATTAGAGTGTCGTTAGATCTTCATTAGAAACCTCTTACGCAAATGCCGCCGATTTGATCACGAGGCATGTCCGGACCTAGGCGCGGTGGTGCCCCGTCAAAATATCAAGTGGTCGGCTCAATTGACACTGCATTTTCAGAATGGCGCCCTTGTCGTCGCCTCTCGGGGTGTCGTCATGCGTAAAAAACAAATGCGCTGGATCGTCGCGGCAACTCTGGCCCTCATCGCTGTCGGATGCTCTGGTCTCGCATGCGCCCATTCAGGCCCAGAACAATTACTGATGCGAGGATCGGGCGTGGCGCGGTGACACCGAGGCCGTCATGCGTCACCAGCCGCTCATGCAGCCTCAGGAAGCGATCGCGGATACGCGCGTCAATGTCGTCGCTCTTTGTGAACCAATGAGCCTCCCCCCAGCTCTTCGAACCAGAAGCGTATGACTTCGCCCACCCAAGTCGGTTCGACATTTTCAGCTGTTGAATGGACGCCGCACATTATTCTTGGATCGTATAGCGGACCCAAAACGCCTGCCACAAAGCGGTGATCCGTGTCGTGGGTCGGGAATTTCCAGGACGGTTCGACGCCACGCTATATCCACAATCGCCGGACGAAAAATGGGCGCTCGCCGGTAAGGGCCACCTTATAAGCAATTGCGCGCTTTCTCAGTCAGGCCAACGATCATGAGGTCACGGTAAAGATTTGCGTTAGCACCGCCGGCCTCGATCTCAGCCAGCCGGCCGACGCGCGCGAGGTGTATGCTCGGATTCATGCCGAAATGGTGCCCCGGGCAGGAATCTGAAATCTACTCTAAGCAACTGCGCACGCGAACAAAACGAAATTTCGTTGGATGCAGTTGCCCCCAGAATGGCCCCCCTCAAATTTGATGCGTTCGGGAGGTGGGTGTCAACCGGCATCCAATGTTGGCCAAGATTTTCAAGGCCGAGTGCCTGACAAACAATGACTTGCTACGACGATCGGCGTCCAATAGGCACGCATGTTCACAGACAACCTACAAGTCTCTCTCGGTCTATTCAGTCCAGTTTTCAATATTGAGAGCTTGGACGCGGCCGAACTCCCCGGTATTGTTGGTCACAAGTGTAAGCTCGAGAGAGCGGGCGTGTGCCGCAATGAAAAGATCGTTCGCGCCGATCATCGCTCCACGCGATTTGAGCGCAGCACGGATCTGGGCATAGTGAAGGGCTGCTTCGTCAGGAAAGTCCAAGACCTCGACATGCCGCAGATACTCATCGAGGGCAGCATGATCCTGCTGTCGTCGGGGAGACACTTCAACCCCGAACAGCAACTCCGACTTGGTGATGACGGAGATGCAGACGGCACCGATAGGAACCTTCTGCAGCCTTCTCAAAAGAGTGTCATGAGAACGCTTCATGATGTAGGACGAAATATCCGTATCGAGCATGTACTCTGCCATCAGAGTTCGCGCTCCTGCACCGGCAGATCGTCAACCCCTTCCATGAACTCCTTCGAGGCGACGGGCCCTGAGGCGAGATAGGCAGACCAGTCCGTCGGCCGGGCGGAAAGAATCACATCGTTGCCTTGCCTACGAATAAACACCTCAGTTGTATTGAACTGAAACTCCTTCGGCAGCCGGACCGCCTGGCTCCGGTTATTCATGAATATCTTGGCTGTGCGTTGCATCGGTTGTCTCCAAAAACCGTGGCATATACATAAGTATATGCCATCAGTGCATCGATTGCCAAACCTTCGGGCCGACGTTATCGGTCTTTCTCTTTGGAATCAATTTGTTAGGGCGACGTTTAGCCTTCCCTGTAAGGGTGGGTGGACCCAGTTAACGGGGTGGCAAAAGCTCTTGACCGGTGTATAGCGTAAAGTTACACTACACGCACATGATTAAGAGCTTTCGACACTCCGGGATCGAGGAGTTCTTCAAGAGCGGGTCGAAGGCAGGTATCCAGCCGAAGCATGCGGCTAAGTTACGCCTTCAGTTGGGTGTGTTGGACAAGGCGAAAAAGGAATCGGATATGAATTTGCCAGGCTGGCGCTGGCACCCCCTAAAGGGGCAAGAGGCAGGGCGCTGGGCTGTGCAAGTGAATGGAAATTGGCGGCTTACATACGCCTTCGAAAACGGCGATGCAATCCTGATTGACTACGAAGACTATCATTGAGGAGAGAACTGAAATGAGCGGAATGTTTAACCCGCCGCACCCTGGCGAGATTCTCGCCGACACCGTACTGGGCGGTGGTGGAATCAATGTGACGGAGTTTGCCAAGCGGCTCGGCATGACGCGCACTGCAGTCTCGCGGGTAGTGAACGGCCACGCTGCTGTGAGTACTGATTTGGCGATTCGGTTGGAGGACGCGCTAGGCACTTCGGCCGAGACGTGGCTTGCGATGCAGGCGGCATATGATTTGTGGCAAGCGAAGAAGAACAAGCACAGAAAAAAAATACCCCGCATTGAGATGGAGAAGGAAGAGTCCGCCGCTGCATGAAGGGACACCCACCATGCCGACCATGGTACCGCCCGGCGGTAAAGACGGGCACGGGTCTGTCAGAAATTCTGTGTGTCGAGCCGGTTTGATTAACGATTGACCTCGAACCGATCACCGAACACCACCGCGAACTGGGCTTTGGCTGCGGCCCACTCGCGTGGGGGCATCTTCCACTTTTGAGTGATCTCGCGCAATTGCAGCCAAATCAATTTCATTGCCGCCTCATCGCTTGGGAAATGCCCGCGGCTGCGCACCGAGCGGCGCAGCTTCGCGTTCAGGCTCTCAATGGCATTTGTGGTGTAGATCATTTTCCGTACTTCCTGGGGATAGGCAAAGAAGGTGGTTGTGGCGTAACCGAACGGCCGCGGGACTCAACGATTTGCGAATTCATGACCTACGGCGCACGGTCGGCTCTTGGCTCGTGAGGGACGGCGCATCGCTCCACTTGGTCGGCTCGGTGCTCAATCACAAGGACCAGAAGACCACGGCCGGCTATGCGTATTTTCAGACCAAGGAGCGGCACAGAGCGCTCGATAAACATGGCAGGAACGTTGTTGAGTTTGCATCCCGCGTGACAGCAAACTCCTCGAACACTGAGGAACTGGCACCCATGCCCTCGGCAAATCTTCCGCTCCGTCGCAGCCCGCTTTGCACCTTTACGCGAGAAGCGCTGTATAAGCTCCTCTGGTCGGAGTCCACTCGAACCCTATCGAAGCGATTTGGCATATCGGATGTCGGGCTTGCCAAGGCGTGTCGGCGGGCGAATATTCCCACTCCCGATCGAGGGTACTGGGCGCGAGTGGCCGCCGGGCAGGGGTGTGAAAAGACACCTTTGCCGCCGCTAGAGACCGCTGCGGCCAAGATCGTTAGATTTCGCGGGCGAGGCCGATCAGAGAGCGACTGGGCCACCGACCGGCAGTGACCGGTCGACAGGAGGCACTGCCGGCTACCTGATAAATTGGCGCTGTTAAATTGGGCGGAATGGCGGCTTCGGAGCGGGCCATCCGGCTCTTCCCGGCCGAGGCTGTGTAAAAACAAAAACCGACCTCGCTGTAAATCAATTCTGCAAAATTCAAACCTCGAAATCTCGCAGATTTGAACCACGGTTGGGATTTTTGACTCGTTTTGCTCAATTTTCAAAAGTGCCGAGAGTTTTTACACAGCCTCGGCCACGAGCGGCCTATCGTCCACCATAAAATCCATTCGCAAAGCTGCCGCCCGCGGATATCGATTCCGCCCTGTCCCGCCCAAACAGAAAAACTGGGACTTTATGCGGGCCGCGTCCGGCGCAGCGGCTATCGCGGGCCGCCGCTGGGGCGGCCTGCCTGTTTCACCAGTTTGGCGTCAGTTACTGCCTGCAGGGGGAGATGTCACCGCTTCCATCACACGGTCGAGGCTGAAGCTGCCTGGCTTCATGCGGGGTGGGAATTCGCGGAAGCTCTGCAGCCACTGCGCGACATATCCAGCTGCGGGCGCCAGCATGTACATACGAGGTCCGACGTAATCGATGAAGGAAGTCGATTCGTCGTTGGCGCGCTCAAACGGATCCATGAGCAGATTGGTCAGCATCGGCCAGCGCAGTTCCTCGAACGGGCTCTCCCAGACCTTGAAGCCTATGGAGTTCTGTCGCAGGAAAGTCATTTTCCATTGGTTGTAGCGCAGTGCCGCGACGCTGCCGCCGTCGGTCCAGTAAATGAACTCGTGACGCGGCGATTCGGGCAACTCGCCTTTGAAGTAAGGTATCAGGTTGTAGCCGTCGAGGTGGACCTTGTAGGTCATATCACCGATCGTCCGGCCCTTCAGCAGGTCTTCCTTGACCGTGGGGTCGCCTGCGGCCGCGAGCAAGGTCGGCATCATATCCTCGTGGGCACCAATGCCGTTGAAGATCGTGCCGGGCTTTGATGACGCCCGGCCAGCGGATCAGCGTGGGTACCCGGTAGCCTCCTTCCCACTGCGTATTTTTCTCTCCGCGGAACCACGTCGTGCCGCCATCCGGCCACAGGAAGAATTCCGCGCCATTGTCGCTGGAATACATCACGATGGTGTTGTCCTCAACGCCGAGCTTTTTCAATTCATCGAGCAGCTGGCCGACATCGTTATCGTGCTCGAGCATGCCATCCGCCTCGACACCGAGACCACCGCTCTTGCCTTCCCACTTCGGGCTGAGGTGCGTATAGGTGTGCATGCGGGAAGTGTTGTACCAGACGAAGAAAGGCTTGTTGGCTTTCGCCGCCTTGTCCATGAAAGAGATTGCGCCGACGGTGATTTCATCGTCAATCGTCTCCATGCGCTTGCGCGTCAGCGCGCCGGTGTCGGTGCACACCTGTTTGCCCATCTTGCCGAAACGCGGGTCATCCGTAGGATCGTCTTTGCTCGATGCGAAGCAATGCAAGACGCCGCGCGGGCCGAACCTCGCCTTGAAAGCCGGATTCTTTGGATAATCCACATTCTCCGGTTCCTCTTCCGCGTTCAAGTGGTAGAGGTTGCCGAGCCATTCATCGAACCCGTGAACTGTGGGCAGCATGTCGTTGCGGTCGCCGAGGTGGTTTTTGCCGAACTGTCCGGTCGCGTAACCCAGCGGCTTGAGCAACTCGGCGAGTGTCGGATCGGCTTTGGTCAGGCCCTCCTTGGCGCCCGGCAGGCCGACCTTGGTGAGGCCGGTGCGGATCGGCGATTGCCCGGTGATGAACGCCGCGCGACCGGCCGTGCAGCTCTGTTGGCCATACCAGTCGGTGAAGACTGCACCTTCCTTGGCGAGGCGGTCGATGTTCGGCGTCTTGTAGCCCATCATGCCCATGTTGTAGGCGCTGATGTTGAAAATGCCGATGTCGTCGCCCCAAATGACGAGGATATTCGGCTTCTTGTCCGCCGCGTTGGCTAGCGCCGCGACACCAAATAGGATCAGCACACCCAGGGACTGCAGCAGTGCTGGGAAGCGCCAAGTTGGGTTCAAATTCATTGTCACTCCCGGTATTTTGTCAAGCTAGGCCACATCATAGAGCCTTTGTCCTGTTTGTTGTCGGCGCATTTGATGATCGTCGGTCATATGAAAGCCAGCGAAGTATCAGGCGATGAAAGGCTACTCGGATTGGCTTGCCCGATAGCTGCCGCTCGCCGATGGCGGCTTGGGGTCGACATGAGGCACTGCCGGCCACCCGATAAATTGGCGCTGTTAAATTGGGCGGATTGGCGGCTTCGGAGAGGACCATCCGGCAAAAATCGGCCAACTGCCGCCGGTCGATGACCTAGAAACGCCACCGGTAAGCCGCCGCTCGTGGCTTGCGGTAGGCTATTACGAACTTTCCTATTTCTGACCGCTTATGGATCAGTTGGTATCGGAATCGAATAGCGCGGAAGCTCGACGCCGCTTTCTGAAGGGACTCGGTGCCTTGCTAGTGCATTCGGCTTGCGTCTCCCGCGCCGACGCAACTGCCCCGGGAGGCCGAAACAACAAGGTCGAATATGGACAGGACACGTTGGGCGCTGGGATACGCTCGCGCTATGTGGACAATAACAATGGCGTGACGATGCACGTGCTCGAGGCCGGGTTCGAGGGCGGGAAGCGACCTTGCGTCGTACTGCTCCACGGTTTCCCGGAGCTGGGCTACACCTGGCGGAATCAGCTACTGCCGCTAGCCGCAGCAGGCTTCCATATTGTCGCGCCAGATTTGCGCGGTTATGGGAGGAGCGCTCCTAACCCTGTGAAATTCAGTGATGATCTTCTCCCGTACGAGCTGCTGAACCGTGTGACCGACGTTCTCGGGCTAGTCCGTGCGCTCGGGTATGAAAGGGTAGACGCTGTCATCGGGCATGATTGGGGGTCGCCAACAGCAGCGTGGTGCGCGCTGGTGCGGCCCGAAGTGTTTCAATCGGTTGTCTTGATGAGCACACCGTTTGGTGGCACGGGAACGCTCCCATTGGAAACGGCGAGCCGGCGCGGACCGGTTTCTGCGGATATCGATATTCCGAAGGAGCTGGCCGCGCTACCTAACCCGCGCAAACACTTCTGGTGGGCCTACGCGGCGCCCGGTGCTAATGAGGATATGTGGCACGCACCGCAGGGGGTCCACGATTTATTGCGCGCCATGTATTACTACAAGAGCGCTGATTGGCCGGGAAACAAGCCATTCGCCCTAAAGTCTTGGGCGGCAGCCGAGCTTGCGAAAATGCCGACCTACTACATCATGAACCACGATCAGGGGATTGCCCAAACAATGGCTGCACACATGCCGTCGGCGGAGCAGATCGCCGCGTGTCACTGGATGACCGAGAAGGATCTGCAGGTGTACAGTGCGGAGTACATCCGAACGGGCTTTCAGGGTGGCCTAAATTCGTACCGCATCTTAACGAACCCAAGCTCTTTTGATGAACTCAACGCATTTGCGGGCCGTACTATCGATGTGCCATCGCTTTTTATAGGCGGTGCTAGCGAGTGGGGGCCACGTCAATCACCAGGTTCCCTTGAGGCGATGCAGAACGGTGCGTGCACGCGCCTTTTGGGTGTTCACTTCGTGGATAAGGCGGGTCATTCGATTCCCGAAGAACAGCCGGAGCAAGTTAACCGACTTTTGATCGAGTTTCTGCATCGAGCCCGGACAGCACCATCGAGGACCTAGAGGTTTTTCCGTGCCAACATTCACATACGAGCCGTAAACACGGGATTTACAGGGACACAATATACATTTCGCAAGCGATTGAATCCCATTCGTGCGTTAGCGCAAACGCTGTTTCTTGCAACGGTTTTCGACCCTTTGGTTGCCTCGAAGCGGTCACTCACGAAAGGCGGCAAAGGATCAGTTTTGCCCATTGGCTGGCATCGGCTAAACCGGCATCGTTAAATTGGGCAATTTCGAGCGGAATGACCGTACATGGATGACGCGGTACTTAAGGGAAGTCGGCAACGATGGCGCGAAGTGCCTCATCGCGAGTCACCATGTCTGCGTGGCCCAAGCCCGGCAAAATGACAACGGGTATATCGGCGCGCTGCGACTGAAATTCGGCCTCAGTTTCTCGGCATCGAGAAGTTCGTCGGCTCCGCCCACATAGACGTGGACCGGTCGGGCGACTGCGCGAATGTCGGCGAGATAGTCAGGATGCGCGCCAAAATTCTGTTGTAGGCGCCACGAGTAAGTTCGAGTCACCGCATCGAGATTCTCCGGTACCGGGAAAGCTAAAACCGGCAAGCCGTCCCATAGCCGCACCCCAAAGAAGTTAAGGATACTGAGCCCAATGATCCTGCCGGTGGATACCGCTGCCCAGCTTGTCGATGCGGCCGGCGCAGGCTTCAAGGACTCATGCTTGGCCGCTTCGTCAGCCTGTCGCACGGACGGAGCGTTATATTTTAGATATGGCGACACCAGAATGTATTGATCAAATGTCCGCCCGAGACGGGCCTCTGCGGCGAGGCGCAGCGTGAAGCCCGCCCCCGAGGAGAAACCGATTGCTGTCCATACCGTGTTTGGAAACAGGGGCCTTTCATTGGCGATGAAATCCGCGAGGTCATCGTCCAGCTGTCCGACGTAGGCAATATCGCCGTGAGGTCGGTTCGATCCATGACCGCGGACATCCGGCACCAATACAGTGACGCCCGCGCGGTGCAGTGCCGTGGCGAGCGGATGCATATCCACGCTGCTGCCGGATGAGCCGTGGATCAATACCGCTACTTGTCTTCCCGTGGCAGGGTACAGACGGAAGGAAAGTTGCGCCCCGTCGCGCGCTGGATAACGGCGCAGTTCGGGCAAGTCGCGGTCATTGATCGCGGCGAAAGGACCGGTGATCGAGGCCGCTGCCGGGGGTGGCCTGGCGGTGCCAAAGATGATCAATCCGGCAACGCCGATGATCCAAAGTATAAGAGAGACCAGAACCCGAATGAGGGTGCGCTTCATTTTCTCGATGATAGCGAAGCAAGCTCAAGAAGATGTGTAAACAGCCAATTGGCGCCCTCCCCAGACTGGAGGAATACTTCTTGCCTACCCGTAAGCAGACGGTTGCGACCGTCGCTTAGGGGTCGTGATTTGCCGGATGCCGACGGTACCGAGTTCCTCGCGCTGATTGTCCGGAATCGGGAGGCGAATCAGGCGTTCCCTGCCATCCGCGGTCATTGGGGCTATTAAGATGACCGCCAGCACGTGAACTTCCCGTAACGATACTGGTCTACGATGACTTATCTGCGCTGGAGCTCAACGTCTTGGCATATTCTCGTCGCTGTTTCCTCAGACTTTCCTTAGCCGGCCTGACTGCTGCGTCTACACGCGCGCGGCCTGCTCTCGGGCAAACGGAAGGAGTTGGCGGCAAGATAGCTCCCAGTTTGCTTCGCGCTGCGCTCGATGCTTTAGAGCAACATCACGACAACATCATCCATCGAGACTTTATCGGCGTCGCTGACTTCTCCCTTCCTTCGCGTGCACCGAGGTTCCACGTGGTGAAGCTCGCCGACGGCAGCGTGCAATCGCATTTGGTCGCGCATGGAAGAGGGTTCTGACCCCTCTCGTACAGGTTGGCTTGAGCGCTTCTCCAACGAACCTCGCTCGAATGCGACCTCGGCGGGAGCCTATAGAACGGATTCCTTCTATTTAGGTGCCCACGGTCACTCGCTCCGTCTCGAGGGACTCGACCCGACCAACAGCAACGCCATCTCCAGGGGGATCGTGGTGCATGGCGCCTGGTACGTGAGTAAAGAAACGATCGGCTTCTCCGGAATGCTCGGTCGCAGCCAGGGCTGCTTCGCCGTCGCCGATTCCAGCCTGCCCGAAATCATGACGCGGCTTGCGCCTGGCCGTCTGATCTACGCGGACAAAGCCAGGGAACCCGTCTAACTAACGTCGCCACCTGCCGCTGCCTGGTGCGCGACATGAATCCGATGGTTGAACTCAGGTTCAGGAGCGTCTGCCGGAGTGTGGCTTGGCTCGAGCACGGCCGAACGTTGCCGGCCGACGCCGGGGTATACCGCTCAATGAGCGTGGAATCGAGGCAGGGTCACATCATGGAAGCTCGATATCGGAATCGCTAAGCCTTCGACGCTTCTAGCTGCCTGTGGGGCTATTCGCGGATATGGCGACGACGCCGTTGGTCAGGGTTGTACGAGTGGAGGTGCTTGATGCCGGCTGCGCGATCACCAATGTGGTGCCGGGTTCGACCACGGTGGCCAGCTTCGCGAGGAACTCGGACGGAATATTGAAGACGGCGAGAAGTTCTGCGGTGGATACGGTGTTCTCTTCCTTCGCCGAGACTTCTAGCCATCGTGGCACCGATCGTCCCGTCGTCGGGTCCGGCGGTTCGGCGCCCGAGAGTTCGAGCCTGGTAAGCACGTGCAGCGTGATCTTGCGGTGTGGATCCGTGAGAGTGAACGGCGCATGGCCGATCTCGATTCCATTGCGGAACACGCGGATGCGCCGGTCCTCGTTGGTCAAAAGAATCGTAACTGGACCCTCCGGCGCCGCCTCCGGCCGCCAAACAAGTCCGTTCACAAGAGACGGCCCGCTGACCGGCGTGCCGGTCACACTAACCGGCGCCACCAGTCCTGGGTGGGCCACATCGTCTGGAAATAGCTTCTCGTCGGATACTACGACGGTCAGGCCCGTCTTTGTCTCGGGGAACAGCTTCCGGGCGAACTCGTAGGGCACGCGCACGCAGCCGTGAGACGCGGGGTAGCCGGGAAGGCGGCCCGCGTGAATTGCCACGCCCGACCAGGTGAGTCGCTGCATATAGGGCATCGGCGCGTCGTTGTAGAGGTTGGAATAGTGATCCTCGTGCTTCTGCAAGATCGTGAACACGCCGGTGGGTGTTTGGTGACCCTTTTTACCGGAGGATATGGTCGATGCGCCGATGATCACGCCATTTCGGTACACGTAGGCCAGCTGCTCGGGAAGCGACACGACCATCACAATCGGCCCCCGGGGTGATGCCTCGGGGAACCAGAGGTATTCACCCGGCTTGAGCTTGGCGGGCACCGTCGTCTTAGCGGTGCCCAAGGTGGAGGTGTGCTTCGGTGGCACCTTGCCCGTGGCGGCGAGGCCCAGGGGCGCTTGCAGCAGAGCGAAACCAGCGACGAGGGCAGGCAGTATCTTCACATGAAGAATTATACGTGTAACCGCACGCCGGGTGTTAAGACGAAAGCACCGATCGCGGCAGGCTGAACTATGTGCAGACTTTGATCAGCAACCGATGGCCCCGGTTCGGAGGATAAAATTGGTCGTTGATCGGTCAAAGCCGGTCCGCCGCGACGCTCAAGTGACTGCCCGGAAGATGAATTCCAAAACGTGCGATGAGCTCCAAGAATTCCGCGGTTCCTTTCTCACCTCGAAGCCGTCTGGATCCAGCGCAGCGTCAAATCCAGTTCGACGGCGTAGTTACTGCTGAACTCGCCGGACAGGGTTCCCACCAACGGAATGGTGCTGATGACGGGCGCACTTCCCAGGTTGTAGTAAGTGAGGTTGACGCCGAGAATGCGATTCTTACGCCATCGGTACTCGGTCCCCGCGCCGGCGCCCCAAATCCTATCCAGACGGAATGTGAAGCTGCGGTTCTCAGTGTCAACACCCGAACTCACGTAGGCGGCACCGAGGCGAAGGAGCCATTTTTCATCGAGCGGCCAATTGAACCCCGCTGTTGCGGCCCAGATATTGTTGTATCGATTGTTGTTGACTTCAATCGAGTTGCTGCCAAGCGTCGCGCTGGAGAGTCCAAACCGGTTGAAATTGATCCAAGCGAGATCGAGGCTCGCCGATTTGCCGTCGGCAAAGCCGTGCCACGCCCCCGCCCCCACGCGCTGCGGGAATTCACTCTCAAGCGTAATCGTACTGCTCCGTATGCCAATGGGCAGCAGTGCCACCCGTTGAGGTGTAAGGCCGGACAATTCCGGGGTGCTGGTGAATCGGGAGGTGGTGGAACTGTTGTAAGTCAGACCGAAGCGCGTCGTCGGCGAAAACTCGTACAGCGCACCGAACTGATACCCCACCCCAAAGGATCCGTCGCGCAACTCCATCTTGCCGTCCGGCTGACCGGGGCCATTGAACACTGCGGTCTGGTAGTCGTAGAGCGCGTAATTCAAATTGAGTCCGACACCCACTGAGAACTGATCGTTCACGCGGTAACCCGCGGCCGGCGTGAGGCTCACGTAACCTAAGGTCCATTTCTCGAGCAAGTAACGGCCCGGTGTCGAATCGCCCGGGTCGGAGCCTACGCCCGACGGGACGGTCAGGGATATCCCAAAGGTGATGTCGCCATTGACCGGCCGTGCGTAATAGAACGATGGAATGGCCAGCGAGCTGTTGCTGGAATTCGACAAAGAGCCGCCGGTGCTTTGGGCGGTGGTGGTGAAGTCAGAGGCGGTATAAAAGGCGCTGAGGCCCCCGACCCACTCCGTATTGTGGAGCCGCGTGAGGCCGGCAGGATTCGTGGCCGCTGTCTCGGCGTCGTCCGCGGTGGCAAACAGACCCGACATGGCGGGTCCGTTTGTGGCGGCCGCCGTGAGCGGCAGGCCGGCAGCCAATGCTGCAGCGGTGTGCAGAGACAATGAGTATGAAGATGCGCGATGCGCAGCAAAAGTTGAATTCAAGAAATCCCTCTTCACCCAGGTCGATAGTTCTCATTGGCGCATGCTCGTGGGGGCGACAGGCGCAGACCGGTCAATACCGCGAGGGATCCTGCTAATCTTGATCGCGCCGACCCTGAGCGGTCGACGCTTTGATTGCTAAGCGGATGCGGCGTCCAGGTTCGCACCGATGGTTTCCGATATGGAGCGGCCTTACGGGCGTCTGCAGCAGATCCGGCATGGATCACCAGCGCATATCCCCGCGCACGGGGATCCGCGGAGGGAAAGTTGATGAAGGAGGCGGCCAGGGCAATCATCGCGGATTGAAGGGAATTCCGGCGCATCATCAAATCTCCCTGGTGTTGCTCAATTGCTTTCTTCAAACAATCTCGAACGCGGTCAGCATATTGTCGATCGGTGTCGTAACTTCCGCATGATCGTCTGCGACCAGTTCACGCGCGACATTGTCCCAGCGTATGTGAGCGCTGATGGCATAGTGGGTCCAAGAGGGCGCACTGGCTACTGTCAGTCTTGACAGGTTGGGGCGCTGATGTTCCGTAGCGGCGCGCAACTAGCCGCGCGGAGTCACCAGGCTATGCTTAACGGCATACTGCACCAGTTCAGCGTTCGTCTTGATACCAATGTGTTCCATGATGGAGTATTTGTGAAAAGCAATGGTGCGCGGAGTGACATTCAAAATATCGGCCGCCTCCTTCATCAACTTTCCCTCCGCGAGCAGCTGGAGGACTTCACGCTGCCGGACGGTTAGTTTTTCGGCGGCAGGTCTGGCCGCTGCGTCGAGGAACACGCGAAGCGGTGTGTCTTTGGTAATCAGAGGGGTGACATAGGTGCGGCCCGATAATGCACATTCTATCGCCAGAATCAGTTCGGCGGATGCAGAACGTTTCAGCAGAAACGCCGACGCGCCCAAGCGGATGGCCTCGGCGGCAATATCCGGGTCCTCGTTCACGGTGAGGAAGACAAACTTGACGCCAGGTAGTTTGTGCCGCAGTTGAGCGCAAGCGTCCATGCCGTTCAACAGCGGCATAGAGAGGTCGAGGACAATGATCTCCGGGTTAGTCTTCAAGGCAAGTTCAATCAGCGCGCGCCCATCGCACGCCGTGCCGACGATCTCGCACTGCGGCTCCAGTAGACGCTGGAAAGCATCTAGCAGCAACCTATGGTCATCAGCCAAGACTATGCGAGGGCGGCGGTTCATGTGTGCGCGGGTTCTATTATCTCGCCAAACGAAGTGTGCCACACGCAGAGTCTGTTTCCGGCAGACGGCTTAGCTTTGCTTCCCGGTGTTCCTTAAGCTGCCCTTACTTTGTGGCGCTTACGTTGACCGTGCGTCCGGTAGTTACGTTCGTCTGATATAGCGCCTTGGGTGGAGACGAAGGTGTGGACCTCATTATCATTTGCACGCCCTCATTTTCGGTCACATTAGCACGGAAAAACGGGGTACACCTATTGGACCTTCGGGTGCGCGGTGAATTTATCGGCACTTGCCCACTGACGTGAACCGAAAGCAGCCGCTCATGGCCGGCCGCGGTGGGTCGAGATAAACCGTTGGCAGACATCGGCTAAACCGTCACGGTCAAATTCGGCAGTTTCGCGCGGGTCGGGTCGAGGACTGGTGCGCCGAGACATAGCTACTGGCGAACGCCCGAGAACGGTTAGCGCAGTCGCCGACGTCGAAAGTCACGCTTTCTGGCTCTAACGGGCCGAGTTCAGCGGATGCCAGTCGTGGAGCAGGCTCGAGTGCTTGCCCGAATGCGGTCATCGACCAACGGCAGGTCAGGGTCTCGGACGATCCAGAGCTCGCAGTCCTCGCAGGTCTACACTGATATCCTGGCCGAGCCCGCACACCAGTCTCCTCGGGGGGCGAAGCACCGGATGCACGTGATGGACACAGGCGGAGCCCTCGCATGCCGCTCAATGCTAACGCAACGGATATCGCCGATCGCAAAAAATCCCGGGTATGCTGGTCTCAAACAGTTGGGTCGGGCGCGTGAGAGACGATTGTGGAGGTACCCAGCTTTGAGGGGGCGGCCTCTTTTTCTGAACTTCGGAATGCCCGGTCATTGGCTAAGAATTGTGCAAGTATGTGTGGCACCAGTGCTGCGGCATCAACTTTTTGCCCCCAATTCTGCGAGTGCAATTGAGCGTAGCGATCGAGCTTGCCTTTCAGCGCCTCGGGTAACGAGATTGTGATCCTTAGATTTGTTGTGTTCGGCAATTTCCCTAGCTTTATTTTCATGACTCCGGCTCCGACCCTTGAGTCTGCACATACGGTCGTAAGATCAAATCCTTATTGACAATGATCCGCAGCGGAAAACCGGACCGCACGGTCAAGGTCGGCTGCACATCCAGGTTCTTGCGGGTGAGCTGTTGACCGACCTGATTCAGGCTGTCTTGAGAGCTTTGCCGAAACGCCAACGTAATTGAGCCAGAATTCACGCTCTGATCCTGCGCCACGAGTTGTGCATTCACCCCTAGCAAGGTGGAAAGCGCGGCGCCCGCGAAGATGCGCCCCCAATGAGAATCCACTCGATCTTCGAGACCTGAGTAACCCGCCGTATCGACGCCTTGTAATCGATCCAAGATGATCGACGAGCCATCCGGCATGATGAGGCGCGTCCAGACGAGGAGCACTCGCCGCTGGCCATAGGCAACCTGAGCATCGTATTGCCCCAGCATTCTGGAGCCTTGAGGGATGAGCAGGTAATTGCCGGTCACCGTGTCGTAGACGTTCTGCGTCACGGTCGCGATCATTTGACCCGGCAAGTCCGAATTAATCCCCGTAACGAGCGCCCAATATGCGTAACTTCTGGTACCTCACGCGTCTCTGCGCGCGCTCGCCATCAGGGCACGGATGTGCGCCTTGAGGTTGAAGCTCTTCTCACTGTAGGAACTCGGCATGTCGAGCTCGAGCGCGCGGCGCTCGAGCTCCTCGATCCGCGCCAACATCTGCGCGCGCTCCTCGGCATCCGTACTTCTTTGCAGCGCGCCCTCGATAAATCCCAGCTCGCCGTAGAATCGGTAGATGCGATTTTCCATGTGCCACCGATAGAGTCCGGGCAGCAGGGACCAGAGCGGATACAGAATGCCCGCGAGCGGCAGGATGACGATCGCGAGCCGCTGAAGCAGCTCCGCGAGCCAGAAGGGCAGCTTGCGCTGCAGGATGGACGGCCCTGATTTGTACAGGTGACGTGCTTCGTCGCTGAGCGGCAGATCAATGGCTTCCGGAGCCGGGAACTCATCAGCACGCTGAAAGATACCGGGCCGCCCATGCACCTCGATCGCGGCCTGGATCAACAGGTATTGCAAGGCAGCGTGCAGGTCCCGGCGCACTACAAGGCTCGCCTTGGACGCGATCAGCGGCACATCTGCGGGCGGACGATTCGTGCCGAGGTCAGCCACACCCTGAGGCAACACGAGTTTGCTGAACCTGGGATAGAGCGCGACGTAGGCATCGGCGCGCTTGAAGCCCATCAGCTCGATGCCGGGCGCAAGTAGGAGCTGCTGCACCGCGGGCGAATCCCACGCTGAGAGTATAACGACCGCATCGATTTCTCCTGCAATCAGTCGGCGCACCCCTTCCTCCGGCGCGAAGCCCGACAGCTGCAGATTTGTTGTGTCAATCCTATTGAGCGCCAACAGCTTCAGTGCAAGCGGGCGCGTCGCGCTCCCCAAGGGGCCAATCGATATCCTCGCATTCGGCCGCTCGTGCAGCAGCTCGGCCAATGTCGCGTAGCGGCAGAAGACCCAGAGCGGCTCGTAGAACACGGTGCCGAGCGAGACCAGATCCGGCGACTCCCGCTCGCTCGTAGTACCGGCCTGCACGAATCCCGCGTCAACGCCGGCCCGCGCGTCCCGGAGGCGCTCGAGATTCTCGACCGCACCATTCGTCGGCACGAGATGCAGCCGCACGCCGTCGCGCGCCAATATTTCACGGTAACGCTCGGCGATGTCCGCGTAGGCGCTGCCGGCGGTACCGGTCGCGATCGACACATCTCGTCCGGGCAATGGGCGCAGGGCAGCGAAGAGCGCCCACAACAGCACAACGGCAGTGATGATCAGCACCGCGATGCCGATAGATGTTCGGAGGAAATGGGGGTTGAGCTTCGGGCGAATGACAGCGTCCTCACCAGATTGACGGACCCATAAGATTCAATTGCTGATGTTGTTACTCAGGTGGCCGCGAGCCTTAGCGGTATTCTTCGTTTTCGCAGCATCGGCATCCTACAGTACCGAGACACTCCATCGACGTCAAAAGACCCCCTCTTCTGCCATCGCTCTTGCGCCGGGGGCGACACCGTGACGCCGGCTCGAAACCGACGAGATCAACAAACGCTAGTCAATGTGCCCAGACCGGACGGTTACACACCAGGCGCCGGCATTTAACCACTTCAGCCGCCCACGGCCTGTTCCAGCACATGATTGTTACCTTCGTCCGGCAAATGGGGTTGATCCGTATGCAGGAGCATGGCGTGCCGATGCTGTAACGCGAATTGCTCAGGTGCGAACGCGCGGCGCTTCTGGGGCACCCCTACCGCCTTACGCTGCCAGTTTCACTTTGGGCTTGAGTCCGGCCCGCGATGCCAAGCGGACGAGCATGTCCAGGCTGAACTGCCCGATCTTGCCGCGCTTGATATCCGACACACGAGCCTGCGTGATGCCTAGCGCTTTGGCGGCTTGAGTTTGCGTCAGGCCGCTCTGCTTCAACCAGTGTTCCAATCCCATGAGCAGTGTCGAGCGCATAACCAGCTCGTCGGCTTCCGCTTTCGGGAACAGATCATAGAACACGCTGCGGCCGGCCGGCGTCACATGACGGGGGCCGTGTTCATCGCGAATCACTTTCTTGGCTTTCATGATTTCACCCGTATTGCCTTAAATCGCCTCTCCGCCAAGTCCAATTCCTGCTGACTTGTCTTGCGTGTCTTCTTTTGGAAGCAATGCAAGACATAGATTCCCTCCGGTCGCGTCGCCAGATAAATGCAGCGGAAAGCTCCCGACGATTCCCGGATGCGAATCTCGCGCACCCCTGGTCCCACCGTTGACATGGGCTTCCAATCGTCAGGGTCTACACCTTCCTGCACATGCTCCAGCTGATAGCCCATCTCGCGCCGCGCCTCTTCGGGGGAAGGCCCTCAAATCCTCCCTGCTGCTGCCCATCCAGATGACTTTTTTCATCGGATCAATTATGCACAAAATTGTATAACTATGCAAATATCTGCATAGTCGCTGGCGTTGCCTCTCTGTAACACGTCAGGGGCAGTTGCATTGACCGCGGCACTCATCTCGACTGTTAGTGCTATTATCAAGGAAAGCACACTGCAGCTTCCTAGCGGACGGGGTGCTGGTCACGGACACGGGGAGCCAGAATGCGCTGCTGCAGCTCATAAGCAATAAACGCTCGGTCCGTCCGTGCTGGCGGCATCAGCTCAACGAAGCGAGGGACGTCACTGGCAAGATCATGGTGACCGTCTTTGGCAAGTAGACTGGCAACGGAGCGCCAGCTGCTTTCGACCTGGCGCCGTGTTTCCACAAGGGTGCGCTTACCGGGTTCGACACGGCTGCTCCCTTTGAGCAGCTCGACCGCGACGGCTTCGACCTGCGCACGAACGTAGGTCGATTCGCCTCGCGGGCTCGCGCGATAGATCCCGTCCTTCCTGGCCATCCTATTTTCACCTCGCACTGCGCGTTCAGTGGCGTTGGCCTCAACTCCGAGCAGCCGAAATTTTCGAGCGAACTCCGACCGCCAGTGTCTCAGCGTGGCTTTCTTGATGTTCAAGCGCACGCCCTGTACGCTGACCTGATCTGCGCAAATATCTGGAGCGGCATCCATGAGAAAGATCTGGTCGACATGCTTATTGGCGATTTCGCTCGCGCTGCCGGCTCTTCCCGCGCTTGCGGACAGTTACAGCGATACCGCGTCACTTTTTAAGAATGCCGGCGCGAGCGCCACATTTTTCAAATCCAGTTTCGGCTACGCGGTGTTCCCCACCGTCGGCAAGGGCGGATTCGTCGTCGGCGCAGCTCACGGGACGGGCCGTGTTTACAAGCAGGGCAAGTATGTCGGCAACGCATCGATGACCCAGGTGAGCGTCGGTTTCCAAGTGGGCGGTCAGGCCTACAGCGAAATCATTTTCTTTCAGGATCAACGAGCGTTCGATGAATTCACGTCCGGAAACTTCAGTCTCAGCGGGGACGTGAGCGCAGTCGCCATTACCGCGGGCGCCTCGGCGAGCGCCGGCACGGGCGGCTCCACCGCGGGCGCAAGCGGCGGCAAGAAGGACGCGACCACGGCAGGCGGCTACCAAAAGGGCGTGGCGGTGTTCACGATTGCCAAGGGCGGCCTCATGTATCAGGCAGCTGTTGCCGGCCAAAAATTCTCGTACACGCCGAAATAGCGCGATCACACGCTGATCCTACTCGCCTTGCATGGTCGACGAGAGGCGTGGCATGGCAGAGATCTGCAATCTGCCGGCCCCAAAGGGGACAATCAGCCCAGAGAGCGACGCGGTCCCAGTAACCTTTGATCAACAAAGGGATCTTCTGCCAACATGACGTAAGTGTCAGAAAGGGATCGACGTGACTGAAGGCGACGGCAAAGAGCAGGCGATTAGCGCTCATACCGGCACGCCCGACGTATTTATCAGCTACGCCTCACCAAGCGGCGCCGTCGCGGAGACCAGACAATGAATGGCAATGCTGAGGCGCTGATTCGGCGCGTCCTATTTCCGGTCATGGTGTTGATCCCGTTGGCGGGTTGCGGACCGAGTGCCCCTGACGCTTCCGGCGCGGGGGCCTTTATCAGATCGCGCGCTCACTCAGGAGCGCCAGGGAATCGTCGTGCGCGCGAGCGTTTTGACGGATGAGGAATCGCGGCGCTACTTTGGCGGTTCGACCGCCGACGCGGACGTCCAGCCGGTCTGGATAGAGGTCCGGAACGACAGCGATGATCCCGTCCTCTTCCTACCGATCCTGACTGACCCGGCTTACTACGCCCCGCAGGAGGTTGCGCAGCGCCTGCACGGCTGGCTGTCGGATCGAACCAATGATCTAGTGGACGCGGCATTTCAGAGCAATTACATGCCCTACTACGTGGCGGCACACCGCATGCCTCCGGATTCGTTTACAGCCACGTGGATGGCGGCTTGAAGCTTGTGAATATCGGGCTCGCGACAGACTGGGCGGATCCTGCCCTTTAGGTTCGTGGTCCCGATCGCCGGCGTCCAATACGCCGTGCAGCGCGTGGACTTCAGCAGGCTCTATCCGCCCGGCACGATTCAAGACATGACTCTGGAGCAGTTGCGGACAAAACTTGAAAGTTTGCCCTGCTGCGTGACGAACAAGGACCAAAGCGCCAATGGCGATCCTCTGAATCTGGTCATTGTGGGCAACGGCGTGGATGCGCTCTTTGCCTTCAGCGCACGCGGCTGGCGTTTAAACGAACCGGTCGATACGGGCAGTACCTGGCGAATGACGAAGGCATTCCTGTTGCGTTCCGCATACGACACGGCGCCGGTCAGCCCGCTGTACCTTTTTCACCGCTACCAGGATGTGGCGTTCCAAAAGGCGCGCAGCACGGTGAGTCAGCGCAATCATCTGCGGCTGTGGCTAGCGCCATTCACGCTGGAAGGTCACAACGTATGGATCGGGCAGATCAGTCGCGACGTCGGTGTGAAACTGACGACCAAGTCGTGGTCCCTCACGACCCATCGGGTCAGTGCGCACGTGGACCAGGAGCGGGAGTACCTCGTGCAGGATCTGCTGTTGACAGGCTTGGTTGAACGCTTTGGTTATGTGAAGGGCGTCGGAGAATCGACATCCGTGAACCCCCGTGAGAATCTCACCGACGATCCCTATTACACGGACGGTTTAAGACTGGTCGTTGTGCTGGGCGCCGAACCGCATCCGCTGCTGCAGATACAACGGCTCGACTGGGAACGGCCGCTTGCGGCGAGGTGAGGTGACAGGCGTCCCTCACCGATGGCCTTGGGTTCTGCGCGGTGAAATCGCCGTCCATAAGCCGTTGAGCCACTCCGAACTGTCCGCTGGTTGCCAAGGCGGGGCGCGTAGATGAACATAGCCGAAGTATTAAGAGAAACGTAGGCGGCATGGTTGGAGGGGCGCTCGGATGGACTTCTTGGGGATGATCGGAGCAACCTCCCGGATTTTATGTCCTTGAAGGGCGCAACTTACAAGACTTACAAGCGTCAATTGAGCGCCTGGGGAATACCAGCGCTGTACGCCGGCGTCGCATTGGCGGCCGCACTGATTTTCCCAGAACATGAAGCCCGCATCTTTCCTGAGTTGTCCTCCGCATTGAGTGTTTCCGCGGCGACGGCAATTTTTTCCTCCATCGCCTCGGGCATGATAGCCCTCACCGGCATCGTATTCTCGTTGACCTTTGTGATGGTCCAGTTCAGCGCGACCGCCTACTCGCCACGCCTCGTGCTGTGGATAGCGCGCGATCCGGTGATATCGCACGCGCTCGGTATATTTACAGCCACATTTCTCTATGCGATCGCAGCGCTGGTGGGGGTGGATCGAAGCGGGTCGGGAAGAGTTCCAATGATCAGCACTGTGGCAGTGGGCGTCTTGCTTCTGGCGAGCGTAGGGATGTTCATAGCGCTGATCCAACGGATCGGATTGCTTCAGATCAACCGCATTCTGGTTTTCACCGGTGACCAAGGTCGGAAAGTGATTTCGGCCGTCTATCCACCATTGGAATCCGAGGCTTCAGTCGTCGGACCGGAAGAATTCCAGGGACTGCCGCGCGCTCAAACGCTGTTCCATGATGGAGCGCCCCGCTCCCTACAGGCGGTCAATGCCACCGCGTTGGTGAATCTGGCGAAGGAATCCGGCGGAGTTATCGAAGTACTTGTTGCGGTTGGCGACACCGTGTTGCAGTCAATGCCGCTGCTGCATGTCCTCGGTGCGCGTAGGTCGATCGACGAGCGGAAGCTGAGGAATGGTATCGAACTGGGTGAGGAACGAACATTCGAGCAAGACCCGAAGTACGCGCTCCGCCTCCTTGTTGACATTGCCATCAAGGCCTTGTCGCCGGCCGTCAACGATCCGACAACGGCGGTTCAAGCGCTCGACCAGATCGGGGACCTGCTGCTGCGTCTGGGCCAACGCCAGCTGGAAATCGGAGCGTATCGCGACAGCGACGGCAATTTGCGCTTGGTGGTCCCATTTCCCACGTGGGACGATCTCCTTCAGCTTGCTTTCCATGAGATCCTTTTCTGCGGGGCCACCAGCGTGCAGGTTATGCGGCGAATGAACGCGCTCGTTTCGGATCTGGCCATGGCGGTACCGAAGGAACGCCGCCCCAAGATTGAATACTGGGCTGGACGACTAAAAACGACAATCGCACGTTCATTCGTAGATGGCGAAGCAAGACTCGAAGCCTTGAAGGAAGATCGACAAGGGCTAGGTGTAACGTCCTGCGCCCCGCGGTGTTCGCAGTCACTCAGCCAAGACTGGCGATACTCGTCACGTCCCACTGAATGGCGAGGATCTTGAGACCCTGCAGCGATGGCGTAAGCAAAACTCGCAGCACGAACGTGTATTCCCGGTCACTACGAGTTTCAAGACAGCGTGGTCTACCCAGGCGGAGAGCCAAACGATTGATAACGCAACCACTCCGTACGAACCGCCAGAATCATTCACTGTATCCCGCGTCAAGTATCCTGGAGGATCGCCGATGAAGAAGCTACTGCTCACGACTGTCACCATCGTACTGCTCGCTACATCGGTGCCGTCCTACACCCAGCAGGCGACGACTAAGGATCAGATCATCGGAACGTGGAAAGTCCTTTCGCTGAAGGGCTTAACAGCGGGCCTAGTCAAGTACCGGCTCGGGGAGCAGCCGGCGGGCTACGTAACCGTCACGGCGACCCGCATGTGGCTGCTATTGGTTGATTCGAGGCGACCAGCGCCAACCTCTGCGGCGTTGACCGATGCTGAAGCCATCGCCGCGATGAAGACGAGCGTCGCTTGGACGGGCCAATACACGATCGGCGAACCGAGCCCGGATGGCCTCAAGGCGACGGCGCGGGTCGACACTGCATCGAGTGCGGCGCTCCCGGGTACAGACCGGGTCTACTTCATGAAAGTGGAGGGCAACAAACTGACCATGAAGTCACCTGGAGTAATCGAGCCGATGACGGGCGTAACTAGCGCCCTTGTGATTGAACTCGTGAAGGCTGACTAAAGGCAGCCAATGGGCTGATTACACGCGACGGACCGCCGATCAATTCGCAATTTCCTCGAAAGCAGTCGGTCGCGTCGCGCAGCTTGGGGTCGATCAGCGACATTTGCCGGTGACCCTCGATTCTTTGGGCTGACCGGCTGGTATCGGGAGGGGCATCAAGCGCAGTTCGGCCACTAAGTTGAAATGTCCGCCCTTAAGGTGACGCCGCGCCACGCGAAATAGTCCCTCAGTTGTCCAGTTGAGAGGCCCGCTTGATCGAACCGACACTACGTATTTCCCCGAATAACCCGGTCCCGACATGGCGGTGAGAATTGAAGTCAATAGGTCGATAAAGGTGCGCGGTGTGCGGCGTCAAACCGAAATTTCGTTGGGGATTCCAAAAAATCCTCAAGCACATGATTACGCTGGAAGAACGGTAACAGTATCGCAATGGCCTCGCAGTAAGGTATTGCGATAAATGCACGCGTGGCTGGCCACAGAATCCGGGCTGCTCGCCCGTGGCGAGTTCCCGGCCTGACAGACCAGCATGGCTGACCGCTTGCTCAGTCGAACCATCATGTCGGGAGTTGCCGAGGTGAGTATGGATTCCGTCAAAGGGGCGAGGCTCAGTGTTCTCCTGCTAAGTGGGATGATGCTGATTGGCTGTGAGGTGATGGCTATACCCGACCCGTCGAGCCTGTTCCTCCCCAAGTTTCAACGGTCTGAGATTGCCGGTTTTGTAGCAGGTCTTGGCACGACCTTTGCGGCTCTGCCCGACTTGATCGCAATGCTCAAGCGGAGGTCAAGCTTAGGTATGAATCCGAGGATGGCGGCAATCATGGGTGTTTTTCAAATCCTTTGGGTTTATTACGGTTTGCTGATTGCATCCCGACCGGTGATTCTGTGGAACATCATCGCGGTGGTGATCAATTCACTGAGCGTCGGCGCATTTGTTTACTTCAATCGCAAGAACAGAGACGGCTCCTAATACTGTAGAGAGCGGCGCGGACTGAGAATTAACGGATGAATCGACCCATTGAGTAAAGAGGTTGGCGGAATGAACGTCGCAGAAAAGATCAGGCTAGAAGAAGCCCGGCAACAGAAGGCTCCCTGGAAGAATTGGGGACCCTACCTCAGTGAGCGACAGTGGGGCACGGTCCGGGAGGACTATAGCGATGGCGGAGACGCCTGGAATTACTTCACCCATGATCAGGCTCGTTCGCGCGCCTACCGCTGGGGCGAAGACGGCATCGCCGGCCTGTGCGATGAAAATCAGATTCTCTGTTTTGCCTTGGCGCTGTGGAATGGCGCGGATCCGATCCTCAAAGAGCGCCTGTTCGGACTCACCAACAGCGAGGGCAACCATGGCGAGGACGTGAAGGAATACTACTTCTATCTCGACAGCACGCCGACGCACTCTTACATGAAGTACCTGTACAAGTACCCGCACGGGGCGTTTCCCTATGACGATCTGGTGGGGACGAATAAGCGGCGCGGTCGCGGCGAGATGGAATATGAGCTGCTGGATACAGGTGTCTTCAATGGTGATCGCTACTTTGACGTATTTGTCGAGTACGCCAAGGAATCGGCCGAAGACATACTGATCCGCATTACCGTTGCCAACCGTGGGCCGCAAAAAGCCGGTCTCATCGTGTTGCCGACCCTGTGGTTCCGCAACACCTGGTCGTGGGGGGACGCCTCTGCCAAACCGCTCTTGGAGCAGAGAGCCGGGTCAGGGGACGCAGCGGTGATCGCCGCCTCCCATCCCGATCTGAGTGTCCGGTATCTTCATTGCGAGGGTTCGGTACCTCTGCTCTTCACCGAGAACGAGACGAATCAGGAGCGCGTGTTCGGCAAGCCCAACCCCGCTCCCTATGTAAAGGACGGCATCAACGACCGTATCGTGCATGGCCACCTCGGCAAGGTGAATCCGAAGATGACGGGGACCAAAGCATGCGCACATTACCAGTTGGAGGTGCCCCCCGGAGAAAGTCGGGTTATCCGGCTGCGGCTGACCCCGGCCGCTCCGAGCAAGACGAAGGACGCGGCAGCATTCGGAGACCGTTTCGATGAGCTCATGGCGCTGCGCCTGAAAGAAGCCGACGAGTTCTATGCATCCATCACGCCGAAGTTGGTGAGAGAAGATGCCGCCAGGGTGATGCGCCAAGCACTGTCCGGCATGTTGTGGAGCAAGCAGTATTACAGTTACAACATCGGCCGCTGGAGCCGGGAACGTGGTGGACGGAAATACCGAGGCCGGAATAGCGAGTGGAAACACCTCGAGAATTCTCAGGTGATCTCCATGCCGGACAAGTGGGAATACCCCTGGTATGCCGCTTGGGACTTGGCGTTTCACACCGTCGCACTCGCCATGGTGGACGTGGACTTTGCAAAGCAGCAGATTCTTCTGCTCCTGGGCGATGACTACCTCAATCCGAATGGCCAGCTGCCGGCCTACGAGTGGAACTTTGGCGACGTCAACCCGCCGGTGCATGCGTTCGCCGCGTGGGAGGTCTACGAAACGGAGAAAAGTGTCTCGGGCCAAGGAGACCTGATTTTTCTCGAGGAGGTGTTCCAAAAGCTGTTGGTGAATTTCAACTGGTGGGTGAACCGCAAAGACCCCAGCGGCAAGAACATCTTCGGCGGAGGTTTCCTGGGGCTCGACAACATCGGCGTATTCGACCGCAGTGCCCCACTCCCCACGGGGGGTCATCTGGAACAGGCGGATGGCACCGCGTGGATGGCCTTCTTCAGCCAGTGCATGCTGCAGATCGCCATCGAACTGGCGATGCACAATCCCGTTTATAAGCCCATGGTGGTGACGTTCTCGAAGCAGTTCCTTTCGATCGCCTCGGCCATGGATCATATGGGAGAAGAGAGCGAGAGCATGTGGGACGAGGAAGACGGGTTTTATTACGACATCCTCCAGCTTCCGGACGGGACATCCACTCGTTTGAAAGTCCGCTCGCTCGTTGGCCTGTTGCCGATCTGCGCCGCAACGATATTCCAAGGTAAAGTGAGAAAGAATATGCCGGAGCTTATCCGGAACATAGCCGGCTACTTGGAAAGACACCCGCAGCTGGCGACATCCGTGTCTCTCGAATCTGCGCAGACGGATGGCGTCGGTGGCACTCGGCTGCTCGACTTGATGACGGAACAGAAGTACCGCCGGGTGCTATCGAGGATGTTGGACGAGTCGGAGTTCCTGAGCCCGTACGGCATTCGGTCAATCTCTCGCTACCATCTGGAGCACCCCTATGTCTTCACAGCGGGAGGCCAGGAGTTCCGGGTGCAATACGCGCCGGCGGAATCGGACAGCGGCATGTTCGGCGGCAATTCGAATTGGCGTGGACCCATCTGGATGCCGATCAACGTGCTGCTGATCCGCTCCCTGCTGAACCTGTACGAATACTATGGGGACGAATTCCGGGTGGAATGCCCGACCGGATCCGGTAAGCTTATGAATCTCTTCGAGGTGAGCAAAGAGATCGCAGGGCGGCTCACTCGGATCTTTTTGCGCGACGAGCATGGCCGGCGACCCGTTTATGGCGGCGCGGAAAAATTCCAGAACGATCCCCATTGGCGCGACCACATCCTCTTCTATGAATATTTCCACGGCGACAATGGTGCCGGCTTGGGCGCCAGCCACCAGACCGGCTGGACCGGACTCGTCGCCAAGCTCATCGAGGTCTACGGCCTTCTGAATCCCAAGCAGATGCTAGAAGTGGGCGCTGTGGCCGCGATGGCAGAGAAAGCCTATGCCTCTGGACTGCCCAATAACTGACATCGGTGAAAGGCGGCGCCTCGATTGCTACGCGCCGCGGATGCGGCCACGATACGTCGTGGCCGCATCCCGCGACTTTAATCGCGCCGCTACTGTGAATTCGGCGTCGACTGCACCGAAATCGCGAGTGCCTCAGTATAAACCACCTCGACCTCGTCGCCTTTCTTGACGGCCTTGAGCTGCGCCGGGTCGAGCACCTGCACATCGTATTCGTTGCCCAGGGGGCCGCGTAGAGTGACGAATTGTGTCTTGGTGTTGACCGCTGTGACCGTTGCGATGGCGGTCACTTTACGACCAACCGCCGCGCCCGGCTTCGCACCCTTGGGAGCGCGGACCATCGACGCCTCCGCGCTCGCCGGCGGACCCTCCGCTGTGCCGCGCTTCTTGAGCTGCAGGGAAATCGCCTCGGTGTATTCGGCGGTCACCTTGTCTCCGACCCTCAGCTGGTCGAGATTCCTGGCTTGATCGCTCACATTGACCGTGTGCAGCTTGCCCTGCGTATCCATCAGCAATACGTCACGGCTGCCCATGTCGATCGAGAGCACGGTGGCGGTCATCTTGACGGTTTCGCTGGCCCGGACCTTCCCCGGGGCCGATGCCACCTCGACAGTGGGCGTCTGCGCGCGCGCGGCGAGCGGCGCGGCGCTGATCAGAATCGCTGAGACTGCCAACGCAATCGTGGATGTGCCGACTTTCATTATTGAATATCTCCGGTTGTTCGAAATGGAATCCTCGTGCCTAGGCGGCAGGTCCTTATAGTTCCTGCCCCCCGGGAGTCTTGCATATTAAACCCGTATCCACTGGTTACCCTGACAATTGGACCTTAGTCTCACGACACAGCCTCCGGGCGGCCACAACACGTTGACCTCAAAATCCTCTCAACGCTCCCCATCGAACAGCAGGTCCGTGCGATCGGCGCCACCTGGCTCGATCAGCAGCTGACGGGCGAAGGACCGGACAGTACCGGACACGCATTTGGCGCGGAAGTGCGGCAGGCGATGCGCCAGAGGCTCGCCTTCTTGCTCGAGCAAGGTCTGGCCGAGCGGCAAGACAATCACGTAACGCTGAAACCCAATCTGCTCGCGACCTTACGCGAGCGCGAACTTGCCGCGGTGGGTAAATCGATCTCGGCCGACTCCGGCTTGATCTATCGCGAAACGCACGACGGCGAGTCGGTCCACGGCGTGTATCGCCGCTCGATTGACCTCGCGAGCGGGCGCTTCGCCATGCTCGATGATGGCATTGGATTCTCACTCGTACCGTGGCGGCCGGTGATGGAGGAGCACCTAGGGCGAGAGTTACGCGGCATTGCGGTGGGAATGAACGTCAGCTGGGATTTTTCTAGGACGCGAGGGTTGGGGCGGTGATCCCATGCGGCTATTTGCCCATGCGACCAACGCCTGGCGTTCACGCCGCGCGCCTCCTCGGTTGAACCGCGCTCTGTCGCGCGCCCTCTCTCAGCTCATCCAGAGTGTCCGCCCACGCCTGCATCATCTTTCGACGCTCGGGTAAATGCTCGGCGTAGTTGTATGCTGCACGAACGGAGTCACGTTCGGCATGCGCCAACTGCCGTTCGATGGCGTCCCGATTCCATCCGCGCTCATTCAGCATGGTCGAGGCGGTGCTGCGAAACCCGTGCCCGGTCATCTCGGCGTGTGCATAGCCGAGACTGCGCAGCGCCGCATTGACGGTGTTGTTGCTCATGGGCCGCATCCAGGTTCGTTCACTCGGAAACACGAACGTATGGTTCGGTCTCTGCGTGTAGGGCTGCAGTTCTTGCAATACGGCGACCGCCTGCTTCGACAGCGGGACGATGTGCAGCGCCTTCATCTTCATTTTCGCGGCTGGGATCCGCCATTCGGCTTTCTCGAGGTCAATCTCGGACCACTCCGCCTTGCGCAATTCCCCCGGACGAACGAACACCAGGGGCGCCAATCGAAGGGCGCACCGCGCCACGAGGCTGCCGGAGTATCCATCGATGTCATTCAGCAGCTTGCCGAAGCGCTGCGGATCCGTGATGGATGCATGGTGAGAGGAGACCACCGGTGCCAGCGCGCCGGCCAAATCCCGGGACGGGTCGCGATCGGCACGCCCGGTCGCCACCGCGTACCGAAAAACGCGCCCGCAGTTCTGCAGCGCCCGATGCGTCGTTTCGTTCGCGTTGCGCCCCTCGATGCGTCGACATACCCGCAATAGCTCCTGCGCTTGAATGGCGTTGACATTCGCATCGCCGATCCAGGGAAAGATATCGCGCTCGAGCAACCGCGTGATTTTGTAGGTGTTGGCGGTTGACCATTTGTTTGCATTGAGACGAATCCACTCCCCGGCAATCGCCTTGAACGTGTTCTCATTGTTTTCGACGAGGGCGATCGCTTCGGCCTTTCGTTGCGCGCCCGGATCGATGTTCGCTGCGAGCTTCTTGCGCGCGTCGTCTCGCCGCTCTCGCGCCTCCTTGATTCCTATCTCGGGATAGACGCCGAGCGAGATTCGCTTCTCCTTGCCCGCGAATCGATATTTGAAACGCCACCAGCGGCCGCCCGATGGTGCGATCTCGAGATACAGTCCGCGGCCGTCGAAAATGCGCTGCCGCTTCGAGGATGGCTTGACCGATTCGATCTTGATTCGAGTCAGCATAGGGTTGGGGGCAACTCGCGAATTTCTGGGTGGTTCTGGGGGCAACTATGTGTAAAGTTGCCCCCGGACGACCGCTGCTGTCAAGTCCTTTCCTTTCCGAAAAATTTCGCCGTCGTCGGGATTTTTTTCCTATTTTCACAGGCTTTTTGGCGTACTCCAGCGTACTGTAGCGTGCTCAGGCGTAGTCGGGAGGGGAAGGCAAAAGTGCCCCGGGCAGGAATCGAACCTGCGACCTAGCGCTTAGGAGGCACTCGCTCTATCCACTGAGCTACCGAGGCTTGGGGAAAGCCGGGGCCAACCGGCGTCCGGCCTTTGGATTGGTGGAGGAGAAGGGGATCGAACCCTCGACCTTCGCATTGCGAACGCGACGCTCTCCCAACTGAGCTACTCCCCCCAAAAACGACCCGGAATACTAGCAGCAAAGCGCCGCCGAGCCAAAGTATCGCCAATCTTGCGCGAACTTGGCTAGGATGTGGCCAAGAGGAGGACGTAATGCTGAAGGCGGGGGAACGCGCTCCGGAATTCACTCTTCCGGATGATACCGGAACCGATCGATCGCTCACTGAGCTTTTGACCACCGGCGCGATTATCCTGTACTTCTACCCTTCGGATTTCACCCCAGGCTGCACCCGCCAGGCGTGTGCGTTTCGCGATCTGCATGCGGAAACCGAAAGGGCCGGCCTGCGGGTCGTCGGGATCAGCCCGCAGAGCCCGGCATCGCATGCCAAGTTTCGCGAAAAGTATCGCCTGCCGTATGTCTTGCTCTCGGATGAGCACAAGAACGTCATCAAAATGTACGGCCTCAACGGCCCCTTGGGGCTGGGCGTGCGCCGAGCCACTTACCTCATCGACGGCAGCCGCCGCGTGCGCGGTGCGGTACTGGCCGATTTCTTGATCAGGCGGCATGCGGACTTCGTGCGCAAGGCCGTCCTGTTGCGCGCCGCGGGCTAATAGTTCAGCCGTAAATAATTGGCGTGCCCCAGCCGCGGCGCCGTGACGATGTACATAGTGCCGTATTCCTGGGTGCCGATCGGCGGAATGTCTTTGGCGCCGCTCAGTGCGGCAACGATCACAGGCACCGTATTGCTATGCCCGACAACAAGAATTCTCCCGCCGGGGTGTTCGCGCAGCACGCGTCGCGCCAACCCGTACGGGTCCTCCGCCGGCGCAACCGCGGGCGTCAGGCCGAGCCGCGCAGCCAGCGGCGCGGCGGTCTGCCGGCTGCGCAGCGTCGGCGAGACATAAATCGCATCGAGGTGCCCCGCGAGCCGTGCATCGCCGAACATGCGTGCGAGCAGCTCCGCGCGCGCCGCTCCCGCCTCGCTGAGCGGCGGATCCCCATCGACATCCATGACCTTCTCGGCATGACGCACCACGATGATCACGGTTGAGTCGGCCGTGACCCACAGCCATGTCGCCAAACCGAAAGCCACCGCCCCGGTGAGCACGGTCAGCGCCAGCAACCAGATCGGGGTCAAAAAAGGCTGGCGCTGCCGACGCGTGTGCTCGATGACCATGGAGACATGATACCAATGAATGGCGCCTCACGGCCTGCGCTGCGATTCGTGGTTCTGGCAGCCGGATTCTCCACCCGGCTGGGTCAACCGAAACCCTTGGCGCGGGTGCGCGGCGTGAGTTTGCTCCGCCACACCATCGGGCTCCTGGCGCCTCTCGCCACAACGAGAATCATGGTGGTGATCCCGCCCCGGGCGGTGCGCACCCGGGCCGAATTGCGCGGACGGCGAGCCATCTGGGTCGAAAATCCGCAGCGCGCCCGCGGCTTGTCGAGTTCGGTGCGCCGCGGACTCACCGCCGCTCGCCACAGCGCGGCGGTGCTGTTGCTGCCGGTCGATCTGGCGCACATTAAACGCCGCGACCTCGAACGCTTGATCGCCCGCTGGAGCGGCGCCCGGCGGCGCGTCGTCGCCACGCGCTACGGCGGCCGCGGCGGCGCGCCGCTCATCGTCCCCCGCTGGCTCCATTCGCGAGCGCGCCTTATACGCGGTGATCGTGGATTGAAGGAGTTGATCGGCAGCCTGCCGCCCGAGCACCTCGACCTCGTGAATCTTCGCGGCGCGGTGAGCGATATCGACACGCCGCAGGACCTCGAGCGTGCGCGCCGTCGCGCGTCCCCGCGCTGAGACGAGCCCTACGCATCGCGCGACCAGCCGGGGTATGCCCTGAATACCTGCAGCGCCGCTTCAATTTTGCTGCGGGGGACGTCCAGATGGGTCACCAGACGGGTGCGCGGCGCGATGCAGGCGAGGATACCGCGCCCGCCGAGGTGTGCCGAGAGAGCGGCCACATGATTTTCCGGAATATCGACGAAGACCATGTTGGTGTGAGGTTGTTCGACTGCAAGACCGATGGCGCGAAGTCCCGCCGCCAGACGTTGCGCATTGTCGTGGTCCTCGGCGAGACGCTGCACATGGTGCTCGAGTGCATAGATCCCGGCCGCCGCGAGAATTCCGGCCTGTCGCATGCCTCCGCCGAGCACCTTGCGCCAACGCCGGGCTGCGGCAATGAACGAATTCTGTCCGAGCAGCATGGTGCCTGCGGGTGCGCCCAACCCCTTCGATAGGCACAGCGACACCGAGTCGAAACCGGCGACTGCTGCGCGCGCGTCGATCCCGAGATGCACGATGGCATTGAACAATCGCGCACCGTCCAAGTGTGTGCGCAAGCCGCGGCCATGCGCGAATTCCGTCACCGTGCGAAGGTAGGCGGCGGGCAGCGCGCGGCCACCGATGGTGTTTTCCAGCGTCAACAATCGGGTGCGCACATAATGCACGTCGTCCGGTTTGATGGCGTTCGCGATGCGCGCGATCGCGATTCCGCCCGCCGCATCGTGCTCGAGCGGATGCGGCATGATCCCGCCGAGAACGGCGGCGCCCCCTTGCTCGGATGTGTAGATGTGCGCGTCTTGGCCCACGAGACACTCATCGCCCCGGCCGCAATGCGTCATCAGGGCGGCCAAATTGCTTTGGGTGCCGGTCGCGAAAAAGAGCGCATTCTGGTACCCGAAGCGTTCGGCAACAATGGCCTGCAGCCGATTGACGGTCGGATCGTCCGCATACACGTCGTCGCCGACCTCGGCGGCGGCCATGGCGGCGCGCATTCCCGGGGTCGGCCAAGTCACCGTGTCGCTGCGCAGATCGATCGTGTTCTGCATACTAGCTGCCGTTGCGGATGACCCCGACCAGGTTGCCCGGTGCAAGGTGTTTGCTCATTCAGTATGGTAACAAGAGCGTAACCTTTTGCCGTCTCATTCGTTATGCTCCGTTGACGCCCTGCGGGCACAACATCGCCGGAGAACCGCCATGAACACACCTTGCACACTCGCCGCCGCGCGCCAAGCCCTGATCGGCGCCCTCGCCTGGTCGAGCGCGACCTTGCTGCCCTGCCTCGTCGCTCCGGGGGCCGCCTTCGCCGACGCACCCCCGCCGGCGCCCGTGCACGTCGCGGGTTCCTGGCAGAAGCATCAGTACTCGTTTCAGTACATGGGATTCACCAGCACCTACTCCTGCGACGGCCTCGCCGACAAGCTCAAGGTGCTGCTGCTCGCGGCGGGAGCGCGCGCGGACGTGAAGTCGCAGCCCGGCGTGTGCGCGTCCCCCTATGGGCGCCCGGATAAATTCGCGCGCGCCGATTTGACGTTCTACACACTGCAGCCGCTCGACAGCGGCGCAATCAAGGACCTTGGGGCGGCCAACGACGCCCAACCGGCGAATGCCCCTCCCCCCCAGGCGGTGAAGCCGGTGGACGCGATCTGGCGGCAGGTGACATTCGCCGCGCGGTCGCCCTGGCAGCTTCACGTCGGGGACTGCGAACTGGTCGAACAGTTCCGCCATGAGGTACTGCCCATGTTCGCCACTCGCAACGTCGCAAGCGCCACGACCTGCATCCCGCACCAGGAATCGGGCTCGGTGATCAATCTCAAGTTCGAGTCGCTCGCGGCTGCCCCCGCTGCCGGTGCGGCCCATCCCCGTTAACGGCCACGAAAGGCGGCGGCGCGGGTGGCGGCGCAGAGCCGCCTTTTATCCGCCGGTCCTTATTGCTGCGTCGCGTGCTGCGCGTGGTCGGCCTCGGCTTTCGCGATGGCAGGCCGGGCCAGCATGAGCCCCGTATGCGTGCCGAGCGCCGGCAGGTGCGCGTGCAGCTCCGCCTTGTCCGGATACCAACCGGCGAGCATGTAGAGATACGCGTCGGCAATCGAATATTCCGCTCCCAGCACGTACGGACTTAAGGTGCGGCCGATCAGCTCCGCACACGTGAGGAAATCGACCATGCCCTGTTCGCGGATCGCATCGCCGTCCGCATCGCCGCGCGATGAAAAGCGCGCCGAATAATAGATGCGCAGCACCGCCTCATACAGGTTCGCCGACAGAAAGACCATCCACTGCAGGAACCGCGCATGCCGGGTCGTGCCCTTCGGCGGCGCGAGCGTGGCGTCCGGGTGGAGCAGCGCCAGGTGAATCAAGATGGCGGCCGATTCGAACATGACGGTGCCGTCCGGCAGCTTCAACGCCGGCACCTTGCCCGTGGGGTTCAACTCGCGGAAACGTGCAACGTCCGCCGCTCCCTCGCCAACCCAGATCCGCTGGTAGGGAGCCGCGATTTCCTCGAGCGCGACCTGCACGGCCAGCGAACCGGAGCCGGGTCTTCCGTAGAGCACGTACGGTTTGTTCATGGAACCAGCGGGGCTTTCGTAGAGGCGTCGGATAGCTGCAGATGTTTCATGACGCGCTGGAGATTTCTGCGGATTTCGTTCACATGGCCGACTATACGCTACTCCGTGCTCGGGCAAGCCGCGGCGCGTTGCGCCGAACTCTCGCCGACTCGAAATTATCGCGGCATAAGGCTTAGGATAGGCGGACCGCAATCTTCCCGGACGGATGCACCATGCTCGACAAACCCGTGAATTCCCCGCCGATGAGTTCGGAGGAATCGCGGCTGCGCCGCGAACTCGCCGACTTCTACCATCTGGTGGATTACCTGGGCTGGACCGAACTCATTTTCAACCATGTCTCGGTGCGACTGCCCGGACCCGCCCACCACTATCTGGTGAATCCGTTCGGCCTCAATTACCGCGAGGTCACACCCGAGAACCTCCTCAAGGTGAGCGTCGAGGGACAATTGATCGAGCCCGCCGAATACCCGGCGAATCCCGCCGGTTTCGCGCTGCATGGCGTCATTCATCAAAACCGACCCGACGTGGGCTGCGTCGCCCATACCCATACCACGGCGGTCTCCGCGATCGCGATGAAACGGGGCGGATTCGACCACAACAACTTCTATGGCGCGCAGTTGATCGGCCGGGTCGGCTATCACGATTTCGAGGGCATCACGCTGTACCGGGACGAACGTGCGCGCATGCTCGCGAGCCTCGGCGACAAACACGTGCTGGTGCTGCGCAATCACGGCGTCGCCGTCTGTGAGCGCGATATCCCGAGCACCTTCATGCTGCTGTGGGTCGTGCAGCGCGCCGCGGAAATCCAATGCCAGGCAGGCCAACTGCCGGGCGATGACTGCGAACTCACCGACGCCGTTCGGCAGCGCTGCCGCGCGGACTCCGAGGACCTTGGCAGCCACATCAGCATCGCGAGGCTCGCGTTCGACGCCACCGTGCGGCGGATGAAAACATCCGCGCGATGACGCGAGCTCTCCTCGCCTGCCTTGCGACCGTTCTGACGGCCGTGCTGGCGGCGGGCCATGCGTGCGCGGCCGCGCGCGCGGCGGACGAAAGCGCCCGCTGGCACGCCGAAGCCCGCGCGGTGCGCATTGTGCGCGACCCAGTGGGGCATCGCGCACATCTATGGCAAATCCGACGGCGATGCGGTATTTGGCGCGATGTACGCGCAAGCCGAAGATGATTTCGGGCGTATCGAGCGCAATTATCTGGTCGCCCTCGGCCGCCTCGCGGAGGCTGAAGGCGAATCGGCGATCTACGGCGATCTGCGCCAGCGGCTATTCGTGGATCCGGCGCGCCTGCGTATCCTGTTCACGCGCAGCCCGGCATGGCTGAAGTCCCTGATGGTCGCATGGGCCGATGGGTTGAATTTTTATCTCGCGACGCATCCGCAGATCAGCCCCAAGGTCATCGGCCATTTCGAGCCGTGGATGGCCCTGTCCTTCACCGAGGGCAGCATCGGCGGCGACATCGAGAGCATCAACCTCACCCAGCTCGAGCAGCTGTACGGTACCGCCCCTCGGCGCGCATTCGCGGTGCCGCGCCAGGATGCCCAGAGGGCGGCGGCGCCCTATGAGCTGCCCGCGCCCGGCGGCTCCAATGGATTCGCGATCGCGCCAAGCCGCAGCGCGTCGGGCCACGCGCTCCTGTGGATCAATCCGCACACCTCTTTTTACTTTCGCGCGGAATTGCAAATGACCAGTGAGCAGGGCTTGTGCGCTTACGGCGCGGCCACCTGGGGACAGTTCTTCATCTACCAGGGCTTCAACGCGCACAACGGCTGGATGCACACCTCGTATGGCGGCGATGCCATCGACGAATACGCCGAGACCATCGTCGATACGCCGCGCGGCCGGTATTACCAATACGGAGCCGGTTTGCGCAGACTGAAGGTCCGTCGCATCGCCCTCGAGGTCAAACGCGGCGAGCGCCGCGTCGGCCTCACTTTCACGGTCTACAGCAGCCATCACGGGCCGATCGTGCGCACCGAGGGCGGCAAATGGATCGCCGTCAAATTGCTGCAGGATCCGGTGCGCGCGCTCATGCAGTCGTATTTGCGAACCAAGACCGAGAATTACCGCTCGTTCCGCAAGATCCAAGGCATGCGCACCGACACCTCGAACAATACGCTGTATGCGGATGCGGATGGCACCATTGCGTACTTTCACGGAAATTTCATCCCGAAGCGCGACCCGCGCTTTGATTTCACGCACCCGGTCGACGGCAGCGATCCGGCGACCGAATGGCACGGCGCCGCATGCCATCGATGAGACCATTACGCTATTGAATCCGGCGAACGGCTGGATCCAGAACACCAACGATTGGCCCTTTTCCGCGGCCGGAGACCAAAGTCCCGAAGCGCGGGAATTACCCTGCCTATATGTGGACCACGCGCGAGAATCCGCGCGGCATTCATGCGGTGGAATTGCTGCAGGACGCGCACGGGCTGACCTTGGACGGCCTGATCGCCTTGGCCTACGACCCGCACCTCACGGCTTTCGACGCATTGATACCGCCGTTGCTGAGCGCCTATGACCGCTTAAATCCCGACGATCCGCGGCGCGCCAATTTGCAGGCGCCGATTGCCAGTCTGCGCGGCTGGGACCGCAGAACCGCGGTGGATTCCGAGCCGACCGCGCTCGCCATTTTCTGGGGACAGTACCTCATCGAGAGCAAGGGCCGGCAGGCTCGCGATGCGGACGAGCCTGTGTACCAGTATCTGGTCACAAACCTGACCGACGCCGAGCGGCTCGATGCGCTGCGCGCGGCCACCGCGGCTCTGGAGCGCGACTTTCGGCCGCTTCAGCATTGCGTGGGGCGAGATCAACCGCTTTCAACGCCTCAGCGACGACATCGTACAGCCGTTCGACGACGACAAGCCCAGCTTGCCGGTAGGGCTTCGCGCCCTCGAAATGGGGGGCCTTGGCGTCGTTCGACTCGGCCGACCGCGCACCACCAAAAAGATCTACGGATCGGTCGGCAACAGCTTCGTCGCCGCGGTGGAGTTCGGACCCACGGTACGCGCCAAGGCCATCATGACCGGCGGCGAGAGCGGCGATCCGTCCTCGCCTCATTTCACCGACCAAGCCGCGCTGTACATCGAAGGACGCTTGCGCGAGGTGCTGTTCACGCCGCAGGCGGTATTGGCCCATGCCGAACGGCGCTATCATCCGGGGCAGTGATGACCATCAGCAAATCGCGCCGATATCTGCGCGCCGCGGCGGCGATTCTCGGCGGCGCGCTCGCGGCCGCCGCCGCGGCGGCCTGGCTCACGCTGCGCGCCAGTCTCCCGGCCATCGACGGATACGCGGCGGTGCCCGGTCTCGCGGCGCGCGTCTCGATCGAGCGCGACGCGGCAGGCGTTCCCACCATCATCGCTCAGAGCCGCATCGATCTCGCCCGCGGATTGGGCTATGTGCACGGCCAGGACCGCTATTTTCAGATGGACCTGTTGCGGCGCGCCGCGGCCGGGGAGTTGTCCGCGCTCCTCGGGCCCTCGCTGCTGCCCGCCGACCGGCAATTGCGGCTGCATCGATTTCGTGCGCTGGCGCGCGCCATCCTGGCGCGCCTCGATCCGCCGGCCCGTGAATTGCTGGATGCCTATGTCGCCGGCGTCAATGCCGGGCTGTCGTCCCTGCGCAGCCGGCCGTTCGAGTACTGGGTGCTCAACAGCAAACCGCAGCCTTGGAGCGCCGAAGACAGCATCTTGTGCGTCGATGCGATGTTCCTGCAGTTGCAGGATTCCGCCGGGCACCTGCAGCTGCAGCGCGGCTTGCTGCGCTCGACGCTGCCCGCCGCCTTGTGGCGATTTCTGCAAGCCGGCGCGCCCGAGTGGGATTCGGCCATCGACGGCAGCCGCGGCGCCGAGCCGCGCCTGCCCGGCGCCGACGAATATGACTTGCGCGGCCTTAAGGATTTGCCGGCGCCGCCGCCGCCAGACGCCGTGCGGCAGCTCGAGACTCTGGGCAGCAACAACTGGGCGGTCGCCGGCTCGCGCACCGCGAACGGTGCGGCGCTTCTGGCGAACGATATGCATCTCGACTACCGGGTGCCCAACATCTGGTATCGCGCACGCCTGGTGCAGAGCGGCGCCGGCGAGGCGCTCGACGCCACCGGCGTGACCCTGCCGGGCACGCTGTCCATCGTCGCCGGCAGCAATGGGCGCATCGCCTGGGGATTCACCAATAGCTACGGTGAATACTCGACGGTCATACGGCTGGTGGCGGTTGCGAATGATTCGGCGTCGTACGCCACCGCGGCCGGCCCGCGGCCGTTCACCTACGCCGATGAAGCGATCGAGGTCCGGGGAGCGCCGACGGAGCACATCAAGGTCGCCGAGACGCCAATGGGGCCCGGTGATCGGCACCGATTGGGGAGGTCGCCCCTACGTACTGCAATGGACCGCACAAGATCCCGCAGCCGTCAATCTCAAGCTGATCGAACTCGAGCGGGCGCGTTCGGTCGAGGACGCCGTGCGCCTCGCCGCGGATTTCGGCATTCCCGGCCAGAACTTGCTGCTCGCCGACGACGGCGGCCATATTGCCTGGACCATTGCCGGGCGCTTGCCGCGGACGCGGCGGCGCAGAAGCCCGGCATCCCGCAATTATCGACCGATGCCGCGGTCGGCTTTGTCGGATGGTTGGCGCCGCAGGCACAGCCGCATGTGATCGATCCTGCCGCCGGACTGTTGTGGTCGGCCAATGCGCGAGTGGTTGGCGGCCCTGCGGCCGCGCTGATCGGCGACGATGGCATGGACCGGGGGGCGCGCGCCGCGCAGATTCTTGAGGATTTGCAGCATGCGCCCTCCCCGTTCACGCCCGCCGCAAGTTTGGCGGTGCAGCTGGACGATCGCGCCTTGTTCCTCGAGCGTTGGCGTTCGCTGTTGAGCGAGGTCATCGAGCGCGATCGGGCCCGCGGTCACCACGATCACGACGCGGCTCATGAGGTGCTTGCCGGCTGGAGCGGACATGCCGCGCCTCGGCGATGCCGCGTATCGCCTGGTCCACGTGTTTCGTTCGCAAGTGGAAGCGCGAACGTTTTTCATGCTCATCGCCCCCGCACGCCGCAAGGCGCGGGATTTCCGCTTCGAGATACCGACCTCCTTCGAAGGACCGCTGTGGCGCCTGATGCGCCAGCGGCCCGCGAACCTGCTGGCGGCGCAATATGCCGACTGGGATGCGTTCCTGCTCGAGGCGCTGGCCGCTGCCGAGCGGCTGCCCGCCGCGTGCCGCGACCTCGCCTCCTGCACGTGGGGCAAAGTGAACGCGGTGCGCATCGCCCATCCTCTGTCGGCGGCCGCTGCCGCCGTTATCCGGGTTGCTCGACATGCCGAGCGGTCATGGTGGCCGGAGGACGCACCGACATGCCGCGAATTCAAGGATCCGACTACGGTGCATCCGAACGCTTCAGCGTTGCTCCCGGACACGAGGATGAGGGTTATTTTCACATGCCGGGCGGACAAAGCGGCCATCCGCTCTCGCCCTTCTTTCGCGCCGGCTTCGCAGCCTGGGCGGCAGGGGAAACCGACGCCGTTTCTACCCGGGCCCGTCGCGCATTCGCTCACCCTGGAGCCCTAAGCCGGATCGGGGGCGCGCTATGTTGCGACGCCGGCGCAGGTAACGGCACGCCCGCACCCACGCAGCCCTTGCCTTCGGTGCACACCTGATTCACGGGACAGACCACCGGACTGCCGCTGACGCAGCCCCGGCATCGGCACCGGCGCTGCGCGGCGCGCAGCGCTCGCGGCCGTTGCACTGCGGTGGTCATCGCAATCGGCGTCGCTGGCGCAAACCATCGTGCCGGCGTCGCGCTCCAACGGTCGCCAGCTCACCCTGCCGGTTGATTTCCCCGGACAGCGTGGCGTCGAGCAGCAGCTGCGGCGGCCCGCGGCCCGCCGACAGATCGACATCCGCGGCCACGACCTGCCAGGGCGGCGCCGCGACACTGGCGGCGCGATAGTACAGACTGAAACGCAGCACCTCGCTCGGATCGAGCGGCTCGCTCAAATTCAAGCGGAATGATGCGCGTCGAATCGCGCGGCCAGGCCTCGCCGTGCGTCAAGGGCAGCCGCCTCACGCCCTTGCCCGCCTGATAGATTCGCAATTCCACGTAGCTGCCCGCGCTCAGGTCGGTCGAGCCGGTGACGATGCGCACCTGCAGCTGCTTTACCGGCAGGGCCTGGACGGCCGCGCAAAGCGTCAACAGCATTACTGCGAACCCAATTCGATTGGATGCCTGGTGTAGCTTCACGGTGCCCCTCGCAGCGGAATGGCAAGATCGAGCTTGGGATCATAGCCGATCTGGCCGCAAGTCCGGCAAGCGGCGCAGCGCGAACGGCCTAGTTAACTTATTCTCGGCTCGCTTGGCGCTATTGTTCGTGTTTGTAGACCGCGCCCTCTTTCATGACGAAGGCGACATGCTCGAGCACATGGATGTCGGCGAGCGGATCGCCCTTGACCGCGATGATGTCGGCGGACTTTCCCGCCGCTGATCGAACCGAAGAGTTCCGAGTGGCCGATGAGGTCCGCGGCGTTGACCGTGGCGGATTGAATGGCCTGCATCGGCGTCATGCCGTACTTGACCATGAACGCAAACTGGCGCGCGTTGATGCCGTGGGGACAGACTCCCGGCATCCGTGCCGAATGCCATTTTCACGCCGGCCCGTACCGCCTTGGTGAAGTTGCGGCGCTGCGTCTCGCCCAAATCGCGGTCGTGCTCGCAGAAAATCCGCCGGCTGTCCGGCGCGGACTGGATGCATTCGCTCGTCGTAGATGTCCATGACGAGATAGGTGCCGTGCTGCTTGGCAAGCGCGATACCCTCATCGTCGATCAAGCGTCGCATGCTCGATCGGATGCCACGCCCGCGCGGATCGCGTTCTTGATGCCCTCGGCAGCGTGCGCGTGCGCGGCCACGCGCAATCCGAAATTATTCGCTTCCTCGACCGCCGCGCGCAGCTCCTCCGGCGTGAACTCGATGGATTTTGGATTGCTGCCGTGAGTGAGTACCGCGCCGGTGGAGAGGACCTTGATGTGGTCGGCGCCGCGATGGGCGAGCTCGCGGATCCTTTCGCGCACTTCCCAGGGGCTGTTGGCCACGCCGAATCTCAAATCCCGCGGCAATTGGATATCCGGCGCCACGCCCGTCATGTCGCCGGCGCCTTCGCTGATGGTGATGTAGGCGCCGGCGACGTACATCCGCGGGCCGGCGAAGATCCCTTGCGCAATGGCATCGCGCATGGCCACATCGTTCAAGGCGCGGTACACGCCCACGTCGCGCACCGTGGTGAATCCGGCCATCAGTGTGACTCGCGCATTGGGAATGGCCGAATACGCCATTTCGGCCGCTGATCGCTTCAGGACATTCAGCGGCTCGGCGTCGGCGGATCCGCCAGATGCGTGTGGCAATCGATCAAGCCCGGCAGCACCCACATGTTCGACAGGTCGATGACTGGCACGCCCTCGGGGATCTTAAGATCGGCGCCCACGGCCTCAATCTTGGTGCCCCTGACGAGGATGATCTGGTCCGACAGGGTCCGTCCAGAATCGACGTCGATGAATTTGCCCGCCCGTATGGCGATAAGCGATGCGGCCGCCGGCGCCTGACCGCGCCGGCGCATGGGCCGCGAGAAACAGCAAGCAAAGACTCAGACAGACGACATCTTTTTGATCACGACTCCGCCCCCCCGCGCCGGCCGCGGCTAGCTCGCCATCGCCGCCTTGCTCACTTGTGCGATCACCTCGTCCGCCACCTTCCTCGGCACGGGGTCGTAATGCGAGAACTCCATCGTGTAAGACGCCCGGCCGCTGGTCATGCTGCGCAGCTGGCCGATGTAGCCGAACATCTCCGACAGCGGCACGTTCGCGACGACGGCGATGTTGGTGCCGCGTTCCAGCTGATCGAGAATCGTGCCGCGGCGGCGATTGAGGTCGCCGATCACGTCGCCGAGATAATCGCCGGGCGTGACCGTCTCGACCTTCATCACCGGCTCCAGCAGAATCGGCGCGGCCTTGCGGATGGCTTCGCGGAAACACGCCTTGGCGGCGATTTCGAAGGTCAGCGCGTTCGAATCGACGTCGTGGTAGCTGCCGTCGATCAGCGTCGCGCGAAAATCCACGGTCGGATAGTGGGCGAGAACGCCGTCTTCCTTCTGCATGCGCAGGCCCTTTTCCACCGACGGGACATACTCGCGCGGCACGGATCCGCCGACGGTCTCGTCCACGAACTCGAAACCCGCGCCGCGCTCGAGCGGTTCGAAGACGATCCACACTTCGGCGAACTGACCGGAACCGCCGGTCTGCTTCTTGTGGATGTACTGTTCGGTGAGCTTCTTGGTGAAGGTCTCGCGGTAGGCCACCTGCGGCTCGCCCATGATGCCTTCGACGCCGAACTCGGTGCGCATGCGATCCAGCGTCACTTCGAGGTGCAGCTCGCCCATGCCGCGCAGGATGGTCTGGCCGGTCTCGCGGTCGGTCTCGAGATGCAGCGAGGGATCGGCGCGCACCATCTTGCCGAGCGCGGTGCCGAATTTCTCCTGCTCCGCCTTGGTCTTCGCCTTCACCGACACGCTGATCACCGGGTCGGGGAAGCGCATGCGCTCGAGCACCACCGGGTTGGCGGAGTCGCACAGCGTATCGCCGGTCTCGGTGTCGGCCAGGGACACGAGCGCGATGATGTCGCCGGCGCGCGCCTCCTCGACGGGATTGGCTTCCTTGGCGAACATCTCGACCATGCGGCCGATCTTCTCGCGCTTGCCGCGCGTGGAATTCAGCACCGAGGCGCCTTTGGTCAACACCCCGGAATACACGCGGATGAAGGTGAGCGCCCCGTAAATGTCGTTGATGACCTTGAAGGCGAGCGCCGCAAACGGCTCGTCGTCGGAGCACTTGCGTTCGCCGATCGGCTCGCCGTCGGCATCGACCGTCTTGATCGAGGCCACGTCGGTCGGCGCCGGCAGATAATCGACGACCGCGTCGAGAACCTGCTGCACGCCCTTGTTCTTGTAGGAGGAGCCGCACAGCACGGGGGTGAAGGCCGAGTGCAGGGTGCCCTTGCGCAGAGCGCGGCGCAGCACGTCGCCCGATGGGACGACGCCGTCGGTGAGGTAGGACTCCATGGCCTCGTCGTCCTGCTCGAGGCAGGTGTCGACCAGTTCGGTGCGGAATTTGCCGACCTCCGCCAGGAGCTGGCGGTCGCTCGGCATCGTGATATGCAACTTGTCGGCAAGATCCGGGGTGACCTCGAGGACCTGCCACTGCGCATCCTTGTCGTCGGAGTCCCAGACCAGCGCCTTCATCTCGACCAGATCGATCATGCCCTTGAAATTCTCTTCCGAGCCGATCGGCATCTGCACCGGCAGCGGACGCGCGCCCAGGCGCTTCTTGATCATGTCCACGCAGCGCAAAAAGTTAGCGCCGCTGCGGTCCATCTTGTTCACGTAGCAAAGGCGCGGGACGCCGTAATTGTCGGCGAGACGCCAGTTGGTTTCCGATTGCGGCTCTACGCCGGCGACGCCGTCGAACACCACCACGGCGCCGTCGAGGACCCGCAGCGAGCGATTGACTTCGATGGTGAAATCGACGTGTCCGGGGGTATCGATGAGATTGATTTTCTTGTCGCGCCAGAAAGCCGACACCGCCGCGCTCTGGATCGTGATACCGCGCTTTTGTTCCTGCTCGAGATAGTCGGTCGTGGTCGAGGTCTTCAGGTCCTTGGTATCGTGAATATCGATGATGGTGTGCTTACGCCCCGTGTAATACAGGATGCGCTCAGTCGTCGTCGTCTTGCCGGCGTCGACGTGGGCGATGATGCCGATATTGCGGATATCGGAAAGGGGTGTTGTGCGAGCCATATCGAATTTCCATGACAGGTTTAAAGTGAGGCCGCCGTCGACCCATGGCCAAAACGGCGGCGTGGCCGCGTAATCGGTGCGATCACGGGGTCATTGCGCGTCGACGCAAGCCGTTTAATGGGCGCAGAGTTTGACACGGCACCGTGGCGCGTGTCGAACCGAGAATCCTGTCGTTGTCTTAATGTCGGCACGTGCCGCGCCGCGGTCAGCCCGGCCCGTTCACGGCCGATCATCCTCGACGACGGCCCAGCGGTAGGCACGGCGAACCGCCGCTCACGGGCTGCACGGGCTGCCCGATTAGTCGCAATCCGTGTCGGCCGCGACGTTCACCGTGTCCCCGTCGTTCAAATTGGCCGCATCGCCGCGCCCGCACATGCGCATGTCCGCGTCGGAGGTTCTCGCGGTCCAGGTCACGTGCCCCTGTCCCCGGTAATCCGCCGCAACGGGTACCGTCACCGACGCGTTGCCGTTGACCACCTCGTTGGACATGACCTTCTGCAGCGCGACGGCATTCAGATCGTAAACGCTCACCACAAGGGTATCATCCGTGGTGTTGAGGATGGTAATCGTCAAGCCGCTGCCGGCGAACGCCGAAGCGCCCGCCACCATGGAATACACGCAGGCGGTCAGGATTCGTTTCACGGCGCGCATGGAGAAATCCCCCGGTTCGGCACAGCGAAGAAATACCACGCCGCGCGGCCCAGTATCAAGAACTAGGCCGAGCGCGGCAGATCGAACTCCTCGCTGCGCACTGCGGGCAGCGGCTCGCGGCTGGTCGCCGCATCCGAATGGCTGGCCGAGAGCCTGTTCATCAGCGGCAGGATGGCGATCGCGATCAGCGTGCAGGTGATGCCGGCGAAGCCGAGCTTATTGAACAGACTCGTATAGATGGTCAGCGATTCGAGCGGGTTGGTGATGTTCTCGGGTATGTGCGCGAAATTGGCGACCACGCTTCCCATGTACTGCGAAAGACCGGAGGCGACGAAATACGCTCCCATCATGAAGCCGCCCATACGCGCCGGCACATAACGGGCGATCATCGCCAACCCGAGCCCGCTCACCAGCAATTCGCCGAGCGAGTACAGCCCGTAACCCCACACCATGATCCACGAGGACACCTGGCCGTTGACCGCCCAGCGCGCGCCCACGCCGTAAATGAAGAATCCGATCGCGACGGCGGCGAAACCCCAGGCGAACTTGACCGCAATCGGCGGGTCCCTGCCGAGCCGGCCGAGCGCGTTGTAGATGAACACCAGCACCGGGCTCAATACGACGATCCAGATCGAATTGAGGTTCTGGTACTGCTCGGGAATCCAGGTGAACAGGTGCCAGCCGAACAGGCTGAAATTGAGATCCACGTTCTTCTGCGCGAACAGATTGAGCGAGGTGGACATCTGTTGGTAAAAGATGAAGAAGAAGATCGTCTGCCCCACCAGCACCAGCGCGGCGATCAACCCGGCACGCTCGTCACGATGGCTGGTGCGGATCAGGTGCACGAAAATCCCCAGGATGACCGCGCCGGCCGCATAGACGCACACGCGCGCCACCGCCTGGCTCTGCAAAATGAAGGCGGAGATCAGCACCATGCCGAGGCCTCCGGCAAGCACCAGACCTAAGCGCCTGCGGTTTACCGGGGAGTCGTCCGGCGGAGAACCGATGTGCGCCAGAGCGCGGCTCATCAAGAAGTAGTTGATCATGCCGATGATCAGCCCTATCGAGCAGACGCCGAAGGCGGTGTGCCAACCGGCCGAGTCCCCGTAGCGCGCGCCGATAGAATCGCGGATCCACGGAGTCAGGGTCATCGAGATCATCGAGCCGATATTCACCGCCATGTAGTACATGGTGAAGGCGCTGTCGATGCGTGTCTCGTCGCCCTCGTAGATCTTGCGCACCAGGTTGCCGGCGTTCGGCTTGAAGAAGCCGTTGCCGACGATGATCACGCCGAGCGCCAAATACAAGAAATACTCGTTGTTGGTGGGCAGCCACAGCAACGCATAACCCGACGTCAGCACCAAAGCGCCGATCCTCATCGTGCGCCGCGTGCCGATCAATCGATCGCCGATCCAGCCGCCGATCGCCGGCGTCGCGTAGATCAGCGCCGCCGCGGCTCCCCACACGAGATTGGCGCGGGTATCGACGAAGCCGAGCTTCTTCATCATGTAAGTGACCATCAGCACCTGCATGCCGTAGAACCCGAAGCGCTCCCACATTTCGATCAGAAACACCGTGCTGAAGGCGCGAGTCTGAGAGGCCGGCGGATCCATAGTTGCCATCATCGTCTCCGTGCATGTCCGTTGGGCGGCGTCGGGCACCCCGCAGGTTAACAAGATCATTGGGCGAGCGCGATTCCTTCGGCGGACCGCGTGTCGAGGGCGGAGTGCCCATTGGCATCCGCGGCCCCTGCCACCCGAAGGTGTGACGCAGTTAACGCCCGACCGGCCGGCCTCGGCATAAGTTGTGCTCCTGGGACCATGGATCGATTTGGCGATCTTCAGACTCCGGAAAGCACCCAAAATGCGGCCCGACCTTCGCTGGCTCCTTTACGGCGTTTTTACGCTCACACTGATCTGCGGCTGTGACCTCAGCTCCCCGTGGGGCAGCAGCGGCACCGGTTCGGACTATGGCTCGACCGGCGCTGCGGCAAGTCCCGGAAGCGGCGGCGGGGCCGGCGCGAGCACGCCGGGCGTCGGCGCCGAGAGCAAGATCAACGGCGCCGACGATTCGGTGGTTGCGACACCCTCCGTCCCCAGCGTCTCGGTGGCTGCCGGAGCGAGCCAGAGCATCAGCGTCACTTTCGCCTCGAGTGACGGACTCGGGATCACCGGGTTCGATGTGTCCGGCAGTTTGGGCGCCCTTCCCGCCGGTTGGAGCGGACCCAGCACCTTTGAATGCGCATCGGTCAGCACCGGCAGCGGCTGCGTCCTCAACCTCACGTACGCCCCGACGGCGGTCGGCAGCGGTTCGCTCACCCTCGACTACGTCTACATCGATAATGCGAACATTCCGAGAGCTCCCGGCGGCACCGTCACCATCCCCTACAGGGCGACCGCGGTCAATAACGTGGTCGCGGCGGCCTCGCCGATCGGTCAGATCAATGCCGTCGTCGGCGCGGGCACAGAAACCGTCAGCGTGAATTTCACCACCGATGACGGCAATGCGGCCACCAACCTCGCGCTGACCACCCAACTCGGCGCGTTGCCATCGGGCTGGAGCAGCACGGCGACGAACTGGTCGTGTGCCATAGTCAGCTCGGGCAGCGGCTGTCAACTGACCTTGGACTACGCGCCCACCGCGGCCGGCCGCGGCACGCTCGCGTTGAACTATGGCTACATGGACAGCTCCGGCGCCCCGAGAACCGGGGCGCTCAATATTCCCTATTCCAGCACCTCCGCCAACGCCGTCGTGGCGGGTGCGTCGCCGAGCGGACAGATCAATGCGATCGAGAAGACCGGCGCTCAAACCGTGACCCTCACCTTCACGACCAACGATGGCAAGGCCGCGGCCGACTTGGTCGTGACATCGGGCCTCGCCGCTCTGCCACCGGGGTGGAGCAGCGCATCGAGCAGCTTCTCCTGCGCCGGCGTCAGTACCGGCAACGGCTGTCAGCTGCACCTCAAGTACGCCCCCGCGGCGCTGACTCACGGCACGCTCGCGCTCACCTACGCCTATGACGACGATGCGGGAATGCCGCAGACCGGAACGCTGAACCTGGCGTACGCCGCAACGACCAACGACAACGTGGTCGCTACGGCCTCGCCGTCCGGACAGATCAATGCGGTGGTAGGCATGGGCAGCCAGCCCCTCGCCGTGGCGTTCACGACCGATGACGGCCGCCCCGCCACCGCGCTCGTGCTGACGAGCGATCTGAGCGCGCTGCCGGCGGGCTGGAGCAGCACCGATAGCTCCTTTGCGTGCAGCGGTCTTGCCACCGGTAACGGCTGCCAGCTGGCGTTGACCTATGCGCCGGCCGCGGCGGGCACCGGCACGCTGGCATTGAACTACTCGTATTTGAACAACGCGGGCGAAGCCAAGACGGGCTCGGTCAGCGTCCCGTACCGAGCGACGACCGACGACAATGTCGTCGGCACGCCGAATCAGAACCCGCTCGCGGTTGCGGTCGGCAGTCTGACGCCCGTCACGGTCAGCTTCACGACCGATGACGGCAATCTCGCGAGCGCACTGTCGATGACCTCGGGACTGAGCTCGCTCCCCGCAGGCTGGAGCAGTACATCGACCAGCTTCAGCTGCTCCGCTGTCAGCGTCGCCGGCGGATGCGTGCTCGCGCTGACGTACGCCCCAACCGCCCCCGCGGCCGGCACCTTGACGTTTGGGTTCACCTACACCAACAACTCGGGAATCATGAAGAGCGGCAGCGTGACGCTCACCTATGGCGCCACCTGACCAAGACCCTTTACAGGTGCGAGAAACTACTGCCGAAGCGGATCCACGAGCGCGCGCAATCGTTCGCGCACCTCGCGCGTGTGCACCGGCAGAACGATCACGTCACCGGACTCGGCGTCATCGAGTAACGTGCGCGAGGTGCTCGCCGTGGGAATGATCGCGATGTTCGCGCAGCGGCGCCGGCTTAAGCGGCGACGCCCATCTCGACCAGCTTGATCCGCCGGTCCGCCGCCGCGGATTCGAACTCCGCACTGAGGATGGTGAGTTCCCGTTCGTTATGGGCGGACACCGCGCTGATCAGGCAGGCCCGGTCGCGGCCGCGGCTCTTTGCCATGTACAGCGCCTTGTCGATGAGGCCGATGGCGGCGTCCAAGGTGATCTCGGTTTCCGATCCGGCCATCGGAAAGTACGCGTAGCCAATGGAAATCGTGCATTTGATCGTCTTGCCGTTCCACAACACCGGGTCCCGGCGCACGGCGTACAGAAGCCTTTCGACGGTTCGGTCCGCCTGTTCGGGCGTTATGGGATCGAGCACCGCGAGAAATTCCTCGCCCCCCCAGCGGACGAGCTTGTCATTCTCGCGCAGCGCCGCCGACAGCCGGTGGCTCACCGTGGCCAACACGGCATCCCCCGCCTGGTGTCCGAGCGTATCGTTGATGCGCTTGAAATGGTCCAGGTCCGCCAGCAGCACGCAGCCTCCGACGGGCTTCGCCCCGTCGATGCTCAATACGTGCTCGTTGAAATAACGCCGATTGCGCAAGCCCGTAAGCGCGTCGCGCTCGCTGTTGAACCGCAGCCGATCGTTGGCCTTGCGCACGCGGGTAAATGCCCAGATGAGCGCGGCACAGATACAGGTCACGAACAGGGCTACGGCCAGAATAAGTTGCTGGCGCAAACGCTGCGCGCGCATATCGGACGCCTTGAGCGCATTGTCGCGCCGCAGGAGTTCGAGTTCACGCGCTTTTCGCTCATCGTCGAATTTGGCCGACAACTCGAGAAAGGCGCGCTGCCGCGTGCTGGTCATTATTTTTTCACCGAGCTCGTCGTAGCGATGATAGATCTGAATCGCCATCATCAAATACCCGGCGCGCTCGAGCGCATTGGCATACTCCCGCAGGAGTTCCTGTGCGTCCAACAGGTTGTTGCCGGCCGTGGTCTGCGCGATCGCGCCCTCGGCCAATTTTTCCCCCGCCTTGATATTGCCGAGGCCGATGTCGGCGAGCCCTTCGTTGAATAATACGATCGGCTCATCGCCGCTGCCGCGCACCTTCATCACGAGCGGCAGCGCCTGCTTGGAGTACTTGAGCGATTCGTCGAAATCACGAGTCTTCAGGTACGAATCGCCGAGATTGACCAGCGCGTGCGCCAGCCATTTGGTGCTGCCGGAACGCTTCGCGTGCTCGAGCGAGGACAGGCTGGCGCGCCGCTCCGCGACACGATCGCCGCGCTCGTCCTCGATGCCCGACAGAGAGCTGTCGAGCTCGGTGAGCGCCGCCTCGTCGCTGAGCGAGGTTGCCAGGTGGCGGGCGCTCTTCAGCTGATCGGCGGCGCGATCGAAATTTCCGGTGTTGCTGTAGATGTGGGCCAACCACAGCATCGCGTGCAGGGCGCGCACCTCGTCGTGCATGTCGTGCGCAAGATCCAAGCCCCTCTCCAGAAAGGGCAAAGCAGCCTCAGCCTGTCCGAGGGTACGCAAGGTGTTGCCGCGCAGGATCGAGACGCGGTAGCGCTCGGTGTCCGTCGCAATCGATTCCATGTCGATACGATTGAGCTCGTCGCCGGCAGCGGCGTATTGGCCGCGCTGATAGAACGAATAGCCCCGCACATAATGCTGGGCCAGCACGGCCGATTGAGCGCCGTGCTGGGCGATGGTCTGCAACCGCGCGATGATCGCTTCGACGTCCGGGTCCCGGCGCACATCGACATACACCATGGCGCGCACTTCGAGCATCTCCACATCGGAGGCACGGCTTTCCGCCAGAATCGGCACCGCGTCGAGGAGTTTTTCCGCCCGCTCGGGATCCGACCAATCCAGCATTTCGATCCGATCGACGACGGCTTGCTCGGTGGCGGCAACCATCGAGGCGAAAGCCCACCCCAGGACCCACAGCAGTGCGCTTTTCCTAAATCGCCGCATATCCCGTTACATCTAATCTGCAGTGCAGCATAGCGAATGCGCCATTGTTGTCATGACCCACCGCGACGCGGCGTGACGGAGGTCATCTGCCGACATTTTGCGACGCTGCTCGTGCAGATATTGGCCAAGTATGTGATTCGCGTCCGGATTTTTGGTTCCAGCGCCGCCCTTAAGGCCGGCTGCCGCCGCTTAACTCCCACGGTATTCGCCATCGGCATGAGTGCCCAACAAATTGGCGTCCCGGGGTCGGTATCGAGCGCGCTGGCATCGGGCGCCGGAGCCGTTCGCGCGGCGTTCGCACGGTTTACCGGCAACTACTTATACCGAATTCTCCCGCGGCCGTACCAGCGATCAAGCGAAACACCGATGGTATCCGCGCGGCTGATGAACCGGCGGCTCCGCGCAGTCCCGCCGCGCCTCACAAACCTGTCCCCTGGCGGTTGGAAGGGTTTTCGCACACAATCCTTTGTGCAAGACTGCGCGCCGATAGGCGACAACTCCCAAAATGAGATATATGAGCCTGATTTGTCGATCGCGCGTGCTGCCCCTGGCCGCAGCCCTAGGTGTATTGCCCATTGGCGGCTGCGCGGTGGGCCCCGACTTCAAGCGGCCGGCGGCTCCGGATGTCAGCGATTATACGGCCCATCCGCTCTCGACCGCCGCGACCGGTGCGAACGTCCGCGGTGGGGAGGCCCAACGCTTTACCTAGGGAAGCGACATTTCCGCAGACTGGTGGACGTTGTTTCATTCCAAGCCGCTCAACGAGCTCATCGAACACTCCCTCACCAGCAATCAGGATCTCAAGGCCGCGAAAGCGGCCTTGTCCGTGGCCCGGGAAAATGTCCTGGCGCAACGGGGCGTTTACTATCCCGGCATCGCGGCAAGCTTTTCGGCCAGCCGGCAGAGGCAATCAGGGCAAATCGCACCCGCGCTCAGCTCAAACGCCTTCCTATACGATCTTTTCACCCCGTAGGTCAGCGTTTCGTATGTGCCCGATGTGTTCGGCTTGAACCGCCGCACCGTGGAGTCATGGGCGGCGCAGGAACAGGAGGTTCGTTTCCAAATGATCGCCATCTATACCACGTTGACCTCCAACGTGGTGGTCACCGCGATTCAGCAAGCCTCGCTGCAGATGCAGATTGCCGCGATCCGCGAACTCATCGACATCAACTCCCACATGGTTCAAATTCTCAAGTATCAATTCGACCACGGTTATGCGAGTCGCCTTGATCTCGCCGCGCAGGAATCGCAGCCGGCGGAAGATGCGGTGGATGAAGCGGAAACCGGCTTGAAGAGCGCCCTGGCGGTCAAGGTGTTCGGCGCCGATCTGGATACGCTTCAAAAAAAGGGCAAGGCCATCAAACAGGTCTTGGAACGGGTGCGCGGAATCCGCGATGTGACCTTGGTGCAGGAGCTGGGGCAACCGAGTCTGAGCATCAAAATCGACCGGGCGCGAATTGCCCGTTACGGCTTGAACGTCGCCGATATCAACGCCTTGATTCAGACCGCCATCGGCGGCGATGTCGCGACCCAGGTGGTCCAGCAAGAAAAGCAGTTTGATCTGGTGGTGCGCCTCGAGCGCCAATACCGGGACAACCCCGAGGAGATCGGCAATATCCTGGTGGCCACGCCCGCCGGGCAACAGATTCCACTCAAGGAATTCGCGGACATCGAAGTCACCAACGGCGCCTCGTTCATCTACCGCCAGGACAATTCGCGCTACATCGGGGTGCAGTTCTCGGTCGAGGGACGCGATCTGGCCGGCGCGGTCGGCGATGCCCTGCGGCAAGTCAATACAAAAGTTGCCTTGCCGCCGGGCTACCGTTTGGATTGGGGCGGGGAATACACGGAATATACGGATTCGCGTCAGCAGCTGCAGGTCATTCTCCCCCTCACCTTGTTCCTGATCTTCCTCATGCTTTTCGCGCTCTACGGCAATTTCAAGTTTCCGTTCATCACGGTGCTCGGCGTGCTGCTGTCGGCGCCGGTGGGCGGCATCGCGGCTCTTTGGATCAGCGGCACACCGTTCTCGGTCTCGTCCGGCATCGGCTTCCTGGCCTTGTTCGGCGTCTCGGTGCAAACCGCAATTGTCTATATTTCCTACGTCAACGAACTTCGCCGCAGCGGCACCGGCCTCGCCGAGGCGATTCGTCAAGGCGCGATCCTGCGGTTGCGTCCGATCATGATGACGGCGCTGGTGGCCGCCTTGGGTCTATTGCCGGTGGCGCTCGCGACCGGCGTCGGCACCGATACGCAGCGGCCGTTCGCCCTGGTCATCGTCAGCGGTCTGTTCACCCGGCTTTTGATCAGCGTCTATCTGATGCCGGCGCTCTATGTTCTGGTGGCCGGCCCTGCAGACCGGCTGGAAGTGTGATGCCCTTCCGGCACGCCATTGCCGCGGGACCCTACTTGCTGACCGGTATTTCGATATAGCTGTCGTTATACCAGCGAATCTTAAGAGGAATTTTGCCGTCGGCGATGGATTCCTCACTCACGTCGTTGCCCGTGCCGTAGTTGATCTCGCGATCGGGCCGCTTGTTGATGCCGAGAACCATGACCAGCCGGCTGCCTGCCTGGAGCCGTCGGCTCGTCAGCCGCTCGCTGCGGAACGTCAACTCCTGACGCTCTCCGGCCTTGAGCAGGTGACGATGAACGCGGTCCCGCGCATAGCTGGCGCGGAATTCATAAGCGGGATTGAACAGGCGAACGAAGTCGCCGCCGGCGACACGCTCGTACAGCATGATGTTCAGATCCACGTCCATTTTATTCACCGTGAAATCGAGCCGGCCCGAGAACAGGCCGCTGAACTCCATGGGCTTCGTCAGCGGTTCGCTCGCGAACAGGGTGTCGTAATGGGTTGTCGGACTCTGGGTGACGAGAGCCGTCGGCGGCATCCAGCCGGCATCGGTGCGATCGGCGAAGTTTACCCTCTGCAAGACGAACGCCGCCTTCGAACTCTTATGCCGCGTCAGTCGGCGGCGCTGGCCGGATGCGGCGGCGTCCAGATAAAACTTAAGCGAGCTCCCGGCCATGGCGTCGAGCGATGGCGCATGCCGCCACTCGTTGGCTCCCATGACCTCATAGTTAATGCGGTCCCTCAATAAAGGCGGCGTTGCGCCGCTTTTCAGGACGTGGTCGAACCACTGATACTGCAGCTCATGAACATCGACCAGCGCGGCGGAATCGACTTCGTAGCCGTGCAGCTCGGCCAGCGGACGGCGCTGCATCACGCCGTCCTCGTAGGGACCGATAACCAGCGTGTGGTCGGCGTGCGGGTTGTATCGAGTGTGCTGCGTGAAGTAATACAAGGCGCCGGGCTCGCTGGCGGCGAAGTAGCCGGTGGTCGTCAGCACCGGGATGTTGATCTTGGCGAATTGCCGGCGGTAAGGGATCATCGTTTGCCAGTACCGGTCGTAGCTCGGGTGATTCAGCCAGCGGATGAAGATCGGATCGGGCTGTCCGTACAACCGGCCCAAATCCCGGTAGCGCCGTCCGCTCCGGTACCACTTTTGATCGAGCGCGCGCCACGGCTCATCGTCGTCAAGGTCCTTTCCGAGCACTGCTTTGTCGCTGGTGGCATTCAATGACCACCGGTATGCGGAGTTTTGAAAGATGCTGCCCGCCATGGGGACATCGATACCGGGCGCGGTGGAGGCCGATGTGGCAATGGCCTTGAGCGCGCGCGGCAATCGCGTTGCAGCGGCCCAGGCGGTGAAGGCGCTGTAGCCGTCGCCGTACATTCCCACGCGTCCGTCGCTCCACGGCTGCTTGGCAATCCAATCGATGATGGCGCGCGCGTCCTCGCCGTCGTGCTCATAGGGAACGACACGGCCGGGACTGGTTCGCGTTCCGCGGGTGTCGGCCACTACCCCGACGTAGCCGTGCGCCGCACACTCCTTGGCGGAGTTTTGCGAGTTGTAGATCGTGACCTCGAGCAGCGTCGCCAGCGGTCCCGAGCGGCTCTTCGGGCGAGCCACCACGGCAGCGATGCTCGCCCCGTCGGAAGCTTTGATCAGGACCTCGTTGTCGACCGTATAGCGCCGATCATCGTCCGCGGCGACCAGCGCATCGACCAAAGGACCAAAGCTCCGATAGGCATCAAACGAGAGGAAGGTCCAGATCAGCTTCACGGCGTCCGATTGGCCGATGCTGTCTTTGGCTCGCTGCTGGTCAAGTTCCCTCTGCAGAGCCGCCTGAAACACCTGCGGGGAAGTTTCAAGCCAGCGCGTCACCGCGTACGCGTCCGCATCGGTGAGGCGCGGAACCACCTCGCCGAACGCCCTGGTGAATGCTTGAGTGAATGACACCCGGTTTTCCGCTTCGATCGCCTTGGCGTATGCGTAAATGTCGTAAACCACGGCACGGCCCACCGGCTGGCCGACACGCGCAGGCCGACGCCGAATGCGCAGCGCTTGCCGCGAGACATCCGCGGCCGCGTAGCTGCCGGCGACCAGTTGGAGCGCCGATAGATTCGCGACATAGCGATCAGGATCCGGTTCCTGATACACGGGGAGGAGCCGTGCCGCCAAATCGCGTATGACGGCGGGCGTCTTCGCATCGTTCGCGGCTTGGGGCGCGTGGAATTCGAGGTCCGGCGCCCCAGCCCATGCCGGTGATATCGCAACGAAGTGAAACGCGATGAGCACTCTCGCGATACCGACCCCGCCGCGCGTCCCGGGCGCTCTCGACGTGTTTTTCATCGGCGATTTCCCGGGGCTCTCGGCTCCGTGGCATCCATTGGCATCCGCGGGGCTTTGATGAGATGCAGGACACTGGAGAAGAGCCGATGGGCCTCTCCGGGTGCGCCGATATGGATGATGCCGGTGTGTCGCAGTTCGTTGCTGAACACGTCGACGATCAGTTCGAGCACGTCGTCGTCGAGCGAACCAAAGGTGCCGTCGATGAGCACCCAGGGCGGCGTCTGGATCAAGATGCGGGCGAAGACCAGGCACAGCTGCTCGTCCTGGCTCAATTCCCGATCCCAGCGGCGGCTCTCACCGAGCAAGGGCGCCAGACGCTCGAGGCCCAACCGGTAGAGCGCGCGCGTGAAGGCGCTGGTGGTGAAACTCTCGGCCGTCAAGGGATACGCCAGCACCTCACGCAAGGTTCCGCGGGGCAAATACGGTGTGCCGCGCGGCAGGTAAAATATCTGTTCGCCTCTCGGGCGGGTGATTTGCCCGGCGCCCCAAGGCCACAAGCCCGCCAATGCGCGGAATAGCTGGGTTTTGCCGGTTCCCGGCGCACCCGAAATCAGCGCGCGTTCCCCGGCCCTCACGACCACTTTCGAGTCCTTGAGCATGTCGGCGTTGGCGGCCGAGACGATCTTCAGGTCCTCGATGGTGATCGCGCCCGGATCGCCTTCAATGTAAGTGATGCGGCTTTCGAAACCCTGCGGTTCATCGGTACTGATCAGGGCATGGCGGAAATTCGCGACTCGAAGCAGCGTCGCGCGCCAGTCGGCAATGACGCTGAAGTTGTCTATAAACCACCGCAGCGACGACACCGCCTGCGTAAAGGCCCCGGCCGCCATCATGAGACCGCCGAACGAGACCTTTCCCGTGAAGTAAAGGGGCGCGGCAACGAGGATGGGAGCGACCAGCGTCACCCAACCGAAGCCTGCGGTGACCCAGGTGAGGTTGGTATGCCCCCAGACGATGCGGCGCGTTGCGGCGAGCACCTCGCCAAGATTGAGTTCGATGCGGCGTTTCTCGCCCGCCTCCCCCTCGGCCAGCGAAATGTCGTCGACGTGCTCGTTGACGCGCACCAGCGAAAAACGCAGATCGGCCTCGCGCGCGTAGCGCTCCGCGTTGCGGCCGACGAGACCTCGCCCGACCCAGTAGCTCAGCAGAGAACCGCCGCTCGCGTAAATGATGGCCGCCCACACCAGGAAACCCGGGATGGTGTAGTCCTGGTCGCCGACACGAAAATCGAAGTTGCTGGAAAGACCCCACAGTATGCCGGCGAACGTGCCGAACAAAATCGTCGCCTGCAGCAGTCCGATCCCGAGATCGGCCGACAGCTCGCTGAGGTGGCGTGCATCTTCGTGCATGCGTTGATCGGGATTGACGCCCATCGTTCCCGAATTGGCCAGCCAGAACGCGCGGCGCGGCTGCATCCACTCCTCGAGCAGGCTTTTTACCAGGCCCTCGCGCAGCTTGACTTGCAGCGTCTCCGCCAGCCATCTCTGCGTCACATTGAGGAGCAGGAGAAATCCGGCGATCAGGCAGAACACGCCGAGCTGGTACAGAAAGTCCAGCAAGTCGCGGCGCGACAATGCGTCGTAGAAGGGCTTATTCCAGCGGTTGAGGCGAACTTGTCCATAGGCGGTCGCAATCACGACCACAACGACGGCGATCACCAAGAGCACCAGCGTCTTGCCCGCGGGCGAGGCGAAGATCGCCCGGATCATCATGATCATCTCTCGCCCGAGACCCAGATCGGCAGCCTCACCCTCGGATGCAGCGCCGGAGATTTTGCTTGAAGGTTCTGTCACCGTGCTCAGCCGCCTGTCACGCCTCGATGAGGCAGGATACCAGTTGGCCACACCGGCATCTCGCGCAGAATTGACGAATGCCGTCTCGGTGCGCTGACGGCATGCGATTCAGAGGGTCGTACAAGTGACTTCAGCGGGCGTGCCAAGAACCGTCACCGAATCCCCATCAAAACTCGTGCAGGCGCCGCCGTTGACGATCACGCGGCGCAGCGGCGCCGCGAGCGGCGGACGCAGAACCAGCTTGCCGCTGATCCGGCCGATCTTAAATCGCAACGTTTGCGCATCGATTCGACGCAGCGAATAACTGAGGCTGCCGTGCAGGGTCGGCATAGCCTGCACTTGCAGCCCGGCCCCTTCGATCCATTCCGGGGCAAGGCCCGCCGCCAACACCAGGCATTGATCGGCTTCGCGCTCGTACGCGATGAGACTGCGCACGGCGAGAACATATTCGGCGGCGATCCAGGTGTGCGGAAGATCGCCGATATGGGCGGGCGCCTTAGGGTCGCGCCACGCGATCTCCGGCCACTGATTCCAAGGCGGCGGACGGCGATCCGACAGAAAGAACTTGAGCAACTCCAGAGCCGCATCACGCTGACCTAAGCGCACCAGGGCGCCGATGATGCGGATTTCATAGGGCGTGTAGCTCGGCGAGACCACCGCACCGCTGCGCTTGCGGCGCCAGTCGGCGAGATACGTATCGAAGGTTCGATCGACGGCCCCGCGGTTCAGGCCGTCGGGGACATCGTGCAAGTAAATCGCGTTGGCCGTCGCCGCCGGATCGAAGTCCGCCCATTCGATGCTGCCGGGTATGAAGTCGAGCTTGCGCTGCGCGCGGGTCGCTTCGATCGAAGCGAACAGCGAGGACGCGAAGCGCGTGGTTAGCGCTTGCCAACGCTCGGCCGCGTCAGGCCGGCCGAGCGCCTGCGCCAGGCCCGCCGCGTCGCGCAATCCCCGCAGTGCCCAGAAGTCGTCCCAATAAGAATGCACCGGCTGCGCGAGGTAGCCCTCGTGGCTGACCGATATCGGCAATAGCCCCTCCGCTCCGAGCAGGCGCTCGATGCAGGCGACGGCCTTGTCGACGAAAGTCCAGCATTCCCCGAGGAATGGCTCATCCCCGCTGAATCGGTAGTAGTCGGCGATCAACGCGAGCAATTGTCCGTGGCTGTCGTGTTCGACCAGCCAATCGGTCCCCTCACGGTCCACGCAGCAGGGCACGAACCCATCGTCGCGCTGATGGGGAGCATACCAGCGGATGAATTCACGGACTTCGTCCCTGTGCCCCATGCGCAGCAACGCGGCGCTCATCATCGCGCCATCCCGGATCCAGGAACGCGTGTAGCGCCGGGGTCCCGGTTGCAGGGCCGGACCGGAGCGGGTCACCAGAATGTGCGCCGTGGCCGTCAGCGCCGCATCGATCGCCTCCTTGATCCAGCCATGGCCGGCCCATTGGCTCACCGCAAGCGTTGACCGCCAGTCGAATGCCGGCTCGCCGATCGATGCCGCCGCCGCGAGCGGCGTGCAACTCACCACCCGCTCGCCGATCCGATGCGCTGGCAGCGACAGCTCAAAGTCGAGCGCGCCCGCGGCGAAACCGAACGGATCGTGCGCCTGCGGGCTCCCCGGCAGCTTGCCCGCAAGAAGCCGGGACGCGATGCAGCCATCGTCGAAGCACATCGCGCCAAATCCCGCCGGCCGAGTCATCGGCACGATCAGCGTGGTCTCGTTCACCTGCACCGCACGGCCGTCCCACGCCAAGTCGTGGATCGGGCTCACTCCACCCAGCTTGCGGAAGTTCTGCCAGGGCGGCGTGACCTGAAATGGGCGCAGCAGCACGAAAAGCTTAGCGGACTGCGCTTGATCGGTGAGGTTCTGGAATCGATACCGCACGCGCAATCCGCCGCTCACCCCCGCCTCGGCTTGGATGCGCAGGCACCAATCCGCGGTCTCCCAGATCACGGAAGGCACCGGCATCCACTGCTCCCGCAGTTCCTGCCGCGAGGTCACGTCGGTCCAAGTGAAGAGCCGGCCCTTGATCCCTATCATGGGCTCCATCGAGAATGAGCCTTGGTCCACCTCGACCATGCCATCCTCATTCATGAGTGCGCAATGGGTGCCGTTCGAGGTGCCGATGGGCGTCCACAGACTCTGTTCGCGATGCAGCCAGCGCGGATGCCAGCCGCGCGCTTCCGTGTCGGCGATTGCGTACCAGAAGGCATGGATGGAGCGCGAAAATTCGAATGCTTGCAGGCGCACGGCCGCGCCCGCCGACGGCTCATCGAGTTCCAGACGCAGGAATCGGGTCTTGAGCCCCGGCAGATACACGTAGCTGCGTTTGCCGCCCGCCCGCACGGCGGCGTACCAGGTTTTCCAGCGGCGACCGCTGTTCGACCCGCGAACACGAAAACCGCTGGCGGGTGCATCGCCCAGCCAATCGATGATCAGACCGCCAACCGTGCGGGGCCGGATCGAATCGATCGCAAGCCACGGCCGACGATCGTCGGGACGCGGTTTCCAGCCGGCGCCGAGCAAAGCGCCGGCGGCTTCAAAATCCGGCAATGCGCTCGATGCACGGGCCTTGGGAGCGTCGTCGGGGCTTAAATCTTCGATCGCCAAATCGGCAATCCACATCGTGCCCTTGCCGCCTTCACCGGCGACCACGGCAAACTCGATGGCACCGAGATGCGAGATGGCGCTGCCGCTCGACGGACCCCAGGCAAAATCGATCTCCCGGCTTTGCACCCTGTAGTGTTTCCATCGCGCCGGGAGCCGCAGGTCTCGTTTCACGTGACGCCAGACGTTCTGACCCGTGGCATCGACCAGCTTCAGTTCCAGGTCATTCACCGCGCCGCGGCCGCGCAGCCTGAACCGCACCGCGTATTCCTGAGGCATCGCGCGGTTCCATGCACGCCGGGCGACCACGAAGCCTGCACCGCCTTTGAAATCGAAATCCATTCGAAGCGCGGGGACGCGCCCCGCGGCTACCGTGGAGAGCTCGAGCTCTGCGTTACCGGACACTGTCGGCTGCCATTCGGCAAGAACGGCGGAATCGGCTTTATTCTTGGGTTTCATGGCATCCAGTCTGCGCGCTCGATAGGCGCACCATCGGCGCAACATGCAATAGCGCGGCCACCGAGTGCAAATCTTCGCGTGAGTCGGCCACCACCAAGAAAATGGCGGCGCAATTATTGAATAAAATATTATACATTAATAATATTTCTCAATGCATTGTTTTATCAATATTTATTAACTATCACACTCGGATCGCTTCGAAGCCGGCCTTCAGGGAAAAACTTGTTAGACTAGCCCGGGCGATGGCCGCCGCGCTTGGTCACGACGCTCTAAGATCCAGGGGGATAGTCATGCGAACCGCAACGCACTGTCTTCATCTGTCCGGCGCAAGACTCTAAACCTCGGAATCACACCGCATGGACGCGCCCAAGTACCGCGCCTTCATCAGTTACAGCCACCGTGATTCGGGCTGGGCGTCCTGGCTGCACGGCTCGATCGAGAGGTACCGTCCGCCGAAACCGCTGATCGGCACGGTAACCGAGCGCGGCGAGGTACCGAAGCGCATTGCGCCCATTTTTAGAGACCGCGACGAGCTGCCGAGCGCCACGGATCTGGGGTCCCTGATCAATGCGGCCTTGACAGGCTCTGCATGCCAGATCGTGATCTGCTCGCCGCAGGCCGCGAAATCGAAGTGGGTCAACGAGGAGATACTCACCTTCAAGCGCCTCGGGCGCGAGGACCGCATCTTCTGCCTGATCGTCGGCGGCGAGCCGAATGCGAGCGATATGCCCGGGCGCGAAGCAGAAGAGTGCTTCCCGCCGGCGCTGCGCTTTCGCTTAGGGCCGGACGGCGAGCTCGGCACGGCGCGCACCGAGCCGATCGCGGCGGACGCACGCCCCGGCAAGGACCGCAAGAACAACGCCAAGCTCAAAGTCATCTCCGGACTCCTGGGCGTCGGCTTCGATGTGCTGAAACGTCGCGAGCAGCAGCGGCGCAACCGGCGCCTGTTCGCCTTCTCCTGTGCGGCGATGGCCGGCATGGTGCTGACCAGCGGCCTCGCCGCCTATGCGCTCATCGAGCGCGCCGCGGCACAGCGCCAGACGGTGCGCGCCGAGGCCGAGGCGCGCACTGCGAAAGAAACGACGCGCTTTCTCGTCGATCTGTTCAAGATCTCGGATCCCAGCGAGGCGCGCGGCAACACGGTGACGGCGCGCGAGATGCTCGACAAGGGCGCCTCGAGAATTGACCGCGATCTGGCGAAAGAGCCGGCCATCCAGGCGCGACTCATGGATACCTTGGGCACCGTGTACATGGGGCTCGGTCTTTACAAGAAAGCTCGGCCGCTCATCGATCGCGCGGTGGCGACCCGACGCCGCCTGCAAAGCGCCGATCCCCTGGACTTGTCCGACTCGCTGAGTCATCAAGGCGATCTGCTGGTGGATCAGGCCGAATACGTTGCCGGCGAGAAAGCCTACCGGGAAGCGATCCGCATCGACTCGATGCGGCCCGATGATCACCAAAGTCAGGTGGAGCTCGCGAGCTCACTTTACGGTCTCGGCATCGTGCTGGACCGCCAGGGCCACTATAAGGACGCCGAGCGCAGCTACCGCGACGCGCTGGCGCTGCAGCATCAGCTGTACGGCAAAAGCCATCGCGACATTGCGCGCACCCTCGAGGACCTGGCACAGGCGCTCGACGACGACGGTGACTTGAAGAGCGCCATCGCGCTGATGCGCGAGGCTGTGTCCATGCAGCGCGAACTGCTCGGTGCCGCCCCGCACCCCGACCTCGCCGACGTCGTCAACGACCTCGGAATATTGATCGAAGAGAACGGCGATTACGCTGAATCCGCGAGCCTGTACCGCGAATCGATCGCGATGTACCGCCGGCTGTATGGCGACAAACACCCGAGGATTGCCAGTGGCCTGAACAACCTCGCGGGCGTGCTGAAGGAGCAGGGTGATCTCGCGAACTCCGAGTCGACCTACCGGCAAGCGCTCGCAATGGAGCGCGAACTGCTCGGCGCAGAGCATCCGGACGTCGGCAACACGCTCAACAACCTCGCGGCGGTGCAGTATGACCGCGGCGATCCCAAAGGCGCGCTGGCGACGATGAGTGAAGCGCTGCGCGTCTACCGCAAGCTCTACCCCAACGATCATCCCGACGTTGCGGCCGTGACCAACCGCGTCGGCTTCTGGCTGACGATGGCGGGCGATTACACCGATGCCTGGCGGTACATCCAGGATGGACTCGCGATGCGGCGCCGGCTGTTTGGCGACACCAATCCGAACGTCGCTTCCAGCCTGGAGATTCTGGCGATACTCCAAGTGGCGACCCGCCAGTATTCGGACGCGTTCGCGTCGGCGCACTCGGCCGCCGACATCTATACCTCAGCCCTGTCCGCATCGCACTGGAAGACCGCGATCGCCGAGAGCGCCGAAGGCGCTGCGCTCACGGGTCTCGGCAACTACTCCGAGGCCGAGAAACTGCTGCTGCACAGCTACGAGATCCTGAGCAAGGATGCGTTGGCACCGGCGGCATTCCGCGTGCTCACGCGAGGCTATCTGGACACGCTGCACCAGCTGCAGCGCCGCGGCCATAACCCGGGGCGCTCCGCGCCGCTCGAACGCCGCGCCGTGCCGGGCCAGACGATCGCTGCTGCACCGCACAGCTGACGGGCAAGCGCGTCGGGGATTACATAATCCGAAATAGTTCGCATTCGCACTGGTGCGCATTGCCCACGGTGTGCTAGGGTTCCCCGTTAATTCAACATTAAGATTTTGTCAATCGATCGGCTCGCAAATTAAAGAAACACCGGGATTCGCCATCGACTCATCAGTCGGCAGCCGACCGCAGCGACGGAATCGGCGATATCAGCAGAACAAATAGGGGATCAACCATGAGCACTCGCGGATTCGGAATACCTGAAGTCATCGTGCGGCTCGCATTGACTGTGACGGTCTTGTTCACCGCCGGCAACGTGTATGCGCAAAGTTTGCGCGTGGCTGCCGCGAACTCCTCCTCGGACAACGATGTCTACGACGTGTTTTTCAGTCCTATTTCAACCCTATTGCTGAACAGTGACAGTAACCCTCCATCACCAACGTACACGAGCTTTCATTCGCTCGTGTACGTGCCGAACCCCTCGAGCCTCGGCGGCGTCGATCTGGTGGCAGCCGACACCGGGAGGGGTACGATCGTCCGCTACTTCGCCCCGACGGGCACGCCGACGGTTGGATCGACCCTCGTGTATACGTTCACAGACCCTAAAAATTGTAGTGGTAATAGTAATAATTCGATGCTGCCGGACGGTCTCTCGGTGGACAGCTCAAATAACCTTTACCTCGTGACGAATTGCCCAGGACCACAGCTCTGGGTGCTGCCGGCAAGTTCGCCCCCGGTGGCAGGCGTCTTGCCGCCCGTCTTGCCGCCTGCGACAGGCTTCTCGGCGCCGGTCCCGCTCAACCCGAACGTGAACACCGAAGTCGACAGCTTCGTCGAGACGGTGGTCGTCCCTTCGACGCTGCCTAACCTGAGCACGCTGAATAGCAATGGGATACACGCGGGCGACCTGTTGGTGCTGGTGAGCGACAACGACGGCGATGCAACGAGCGATAGTGATGAAAAAGCTTTGGTACTTGACTTCGCGCAGGGGTCTCTCGGCTGCCGCAGCGACTGCGGGCTCATGCCGACAATCGTTCTGACGGAATCTCAGTTCCCATATAGCAAGTCCTCGTCCCCGCCGCTCCCGGTGGGCATGGACTTCTGGCCGGCTGACGGGAGTCTGCTCATCTCCACGAATGCCGACACCATCCTCCAATATGCGCTGGGCATTGTTGGTTGGCCACCGGCAGAGAGCCCACCTTGGACGATATTTGCTTCGCTTCCTTCACCCTGCGCCGTGTGCACGGCCTACCAGTTCTACAAGCTGCGAACGGGCGCACAGGTAAACTCCGCCACCGGTGTCAATACCGCCTACGCCTTCGTGACCCAATCAACCGGTCCGGCGCCCGGAAATATACTGGAGTTTGCGAGTCCCATGAGCGTGCCCTCATCACTGACGACGGGCTTCAGGTTCACGAGTGCGACGGTGACGGTTCCTGCGACGGTCGAAACGTATCCCCCGACGATACCTCCAACGTATGTCAAGGGTATCCCCCAAGGCCTCGCGGTGGCGCCGCCGGGTTCGGCGGTGGTGGCCTCTCTCGCAGGGTGTACAACCGGCCCCTGCACCTTCAACCCGACGGGTGGTCTGGGGAGCACGATCACGGGCTCCGGAACCGGCAACGTGACCGGCGAGATCCTCCAGAACACGTGCGTCATCGCAGATACCCGGGTAAAACCGAATGGCACCTGCCCGGGTACTCTCACCATATCCAATGCAAACTATCCGAAGTGCCACTTCTTGCCGAACACGAGTTACAGGCTTCTAGCCACCATATGCGGCGCGTCGATGAGCACACAGCCGGACGTAAACGGGACGCCAATAAACGGGAATGCACTTGCGGTAATCCAAACCGTCGCCCCTGGTGCCGAAGGCATAGCGAATATCGTCGTTGATTCTGCGCAGATGCCGAGCGCGCTCATTCCGGGCGCGACGGATCCAGTCTGCTTAACCTCCCCGGGCCAGATAGGGACCACGCCGCAACAGGTGGTGGCCTGGGCCCCGAGCGCGGACGAGGGAACGCAGCCGGAGGGCAATTCCACCATCACTGATGTGACCGGCTACTGCGACGGTGGCCACGGCTCGAGCCAAGGCCCATCGCTGTTTGTCATCGGCGGCAGATTGTCATCGGCCGTCACGAGCTCCAAATTGGCATTGGTTCTCTACACCGACGCGAAGCTCGTCTTGCTGGGAGACGTGGTGTACTCGGCGAGCATCGCCACAGGGGCCCAAAAGCTGCTCGGCGCCTGCCTGGCCAAGGCAACGGGTTTGCTGAACACCGGGAAATTCGGCCCTGCGGCGACCCAGATCAGCATGTGCTATTCGTTGGTCGAAACTTACGCGAGCAGTTTTGGGAGTTCAACTGCCTACCCGAATTCATTGGGCGACGTACTCTCCCGGCTCCAGACGGTGTACTACCTGATGAACACCCTCATTTCGAGCCAGCCGACCGTTGCGCCGTTAGAATAGGGTGGCGAGTGAGACAGCGCCGGCGCACGCCCGAACGCGTGCGCCGGCTTCCGGCGTTGCGGATTTGGCAGGCGTAGCCGCCGAGCGCGCGGCCGAGCCCGCGGCGCAATGCATGCGGCACGGATCCTTCACCGCCACGCCGCCCTCGGCCTGCGTGCAAAATCCCGGTGATCGGCCCGTCCGCAAATCAACCCGTCATGTCGGTTCCCTCCTTGTTTCAACATCCTTCCCCCGATAGGTACGCGATTCTGTGAGCAAGCTCACGGCGAAGATCAGACCTGCCGGAAGAGCATTGCTTTATGAGGATAGCAATGGCAGCAGCCGTCGGGATTATCTCGGGAATTGTCGCAACCGTTGCTCTCGAGCGGCTTTGGCCCGACAAGCAGGCAATGCCGGTCCCGCCACTCGTGGAAGCAGCGGGCCAGCAACCGCGCCCAATTGAGTTCTCGTCCTCGAGTTCATATGTCACCGCGCGCACCTCGCATCTGGCGCGAACGACTATCAACCGAAATCACGACGATCAATGGTAGGATTTCGGCGATGCGCCCGCCGTGCCAATTGCGTCACACCCCGAGAGGACGGGCAGAGGCAAGATGGCTCGAGCCGATGAGTTTCGAGCACTCACGTCAAATGGCTGCACCAAGACGACTTGCTCGAGCAGTGGGTAAGGAGACGTTCATGGGCAACCTGTCGGATTGCCGGTTTCGCCGCATCGTGACCGATTTGAGCGACTGTGAAGATGCGATCGACGAGCTGTTCAACGGCGTCACCGACGACGGGCAACCGTTATCGGATGACGAACTGCGCGCCGCGCGACGGCTGATCACCTCGTGCATCAGCGTCGTTACACGAGTCGGGGACATGGCGAACCTCACCGTGGACCTTGACGGTGTCGAGCAATCGATCGACACCGTGCTGCGCCAAGCGAACAGCGCCCCGCTCGAGGCTCGTTACGATGCCCGCGACGAGTCTGTATTATTATCGAAGGCTGCGAAATAAGAGCCGGCATCGGCCGCCGTTAATCCCAAGGAGCGGTTCAGGCCTGACTCCTTGCGGAGTCAGGCCTGAGCGGACGCTGCATCCGGCTACCATCTCATTTGCCGCAACCCGTGCGGTGTAGAACCACCCGGCGGTTGTGTGCGCGGCCCGCCGCGGTCTTGTTGTCCGCCACCGGATTATCCTGGCCGTACCCTTTCACCGCCAGCCGGTGTTCCGAAACGCCATTGCTTGTCAGATAGTCCGCGACCGACTGCGCACGGCGCTCCGACAAACCCTGGTTGTATTTCGGGCTGCCGGTCGAATCGGTGTAACCATCGACCTCACCGTCGACGAAGTTCAGGCGCTTCAGGGTCGCGATCATCTTATCGAGCAGTACCTTGTCCTGATCCGTCAGCACTGACGAATTCGTCGCGAAGTGCACTTCCTGCGTCATGTCGCATGGGCAGCCGAACTGATCGACCGCGACGCCCGCCGGCGTGCCCGGGCACAGCGATGCAGGCTTCGGCGGCGGCGGCGGCGGCGGCGGCGGCGGTGGCGGCGGCGGCGGTGGCGGTGGCGGCGGCGGCGGCGGTGGCGGCGGCGCCGCCTGCGGCTGGTAGCCGAAGTTATAGTGGAAGCCCACCCGGAACATATTCATGGTGAAGCTGTTGTGGATGTTATCCAGCGAGAAGTTCGAGTAGGCCGCGCAAATGGAGGGGTTCGCGGTGCAGGTAAACGTGGAGTTGTTCCCCTTGCCGAGGTTCACGTAGTTGTACTCGGCCGTGAACGACCACGGTCCGCTCGCGCCGTAATCCAAACCCGCACCCACATTCCAGCCGGTGGACTTGAAGTTCTTGCCGCCGCTGACGCTATAGGGACCACCCCCAGCCGTGGGAACGAAACTGAGCGTCCCCGTATGTTGTCCGCCTGCAAAGGCGCCACCGGCCCGAACGTAAGGCAGCCACTCATCGACCGCGTAGCCGATCCGTGGACCCAGGAGGCCGATTCCGTTTGGGCTGACTTTGCCGGAGGCGGTATAGGTGCCGCCAGGGATTGGGTCCAATGGCCCGGAAGGAGCATAGCTGTATAAGCGCGTGTTGGTCTTGCTGGCGACGGCATCATAGTCGGCCTTGAAACCCCAAACGATCTGGTCGTGTTGAAAGTTGTAGCCGAGATCCAGACCGCCGATGAAATTGCCGTTGTTGGGGCAATTGCGATTGTAAAAGGCGGTGGCAAGGGCCGGATTGCTCGTAATCGTGGATCCCGGCTCCCAGGTGTTGCAGCTGCTATTCCACGCTCCGCCGATGTTGAGACCGGCGAAGAAACCCTCCCATGGTTTATACGCCGTCGAATTCATGTCTTGTCCCTGTGCGGCACCGACGGAGACCCACGCAATCAGTGCTGTCGACGCGATTGTTATAAGTTTCATTTCCTGTGCTCCTCCCTGGATAAGGACGTTTGTCCTATATGCGCGCGATGCTGGGCATTAAGCGCAAACCAATTTTTAATTATAAAATTGGTGATGTCATACCCTTTGCTAATACCCAAGTTGCTGGAACAAAGCAAATTCTATTTAAAAGTTATCCACATGTGCCGTTTGAGCGATCAGATGAATTACTTGGCTCCGTGAGTTAAGCTCAATTCAGCGCTGGCTTTTTCGCACTTTTAATCATTTCATCCTCGGGATTACGCATACCGCAATCATCGAGTGGACGATATTCGAGGTCGATGCGCCCATCGCAATGTCCATTGCTGATTCGAGTGCAACCCCCGCGGGCATTCAACCTGACCAAGGACCAATGTAAGTCGCGTTGCCGGGTGCGGTATAATCAGTGTCCGGCAATAACTTGAAGAGCTGCACCATGAGAAAAATCTGCTCCGCGTTCCTATTGATCAGTTCAGTGGCGCTGCCGGCCCTCCCCGCGCTTGCCGACAGCTACAGCGACACCGTCGCGCTTTTTAAGAATGCCGGTGCGAGCGCTGCGTTTTTCGGCTCGAGCTACGGCTATGCGGTTTTTCCAACCATCGGCAAAGGCGGATTCGTCGTCGGCGCAGCTCACGGCACGGGCCGTGTTTACCAGAAGGGCAAGTACGTCGGCAACACCTCGATGACGCAGGTGAGCGTCGGTCTGCAGCTGGGTGGCCAGGCTTACAGCGAGATCATTTTCTTTGAGGACCAGCGGGCGTTCAACGAATTCACGTCCGGAAGCTTCGCCTTCAGCGGTGACGTGAGCGCGGTGGCCATTACCGCGGGCGCCTCAGCGAGCGCCGGCACGGGCGGCACCACCGCGGGCGCGAGCGGCGGCAAGAAGGACGCGACCACGGCAGGCGGCTACCAAAAGGGCGTCGCGGTGTTCACGATCGCCAAGGGCGGCCTCATGTATCAGGCAGCCGTTGCCGGCCAAAAATTCTCCTACAACGCGAAATAGACCGGTCGCGCGCTGATCGCGCTCGCCTGCCGGCAGCGGCTTCGCGGGCGCCTAAAACACTACATGCCAACCGACCGTGACCCTATTTTTACCTGCTGCTCGGGTGATTTCTCCTGGAATGTGTTGTCACGAGAGTGCTTATTGGCGGTATGCTTGGCGTGTCGTACGACAACATCCATTTTTAGGGAGCGACAATGATTAAAACGAAACTACTTTGCGCAGGTCTCTGCGCATTCGGCCTGGTGGTATTGAGCGGCTGCGCGGAGCAGGAAAAGAAGGAAGCGGCGGCAGCTCAGGCGATGCCTATCAACTGCGCAACTGCTCCGGGCGACCTTCGCGTGCTGAACTCAGAGAAGGCCAGCACGGCATCAAAGATCGGTAATGGCATCTCGATGGTTACGCCCATAGGTCTTGTCGCAGGGCTAGTGACGCATACCGAAAAGACCAAATACGAGGTGACGACTGGAGAATACAACAAGGCACTTGATACCAAAATCGCCCAGATCGAGGCCGCTTGTCCGGGGGCTCACGCAGACTAAGGAACCGTCCGGCTGCCCCACTGCGGACATTCGCGAGCTTCCGCGTCGGGTCGAGGCCCGCCGATGGAGTGCGAGAGCATTGGCGATCCGCTCCAGCCGACCTCGGCGCGGGCCGCCAGCGTTTGGCGCTAGCGGTTGCGCACCTCAGCCCGTCTGGCGGGCTGCGGCGAGCTGTTAGAATACCATTGCCACATCGATAATAACGTCAGAATGGAAGCAAAATGAACCAGCCGGCAAGGATCTGCATCGTTGTCGTGCTTGCCGCGGTATCGACGGGATGCGTCACAGCCGCTCGGGGAGCTGATCACGTGAAGGTCACGACTAATCCAGCTGACGTATCGTCATGTACCGCGGTCGGGAATATCAGTGCCGATGAGATGAACAGCTTCGACCCGCAAGTGGCGCAGAATGTCGCTGCTGGTTGGAGTGCTAATGTCATATTACGCACTAAGGCAGGCGGAGTTGCCTATCGCTGCGGAAACGCAGCGGTGCCTGGTCAGTAAGTGTGCATCCGGCGTCGGCACGTGTGCCCCGCTCGATGCTGACAATCGCCTCGCTAAAATCGCACGCCGAAGCGGGGCTTCTCACGGCGTAGACACCCGGCACTTTCTCCAGGACACCACCAGCGTAGCGTCGACTATCACCGGAAGTCCTCGGGTAAGACTCCCAAGAGCCGGCGTTCGTTCAGCCGCACCGTTGGCGAGCTTTTATTGCGGGGCGGTTGACGGCAGCTGGCCCATTCGCGCCGCCACCTCGGCCCAAAGCGCCGAATAGATCTGCGCCGCCGGCCCGCTGGGCGCGAATGCGGGTATCGGTGCACGGCGCAGGCTCATGCGTTCAATCTCGCTCCAGTACGGCACTTCGGTCACGAGCATGGTGGGAAACTGCTCGCGCGTATCCACGATGATCTCGTGATGAAGCGATTTGCGACGATCGACCATCGAGAAGAAAGGCAGGAGCATCAAGTCCACCCAGCCCTCGCCGATGATGAAGTCCCGCAATTGCGCCAGCATGCGTACCGACAACGGCGTGGGGAGCAGCGGCACGATGATCGCGTCTGCAGCGCGCAGCACGTTCTCCGACAGCAGTGAGATGCCGGGCGCGCAATCGAGGAATAGCGCCGAATAGACCTCTTGCAACGATCGGCTCATTTTCAGAAGCCGCTCGGTCGGTCGCTTGCGCGCGCTCAAGTGAACATCAAAATTGCGATAGGAGAAATCCGCCGGCAGGAGGTCCAATCCCGGGTAGCCCGTCGATAGCACCAGTTCGGGTAGGTGACGCTTGCCGCCCAGCAGTTTCTTTGCGGAAGCGCGTTCGAGCGGTTCGCCTCTCAGCGTATAGGTCGCGGCAGCTTGCGGATCCAAGTCCCACAACAGGGTGGGTCGACCGCTCGCGGCGCAGAGATAGGCGAGGTTGACGGCCGTGGTCGTCTTGCCGACCCCACCCTTGATGTTTGTGACGGCGATAATCTTCATCGAGTCGGCTTGATTGAGGTCTGCTCCCGCTTCACGGCCCGGAGTCGGGAAGCTTTGGGGCGTCGTTTGCGGCCACGTCTTCGCACTTCTTCCGCAACCTCTTCCATCTTCCTCGAACTTTTCGATAAGCCTTTGCGTCCCGCTTGCGCGCCCGCACCGCGACGCTTGCATAATGCTCCGCAAGCCGCCCCATCATAAACAACGTCCCGGGCGGAATATCCTTGGGTGGCGCGCCGGCGATGGCCTTCAGGCGGCCGCTCGCCACGGCGGCATCCTGCTGCACTCCCAGCTTCTCCTGCCAGCGGCGCAACGCACGCAGCATCTCATCAGCAGGTTTCCCGTAGATGGGCGCCACTGCTTCCAGAGCGTAGCGCAACTTCTTCACTTGGCCGCGGACCCCGTGATACGCCTCCGTCGAGGAATCCGATTCGAGGACGTCCGCGCGCTTGCGTAACTTGCGGTATCGTCGTCGAATCAATCCCGACGACACGTTCAGCGCCGACTCCGGTGATAACTGCCGGGATGCCGCAGAGGGTGCGGCCAACAGAGACGTGAATTCCTGCAGATTCGTCTGCACCCAGATTGAATCGAGAACGCTCAACATCCGGGCGCGGGCCCGATCGCGCTCGGACGCGAGGTGCCGTTTCAGGGGTTCGAGGCTATCCCGATCCGATTTTGGGACCTCGCGGCTGAAGGTCTCCAATTCACTCAGGGCGACGTCCAGGTCGCGCGCGGGACCGAGAGCACGCAATACCGTCTTGAGCGTTGGCCGGATCCGCAGAAACGATTGGGGCAGCGACGATCGGAACTGGCGTAGGATGGCATCCAATCGACGCCCGGCGACGCGCATGTCATGCAATTCTTCCGGTTCGTCTCCCAATCGAGCACCGGGCTCGTGCAGATGCCAGGCAGAGAGGTGGCGACGGAGGTTTGCCAGGGCAATCTCGGTCATAGTCATCGAGGCGTCTATCGTCGGCGGCGCGAATTGCGGCGCGAGCGCTGGTGCCAAGCCTATTGACTTGAGGCCATGCGAGAACTTTGTGTCGGACGCCGCCTGAAGTGCGCACTCGCTTTGCAGCGTCTTCACCAGCGATCGCAGCGGCTCGTGGGCCTCCGTGAGGGCTTCCACCTCGACGCGCTGCATGCTCGTCCGGGGCGCGCCGTTTGGGCCCGAGATGACTGTTTCATCGAGGGCCATCTCGCCCAGTTGCTGTGCCTCGCCTTCTCGGCGAATCGCGAATCTCTGCCTCGAGGTGCGTATTTCAAACAATGGCAGCAAGGCCCGCGCGCCGCTCAGCGCGAGTATGCGCGTTCCAACCGGCCCAATCGATTGTCGAATCGATTCGCTCTCGGAGTTCTCCAGCGTTTCGGTCAATTCCCGGCGGTCTGCGGCCTCCGCGCTAGCGGAAGCAAGCGACTTGAGTGTTGCTTGCGATCTTCCGGACCCCGAGCGGATGCGCAACGCGAATCCCGCACGATGGATGCGCCAGTCGTCCGTGTCCAAGTAGGTATCGAAGATCTGCAGACTGGAGCGCGGTTCGAGGACCAGCCCATCGATCGTGCCATGGTCGGCCAACCAGCGGCGAACGGAGCCGAGATCGGTGCACGCGAGCTGCCATTCCACCTCGCGCCCATCCTTTGGACTGGGTTCGTTCTGTATTGCGGCGGGGGTGCTTGATGACATTTGTGTGACAGTCTAATGTATCAGCGGAGATTTTTTGCAGAGAGCCTGCGTCGCGGGGGCGTGTGCAATTGCAGCAGGCGCATCCGGCGTGCGCTGCTTGGAACTTTTCCCGACCTGAATTATGCCGCGTTGCGGCAGGGCTCTTCTGCATTTTTTGGGAGCAACCGCCCACGCAGATCACTGAGGGTCGAAAGCGCCCGCAGTTTGATCGCATGGGTTGCCATCCAAGACCGGGCTGACGCGCACCGAAGTCCTCACCGGTACACTGACGATCTGACGATGAACTGAATCCCGCTGCAGGCGGAATGATCCGCGGGGCGGCCGGCGGACGGCGACTGCCCCGCAGTCCGTTACCGAGATTCCACATGGGGGGCTCGGCGCTCAGGCCGCATTTACCGGCCCTCGACCGCTCGCGGTGCAGCAAGCTGACGCTGCGGCCAAGAGTTGTCATTCCTTTGTAATAAATAATCGCCAAGCTGTGGAAGTCCAATGCCGGGCTCTAAAAGCCCTATCAATTGTGGCCTCACCGCCCACGTGAACGACGCGAGAGCGGCTGTCGAATGGCTGTTTCTCTGGCTGACACAGCGGGTTAGGTCGGTTGCTGGCAACTCGGTCTGCAGGCATCGAACCGGCCATTACGCCAAAGAATTCGATCAAACAACCATGCACGGAGACTCTTCGCCATGACTCTTTCTCACCGACCGCGATTGGTATCGCAGTGCGTTGCAGCCGGCTTCGCAATGTGTTTGCTTGCGGGGTCTGGTTTCGCGGCCTCGATCACCGGCGCCGGCTCGACCTTCGTCTATCCCATCCTATCCAGGTGGTCGACGAGCTATAGCGGCAAGACGGGCACTGAAGTCAATTACCAATCCATCGGTTCCGGCGGCGGTATCGCACAAATCAAAGCAGCGACCGTCACCTTCGGCGCCTCCGACAAGCCGCTCACGCCGGAAGAATTACAGACCGCCGGTCTGGCGCAATTCCCGATAGTCATCGGCGGCGTCGTGCCGGTGGTGAATTTGGCGGGCCTCAAGGCCGGGCAAATAAAATTTACGGGACCTCTCCTGGCCGACATTTTCCTCGGTAAGATCACCCAATGGAACGATCCGGCAATCACCGCCATCAATCCGGGAATTCAATTTCCCGATCGAAAGATAACCGTGGTTCATCGCTCGGATGGTTCGGGTACGACATTCAACTGGGTCAACTATCTGGCGAAAGTCAGCCAGGCATGGAAAAGCAAGGTGGGGGAAGGCACTTCCGTGGACTGGCCCACCGGTATCGGCGGCAAGGGCAACGAGGGCGTGGCTGCCTACGTCAACCAGATTAAAGGATCAATTGGCTACGTCGAATTGGCCTACGCCACCGAAAATAAGATGCTCTTCGCTGCGATGAAAAACAACAGCAATGAATTCGTCGAGCCGACCGCGAAAAGCTTCCAGGCTGCCGCCGAGCACGCCAACTGGACCGAGCAGCCGGATTTCTATGAGGTGATCACCGACGCACCGGGCGCGGATTCTTGGCCGATTGCGGCGACCGTTTTCATATTGATGTACAAAGTGCCGAAGAATGCCGAACAGTCGAAGGAAGCGATTGCATTTTTCAAATGGACGTTGCAAGAGGGTGCGTCGGATGCGAAGTCTCTTAACTATGTCCCGCTTCCGATGTCTCTGGTCAAGCAAATTGAAGCCTACTGGTCCAAGAATATTCATTAATCATGTCCTCCCCTCAGCGGATCGCACTATCTGGCCTACCGTCAATCGTGCAAGACAAGATTGCGATTCCGCCGCAAACCTCAGCGCCGGACGCTGCCGGGTTGCAATCCCGGCGAGAGCAACGCGATCAGCGCAACGACAGGTGGTTTCGATATACCGTCACCGGATGCGCGCTGTTTGTACTGATCGCATTACTGGGCGCGGCACTATCAATGCTGTGGGGCGGACGAGAGGCATTCGCTACCTTCGGCTGGCGCTTCTTGTGGAGCAGCGACTGGGATGCCGTGCAGAAGAATTTCGGCGCCTTGGTGCCGATCTACGGCACGTTGGTCACTGCGCTGATCGCAATGATCATCGCCGTACCCGTGAGTTTTGGAATTGCGCTATTTCTAACCGAAATCGCTCCGACCTGGTTGCGCACGCCGGTTTCCGCGGGAGTCGAACTGCTCGCCGGGATTCCCTCCATCATCTACGGAATGTGGGGATTATTCGTATTCGTGCCCTTTATCGGCGACAACCTCGATCCCTGGATCGATGAGCACTTGGGTGCCCTGCCGCTGATCGGGCCGCTGTTCCAGGGTCCGCCGATCGGCCTGGGTATGCTCACCGCCGGGATCGTCCTTGGCATCATGGTGATTCCCTTTGTCTCTTCAGTCATGCGCGAAGTGTTTGCCACCGTTCCCGTGCACCTCAAAGAATCCGCTTATGCCGTTGGCAATACGACTTGGGAGGTCGTGTGGGACATCGTGCTGCCGTACACGCGTTCGGCGGTCATCGGCGGAATCTTTTTGGGATTGGGTCGGGCGCTCGGCGAGACGATGGCCGTGACTTTCGTGTTGGGCAACGCGCACCTGCTGTCTCCTTCCTTGCTTCAACCGGGCAATTCCATCGCCGCCGCCATCGCCAATGAATTTACCGAGGCTGACTCGTCGATTTATTTGTCCTCGCTGATTGCCCTTGGCTTCCTGCTGTTCGTCGTGACCTTTATTGTGCTGGCAATTGCCCGGGTCATGTTAAACCGGCTTGCCAAGCGGGCGGGTGAATCCTCATGAATCGCTGGAGACGCCGCCAATTGAAAGACTACGCGGCAAAAGCTCTTGCCACGCTCGCGACCGTCTTCGGACTTTTTTGGTTGGTTTGGATTCTCTGGACTACGGTAACCAAGGGGCTGTCGGCGTTAAAATGGGGGCTTTTTACCCAGATGACGCCGCCGCCGGGCGCCGACGGTGGTCTGCTCAACGCCTTCGCCGGCAGCTTCGCCATGTGCGGTCTGGCTATCCTGATCGGCACGCCGATCGGTATCGGCGCCGGTACCTATTTAGCTGAATACGCACGCCATACCAAGCTCGGCGCCATGATCCGTTTTGTCAACGATATCCTGCTATCCGCCCCGTCCATCGTTATTGGACTCTTCGTATACGAGCTGATGGTGCGTCCTATGGGTCATTTCTCCGCGTGGGCGGGCAGTGTTGCGCTATCGTTCATCGTCCTGCCGGTGGTCGTGCGCACCACGGACGAAATGCTGAAGCTGGTGCCTGCACCCATGCGCGAATCCGCGTTGGCATTGGGCATACCGCAGTGGAAAGTCATTCGCCAAGTGCTGTATCGCGCCGCACTGTCCGGTATCTTGACCGGCGTTTTGTTGGCGCTCGCACGCATCTCGGGGGAGACTGCTCCGGTGCTCTTCACCGCTTTGAATAATCAGTACTGGTCCAGCAACCTCAATCAGCCGATGGCAAACATCCCGGTCGTCATATTTCAGTATGCATTGAGCCCATTCGAGTTCTGGCATTCACTGGCCTGGGCCGGCGCATTTGTGGTGGTAATAATCGTACTGATATTGAGTCTGACCTCTCGGTGGCTCGTCGCGCGGGGGAAAAACACGGCATGAACGATACGGCACTTTCTTCGGCAATCTCCCCCGAAATCGCAGCCCAGCGCCGCCCCGCTGCACCGGCGAAAATTACCGCGCGTAATTTAAGCTTCTATTATGGCGAGACGCTCGCGCTGAAAGATGTCAATCTTGCGATCCAGGAAAAACGAGTGACCGCGTTGATCGGTCCGTCGGGCTGCGGCAAATCGACGTTGCTGCGCATTTTTAACCGCATGTACGCCATTTATCCCAAGCAGCGCGCCGAGGGTGAAATTCTGTTGGACGGCCGCAATGTGCTCGATCCCCACTATTCCGTCAATCGACTGCGCACCAAAGTCGGAATGGTATTTCAGAAACCGGTGCCGTTCCCGATGTCGATCTATGACAATGTCGCCTACGCCTTGCGCCACTATGAGAATCTGTCTCGATCGGACATGGATGACCGTGTGGAGCAATCGCTGCAAAGCGCGGCGATTTGGGATGAAGTGAAAGACAAGCTCACCCACAGTGCTCTGGGCTTATCCGGCGGCCAGCAGCAGCGATTGTGCGTGGCCCGCGCAATCGCCCTTAAACCCGAGGTGTTGTTGTTGGATGAGCCTACCTCGGCGCTGGACCCGATATCGACCGCCAAGATCGAGCAGCTGATCGATGAGTTAAAGATGGACTATACGGTGCTGATCGTCACTCACAACATGCAGCAGGCGGCCCGCGTTTCGGACTTCACGGGCTTTATGTTTCTCGGAGAACTCATTGAATTCGGCGTCACCAGCGATATGTTTACGCACCCCGGCCACAAAAAGACGGAAGACTACATTACCGGTCGCTTCGGCTAGGCGGCGCGAGGCGCTTCTATGAGCAACCCGCACACGGTTAAGGCGTTCGATCAGGAACTGCAGGCCCTCACACGTAATGTGCAGGCGATGGGCGAGTTCGCCGGTGCGCAATTCTCGGCGGCGGTGCGCGCATTGTTGCACGGCGATTGGTCTCTCGGGCAAGAGGTCATTGACCACGACCGTCGACTCGATGCGCTTCGTACCGAGCTCTCCTCGGCCGCGGCGACCGTTATTGCGCGGCGCCAGCCATTGGCAACGGATTTGGAGGAGGTTCTCGCCACGTTTCGGATCGCCGAGGATCTGGAACGTATCGGCGATCTCGCCAAAAACATTGCCAAGCGCGCGACGGCGGTAGCCAACAGTCAGTTCCCAGAGGACATTGTCGAATGTCTCGATCGTCTCGCAAGTCTTGCGGCCGACCAGCTCAAGGGAGCGCTCGACACGTTCGCCGCACGCGACGCTGAACAGGCATTGATCGTGCGCCAACAGGACCAGAAGATCGACGAGCTATATACCGTCATTTTCAAAGATCTGGTCGCCAGGTTGAGTGTCGATCCAACGCAGACTATCGGATTCGTGCACTTGCTGTTTTGTGCAAAAAATATCGAGCGAATCGGCGATCATGCGACCCATATCGCCGAGGCGGCGTACCTCATCGCAACGGGGCACCGTCCTGAGCCGGAGCGTCAACGACTTGATACCAGCAGCACGATGACGGCTGCAGACCCTAAGTAGCCTCGGCAAGATGAGCATTCGGCTGCCGGCAAGCGCACCATGTGCGCTTCCTCGAGCGGCGCAGTAATCGCCTCGGCATCAGCTGGAGATAGGCAATGATGGCTAAGGTCTACAACGTTCTGTTTTTGTGCACGGGCAATTCTGCGCGCAGTATTCTCGCGGAATCCATCATCAACAAACTGGGCCAGGGCAAGTTCCGTGGATTCAGCGCCGGCAGTTTCCCCAAGGGTCAAGTGCACCCGCTTGCATTGGATCTTTTGCGGCACTTGGATTTTCCGACCGGCGGCCTGCGCAGCAAGAGTTGGGACGAATTCGCCAGGCCCGATAGCCCGCACCTCGACTTCGTATTTACGGTTTGCGATAAGGCTGCTGGCGAGGTGTGCCCTGCCTGGCCGGGCCAACCGATGACGGCACACTGGGGAATACCCGATCCGGCGGCTGTCGAAGGAACGGATGTTGAGAAGAGCTTTGCGTTTCGCGAAGCATTTCGGTTGATGGAGACGCGGATCAAATTGTTCTTGAGTCTGCCGCTCGCCTCGATCGATCGCATGCGGCTCAAGGAGCGCTTGGATGCCATCGGCAAAGAGCCAATTGAGGCGCCAAGGACGTGACGGTCTTCGAACGTTACCTGACGATCTGGGTATTCCTCTGTATTGTCGTTGGCATTGCGCTGGGACAGTTCCTGCCCGGCGTGTTTCAGGTCATCGGCGGCCTCTCGATCGCCCAGGTCAACCTGCCGGTCGGCATTCTGATCTGGGTCATGATCATTCCCATGCTGGTCAAGATCGATTTCGGGGCTTTGGGTCAAATACGCCGCCACGTGAAGGGCATTGGCGTGACCCTGTTCGTGAATTGGCTGATCAAGCCTTTCTCGATGGCCTTGTTGGGCTGGTTATTCATCCGCCACTTATTTGCGCCCCTGGAGCCGTAAGATCCGCTCGAGCGCGGGTGGATGCGAGTAGTAGAACGCCGCGTAGAGCCGATCAGGTGTGAGGGTGCTGGCATTGTCGCGATAGAGCTTCACGAGAGCCGCGGCGAGCTCCTGCGCGCTCGCATGGCGTGAGGCGAAGCGGTCGGCCTGGAACTCATGGCGGCGCGACCAAAGCGTGCCGATCGGTGTTGCAAAGAAGGTCAATACCGGCGCCGCCAGGGCAAAGAGCAGAAGGGCGGCGTGCGCCGAGGGGACCGGGACACCGAGTGCGGCATAGAACGCTGGTCTGGCCGCGAGCCAGCCGAGCAGCGCAAGGCCGCCGAGGGTGGTGACGGCCGAGATGAGGAGCCGCTGGCGGATGTGCCTCAGGCGGAAGTGGCCGAGCTCGTGGGCGAGCACGGCTTCGACCTCCGAAGGTCCGAGCTGCTGCAGGAGTGTATCGAAGAAAACGATGCGCTTGTGCCGGCCGATGCCGGTGAAGTAGGCGTTACCGTGCCTCGAGCGGCGCGAGCCGTCCGCGACGAACACGCCGTTGGAGCTGAAGCCGCAGCGCTCTAGCAGCGCCTCGATCCGGGCCTTGAGCGGAGGGTCCTCGAGCGGCAGGAACCGATTGAACAGCGGCGCGATGAAGACCGGCCAGGCCCACGTCATGAGAAGCGTCGACCCGAGCCAGACGCACCAGACCCACGCCCACCACCAGCGGCCAGCGCGTTCCATCAGCGTGAGCGTCGCGAGCAGCAGCGGGCCGCCGAGCAGCACTGCGAGCAGCAGCCCTCTGCCGAGATCGGCCAGAAAGAGCATCGGGGTGGTGCGGTTGAACCCGAAGCGCGCTTCGAGCCGGAAGGTACGCCACAGGGACAGTGGCAGATTGACGGCGCCCGCCGCGCAGGCGACGGTCGCGATCACCGCCGCGCCGAGCCAGGGTTGATCCCACCCCGTGCCGCGCAAAAGGCCATCGAGGCTCGCAATGCCACCCCCCACGGTCAGGGCTAGCGTGAGCCCCGCGTTGAGCACGGTGCCGATGCGGCCGACCCTGACTTTGGCGATCGTATAATCGGCGGCCTTACGGTGATCTTCCACGGAGATCCGGCCCGCGAAAGGCTCGGGCACGCGATCGCGGTGAGCGCCGACCGCCTCGACCTGGCGGTGCGCAAGCCACAGCTCCAAGATCGTACTCGCGGCGACCGCGGCAATGAAAAGAATGGCGAGCCAATGCATCGCCGTTCAGTATGATCCGACCAGGCCGGTCGGCGCGACTGGCTGGCAGCCAGTAGGCACCGGGGAGAGCACCCTTAGCCGCGGCTCGTGCGACTCCCGGATTGGAGTCTGACTGGACTGTTGAATGACCGCTGCCGCATGATCGCCGCCGGGCCACGGGCTTATTGCAGGATAAAATGCTGAGAGTTGTTGCCGGGCGATGAGCCGCGGGTCATTATTCATACTCGGATACCACTCATTGGGGAGACAAACGATGCGCTCTTTGCCGATTTCACTCGCGAAGCTTTGCACCCTCGTTGTCGGATTTGCGCTCACTTTGGCTGCGCAGTCGGCTGAAGCGGCTCCGGGGCCGTGCGATCAAATCAAAGCGACCTGCAAGTCTGCAGGCTTCGTCGAGGGCGACTACAAACAAGGCTATGGGTTATGGGCGGACTGCATTGACCCGATCATGCGCGGGACGAAGCAACCCAAGAAGGCCGACAAGCCATTACCGTCGGTTTCTCCGAAACTTGTCGCGGCCTGCAAACAGAAACACCCGAACTTCGGAGAGGGCAAAAAATAGCACTGCTGCCAGCCATTCGAATTCCGCGGAATTTCCGCCCCCGCGCCCGGTCTAACTGACTGTAAAACTGCCATCTCCGGGGGAGGTGTGTGTCATGTTGAATAGCAAGTACACCGCTCAAGCGCGTGCAGCGAGCGGCGTAAATGTGGTACTCGGTCTGTGTCTGCTCGTGTCTCCGTGGGTGTTTGGCTACCATGTCGCCGGGCCGGGCGCGATCTGGAATAGCGTCATTGTCGGAGCGTCCATCGCCATACTGGCGGCCTTCCGCGCCTATTTGCCGGCCGCGCACCCAGGCTTGAGCGCGGTCAACTTCTGGCTGGGTTTGTGGACCATCATGTCGCCTTGGATGTGCGAGTATGCTGGGAATATGCGCGGCCGTTGGGACAACGTGGTGCTCGGGATCGTAATCGCCGCGCTCGGGGTCTGGAGCGCACGCGCCTCGGTGGAGGAGATTGTGCATCACCCACCCGCTGCGTCTGCGCACTAAGGGTCGAAGCTAGCCTTCAATCTAGCCTTCGGCCCGCGGCCGTCGAAGAGCAGCATCCGGCGCATGGTCGAGAAGATCCATGCCATGAGGGGGTATCTGCAACGTGGCAATACCCCCCAACGCGGGTGATTCAGTTGAATCGCGCGTTACGCGGCCGGGCGCACTACTTCAAAATAGGCACGACCCGCGGCGACTATCGCGCGCTCGATCAATACACGTCGGTGGCTGCGCCACAAGAATTCACGAGATAAGGAACAACGCAATGAAAACGAATCTTATGGGAATTGCTGTTGCAGCGGTTGCCTCTGCATTAATCGGTGGCACTGGCGTTGCTCAGAACCTTGAAGAGGTCACGGTCCAAGGGACGCGAATTATTAATACAAAAACCATTGGTCGTCACACAGCCCACGGCGTTCCTATTGTCAGTGTATCCCTGATCTACGGCGTCAGTACAGCCGGCTTGGATCTCGCCTCCCGCTCCGGCGCCAAGGAACTCGAACAACTCGTCACCGACGCTGCCAGGGCGGCGTGCAAGGAGATCAGAAAGCAATATCCGAATGGGACGCCGAACGAGGCGGACTGCGCCAAGGCGGCGGCGGACCAGGCAATGGTCAAAGTGCACGAGTTAGTGACCGCAGCAGCCATGAAGTCGGCAAAGTGATCGGCTAGACGCTGATCGCCTAGAGCCCGCCATTCGCGACTCGCGACCAAATCCATCGCAAAGGTTTGGGGAAACTTTTAACGCCTATTTGACGAAAAAGACTAGAAATAAGCCTGATTTTCGTCAGTGTGATGGCCTCCCCTGGCCACTACTGAATCAAGGATTCGTTCCGGACAAATGGCTAAGCGATTATTCCGGGCATATGGATCACAAATTCACGCTCCAGAAATGTGACGCGTATCGCATTTGCGACAGTTGAAGAATGAGTTAGACCGCTGTTAACTGGCCTCGTTGATTTGGCAAACCCGTCGAAAGGCGGGGACGCAAAGCCTCCGGTCTCCAGGGTTCTCGGACCCTAGATAGCGGGGTTGCCGGTGGCCGCGTTTCTCACGCGCTATCGTTAAACCCCTCCCGTCTCGGATGCTCGCGATGCCAGTCCGTCGCATCCGGTGTAAGGGGTTTACGATAAAATGGCGCACCGTATTATTGTAGGGTTGCTCCTGGCGGCGATCCTCTCTGCTTGCAGCGGTAACGCCTTAACCGGTTCCAATACCCCTACCGCAAGCGGTACAGCAGCGGCGATGGCCTCCTCCAGCGCCACAGCGACTACTACACCGATCATCTTGCAGGGGACCCCGCCCAGCAGCGTGAACGTGGGAAGCCGCTACTCGTTCCAGCCAACCGTGTCCTCGAGTGGCGGCGTCGTCACCTTCGCGATCGAAGCACTGCCGGCATGGGCAAGTTTTGACACCAACACCGGTATGCTAAGCGGCGCGCCCAGCGTCAGCGATGTCGGACTCACGGAGGACATCACCATCACCGCCACCAACGGCACCGATACCGGGTCGGTGGGCCCCTTTACCATCCGCGTCAATCCCGTAACGCAACCGCCCAGCAGCTACGCGCCGCCGACCATCATGGGCACACCCGCGCCCACGGTGACTGCGGGACAGAGGTACACGTTTCAACCCATGCTCGGTGACGCGGACGGCAACCCGCTGAGCGTTTCGATCTCCAACTGTCCGACGTGGGCCAGATTCAGCACGGGGAGCGGGACATTATCTGGTACGCCCACGGCCGCGCAGGTCGGCACGTACGCGAACATCGTCATCACCGTGAGTGACGGCACGACCAGCGTCGCGCTGCCGGCCTTTTCGATTACAGTGGTGCCGACCGGGACCGATACGCCGATCGTCGGCGGCACGCCGTCCCCCTCCGTCATCGCCGGCCACACGTACCATTTTCAGCCGACCGCCACGGATCCCGCTTCCAAGATGCTGACGTTCTCTATTCTTAACGCCCCGAGCTGGACGACCTTCAACGCTACGACTGGAATGCTGGCCGGCACACCGACCGCCGCACAGGAAGGCAGGTATTCGAACATCGTCATCAGCGCGAGCAATGGAACGTCGAACGTCTCGCTGCCGGCGTTCACGATCACGGTGACGGCACCGGCCGCCTCCGACACCCCCGTGATCGGCGGCACACCAGCGACCTCGGCGGTTGCGGGACAGATGTACCGCTTTCAACCGACTGCGAGCGATCCTGCAGGCAAGACCTTGACGTTCTCCATCGTCAATCGCCCCACCTGGGCGAGCTTCAATGCCGCGACAGGACTCTTGTCCGGCACACCCACCAGCGCCCAGACAGGCAGCTATCCGAGCATCGATATCCGCGTGAGTAATGGGACCTCGAGTGCCGCTCTGCCTGCGTTCAGCCTCATCGTATCGCACGCGACGCCGCCGGAGAGTCCGACGATTTCGGGAACGCCCGCCACATCCGTGGTTGCCGGCAATGACTATCGCTTTATTCCGACTACCACGGATCCGGGTGGCGGTACGCTGAGATTCAGCATTAAAAACGCACCCAGTTGGGCCAGCTTCAGCACTGCGACGGGCGAACTATCAGGCACTCCCACGGCGGCCGACGTCGGTACGTACTCGAATATCACCATCAGCGTGAGCGACGGCAAGACGACCGCGGCGTTGCCTTCGTTTCCGATCGCCGTGACGGAGAGTGCCAACGCCAGCGTTACCTTGTCCTGGACAGCGCCGACGGAAAATACCAACGGCACTCCCCTGACCAACCTCGCGGGCTATTGGATTTTTTACGGCACCAGCGCAGATGCCATGACGAAGAGCGTGCAAATCGCCAATCCTGGCGTCGTCACCTATGTACTTGCCAATTTGTCGCCCGGCACCTGGTATTTTTCAATGACTGCCTATTCTACGGCCGATGTACAGAGTGCTAACTCGGCGGTGGCGAGTCGTGTCATCCACTAGCACCCCCGGGTTTCTATAGGGTCTTGCGGGGGACGTTCGAAAATGCGCCATCAATGGCCGGCGAGCTATAGGCGCTCACGGCAAAACAATATGTGCCCTCCCGGGCTGAGCTGACCCGAAATTTCTGGTCCAGATTGATGTTCGCTAAAATGGTGGCCGCGGCGCCCGATACGAAGACGCCCGCGATGATGCGGGGCGTTTTCATTATCGTAAGACACCCCTGAGATTGGTCCCGTTCAATTCCAATGAGTTCTAGAAAAACGCAGCGCAGTCGTCTGCTCGCTGCTGCGAACAAAATACAAATGATTGAGGTTCGCATACATGCAATGTAAGCTCCGATTAGATTTGCATCCACAAAGCCTCGTGGCCTATGTGCCCGCTTCTGTCGCTAGGCCGCGCAATGACATAGGAGGTAACTCTAATGACAACAACGCGACGCACATTCTTGCTCTCCACCGCTGCGATGCTCGCCGCACCCGCGTACCCGGCGGATCACGAGTGCGCCGTATTCACCAAAGATCGCCAGGCGGCGCTCGATCCAAGCGGTGCGCTGCAGAAGCTAAAAGACGGCAATGCCCGCTTTGTCGGCGGACGCAGCATTCATTGCGATCTCATGGCCCAGGTTCGCGCGACCGCGAGCGGGCAAGCGCCATTCGCGGCGATAGTTGGGTGCATCGACAGCCGCGTGCCGCCGGAGCTGATCTTCGACCAACAAATCGGCGACATCTTCGCCGCCCGCATCGCCGGGAATTTCGTCAACACCGATATCATCGGGAGCCTCGAGTTCGCAACGAAAGTGGCCGGTGCGAAAGCCATCATCGTTCTGGGTCATTCAGATTGCGGCGCAATAAAGGGAGCCATAGACGATGTGAAACTCGGAAACCTAACCGCCACGCTCGCCAACATTCGCCCCTCCGTTGCGAAGGTCGTAGCGCTTGAAGGACCGCATACCTCCAAGGACGCCGCGTTCGTCCAAGCAGTCGCCGAACAGAACGCAAGAGACGCGGCTGCGATGTTGCTATCTCGCAGCACTGTTTTGCGGGAATTAGTCGGCGCGCGCAAATTGACCGTCGCTGCGGCGATGAATAATCTCGCCACGGGCGCCGTCACCTGGCTCGCCTAGCGACGGTATTTTTTTGTCACGGTGAGCAGCGCGACCCAGAACTCCAATGATCAAGTTGGTGCCTGGGCGCCTCACGAGGCGGCTCGCGAATTCACCGGCGAAACAAGGCATACGCCCAAGATAGCGGAGGCACAGGGCCGGCGAGACCGTAGATGCTAATCGTCCTAGGGTCGGGCTAACTGAACGTCACTGAAGCGGACTGCCGCGACAGTCTCCAACGGGTCGGCTGTCGTTCATAGCCTATGCATCCGCCGGCTCGGATTGGTCGGAATGCCGATTGCAAGGTTTCCCATGATGGGCGATGGATTACCGCATCACCCTCGCCGATCGTGAGCCTTTAGTAGTTGGCGGCGGCCCGTATCGCGCTCGCAGGCTTATCCAGATCCACGAGCAACTCCGGGCCGACAACCGCAAACGGCGCCGAACCGTACGAGAGTAGCCGATCATGAAAGTCACGCAGCGACCCATGCCCGACGGTTTTCTGCTGATAATTCGCCAGCAATTGCTCGATCTGCAAGCGCCCGACTGTGTAAGCAATCACGTACCCCGGGTTCATGGCGATCCCAGCGACGGCGGCATCCGCCGCCTTCTGCGTAAAGCCGCTCTCACGGGCGTAAAAGTCCGCAGCCTGACGGAAGCTCCATTCCCCGGAGGCGAGTTTCGGGTCCACGATCGCACGGGCGCCGCGCACCCGTTCCCAGCGCGCCGTGTGTAGCCGCGCATCCAAATCGCCGCCGTAGAGTCCAAGTCGCACAAACATTTCCTCGCCGTAGAAAGCCCAACCTTCCGCAAAAACACTGCTATTCTGGATCTTACGGACGAAGTCAGGATGCCGTCTGGCCACCGATAGTTGTAGAAAGTGTCCCGGGATTACCTCATGTGCCGCGGTACTTAAAATCCGATCGCGGTCAAAATCCTGATTCATGTCGAGGTGTGCCGCGGCATCCTCGAGCGAGGTCGGCGGCGTGATGAAGTAATAGCCATTGACTTCTTGGGAGAACAGACGCGGCGGGATCATCGAGGCACCCGGGCTTACTGGTTGCATGAATGCGGGAGTCTCCTGGACCACAATCGTCCCCAGCCAAGTCGGTAGCGTGATGACATCGTGTTCCGTTACGAACCGGGCCAGCTCCGCGATTCTCTCGCGGTAGTAATCAACCAGCGCTGGACCTGCGGGAGCCAGTCCGCCGCCGCTTGGCGGCCCGAACGGCAGGTTCTGGCGTTGAGACAACGCGGTCAGCCACGCCTCCTCGGCCCAACCGTGTGCGAGTTCGTCATTGCCCATGCGCTCGAGGTCGCGGGAATCAAAGGGCAGAAGCTGCTCCTCGCGCAGCAGTCGATCGTACGCCTGCCGTCCCATGGCAAAATTCTCCGGCCATTGAGCGACGTGCGCATCGATGTAAACCCTGGTCTTGGCTATCGCCGCCAAGGCGGCATCCCGTGCGCGCAGGAAACGGCTTAAAGATTCGCTGTCCTCGCCGTAATGTGCCTTTGCGGCTTCTGTTAGGGCGCCATTGAAGAAACTCCGTGCACCGCCGAGTTCCTCGCTGCCGACGATGCCGTAGAGATGACCAGGGTGGGTTACGAGTCGCTGGGACTCGGCGATGTACTCGGGTGCCTTGCTCAAGCGGCTCGTGATATCCGCCCACGTCTTCTCGACTGTCGCAGGCGTTGCACTATCGCGCCCGGCGACCGGCAAAAACTGCAGCTGAAGAAAAAGGCAGTTAACGATCGTGTTGGCGCCGATCGAATAGTCCTTGCGGTCTACCTGATAGACCTGCAGCGCATTCAGGCTTTGGGCGAGTTGCGCTTCGAGAAGTTTCACATCGTCGCGATCCACGAGCGATGTGTCGGACCCGGCAGCCAGCGCGATCGCGTGCAAGCGCTTGCTCCACTGCTGCAGCTGAACAATGTAAGCAGCTCGGCTTTTCTCCGAGGGAATCTCGAGTTCGGCATCGTACTGAGTGATGCCAAGAGACGTGGCTTGCGTGGGAAACAGCCGGGCAGTGGTGTATACAAAATCTTGAGCGAGCTGCGTAAGCTCCTGATGCACCGTGGCAGCATTCTGCGCGATTGCCGCACCGCTCAGCAGTGCCGAAGCCAGCAGGAAACACTTCATCAGCCGCATATTATCTTTTCCTAGCCGATTGCGGGCCCGGCATTGCAGTGATTTGACTTACGGATCACAAGCCTACGGTAGATGGCGGGTCGTGTAAATCCGCGCATAGCTCTGCGCTGGCGCCTTGTTACAGCGCAGATTGGCTCCCAAGAGCGGTCGGTCACGACCGTCGCAAGCGCGTCGCGAAGCGACCGTCGTTGCCTGAGCCAAGGCTGAGTTCCCCGATCGGCCGCAGATGTCGAGATTTACCGGATGCCGGCGGTTCCGGCTTCCTCACGCTGAACGGCAGGATTGGAGAAGCACATCGGTCGCTGATCCGCCAACTCCGCACATTCGAGCGTCTGGACTGCTTGCCTGCAAGCCGCCGTTCGTCCGCGACAAAGCAAAACGCCGCGGCCGTGATATTGGCGCATCCGCTCCGAGCGGAGTGGCGGAACCCCCCCAGGCTGACAAGTGCCGCCGCGTGTATTTAAGACGATGCTTGCGCTCGGATAAACTTACCCATGCGAGGGAATCAGTCGACTCGTTAAAGGGTTTCGCCTTGTTCGAGTTCTTCGCGTTCGCCGAATTGTGCCGCGATGGTCCGTTTGCGAACATCGAGTTGCTGCCAGCGGCATTTGGCCCGTTCGATGGCGAAGGGCGTGGTGCTAGGTGCGCCGGCGAGCGCCAGATAATTCGCTTTTGCCGCCGATGCAGCGCTCAACACGGCGCGATAGCGGAATTCAAGTGCTCGCAGCCGGATTTCGATATCCACGCGGATCACCTCCCCTGTCATTTGCCGTAATCATACTCCTTAATTTTGACAGGTGTGCGACTGCGGCGTGACGGGTACGTGACTGGCTTCGCGATGGGATCGAGAGCGATCGTCCTGGGTAGCGACGCCGAAGTCTGTTATCAGCTCGCGCGACAGCGGGCAGTCACCACGGTTGACTTCGGATCGTGAGGCGACTACCGGTCAATACCGGGCAGTCACCGTACCGAAGCTGGTACCCTAGAGTCGCCGCTCGTAAGGACATTGTTGAGTCCCTGACTGCCGCGAAAAACGTGCAGGGTTACGAGATACGCCGGTCATGTGAACTTGCCAAGAATCACGCGGTGGACCTTTCGAGCCTCGGCGATAATGCCGCTTGCACAAGTGGCAACGGAATTAACAAAATTAACTCTCGTCAGGGCACTCACGATTACACTTTTGTGGTTCTAACCAGTGCCATGGACCACAAAAGAGATTGGAAAGATCCTCTGATGAGAATCACGACGCTATTCTACAGTCGGCTGAACTGACGATTACCGCTTGTTGGTTTAACCAGACACGACTGCCTGCTCGACAGCTGCCATTTGTCTGCTACTGCATAAGGTCGACACCGGAAATCCGGTCCTAAGATTCAGCCTGTGAGCGCTATGGGGCAGCACCCGGCCAACTCCGCTCCGTCAGAGTGCCGAAATCGATGCCCGAAATCCGTCATTTATTGCTTGTTGATCAGCCGCCGAATCGTTGCTTTTAAGTTTGAACCGCCACGCTTACGGGCGGGCCCCAACTGCGGCCGTCGCCTCCTCACCGATTTCGGCGAGTACCTGTGCATCCACGTCGGGATTACGCTCACCGTCAGCCGTCGCGACCAGCTTCTTCGGAATCAGCAGCAGTATCGGCAGCATCAGCGCGGAGGTGGCGGTTCCGGCGGCGACGCAGTATAGAAACCCGTGCGTGACGCTGTGCGTGTAGATCTGTGTGCCGACAAAGTCGCCCCCGCGATAGGCGAGTTCGTACATGCCGGCGACCGTCATCATCAAAGCCCCCTGCAATCCGGGCGGGCACGAACGCAAGGAGAGATCCCAAAAGGTTGTGAACGCAAAGCCATTCGCTAAGCCGACCAGCAGCGCGACCCAGAGCGCGCTCGCCACCGAGTGGATCAAAAGGAGCGGCATCGCCGCCGGCAACCAGAGCAACGTTGCCCACCACAGGAGCGTCCTGAGCGGAAGCCTCTTGCACAGGTAGCCGTACAGCACGCCGGCGGGAATGTAGCCCGCCATCATGATGCCCTGGAAAGACGCATACACCGTGTCGGGCACGTGCAGATCGCTCGCTAGGTAAAACTGCAGTGGCGTGTTGAACCCGGGTGAGAACTGGCACAGGCAAACCAGGAGCACGGCAGGATAGGCGGCCCGGTGCTTCACTAACCGCTTGAGGTCGCCGACGAGGTTTGTGCCCCGGGCGACGGGCTGATCATAGGCGTGGCCGAAGACGGCGCGGGGCTTCCAGAGCCCAAGCAGCGCAATCAGCGCGCTCATTGCCGCCACCAGCATGAACGTCCGGCCTGGCAACAAATGCGCAGCCAGATAACCGGAAGCGAAGGCACCGAACACGTAGGGGACCGAGCTGAGGGCGTTCCATAGCGCGCTCAGGCGCCCCGACATGAGCTGCTCCTGGCTCACAAGTGCGAGCAGGCCCCTCGCGGCCGCGGCGACGAATGAGAACGAGAACATGACCAGAAACATGCTGACGAGGAGTCCCGAGTACGACAGCGGAAACTGGGACATAAACAGGAATAGCGCAGCAGTAATCACGCCGAAGACCATCAAGAAGCCGCGATCCTTGAGCCCGAACGGATTCCACAGGTCACGCGCCAGGCCAAAGCAGAATGACAGGTAGACCGGAATGGCGGTCAACAGGCGAAAGTTCGCGATCTGCTCGGGCGTGGCCCTGACGACGTTCTTCAGCATAAGGGACGTTGCGATGTCGAGTAGGAAGGCGTTCGGCAGTACCAGAAAGACAAGCAGCGTCAGCGGCGTGAAGTACTGGAAAATCGCACCGGCTCGCGGCGGGCACGCAGAAGCGGTAGCGGTCATGCGGGTCTCCGAGGCTCGATTCGCCTAGTTGGTCTGCAATAGTACGCTGGTCTATCGGCATATCGACGGCGACGGTCGCTGACCGGCTAACTGCGGACCGTCAATGTCCTGAATTGCTTGTTCCAAAGCCATACAAGGTCTGCGGCCGGCCACGTGGAAACCGATCCTGAATAGGCAAGGGAGCTTGACGCGGACCGGGGCTAGCGTGAACTGGCCATCGGCGATCTCCCTATCATTTTGAAGCCGCCTTAAGGCTAACCGGATTAGAGCGCGGCGTCCGCCGAGCCTGGGCTTCCCGAGGCGTCTTGCCCGTCCGACGCTTGAACGCATGCGTGAATGCGCTGACTTCCTGATAGCCAAGCAGCCACGCAATTCGCGATATCGATAAGTCCGGGTCCGATAAATATTGCCTCGCCAGATCGCCTCTCAGGCTTTCAAGGACTTCCGAAAACGTCACGCCCTCCAATGCGAGCCGGCGCGCTGAAGTTCGCTGGCTCAAGCCGAGTCTCGCGGCGATCTCCGACGCCCGCACCTTCCCGTGCGGCAGCAGCGGAACAATTGCATTCTCTACCGCCGACCGGAACGCGCCTCGGTTCGTCGGTCGATGAGCAAGAGCTTGCTCACCATTCGCCACCAAGAGCTCGTTAAGGTACGGGTCAGCACTAGTGACTGTGATGTCCTTGATGCTCCCAACGAAAGTCAGCTCGTCTGCTCTTGCTCCAAACGTTATGCGGCCACCAAAGTATGCAGCAAGTTCGGAACCGCCCTGGTTGCTGCGACGATGCGTGAGTCGCGCCCGGCTCGGCACTAGGCGCATGCCCGTCAACTGCCGGCATAAGCGGATCAGCACCGTCATAAAGAACTCCATCTGATGCCGATCCGAGTGACGGGCGATACCGACATAATCGAACGCGATCCGAATATCTTCTTCCTCGAGACACTTTAGCGACAATCCCTCATTACCAATTGAGCTGTAGCGCGCCGCTCGCTGCAGAGCGTCGCCCAACGTTCCTGAGGAGGCCGCAACATAGAAGAGCAGTCCCAGCTCTCGAAGATCAGGTAACTGCGCGAGGTGAAAACCGAGAAACTCGTCCCCCAAGGCATGCGCAGCGAGATTTAAGAACTGGATCTGATGGTGGACTGGGAGGCGAGCGCCGCGGTCTTTGATCTGTTGATCGGTCAGTCCCGCCTTCTTCAAAAGCGGTTTTAGCTCAATGCCAGCCCGTTGCGCGTGTGCATAGGCAAGCCGAGCAATCCACCCTGCGGCAGTCGGGAGTACGCCGAAACGCTTGGTAACGACATCATTCACGATCTTCGCGCTCAATGTGCTGCGGTTGGCCTGCGGCGACAACGCTTTGGCACATGATAGCAAGACATGCATGCGAATTCGCACGTATAAAGCCGCGCACCAGAAACCTTAGCCCGAGACGGCACTCGAGCTTGCTATCACGCCGGGCGTCCAAGCCGTGCGCCCGCATTGCGGACCACTTATTCATGCCATCCAAGCGTAAAGTTGTTGCGGTAATCGACGATAACCTCAGGATCCTCGGCGCCATCAGCCGTTTGTTGTCGGCGTTCGGATACGACACAGAACTCTATGCGTCGGCTAAAGAGTTCCTTGATTCTTCGATGACGACTGAAGCGATCTGCCTCATTGTCGATATTGAACTTGGCGAGAGTTGCGGCATTGAACTTGCGCAGCACCTCGCAAACGCGGGCTTACCATGCCCATCATATTCATGACTGCAGATGATAATGAATCGGTCAAAAGGCGGGCTATGAAAATCGGCTGCGTCGCTTTTTTACCTAAGCCATTTTCCGCGGACGTCCTGATCGAGGCGTTGGTTAGTATTTCGCCCCGCCTCTGATTGGTCCGCACGCCGAATCAATTCCCTGATCTCGTTCCGCCGCAAGCAGTCAACAACGGCGATTGCACATCGCAGATTGTCCTGGACGGTCAGGCTGGTTGCACCAACTGCAGCCGACAACACCGCCGCGCATTAAATCTCAGGTCCCGCAACGCCACGGCGAATCTGCCAGCGCTCAGCCGGTAACCCGCGACTACTGCGGTGAGCCGTATCGGCCTGGTATCGGTCAGTCAGTGGGATGCCGCCGTGGTTGGACGCGAGCCAGTTCGGCCATAATGTCCACGACCATCGCCAGCGCCAGCCGCACGATCCTTGCCTCCTTGTCGGTGAGGCGAGTGCCATTGATGGTGATTTCCGCTTCTTGTTGCAACGGTCGCCAGCGCTAGTAACTAGCATTGGCGGCGTCGGCGCGCATGGCAGCGTTCAAGGAGGGAAGCTTCAGGCCGACACCGCGGGCAATCCTCAGGGTGATCACTGGCTGACCGGCACGGGCCAATATCACGTCATCGAGGGGCTCGACTCGCTCGAAACGGTCCTTGACCTTCGCGAGCCAATCCGACCGGGTCGCGTTCGCAACGATGATCGCATCGCGGCCCGCGACACGGCGTTCATCGTGGAGATAGGCGAACTCGCGCGGATCACGCGACACGCACAGTACCATGAATTCACCGCCGAGCGCGTAATTGACCTTGCCCGCATCGATCCAGCTCGGCGTCGCGACGATCGTGCCGGGTGCGAGCAGCCCGCGCGAGGCGAGCGTCGGCTTGAGATCGCGCCAATCGAACGCATCGAGCGTCGGATCGTTGTCCAAGAGCCCAGGAACTAGCCGGCTGGCCCAGCCGGTCGCGGCCTGTGCCGCCGCGAGCGCCAGAAACGCGATCAGGATGCCCGCGCTGCCCCCGGCCGCGCGGCGCAGCCCGCGGCCATGGGTGATTTCGAGCCGTGCGAGCGCACGGCCGAGCAGCGGAAACGTGAACAGCCATCCCAACATAGGCCAATGCGGTAACACCGGCGTCCAGAATCCGAGCAGCGCGAACAGTGCGACCGGGCCGATAGCAAGGCAGGCGAAGAACCAGCCGGCGCGATCCGACCGCGCGCGCATCAGCGCCTGCGCCAGCACATAGATCAAGGGGCCAGCGACCCACGGCAGCAGATAACCGATCTGGCCACCGATGTCCTGTAGCAGCCACTCGATGTGGAAAGCCTTGGGAAACCCGCGACTGCCCTGGAACGCGAACGATGCCCAGCTGTGTTGCGCGTTCCATACGACAACCGGCGTGAAAAGCAGCGCCGCGATCAGTGCGCCGAGCCACGGCCCCGGCGTCCCGAGCCAGCGTCGATGCGGGCGCGACGTCAACAGAAATAGCCCGACGCCGACGAACACGAATACGCCAATATATTTCGAAAGCAGTGCGAGTCCGCCGGCCGCGCCGGCGGCGAGCCACGGCCAAAGTTCGTCGGGAGGCGACTTGGCGAAGATCGGCCGCGCCACGAACCAGATAGACAGCAGCGCGAACAACATTAGCGGGCCATCCGGCAAAAGCCAACTCCCTATGCTGAGCGTAAACACCGGCGCGAGATTGAGGGTCAAAGCTGCCCAGAGGCCCGCGCGCTCGCCAAAGGCGCACGCGGTAAGCCGGAACATCAACCAGGTCGAGGCTGCGAACAGTGCGATAAACGGCAGCCGCAGGATCACGGCTCTGTCGTCGCCGGTCAGCTTCGACCAGCCCCCGACGAGCCAGATATGCAGTGGAGGATGATCAAAATAGCTGAGCGCAAACTGCCGGCTCACGCCAGCGATGTAGCTTTCGTCGATGCAGAGGCCGACGGCAGCCGCAAAGAGAATGCGGACAATACTGGTTGCGGCGATGACGAGGATGACAGCGCGAGTTGGAGACATGTGTTGTGTCGTGACTATCGACGCTCGACCGCCGCGAGCAGCCGAATCAAGAACCCCCTTGTCCCCGAAGAATCTTCCGCTGCCCCTCACCGACTGAGACCATTCGCGCCCCGCGGTTCATCGAGAAGCGTCGAATGAGTTGGACAGTGCGCGGCTCGTATCTCGTCCTTCAAATCGGCGTCACTGAATGTCAACTTGCACCGCGCTTCTCTTTCGGCCTATGTATTGTAGGCCAGCCCGGTCGAACGCTTCCCGCACACTCCATGTTCAGCGCGCGTCGTCGGCAATCGGAGGCTGACCTGCGGGGATACGGCCGGATCACGAGTTCCGTAAACCTGATCTCCAATGGCAAGGTCATCGCCGAGGTGATCGGATCACCGGACAACCATGAGACTTCGGTCTATTCGCGCCCCGGCGATCAGTACGGACTTCCCTTCATCCCTGGCTCCGGTTGGCTCAATTCAGCCGGCCACCCGGCCGGCCAGACATGCCCTCATCGACCCGGGTCACCGCGCGACGCGCCCAGCGAAGTCCCAGCCATGTCAACGCAAACATGAACGGGATCGCAAGGCCGTTCATCAGCTCCACATCGATCGTGAATCCCGAGCGGTTTAATCCGCGCAGAGCCATGCCGAGCAGAACGCTCAGGTAATAAGTGAGTGCGCAAATGGAAATGATCTCCAGGATGCGCTGCAGGCGGGACTGGATCGCGGCACGCTGATCCATATTCGCGAGAAGATCCCGGTTCTGACCTTCCAGCGCGACGTCAACCTGGGTGCTCAGCAGGCTGCTGGCACGCTCGAGCCGTCGGGCGAGTGTTTCGATGCGGGTCGACGTAGCTGCACAGGTTGCCATGGCTGGAGCCAGTCGCAGGTCGAGAAACTCGCCTATCGTCTGCAGCCCTTCAATCCGCTCCTCGCGCAGACGCTGCGTGCGTCGCTGCACCAGCTCATAATAGGCGCGCGTGGCATCAAAGCGGAAGCTCGTGCGAGCCGTGATCTCCTCGACCTCTGCCCAGAGCCGGGATAGCCGAGTCAGCATGTCGCGCGTCTCATTCAGCCCTTCGACCAAGGGCAGTCGCGCCGTTATCTCGCTCATCCCGGCCTGGATTTGACGGATCTGCGGCGCCAGCTCCTGGACGAGCGGCAGTGCGAGCAGGGCTGTCATGCGGTAGGTCTCGATTTCGAGCAGGCGCTGCACGACGCGACCCGCCTGCATGGGTTCAAGGCTCGAACCCGTGATCAGGATCCGCGAGAATCCATCGGCATGGATGCGAAAGTCCGTCCACACCGTGGCGGCGCCGCCCGACAACCGGCTCGCCGCCAGCGAGTCCTCGTGGAAATACCGGGCGATTATGCCGCTGGAGCCCGTGCCCATGCCGGCGGACTCCAGTGCAAGATGCACAGCGACGAGTCGCCGCCCCGGAAGCGAATCTAGCCACTCCGAGGGGGCGTACGACAAGGCGGTGTCCTCGAACGGATAAGCGAAGTCGCCGGGGCGGAAGAAGCTATAGGTACAGAATTCCCCGTGGCGTTCCCACTTGAAGAGGAACGAGCCGAAGTCCGCGCTGAAGTGTTTCGCTGACATTGGCGGGGCTACGCCGTGCAAGCGGCAGATCTCCCGCAGATGCGCGAAGTCCGCATCAAAACCCGCTTCCCCCGACAACATCGCGAGATGAGAGCCTCGCTGGGGCCCACGCAGCGCATGCACGGGGCGCGCGTGAACTTCGTCGGCCAGCGCGAAGCGCAATTCGTGGTCGGCCCGCGATGTCACCGAGTTCGAGATTTTGCGCACACCCGCCACCCCCGTCTTCCTATGCCTGTATTGTAGGACACCCTGGCTTCCGCCGCTCCGACGGCAGGCCAGGTGTCGGAAAATGGCCGGCCACTCGCACGGCTGGATCCAATTGCCCGGCCGATCCGTATTACTCTCCGATGAGACCCGAGGAGCTTCCGGTTTCCTGGCCACGACGGTTTGCGTGCGCGATCGCGCTTGGCGCCGGCCTGTTGGCCTCGTCGACCGGCCGTTGGGACAATCCGCGAGCCGCCTCGCGCTCCTGGCACTTCGACGTGCTGCTGGACGGGAAGTCGATCGGGCGCCTCTCGAATGAGTTTCGGGTCGTCGGGCGCGGTGCTGCGCCAGGGCGGCGACGCGGAAATGCGCCGTGGAATCCACGGATAGCTTTCGAATCGCCCGTGGTCCAGATTGTTCCCAACGGATGAAAGCTTTTATGTCAGCCGATATTCAAACGCCAGCAGTTCTAACTCAGCCGACGTACACATGCCTCCGTCGCCCCGTCAACGGCCACGCAAACATCGCGGGGTAACCGGATGAGCGACATCGCTAAGATCGCCCAACGCACGGAGTTCGATAGCCAAATCTCAGCGGAGGCGGTCCGGGAGGTGGTAAGCGCTCTTTGCACGGAGCTGCATCACGCGCAGGCCGATCCGGACGCAGTGAAACTTAACAGTCATCTTGATCGCGATCTGGGATTCGACAGCCTCGGACGCGTTGAGCTCGTACTGCGGTTGGAGCGGCGCTTCGGCGTACATCTGCCCGCCGCGGCATTGAGTTCGGCGGAGACGGTTGCGGATCTGATAGCCCTCGTCAATTCCGCTGCCAACGTCGGCGGTATTCAACCACGCGTCGCAGCGGTTCCCAGCCCGATTCCGGCGCTTCGCCCGCTGCTCGGCACCCCGCGCACAGCGGCGACACTCAATGAGGTTTTGGCATGGCACGCCGAGCGCCATCCGCAGGCCGCGCACGCGGTGGTGCTCGGTGATGAGCAAGCACACACGGTGACTTACGCGCAGCTCGCGGAGGGAGCTGCGGGCATCGCGGGAGCCCTGCAGCATGCCGGAGTGCAGCCGGGCGTATCGGTTGCGCTCATGTTGCCCACGGCCGTCGAATACCTGTACGCATTTTTCGGCGTTCTGCTCGCGGGCGCCGTGCCCGTGCCGATCTATCCCCCGACGCACGCATCGCAAATCGAAGAACACGTGCACCGCCATGCGGGGGTGCTCTCGAACGCCGCCGTTTACGCGCTCATCACGGTCCCCGAAGCGCGCGTCATCGCGCATCTCTTGAGAACGAAGGCCCCCAATCTGCGACACATTTTGTCGGTCGCCGAGTTGGCGGCACAACGCGAGCCTTTCCAGCCACTTCGCAGTCCACCTTCTGCGGAATCGATCGCCATGTTGCAATACACCTCCGGCAGCACGGGATCGCCGAAGGGAGTCGTGCTGACGCATGCCAACCTGCTTGCCAACATCCGTACGATCGGCAGCCACATAAGCGTCAAGGAGTCGGATGTTTTTGTCAGCTGGCTACCGCTCTATCATGACATGGGTCTGATCGGTGCTTGGCTCGGGTCCCTGTACTTCGGCTGCCTACTCGTCATCATGCCACCCACGGCGTTTCTGACACGCCCGGCCCGTTGGCTGCAGGCGATTCATCAGTATCGTGGCACCCTGACCGCCTCACCCAACTTCGGCTATGAGCTATGCGCACGACGACTGACCGATCCAGATCTCGCGGGGCTCGACCTGTCCTCGTTGAGAATCGCATTCAACGGCGCGGAGCCCGTGTATCCGGACACCCTACAACGTTTTAGCCATCGTTTCGCCCCCTACGGCTTTCGCGCCGAGGCCATGACGCCCGTGTATGGTCTGGCGGAAGCCGCCGTGGGGCTGACGTTTCCACCCATGGGTCGCGGTCCCATCGTCGATAGCATCGATCGCTCCACCATGATGCGCGAGCGTCGAGCCGTCTCGAGGCCCCCGAACGTGCCCAATGTCCTTCGATTCGTTTCCTGCGGGCGTCCCCTGCCGGGATATCGGGTGCGAATTCTCGATGAGGCCGGCACGGAAGTGCCCGAGCGGGTCGAGGGTGTCCTGCAGTTCACGGGTCCTTCTGCTACCAGCGGCTATTTTCACAACGAGGAGGCGACGGCGCGCTTGGTGCACGGGGAATGGCGGGACACGGGCGATCGCGCGTACCTCGCGGCAGGCGAGCTCTATATCACCGGTCGCGTCAAGGACATGATCATCCGCCGCGGGCAGCATATCTATCCGGATGAGATTGAAAATGCGATTGGGGAGCTGGCAGGCGTCCGCAAGGGCTGTGTCGTGGCGTTCGGCACAAAGGAGCCTACCACGGCAACGGAACGACTGGTCGTGCTGGCCGAAACGCGGCTCACCGACGCGTTACTGCGCACGCAGCTAAAGACACGTATCAACGAGTGCGTCATGATGTGCATCGGCGAGCCCCCGGAGGAAGTCGTGCTCGCCGCGCCACATACGGTGCTCAAGACCTCGAGCGGAAAGCTGCGTCGCGCAGCGACTCGCGCCGCCTATGAGGACCGTTCTCTGGGACACGCGCCCGCACGGCCCGTGGTGCAGATGCTTCGCCTCGTGATCGAAGGCGCAATGGGCCGCTTACAGCGCGCACGCGAGGCATGTGCGCGCGCAGCATACGGTGTTTACGTTTGGTCGGTTTTTTGCGTGATCGGGATCCCTGCTGGTCTGCGCATTGCGCTCTGCCGCGAACCCGCTCATGCCTGGCGCCTATGCCATCGCGCGGCGAGCCGCCTGGTGCGTGCCTGGAGCATCCCTTTTTCCGTGAAGTGGGAGAGCGCGATCGATCTGCCAGTACCCCACGTCATCGTGGCAAATCATTGCAGCTATATGGACAGCATTTTCGCGGCCGCGCTACTGCCTCAACCCCACATCATGGTGGCAAAAGCCGAGCTGCGGCGTATCCCCGTGGTGCGCGCATTTTTAAGAGCCCTGGGGACGATATTTGTTGAGCGCTCCGCGAGGGGCGAACACTTGGGCGAACTTGAGCAAATCAAGCAAACGCTGGCCCGGGGAACTTCCATCATCATCTTTCCGGAAGGCACCTTTACACCTGTAACGGGCCTGCGTCCCTTCCAGCTCGGGGCATTTGAGATTGCGGTCGCCACCGGCTCGCCGGTTATTCCTGTCAGTCTGTGCGGCACGCGTTTGGTCTTGCGGGATGGTCAGCGGTTGCCGCGCCGACTGCCCGTGGGAGCTGTGGTCGGCGCGCCGCTTGCCATGCCGTCAGGCGCGGGGGCTTTCGCCGCGGCCGTGCAACTGCGCGATATGGCTCGTGCCCACATCCTGCGTCATTGCGGCGAACCCGATCTGATCTAAGCCTGTGGGGGTCCGCTAGCCTCGGTCCGACGTTCGACTACGCGACCCATATCGAACAGCGCGATCAAGCCACGCTGCGGCTCGGCTTGGCGGAGCCACCGGGACATTGGACCGGTGCGCAGTTGGAGTATTCCATCTCGCTTCCTCACAAGAGTCGTTCGCCTTCAATCCCTCTGGACGTACGAAGCGCCCGCCAGACGCTGCCCGCAGAGCGACTTATTGGGCCGCCCGATTGCTGCCGTTTGCGACCGTCGCTTCAGGGTCGATGAGCGACCCCGGCCGCGCGCCGACAGCAAACGGGGGACACGGGCTCGCGCCCGCACCCCCCGTGGACTGCGAATGACCCGCCAGACTATTTCAGGTTGAGCTTTTGAATGGTCTCCGAGCCCAGCACACGCCGAATCTTGCCACGATCAGCCTCGGATTGATTAGCAGCCGCCACGGAGCCTTCGATCTGCTTAGCGACGGTGTCGCCCTTGACGATCCAGCCATCCAGCGCGGCGAAGTTCTTGTAAGTAATCATCAGGTAGAGATCCGCATCGTTCTCGGTGCGCGGTTGCGCCATGAACACTTCGTAGCCGACGATATAGCCAGCCTTCTTCGCTGCTTCTTGTTCCTTCTTCCAGACGGTATTGATCCACGCCATGTAGTCATCAAAATGGCCGTCGATGGTCCGGATGGAGGACACCTGGGAAACCGTCCCCTCGGTGAAGGCATGGTCGTCCGCGAGCGCAGCAGTGCCCATCATCGACAGGCAAAGAGAAGCTGCGCCTGCAGCAAGTTTCAGCTTGATTGACATATGAGTTCCTTTATATAGGTTAATTTTCTTGTTGGGACCAAGCGTGCTGGGCGGTTTTCCCGCCAGCGTCGCGGATTGGTCTGTCCGCCGGCGGCATCTTAGACTTATACGGCGGCCCGGTCACCCTAACGTGCATCAAGGGCATTGCGGCGCGCGGTGGCGGCTACGGCCTTCACGATAGCCGCCCTTCGCAACCGGCTGCTCCGGGTCGTCAGCAACACTTGACGACGACCTTGGGTTGTTTGGGCTGATCGGCTAGTTTCGGCAGGGGCATCCGGCGCAGATCGGCCCGCACCGGAAGTTCAGTAGATCGAAATGACTTCCCAAAAGCCGCCGTCTAGCGGACTGCTGGTGATAGTCGGCGCTGAAGCGTTTTCGTGGACGGAAATCTCGGAGTTATCTGGTCGTGGTCACGTCGTCGGTAGACTTTCGAGACTCACCCGCGTATGCGGAAGCCGTAATTGAAGTACGTGATACTAGGGGTAAGTTGTTGTTCGCGTAAATTGACTAACAACTCAAACGGCCACGGTAAGCGAGGGAGCTATCATGAAGCGCATACTCACCGCCCGTGTCGAGGCGTCATCTCACTGCAAAATGGCATCGGGGAGCAAGGCAATGCGCAAACTTCGTGTAATTTCGGCCGTCGCTCTTTTGGCTTTTATCACCGCACCGGTTATGGCGGACGAGTTGTTGAAGCGGGCGCAACAGTACTTCAAGCCAATCCCTTCCGTCGCGCCCGCCATCAAGGGCAACGCGATCACGCGTGAAAAGATTGAGCTCGGCAAGATGCTCTTCTTTGATACCCGGCTTTCAGCCAGTCAGATCATAAGCTGCAATAGTTGCCACAATCTCTCCGATGGCGGCGTTGATGCGGGGCCGACTTCAGTCGGCCACGGTTGGCAGAAAGGGCCACGCCGGGCCCCGACCGTGTTCAATGCGGTCTTTAACGTTGCTCAGTTCTGGGACGGGCGGGCTGAAGACCTGAAAGCGCAAGCCAATGGGCCGGTCCAGGCCAATGTCGAAATGAATTCGACGCCGGAGCTTGTGGAGAAGACGCTTGCTTCCATGCCGGCCTACGTCGAGCGCTTCAAGAAGGCGTTTCCGGAAAGCGCTTCGCCGATAACCCTTGACAACATCGCCAAGGCCATTCAAGCCTTTGAGGTTACGTTGATTACCCCGGGTTCGCGTTTCGATCGATTCCTCGAGGGTAATACCAATGCGCTGACGGCCCAGGAGAGGATGGGCCTCGGCATGTTCATGGACAAGGGATGTTCCGCCTGCCACAACGGCATCAACGTCGGTGGAGGGGCGTACTTTCCCTTTGGATTGATCGAGAAGCCGGGCGCCGACATTCTGCCGCCCAACGACAAGGGCCGCTTCGCAGTTACCAAGACGGCCGGCGACGAGTATGTCTTTCGCGCCGGGCCGCTGCGCAACGTCGCATTGCGGGCCCCGTATTTTCATTCTGGCCGGGTCTGGAGCCTCAAGCAGGCTGTGGGCATCATGGGGGCAGTGCAACTCGGGGAAACGCTCACGGATCACGAAGAGAACGCCATCGTCGCCTTTCTTCAAACGCTAACCGGCGAGAAACCTAAGATCGAACTACCTAACTTGCCGCCTAGGACCGACGCAACGCCGCAACCAAAACAGTGAGCGGCGCCATATTACCAAAGTTGACATTCGTGCGCTCGAATTGCCTCCCCGATACCGGCCGCTCGCCCATGCGCTGCAGACGGTACCAACGACTACACTGCTTAGAACGATCTCACGGCCTCTGTCAAATGTGCAACCTCATCCTCGGTGGAAAGTTGGTTGAGTACTGCGTTACCGTGCGGCGGCCGGTCGTTCGCCCTTGGCAGTCGCTGAAATCGCTTCATCTGCCGGCATCGATAACAGCCGAGCGGTATTGACCAGCGCCACGTGCGTCAACGCCTGCGGAAAATTTCCGAGCATCCGCTTGGCACGCGGGTCGTACTCCTCGGCGAATAGGCCGACGTCGTTGCTCAATGCCAGGAGTCGCTCAAACAATGCCTCGCCTTCCTGGCGCCGTCCGGTCAGTATGTAACTATCCGCCAACCAGAACGAGCACGCCAAGAAGGCGCCCTCGCCGGCCGGCAGCGCATCGACGCCTGTTTCGGTTGAATACCTCAATACCAGCCCGTCAACGATCAACTCGCGCTCGATCGCCGCGATGGTGCCGAGGACGCGCGCGTCATCAGGCGGCAGAAAACCCACCTGCGGAATCAATAGCAGGCTGGCATCCAGATGCGGCGATTCATAGGACTGTACGAACGCCTTTCTGCGCGTGTCGAAACCCTTCTCGCATACCTGTGCGTGGATTGCATCGCGCGCCCGTCGCCAACGCTCGATCGGCGCCTCCAGAGCCTCGCGCTCGGCGTCCTTGATGGCCCGATCGAAGGCGACCCACGCCATGACTTTCGAGTGCGTAAAGTGCCGGCGCGGGCCGCGAACTTCCCAGATGCCCTCGTCGGGAAGCTCCCAGTTGGATTCGAGGAATTCGAGCAATGCGATCTGCACGTTCCAGGCGGCGGGCTCGGGATGCAATGCGCTCATCCGCGCGAGGTGCAATGTATCCATTACTTCGCCGTACACATCGAGCTGGAACTGCCGCGCGGCCGCGTTGCCGACCCGCACGGGCGCCGCGCGCTGATAGCCGGGCAGCCAGGCAAGTTCACTTTCGTCGAGCCGGCGCACTCCCGTTACGCCGTAGAGAATCTGCAGATCCTGAGGCGACCCCGCCACCGCCCGCAGCAGCCACTCGCGCCACTCGATCGCCTCCTTGATATATCCGGTGAGCAATAGAGCATTCAACGTGAAGGTCGCATCGCGCAGCCAGCAGTATCGGTAATCCCAATTGCGCACGCCGCCCGCTTGCTCGGGCAACGAGGTCGTGGGCGCCGCAATGATGCCACCCGTGGGCTTATAAGTGAGCGCCTTCAAGGTAATGAGTGAGCGAACGATGGCCTGATGCCGGCGACCCTGAAGACTGCAGCGATCGGACCAGCAGCGCCAGGCTGACTCAGTCTGTTCGAGCGCTCGAGCTCCATCGAGTGTTGCCAACCTGTCCAAATGAGAGGGGCGGTAATTGAGCACAAATGAATGGCGATCTCCCGCGCCAACCGTGAACTCGGCGACTGTCTTCATGTTCTCGCCGCTGACGGCTGTCGAAGCGGTGAGTTCGAGCGTGTCGGGTCCGGCAGTGATCAACAGTACGTTGCGGCAGCGGCGTACCCAAGGCACGACGGATCCGTAATCGAAGCGCACGATGAGTTCCATGCGCAGCGTGACTTTTCCGCTTAGGCCCTCGACAATTCGGACGGCATCGCAGCGTTCATCCGAGAGGGGCATGAAATCGATCAGCCGTGCGCTTCCGTGTGCGGTTTCGAAGTCCGTCTCGAGAATCAGCGTTTCACCGCGGTATCTGCGTCGTACCGACTTAATTTCCAGGGTAGGGGCTATCTGCCAACGGCCGTGTTCCGGCCCCCCCAACAACGCGGCAAAGCACGCAGCGGAGTCAAATCGAGGAAAGCAGAGCCAATCGATCGAGCCGTCGCATCCGACCAACGCCGCCGTATGGCAGTCGCCGATGAGTGCGTAGTTTTCAATGGGCAAGGCCATCAAACATCTCCGGCCCGAGCACAGGATTGACCCCTTACGGTAAAGGCCGAGCTTGCAAACGCACAGCGGCTAAAGGCCCCATCCCCGGTAAGTGTACGCTGACAGTTATGCGCCTTTGGTGCCAAATCCCACTGCTGTACTTAATGCACTAGGATCCGTATTCTTAGCAGATCACCTTAACGGTCGGGGAATCCTCCGGCTTCATTTTGCCGCGGTCGTAGATGCGGGTGGTCGCGATATTGGCGTGACCCAGCCATTCCTGGACTTTGGCGATGTCGACGTCGTGATCCCGGTAGCAGTCCGACTTGCCGAAGCGCCGTAGGTTGTGCAATCGTTGGGCCCATGAGTCCGGCGATCGTTGATCGCCGCCGCGTCGAGTGGCCAACCCTGTTCGTGGCATTGACGATCTTCGGCGGCTACCTGGTACTGAGCTGGCAATTCGAGCGGCTGCCGCTGTGGTTCGCAGCGCCCTGTCTGAGTGTGCTGATCTCCTGGTATGGGTCGCTGCAGCACGAAACCATCCATGGTCATCCGACGGCATCGCGGCGTATCAATTCCTGGCTCGGCGGCGTGCCGTTCTCCCTGTGGATTCCGTACCCGATTTACCGCGAGACGCACCTCATCCACCATCGTTACCGCGGCCGTATCCTGACCGACCCCGTCAACGATCCAGAGTCCTATTACCTTGCGCCCGGCACCTATGCGCGACTCGATCCGCTGCGCCAGGCACTGTTTCGGGCCAACGATACGCTGCTCGGTCGTCTCACCGTCGGCCCGCTGTTGACGGCGTCACGATTCTTCGCGTCGGAGGCGCAGCGCATCGCACATCGCGAATATCGCCATCTGTCGGTCTGGCTGTGGCACCTCGTCGGTGTCGCCCTTGTGCTCACTTGGATCGTTGCCGTCTGCCGGATACCGCTTCTGACTTACGTCGGGTTGGTCGTGTACCCGAGCATCTCGCTGTCCATGGTCAGGTCCTTCGCGGAACACCGTGCCGACGGCGATTCGCAGTTGCGCACGTCGGTGGTCGAGTCGAGTCGGTTCTGGGGATTGCTGTTCCTCTACAACAACCTGCACATCGTGCATCATGCGCGGCCGCGAATGCCCTGGTACGCATTGCCGATCGAGTGGACGCGCATGCAGGGTTCCGCACTGGCGGTGCATGCGGATCAGGCCGGGATGGTCTTCCACGGTGGCTATCTCGAGGTGTTCCACCGCTTCCTGCTGCGTCCGATCATCAGTGTCGAACATCCGGTGCCTGCCGCCGGAAGATGACGCTGGATCACATCGCCGCCTTGCCGATGTACGGTTTCCCGCCCCTGCGGGAGGCGCTTTGACTCCTCGCCGGCCGATCGTGGCTCTAGGCAATGCTGGGGCAGTCCGGACCGTAGTATCCGGTTCTGCAATGGATTGAGGGAGCCATCGATCGCGTATGATGACGTTATCAGACCCAATTTTTGACGGTCCCAACAGGCGCTCGGGCGTATTAAACCGTCTCAAACCGGCCAGGAGCCGCCGCTAAGGCTGCCAATCGAGATGCCCGAGAGCGGACCTTACATCATACCGAGCTGCCGAAAGCTGCCTGCGTTTCAATCTCATTGCGATGCTGCGGTGCCGATCGTTACACTGGACGTTGCGTTCGTACGAGGGAGAAAAACAATGCGACTGAGAACCCGTATCTGGAACACGTTTGCCGTGGCGATGCTCCTGGTCGCCACCCCTGCCGCCTTAGCCCAAACCGCCAAAACTGGCAAGAATCCGGTCGAACGCGGCAAATATCTGTCGATCGTCGGCGGCTGCAATGACTGCCATTCACCCAAATTAATGACGCCGAACGGCCCGACAACGGATCCGGCGAGGATTCTGTCAGGTCATCCCGCGACCGAGCGACTCCCATCTGTCCCTCCCGGCGTACTCGGACCAGGCAAATGGATGGCGATGACCAACGACGGCCTAACCGCGTGGGTGGGACCTTGGGGCATCAGTTTCGCGGCCAATCTGACACCCGACGCTGAGACCGGGATCGGCCAATGGACCGTCCAGCAGTTCATCCAGACGCTGCGTACCGGCAAGCACCTCGGCGTCGGCAGACCTCTCTTGCCACCGATGCCCGCCGAGGAGCTGGCGGCCATGACCGATTCCGACTTGAAGGCGTTGTTTTCATACTTGAAGTCGCTCCAGCCGGTCAAGAACTTAGTACCGGCGCCGATTCCGCCGGCTCTCTAGCGGCGCTTGGAAATCATCGGCTTGTGAACGACTCATCTTGCAAATCACTTGGATTACGCCGACCCATTTCGCGGCGACTGGTGCAAGCCAACTCCGGCGCACGATTTGAACCTTTCAGGAGGCAGAGTCGTGCGCCATTACGCCATGCAGCTGGACGTAGTGGCCGCGAAACACGCGAGCGAATTGTACCGCCAATCATTTTGCCTGGGCCTATGGCGTGTTTTGGCCGAATTCGGCGGAATTTCCGCGCCCCGACCCCATCCGCCCGCTGTCGGCAGCCCTGAGTTGCCGGTGGCGACCGTCTGCTAACGGGGATCCAAAAGATTATCTTATTGCAGCCCCGAAGCTCCCCCAATGTGGTCACCATGACACCCGCGAGGGCTGATGCAGAATTAACCGATGATTCGATGTGCGATCACAATCCAATCGGGCTCCTTGCTTAGATATATGTACATGGTCAATGCCTGACCAAGGATCATCATGGGTAGACCGTAGAGATATACCGGGTGGATGTGTTTCGTCACGAGCAAATCACGCCCGACGCCCAGAAGAATAAGCGCATCAACGCCGGCGTAGCCCCAATTGTCGGGCACGATGCTCGCCGGAAATCGGCCGAATGCGGCTATCGTAAGCGCGCAAGTGGCGAGAAACATTAGCCGACGGTGGTATTCTGGTTTCCTCCGCCAAACGATTGCGAGGCCCACGACAATCGTGAAAGCGACCATATCAAAGAACGGAACGATGAGAAACTCTGTGGCGTCTGTGCTGCCGTGCTGAGTGTTGAAGCGTGCCATTGCAACGGCAGTTGCAATTCCAACTATTGGGATTGCAATGGCCAGTGCAAGCGCGCACAGGCCGAGTTTTCGGTGCCCCCTCACATTGCGCGTCCTGATAAGCGCGGATTGGGTTATCAATAGGACTAACCAACCAGTAAAAATCGCCGCGTGGAAATACAGTACGCGAGGACGCGGATATGCTGGGTGGATGAGATTTTCATTGATCGTATGGCTGAAGCCGTAGATCACAACTCCGGCGATGACCAGCGACATGATGAAGTAGAAATACCGACCGAATAGCTCCGCAGCCTTGGCCGTCATTTGATTCCGCCTTAGTCGGGAAGCGACCGGTTCTCATCCCCGAGTGCCCCACCGAACAACCCTTTGGTTTCCCAATCTTGTGTGCTCATTCTTGGATTATGGTCGTCTACGCCTCCCGCTTTGGCAACCAAAGTGGCAGTTGGAGTCAACCAACGGCAGCTTGTGGGCGGCCATTTCAGCACGGCGACCGGCAAGTAGTGGCGCGGAACCGCCCGATATTTCTCCTAATTCCGGTCATTCGGCGCGACGAACCCGGAACCGTCGACATCCGGCAAATCGCGGACCGGTTTGTGCCGGTGACGGGCGGCTGCTATCGGGACGCTCACGCTAGAATGCCGCCTTTACGGAAGCGATTTTTAACGCGCACCGTGGCCGATCATGGGTCGGGTAGATCGCTGCCGTCGTCCACAGGCTCGTCACGACGCTAGGCCCACTGTCGCGACCGGCCCTTCTTGGGAATCTCAATTTTGGCGACCGCGGGGGTGCTTACAGCAACCCGAATCGACGCGTATCGTCGGTTGACCCAACTGCGTGCCCAGCATCATCCCCGCGCAATTCAGCTAAGGCCGCCAGCATTTTTTCCTTGGACAGGTGGGCTTCATAGACCGCGGTGATCATCGCTGAATCTTCCCCAATCCCATCGTTCTGCGACAGCAACTCTAAGCGCAAGGACTGCCTCTCCATGGGACGCGGCGCGAAGGTTCCCAGTTGTCGAATCGCAGACTTGGCGTTGCGCGGTGGTGGCGCATTGACCTGGAAGGGCAACACCGCGTGAAGGGCCTTGCCCCAGTCGATGTGGAATCTCATGGCGCCATTCCCCTGAAAGTTGGATCTGCCGACTCTCGATTCACCATCCACACAAGATCCCCAGCAAGCACCGTGCCAGCTTCTTTGGATGATCGGGGTCGAAATTTATCCGAGTTAATGTGGTTGATTTCACAACACTTTTCACGTCTGCACTCAACGTTGCTCGGATTGGTGCGTTAGCTACGATGCACCAACGTAGTTCAAACAAGGCGTGTTACGCACCGCTTCGGTGATGGTCTCAGACGGGTTATTACTCATTCGGCGAAGAGACCTGGGCACAGATCGACGGACGCGTCGATGGGTTCATACAAGCTGCGAGCACCGCCCATTCAATTCATGGCACGGCGCGCGCACTGCGCCGCCACGAACCCATGCTCCGCGTGATCGCGGTGGAATCGGCCGAGGCGGCCGTGTTATCAGGCAGGCCTGTCAACCGTGAGGACGAAATGCCGATCGAGATCGAACAGATTGAAGCGATTTTCCGCTATCCAGTGAAATCCATGCGCGGCGAGCCGCTAGAGGCCCCCACGTTGGGCTGGCACGGCCTCGACGGCGATAAGCGCCTCGCGTATCGTCGGCTTGAGGTCAGCGGCGGCTCCCCTTGGCTGACCGCGGGCAAGCTCCCCGACCTAATCAACTTCACTCCGCAGCGCCGTCAAGACGGGAATGCGGAAGCGCTGCCGACACACGGTTGTACACCGGAGGGAGAAGAGATCAGAGGTTTCGGGGTGCTTCGCCGAGAAGAGGTTCGCGCGCTTGGCTCGCCGCTACCGGCCATCGCGCACACTCACGAGCGCGTACCATAGGGGTGTAATCGTTAAGTGGCGAGGTGCCGCATGGAAGAAAAGGAAAAGAGAGAGAAATTCGATACTGGACTGAGCAAGATCAAGAATGAAATAAAAGGTCGACTGTCGGCCCATGGCTTTTTCGGAAGCGTTACGCACGCCGACCTGGAGGCTGTGGATCAGGTACCTACCGGTTCGAAGATCGAAATCGCCGTAAAGGGAAGAACTGTAGGGAGGTCATTTAGCCGCCAGGATATCGAGGACTGTCACCTTAGGGTAGGCGGGACGGTTTTGAAAGGTATCATCGCCATGGTTGATGAACTCTCGACGCGTGCGGATACTCGACTCGCGGACTAACTAGGGTGTCAGGTCGCGTCCACACACCCTGCTCCGCTCAATAGAAATGGGGCCAAAGAACGGCCCCATTTCTCTTGAGCAATGGCGGAGAGGGTGGGATTGTTCGCGGCGGACGCCGCTCATCCCTCGCTAAAGCTCGGGACCGCCGCGGCTTCGCCGCGACGTCCGACCCGGCGACGCCGGGTCGTCGAACCCAAGCTTCGTATTGGCGGAGAGGGGGAGATTCGAACTCCCGAAACGCTTGCGCGTTTGCCGGTTTTCAAGACACATCACCCGTGCGTAACCGATACGTAAACATCGCGAAAACGCGTTGATCGTACCATCTCAAAAACCCCGGTATTTATAGCGTTTTAGTACGTTTACGTGACGGTCACGTATCGATACGTATGCGTTGGGCGTGTTTTGCTGTGTTTGATCGAAAAGTGTCACTCACATTGCTACCTGAATCGCCCGAATCGAGCCTGACGGTCGCTGACGCGCGAATCGTCGCCACCGGGTGTATGTGATCGCATTACGGGGCGATCGGCGAACTACGACCGCCTGCTGGCGAAATTCAACGCTTTCCATCCTCGATCGTGTGTCGTCGATGACGACCTGATGGTGCATTGCGATCGCAGTGCATAGCGCCATGAGATTCCTTGATTGAAATCTTATATGTGAGATTACGACGTGCGGCGATCGCCGTACGCGAACAAGGAGTCAAACATGAGTGAACCGAAACCAAAAAAGACGGCGAAGAAAAAAGTCGTCAAGGTCGATGACGGCATGATCACGTTAGCGGCGCTCGCCACCGAGTTGAAGATGGACCCCAAAGTCGCACGCGTGAAATTGCGCAAGGCCGAACTGAAGCGTGGCGAAGGTCGATGGGCCTGGCCGATAGGATCCGCCGAACTGACGAAGGTCAAAAAGTTGCTGACGGAGGCAAAGTGAACGTCGCCGCATATTTTCAACGCATGCTCGCAGCGGAGTCTAAAGATGCCACGTTGGTCGATTTACCGATCGATTCGAACTGCGGCCGCGACTGCAAGGGGGCAATCGATGCGGCTGCTGCGCTCATCAAGCATATTCACGCCGCTCTCGGCACTGAGACCATCGAATCCGCGTGGGTGATCGAAGCGACAGACACGGTTTGCCGCGTCTACTGGCGAGGATAGATCGAAACGGCGGGCAACCGCCGTCTGACCGTGATGCGGCCACTGATGAGATCACATGAATAAATTCGAAGCCTGGTTCTGGACGATCGTCCTATTGTTGATCATCCTCGCGATTCCGACGTGCATCTGGCGGCTGGCGTTCCTATGCTTGATCGTGTTGCCGCTCGCGTTCGCGCTGATGTTGATGTTCATATAAACGCCGCCACGAGAGCCGTAGGCTGCGGTCAGAGTAACCCCGCCACATTGGCCCGCTTCGGTGGTTTTTTTTGATGAGACGAGTTCAAACGGATTCTGTATTTCACTGCCTTTCACGGCCAGTCGCGCCGTTGTGAAAAGCTCCGTTGCCGGTCATTGAGTTTCTAACCAAGCAATCAGGTTCTCCCAGGAAACCTTGTTTCCGTTCCCGCGTCGCGTCCGACCGCGGCACCATTCGACCGTACCACGACCCAAGCGCAGATCGCCAAGGTGGTGGTTGTTGTTGTCGTAGATGTCGAATTCTATCCCTGTGTTACCAAGGGCCATATTGACGGCCAAATCCTTAATCGTTACTTGCATCGTTTGTCGTCCTTGTTTTGCAATTTATTGGTCGCGTTAGCACGCGGGGAGTTCGTCTTAGACAGCCTTCATACTTCCGCGGCGATTATCGACCCTAGTGGCACTGGAAATCTAGAGGGATCAGCGCTCGCAGCCCGCCCCCACAAACGATCGGGTTAGCATACGAGTACCGTACTCAAATCTAGTAACGCGTTACTTTAGGAGGACGTCGATGGCAAAACAGACCGTGCAACCCCTTCCACATTCCTGGTACATCAAGGACTGGCCGCCATATGTTGTTCCTGGGACGCCGTCGAGAGCCCGCCACCTTGTTCGCATGTACCAAGACGAATTAGTCGCATGCGGTGCGCTCGTGCGTATTGGCCGGCGCAAAACAATCCTGGGTGCAGGTTACGCCGTATTTCTGGCAAAGGGCGCGAGTCGTGTCGAAGGCTTTGAGATTGCACCGAATCGCAAAGCGACAGCGTCGGCCGCCACTTAAGGCGCACCTCGATCGGCCCGCTATCGGCGGGCCCCTCTTTTTGGTGCCGTCTTAAAACTTACCGTGCGTGAGACACACATCCCAAGGGCCCCCATGGCCTCCAAAGCCGCTGTCCGCGTAGGTCAGCCACACATGTCCGCATTTTGGGCACTGGAAAAACTCATACTTTGTTTGACTTGAACTTCGTCCGAAATTCGATGAAATGACAACGGTTTCCCCAATAGAATTCAAGTGCTCTGGTCTTGATTTTGCCTCAATGCCCTTTTTGCAATGTGTACAGGTCCCCGCGCTGTTCATTGTATTTTCCTCAATTTCGAAGGCTCACCCAAGCAAATAAGCATGCCAGGTTACTGCCGCCTGCTTGCGATGATCGACGCTTTCAATCAATCGATCGCTTTCGCTCAGCACTCCACGCCATTCTGATTTACGCGGTCCAGTTCGGCTGCGGTCTCGGGTTCTTCATAGCGCCCATGAACCCCTATAAACGAACCTTTTGGGTGATATCGGCCGTCCGTCCCCAAAAACGACCCGGGGATGTGATATTTCCCGTCTTGGCCCAGAACGGATCCAGCAAAATGGTATTTACCATCTTGCCCTAGGAAACAGCCCTCTGGATGGTATTTGCCATCGACTCCCAAAAACGCACCCTTTGGATGATATCCGCCGTCTTGCCCTAGGAATGATCCAGCGGGGTGGTACCCGCCGTCGAGGCCGACAAATTGACCTTTAGGATGATACTTGCCATCTATACCCTGAAATTCCCCTTTTCGATGATAGCGACCATCGATCCCCAAGAACGATTCCGCCGGATGATACTTTCCGTCTATTCCGAGAATGGAGCCTTTGGGGTGATATTTTCCATCGATTCCCAAGAATGAACCGATAGGGTGGTACTGCCCATCGGTGCCAAGAAATTTGCCGGCCATACGCACGCACTCCTTGAAACCTTTGATTCGCTAGCAATAGGGAACGAACGATGTGCTGGCCGTCTCCTTGCGATGTTCGACTAGGGATTAGTCGCCGTAAACAGCGAGCGTGCTTAATTATCGATCCAAGCGGCACTATAAATCCATAGCGTTGCTAACCGTCATCCGCGATGACTTTATCGCCGCTCGTTGAACAGACACGCCGGCGCGCGCCGCGGGGCGAGGCGGTTTAGGCTAAACCGCCGACATTATCTGGCGGAGTGGGCGACCGCGTTGTGATTGATATCTCAGGCAGCGGCTGATTTTCGAGCGTCGGGTTGTTGGGATCACCATGACTGCCCATCTTCATACGGAAACGTGCAACCATATTTCGCCGAATGAAGGTATTGGCTTGAGTCAGCAATAGGTGGTTCTTCTCTTCGGGCAACTTGATCGAATTCATAATTACGATCCACGCGATCCGGCCAATCCGATCCACAAGTTCAGTGAAGGGCAATGAAATGCGAGTCTCGATTTCTTCGATAGTCTCGCCATGCATGATGCCATTGCGTGCGGTATTAGTTGTTTTAAAACCGTCGACCCAGCTCGGAGCAGATTTCTCAAGTAACTGTCGCATGGCTTGCTTTGCGTACGGTCGATGTGTTGGCACTTCGTCACACGATTCACAGAACAGTGGGGTATGACATCGCGGGCACGTGTCAGGAACGGGCGTCACAGACTTATGAACTTGTGCAAGAATCTCCAATGCGAAAAAGAAGCATTGAAATTGATCGTCAATCAACTCAGCGGTGACGCCGTTCGCGAACCAGCGAAGCGCTCGATTCACATCAGGTGATGCCGCGTTTTGGTTAAGCAAACTAATCGTATTCAAAAGATCTTGCGAGATCGCGGGCGCCGGCATGTCTGTAAGATCGGCGTGGTAAAGAAACTGATCCCGGATCGAGACGCCAGGCGTCCAATCGATTAGCCGCTTCACCGCTAGTATTTTAAATGCGCAATGTGTTGTAAATGTGAGCCATCGTAGGAATTGCCGAACCATCGGCTTTACGGTTTTGTGGGCGACCTCGATGTCTTCAGCCTCGAAAAGCAAGTGAAGGTCTAAGACTGGGCCTTCGGCCACCGGGCGGACTGTTTTGTTTGCAAGCCTAACTTTGAATGAGCCATCGGGGTGGCTGTACTCAAGGGTACCAGCCGCTTCCGGCAAAACGCATTCGGCCTCGATATCAAGTTGCGCGATCCATTGCGTCATGAAAAATCTCACGGAGTTGTGTAAGCACGCGATTAGCGCCCACGAGGCGCGTCTCGGTCAGAAATTTGAACTGTAGCCGGAATACTGGTTTTATGTACAGTATCGCGCATGCGCGACCTGAAGATCACCAAGCTGAGCGACGAATTCGGTCAGTACGTGATCTATTTGCGCTGCGAGTGCGGACACATTCGACGGTGCAGTCCGCATACGCTCGCCGCGTTCGCTGGGTGGGATGCGAGGCTGGAGGACGTGGTGCGTCGGTTGCGGTGCTCAAAGTGCAACGCCAAGAAATGCTCGGCGCGGACGGTGCCGATGACGACGCCGCGCGGATATCATAGCCATTAAAAACGGAGGGAGCGATGTTCATCCCCACTCTATGCACTCCCGCCACTCCCAGGGCGCCGGTCTGGGCGGAACTTTCGCAGTTGCCCCCCGCCGAGGTGCGCATGCTGCTGTCCAAATTGGCCTTGATCGTTGGGTACAACGGTGAGACGGGCATGATCGAGACGCTTGGCACTGGCGTGATCGTGGGCAACACCGATACGGTCTATGTCCTTAGCGCTCTGCACATCTTAACTGGCTTCGCAGACCGCACGTTCGGCCCCGCTCCACGGACGGCGTTCACAGGACTCGGCGATGAGCACGGGGTCCAGTACAGCAGAATGGCGCGGCTTATCGATGAGGGTCGAGTAAAGGTTCTGGTCGAGTTTCGGAATCCGGGCGAGTTGGTCGAACTGGACGTGTGGAATGCATCGGGTGGAACAGACGAGCGCCATCTGGATATCGTGCTGCTTCAGTGTCTCCGGTCGGATGCTCCTATCGAGATGGACCGCATAACTTCTCTGGCCATCGATACCGATCCAATCGACCTGAACGAACCGATGGTTATGGCCGGGCTTGTGGGCGGTAAGGCCGTACCGTTCGACAAGCAATCCGACTCAATGTTTGGTGGACGATGCAGAGCCCTCGTGCGGGCGGGATATGTGGGGGAAATTGCAGAAGATCCAGAGGGCGGTAGGCCAGGCGGCACTCTGTGGCGAGCGAACATGCCGAGCGAGCCGGGGATGAGCGGCGGACCGTTGATACGGCTCCGGTATCCGCGCGGGCAGTCAGTTCAGGTAGTCGGCGCAGCAGTTATGCAGGTGTTGACAGTCGTCGGGATTGTTTCTCGCGGGCGTCCCGGCGGCATGTTCGCGCCATTGCACTGTCCGGAAGGGGAAACATGGGTGACACCCGTTAGTCGGGCGGATGTCCTCACCACGCGGCACGCCGACGGCAGGTCCTTTCATTTCGGCGAAGAACTGGCGAAAGCAGGCTTTCTGCTTACCTATGATGATTTGCGGCGGCGATTGGCGGAAGAGCCTACGCCTGCAGCTCCGAGAAATGGCCACGAAACTGGCCGAGTCCGGATGCATACCCGGAAACCTTCAGTTTAGTCGCGGGACGACGCACAGATGACCGGGCGAGTCTTGCTTGACGGGTCGGGCGGTGGCTCGCTCAGCACGTAAACCTCGAGAATCGCTCGTGCTGCCACCGGACTCAAACGGCTAGGTCGAGAAGCGATGCACCGCGCGGACGGTGCCGACGACGACGCCACGCGGATACAAATCGCATTAGGATATGAGTTTGGGCGGCAGCTTCCGGGCGGACCATCGGTCGCTGATCGGCCAACTGCGGACGGCCGAGGTTTCGAACTGCCTTCTCCATAGCCGACGTTCAACTTCGCAGGCGGCCCGCGCTTCGCCGCGTGGGCGAGATAGGCGGCAGCAGTTTGGCGGGAATGTCGATGGGTTGAAACGATCGAAGCGATTGCAACTATTTCGTGTCCGAAAGCTTCGCAAGCTCCTCGGCGAGTATCGGGATTCCCATGTTGCATGCTTGCACGCCCTGGATGACGCAAAGCTTCAGCACCTCCATGATCTCTTCCATCGTCGCGCCGAGCTTTAGCGCCGCTTTGATGTGACGACGCGTGCCAGGCGGGTACATATGCGTGTACGAGACGTCAAAGGCGATGCTCAAGAGCTCGGCGAGCTTCGGGGATAATACTGCGCCACTATAAACGGGAATGCCCGCCGCCATGAATTGCTCCGTCCATTCCGGGTCGAGGTTGTAGAACGGTGTCCATGCCTCGTTCCACCCGCCGCTCGCGCGCAGTTTATCGCTAATCGGCGTGACGGGTTTCGAACGCTCCATCGGGCTGTACATCTGCCGCCCTGGCTTCCTCTAGGAGGATCGGCGCGCCCAAGCTGCACGTGTGGATGCCGAGAAATGAGGCCATCTTGAGCACCGTCAGAATCTCATCCCGGCTGGCACCGGCATCGAGTGCGGCGCGGATATGCCGCCGGGTACCTTCGGGATTAAGATTCGTGCAGGCGGCGTTGACAGCTAAAGCCGATGAGTTCCACGGTCTTGCGCGGCAGCACGTCGTGCTTCCAAGGGTTCAGTGTCACGTGCTCGGCCGCCTCCGCCCATGCCGGGTCCCATTCCCGCAATTTCGCCAATGCCATCGCCTCCCAGGGACCGGGTGCAGGTGTTTTACTTGCGGCTGGAGTCGAACCAGCGCTCTGCTTAGTGGTCATGAGCTTTTCCTCGGTAGGTTGTGCCTTTGTGCAACCCCGATGCGGGACTGGCCCGCACAGGGTCAAATGGGCAGGAATGCCGACAATCCGTAGCGCGAGTTTGAGTGGGATACGGAACCATCAGCGGTCCAATCCTTTGCGAGCGCCTGCGAGCCTCACTCGCCTGCAAGTGGGTGTCCATCCGAGCCCCCAGGCCGCGGCTTCGGGAGTTTCCCGTCCGTCGCGTACCCAACGAAGCCGGTCTGCCCCGTTTTGCGGTTCGGCGGAAGGCCGAGATTGAGAAGTGTCTCCTCGACGGAGTTGTACGTCACACCCGATCTTCAGGATTCGACGCGCATCATCACCGGTGGCAATCTTGCGCCCGAGTTCCTTAGCCATTCGAACGTGCTTCTCAATCATTTGAACGGAAGTCATCCGCTTCCCCTTGGTCGTGTCCCAGAGGTTCTCCTCGATGCCGGCACGGGTGTGCTGCCCGAGAGCAATGCACACGCTCGCGAGCGGCCAGCTGTAGCGCCACATCGTCTGGTACGTGAACACCGAGCCATGCGGCGTCCGGCGGAACAACTCCAGCCAGTCGAACGGATTGGTGCCGGTCACGCCGCCGCCGACCATGCTGAAGAAGCCGTTCACCGGCCCCATGTGGATGCCTTGGCGGACGAGACGCTCCACGATCATGAGTGAGTGGACATGAGAGAGCGCGAAGTAGGGCTGAATGCCGGTCTTCTTCAGGCGCTTGAGGTGTTCGATGTAAAAGTCCGGGGCGGCGTCGGCCACCATTTGGGAAAACGCCCATATCTGCTCGGGATTCGCGAGGTGAGTCCCCTGAACGTCGTCCAACGTGGTCAGCGGCGTCATGTCATACAGGGATGTGCCGATGGCGACCGTAACCTGGTCGGGTTTCGGATCGAGCTCGGCCAACATATGGCGGGTGTCATAAGATTGCCATTTCGCCTTCTCGTTGCCTTCCGGCGCGAATGAAATCGATCCGCCAACTTGCAGGACCATCTTCGGTACCGCTTCGCGCAGACGCCCGATCAGATCGCCGTATTCCTTGAAGTTCTTCGATATGTGGCCGGTTTTGGGATCGCGCACATGGATGTGCAGCACGGTGGCCCCGGCATTGTAGCAATCCACCGCCTTCTGGGCCTGGGCCTCCCAGCTGACGGGGATGTCCTCGGGGTAATCGGCCGGCATCCACACTGGCCCATAGGGCGCAGCAGTGATGATCAACGGGTCTTGGTTCTCGGGAAGTAGAGAGTCATCTGTGAAATACATACCGGATCTCCTCGGTGAATGACTTGCTCAGTCTGAATATGTCTCCGACGGCCGTTTGCTCCATGACGCGTCCAAGAAATGCCGTCATGCGGTCGGATAGCAGCGAGCCGCTTGAGGCGGGGCAAGACCGCAATTTCAGGGTCACCAAATTGCCCGGCTCGACTCCAAATAGGGCTTTGTACATCGCCCTACTAGGGTAGGTAGTTGCACTTTAGGGAGCTAGTTGGACTTTAGACATATGGACTCTTGCGGGCGTTTACACAAACCTCCGCTGCGCCTTGCTAAGCAATGCATGCCTGACATAGCAGTGTTGCGCCGCATTTGACTGCCGGAAAGCCGCCGGTCACCGCCGTCGGGAGTGGGTCGAACCCGGTCGGATCGCTGTGGCGCATCAATTTGCGGGCTACGACCGCGTTATGTCGGGATTCGCTCCGTGCGCCGCTTAGCTTTCGCGGGTCGAGGAGCGTCACGCATGAACGTTCATGCGCCGATGGTTTGTCTCGTCAAACCTTCACGACTGCATCACGTGGTTGAGTAACCCGATACGCTGGGTGTACCACGCTGCAGTAGCCGCCCTTTTTCAAATGTCGCGGGAGTAAACGGCGAAGCCCGCGTGGCGCGCGCCATCCCGCCAGGAAAAACACGCGCCCCTAGAAACACATCACGCCACCGGTTTGCGATCGTTCCAGAACTTGCGATTGGCCTTGTTCATGGACCTGACTTCGTGGGCCGTCTTGTCGCGCCACGCGCGAAGCTGAGCGCCGCCGCTGTCGCCCACCGAAGCGGCCGAACGCTCCGGCTCGCCGCCGCCGAAAGTGAGAGAGCCTGTGTGGCCCAATTCTGCCTCGCTCGATTCAAGCTCGCCGCCGTACAATTCCGCACCTTCGCCGCGACCGCGTTCGGTGCCGTAGGCACCCAGCTCTTGCACTAAGGACGAAAGCGCATCGCCCAATTGCTTGCGATCCTTGATGAGATCGAGCTTCGGCTTCAAGTCGCCCGCCCAAACGCGACCCAGGTCCAGGCCGGTCATTGTCGCCACGCGCCGAGCATTTTCCGCGTACTCGGCTTGGGTCGGCGGCGTGAGCAGCGTGTCACGCGTGCGGCCTGTGCCTATTGCGCCGCGCGTATAGATACGAGAGTCGGTTGTTTGGATCGGCTTGCGCAGTTCCAAGCCCCAGTTGCCGTACTTGTCCGGTGCCCGCAATTTGAAAACGTCTGCTGCATCCATCGTCATTACTCCTACGTGTTGAGGTATCAATCAAAAATCATGCGGCGGCTTCTTCGGCCGTCTCACCCGAAATCAATGCGGCGCGTCGTGCGGCTCGTTGTGCAGCGGCCACCGTGTCGCCTTCCTTGGCAAAATTGATCGCCAAGTGGCGGCGATCAAGGATCGCGCAGTCCAAGCGCTGTAGGGTTTCGGTGAACAGTTGCCCGTGACGGTGCATCTCATTCGTCACCGCGCGCCCAAAAAGCTGCTTGCCCAAGCGCAGCGCTTCATCGAGGTGATGCACCACTTGCCGGTTCAACTCGGCGTCCTCGGCGGCGAAGATGGCGTCTACCGCGTTCACCACAGCGGCTTCGGCTGTCGCTGCGTTCGCTTGCGCGGTGGCGTGCGCGGTTTGCAGGGATTTGAGCGCCTTGGACTTGATGGAAAGATCCATCCTGGCCGAGGCGAGCGTCGATGCGAGGCTGGTATCGCTGGTCGTGGGTAATTCGGGTGTCGGGCCACCTGCCGCGATCAGGTCCGCGAGTTGTGCGGCTTGCGCGGACTCCGATTGCGCCGCACGCTGCTCCAGGGTTTGCACGTGATCGGCGGCGCTGGCCGCAATGCGCTTGGCGCGTTCCAGCGTGGCCGCTGCGGCAGTGAGTGCATCGCGGGCTGAGGCGCGAGCGGCGCGTGCTTGGTTGAGGTCGGGTTTCATGGTTAGAGGTCTCCTCGGTTTGGGGTGTTGTTCATGTGCTCACACGCGGTGGTCTTTGGTATCGCAAAATCGCGTCTGCGGCCTCATCGGCGGCGCGGTCGTACGCTTCGGGGGTCGGCGCGGGGGTGGGTACGATCTTCCTGTGCGAGAACCTGGCCTCCGGCGGATCGGTAATCACTTCCTGCGAGCAAGGCCGGATCGAAAACCGCACGTCGACGGGTGCAGGGGCGGTGATGAGTTCTTGCTTCGCCCTCGGGAGGGCGGCGTTGGCGGCTACCGGCGCGGCGGCGATCTCCTTTTTCGGACGGCCAGATGGGGGGAGGAAGGTGACGTTCGCATTGGTTTGCATTATTTCTTGATACACGCGTGCAGCTTCGATGGGGTCCATGTCAGCCATCGCGGGGTACGTGATCGCGGGCGTGACCGTGGCATTGAGTTCGGTACGCTGTAGGCGTGGCTGCACGAATTCGAAGAAGCGCAAAAATATGTCGGCAGCTTTGGCTGGATTTTTCCTGGCGACACGATCAATCCACCCTTGAACTTTGTCTATATTGCCCTCGATGATCAGCGCGGCAATCTCGCGACTCTGCGCCGTCTTTCGGTTGGGCACGCCGCGCTTGCGACCTCGCGGGGCGTTGGGGATGATCGTGCCCTTCTTGGCGCTCATGGAGACACCACATTTCTGTGTTGCAGAATTTTTGGTGTCGATTGCCAGCGAAAATCACCCGGTGAAGTGGTGTCGCGACTGCCTGCCAGGAGACCGCAGGAGCTCGATACGCACTTTTCGTCGCAACGTCGATGGTTAATGCCCGGTACGGCGTTTAAATCGCTCGTGGCTGCGTCGGTGTGGTGCACCAATTTCGGCGAGATTCGCGCCCAAATCGATGCGAACTGCAACTCACACTGCAACTTCGATGGGTTTCGCCATGATTTGATCACGCCGAACGCGGCAATTGCCGGCATTTCCATCGATGATGGCACGTCCATCGCGTCGGTCAATGAAACCGGTGCGCTCACGTCCACACCCCAATTGCGATCGACATTAGCACGCCCGCTGCGATTGCGATCCACGCGGCGAAGATGAATTGCGCGATGGTCTTCATGGATCATCACGCTCTATTAGCCAGGCGCGTTCGTGTTCGTGCGCGTCGGTTGACAACGGCTTTTTGCTGTTTGATTTCTCTATTCGGCGATTCGGCGGCAATGCGCGGCAATCGGCGGTCGCTGAATGGCCGAATGCGATGCACCACCTGACCCACCTCATGGGAGTAGCACCACGGTAGGTGGGGCACTCCAAACGCCAGTAAATCATGCGTTTGCCTCACCTGTACCACCTGTCTCACTTTAAAAATGCATTTATATAAACAACGCAATAACACGATCGTTGTCATACGTAAGAGCGTGTATATAAGTATTGACGCTAAAACGTGGTCCAAGTGGTCCACGTGAGACAAACGCTTATTTTTACGGCATTTGGTGCTGCCCCACATCGTCAAAGTGAGTGGTACAGATGAGCGATAAGTGGGCCACCTCACTTGATATCCCTCCGTGAGTCATCGTAGGCGGGCCATTGAATTGGGTGCCCCAATCGCGATTCGAAATCGGCGCGTGCCTGCGTTATGGGCGGCAAATCATAGACCCACGTCCTAACCGCCACCTCACCCCGTCGCGACTTGCGCCTCGCCAACGTGGGGAGGTACTGCCGCAGGGATATCGCCAATGAGTCGATCGACCGTGGGTAACGGAGTTGATTGCGTTTCGCGAAGTCCAGATAGAACTCGTGTAAGGTTCTGGGCTCCACGATGCTGTCGAACTGCAACGTCAGGCTGATCCCATCCGAAAAGAGGAAGTGCCGATGTTCCATCAGCATGGTGCGCCAGAAGCGCCCGACATCATCCAGACTCAATAATTTCTGTTCGGTTAGCGCCGCCGTTTTCGGGGTGACCCGCAAGTTGCGAGTCAATTCGACCTTGAGCAAGTGATGCAGCAATGCGGCAGGTCCCCCGTTGTGGCGCTCCTCAAGGAGAGCATTCCAATACTCGAAATCCCCAACGTGCTTCGTAGACGGTTTCAGGACGACGAAGCGCCGATCACTGATTTCGGCAGGTGCCGCGTGCTCGTGGTTGGTCGTGAAGATATATCGAGCAAAATTGTCGATGCTGATAGCGGGCACGAATTTCTTTTCAATCATGATGTGCCGTTCAGTGATCAGCGCCTTGAGTTTGTCGACTCCCCGCTTATCCCCCGGCCATGTCGCTTCGTCCCCGAATACGATGATCTTGCCCGCCAACCAATCATTGAATCGCCCGAACAGCATTTCACTGCTCGACAGTTGGCAAAAGTTCGCCCCATATATCGGTCGGATGTACTCGCCGACCATTCCTTTTCCTGCACCTTGATCGCTCTGCATGGTCAGGGCAGTGCCAGGTTTGTCTTCGGGGGTTTGAACCGAATTCGCTAACCACTGAATCAGGTAGTCGTACAAGTCATCGTCACCCACGCAGATCACGTCGCGCAAATGCGCAATGAACAGGGAGCAATCCCCATGCGGGTCGGGTTCGCATCCCCATCCGCGAAACAGGTTGAAGTACTCGCCAACTTCGGCGGCGCCTGGACGATAGACAAGTCCGCTGTATTGCAATCGCAACGGACTCTGTACCCACAGATCGATCGGGTTCAAATTTCCTGTTTGTCGGGGTTTCCACTCAACCTTCATGTCCGCGAGTTTCGATAGGCGCGGCATGCCGCCCTCAAACTCACCGTGCCACATCACGCGCAACTCGCCGCCTGTCCACACCAACGCATGCTTATCGTTGATCTCATGGACAATCGCCTCCGTGCGGTGGCACTCATCGATGCAACGCTGCACAGCACGTACGGGATCGGATTGATCCAGTGCATGCGGGTCCGTCGTGGAATGCTTTGCTAGTATGTCCTCGTCGGGCACGCCCAATCGGATATCAACCGCGACCTTGCGCAGCAGATCCCTTGACCTGTCCTCCTTCTTCTTCTGGTCGCGGCGATTCCAATTGCGATTCTCGTCGTCCGAGGGGGGGCGAATTGTTGCAACCTGTACGTCCGTTCGAGGTGGTACTCGATCAGCACGGCGGGAACAGGGACCCGACCTCGACGTAGTTTCGCCTTTGTTGGATAATTTGTGGTACCTGGAAGGCGTAGGATGCGATCCAGATTCTGAGTTCCCGTGTCCGCGCCGAGGTCGAGAATGACGCGGCGATTCGCATCCTCCAATTCCTTGATGTGGTCCTTTCCCCCTACCTCCACAGGATCAGCGAGCGACCAATACACGTTATATCCGCCACCGCTTGCCACGATTGCGGTCGGGGGCAACGGATAGTCTCGTACGCGCCGAAGTGCCGCGTCGGATGGGTCATCAAGGTCAAGATGGACCCACCGCATCTGTGCTATATCCGTCTTCAGTGGTTTCTTATCGATGGGACTGTGCGTCGGGTTGGGTGACCAGTAAAGGTTGTGCTGCGAATGTGCGTCGATGAACGCCGATACTTCGTCGAGCGCTTCTACCGTGTAGGAGCACCCAGATATGTGCCCCGCGTCGCCGCGCTCCTTTGACGGGTCGATCGCGACCACTGTCCCGTATACGTCGGGTGCGGTCATCGCCTTTAAGAACCCGACCGCGCTCATCGAGGCGTGAACCCCGCCTTCGACGACGCTAAACTTGCGCCGTGCTGTCACCGCGAGACCTCGAGGACTCGATCGACTTCGGCATCGGTCAAAGGTAGCGCGCGCCTCTGCATTTCATCGGACACGACGCGCCTCATCACATCGATGCAAATCGGCGACACCATCGCGGCGGGGATCCACGTCAGTGCGCGGCACGCATCCTCATGCGAACTCGTCAATCGATCGTGCAACTCGCGCAACGTGGCAGCGCTCAAGTCGCGCACCGTCGATTGGAAATTCCCTATCTCATCGTTCAACAGATCGAGGCGTGAATCGATCCGACGGCGCGTGTCGCGATTAGTGCACCACTTACCTTTTACTACTGACCGACTTTGCCTTACGATATTCATGGTTGACCCGTTGATTGGTTTGCGAAGTGTTCATGTGTTTGATCTCCTAAAGCGCCGCATCTAACCGTGCGGCGTTTTTTTATGCCGCCCGACGTTTGTTGGGCGCGATCTCGAATCCTTCGACGCGGGTAATCCCGTTGGCGAGGAATTTTGCGTATCCCGCTCCCAATATGAATACCTTGCGCCCGATGCGTGAGATGGCGCCCGCGCGGATCAACTCCGGTCGATGCTCATACACAAGGCGTCGCGCGGCTTTCGCCGTGAACGGGGGGACATCGGACGGCCAATTCTTGTAGTTCCATGAGTAAGGAAGTACAGCGACGGTTGGCGTTTGATTCTTCATTCGCACGTGCCTTTGATGTTCGGTTACGATAATGCCGTTTTATCAAATCGGCGGATTGCGCACAGACGTGTTACATGACAAATCGATCGATGTGTCATGTCGATGCGATTTACTGATCTCCGTCCATCTGGAAAATCTTTCGCGGTTCCTAAATTCTTTCTTATGGAGAACTGCGAATGAACAATGTAATCGTGCGATTGCCCCCACGCCGTCGAGTGCGTCACCCCACAATGCCGGCGATCGAAGCGGCGCTCGATGCGCCTGCACTTCACTACCACGGCGACAAGAAATACGTCCTCAACTTGCGTGTGACATTCGATCGTCTACCCGAAATCGACCTTGAGAAGGTTGGGTATATCCGTCCTGAATCAAAATTGAGACAGCTGCGGCATCACTACCTGAATGAGGTCGAGGTCGAGAGAGTCGCGATGTTGATCAGAGACCGTAAAGAGAGTCACTTCACCTCAATCGGAATGTCTTTTCACGGGAACCCGAAGTCCCGCGAGGACTCGCAGGGTTGGTGCATCGAGTCGATGGCGCTCGTGATCGTGAATGGCAAGTGCCGCGCCACAGTGTTTTATCGCACGACGGAGTTGATCACGAAGTTCGCCGCCGATTTGGTATTCCTGCGAGAGGTGTTCTCACGACTCGACATCGAACCCGTGAGCGTCGAGTTTCATTTCGCCGTTGCACAGATTGCGATGGTGCATCTGCCAACGCTGTTCGTGTCAACGTCACCTATTGGGTTTCTTGAGCGCCTGCGCGAGAGCGATCGCACGTTATGGACCAACGCGACGTGGTACTTGAATCGTTACCTCGACGGTCCGCCAATCAACTTCGGACCGGCCTTACGGCAGGGGAAGTTGCTGTTGCGGACCATGAGTGATGATCAGCGTGACGCACTGCGCTCTTATCTGAGCGAACACGGGCGGGCCACCAGCCTTTCCGCTTGAGTAGGTATTTGTAACTATAGGGGGGATGGAAGGTCGACTCGCGCTTGTGGCGGTCGGCCCACATCTCAACCAACGCCTGCGCTGCTGACTCTTTCTTCGACAGAAATTTGGTTTCCAATTTCCCGAAATCTTTGCGCAGCTGATTCAAGCGGTCCTGTGCGTGAGTAGTTTTACCCCGCTGCATCCTGTCGCGCGATTCAGCATTGCCCCATTGGCGACGTCTAACGTCACGCGCCACGACGACCACGGCCGTCTTGTAGAGGATGTAACGCTGGTTGAAGGCGTCGTCACTCGAAAGATGCTGCCTGACCAGCAAGTAGAAGGCATTCCTCACGCGACTAGGTTTCGCCAATTTCGCATACAGCGAGGGGGAGTACTCGCGTAGGCGCTTTTGGAACTGGCCGAACCTGATCACGTCAAGCGCAACTTTTCAGCCAACTTGTCAGCGCCAGTGATCGGCTTGCCTGCAACAAGATGAGCGTACTTCGCCGTGATCGACGGCGAGCTGTGACCCAATACCCAACCAATTTCCAGCAAGCCAGCACCTGCCTGTGCGTAATAACTCGCGCAGCTGTGGCGTAGATCGTGCCATCGAAAGTCGACCAGGCCCGCCGCCTTGCGCACTTCGTTCCAATGAAATGTCAGGAACGACTTGTCGGCGGGTTCGCCGTTGGGACGTACAAAAATCAACTTCGGCCCGACGATGCGCATCTTTTTGAGTGCATCGATGGCCGGATCGGGCAGATGCACGACGCGGCGTTTTTTGTTTTTCGATATCAGCACGGTGACCGTCTTTTTTTCGAAATCGACGTCTTTCCATTCGAGCCGCAGCAACTCACCTTGACGCACCCCCGTGGCCAACGAGGTCAAGATTGCAGCGTGCATCCATGGTGCGTGCTTCTCGGCGGCTGTCAGCACGGCCTTCAACTCGTCGTCATTCAAAAAGCGCACGCGTGCGTCAGGTTCCTTCAGAAACAACATCGTCGGCCATATTTGCTCGGCCCCGACGAATTCCATCTTTCTTCCCCATGACCAGCATGAGCGCAGCGCGCCTAAGTACCTATTGGTCGTCGCTGGCCCACGTTTCTTGCGCAACACGTCGCAGGCATCGCTCAATTTGATTGGACCGAACTCACGTACCTTCTCCGTGCCGTAATGGCTGATCCACCAACTGAGTAGGCGTTGGCGACCTTCGAGATGACGTAGCTCTTGCGCTTGCGGGCTTGCAAGATAGCGGCGAATGAGGTCGCCGAGCGTGAGCGTCGTCAGGTCGACTTGCTTGTTGCCTTGGTCGCGCTTTTTGCGCAGTTCGATTTCAGTTGCTGTCGCCCAAGCTTTGGCGGCGGCTTTGTCTGGAAATGATTTGCTGGTGAGGTTGTAGGGTCGAATGCGCACTATGGCGATGATTCGCGTTGCGCCCTTCGAGGTCTTGCGTTTTTGAAATGAAGCCATTGTCCCGCTCCTGCGTAGTTGTGACGTGTGCGCTACGTACTCGTAACGCACTCGAAACAATAAGACGTTTCACGCTTGGAGTGTGAATGAATTTGATACTTGATGTCAATTTAGGACATTTTGCTCTGTTCGTAAATAGACGTAACTTACTGATTTAATTGGCTGTAATTGGCGGAGAGGGGGAGATTCGAACTCCCGAAACGCTTGCGGGTTTTCCGGTTTTCAAGACCGGTGCATTCAACCGCTCTGCCACCTCTCCATTATCTTCAAGATCAACTACTTGTGCTTTATTTTGCCTCACTATTATCCCCAGTTTTGGCGCCAATGTTTCCATTTTGTTTCCTCTCTGCCCCATCAATCGCGCCAAAGCGTCGCCAGCGCCCTGTCGTTCCCGGTATCGCGTGCGGGTAAGTGGTGAGCGTAATATGCACGTTCGCATGGCCGAGGGCCTTGCTCACCGTCACGATGTCGGTTCCGGCCGCGAGCAAATTGCTCGCAAACGCATGGCGCAAGTCGTGGAATTGTCGGTTGGCATCGGCCTTGACGATGCTCGCATCGACCGCGAACCCCTCGCCTCGAACCAGTCCTCCGCCATGCATCGCTGTACGACCGCCTCGAACACATGTCGGAAAACATCGCTCTCGCGGAAACGGCCGTGCCGGTTCTTCGAGAAACTCGAATGATCAGGAAGCTTGTCTTCAAGACCCAGTCGGCAAAATCAGCCATACGCCAACTTCAGATGCACCTCATCGCATAGCCTCCGCTCGGAGCGGATCCCGAAGCAGTAATCGACCAGCGGCATCCAGATCATCAACTCTGGGTCCACTGATGGGCGACCGGTGTGGCTGTAGTAGGCTTCAAGGTGTCGGTGCAAACCGTTAGATCGAGGTACCGATCAATACTGCGGAGCAAATGGTCCGCAGGCACATGGTCGTCGAGGTTGAAGGAGTAAAATAGTCGGTCTTGCTTGCCGCTGCGCTGTCCCATCATGCAGGTGCGCTCCCTTCGCTGCTCCTGCAATTAAGACATTGAAAACGCGGCACTGTTCAATAGTTTTTCAACAGTATAGACCCGATGCAGTCCTTCGCCACCGTCTGCTAACGGGAAGGCCAGTGACGCAGACCCTGCGTGAGGTTCCGATGGGCAGGAACCGCCGGTAACAAAAACCACGACGCGAGGACTCTAGCACCAACGAACCCAAGATTGTCAGCTTGATGGCGGCAGCAATATCGCCGTGCGCGCAAGGTGGCCCACAGTGGTGCCATTGCTAGGATCGCCGACGTTGACGTAGAACGTCGCGGAATGTTTTCGGGATGCGTTCGGAATAATTCTGATGAATAGACTGGCCAAGTGCCTTCCCTTCGGCAATAACTGAGTTATACGGGCTTGGGGCACGTAGTCAATGCCGGGTTTTGCTGATGAAGGTTCAGTCCACCATACAAACGTCGTATCGCCACCAAATCCGGGGGAGCGGCGGACTTGTATCTCAGCGAAATTTTCCCGCGAGCGAATTCTATACGTGTCAGCAGAAATGCTGATCTTGCTAAGTTTCTTGTTATGTAACGCAGTACGTGCTGCGTCACTCTTAACTGTTGCTGAGAACTTCCCCGTCTGCGAGGTCCGGCTTCCTTTCGACAAAATATCTGGCAGACGTGGCCCCATTGACGCCGATCCCGGCAAAAGATTTCCATCCGGCAGTATATTCTGATAATCCTTCACGGGATCCGTAATAGTCAGCGTATTCGCCGCGGCCTTCGGAACCGCAATCCTGCTAGCTATTTTCCTTTCGAACGACAGATGATTGAATGAAACCCACACGGTTACACTAACTAATAGAATGGCAAGGATGGCGATAGTGCGCGACAAATGCACTGTCAATTGAGATGAGCGTTCGGTGTTGCGGTCGAGAAGGCGTGCCATTTGCCGCGCCACCGCCTCTCCCGGGTTCAGCTTGGCAATCCAATCGCGAACCGGTATCCCCCGACCGAGGTCGAGGAGGCGTGCCATTTGCCGCGCCACCGCCTCTCCCGGGTTCAGCTTGGCAATCCAATCGCGAACCGGTATCCCCCGACCGAGGTCGAGGAGGCGTGCCATTTGCCGCGCCACCGCCTCTCCCGGGTTCAGCTTGGCAATCCAATCGCGAACCCGTATCCCCCGACCGAGGTCGAGGAGGCGTGCCATTTGCCGCGCCACCGCCTCTCCTGGGTTCAGCTTGGCAATCCAATCGCGAACCGGTATCGACCGATCTTCCCGACACCATGAAAGACCCATTGCCAGAGTTTGCCATTGTCGCCCGGTCAGTCCTGGTGGCCGTCGCGGCGTCAGTCCACGGTTCCGTGCTTCGGTCGATCTCAGGCCTTGAAACGGATGCTCACCCGCAAGCAATTCGTACGCTACGCACGCCAGAGCATAGAGATCGTCGCGTGGGTCGGCTTGTTGTCCTTCCCAAAGTTCGCAGCAAGCGTAAGCTGGCGTCAAGTTGATTTTCCGAGGCTCAGCAGCACTCGAGCGTTCGCGAGTAGTAGCATGAGAGGCACCAAAGTCGAGTATGCGTAATTCACCAGAATTGGTGATTATTATATTTTTCGGCTTCAGGTCACCGTGTACCACATTGCGCGCATGCGCGTGTGCCAAACCGTCTCCTATCTCCAGTATGATTGCCCAAGCATATGACCTGGATATCGAAAAGGGATGGGATCTCTCAAGCACACTGCTCAAAAGTTCTCCCTCTATTAACTCCATTGTGAAGAACTCGAAGTCGTCATCCCGATCCAGTTCGTACACCTTGACAATACTGCGGTGCGAAAGCGCCTGTGCACAATAAAATTCGCGTCGCAGATTCGATGAGACCTCTGGACGACTGTCAGTTTCTTCGTGCAGAAATTTTATCGCGATGTGGCGATTGTCTTCGGGAAGATCGCACCGGTATCGGTCCCTTGCTTTGAATACGGTACCCATACCGCCGCTGCCCAGGCGACTCTCAAGAACGTACCGATTTCGCAACACGCGACCAATTTCTGGGACAGACGATTGAGATCGGTCCTCCATGCTAACCTGTGGAGTTTGAAGCGGTGTCTCTTGCGGTGCGGAGGCGTCCGTACGCATGTGATCGCCGAAACCAGGTAACGTCAGAATATCGCTTATGTGAATTGGCGCATCACGATGTGTTGCGAGCGCGAGATCAAGATCGATTGTCATATCGCTATCGACGGCGCCAATTCCACCTTCGACGACCTTAAATTTAATAGAACGAAAGAGGCCAACGGGCATGTGCCCGCGTCTGTATCGTTGATAGAGCAACGCGATTACGTTCCATGCTGAATCGGGGGCTGCTTGCCAAAGACTCGATAACTCGTCTATAAAATCATCTTCCCCACACTCGCCGCATACAAGGGCATCGATCCGCGATTGCCAAATCAACTCTACTTGAGATTCGGTCTCGTTGTTTTCCCAAGCGAAATTTTCATTTGTGTGCATCTGTGTGCAAATCCGGGTCCGTCCGGCCACTCACTGCGTTAACTAACGGACCATTCACTGGCCGCATCGTTGCGATCGCTTGCAGTAAGCGATGTCCAACGCGTCACCGCCGCAAAATTCGCGGTCCTCAGATAAACCTAAATGTCACTTTGACATAATCGCCACAGCCATCGCTGATGGCTACTAGATTATGGAAGTCGAATACCATTTGATTCGGCTCTCCGCAAGAGATTCGGCTCTCCGCAAGAGGTTATTCTTCATTAATTCCTGTCGGGTGGATGGTGCCGCAGCTCTTATTGACCTCCGTTAAGAAGGTCCGCAAAGAAAGTGCTCTTGGTCATTCTAGAAGAACCTGAGGCGACCTCGAACGACAGGTTGACGGACGCAATTCGAATTGTAAACACCTCTGATGAACCTAAATAGGCTCGGCCTACTGCTGGAATAGCGCGATTGCCACGGACGTCATCGCCGTTACCCCGGTCCGCAGAGTCGGTTCAGGAACCGGGACGAATAAGCTCGTGTGTGGGCCCGGCAGGGACTTACCCGCCGCCTGAGCCGCGGCTAGCTTCACGGGATCCATCGCCCCGAGCCAGAACATCACGGTCGGAATCCGATGGCCTTCGAGCCCAAAGAGTCCAAAATCCTCGCTCGCCATGATCGGATCCTCGTCAAAGACATTCTCGACGCCCAAGGCTTTGACGAGCGCCGCCTTCACACGAGTAGTGAGCGCCGGATCGTTATAGGTCGCCGGCCCCGATTCATTATTGAGAATCGTGACAATCGGCTGCCGATCTTCCGGTACACCGGCGGACAGCGCCACGCCCTGCGCAGCGTGCGTAATGCCATCCAAAATAATTTGCATTGCCTTATCACTGAAGGCGCGCGCGGTGAGTTCCATTTTAACTTCGTACGGGATCACGTTGCGCTTGGTGCCGCCGTGGATGTCGCCAATCGTCACGACGGAAGGATCGCGCGGATTTTCCTGTCGGCTGACAATGGTCTGCACTTGCACGATAAATTCGCCCGCCATGACGACGGGGTCTTTGCCGGCCTGCGGTTGCGCGCCATGGCCGCCAACACCGCGCAGCGTGACATCGACGGAAGCAATTCCGGCCAGCGCTGCTCCGCTGGTGACGGCAACCGTCCCTGCCGCGCGCGAGTTGGTGTCATGCAGTGCGATCGCGAAGTTGGGCGTACCAAACCGCTCACAAAGATGGTCGGCGAGCATGGCCTTCGCTCCATCGCCGGTCTCCTCGGACGGTTGCCCAATGAGCATCACGGTGCCGTGCCATTTCGCACGAGAGGCGGCAAGCGCTCGCGCCGTGCCGATCATAGTGGTCACATGCACATCGTGGCCGCAGGCGTGCATTACCCCGACTTCCTGACCCGCCGGGTTCTTGCTCATCACGTGACTCGCGTAGCTTACGCCGGTCTCTTCGACAATCGGCAGCGCATCCATGTCGGTACGAATGAGTAACCGGGCGCCGGGACCGTTCTCGAGTATTGCCACGACGCCATAGGCCTGTGTCCCATCCGGATACTTGCCGACGTGCTCGTTGACCGTGAAACCGGCCTTGCGCAGCGCGGTTCCCAGCAGGGCAGCCGTCATCTCTTCGTGATGAGACAGTTCCGGGTGGGCGTGAATGCCCTTATAGGTGCTTACCAATCCAGGAAGCTCCGCATCAACAAACCGATCCAGATCCTCGGCTAAGACGGGCGGTGTGAGTACACAGACGAGCGAAGCGACGATTGCAAAATATCTCATCTTGTTCCTTTTCGAGTGCTACCGTCGGCTTGTGTTGATCGCATTTTTCAACGCTCGCGGGCCGGCGGACTGGCGGCTTCCGGGTGACAATTCTAAGCGCTTCCAAGGCGCGTTGTGACCGATTGCGGCGGTTCGGTGAACGAGACCTCTCGACCCTATGCGGCCCCTCGTGACGGACCGCTTCGGGGGAGGCAATTCTCAGAGTCTATGCAGCTCCTTTAAGTCGTCGGGACGCGATGCTCTGATATGCCACAATCAATTGTCATGCAACGACGTTACATCACAGGCCGGTGTTGGGATGCTCGCTCGAATTAACCGCGGACGCAATCGCCCCCACGACGCCTAAGATCACGACCACCAAAATGGTCGTCTTCGTTGCGCTGAAATCTCGTCGGTCGATTGAGACAATCTCGGAAAATGGTACCGAGTCGTGATCCCCGTAAATCACTCCATCGCGCACCGAACGAATGCGCAAATCATGCCTGGCACCCGCCACTGTCGTAATGATCACACGATCTCCCGGTTGCAGAACGCCACCGTCGCTGAAGTGTTGCGATAGGTCACTCGGCGCATTCGCGATCGGATGCAATGTTGTGCAACCGCCGATCATACAAACGATCAGACACAGCACCATGAATGTTTTCATCGGCCTCTCCTAAGGTTGCGCTCTGCCATCCGGACATCGCGCCAGCGCGCCCGAAATTACGCGGGATATGGGCGCGCCGCACCTAAAATCCTTGCCTCCACCGGCCAACCTTTGCGACCGTGACTGCATAAATCTGATAGACGCACGGCCTGGCGCGAATGGCGGCTCGCGACAGGCGCCTGGTCGTGCGTTCATCTGCAGTTGGCGGAGTGTGGCCGATAGCGGCTCTAGTTCCGGACGCGACCCGATGCTGCCCCTCGCCACCGGCCGCTTCCGGGAATCTCAATTTATTGATGCCCTACCGTAGTGGACTAGCATCACTACAAATAGCAGTCCGATGCCTACGTAATGCACCGCCCGTGACTTCGTCATTAACAGCATCAGCGATAGAACGAGCGGTGCAATCATCTGAATTAGTACAATAGCGATGACCAATTTCGGTAACTTAGGCATTCCGCCGAAAAAATAAAATCCTGCCCCGACATAACCAATCTGGAACAGCACAACTAGGGTCCAATACTTTTGGCGATTTGCTGCGTAGAACTCCCGGAGATCAATCGAAGTGTCTGCTTCATCGGGCAAACTCGAGGCCGCGACCAGAAAAAGAATAAATAACAGGCCGAACAGCAATAGATAGAACAGGAAATGCCGTGTCCCGGAAAAGTTGCGCACGCCCCACAGGTCGAACCACATGTATATCGCCATACACAACGCGTAGAGCGCGGCGATAAGAGCAAGCGGGTCCCATTTTACTGGCAATTTGCAGCGAAGCAGCCGATGAAAGCTGGTAGCAATGTCGGCAATAGCAAGACCGATTAGGACAGCGAATACACCTATGGCATATTCGAAGGCTCTTATTTCAGGAGTCATTAATGCGCTCCGGGAAGCGGTGTCGCCTTACAATCTGTGAACTCACACTCTGGCACGTTCACGCGGCTGTGTGCCATCTCCTAGCCTAAGGCTTTGACGCCGTTGCTCCCGGACCGAATTTGCAGGTGCCGGTGTACCTGAATGTGGGGTTGCCATCTGCGGCCTTGCCAGTTCCAGTCACTTTGAGTTCACACCTGACTTGTGGTCCAGCGATATGGTCGAAGAGAAATACCGATCCGGTATCCGCGCCGCTGGCAAGGTTCACTTCGAATCGAAATTTCGAATCATGGAGCATAACCGGCTCTGAGCCAGCGATTGTGCCCGAGAACACTTGGTCACCAGTATTGACCAATGTGCCCTTCTGATTGTCGATAACCGTAGTAACGTGATAAAGAATCTTCCCGTTCAAATCTCCACTTAGTTCGACGATCTCAGTGCCTCTCTGAATTACGCCCATCGCCGTGGGCTTCTTTGAGTGGACGATTGCACCGTTAAGCAAATCGGTGCCGGTGCCGTTGACTTGAATGCTATTCTTGCCAGTTGGTGCGTCCGCAATAGCGGCGCTGCCCATCAACGCAGATGCCGCAACGCTGAAGAAAACACACCTTGTCATGATTCGCCGTAAGACGTAAATCATGTCCAATCTCCTAGTTGTCTAGCGACCAACTCAGCATACTCGTGATGCACGTGAAGATTAACTCGAACGTCGGCTATTCGGCTGTGATTGCGGGGCGTCGAATGCCTGCTCATGGCCGGTCAGGGACCGATATGCTGCTCCACACCGGTCGTTCCACTCGAAATTGTCGAATTTGACGGTGGCGGATTAGCCGATGTCCGCGAATGGGTCATCACGACCCGAAGCGGAAGCTCGCGACGGTCCGCTTCCTGGAAGACAAATCTAGCCTTCATTGTCTCTGCCGGCCGTTGCGTGTGCGCACCACTCTGAGACCGGTGGTCCCGTCGGCGTCCCCTGCCCATTGTTGGTCGTCAGCACGTAGCCTGACGACCTACGACGCCAAGGACCGGGACACCAACTTCCCGAGCCTCGCGCCGCTGCGCCGCCCAAGGCACAATGTATTGAGGTAAGATAATCCTGCGCTCAACTTAGGCCGCTTTCTGGCGGCTTTGAGAACCGTACGAGTCCAGGAAGGCACTGCTATGACATTACCGACCAGCGCCGCATCGTCATCTCGCGAACAGGTCGAGAATATCGTCCGGCGCTCCTACCAATACGTCGCGATGTTCAACGTGATCCAAAAGTTCGCGCTAGACCCAACCTCCGGCGGATTGTTCATGGATGGCTTCAACAAGCCGAAAGCCATGACGGTGCTTGTTGATCACACGGTGAAGTCCATAGCGCGCCCCAACAATGACACCTTCTATCAGGGAGCCGTGCTAGACCTGCGCCACGATCCGGTGATCATCAAATTCCCGGCTATTGATTCAAAATTCGTCTCGCTGGAAACGTCGGGCTACGACCACTACGTCGAAATTCCCTTGGCAACCAGCAAGGGGGATTTCAAGCAGCCGGTGAACCTGCTGTTCTACACGGATCGCACCGAAGGCTACCAAGGACAACAAATCAAAGGCGTAGATCGCATTGTGAAGGTCGACGGCGATTTCACGATCGCTTTCCTGCGCGCAATGCCGCACCAAAGTGACCCACCGCGGATGGCGCGGATTATCCAAGCGCTGAAAGACACCAAGGTCGCGACGCTTTCCGAGTTTCAGGGTAAGCCGACCAAGGACGCGAGCGATGTGAGGTTCCCGGCCTATGGGAAGACGGACGCGGATGTGTTCGCGGCCAACCTGCTCGAAGTGATGCAATTTGTTTTCAATCACACGACCTTTGATCCGAACGACGCTATGGATCAGGCCGTGCTGGCAGCTTACAGGCCGCTCGGCGTGCAGCCCCGCAAGGCCTTCGATGCGCCCACGGTTGCCAAGCTCGATGGTGCGCTGTTCCGCGAAGTCGCCGCTGAAGTGGCGAAGAAGGTGCTTGCCGGCCAAGCGGATCCCGCGCTTCAAGCGCGTGTAACGCCCCAGATATTCATGCCGAAAGGACACATCGACCTTGAGACCGAAGTCATGCAATCAGTGGTCGGGCCCATCGGCCAGCCCGCGTATCAAGCTCGCTATGTCCCGGTTGGGACCAAGGATGGCAAGCCGATGGACGCCCTGCACGACTATGTGATGCGGTTGAGTAAGGATGAACTGCCGCCGGCCACGGCGTTTTGGTCACTGACACTCTATGACCTGAAGAATGGCTTCTTCATCCCGAATGACCGCAAGAAATACAGCGTCGGTGAAAACGCCGGCTTCAAACTGAATGCCCAAGGTGGCATCGAGATATACGTCAGCGCCAAGAAACCCAAAGACGTGCCAGAGGAGAATTGGCTGCCGACCAATCGGGAGAACATTGGCATCAATGGCATGTTCCGAGTTTACGCACCTGATGTTGAAAGAATGAAAACATGGACGACGCCGGAGTTTGAGATGCTCCCAACAGTGATGTGAAGCTAGCCGTCTGTAGGATGGGGAGATCTTCCGTCAATCGCTCTGCTGAACGGCAGCTTCGAGGAGGTGATTTCGTCTACCGAGCTTCTGCAATTCGGCCGATAGTGAATCTGAATGACTCCTGACGGGCGAGTTAAGGGGCAACGACCTTCACTAAATCGGCCGTGACGGCAGCAATTCTGGATCGGATGCTTGAAATGTCGATCAAACAGCGCTGAGAGAAGTAGCCATGATCCGTCGCATATTGCATGCTTTCAGCTGCGCCCTTGTCACGGTGACGACGTTTGCTGTCCTGCCGGCCGTGGCACAGCAAAGCGAGGCTGAGCTTGCCAAGGAGGCGCTCAATCCCGTTGCCGCCTTAATTAGCCTACCTATCAAATACGATTACAACACCAACATCGGACCGACCGAGCAGGGTAACCAGTCAGTTCTGACGGTCCAACCGGTGATCCCCTTCTCCATCGGCGAGGACTGGAATCTGATCTCGCGCACGATTATCCCGGCAATCAACCAGCACAACGTGCGGCCGGGCACAGGTACACCGGACGGACTCGGCGATGTCGCAACGGGCTCGGGTACAGAGGAGGGACTCGGCGACATCACACAACAGTTCTATTTCTCGCCAAAAAAGCCCACGGACTCGGGCTGGATCTGGGGCGCGGGACCGCAGGTTCTGCTGCCCACCGGTGCCAGCATGTTGACCGCCGGGAAATGGGGACTTGGGCCGACCGCCGTCGTCCTCAAGCAGGAGAACGGCTGGACCTATGGAGCGCTCGTGAACCAAATCTGGTCGGCTTCAAGTGACAGCCAAAAGCGTGACTACAGCGTCTTTTATGTTCAGCCGTTCCTGGCTTATACGACCAAGACTTACACGACTGCCGGCATCAACACCGAATCCACCTACAACTGGAAGGCGAGCCAATGGTCGGTGCCCATCAATCTCACGCTCACGCAGATTCTCAAAGTCCGCAACCAGCCGCTGAGCATCCAGGTGGGCGTGCGGTATTGGGCTGACACTCCCGAAGGCTTCGGCCCCAAGGACTGGGGTTACAGAATGCAACTGACGTTCCTATTCCCGAAGTAGATTCAATTTCTAATGCTGTAAGAGGAGAAGATGAAGTCAATCACCTCACCGAACCACCGCAGTGGTACAACGCCTTGACGTGGCTGCTATCTAGGCCCAGTGGGAGCGAAGCTACAAATTGAGGCCATTTAGCTGACGGTTATAGCTCTTGAGTACGGCACTCGAAATGCCCTCTATGTCAACACTACTCAAGCTGTCTGACACTCCAGCCATCGAAATCGCGGCAACGAACAAGAGTGAAGTCTTAAGGATGCGCACCGACATAAAGCAACTTATAACGTGCATTACGAACGACCGCAAACCGGAAGGCAGTTTGGAACGGCGTACTTCCGCTATTGGCCGATTTTTGCCGGATGGTCTTCCCAGAACCTGCTGCTCGTGGCAATTATTGGCAAATCAATTGAGGCCGTCGCTCGAACGGCCAAGACGACCCGGAGCTTACCGTCGCCAATGGCGGTTATCGGCGAGGCAGGTCGCCGCCCAGAAGCCGCTCGTTACGGCTACTCCGGCGGATTCATCTTGCGAAGGAGCGCCTTGTATCGAGGGTCCGATCGCAATGGTGCGAATTCCGGGTCACCTCGAACGCCCACCAGCAGGTCTGAATCTCGCGACTCGCGCGTGATCAAGGCGCGATAGCGGTGCTTGTGCCGACTGCTGAGGCAGCAGCGCCTTAAATTGGTAGACTGCAGCGGGTGAAGTCCATGGGTACACGCGCCGGTGGTGCGCGCCTCGAACGCATGAAGGCATCGCCCTTATGGGCGGGCGATCGTTTTCAAAACGTTCATACGGTGCTGCCGAATCTGCGCGATCCGACGGCCCCCATGCCGTCGCTGAAAGATTTTATGTTCGGAGGGGAACGGCGCGTACCGCGGGGGCCGCTACCGTCGGTCAGTCCGCTCGATGGGTGGGCTAAGAGACCGCAAAGCGGTTTGCGAGTCACCTGGCTCGGACACTCTACGATGTTGATCGAGATCGACGGCGTACGCATTCTGACCGATCCGGTTTGGGGACCGCGTGCGTCTCCCTCTGCGCATCATCGGACCCAAACGTTTTCAGGCGGCACCCGTATCGCTGCGCGAGATGCCGCCGGTCGATGTCGTGATGATCTCGCATGATCACTACGATCATCTCGACTACCCGACTATTCGGGCCCTCGCCAAGACCCGCGTGCCGTTCGTCACCTCCCTCGGCGTCGGCGCGCATCTGGAATATTGGGGTGTGCAGGCGGAACGTATCACGGAACTCGATTGGTGGGAGTCGTATACGGTGCCTAATACGGGGGTGGTGTTGACGGCTGCGCCGTCGCAGCATTTTTCCGGACGAGGGTTGAAAGACCGCAATGCAACGCTGTGGTCATCGATGGCAATCCGATCGCCAAAGCACGCCGTGTTCTTCAGCGGCGATACGGGCTTGACCACAGAGTATCGAGCCATTCGCGAACAACTCGGGCCATTCGATGTGGTGATGCTGGAGATCGGCGCCTTCCATCCTGCTTGGGGCGACATTCACCTAGGACCGGAGAATGCCCTCAAGGCGCATGCCATGCTCGGCGGGGTGTTCATGCCAGTGCACTGGGGTACCTTTGCATTAGCGATGCATGCTTGGGATCAGCCGGCTGAGGGATTGCTGGATCTCGCGCCACACACCGATGCTGAGTTGCTCATGCCGATACTCGGTCAACCGGCGGAGCCAGCGCATGGGCAAATCGTGAAACCCTGGTGGCGCGAAGTCGACAGCGCCAGCGTGAAACCAGCACCGGCGGACAAGGGTGGAGTCACATTGCCGTCATCGGTGCCCTGGCCGTTGGATTAGGTCGGGAGGTTACGGCGATCGTCCGGGTTCGACCCTTCTGAGACGTTCGCGAGCGGCCGTACATGGACGCCCCCGCTTTGCCAAGCTTTCAGTTCATGATGGTTCGAAGGCATAGATTGCACCCGTACATTCGGACTTTGTGCGGCTTGCGCCGCTGTCCCTGATGGGATTAGCTGGTTGGTTCCCAATCGCTTTCTCGCACTCGAGGTGCTGCGGCCACTCTGGGCTTGATCAACCACGGTCTTACCTGTGTTGCCATCACTGCGTGATCGCCTGAGCAATCGGTGGTGTGTTCTCCTATGCTAAACCTCGCTGTCAGTCATCGGGTTCGGCTATGCGAGCATGCGGGCTGGCACATAATCGGCCTTAAACTCGCGCCCGTGGGCGAGTAGCGCCCACACGGTGCGCGCGTTCTTGTTGGCCAGTGCCACGGCGGCGATATTCGGATGGCGACGGGTCAGCAGATTGGCCAACCAGCCATTCGGATTGTCGACCTTGTTCTTTGCCGCCAGGATCGGCAGAACGCGCGCCGTGTATGAGCAGCGTTCGCAAGTAGGCGTCGCCGCGCTTGCTCATGCCCAGCAGCGTGGATTTGCCGCCGCTGGAGTATTGCCGTGGCACAAGCCCCAGCCAGGCCGCCACCTGCCGGCCGTTTTCGAAGCTCTTGGCATCGGCGATGGAAGCGACCAGTGCGCTGGCGGCCAACGGACCGATGCCCGGGATCTTCTCGAGCTTGCGGCTCGAGCTCGCTACTGCGGTGCCAAGCCGTGATCTCCTTCTCGAACTCCTTCACTTGCCGATCGAGCTCCTTGAGATGCTCGGTCAAGCGATCGATCAGGTGCCGAAACGGCACGGGGAGTTCATTGCTGGCATCCTCGAGGATCTCAGGCACGCGTTTGGCCACGTTGATAATGCCTTGGGGAATGATGAGTCCGAATTCGCCCAAGAGACCGCGGATCTGATTGGCCTGTGCGGTGCGGGCCTTCACAAACCCCTGGCGCACCCGGTGCACCGACAAAATCGCTTGCTGCTCTATGCTCTTGATCGGCACGAAGCGCATGTTGGCCCGGCCCACCGCCTCGCAGATCGCCTCGGCGTCGGCGACATCGTTCTTGTTCGTCTTCACGTACGGCTTCACAAACTGCGGGGCCATGAGGCGCACGATATGCCCGAAACGCTGCAGCGTGCGGGCCCAATGATGGGCGCTCGCGCAAGCTTCCATGCCGATCACGCAGGGCGGCAGATTTCCAAAAAATACGGCCACTTGCTTGCGCCGCAGCTGTTTACGCAGCACCGCTTTACCCCGTTCATCAACCGCATGCACCTGAAACAGATTCTTCGCCAAATCAATTCCGACCGTTGTAATCTTCATCGTGGACGCTCCCATTCGTTTAAGTGGTTCCTAACAATTCCACTTTGGCACATCGATGCCGTTTAGGGTGGGGGCGTCCATCCCATTGCTTCGAGGCGGTCATTTCGATACCGTCACTGACCGGAGTTGGCCGATTTTTGCCGGACGTCCCTCCAGATACCGGCCCTTCCGCTCGAAATTGTCGAATTTGACACTGACGGTTTCGCCGATGTCAGTCAATGGGCAAAAGCGACCCGTTGTGGTCCTTCGCAACCGGCGGCTTTGGGGAAGCGAATCATAAGAAGGCTTCGTTACCTCAGGAGTCAATGGGACCGTAGCCCAATCTTGCTAGCTCAAGGCGTTTGGTACAGTGACGAACATCCTGTCCCGTCCCGAGGAGGTATTACGATGGCCATGGATCGAGTTGTATCCGCCGAATCGCTTCCCTTCCCGCCCACGCCATCGGCCAGCACCGCGGGCCGCACGATGCAGGAGTCGGTCTACAAGCGGCGCGTCGAGCCTCGACGGCTGCCCGAGGATGCGCCGAACATTCTGATTGTGCTGATCGACGATGCCGGGCCTGGCCTGCCGACGACGTTCGGTGGCGAGGTGGAGACCCGCGCGATGGACCGCGTCGTCGGCGAGGGAATCGCCTACAACCGGTTCCACACCACCGCCATGTGCTCACCGACGCGCGCCTCCATGCTCACGGGGCGCAATCATCATCGGGTCGCCAGTGGGCAGATCGCCGAGCTCGCCAACGACTGGGACGGCTATGCCGGCACGATCCCGAAGAGCAGCGCGCTCGCGGCCGAGGTTCTGAAGGACTATGGCTACAGCACTTGCGCCTTCGGTAAGTGGCATAACACGCCAGCGATGGAGACAACTGCAGCCGGCCCGTTCGAGAACTGGCCAACGAACATGGGGTTCGAATATTTCTACGGATTCCTCGCCGGCGAGGCCTCGCAGTACGAACCGAATCTGGTGCGCAACACCACGAGCGTCCTTCCGCCGCGCACGCCCGAGGAGGGGTATCACTTAAGCGAGGACCTGGCGGATGACGCCATCGGCTGGTTGCGGCGACATAAGGCCTTCCAGGCCGACAAACCCTTCTACATGTACTGGGCGAGCGGCGCTATCCACGGCCCGCACCACATCATGAAGGAGTGGGCGGATAAGTATACAGGCAAGTTCGACGACGGTTGGGACGCGTACCGTGAGCGAGTCTTCCACCGCGCCAAGGAGAAGGGCTGGATTCCCGCCGATGCGCAGCTTACGCCGCGTCATCCGACCATGGCTGGCTGGGACAGCATCCCGGAGGATGAGAAGCCCTTCCAGCGCCGCCTGATGGAAGTGGCCGCAGGTTACACCGAGCATGTGGACGCGCAGGTCGGCCGACTGATCGACGAGATCGAGGCACTCGGCTACGGTGAGAATACGTTGATCTTCTACGTCTGGGGCGACAACGGTTCTTCGGCGGAGGGCCAGGACGGCACGATCAGCGAGTTGCTGGCGCAAAACGGCATACCTACCACGACCAAGCAACACATCGCCGCGCTCAACGCCCTAGGCGGCCTCGACATGCTCGGAACGGCGCTTACCGACAACCAGTACCATGGCGCCTGGGCCTGGGCCGGGAGCACTCCCTACAAGGGGACGAAGCTCCTCGCCTCGCATTTCGGCGGCACGCGCAACCCGATGGCGATCCGCTGGCCGGCAAAGATCAAGCCGGATGCGACGCCACGCACGCAATTTCACCATTGCAACGACATCGTCCCCACCATCTACGAGGTCGTCGGCATCAACCCGCCCCGAGAAGTGGGCGGTGTGACGCAGGACCCGATCGACGGTGTGAGCTTCGCCTATACCTTCGATGCCCCCAAGGCCGAGGGCCACCTGCGTACACAGTATTTCGAGATCATGGGCAGCCGCGCCATCTACCACGACGGCTGGATGGCCTGCGCGATCGGCCCGCGACTGCCATGGGTCACCGGCCTGCCTCCCGGCATTCGGGAGTGGACGCCGGATAAGGACGTCTGGGAGCTCTACGACTTGACGCAAGACTGGTGTCAGGCGAACGACGTGGCCACCCAGATGCCCGAGAAGCTCGCACAGATGAAAGAGCTGTTCCTGATTGAAGCGACAAAGAACAAAGCACTGCCGATTGGCGGCGGTCTCTGGGTCCCGCTTCTACATCCCGAGATGCGTGTGGCGCCTCCCAATACGGAATGGAATTTCACCGGCGACATCACCCGCATGCCGGAATTCACCGCGCCAGCCTTGGGCAACAAGCCGAACCTCGTCACGATCGAGGCGCAGATTCCGGCGAACGCCAACGGGGTGCTCTACAAGCTGGGTGGCAACAGTGGCGGCCTCACTTTGTTCGTCGAGGATGGGATCCTCTGCTACGAGTACAACTTATTCATCATCATGCGAACTAAGATCCGCGCGACGCAGAAGCTCCCGGTCGGCAAAGCAAAGATCGAGGTCGAGACGGTCTATGCAGAGCCTAAGCCAGCAGGGCCGCTGAAGGTGGCCATTAAGGTTAACGGCAAGCTCTTCGCCTCCGGGGTAGTCCCCGTCAGCGCTCCTCTGCTTTTCACCGCAAACGATTGCCTAGATATCGGCATCGCCTTGGGCTCACCGGTATCGCTCGACTACCGCGAAAAGGCGCCATTCAAGTTCAGCGGTGCGATCGATAAGATCAACGTCAAGTATATTCCGCAGCCGTCGAAATAAGCGGACGATCAGGTGTTCTTGGTGCGCGAGTGAATGTCGGCTTCAGGGCGAGTATCTCAGTACCGTGACCGGCAAGTAGTGGCCGCCTGCTGCCCCACGTCCCGCTCCAGACCGGCCGTTGGGGCGACAGTACCAGGGTCGAGCCTCCAATGAGTCAAGTCGACCCCATATAGGTAGTCCGCCGCGCTTTTCGTGATACTGGATTCTGCTGGCAGGAGATTGCCAGCGAGGGCGGGACGTGCACCCGCGGACTACGAATATCTCGACCCAAACGCTTGACGATTTCCGCTTTAGCTTCGAGTCCGCGGGTGTGCTTGCGTTCGACAACGAATACTCAGGGTTCGCCGTGCCACCGGCTCACTATATTGCCTTCGCAGAACGCAAGCGTGCACGTCCCTAGTTGGTAATTTACTCTTTGGGAGATCCGACGTGAAGTCTCTCAAGCACGCAGACATTTACCGCCTATGTCGGTATCGACTGGGCCGATACCAAGCACGACATCTGCCTGCAAGAGAGCGGGCAGTGATCGGCGCGAGTTCGGTTGCATTGCGCATCAGGTGGAGTGCATCGATGAATGGGCCAAGTCCTTGCATCAGCGCTTTGGTGGGCCGATCGCGATTGCTCTGGAGTTGGCCAAGGGGCCGATCGTCTATGCACTGCAGAAGTACGACTTCCTGGTGCTCTTTCCGATCAACCCATTGACGCTTGCCAAGTATCGCGAGGCCTTCAAGCCCAGCCGGGCCAAGGACGATCCCACCGATGCCGAACTGGCTCTGGATCTTCTGGTGCATCACCCAGAGCGATTTGCGCCGCTTCAAGCCGCAAAGCGTCGCCATGCGTACGCTGATTAGCCTGACCGAGCGCCGACGCGAATTGGTCAACGACAAGACCCGCCTCACCAACCGCCTGACCAACACGCTCAAGCAATACTATCCGCAGGCCCTGGAATGGTTCGAGCAACACGACACCGTGCTGTTCTGCGACTTCCTGACCCGCTGGCCGACGCTGCTGCAGGCCAAGCGAGCTCACCAGGCGAGCCTAAGGCGTTCTTCCATGCCCACAACGCACACCGTCCAAAGCTCATCGCGGCGCGCCTGGCCGCCATCAAGGGCGCGGTGCCGCTCACCCAAGACCCGGGCGTCATCGTTCCCTGCAGGCTGCACGCCATGGTGCTGGTCGAGCAATTACGAGTGGCCTTACAAGCCATCGAGCAGTTTGATCGGCACATTGCCGAGCTCGCCCCTACGCTGCCGGACTACGCCTGTTTGCAGGATTACCCGGAGCCGGGCCGCACCTGGCGCCTCGGCTGCTCGTCGCCTTCGGGGAAGATCGCGAGCGCTTCCAGCGGGCCGAGGAGCTGCAGAAATACGCCGGGATCGCCCCCGTGACCGAACGCAGCGGCAAGAAGAGCTGGGTTCATTGGCGCTGGCAGTGTCCGACGTTCCTGCGTCAGACCTTCGTCGAATGGGCCGGCCAAACGATCAATAAATCGTTCTGGGCCGGCGCCTTCTACCACCAGCAACGCGCCAAGGGCAGTACCTACCAAGCCGCCGTGCGGGCTTTGGCCTTCAAGTGGATCCGGATCCTTTACCGCTGCTGGATGACCCGGACTCCCTACGACGAAACGAAATACCTCAATGCATTGAAAAGACGCCAATCCCCGCTGCTTAATAACCTGGTCCCGAATCCACAAAACGCTTGACCGACTACCTCAGGGCTTTCAAGTGGATCCGGATCCTTTACCGCTGCTGGATGGCCCGGACTCCCTACGACGAAACGAAATACCTCAATGCATTGAAAAGACGCCAATCCCCGCTGCTTAATAACCTGGTCCCGAATCCACAAAACGCTTGACCGACTACCTCAGGGCGTGATGCTGACGGCGGCGACGGTCACCTATGGGGAAGTCAAATTATGCGAGCGTCTCCGTTTACCGTCATATCACCAGTTCAACATCGCCCGGACGCCAGGACTGGTCGAACCACGGTTCCAAGGGTCAATGCAGTCGCAGGCCGTCGTTGTAGCCCTTGCCGGGCATGAGTCTGCACCCAGTTCTTTTCTTGCCCGGCTGGCGCCTTGGGTCCGAACCAGATAGTTACTCCACCGTCCTGGATCATCCGGATGCCCGAAACTGTGCTGTCAAGTCTTGCCAGCTTCTGGTCGGTCGGAAGTAGTGAACGGGTCTGGTTGTCATGCTATTTTCGGTTCCGGGCGCCGACGCTGTATGGATGGCCGAGAAGGTGGTTGTCCTGACCTCGTCAAATAATTCGGGACCAGCTGCGAGAGCGAACGACGCTTATGGACTATCAGGATCGACACGTGGTTGTGACGGGCGGCACTGGCGCACTAGGGGCAGCGGTGGTCGGCGCGCTGCTGAAGGCTGGGGCGACGTGTCACGTGCCATATCGCAGCGACCGCGAAGCGAAACACTTCGCATACGCGAACAATAAAAGAGTATCGCTGATCCCTCTGCGCGATCTCGCCGATGAAGCTGCGGTAACGGCATTCTACGGCGGTTACGACCGGCTATGGGCTTCGATTCACATCGCCGGCGGGTTCGCCTATGCGCCAATCGCGACAAGCGACCAAGCATTGCTTATTGCCCAGCTGATGACCAATCTGGTGTCGGCCTATCTATGCAGTCGCGCGGCGGTCGCTGCCTTCGGACGCGCTGGCAGCGGCGGTCGCATTGTCAATGTTGCGGCACGACAGGCATTGGAGCCACGTCTCGGCGCCAACGCCACCGCCTATGCGGCCGCCAAGGCCGGCGTCGCGGCGCTCACAATAGCGCTCGGCGAAGAAGTCGCGAAGAAGGACATTCTGGTTAACGCGGTTGCACCGTCCATCATGGATACGCCGGCCAACCGCGAATCGATGCCGAGGGCAGACTTCGGTGCGTGGCCGAAGACGGAGGAAGTTGCGGCGGTGATTACTTTTCTCGCATCGCCGGATAACACGGTGATACGGGGGGCGGTCGTACCGGTCTACGGCAAGGTCTAGCTACCGTAAGAGACGAACGCCCGCTTTATTGCCGTGATTTCGTCGGCTCGAACGTCTCAACCTGGCCTATGTTGTTGAAAAACGTCGGCTGGAGAAAGTGCTGATTCTCTAGCTGGATTTGATCGAGGCGACGGTTTGGTCTCGGTCATTTTCTGGATATTGCCGGCTCTGATTGCCGTCTTTTCGATCAACTCTTCGCAATTTAGTGTCTATGTGGCTCCGAACGCTGGTATCTGGTGCCGATGGACATAGTCGTTTGGCCATTCGCCTCAGGTTTTGCGCGATAGCGGCGAGCAAGAACTCATCGTGAGCACCGCTGGTCCGCGCAATCGCAATCGGTCCAGGTTCAGGATCCGCTTGAGGTGCGCAAAGAGCATCTCGACTTTCTTTCGATCTTTGCGCGATTGCTTGTAAAGACTGGGTTTTCGCCACGGCACGAGCCACATCGCGCGCATGCTCATGGATGCTGCGACGGATCTTGCGAATTGGCGTGTGTGGGACAACAGCGGCGCTTCATCGGGCAGTCTGGCGCAATCCGATTGCTCGCGATCGTAGATGATCGATGTTGCTTTGGTGATGTGGGTACGCGGGTTCTTGAATGGACGCCATTCACGTGCGCAGCGGCCTGGCCCTGCGGGCAGCGGTATTCGTTGCGTTGTTCGTCCCACTGAAAATCGCTGCTAGACAATGTGTCGTCAGTGCGTTGAGTTTTATCCCACACGGGCACGTGGGGTTCGATCGCTTTGTCGTTGACCATCCAGGCCAGTAGCTCCGCCGTACCGTAGGCCATATCGCCGATCAACCGGGTCGGCTTGATCGCAAAACGATCCTCCACTCGATCGATCATGGTGCGCGTCGCATCAACTTCTTGAATCCGTGTGCGCTCGTCGCTTCGACATCGACGATCACCCCATAGCGCACATCGACCAGGTAGTTCGTCGAGTAGGCGAAGAACGCCGGGCCTCCCGGAGCGCACGTCCACTCCGCCGCCGGATCGGTGACCGAAATGCTCTTACGCATCGTCTCGGGGCGACCCTCCGCGTCGATGCCCTCCAGATACTCGCGCACCGCGCGACTGGCCTGCGCAGGACCCCATGCCCGAAGTCTATTGTCGGCACCGGGAATGGCACTGGCACGGGCAGCATCGGCTTTGACCACGCTCGCATCGATCGCAAAACCTTCGCCGCCGACCAGCCCCTCGCTCATGCATCGCTTGAGCACCGTCTCAAACACATGCCGGAAGGCATCGCTCTCACGAAAGCGGCCGTGCCGGTTCTTCGAGAACGTGGAATGCTCCGGCACCGCATCCTCAATCCCCAGCCGACAGAACCAGCGGTACGCCAAGTTCAGATGCACTTCTTCGCACAGCCGCCGCTCCGATCGAATCCCAAAGCAATAACCAACGATCAGCATCCGGATCATCAGCTCCGGATCGATCGAGGGGCGGCCGGTGTGGCTGTAGAACGGGGCGAGATAGGCGCGCAGATCGGACAGGTCGAGAAACTGATTGATGCCGCGAAGCAGATGATTGGCAGGAACGTGATCTTCAAGATTGAACGAGTAAAACAAGCGGTTCTGGTTGCCGCCGTTTTGTCCCATCATCTGAGCAATCTCCCTTGATTTGCCTGGTAAATCAGACAACCAATGACACTGTTCAGTTCAAGACTTTTTCAACAACATAGGCCGATCAGAGCCGGATACGCCTTCCGATACCGGCCGGTCAGCGCCAAAAGCTGAGAGCTACCGGTATGGGACCGGTGTCGACCCGAACCGGTCGGTCGTGAATGACTGCTGCTGGGAATCTCACTACAGCGGCGAACTGTCGGGATGTCCTACTCCGGCAGATTCATTTTCCGCAGAAACGACTTGAACCGCGGATCGTCCCGCATACCGCTTAACATCGGGTCGTCCTTCAGCATCACTAACTGAGAGTCATGCCGATCATAGGCCTGGTTCAGCCAGTCTAACGCCTGGTCCCGCTCGCCCCGATAGGCGTACGCCTCGGCGACCCAGTATGAGCCCAGCTTCCCGTGGAACGCGATGGCATCTTTGAGGTAGCGGTCCGATGCAGCCCTGTCTCCCGCCGCAAACGCGGCTTCCGCGAGTCCCTCCAGCCGACCGGTCTCCGGCGGCTCCTTCTGGAACTCCGCCTTCGCCTCGTCGATCCGGTGGCGCAGCAACAGCGACTGGCCATAGATCAGATGGAGCGTGGCGAAGTTCGGATCTAGCTCCAGGGTGCTGCGGATGGACTCATCGAGTTCGTCGTAGCCCGCCGTGTGAAAGGCGGGCCCCCAGGCGAGCTCGAACCGGGAGGAAGCATCCAGCGGGTCGAGCACCCGAGCCTGCCGGATGAGCCTGCGTGCCTCGTCCCAGTGTCCGACCGACGTCGCCAAATACGCTGCCGTATTGTAGTAGTAACAGGTGGCGGGCTGCAGGGAAGCGGCCGTCGCAAGTTCTTTCTCCGCAGACGTCCAGTCGAAGTCGTAGACGATGTGCAGCAGGGCGAGCGCCCGGTGCGGCTCCGCAGCCTTCGGGTCGAGCTTCTCCGCCAACGCGACGGCGCTGCGCGTCTTCTCGGCGATGACCGAGGGCTCTACCCAGTTGTAGGTCGCCATGCTCGCCCAAAGGCGTGCAAGTCCGGCCGCGGCCGGGGCGAACGTGGGATCGAGTTGCAATGCCCGCTCGTAGTACGCCTCCGTCCGCTCAAAGGCTTCCTGCGTCTCGGAATTACCGGCCTCCTGGGCGCGCAGGTACGCATCGTAGGCATCGCTCGACGTCGGACGGTCACGGACGTCAAGATCCGCCTCGACCGCCATATGGAGTGCGGCGGCGATGCCAGCCGCAATCTTCGCCTGAAGATCAAACGCCCCGTTCGCATCGGATTCGGGATTGTCGGACCAGCGCTGACGCCCGCTCTTCGCATCGAGGAGTTGCACCGCCACCCGCACCCGGTCCCCATTGCGTCGCAGCGTCCCCTGCACCACGTACTCGACGCCGAGCGTCTGCCCGATCTTTTTGACATCCTCGTGCGAGTCCCGAAACTGCAGCGACGAGGACTCGCCGGTCGTCTGAAACCCCGGGATTTGCGAGAGCCGCGTGCGCACTTCCTCCGCCATCCCATCCGCAAAATACTCCTGGTCCTTCTTCTCGCTCATGTCAGTGAATGGCAGCACGGCGATGGATTTGTCGCCGATAACGTTCGTGGATGCGGTCGCCGGCTGTTCCGCAGCGTTATGCTTAGTCGGCAACAATTTGTCCCAGGCGAAGTAGGCCGATCCACGCGACTAAGACGGCAAATGCAGGTACCAGGAGCCACGCTCGCGGAGCGCGGGTCTGGAAGTGGGTGGCGGTTCGGCAAGATTGGCAGCCGGCCTTGAACCACTCCTACCTGACTCGGCGGGGCGATGACACGCTGTACGGCATCGACAAGCCGAGGCAGCGAGCGCTCGACACCCTGAGCGCTGGCATCGAGCCACTGCGACGTATTGAGAAAGTACTCAAGATCCGCCGAGATTGGGGCCATATCGATCTTGAAGCCGACCACCGAGTGGCCTTTTGAACTCGCACGCTCAACTTCTCGAAGTACGTGCTTCGACTCGGCACTATTCTTGGACAGAATGAGTATGAGTAGCTTGGTGGCATCAATTGCATGAACGATCTCACCAGCATAAGAACCGCCCAGAACTACATCCCGTGGCGCAATCCAACAAGGCACTCCCGCCAGTTCAAGCGCCTGGCATACAGAGTCCGCCACGGCTTTGTCTTGTGAGGAGTAACTGATGAACGCACGGGCTGCTTTTCCGCTGTCTCGCCGGGTTCGGTACCATGAGGTCTCCTGGTTTGCGCTTGGTCGGCCATGAACAGGCTCTTGATTGGCGTTCTCCATAGCCTACTCCAAGCTGCGACTGGCTGCTTCGAGCAGCCAATTCGACACAGCTACTGTCCGGGTTTGGCCGAGGCTGTGTGAAAACCCTCGGCACCTTTGCAAATCGAGCGAAATGAGCCAAAAATCCCAAGCGTGATTCAAATCTGCGAGATTCGCCTTTTGAATTTTGCAGAATTGATTTACAGCGAGGTCGGTTTTTGTTTTTACACAGCCTCGGCCAATCAGCGACCGATTTGTTCCTCCAAACCCGCCACTCAGCGCGACCAACCCGGGACCGTCGGCATCCGGCAAATCCCCAAGCTGCCGCCGGTCAGTGTCCGCTATCGCGCCTCCAAACTCGGAACGCTCCTATCACTTGGCCGATCAACATCGTGTCGGGATAACTATTCTTCGAGGCTCGACTCCGCACGCCAAGCCGTTATTCGGCCTGCTGAATCAAGATCAATCTCAAGGTAACCGCAAGTCTTCCCAATTGTCCCTTTCGCTGGATAACAAACGCGCATTAATCTGCCTGTTGCAGTGGCAACAAACGAAGTAAACGGTGCCTCGCTTCGCAAACAATCGCGAATTGACGGCGTAAGCACAGTGGCTATCTTGATACAGTTGTTTGCGGCATTCGTAACCTGCGCCTTCAAATCGCTCGGCGAGCGCCCGCAAGCAGCGATAGAGGCCGTAAGCACGTAGCAAGTCAACACGAGAAACCCCGAACAGTATGCGGAATGGATCATGCCAGACGGGTTGTAATCATTTCTTTCCACAATCTGCATTATCGCGACCTTACACTGACAGGCGTTTTTCCCCCGGTCCCTGCATGTGGGCGGTGCCGCCACTGCCCAATGCGAACTATCGACACCGAGCGGACCTTGCTCAGAGACCGCTTTGGGATGTCCTGGGCGTGGAAACCAAGTCTTTGGCTGTGTCACGGGCGCTCTGGATCAGAGATTCTGTCGAGTCTCCCGGTCCGCGGAAAGCAAGGCCGCCCCTCGCTCTGCAAAGAGCCGATTCAAGTCGTTAATAAATCCGGCATAGCGCGAATCATCATTGGCGAGCCGATGCATCCCTTGAAACGTAAACTGCTGGAGGAGCGCGTTGTTTGGCGCTGCGGTATCGGCGCCGGTCAGATGGACACGATTGAAGACGGCAACCACATCGGGGTGCGCCCACCTGTGCCAGTGGCGGCCGTGCGTGGCGGCGAACCTTTGCACAAGGTCCATTCCAATGCGAGCCAGACTTCGCGAGTCCAGGTGTGGCGCCTGGAGTACCAGCCCGTTGGGGTTGGCGATGGGGGTAAAGTCGAAGGCGACAGCGCCGACCATATTCGGCCGATCGGGATTCGCGAGCCGTTCGCGCAGGCGCTTAATGGCCTCTCTGCCCCTAATCTCTACCTTCCTGTCGCTTCGGGGCCGCTTGCACTCGACAATCAGGTAATGCCCTGCGATCTGGCCGCCGATGTCTGCCGGGTCATCGCAATTGAGATCAAGTCCACTACTGACCAGCCAGCACGCCAGGCTCAACTCAAAGCAGAAATTCCGGCCCCGTTATTCGCCCCATCCTCCTCAGCGACAGTGTCGGAGCCCCTGCACGCGCGGTCTATTCGCCTGGCGACGTAAGGATCGTACCGCCCCCGCAGCTGCTGGTAGGCGAGGCTGAGCACGTAGCCATCGGCCGAGGCCGCGTAGAACAGCGCCGAGTTCTCAGGAGGCTTGCCGGCCGCCAGATCCTGAGCGTAGCGCTCGATCTCTGAGAGGTAGCGGCTAAATCGGGTGTTAGTCAGATCTCTGCCCAGCGAGCCGACCCACGCAATTGCATCGCGCAGCATCGCCGCCTTTTCCGCGCTGGAGATCTCGGCGACGGTGAGCGAGGTTCCTCCAGCACGCACCTTCATGGCATCCGCAACCGGTTGGTTACCCCGCCGAACAAGCTGAAATGAGCCGAACCGGCAGCCAGTGTACGTCACAGAATCGAGTTATCCTACCTCTCACCTCGTGCCCTTGTCGGATTTGTGGGCCGCGTCCTAAGCGGTAGGTCGTAGGTTTGACTCGTTATCCGGAAACTGGGGAGCCCTAATTGACCCGACAGCGACCGGGGTCACGACCGACCGCTTCGGGGTGGCTCGCTGCCAGCCGGTGGCCGCGCTCATGCACGATGTCCAAGAGATCCCCCACCGCCTGCTCGAACCGGTCGTTGATCACGACATAGTCGAACTCGCGCCAGTGCGCGATGTCCTCCGCGGCGTCCTGCAGGCGGCGCGCGATGACCGCCGAAGAGTCGCTGCTGCGCGCATTGAGCCGCTCTTCCAAGGCCGGGCGAGTCGGCGGCAGGATGAAAATGCTGCGTGCCGCCGGCAGACGGGAGCGACCTGGCGCGCTCCTTGCCAGTTGATCTCGAGGAGCAACAGCTCGCCCGCGCGAATGCATCTTCGACCGCATGGAGCCCCGTGCCGTACTCATTATCGAAGACCCGCGCATGCCGGAATTCGCCGCGCTCGACCATTTCCTTGAATTGGGCGGGAGAGACGAAATGGTAATCGCGCCCATCGACCTTGTTGGGTCGCGGCGTGCGCGTAGTGTAGGACACGGAGAAACGCAGCCGCGGCTCCCGCTCCATCAGCGCCTTCACCAGGCTGGTCTTGCCGGCCCCGGACGGCGCCGAAACGACGTACAGGCGTCCGAGCTCGCTCCCTGGTTCGCGCCCGATCACTGAGGCTCTGGACATGTGGCGAATTCTAACAGTTAACCCCGGCGCTGCCTCCTGATGACGTTCGCATTTTCCGCATCGCCGGTTCTCGATCCGGGGAACCGAACTACTAATTAGCCGCCGATAGTAGGGTATGACAATGTGCATTCTGATTACCCTCGGGCCTCGGTGCTCAGTATCGTAACGCGTGCCATGAATGTCCCCTAACTGGAGCGCAATCTCGACTAGTCAATGCCCGCAGTTGGCCGATCAGAGCCGGATTCCCCTCCCGATACCGGCCGGTCAGCGCCAAAAGCTTAGAGCTACCGATATGGGACCGGTGTCGACCCGTGCAGTCCTTCGTGAACGTCGGCTTCCGGGGATCCCGGTCAGTGCGCCGCCAGCATCACGGCGGAAAATTCAATTTCTTCAGGAACGCCGCGTAGCGCGGATCGGACCGGAGCGAATCGAGTTGCAAGTCCATTTTGGTAAAGGCCAGGCCTCCGTCCTCCTGACGGTAGGCGCGCTGCAACCATTCAAACGCGAGGTCTTTCTCGCCGCGCCACGCGTACACCTCTGCAATCTGGTATGCGTCGCTTCCTGCAGAGGAGGCAATGAGCGCGTCGAGTGCCGCCTGGGAGGCTTTGGCGTCACCGAGCGTGTGCTCGGCCATTGCCACACCCGCGTCGCGAAAATGCTCGTAGTCGATGGTCTGGAACGTCGACACGGCCTCCGAGGCTTTACCGTCAAGGAGTTGCAGCGACGCAAGGCCGTACTTGTGGTACCCGTTGCCGGCATTCGCTGCCAACGCGCGACCGAATGCGTCATAGGCCGTCGGATAGTCGTGGAGTGCCGCAAATGCCCACCCTAAGCCTGCCCAACTGTCGTCGGCCAACGGATCCCGTTCCAGCGCCTTTCGGTACATCGCAACGGCCTCAGGAAGTCGACCGAGGAAGTAGTACAGGACGGCATAGTTGGTCAGAACCCTTGGATTCGTCGGATCAAGCGCTAACGCCTGCCTGGCGTCTGCTTCAGCGCCGACCCAGTCGAAAGCCGCCATGCGCAGGAATGAGCGCGTCCCATACCCGAGGCCGAGCCGAGGATCGAGATCGATCGCCTTCTGCGCACTCTCTCGAGCGGCGTGCATGAGAGAGGCGCTACCTTCGATATCACCGACGTTATACTGTGACCGCGCGAGATCAGCGTAGGCCTGCGCATAACGTGGATCCAGGCTGATCGCCCTCTGGTAGGCCTCGATCGCCCGCCGATAACTGGCCGGAGTCGACTGTCGATAGAGTTGCCGGCCAAGCAGATAGGCGGCGTAGGCCTCGGTGTTCGTCGTGCCGTGCGCCGCTTCGGTTGTAGATCCTCCGACGAGCTTGAGCTTCAGCGCGGCAACCACGGCCGTCGCGATATCGTCCTGAACCGTAAACACGTCCTTGAACTCGCGATCATAGGTCTCCGACCAGAGCTGCTCGCCGGAGTCGGCGCGAATGAGCTGTGTCGAGACTCGAAGATGATCCCCGGAGCGGCGAACGCTGCCCTCGAGCACGTTCGCGACTTTGAGTTTCGCGGCGATCGTCGGATTGTCATCCGACTTGCCCTTGAACGAGAACGACGAAGTGCGCGCGATGACCTTTAGTCCGGGGGTCTTACCCAACTGGTCGATGAGCTCCTCCGCAAGGCCATCCGAGAAGTACTCCTGGTCCTTCTTCTCGCTCATGTCCGCGAACGGAAGTACCGCGAGGACTTCTCGTTCGCGGCCAACGTTGGCGTACCGGTTGCGGTCACTGCAGGTCGGTGCATCAGAAACCGCTCGGAGGCCACGTACCCACCGGCCAGGATGACGAATCCCGCTACGAGCCAGGGAATGAGCGAACGGGACTTGGGGGCGGTCGAGCGGATCGGTGCAGCGGCGGAGGCAACGCTCGGCGACGCCACGGGGCGGGTGGGCGAATGCGGGCTGCGTGAGGCGAATACCGCCATTTCGGGCGAGACCAGTCGGCGCACATGGTCGACGAAGGCACCGGCATTCGCGCCGGCTGGCAGGTGCGTCCACTGCACCTCGCGAAATTTCTCCGGCACCCGAGCTTCTGAATCGGAAGTATCATCGATGATAATCGGGAGCAGAAATGCCCGGTCCTCGGCCATGTCGTTCGTGCGATCGACGGCGATCTTCCACTCGCGCCGGAAGTACCCTTCCTCTCGCGACTGCGTGTTCGCCGAGATCATCGGCACAAACAGGTAACAGGCCTTGATCTGCCGCCGGATCGCCTGATCCCAGGCATCGCCACCGCGAAGCTCGCTCTGGTCGAACCACACCTCGATGCCCGCGGCACGCAGCGCATTGCACAGGTGGTGCGCGGCTTCGGCATCCTGGGACGCGTAGCTTAGGAACACTGCCCTGCCCGGGTCGGTCACGGCGGCCCCGTCGCGGTGGGACCGATGGAGATCATCTGATTCGACGCGGTCGGCCATGCCACGGGCTCTCGATATTTGGCCACATGTTCCCCGATGCGGGTTTGGTTAGCAAATAACCGGCAGTCTTGCGGTTGGGCGTCGCCCAACGTCAGGTAACGGGCAGTCATTTCAGGATGGCGACCGGCAAGTAATGGCCGGTCAGAGACGAATTTGCTCCTCCAGACCCGACATTCAGCACGAGAAAGCGGGACCGCCGGCATCCGGCAAATCTCGACCCTGAGCAGTCTGTCGTGACCGTCTGCTTCCTGGCAAGCCGAAAGGCGTCAAAGGTCGCTTGTCGCCGCTATTCCGGCAGATTCATCTGGCGCAGGAAAGCTTTAAAGCGGGGGTCGGCTTCAAGACTTTTCAGTGGCAGATCTCCCTTGACGCTGTATAGGACGTTGTCCTTTTGAACATAGGCGCGTTCGAGCCAATGCATGGCTTCATCTGACTGGCCGCGAAACGCATACACCTCGGCGATCTCGAAGGCGCTTTCGTCCGCGTACTCTTTGATCATACCGAGCGAGCGCAGCATCGGACTCCGCCTCTTTCCGAGCGCGTAATAAACCATTGCCAGGCCCTGCTGCTTTACGTCGTCGATCGTCTCCTGCTGCATCTCGAGCAGTGCGCCCTCGCGATCACCGCGCGCCAGACATTACTAGCCCAAGGTAATAGTTCCCATAAGCAAATGTTGGGCGAATGTCTAGCGCCCGTCGCATCGCAGCTTCGGCTTCTGACAGATGGCCGCGACGCATTTGAATCTGCATCAGAACCCAGAAACAAGTCAGCGGCCAGCGGGTCTTGAGCGAGTGCAGCCTTGATCTGCCTCAATGCGTCGTCCCAACGACCAAGTGCCGCAGCAAGCTGCGCCCCGCCCAATAGCACGTCCACCTTGCCGGGGGCTACTGTCGCTATTTGTTTGAGTTCCCGTTCCGCGGCGGCCCAGTCCCAATCGTAGATCGATATTAATCCGTGCCATCACGACGTGGGCCAGCGCGCTTTTCGGGTCCAGTTTGAGTGCTGTCGCGGCTAGGCCACGGGCCCGCTCAAACGCAGCTGCCGGTGCGAGAAAGCCCCCTTCCCCTTGCTCCTCATAAATACCAGCGAGCGCGGCTGCCGCATCGGCGAATGTCGGGTCGCGATCGAGTGCCTGCTGAAACAGCGTGACAGCTTCGTCAAGCCCTTCCTTATCGCAGCGATCGGCGGCATGTCGTCCGCGCAGCATCAGGTCATATGCTTCGGCTTTTTTCAGCGGTGGAGCGTGAGTTCAGGTGTCCGGAGGCCACCGTGAGCTGCAATTCCCGGACGACCGCGGCGGCAATGGCATCCTGCAGCTTGAGTACATCGCCGATGTGTCGGTCATAGGTCTCCGACCACTCGTGCGCTCCGGTTCGCGTGTTGATGAGTTGCGCGGTGATTCGGACCTGGTCGCCGGACTTGCGAACGCTGCCTTCGAGTACGTAGGCGGCGTTCAACTTCGTGCCAATCGTTCGCAGGTCCTCGTTCTTTCCCTTGAACTGAAACGAGGATGTGCGGCCGATCACCGTGAGGCCTGGGATCTTTGGCGAGTAGATCGAGGATCTCCTCGGCCATCCCGTCGCCGAAGTACTCCTGGTCGTGCTTCTCGCTCATGTCGGTGAAGGGCAGCACGGCGATGGACTTATCCGATATCGACGGCGCGGCGGGATTGGTTGCAGGCGTTACCGTTGCCACTGGTGCAGTTGCGTTTTGCAATGCAGACCGATTCGAGAGCCATGTTTTGCCGACGAGAACCGCGAGCAGCAGTACCACTGCCGCCGTTGCTACCCATAGTCGCTTCCGGCTTGGCGTTGGCGCGCTTTCGCGGATTGCCGTGGTGCCACCAACACCGTCAGCCGGAGGGGTGGCATCCCCACCCGGCGTCGCAGGCGACACCAATAATCGACGCACCGCGGTCACCAGTTCTGGCAAGGCGCGATCAATCGTGCCGCCGCTCGCGTCCAGCCAATGCGATGCGCTGAGGAAATACTCCAAGCCGGTGGGTAAGGGAGTGGTGTCGAGGCGAAATGCGACGAGCGGACGCCGCTTCGCGCTGGCGCGTTCTACTTCACGCAAGACGTGCTGGGAACCGACCGAATTTACGGACAGCACGACAATCAGGATGCGCGCCGAGTTTATTGCCTCAACTATGGCATCCGCATAGAACACACCTGGGGTTACATCACGCGGTGCAATCCAGCAAGCGATGCCGCCACGCTCTAGCCCCGCGCAGATAGAGTCCGCAGCTGCCTTGTCGGCAGAGGCGTAACTGATGAATACACGCGCTGGTCCCGCTGGCGACTTCGCGGTGTAGGCAAGTCCCTGAAGATTCTCTGGTTCGGTGGGTTCGGCCATTCAAAGGCTCTTTGTTGGCGTCTCCATAGCCTACTCCAAGCCGCGAGCGGCTGCTTCGGGGCGGCACATTAGGAACCTCCACCGGCTGGAGTTGGCCGGGAAGAGCCGGATGGTCCGCTCCGAAGCCGCCATTCCGCCCAATTTAACAGCGCCAGTTTATCGGGTGGCCGGCAGTGCCTCCTGTCGACCCACAGCTATCGGATGCGACCGGCAGGTATGGGGCAGGTCAGTCATACAACGTTAAATGGCCGTAACGCCCGCGGGGATGTCGCACGAACCCTATTACTCCTTCGTCTCTGCGATGCGGACCTTGATCAGCTTGCGCACTAGTGCGATCGGTAACGGCTCGTCACATGAGAAATGGAGCGAGCCCTTTGTCTGGTCGTAGCGACTGATGTCGCGAGCGAGGGACCTGAGCGTCGAACCGCTAAAAGGGAAGTACGAACAGCCCTTGGCGGTCGCACAGAAGCCCGCGACAACGACGCCGTTGACGCGGAAGGCCGGGACTCGATAGCTGATGCACTCCTGCGCATCAGGAACGATCGACCGAATCTTAGCGCGGAGGTCCTCAAGTACTCTTCGCCGGTCTTCGGGGACTCTCTTGAGGTAATCGTCGATCGTTAATGGTTTGCGCTCTGCGGTCATTTCGCACCTTGTGGGGAAGGAAGTCGAACGAGACTCCCACCTTCGCGGGCATCGATTGTGCCTGTATTGGACGCCCAGCGCGATAATCCACTTCGGTTGACCTCATGCCTTCGCCAGTTCTAGGTTTGACTTGTCCGACAACCCACGGTGTCGACCCTCAGCGGTCACCTATCACCGGCAGCTTTAGGGCAGACCCGTGACGAACTCTCGGCCAATCGATCCCCGCCCGCTCCAAGGTCCCGCCGGCGCTTGAATGGCCAGCGCGCGTCGCGGTTGCGGCAATCAGGAACCAGCTGGTTTCGCTCAATACCGGTACGTGAGATCGACGCCATAGGTTCTCGGTTCGCCCACCAGCGAGTAATCAAAACCGAGCCCCCCCTGCGCCGGATCGCGCTGAGGCAAACCGTAGGCGAGATATTCGCGGTTGGCGAGGTTCTTGATCCACACACCCACAACGAACCCTCTCGTCCCGGTCTGTTCGAAAGATATCCGCGCATTGGCAACGACGTAGCTGCCTTGCGCCGTCCGATCGGTGTTCGGCGCATCGAAGTACTGCTTGCCGTAGCTGTTCGTATCCACGAGCAGTCGCAAGTCGCCCGAGGATAGACGGGCGAATCGCCAATCCGCGGCAATGCTGGCGTTATAGGGCGGCGCCTGGATCAAGCGGTTACCCGCGAGATTAACCCCGTGCAGCGTCAACTCCTGATACTTGGTGTTGAGGAGTCCCAACGCGGAGCGAAGCTCGAGGTTCTCGTTCGGCTTGAAGCGAAACTCCAATTCCGCGCCGTCCACCCGCGACTTGGGTGCATTGACGGTGTGAAAGCCGGTGCCGCCGGGTGGGACCGGTAATGGGAACGAATCGAGGAACTGCTGGTTCCGATAGTCGTAATGGAACGCCGCGGCATCGAATTCCGCGCGGTGATTCCAAAACGAAGACTTGTAGCCGATCTCGTACGACTTCAGTGTTTCGGGTGCGGCGAAGTTGAGTTCGGCCGGCGCATTGAAGGCCTGGCCATTGAACGCGGCTCCCCGATAGCCCTCCGTGAAACTCGCGTAAGTCAACATATCATCGCTGGGCTTCCAATCGACACCGGCTTTGAAGCTCGTATTGTTGTTGTCTTGCTCCAGCTGAGGATTCACGCCACCCGGCGGGATGAACGAGGTGGAGTATTGAATGTACGAGACGGGCGCCACGTAAGGGATGGTTTGGGTCCAGAGCGTCGTGCCGTCGATCGGTCCGTAGCCGCTCGATGGCCCGGTAAGTCCGCCCTCGAGCGCGTAAAAATTACTGATCGTGATCTTGTCTTTGGTGAAGCGGACGCCGCCGCGCAGCGTCACTTCGGGGGTTACGGCGAACGCTGCATTGAAAAATGCGGCTCGGCTGTCTTTGAGTTGGTCGAAGCTGTTGTACTCGTCGAATCCATAGAGCGCGCTGGGGGCGCCGGGCGGCACGAAGGCGCCGATATAGCCATCGAAGAAATGGAACTGAACGGTAGCATGCGTGCTCTCCCGACCGTAGTAAAGGCCCCCGAGCCATGTGAGCGCACCGGTGTCGCGCGAGGCGATGCGCACTTCCTGAGAAAACGCGTTGACGGTCGAAAAATACGTATTGGGGTCATCGATACGCAACGTGATCGGCAAACCGCCGTCATCGCTTTTTTCGTACCACCGGCCGAAGTCGTACCCCGTGATGGAGGTGAGCACGGCGTGCGGATTGAACTGCCAATCGAGCTTCAAGGAGGTGGAATCGTTGCTGATGTTCTTGGGAACCGCATATTTCGCGCCGTTGCTGAACCACGCGATGTTGCCGTTGAAGCCGGTTACCGAGGGTTCGTTGTTGAGAGCGTGAGCCCCGTACGGCGTGCCGTCGGAGCGGCTGAACGCGACTTTAAAGACGGCGGTGAGGTCATCCATCGGCTTGGCCAATAACGTGAGCCGCCCTCCCCAGGTATCCACACCGTTGAGCGGATCGACTCCCGGCACAATCGTATTGGTCCACCCATTGCGATTTTCGTACATGACCGCTGCGCGCACGGCGAACACATTGTCAATGATGGGCATGCTCGCGGCCGCCCGCACCACACGATCGTCGTAGTTACCGTAGCCCGCGGTCACATAACCGCCAGAGGTGCTCAGACTCGGATTCGCGGAATAGAAGCTGACGGCGCCGCCGGTCGCATTCTTGCCATACAGCGTTCCTTGCGGCCCGCGCAGAACTTCGACCCGATCGATATCGTAAACCTGCAGCGCCTGCACCGCACCGACCGGCTTGTACACTTCATCGACGTACATGGCGATCGGACTGCTTTGGTTCTCGCTGAAATCCTGGGTGGTCACGCCGCGCAGAGTGAAGGTCGGTTGAGCCTCGGGGCCGTACGGGGAGTTCAACAGCATGTTGGGCACCGCCGCGGTGATGTCGCCCGCCTGGCGCACACCGCGCTCGACGAGGTCGGCCGACGACAGCGCGGTAATCGCGATCGGCACGTCGAGTAGACGTTCGACTTGTTTCTGCGCAGTCACGACGATCTCATCGAGACTCTCGGATGGGGATTGTTGGGAGTTCGCGGATCCCATGCAGAAGAACGCGCAGCAGGCAGCAAGAGCCAGCTGAGTTCGTATGGACACAGTCATGATATTTGTCCTCCCGCTTGATCGTTGTCGCAAACAGCCGGCTCAGAAGGTAATCACGACCAATAGTTTGAGATTGAGCAATCTTCTTATAGGCGTCACGTCGTGATCTCATCCCCTCATCTACTAGATAGCGGCGGTGCGCTCATCGCCGCTTGTTCATTATGGCCGTAATAATTATACTAACGCGAGCTCAGCGTCAACAGCTAGAGCCGTTAGGCCCACGTCGCCATAGGCGGCCTATTCCCCTAACGGTGCCGGACTGTGCCAATACCGTTGGCATCAAAGGAGCGACTGGTTTGGCTTCAAGAATGAGCGGCGTCCCCGAGGAGCGCAAACAAGCAATCGCCCGTGCGACTTGCCGCGCGATCATCGAGCAGGGCCTACACCGGGTGAACCTCCGCGATATCGCACGCGCACTCGGCACAACGACAGGCCCGCTGCAACATTATTTTCGCAGCAAGGAGGAATTGCTCCTCTACACCAAGAACCTCCTCATCGATGAACTGTTGAAGAACGCTCGAGACGCGGGACTCAAGCATCGCGGGGTGGCGCGCTTACGGATCGTCTGCGAGGGCTTGCTCCCCTTCACCGAAACGGCGCGCAGCGCATGGCTCGTGTTGGCTGCATTCAATGGCCGGGCGATCGGCGATAAGGAATTGACTGCGATTCAAGTCTCCCGCTACAAGAAATGCCGCAAGTTCTTCGAAGACGAAATCATGCGTGCCATGGATGAGGGCGTTCTGGATCCGGCGATCGATGTCGCGCTCGAGGCCATCGCCCTCGCGAGCTTCGTCGACGGGCTCGCGGTACAAATGTTGTTTCTCAGCAAAACCGAATCCAAACGAGCGAAACAGGCGCTGGTACATCGGTACTTGGAGCGAAATTTAGCGATGTCGTCCTGAAGATCCCGATCGCGGAGACTTGAGGTGAATCATTCGGGCCCACCGTTAGGGTGATTGACACGGTTCGTCGCAAAGTTCGTCTTTTCGGGGGATGATGTGGATGACGTCCATTTTTTTCTCTCCTCACGACAAAGTACCCAAGGCCGGAAAAGTCGATCGTTCAGGTCTGGTCGCGAGCGACTGCTTCAGGGCGGTTATTCCAGCTCCGTGACCGTCAGGTAGTGGCCGAGGCCGTTCAGCGACCGATTCTCGGCTCGGAAGCGGCCATCCAGCGCGATAAACCCGGGACCCTCGGCATCCGGCAAATCTCGACCCCTATGCGACGGTCGCGACCGTCCGCAATCCGGCCGCCGGTAGTTGCCGTCACGCCGACCAATTCATTCGTTTATTTGACGGCGCGCTTTTAAGGTGCGAATTATTTGGAGGCGTGGTCTACAGGGGCAGCGGGCACATGCAGCGCGTGAAGAAATTCGAGTGGAAGTACCGCCGTTGTGCTACCGGTTTCATTCGACCAGTGGAGCGTTAGCGAGCTGGGACTTCGCACCATGGGGTAGAACAAACTGCCGCTGCGAGTCTCGCCTGGAGCGAGCGTCAGCGGCAGCGGCAGTCGCCGGCGTTTGAACTCGGTTATCACCGCCTTCTTGTTGTGGCGATTGATGCCCAAGACAGTCAAATAATAGACAGGCAGGACGAATACCGTAGCGAGAGCCGCCCCGGCGGCACCGGCTGAGATGAGTGCGGGACCTCCCGCCGCTGCAGCTGAGGCGGTGGCGGCTCCGACGCCGACGATAACCACGCCGGGTCCGGCAGCGCGGATAAAAGCCTCACCGCGGTCTCGGTACTGCTTCTCCAGCTTTTTGCTCTGCTTTTCAAGTGCCCAAGGGTCGCTGCCTGCGGCGTAGGGCGTTCCGGCGGAGTCGGCAAGGGTTGCGAAATCGATGGTGAGCGGCCGCTCGCCGTGATTCTCGAGTGTGAGGACGTATTCGTCCCATAGTGCTTCACGTTTCCACGAACCCGGACCGCCATAGCTGATGAGGGTAGCGAGCGTCGACTGTAGCGGCGGTGAGGGCGGGAAGGCGATATTCAGAAGCTGTACGGGCGGAGTGTCTTTCTTGGCGAACTTGTATTTGGTGGCGACGCAGCCACACTCACAACAGAGCACCAGCGCGATGATTGCCGCCGTGAGGAATGCTGGCCAGCGACCAAAAAGCGGATATGACGCAGCGCTCACCTCCTGAGTCTATGCTTCTTGTATAGCGACTTCGAGCAGCATCGGTGCATCTCGCACTGACGCCCTGACTTTCAGGCGAGCGCGAGGGCCCCGAATGCGGTGTTGAACTTGCCGGTTGTGTTCAACCAGAGCGCGACGGCCGCGATGGCGGTGTTGTTGCTGCCGGTCGTGTTGGAATATAGCGCCTCAAATCCGGAGGCGGTGTTGAAGCCGCCGCTTGCATAACCCGCCGGGGATGTCGCAGTGGTGTTGGAATAGAGTGCCTCGGCGCCGACGGCGGTGATGGAGCCGCCGCCTGTGGTTGCGTACAGCGCGTTGTACCCTGACGCCGTATTTCCGATGTCGCAGGGGGATTCGGACCACAGTTCGGGGCCAAAGAAATTAACGCCCCTGTTTCCATCGCCGTGTTTTTATACGCATCGCTAACCGCCACATCCGGCGGCTGTTGCGCGTAAACCGCCCCCGACAGCAATGTGAGCGCCACTGCCCACTTGGATATCGCATTCATTTTGTTGGCGCCTCGCATCCGTTCTTGATGCGTCCTCGATTCGAGTGACACCAGCGGACCAGCGGGCAGTGAGCGCCCATAATGGCGCATCCGTCAATACGTATTTCCGGCGGCCCGCTATCGCTTCACGTTTTCGGTCTGGTCAAGTTGCCGTCTGATGAATTGATCGACCGCAAGGAGGGCATCGCCGCGCTCGGCACGGTACTGACCAGTTTTGAAGCGCATGATCATCATTGCCTTGTGGAAGTCTTTTTGCCCATTCATTGCGGCACCCGCCAAGCCCGGATCAAAACGGACTAATTCGGCGAAACGCTCCAGTTGCCAAAGCAGCGCTTTTACGCGATCGTTAGTCGGCCGCTTCAATTGACCAGGTTCACCGGGCCATCCATACCGCTCCAGAATCAGATTGCACATGTGAGTCATGAGAGGCTCTCGCAGCGGCACTTCTAATATGGGGCGCATCTCCACGGCTTCGGAGGAGCGTACGTGCTCGGTACCCGCTTTCTCGCCTTCCGCCGCAGCCACAGGTGCGCGTCGATCAGCGTGTCGATCCGCTACCGCTTCCTTGCCATGCCGAAAAGCATGAGCGGCGCGGGCTTGGCGGCGCAACACGAGTTTCTGCCGCAATTTTAGAGATATACAGCCGCCATCCGATGCCAGGCGCTGTATGAAATGGAATAGACGCAATTGTCCATCCGACCGATGGACCACTACTGCTACGTTGCATTACCGCACCCCTAGCTCGACGCACCCAAGGAATGGTGCCTAAACGATGTTTGTGCGATCTTCGATTCGTGGCAACGCCGCGGCTGCAAAATCACGCAGCGTGTCCCAGGTTAAAAAACGTTATGTCACCAGCACCCGCGGCCAGGCGACTATCTGGCGGGAGCGTGCAGAAATGGGGCGGCCAGTCGAACTCAAGTAATTGTGTGGCCGCCATGGGCTTCCCACAATTTTCCACACGCCGCGTTAATGTTTTCCAGTCGCTTCCGAGCAAGTAAATTGCGAACTTCCCGGGTTGGACTCCTCCGTCAAATCTGTATCGATTTGTAATTCGACCGATGAGCCCCATCGCGCGGCGGTGCACGGTCAATAGGGGATCGCACGCACCAAGGACCCGGATGGAAACACCGCGTATCCCGCAACGAGCGTCCCCCCCACGAGGGGAGGTTGCAGGAGGTCACCATCACCAAAAATCAGCGCTCCCGTCGTCAGCGAATAGATCGAGTTTCGGGACGGCAAGTAGATACTGTCGGAGGTTACCGTCTCGAGACTCGTAAACTCGGGCAGCGGCGGCGAGGCCAACGCGGTTCCCGTCGGCGAATAAATCGTAGCGCCGGTGTATTGGACATTGCCATTATAGTTGTTCACGAGCAGCCGGGAATTGTCGATCCAGCCAACCGCCCATCCGCTGACACCCGTTGGGTTGCCGTAGTTCTGGTAGATATTCGTTCCAAGTTCGCACCCCCCATCCAGCTGAGGCGACGCCGCGATCAGCGTTCCATCGGGCGAAAATAAGGTACTCGAGAAACATCCCTCAATCGGACCGGGGACGGCCCCTATCACCGGGCCACCGGCGACCGCGGTCACCAGTACATCCCACAGCGGCGGAATACCAGGAATGACCGAAATGCCCGTGGTCTGAGCTATCAACGTGCCGCTGGGCGCCAGCGCGAAGGGGCTGCCCCCAATAGGGCTTGCAAACGCATTGATCAGGGTTCCGCTGGGCAACGAGTAGACGTTGAGTGAGGCCCAGGTTTCCGACATCGCGGCCAGCACCGTTCCGTCGGCCGACATTTGGATGTTGGCGGCTGGAAACTCGATCGTGTTCTGCACCGTCTGTGTCTGCGGATTCATGACGAATATCGATCCCGATGCCGTCGCCACCGCCACGAGCCCGCCGCCGCTGGCGATGCTCCACGCGGTACCGAGCGTCAAGTACTTCGGCGTCGAGGCCAGGCTCTTCCCGTCGAGCAGCACGCCGTACGAGTTGCCGGTGTACCAATCGGAGGCCAAGGTTGACGCGTAGGCGGTACAGCTTGCGATCGCTAGCGGGAAGGTAGTCTGCACCAGGCTTGCACCCGACAGGTCGATAGTGGTGACCTGAGGTGCGAGCCCTGTGGCAGGGAGGGGGCAGAACGCGAGGGTCGCGCCCGAGGGTATAATTTCATAGGTGCGGGGGTTGATTGGGAGGGTGAGTGCCGGGGTTCGGCTCGCACCTACCGCGTAAAAGTTGGTATTGCCCGTCCCATAAGGTTCATAAGCGTCTGTTTCCCAGAACCAGTTGCCCACCCCACGAAGTCCCGCGATGACGTAAAAGAGCAAGCTCGTCTGGTCCTGTTGGACGCTGGCGCTCGAATACGTCCACACAGTCGTCGATAATGTGGTCTGAAAGTGGCTTCCGTCCAAGAACCACTCGTTGAATGTGCCTTGGAACGCAGGGCCCAACGAGGAAGTGCCGGTACTGACAGAGATGGTCTGGATCACGCTTTGGCCCAGCGGCCCGAGCGCCACCTGGATCTGCCCCGCCGCCGCGAAGACCTTCGCATTCGAGTAGTCGCCCGCTGTCGAGTACAGGCTCTGGCCCGTGGGGGACCACGCGGTAAGCCCGGCGGTGCTGCCGGTCGCGATGTAGCTGCCGTCCGCCGCCAGCTGCCACCAAGAGTAAGGGCCCGTGATCGTCGCCTGCACCTGCCCGTCGGAGGCCGCCAGCACCTGCAGGCTGTTCGTGCTCGGTATCACGATGGTCGGGCCGGCCATACTGATCGAACCGCTGCATTGAAAGCTCGTCACCCTCGCATCGGTTGCGGTGTCCCACAGAATGCAGCGCCCGGAATTCTCCTGGCTCAGGGCGCGCGAACCAGTGAGTTGAAGCCCTGTGATTGGAGTCACATGCCCGAGATCGAGCAGCACCCCCGACCAGACCTGGATCCTCACCGCGGCCTCGGTGCTGCCGGTCGCGTTGCTGCCAGTCACCGTGTAGGTTCTCTTGGCGGCAACGGCGTTCGGCGTGCCCGAGATCGCGCCGCTCGCGGTGTCGAGCGAAAGCCCTGCCGGGAGCGCCGGGCTCACCGCGTAAGCCGTGACCGTCCCCGACACGGTCGGCATGAGCGGCTTGATTGCCGTGCCGACTACGAACGCAGTCGCCGATGGGTAGCTAAGATCCGCGGGCGCCGGCATCGGCGAGGAACCGCCACCGCCGCAGCCGGAAAGCTCGATTGCAAGCAGCAGAATGGTCGCACGGTACTTCATTTGCGGTCCTTCGCCGATTGGCGCCGGCGATGTTGAGTGCCTTCAGGGTCCGCGGCGCGGGCATTCTTGCATTTCCGTCCGCCGGCGCGAACTGACGTGCAGTTTCCGCGAGTTGTCGCCCTCTCCGACAACAATGGGAGAGTTTGCGCCACCAAACTGCATCTCATCCAAGTTAGCCTACCCCAAGGCGCGAGCGGCCGCTTCGCGGCGGTCATTTCAGGGCTATCGATGACGGGTCGTGGCCGATCAGCGCCTGATTCGCCTCCTAAAACCATACATTCAGCGCGAGAAACCCAGAGCCGTCGGCATCCGGTAAATCTCGACCCATCCCCGACAGATTCGAACATCTGGTTTAGTGTTGCTCAATTCGACTTTTAGGTGGCGGGCAGCAAGGTCAGATGCAAAAATTGATTGAATACACTGCGCTTGTAGTCTGCGAACGCCTCTCCGTCGACGAACCCGCATCGCCGGTACAGAGACAGCGCTGGTTCGAAGTAAGGCCCGCTCCCTGTCTCCAGACTAAGCCGAGGCTGTCGGCCAACGATATCGGCGAGGAAGGCGACGAACTCAGGCGCTGCAGCGGGACTGTGCAAGTCAACGACTTAGCGATACGCTCGATCCATGCGAATTCAATCCATAGTCCCCTTGCTCGGCGCCCTCAGCATTTATGGAGGAAGCGCTCATGCGGCGGATCCGGGTAATTCGCCTGCTGGCGCCGCCCTGGAGTCTCATGTATCGGTTTTGACCGGGGCCCAGGTCGTCCAAATCTTGGATGACACGGTCGATTGGTACCGAACGCTTGGCACTCAGCAGCAAAATGCCACTCAACCCAGTGATCAGTTGATCCTCTTTGCCAACCGGCAGACGGCCGACAAAGTAATCGCTCTGGCATTTGATATCGCTCGGGCCAACGCGGAACTCTTGAGCAGCGAGGCGAGCTCCGGGAAGAGTGCCGCAGATGTCTCGGCGCAGCACTCGCTCGGTCAACAACAAGACCAATTGGACGCGCAGCGGCTGTCCATTCAACAGAAGATCAATGCTGCCCAACAACAAAAACTGACCGCTTTGGGGAAGGTCAAGCAAGACATCGACGCGAAGCTGATCGAACTGCAGGGCGAACTGGCGATGGTTAATGCCAGAATAAACCTTCTCGACACGATGACGGATTTCGTCAACGAAAGCGACCCCAAGGCAGCGGGTGCGAATGTGCTGAAGGCACAAATCGAGGCGATAGCTGCAACCATTCCGGCCGCGAGCGGCAATCCGACCGCCGCGCCATCGATCAGCGCGCCATCGACCGCCGTGGGTCAGGCCGCAAGCTCCCCCATCACCAGCGACGGCAGCAAGACTCCAGGGCGCTACGGAATTTGGGATCTCGGCGCCAACGTGCTGAGACAACGCAAGAAGATCGACACCATCGATGTAATCGATCGGCATACGGCCGCGCTAGCGGAAACCTTCAAGAAAATCAGCGCATCGCCGCTCAAGAAATTACAGGTCTATTCGACCCGCAGCGATCAGATCGCGGCCCGGGCGGATAACGCCAGCAGCGGGGAGTTGAAATCGCTGCGTGGTGAATTCGATACCTTGGCGTGGCTGTTCAGGCAGACCTCGGAGATTCTCATCCCGTTGACGCAGGAACAGGTGCTGCTTCAGCAGTATCGGCACAATTTGGACAGTTGGCGAGATGCCGCGGAGAGGCAGTATCACGAGGCTTTGGTGGCGCTTGGAATTCGTTCAGGAATTGTACTCGGCATATTGGCGGTCGTATTCGCGCTCGGCGAGTTGTGGCGGCGCGGTGTGCTTCTCTATGCGCATGAGGCGCACCGTCGATATCAATTGCTGCTGGTGCGAAATATTATTCTGTGGACCGTAGTCGTTGGGATCATCGGGGTCAGCTCGGTGACCGAAATTAGCACCTTCGCCACATTTGCTGGTTTGATCACCGCCGGCCTGGCCGTTGCCATGCAAAGCGTGCTCGTCTCGGTCGTCGGGTACTTCTTTCTGATCGGGAAGTATGGAATCCGTGTCGGAGATCGAATACAGATCGGCGCGGTGGTGGGCGAGGTGATCGACTTAGGTCTGGTTCGAATGCATCTCAGGGAACTCAATCCGCAAGGGCCCTTGGGGCCCACCGGAAGGGTCGTCGCTTTCGCCAACTTGGTCGTATTCCAAGCGTCGAGCGGACTCTTCAAGCAAATCTCGGAGGCGAATCTTTCCTGGCACGAGACGACGCTGCCCCTGCCGGCTGTCAGCGACTACGCGGCGTTGAAGGACAAATTGCTGGCGGCTATAAGCAGCGCCATGAGCGAATACAGCGAAGAGATTCTGCAGCAGGTGAAAGAGACCGAGATAACCACCGCACCGGCCAATGTGCACGACGCCGCACCGCAGGTTCAGATGCATCTCTCTAGCGGCCGCATGGAAGCGCTGCTGCGCTACCCGGTACTTCTCAAGCATGCACTGGAGATCGACGAGCGCGTAGCGAAAGCCGTGCTGAAGGTTATTGCGGAGAATAGTTGAGTGCACTCGCAATATCCCAACAAGTGTCTAAGCAAGCGTTGTCCGCGCGGTGATTGAGCGACGGCTTTGGAGTCGCGAATTCGCAAGTTCGATGGACGGGTCTTGGCCGGGAAGCGCCTGATACTCCTCCCGATTCCAGACATTCAGCTCAAAAACCCCAGGACTATCGGTCATGGACGCGTGTCGACCCTGCTGCCTACGGTGACTAGCCGGGTGTCGGGGATTTGACTGCGCATGTTTACATCAGTCGATTGCCAGAATGTCCCGTCGCGTTCCGATCAGCTGACTAGCGCTGCCCGTTTCGAGCTGCCGGTCGGCATCGATTAGCAGCCGCAGCGCGGCGGCGACCACGGCGAAGGCGGTGCCGGTCGCGAACGCGCTATGCCAGTGGCCGTGGCCGGAGAGCCAGGCGATGATCGGGATGTTGATCACACCGCCGAGGTTGCCGCCTAACCAGGCCCCGACGGCGGCGCCGATCGGCGGCAGCATCGCGAACCAGCCGCCCTCGAGTGCGCTCAGGTGACGCTCCTGCACCAGATACAGGAATGACCAGGTCGTGAGCAAATAGAACGCGTCGCACATACAGGTGTAGGAGGCCGTCAGCAGCAACACCTCTCGGTCGGCCAGCACCTTGATGAGCCGTTACGAATTCTTAATACTGCCTTAAGGGGCGTGAGGAGTGCGCGGAGCAAGGCAGGCGCATTGAACATCGGGGATGCACCCCTATATAAGCACGGCTGCTTCGGCACGCTCAGGGCCGGAGTGCTAAAATGCGCTTAGACTTAATATAAGGACAGAGGATTAATCGATATGGCTAATTTTCCGAGCAACAACGCGGCCTTCCCGGGAACGGCGGTCGACAGCCGCGGTATTTTCATTACGCGCACTTATACCCACTTGGTGGGCGGCATTCTCGGCTTCATCCTGGTGGAACTCGGGCTGTTCGAATCCGGCCTCGCGCCGCAGATCGCCCGGTTCATGTTCGGTTTTAATTGGATGCTCATATTGGGCGCCTTCATGCTGACCGGATGGCTGGCTTCGCGCACCGCGCAAACCAGCAACTCGATCGGCATGCAGTACTTTGCGTACGCGGTGTATGTGGTGGCGGAGGCGCTCATCTTCGTGCCCCTGCTCTATATCGCCGATGCGAAAGCGCCCGGCACGATCGACAGTGCCACGCTGGTGACCTCGTTGGGTGCCGGCGGCTTGATGTTGGTCGCCCACCGCACGCGCAAGGATTTTTCCTTCCTGCGGGCCATTCTGATGTGGGGCGGCGTGCTGGCGCTGGTTGCGATCGTCGGCGGCGTGGTTTTCGGCTTCCAGCTTGGAACCGGGTTCTCGGTGTTGATGATCGGATTCGCGGGAGCCGCGGTTCTGTACGACACCTCGAACATCATTCTGCACTACCCGGAAGACCGCTATGTGTCGGCCGCGATGCAGCTGTTCGCGTCGATCGCTCTGATGTTCTGGTACGTGTTGACGTTTTTGATGGGCAACCGCAGGTAATCGGACCCCTCAAGTCAGCAGCAGATCTCCGCCCATGTAGGGGCCGAGCGCGGACGGTATCGCGACGCTGCCGTCCGCCTGCTGACAATTCTCCAGGATTGCGACCAATGCGCGCCCCACGGCTACGCCCGAGCCGTTGAGGGTATGCACCAGCTCGGGCTTGCCGGTGGCGGGGTTCCGCCACCGGGCCTGCAGGCGCCGCGCTTGAAACGATTCGCAATTGCTGCAGGATGAGATCTCGCGATAGCGCTGCTGCGAGGGCAGCCAGACCTCGAGATCGTAGGTCTTCGCGCTGCTGAACCCCACGTCCCCGCCGCAAAGAGCAATCACCCGGTAAGGCAGCTCGAGCGCCTGCAGTACCGCTTCAGCATGACTGGTGAGCTCCTCGAGCGCCGCGTACGACTGCTCGGGGCGCACGATGTGCACCAATTCCACTTTCTCGAACTGGTGCTGTCGAATCATGCCGCGCGTGTCTTTGCCCGATGCCCCGGCTTCCGAGCGGAAGCAAGGCGTGTGCGCCACGTATTTGAGAGGCAGCAAGCCGGCGTCCAGAATCCGGTCGCGCGCGAGATTCGTGACCGGCACTTCGGCGGTCGGTATCAGAAAGAAACCCGGGTCGCCCGGCACCGCGAACAGATCCTGCTCGAACTTCGGCAGCTGACCGGTCCCGACGAGCGCCGCGGCGTGCACCAGATACGGCACGTAGGCTTCGCGATAACCATGCTGGCCGGTGTGCAAGTCGAGCATGAACTGAATGAGAGCGCGCTGCAGCTTCGCCAGTCTCCCGGTCATCACCACGAACCGCGCTCCGGAGATGCGCCCCGCCGCCTCGAAATCCATGCCGATGCGTTCGCCGACCGCCACGTGATCCTTCGGCTCGAAATCGAACTGCCGCGGCGTACCCCAGCGCCGCACCTCGACGTTATCGGTCTCGTCGCGCCCGGCGGGAACGCTGGCGTGAAGGATATTCGGCAATCCCAGGTGTATGGCGCTCAATTCGGTTTGAATCGCCTCGAGTTGTTGGTCGATTCCGTGCAGTCTCTGCCACAGGGACTCGCCGAGAGTAATCAGGGGAGCGGCGTCCTGTCCCTGCGCCTTCACCTGGCCCACCGCTTTCGCATTGGCGTTGCGTTCGGCGCGCAGGCGGTCGGCCTCGATTTGCGCCGCCTTGCGTTGCTCCTCCAAGGCGGCAAGCCGCTCGACATCGAGGACAAACCCGCGCCGCGCCAGTTCGGCGGCCACTGCCGGCAAATCGCCGCGTAACAACTTCGGATCGAGCACGGTGATTTCTTCCTTAGACGCCGCAGCCCGTCATTGTAGGCGAACGCGCCCGCCGTGGGCCGCGGCGGTACCGGTCACGATCCACCCGCGCCGCGCGATCGGTCGCGCGCCCGGCGCGCCGCCAGCGCTTCGCCGATCTTGATTTCGAGCCCGCGGGGTGCGGGCACGTAGTAGCGACGGTCGGGCATGTCGTTGGGGAAATAGCGCTCGCCGGCCGCATAAGCATCCGGCTCGTCGTGCGCGTAGCGATAACCCTTGCCATAGCCGATTTCCTTCATCAGCCGGGTCGGGGCATTGCGTAAATGCAGCGGCACCTCCAGGGAACCCAAGCTCTCCGCATCCGCCTTGGCCGCATTGTAGGCGGTGTAGACGGCATTGCTCTTCGACGCGCAGGCCATGAATACGATGGCTTGTGCGATGGCCAGCTCGCCTTCCGGACTTCCCAACCGCTCGTAGACCGCGCAAGCCTCCAAACTCAAGGTGAGGGCTCGGGGATCCGCGTTGCCGATGTCCTCGCTCGCCATGCGCAGTGCCCGCCGTGCGATGTAGAGAGGGTCGCAGCCCCCCGCCAGCATGCGGCACAGCCAATACAGGGCGGCATCCGGATCGCTGCCGCGAACCGACTTGTGCAGCGCGGAGATTTGATCGTAAAAATTTTCGCCGCCCTTGTCGAAGCGCACATAGGTGCTGCCGATGACCGAGCGCATGGTATCGACGTCGAGCCGGTGCCCGGCGCCGTCCGGCACACTCAAGTCCGCGGCGGTTTCCAGCAGGTTCAGCATGCGCCGCGCATCGCCATCGGCCGCGGCCAGCAGCAACTCCCGCGCACCGGCCTCCATTTGCAATCTCAAGGTTTCCAGGCCGCGCTGCGCGTCCGCAAGGGCGCGATCGAGAAGTTTTCCGAGATCCTCCGCGGTGAGCGGCTTCAGCACGTAGACCCGCGCCCTCGACAACAGCGCGTTGTTCACCTCAAACGACGGGTTTTCCGTGGTGGCGCCGACGAAGATCAGCGTGCCGTCCTCGACGTAAGGCAGAAACGTATCCTGTTGGGACTTGTTGAAGCGATGCACTTCATCGAGGAACAACACGGTGTCCCGCGTGCCGCGCAGGCCGCGCGCCCGTTCCACCACGGCACGGATGTCCTTGATGCCGGCCAGCACCGCCGACAACGCGATGAACTCCGCGTGAGCACCGGAGGCCACCAGGCGCGCCAGCGTCGTCTTGCCCGTCCCCGGGGGCCCCCACAGGATCATCGAGTGCGGCCGGCCGGATTCGAGCGCACGGCGCAACGGTGCGCCCACGCCCACCAAATGGGGCTGTCCGACGAATTCATCGAGGACGCGCGGACGCAGCCGATCGGCCAGCGGCCGGTAGGTGCCGTCGCCGACCGCGGTCACGGGGCGCGCCCGATCACATCGACTCCCGGCGGCGGCGAGAACGAAAACAGGCCGGGAGCGAATTCGGGATTGCGGATCGGGTGAGTGAACGTGAGCTGTGTCACTTGATTGAGCTTGTCGGCGAGGAACATCGAGGCCAGCTCGCCCTGCCGGTCAAAGCCGATGCGCACCAGTTGAAAATCGGTCTCCGGATGCTTGGGAATGAGTTGAAACCACCGCAAGCCGCCGCTCGCCGGCAGTTCCGTGATGTCGAACTCGCCGCTCACCGAACCGCCGGACAGCAGCATCGCGGGCGTGCTGGCGAGCGTTGAGTCCATGTCGCGCACATTGGCCTGAGCCAGATCCTTGTCGTAAAACCAGATTTCCTTGCCGTCGGCCACGATCAGTTGCTCGGAAGGCTGCCGGTAATCCCAGCGAAACTTGCCCGGGCGCTGCAGATAGAATTTGCCGGAGGCGCTGCGCAGCACCTTGCCGTGACCGTCATCGATGGTTTGTTCAAATGCGGCGGACCAAGCCTTAAGGCCGGTGAGATATCTTTCGACCTCGGTTGCGGCCGATGCAGCCGCGACGGCATCGCTCGCGATGCACGACCACAGCACAAGAGCGGCAGCCGCAAGTCCGTGTCTCGCCATGAAACTCATTCCTCCGGCGGCGCGGCGCCGTAGATTTCGCGCGCGCCATTCGACTGCAAGGGACCGACCAATCCGGCCGCCTCCATGGCCTCGACCAGGCGGGCCGCACGGTTATAGCCGATCTTGAGTCGCCGCTGCACACCCGATATGGATGCCTTACGCGTCTCGGTGACGATTCGCACCGCCTCGTCGTAAAGAGGATCCGCCTCGGCATCGCCGAGACCGCCTTCCGCGCTCTCCTCGTCATCGGATGGAAAGCCGGCGATCGGCGTTCGCGGACCCTCGAGAATCTCATCGATATAGACCGGAGGCGATGCGGCCCTCAGTCCGGCCACCACCCGGTGAACCTCTTGGTCGGAAACAAAGGCCCCATGGACGCGCGTCGGTATGGAGGTGCCCGGCGGCAAATACAGCATGTCGCCGTGGCCCAACAAGGATTCCGCGCCGCTTTGGTCGAGAATGGTGCGTGAATCCACCTTGGCCGACACCTGAAATGCGATGCGCGTCGGAATATTGGCCTTGATCAGCCCGGTGATCACATCCACCGAGGGCCGCTGCGTCGCCAAGATCAGATGGATGCCCGCCGCCCGGGCCTTTTGCGCGAGGCGCGCGATGAGCTCTTCGACTTTTTTGCCGACGATCATCATCAGATCGGCCAATTCGTCGATGATCACCACGATGAACGGCAGCGTGGTCAGCTCCGGCACGTCCTCTGCCGCAACTCCCGGTACCGCCTGCATCACCTTCTGCATGCGAATCGGATCCTTGATCGGCTTGCCGGCGTCCGCCGCCTCCTTCACCTTGCGGTTGAAGCCGCCGATGTTGCGCACGCCCAAAGCCGACATGAGCTGATAGCGGCGTTCCATCTCCGCCACGCACCAACGCAATGCATTGGCCGCCTGCTTCATGTCGGTCACCACCGGCGACAAAAGATGCGGAATTCCCTCGTAGACCGAAAGCTCCAGCATCTTCGGATCGATCATGATCATGCGCACGTGTTCGGGCGTCGCCTTGTACACCAGGCTCAATACCATGGCATTGATCCCGACGGATTTTCCGGAACCCGTGGTGCCCGCGATCAGCAGATGCGGCATGCGCGCCAGATCCGCGACTACCGGCACGCCGCCGATATCCTTGCCGAGCGCGAGCGCGAGAGGCGATGCGACCTCGTCGTACGGCTTGGACTTGATGATCTCGCCGAGCGTGACAATCTCACGCTTCTCATTGGGTATTTCCAGACCGACGACCGACTTGCCGGGAATGATCTCCACGACCCGCACGCTGATGGCCGAGAGCGCACGTGCAAGATCCTTGGCAAGATTGCTGATTTGGTTGACCTTGACCCCGGGCGCCGGCCGTAGTTCGAAGCGCGTGATCACCGGGCCGGGCTGAACCGCCACCACTTCAGCCTCGACGCCGAAGTCACGCAGTTTGAGCTCCACCAAGCGCGACATGGCCTCCAATGCCTCATCGGAATAGGCCTGTTCGCGGGGCCGCGGCTCATCGAGCAACGACAGGGCCGGTAATTCGCTCGACTTCGGCGCGTCGAACAACGGCACTTGCCGTTCGCGCTCGACGCGCTCGCTCTTTTCCGGCACCGGCGCCGCCGCCTCGATGCGCGGCGCGGGGCGATTCGCGACTTTCTTCTGCTCCTCGCGCACCACCTCCTGACGCGCCTGCTTGCGCTGCTGTCCGAACGCGAGCTCCCGCCGCCGGTCGATCTCAGCGCGCGCCCAGTCAATGGCTTGCAAAACCCATGCGCCGAGCCGGTCCATGATGTCGAACCATGAGACGCCGAGGAACAGCGCAACCCCGGCCAGCCACAGTCCGAGCAGCAGCAATGTTGCTCCGAGAAAACTCAACCCCCGCGCGGCACCGTTGCCGACCAACTCGCCGAGCACACCGCCGGCGCTGTTCGGCAGCGCCGATCCGTCCCAATGCAGCGTCGTGAGGCCGCAACTCGTGAGCAAGGTCAGCACGAACCCGGCCGCGCGCAACAGGGCGCCGAGGCGCGACCTGGCGTCGGGCAGCGAATGGTTCTTATGCACGAGCCAACCCGCAAAGGCCAGCATGAGGGGGAATAGATACGCCGGGCGCCCGAACAAGAAGAGGAAAAATCCGGCGAGCCAGGCGCCCACCGGTCCGATCCAATTGCTCACCGGACCCGGTTCACCGGTGTCCGCAAAGCCCGGGTCGTGCGGCTGATAGGACAACAGCGCCAGCACCAGCAACAGCGCCAGCGCGCACAGAATCCACAAGGTCCCCTCGCGCAAGGAGCGCGACACGGCGGCGGAGAGTTTCATGCGGTGTTTCGGATTCCTCTGGGCGGCAGCTTCGGTCAATTCTCGATCCTTAATGATATATATCTCTTAACTATTTGAATATGAGGTAATATTATCCGAGCAAGCGGTGATCCACCACCATCCTCGGCGTAACGACGCACGGGTTCGTTCGAACTGGCCTGCACCCCCGGATTTACTTACCATGAGGCAGCGGCGCTGAACATCGGCGAGGCATATCTGAAGAGAGGCAAATTATACATGAGCGTTGTCAGCCACCGTCCACTCATCATCCTGGGCTCAGGTCCCGCGGGGTATTCGGCCGCAGTGTACGCGGCTCGCGCCAATCGCAAGCCTCTGCTCATCACCGGCCTGGAACAAGGCGGCCAGCTGATGACCACCACCGACGTGGACAATTGGCCCGGCGACGTCGAGCATCTTCAAGGTCCGCAGTTGATGGAGCGCATGCGCCGGCATGCGGAGCGCTTTTATACGGAGATCGTGGTCGACCGCATCAATCGAGTGGATTTGCGCCAGCGCCCGTTTCGCTTGACGGGCGAAAACGGCGAATATACCTGCGACGCCTTGATCGTCGCCACCGGCGCATCGGCCAAGTACCTCGGGCTGCCCTCCGAGGAAGCGTTTCGCGGCCGAGGGGTGTCCGCCTGCGCGACCTGCGACGGCTTTTTCTATCGGGGAAAGACGGTTGCGGTCATCGGCGGCGGCAACACCGCCGTCGAGGAGGCGCTGTATCTCGCCAATATTGCCTCGCACGTCACCCTGGTTCACCGCCGCGACAAATTGCGGTCCGAAAAAATCCTTCAAGATCGGCTATTTGCGCTTGAATCCTCAGGTAAAATAAGCATTCTTTGGAATCATACGGTCGATGAAATCCTGGGCGATGCGGCCGGGGTCATCGGAGTCCGTGTGCGCGGCGTGCACGACGGCGCGACACGCATCCTCGACGTCGACGGGGTGTTCATCGCGGTCGGCCATCAGCCGAATACCCAGCTATTCGACAAGCAGCTCGATATGCGTGGCGGCTACATCGTCGTCAAGGGAGGCAGCGAGGGGGACGCCACCGCCGCCAGCGTTGCCGGCGTTTTTGCGGCCGGCGACGTGGCCGATCACGTCTATCGGCAGGCGGTCACATCGGCGGGCACGGGCTGCATGGCGGCTCTCGATGCGGATAAGTACCTCGAGCGCATTGCGGCCGAGCCGCGCCTGAAGCCGGTCGCCGCCCGCGCGTGAGCGAGCCTCGGGCGCGGTTCATCAACCACATCGCCGAAGTCGATGCGGCCGCTTGGAATGCGCTCGCGGCCGGGCGCGCCGCCGGCCATCCATTCTTGCGGCACGAATTCTTGTCGGCTTTGGAGCAATCCGGCTGCGTCGCCGCGCGCACCGGCTGGGCGCCCAAGCATCTGCTGGTCGAGGATTCGCGCGGCCGCATGCTCGGCGCGATGCCCTTGTACCGAAAATCGCATTCCCGCGGCGAATTCGTGTTCGACTTCTCCTGGGCGAACGCCTATGCCCAGCACCGACTGAAGTATTACCCGAAGCTCGTGTCGGCGGTACCGTTCACGCCGGTGACCGGGCCGCGCTTTCTCATCGGCGCGGCGGCGGATGAGCGCGGCATAACGGCCACCTTGATCCGGGCGGCGAGCGACTACACGCGATCCGAGCAACTCTCTTCGTGGCACGTGCTGTTCCCGATCGACGGGGATCTGGCGGCACTGCGCCAAGCCGGGCTCATTCTGCGGCGCGACTGCCAGTTCCATTGGTACAACCGCGGCTACGGGTCCTACGACGATTTCCTGACCACCTTTACCGCGGAGAAGCGCAAGAAAGCCAAGCGCGAAAGGCGCCGCGTTGCCGAGGCGGGCATCGAATTCGACACCCGCTTGGGCGGCGACATGGACGACGCCCTGTGGCGCGTGGTCTATCGTTTTTACGCCGATACTTTCCACCGCCATGGGCAGGAGCCGTATCTTAATTTGCAATTCTTCAAGCTGATCGCCGCCAGCATGCCCGAATGCATGATGCTCAAGGTGGCGCGCCACGGACACGAGCCGATCGCGGCGGCCATTTTCTTCGTCGGTGAGGACGCCCTATTCGGGCGTTACTGGGGCGCGGGCGGCAATTATCACAGTCTTCATTTCGAAGCCTGCTACCACCAGGGCATCGAGTACTGCATCGCCAACGGGCTGCAACGATTCGAACCCGGAACGCAGGGCGAGCACAAGGTTCCGCGCGGCTTCGTGCCGACGCTGACCGGTTCGGCGCACGACATCGTCGATGAGCGCTTCGCGGCGGCGATTCGCGATTTTGCGGCACGCGAAGCCGGTGGTGTCGCGCGCTACGCGGCGGCGGTGAACGAACACGTGCCCTATCACCGGGCGGCCAGCGAGGAATTGCAGCTCTGAGCAGGCTCGTTTGGCTGAGCGAGCAGGCTGATCCGAATTGGTTCCCGCCACTCGAGCAGGCGCTGCGCGAGCCGCCGGGATTGCTGGCCGCCGGCGGCGACCTCGAGCCCGCGCGGCTGCTGGCCGCCTACGAACGCGGCGTGTTTCCCTGGTATTCGGCACAACAGCCGATTCTGTGGTGGTCGCCGGATCCGCGCATGGTGCTGTATCCGGAGGAATTCGTCGTCTCCCGCAGCTTGCGCAAAACCCTGAGAAACGGACCTTTCACCACCCGCGTGGACAGCGACTTCGCCGCCATCATCCGAGCCTGCGCGGAGCCGCGTCGATCGGGTCCTGACACCTGGCTGCATCATGAAATGATCGCGTCGTACGAACGGCTGCACAACCTCGGCTTCGCTCACTCCGTTGAAACGTATGTCGGCGAGCGCCTGGTCGGCGGTCTTTACGGCATCCACTTGGGCGGCGTGTTCTTCGGTGAATCGATGTTCAGCCGGGAGCGCGACGCCTCGAAGGTGGCGATGGCCCGGTTGGTCGAGGAATGCCGAGTCCGCGACATCCGTCTGATCGACTGCCAGATCGCCAGTTCTCACTTGGCCAGCCTCGGCGCCCGCGAGCTATCGCGAGACCAGTTCGTGGCGTTGCTGCGCCGCTACGCGCGCCGCTCACCATCCGCCAGCTGGAGCGCCGAGCCTTCCTGAAATTGCATTAGCAGGGGGCTTTATGCACAATGCGCCCGGCTTATCCTGTCCCCGCTCAACAAGGACGCATGTCAAAAGAAGAGGCAATTCAATTCGAGGGCGAAGTCGTCGAGACTCTGCCCAACACCACGTTCCGCGTCAAACTGAAGACCGGCCACGTGGTGACCGCCCACATCTCCGGCAAGATGCGTAAAAACTACATTCGCATTTTGACCGGCGATCAAGTCACCGTGGAAATGACCCCCTATGACTTGACCAAGGGCCGCATCGTCTACCGCGGCCGCTAGGAGCCTGTCTGAGTATTCCCCGTGGCCGCGGACTATTCAGACAGGCTCCCAGGCCAAGCTCAACTTTCGTGCGACAACAGCGCCGGCTCCTCCGCGGCCCGCGTATCGAGCTTTAGCTTTTCGCCGTCCTCGCTCACGGTCACTTCCACGTGTCCGCCCTTGACGAGCTTGCCGAACAGCAGCTCTTCGGCCAGCGGGCGCTTGATGTACTCCTGAATGACCCTGGCCATCGGTCTTGCGCCCATTTTCGGATCATAGCCGCGCTTCGCGATCCAGCGTCGCGCCTGATCATTGACCGAGATCGAGACACGCTTTTGTTCGAGCTGCGCCTCCGTTTCGATCAACAGCTTGTCGACCACGCGCTCGATCGTGTTCTGATCGAGGCCGCCGAACTGAATGACCGAATCCAGACGATTGCGAAATTCCGGCGAGAACAGGCGCCGGATCGCCTCCATGCCGTCCGATGAGGTGTCCGACTGGGTAAAACCAATGCTCGGCCGGCTCATTTCGAGCGCTCCCGCATTGGTCGTCATGATGATGATCACGTGGCGGAAGTCCGCCTTGCGGCCGTTGTTGTCGGTCAGGGTGCCGTGATCCATGACCTGCAGCAGCAGATTGAAGACGTCCGGGTGCGCCTTCTCGATCTCGTCGAGCAACAGCACGCAGTGCGGATGTTTGGCAATGGCTTCGGTCAACAATCCGCCCTGATCGAAACCGACGTATCCCGGCGGCGCGCCGATGAGACGCGAAACGGTGTGCCGCTCCATGTATTCGGACATGTCGAAGCGCACGAACTCCACACCCATGGCGATCGCCAGCTGCCGCGTCACTTCGGTCTTGCCGACGCCGGTCGGACCCGAGAACAGGAACGAACCCACCGGCTTGCGCTGATCGCCAAGCCCCGAGCGCGACATCTTGATCGCGGCCGCCAGCGCTTCGATCGCCTTGTCCTGGCCGAAAATCGTCAGCTTGAGATTGCGCTCCAAGTTCTTGAGCACATCCCGGTCGGACATCGACACGTTCTTGGGCGGTATGCGCGCAATGCGTGCCACGACGTTTTCGATCTGCGTTACGGTGACCGACGCTTCGCGATCCGCGACCGGCTGCAGGCGCAGGTTGGCGCCCGCCTCGTCCACCACATCGATGGCTTTGTCGGGCATGTGCCGGTCGTTGATATGGCGCGCCGCGAGCTCCGCCGCCGCCTTCAACGCATCGTCCTCGTATTTGATGCCGTGATGCTCTTCGTAGCGCGACTTCAGCCCGCGCAAAATATCGACCGTGTCCTGGATCGAAGGCTCGGTGATGTCGATCTTCTGAAAACGCCGCGCCAACGCATGGTCCTTCTCGAAAATCCCGCGGTATTCGTTGTAGGTGGTCGAGCCGATGCACCGCAGTTCGCCATTGGCGAGAGCCGGCTTGATCAGGTTGGAGGCATCCATGACGCCGCCGGACGCGGCGCCGGCGCCGATCACGGTATGGATTTCGTCGATGAACAGGATCGCCCCCGGCAGCTTTTTGACTTCGGCGAGCACGGCCTTCAGGCGCTTTTCGAAATCGCCGCGGTATTTCGTGCCGGCGACCAGCGAGCCCATATCCAGTGAGAATATGGTGGCGTCCAGCAAGACGTCCGGAACCTGACTCTCGACGATCATTCGCGCCAAACCCTCGGCAATCGCGGTCTTGCCCACGCCCGCTTCGCCGACGTACAGCGGATTGTTCTTGCGCCGGCGGCAGAGTATCTCGATGGTGCGCTCGACCTCGGTCTTGCGGCCGATCAGGGGGTCGATCTTGCCCTTGCGGGCGGCCTCGTTGAGATTGGTGGCGTATTTTTCCAAGGCGCTGCCGCCGCCGTCCCCCTCGCGCTCGGCATCGCCGGAAGCGCCGCCCTCCTCGCGGTCGCTGCGCTCTTCGCCGCCCGCTTTGGACAGGCCGTGCGCAATGAAATTGACGACGTCCAACCGCGACACGTCCTGCATGCTCAAGAGGTAGGCGGCATGCGACTGCTTTTCGCTGAAGATCGCCACCAAGACGTTGGCGACCGTGACCTCCTTCTTGCCGCTCGATTGCACGTGGAAGACCGCCCGCTGCAACACCCGCTGGAACCCGAGCGTCGGCTGCACATCGCGATCCTCGCCCGTCGGCAGGCGCGGCGTGGTTTGATCGATGAACTGTTTCAGTTCCGCCTTGAGCTTCGAGGCGTCGGCGCCGCACGATTTCAAGACCTCGCGCACTTTCGGGGTATCGACGATCGCGAGCAGCAAATGCTCCACCGTCATGAATTCGTGGCGCGCCTCGCGCGCGCCCGCGAAGGCATCATTCAAGCAAAATTCGAGTTCTTGACTAAGCACTTTACGCCTCTTCTAGCGTTGCCATCAGCGGATGCTGATGTTGTCGCGCATATGCGATCACTTGAGCCACCTTGGTCTCTGCGATTTCATAAGTGAAGACTCCGCACACCCCTTTGCCCTTGGTATGGACCTCCAGCATAACCCGGGTCGCTTTGACGCGGTCCATGGAAAAAAAGCGCTGCAGGATGTCGACCACGAATTCCATGGGCGTGTAGTCGTCATTGATCAGCAGTACCTGATATTGGGGCGGGCGCTTCAGCTTCGGCGCCGCTTCCTCGACGACCAAGCCCGTGCCTTCCCTGCCGCGTTCAATGTCACTCATGAATTAACAGTTTATAGGGCGCGCTTTCGCGCTTTACAAGCGGCGCAGGCAAAACCGCCGGCTGAAAGCCGCATGTCGCCAAACCGTGTCGGTTTACTTTAACAAGTAAAAACAAATGCTTGAGCAGCCTAGCCGGTAGCCCGTATGATTGCCTGAGTTAAGGTACCCGTGGGCGCGCGGTGGATCCGCTCGCGCACTCTATTCGCCACTGGCATTGCGATAGGCGCACGATCCTCACATGCTTGATACGCACACTAACGACTGGTTGTCCCGCCTGCGTGGCAACGGCCCGCATCTGGCCTCGCTCGCGCTAGCGGCACTCATTGCGGTCGAGCTTGCCCGCATCGCCATGTCGCTGCTCGGCGGACAGGTCAAGTCTCCCCAGCCCGCCATCGCAAGGAGCGCCGAGCCGCCCCAGCGCCCGGCGGCGAATATCCAAGCGCTGATTATGGCGCATCCGTTTGGCGTGCGCACCGCCGAGCCCTCCACGCAGGATCCGGCCAACGCCCCGCTCAGCAGTGCGAATTTGGTGCTGGCCGGCACGATTGCCACCCAGGATCCGAAGCGCGGCATCGCCATCATCAGCGACGGCGGCCCCTCGAAGGTCTATTCGGTCGGCGACAACGTGAACGGCGCATCGCTGTATTCGGTCTATCTTGACCACGTCATACTCAACCGCAACGGCAACTTGGAGACGTTGCTGCTGCCGCGACTCCTCCCGGGAGACCGCAGCGTCGCCTCCGCCCGCACGATAGGGCCCGACCCGCGCACGCTGGCGGCGGTCAACAATATACGCCGCATGGTGCAGCAAGATCCCGGGATACTGGATCAGGTGATGCGAACGGTGGCATCCTACGACAACGCCGCGGGTAAATTGCGCGGTTTTCGCGCCTACCCAGGCCGAAATCGCGCCATTTTCAACAAACTGGGTTTAAAGCCTGGGGACCTGGTCACAGCAATCAACGGCCAACCCCTCGACGATCCGCAGCGCAGCCAAGAAGTATTCAATACGATTCAAACGTCGGACCACGTCACCGTCACCATTGAACGGGGCGGCCAGAAACAGGATATCAGTCTGAACATTGCGCAGGTTGCGGCGGACGCCACCAGGGATCTGGAGCTCGACTCGACGGCCGGAGCCGCCGGGGCGGCATTGCGCGGCGCGGAGCCCGGGCCGCTCGGACCGCCCGTTGGCCAGGCGCCGCAGATTCCTCAAAGCGGCACGAACGGGAAACCAAACGAATGAGATGCGCGGCGGTCGAAGGCCGTGCACGATTCGTAAACGATTGATCCATGGGTAGTTCATGATGCCGAAGTCATTCAATCCGCACCGCCTATGGCGCACGGCGACGGTCGGCGCGCTGACGGTGCTGCTGATGCCGGTGTCCCTGCCGGCGCAGTCACCCCAGCGGTCGCAGACCCCGCGGATGCAGGAAGGCGCGACCATCACGCCGAACTACAAGGATGCCGACCTGAGCCAGATCATCCAGGCGGTCAGCGAGGTGACCGGCAAGAATTTCATCATCGATCCGCGCGTCAACGCCAAGGTGACCATGTTGTCGGCGACCCCGATGTCGGCGGGGGCGTTCTACGAAGCGTTCCTGTCGGTGCTGCAGGTATACGGCTATGTGGCGGTGCCCGCGGGCAAAGTCATCAAGATCATTCCCAACACCGACGCCCGGCAATTGCCGTCCATCGATCTGCCGAGCGCGGTGAGCTCGAGCTCGGACGAAATCGTCACCCAGATCATCACCATGAAGAACATCAGTGCCGCGCAGCTGGTGCCGCTGCTGCGGCCCTTGATTCCGCAACAGGGGCATCTGGCCGCCTATCCGAGCGGCAACATGTTGATCATCTCGGATCGCGCCAGCAACGTCAGCCGCATCATGAAGATCGTCGAACGCATGGATGAAAGCGGCGATGAACCGATCGACGTCGTACCGCTGCGCAACGCCAGCGCGACGGAATTGGTGCGCACCATCAATCAGTTGAATCAGGGTGCGCGGCGCCGAGGCTGCCGGCGCCCCCATCAAAATCGTCGCCGACGAACGCACCAACAGCGTGCTGATCAGCGGCGAGAAGTCGCTCAAGCTCAAGGCCAAGGCGCTGGTGCTGAGCTTGGATACGCCGCGGGCGGGCGGCGGCGGCGACACCGAGGTGCGCTATTTGCTGTACGCGGATGCCGAAAAATTGGCCGACAAGCTCAAGGGACAGGCCTCGGCCACCAGCAAGGCTCTAGCCGGCCCCGGCATCGGCCGCGGGCCGCCGGCGGCCGGCGGCGGCGGCTCGAACGTCGATGCCAGCGTGACGATCTGGGCGGACATTCCCACCAATGCGCTCATCATGACGGCGCCGCCCAAGATCATGAAAAACCTGATGGCGGTGATCGACAAACTCGATATCCGCCGCGCACAGGTCGAGGTCGAGGCCTTGATCGTCGAAGTCGCGGTCAACAAGAGCGCTAATCTCGGCGTGCAGTGGCTGCTCGACGGCGGCTCCAACCTGGGCTATGGCGTGGTGAACCTGCCCGGGCAGGGAAGCAGCATCGTCAATCTGGCCGCCGCCGCCGCCAACGTTTTGAGCGGCAATGTCAGCACGACGGTCACCGGAACCAACACCAGCGGCGCCACCTCGAGCCTCACCGCCGGCACCAGCGTCGCCTCGCAGATCCCGAACGGCGGCACGTTCGCGATCGGCACCTACAACTCGAGCACCGGCAAGGGGCTCGCCGCCGTCATTCAGGCATTGCGCAGCGACGGCACCAGCAACATCATCTCGACGCCGAGAGTGATCACCATGAACAACGAGGAGGCGGAGGTCAAGGTGACCCAGGAGATTCCGCTGATCACCGGGTCATTTTCCCAAACCACCGCCGCCGTGAACGGCACCACGAGTCCCTTCCAAACGATTCAACGCGAAGAGGTCGGCACCATTCTCAAGGTGACGCCGCATATCAGCGAAGGCGACACCATACAGCTCAAGGTCGAGCAGGAAGACTCCTCGCCCGGCGCCAAGCTGGCGAATTCCGCCGATATTTCCACCAACAAGCGCTCCATCAAGACGACCATCCTGATCGGGGATGGGGGCATCATCGTGCTCGGCGGCTTGATGCAGGACACCGTGACCGAAAGCGAGGATCGAATACCGGTGCTCGGCGCGATACCGCTGCTCGGCAACCTGTTCAAGTCGCGCAGCGGCTCGCGCCAAAAGAGCAATTTGTTGGTGTTCCTGCGTCCGAAGATCCTGCGCGATCAGCCCGCCACCGAGGCCGTCAGTACCTCGAAATACAACGAAATTCGCAAAGAGGAGCACGATCTGCACAAGGGCAAGATCTGGCTGCTGCCGGGCGAGAAGCAGCCCACGGTTCCCGCGTACCCGCCCAACAGCGGCACAACGATCATTGCGCCGGCGCCGCAGCCCGCCCCCGCTCCGCAGCCGGCTCGGGCTCCGCAGATCGCCCCCGCTACGCAGATCGCCCCGCCGATCGCGCAGCCGGCTCCGGGCCCGCAACCCGCCGCTCCGGCGGCACAGCCGGCGCCGGCGGCTCAACCCGCCCCGGCGCCGCAGCCGGCCATGGGCCCGCGGCCGATGAGCGCGCCATGAGCGCCGAACTGCAAGCGCCGCTGCCGCAGCGCAAGCTGTCCTTTCCGTTCGCGAAGCGTCACGGCGTGCTGGTGCGCGGCGTTGCCGAGGATTATGCCGACACCGTGTGCCGTCCCGGCGTCACCCCGCAGGCTCTGGCGGAGGTGCGGCGCTTCGTCGGCGTGCCGTTGAAGATCGAGCGCGTATCGGTCGAGAAGTTCGACTCCCTGCTGCGCATCGCGTACGAAGCGGGCTCAGGGGCGGCCATGCAGATGCTGGAGGGCTTGGACGACAATACCGACCTCGCGCATCTGGCCGAGGACATCCCCGAATCCTCGGACCTGCTCGAGAGCGACGATGAAGCGCCCATCATTCGCCTGATCAACGCCTTGCTGACGCAGGCGGTGAAGGAAAACGCATCGGATATCCACATTGAGCCGTATGAGAACCGCCTGGTCATTCGTTTTCGAGTCGACGGGGTGTTGCGCGAGGTGCTGCAAACCAAGCGCGCGGTGGCGCCCCTGGTGGTGTCGCGCATCAAGGTCATGTCGAAACTCGATATCGCGGAACGGCGCCTGCCGCAGGACGGCAGAATTTCGCTGCGCATCGCCGGCCGCGCCGTCGACGTGCGGGTCTCGACGCTGCCCTCCGGGCACGGCGAGCGCGTGGTGTTGCGCTTGCTCGACAAACAAGCCGGCCGCATCGAATTGACCTCGCTGGGCATGGATCCGCGCACGCAGGCCACGATGGATGAAATCATCCACAAGCCTCACGGCATCATCCTGGTCACGGGCCCCACGGGCTCCGGCAAGACCACGACCCTCTACGCGGCGCTCGAGCGCATCAATGACAATACCCGCAATATCATGACGGTCGAGGATCCGATCGAGTACTACATCGACGGCATCGGCCAAACCCAGGTGAACACCAAGGTCGAAATGACCTTCGCGCGCGGTCTCAGGGCCATCCTGCGCCAGGACCCGGATGTGGTCATGGTGGGCGAAATCCGCGATTTGGAAACCGCGCAAATCGCCGTACAGGCGAGCTTGACCGGGCACCTGGTGCTGTCCACTTTGCACACCAATACCGCCGTCGGCGCGGTCACCCGCCTGCGCGACATGGGCATCGAACCGTTCCTGCTCTCCTCGAGTTTGATCGGCGTGCTGGCGCAGCGCCTGGTGCGGGTGTTGAATCCGGCCACCCGAGAGCGGTTCATGGCCGGCGAATACGAACGGCGGTTGCTCAATCTCGACCCGCGCGGCAGGCCGGTCGAACTGTATCGGCCGTCTGCCGAGCCCGGGACCGGCTATCGGGGGCGCACCGGCATCTACGAGCTGATCGCGGTCGACGATCACATGCGCACCATGATCCACGACGGCGCCTCGGAACAGGACTTGGAGCGCTATGCGCGCACGGCGAGCCCCGGCATTCGCGACGATGGGCGCAGGAAGGTCATGGCGGGCGATACGACCTTAGAAGAAGTCTTGCGCGTCACCCGCGAGGACTGAAGGGGCCTGATGGGTGCCTTCGAATACACGGCCCTCGACGTCCAAGGGCGCGAGCGCAAAGGCCTGATCGAAGGGGATACCCCGAAGCATGTCAGGCAGCTGCTGCGCGACAAGCAGCTGCTGCCGGTGGAGGTGCAAGAGGCCGCACAGCGCGAATCGAGGCGCGGCCGCGGCCGCCGCTTCATGCGGCGCGGCCTCTCCACGCTGGACTTGGCGCTGTTGACCCGCCAGCTCGCGACGCTGCTGCGCTCCGGCTTGCCGCTCGAGGAATCGCTGCAGGCGGTTGCCGAACAGACCGAAAAGCCGCGCGTACAAAGAATCGTGCTCGGAGTGCGCGGCAAGGTGGTCGAGGGACACCCGTTGGCCGAGGGCCTGCGCGATTTCCCGCAGGCTTTCCCGGAAATCTATCGGGCCACGGTCTCGGCCGGCGAACAATCCGGCAAACTCGATCAGGTGCTCGAACGGCTCTCCGATTACACCGAATCGCGTCAGGTCATGGGCCAGCAGGTCAGCAATGCCCTGGTCTACCCGATCGTGCTCTTGGTGCTGTCGTTCGCCATCGTTTCCTTTCTGCTGGCGTACGTGGTGCCGCAGGTGGTCGCGGTATTCGAGTCCGGCCATCAGGAACTCCCCATCGCCACCCGCATACTGATCGGCACCAGCGATCTCATCCGCCACTATTGGTTCTACGCGCTGATTCTCTTGGCGGGGGCCACCTGGCTTTTCCTGCGCTGGCTCAAGGCGCCGGAGGCGCGCCTGCGCTTCGATCGGCTGCTGCTGCGCCTGCCGCTCGCGGGCAAGCTCATTCGCGGCCTGAATACCGCGAGATTTTCCCGCACCTTCAGCATTCTGACCGCGAGCGCGGTACCGGTGCTCGAGGCATTGCGCATATCGGCCGAGGTGGTCAATAACCTTCCCATGAGAAACGCGGTCGAGGAAGCGGCGCTGCGGGTGCGCGAGGGCGCCCCGATCGGCAAGTCGCTGGCGGCGCGCAAGCTCTTTCCACCCATGATGATTCACCTGATCAGCAGCGGCGAGAGCAGCGGCGAACTGGAGAAGATGCTGGAGCGAGCGGCGACCAATCAGGAGCGGGAAATGGACGGCCTGCTTTCGACCATGACCAACCTGCTGGGGCCGTTCATGGTGGTGTTCATGGGGGCGATCGTCATGTTCATCGTAATCGCACTGTTGCTGCCGATTTTTCAACTCAACGATCTTGTCAAATAGCGCAGTGTGCGCCAGGGTATTGCGCGCGAGGCGTCTTTCCGTTTATAAACCGCGCGTGGCTGGTTCACAGGTGAAGCGCAAGCGTTGCTAGCATGAGCGAAAAACCCGAATCGGACGAGTTCGAGGAAGAGGACGCGGAAGACACCGCGCCGGTTGACGATGTGGACGTGGATCACATTATGCGCGACGTCGAGTCGCAGCGGCGGCGGGCGCCCAAGGGCGCCGAACCCGCGTGGCGGCGTCTCGAAAGGGTGATGGAGGAGCGGCGCACCGCGGAACTCCTCAGCGATTTCGACGACTACAAGATCGGCGATGCGGACCAGGGTGCGGCCAATCCGGCGGAGAAATCCGGCCGCAAGAAAAGGAAGTCGCGCTGAACGTGCTCAGCGGTTTTGAGGACGTTTAATCCCGCCCTGACGCTCCCGATCAAGGGGGGCGCCAGGTGAATCTAAAACGCTGCGGACAGCGAACACGCCCCGCGGATCACCAGCGGAACGTGGCTCCGAGCACGGGGCCGGTCAGCCGCGCCTTCTCCAGGATCGGTCTGTCGGATAGTTGATACGTCAGATTGCGGACGCCGAGCGTGATATCGCCCCAGTGAAAGTGATAGCCCGCGCCGACAAAGGCGTTGTAACTCCAATTCTTGCTGCCGTCGCCGACGTCCGCCTCGTAGGGCAGAAACCACTTGCCGTCGCCGGAGAGCCGCAGCGCGCCCTTGATGCCGATGATGCCCTCCGTCGAATCGCTGCTCGGCCAGAACCCACCGCCGCGCTCCAGCTGGGTCGGCGGGGCAGTGAAATTGTAGGAAAATGAGACATTAAGGCTCGTATAGCGCAGTCCGACCAGAACATCGAGCGTGCCCACGTCGTTGTTCATCACCGTGTACGTGGGAGCGAGGGTCCAGATCGCTGCCCGGAGTCCCGTTTCGGTGGTGCGTATCAGCGGCAGCGTGGCGGGCGCGCCCGGTAGTAAACCGGGTAAATTGATCACCCGCTCATGGGTGGCGTTGTTTTCTAGGTTGAGATAAACGAAATCCGTCCAGAGCCCCCAATCGCCCTTGCGTACGCTGGCATCGAACAGCGCGCCCGCCTTGACATACTTCAGGTACTGGCTCGGCTGGATCTCGGTGGTCGGATTGCCGCCGCCCGCGATCGGCGGCAGCTGCGTCGTCACATAGATCCACGGCACCCAGGCGTAGGGCGACACCTCGTAGTGCCATTGGCCGTCCCACATGTTCACGTCCTCAGCCGCGGCGCTGCCTGCCGAGAGTGTGCCCATACCGGCAACGAATGCTGCGACTGCGAGTTTCAGTGATCTAACGTGCTGCATGAAATGGCCTTCTGTTTTTTCGTGAGGCAAAAATTCTGTTGTCGTTGGCGATCGAGCGCGTCGGACAGCAAGTGCCAATGACTTACCCCAATTGGGGCCATCCGCCCATGGGCTGGCACATTGCACCAGCGCTGGGGCGCCATTGTAGTGGACCATGGTCCATTGTCGAGTTTATTCCCCTGAATCAAGGTCTTGCAACGCGGTGTCGTATCGTTCAATGAAAATCCCGCGATTCGACCACGAGGTCGCCGAGCAGCGCCGATAGATTGGTCAGGCGTTGTGCGATCACATGCAGCACGTCGCCCTCGCGCTGCAGCTTGCCGCGCACCTCGAGCAGGCGCGATTCGAGCAATGCCGCGCGCTGCGCGCTCGCCACGCGCTCCCAAACGATCAAATTCACGTGGCTCACCTCATCTTCCAGGGTGACGAAGGTCACCCCGCCGGCGCTGCCCGGCCGCTGACGCGTGATGACCAATCCCGCGGTCGTGACCACCTGGCCATTGGGCCGGCCCCAGAGCTCCTGGGTCGGAATGACGCCGCGCTCATGGAGCTTGCCGCGCAGCAGCGCGAGCGGATGACGCCGCAGCGATAATCCCAGGCTGCGATAATCGGCGACGATATCCTCGCCTTCGCGCGGCGCGCGCAGCATGGGAATGCCCTCGGGGACCGCCGTTTGCGCGGGGAGCAAGGGCAGCGCACGCTCGACCCCGCTCACCTGCCACACGGCGCGATGCCGGTGTCCGGCAAGATCCGCGAGCGCATCGCTTGCGCCAAGCGCTTCGAGATCGCGGCGGTCGAGCGCCGCGCGTTCGGCAAGATCGGCGATATCGGTAAACGCGGCGGCCGCGCGCGCGGCGAGCAAGCGGTTCGCGCCCTCGCGCGATAGATTCCTCACCAGCCGCAAGCCCAAGCGCAGCGCCGGGCGGCCATCCTCGCGCCGCTCGAGCGTGCAATCCCATTCGCTCGCCGCCACCGCGACCGGACGCACCTCGACACCGTGCGCGCGCGCATCGCGCACCAATTGCGCCGGCGCATAAAAGCCCATCGGCTGGCTGTTGATGAGCGCCGCGCAAAATGCCGCCGGTTCGTAAGCTTTGAGCCAGGCGGAGGTGTAGACCAGCAGCGCGAAGCTTGCGGCGTGGGATTCCGGAAATCCGTATTCGCCGAAACCCAGTATCTGATTGAATATTTGACGCGCAAAACTCTCGGGATAGCCGCGCTCGCGCATGCCGTCGATCAATCGGCGCTCGAAGGGCTCCAAGCCCCCCTGGCGCTTCCACGCCGCCATGGCGCGGCGCAGCCTGTCCGCCTCGCCGGGGGAGAAGCCGGCCGCAACGATCGCGAGCTGCATGACCTGCTCTTGAAAGATGGGCACCCCCAAGGTGCGCTTGAGCACCGCCTCGACCGCTTCGCTCGGATAGCTCACCGCCTCCTCATGATTGCGGCGGCGCAAGTACGGATGCACCATCTCGCCCTGAATCGGGCCCGGCCGCACGATCGCCACTTCGATCACGAGGTCGTAGAAATTGCGCGGCCGCAAACGCGGCAGCATGGCCATCTGAGCCCGCGACTCGATCTGGAATACGCCGACGGTATCGGCGCGGCAAATCATGTCGTACACCGACTTGTCCTCGCTCGGCACCGTCGCGAGATCGAGTTCCCCCGCCACCGCGGACGAGCCGCCGAAGTCGTTGACCAAGCGAAACGCCCGGCGTATCGCGCTCAGCATCCCGAGCCCGAGCACATCCACTTTGAGCAAGCCCAACGCGTCCAGATCGTCCTTGTCCCACTCGATGACCGTGCGTTCCGGCATCGCGGCATTCTCGATGGGCACCAGCTCATCCAAGCGGCCGCGCGCGATCACGAAGCCGCCCACGTGCTGCGAAAGATGGCGCGGAAATCCCAGGATTTCCGCCGCGCGCGCCATGAGACGCCGCATTTTCGGATCCTGCGGATCGAAGCCGCAGTCGCGGATGCGCTCGGGATCGATGCGCGGCCCGTCCCACCATTGCATGGCGCGCGCGAGCCGATCCACCTGCGCCAGATCGTACCCCAATGCCTTGCCGACATCGCGCAGGGCGCTGCGGGGGCGATAACAGATGACGGTGGCGGCCAGCGCCGCGCGCTCCCGGCCGTATTTGCGATAAATATATTGGATCACCTCCTCACGCCGCTCGTGCTCGAAATCGACGTCGATGTCGGGCGGCTCGTTGCGCTCCTTGGAAATGAAGCGCTCGAACAGCATCGCCATGCGCGAGGGATCCACCTCGGTGATCTGCAGGCAGTAGCAGACCACGGAGTTGGCCGCAGAGCCCCGGCCCTGGCAGAGAATTTTCTGCGAGCGGGCGTACTCGCACGACATCGTGCACGGTGAGAAAGAACGGCTCGAACTTCAGCTCGGCGATCAGGCGCAATTCGTGCTCGATCGCTTCGCGCACGGCGCGGGGCGCCCCGCCCGGCCAGCGCCTGGTGCAGCCTCGTTCCGTCAAGGCGCGCAGGTGGCTGGCCGGCGTTTCGCCCTCAGGCACGATCTCCTCGGGATATTCGTAGCGCAGATCATCGAGCGTGAATGCGCAGCGCTCGGCGATTGCGAGCGTTTGCTCGAGCAGCGGCGCGGGATAGATCTGCCGCAAACGCGGCAGGGGCCGCAAATGCCGCTCGCCATTCGGAAACAAAGCCAGCCCCGCGCGCTCAAGCGGGATGTTCAAGCGAATCGCCGCCAGCACATCCTGCAGGGCGCGGCGGCTGCGCCTGTGCATGTGCACATCGCCGGCGGCGACCCGCGGCAATTCGAGCGCCTTGCCGAGCTCTTCGAGGAGCGCCAGGCGGCGCGCATCGAAACCGCCGGTCAAGAGCTCGACGCCCAGCCACAAGCGCCCCGCGAAGCGCTCGCGCAGCCAGCGGCCGTCCTGGCTCGTGCTGCGGCAGCGGCGTCCTGCCCGCCCGCGGCAGCCAAACGAGCAAACATCCGTCGAGGGCGTTTTCGAGATCCGCGCGCTCGAGCATATAGCTGCCCTTGGCGCCGGCGCGGCGTGCGCGACTGATCAAACGGCTGATCGCACCATAGCTTGCCCGGTCGGTTGCCAGCGCCACGAGCTTGAGCCCATCGGCGCAATTGAGCTCGGTGCCGACGATCAGCGGCAGCTCGTGGCGCTTGGCGGCGACATGCGCGCGCACCACGCCCGCGAGCGAGCATTCATCGGTGAGCGCGAGCGCGCGATAGCCCAGGCGCTTGGCCTGGGCGACCAATTCCTCGGGCTGCGAAGCGCCGCGCAAAAACGTGAAATTGCTCAAGGCATGCAATTCGGCGTACACGGGCTCCCAATCTCAAGCGAATACGCCGTGCAAATACCAACACTTGGACCGCCGCTCCTGAAAAACCCAACGCCGTATGCCGCCCGTTTGGCGCACGATGTAGTAATCGCGGGCGATATCCTTGCCGTCCCACCAACCGCTTTCGATCCGCTCGGGGCCCTCCTCGAGAATTCCCCCCGCCTGATGCAGCTGCTGCACTTCCGAGGCCAAGAGCATGACGGGCTCGTCCAGCAACCACACCGGCCGCGATATGCCCTCATCGGTCCTCTTAAGATCGATCATCCGGCCGCCGGGTACAGCGCCTAAACGCAGTTCATGGATCCGCTGCCAAGCCGCCTCGGGCCGATGCTCCGGGATCGAACGGATCCCATAAACCGCTTCTTCACCGAGCCGAGCACGTAAACGTTCCACCAATTGCGGCGCCGTATCGCGGCCGCCGGCGCCGCCCAGCGCCGCGAAGGCATCGAGCGAACCGGCCGAGAGCGGCTGCAGGGCACCCGAGAGCAGTTCCATACCGAGGATCGGTGCCGCGAGCTCGAGCCGGGAGAGTTTTTGCACCAGAACGTCCGTCAAGCGACGATGCTCGCTGGTGATGCTCGCCAGTCCCAAGCGAATTCTCGTGGCGGGCCGCACGCGGTGCCGCAGCCTCAATTCCAAAGCCAGCACACCGGCCTGCCGCTCGCGCAAAAATTTCGCACAGCGCCCGATCAGCGGCTCGAGCGCCTTTTGCAGATACGCGACGGTCTCGATCTCGGTCTCGAAATCGCAGCGTTCGCAAAAACGCTCGCGCGGCGCGAAAGCCCTGCGTGGTGCGTCTTGCCGCGCCAGCGCGCTATCTATTTCCAACACCGCGCTACGGCCGAAGCGTCGCGCCATGCCGGCGCGCGGCAAACGCAGCAAATCACCTACCCGGGTCACGCCCATGGCGCGCAAGGTGTGCAGCCGCTCGGCATCCCAGGATGTGCTTGCAACGGGCAACTCTGCCAGCCCACCCGCCAGAAAGCCGGAATCTTCGATGCGCACCCGCTTGCCGGCGCGGGCGAACCACAGCGCCGCCAGAGCCGATGGCGCCGTCGCGCTGTGGGCACGCAACTTCAGTCGACTCCAGACGGTATCGATGCCGGCATGCAGCATCTCGAGCGAACCGAACAGCTTCACGCTGCCTCTGATCTCCAACAACAAGGCGTTGGGCATTTCAATACTGACCAACGAGGTGAACTGCTGCGCATGCAGGCAGAGGCGCCGCAGCACGGCGGCCGATTGCTCCGCCTCGTTCAGCTCCGGGAACACCACCGCATACCACAAGTGTTTTGGACTCGAGCGGACGACGGCCTCAAGAGGCGGCGGCGATGCTGCTGTCGGCGCCGGCATGGGCGCCGGCTGCCGCGCGGCGGCATCGGTTGCGGCAAATAAATCCGCCGTTGCTGATTTCACCGCGCGCGATTTCATGAAACGGACATCACAACGTGCTCGATGGGCCCGGGCCGGCCGCCTTGCACCTTGAGCAGCTCGAGATGCGGCGCATGCTCACCTTGAGTCAGCAACAAGCGCAATGTGGCGGGCGAGGACTCGAACCGATGCCGCTCGGGACGAAACAGCACACCGAGGGCACCGCCCGCCTCGGCTGCCAGCTTCAAACGCCGCAGCCAGCGATCATCGGTGCCTTTCAGCCACAGCAAAACAGCGGCGCAGACCCCCGAACTCAAACACTGCTCAGCGGCCCACAAAGCTTCCGTTGCGGTGGCAGGCCGCACCACCAATAAGCGGCCCAGTTCAATCCCCTGCTGTGCCAAGGCCGGTGCAAAGGGTTCATGTGGCGGCGCAATCCAGACCAGCCAGGGAGCCTCACCGTCGGTTCTGCGCTGAGATTCCACCAGAGCAGGCAAAAATAGTTGGATTTCACCGAGACCGGCTGCATCCAGCAGCACTTCGACGAGCGATGCCGTCGGCCAACCGCCGCCCGGCAAGCGTGCATCGAGCGAGTTTCGGCCGGTGGGCCAAACCGGGCGAGTGGAAACGGCCGCGGTGCCCTTTAACCTCCAGACACGAGCATCGGCCAAGATATCCGCAAGCGATGATGTTTCACGCGACATCCACGTCTTTACCGCGGCGAAGCACCCCGACCACCACCCCTTCGATAATCATGGGCTGTTCCTTGAGATCGACACGAATGGGTTCAAAATCGGCATTTTCAGGCAACAGCCACACAATCGTGCCTTCCTGCCGATAGCGTTTGACGGTGACTTCGTTTTCCAGACGAGCGACCACAATTTGACGATTGCGTACTTCGGGAGTGCGATGAACGGCTACCAGATCGTTATGCAAGATCCCGGCGTTCTTCATGCTCATGCCCTGCACTTTCAGCAGGTAGTGGGGTTGCGGTTGGAATAATTGGGGATCGATTTGATACCGCGTTTCGATGTGCTCTTCGGCCAAGATCGGACGGCCGGCGGCGACTCGGCCAATGAGCGGCAGACCCAATTGTTCTCGCAGAATATCTTTGAGCTGGATACCGCGCGAAGCGCCGGGAATCAGATCGATGACACCCTTACGTTGCAGGGCACGCAAGTGTTCCTCGGCCGCATTAGGCGATTTGAAGCCAAACGTACGGGCGATTTCCGCACGAGTAGGCGGCATGCCGTTTTCAGCAATGGCGTCTTGAATGAGCCGGAGAATTTGCGTCTGACGGGGTGTAAGATCGGACATGCATCACCTGTATATGTAGCCAGTAGCTGGTATTATATCCAGTCCATGGGCAGTGGCAAGTGAATCCGAAATGCCTCCAGCTACGCCCCCCCTGTGCGCCGACCATCGAGGGATCCCTTGGTCTATACCAAAGCGCCCGCCCACTGAGCCGGCGCTCGCAGGCTCAATCTCTAACCGCGTGCATGCGCCCGCAAACCACCCACGTCGCCTCGTCTCGAACCCGCACGCGACCATCGGCGCCCACCGCAGCGATGCCGCCGCAACCCGATTCTCAGCCGAAGCTCGAGGCCTCGTTCGAACGCCTTTGGCGCAACATCCGCGACCAATTGAGGTGCATGTGACCGCCCGTGCCCAATTCCGGCGCATGACATCGAGAATTCCGATTCCCACGACGCGGCTTGTACCTAGCGCTCTTGGTATTTCGTCCAATACCATGGCCGGCGGTAAAATATAAAATGCTGGTGAATTTGACGGCGATTTAATTTGAATGATGAAACTTGTTAAAATTGTTGGCGAAAACCGACATGACCTGATCTTAAGTTGCAATCGACGCGCGAATTTGGCTTTATGTACAACTGTGTTGCAACGCAATTGAGCCCGACACGGCGACTGGGCTCAAGGGCGACAACACTGCGGACGTTTCCGAGACGAATGAATTAACAACCCTAGGGGACATTTATGAAATTTTCCACGACACTTAAGGCCTCTCTCGCGGCGGCCTGCGTTATTGCTTTCGCAGGATGCACGGACCTGAAGCCGATCCAATCTCAGATCGATGATCTCAAGTCTCAGGTCAACAAACTGCAGGGCGACGTGGCGAAGAACGCGAGCGCTGCAGCGGCTGCCATGAGCGCTGCTCAGAGCGCCCAATCAGCGGCTTCCGGAGCGCAGAGCACCGCCAACCAGGCGTTGTCGATGTCGCAGCAGAATTCGACGGCGATTGAGGCGATCAACGAGAAGATCGATCGCATGTTCAAGAAGTCCGTTTCGAAGTAAATCGATTGTATTGATGCGCGCAAAGAACGCCGCGGTATATGCCGCGGCGTTTTTCATTACGGTGATTGTCGGCGCGCCACCGAGGCGCGACCCGGCGCAATCCAGCGGTCGATCGAGATGCGGGTCGGAATCCCGGTCGCTTCTTGAAATACACGCTCCGCGGCATCCCAATCGATAATGACCCGTCGCTCGGCGGTTGCGGCCACGATGCTGCGGGTGAGAGAGGTCAAGTCCTCGACATCGTTCGGATCCACGCCGTCCAAGGGATGGTGCACTTCGAGATATAGCGCGCCGTCGACCCAGCCGGCCTTGATGCGCTGATTGACGATACGCACCGACATGCCGACCGGCACTTCCCCGAACAGATACTCGATATCCTCCGGATAAAGGCGAATGCAGCCGTGAGTGATCTGCATTCCCACGCCCACCGGCTTGTTGGTACCGTGAATCAGATAGGCGCCGCCGGGAATCCCCAGGCGCATCGCGTATTCGCCCAGAGGATTGTCAGGCCCCGGAGGTATGGCGGCGGGCAGTATGTCGCCATCCTCCTTCAAATGGGTTTCGCGCACCGATTTCGGCGGATACCAGGTGGGCTTCCTTTCCTTCTTGACGATGGTGGTGACCCCCAATGGCGTCTTCCAGTCCATCTTGCCGACGCTGATGGGATCGGTCTCCACCACGCGATTGCCGTGCTGATCGGTACGGAAGTAATACAGCCTTCCCTCCGGCAGGTTGATCACGATGCCGGTGCGCGCAACCCTGGGCAGCAAATGCTGCGTAGGCAGCCGAATCGTGGTTCCCGCGCCCGGGAGCCAGGTATCCACACCGGGATTGGCCGCGATGATCTCATCGAATCCGAGGTGATACTGGCGCGCAACGTCAGGCAGCGTGTCCTGCTGCTCGGCCTGCATCTGCCCCGGCTCGCCGATCGAATCCTGCTCGAGGGCCAGCGGGAACACCTCCGCCTGCGCGGCCGAGGCCAGCATCCCTACGATCAAAAACCAATTGCTAGTTCGCATCTGATTCGAGGCCGCTCATCAATAGCGTATAAGCGCCGACCCCCAGGTAAATCCGCCCCCGAAGGCCTCCAACAACAGCAGTTGCCCGCGCTTCACGCGGCCGTCCCGAATGCCCGTATCGAGCGCCAAGGGCACCGACGCGGCCGAGGTGTTGCCCTGATCGTTGATGGTCACGATGACGCGTTCCATTGGCAAATTCAGCCGTTTGGCGATCGCCTCAATGATCCGGATATTAGCCTGATGCGGAATCAGCCAGTCCAACTGATCCTTGGCTATATTATTGGCGTTGAGAGTCTCGGTCACAAGTTGGCCCAAGGTATTAACCGCCACCTTGTAAACCTCGTTACCCTTCATATGCACCCCGACCTTGCCCTTGCGCACCAATTTAAATCCTTTGGAGACGCCGTCCGGGTACATCAGCAGATCCTTGTAGCGGCCGTCCGAATGCAACCGGGTGCTGATGATTCCCGGTTCGGCCGAGGGCTTGAGCACCACCGCGCCCGCACCGTCCGCAAACAGGACGCATGTGCCGCGGTCCTTCCAGTCCACGATCCGCGTCAGTGTTTCCGCGCCGACCACGAGCGCGCACTTCGATTCCCCCAGTCGGACGAACTTGTCCGCCACGCTCAAGGCATACATGAACCCGGTACAGGCCGCCTCCAGACTGAAGGCCGGGCAGCCGTTGTGAATTCCCAATCGCGCTTGCAGCAACGTGCCGACATTCGGAAACACGAGATCGGGGGTAGTCGTGCCCACGCAGATGAGATCGACGTCCGCGGCGCCGACTTGGGCATCCGCCATGGCGCGCCGCGCCGCGTGTTCCGCCAGATCGGTCGTGGTCTCCCCCTCGCTCGCCACGTGGCGGCGCTCGATCCCGGTGCGCGAGCGAATCCACTCGTCGCTGGTATCGACCAATTTCTCCAGATCGCCGTTGGTCAGTATTTTTTCGGGTAGATAGCTGCCGGTGCCGGCGATGCGTGAGTACATTGCGATCCTTCGAGCTCTATCGTCCGGTGGCCAAACGCTGCGTGATTCGCTGCGGCACGCCGGTGCGCGCCTCCAATACCGCGACTTCGATCGCGCGTTGAAAAGCGAACAGGTCGGCCCCACCGTGACTCTTGATCACGATGCCGTTCAATCCAACCATGGTGGCGCCATTGTACCGCCTCGGATCCATGCGAGTTCGCAACGCGCGCAGGCTGGGCCGTGCCGCGAGCGCGCCCAGTTTGCGCAACGTGCTGCGCGTGAGTTCCTCGCGCAGAGCTTCCGAAATCAGACGCGCCGCCCCCTCCATGGTCTTCAGCGCGACGTTCCCGGTGAAGCCGTCGGTGACGACCACGTCGACCTTATCGGAGAAAATATCGTGCCCTTCGACGAAGCCGACGTAGTTGATGTCGCTCGCCATCAGCATATTGTGCGCGGTCTGGACAATTTCAGTGCCCTTGATCTCTTCTTCACCGATGTTGAGCAACCCAACCCGCGGCTTCTCGTGAGCACCCTCGAGATCGGCGGCCAACACCGATCCCATTACCGCAAACTGGCACAGCTGGGCCGGAGTGCAGGACGCATTCGCACCCAGATCGAGCATGTAGGTATGACCGCCGCGCGACGGGATCATGGAAACTATCGCCGGCCGCTCCACCCCGGGCAGCATCTTCAGCACGAAATGGGCCATCGCCATCAGAGCCCCGGTGTTGCCTGCGCTCACGCACGCGTTGGCGTCGCCGGCCTTGACCAGATCGAGCGCGCGCCGCATCGATGAGTCCTTCTTGCGGCGCAACGCCTCGCGCGGGTGATCGGTCATTTCAACGATTTGGGTGGCAAACAGGCAACTCAGATTGGCAGGATTGGCAGCGGCCGCGCCCGCCGCGCCACGCAGCTTCAACCGATGCCGCAGATCGTCTTCTTTGCCGATCAAGGTGAACCGTACATCCGCGAACGCGCGCGCAGCCTCGAGCGCCGCCGGTACGCAGACCGACGGCCCGCAATCGCCGCTCATGGCGTCGATGGCGATATGGAGCGGCGCCGACACGGGGGGCTTCTAGATGGCTCGAGCGACGGGCGCGTCGCCGACAGAATTGCCGCGGCTTATTCTTCGGTCGCTGCCGCGTCCGCCTTGGTCTCGAGTACCTTGCGGCCGCGGTAGTATCCATCTCGCGAAATACGATGACGCGAATGAGTTTCGCCGCTCTTGGCGTCGATCGAGACCGCTGGCGTCGCGAGCGCCGAATGGGATCGATGCATGCCGCGCTTGGACGGTGTTTTTCTGCTCTTCTGTACTGCCATGAATGCTGTGTCCTATCAAGTTTTCTTCAATAAATCCTGCAAGCCGACCAACGCCCGGCGATCAATTTCCGAGCCTTCGGGCGCCTTTGCGTCGGCGGCGAGATTCGGCGCATTACCGCAACTTTGCGGTGTGCTGCACGCTGCTGCCAACGGCAGCGCCAACAACAGCTCTTCCTCGGCCAACTCGCGCAGCGACAGCATGCCCGCTTCGACGAAATAGAACTCCTGCTCCGCATCCGGCGCCTGCGGCGCAGCGTCGCCGGTAAATTCCACTTCGCTGCCGCCGCTCACCGGCAATGCGATACTGTGCATACAGCGCTGACACACCAATTGCGGTACCGCGCGGATGACGATGCCGGCCCGCGCGCGGCCGGACTCAGCCTTTGCAAATGCAAACCTCGCGTGCAGCTTGCCCCCCGGCTCCGCCAACAAATCCCGCAAGCGGGGCAATTCGGCGAGTTCGTACACTCGCTCGAACTGCGCGGCTTCCTCGCCCAAGCGATCGCAATCAACGAGGTCTGGCAAGTCGGCTGCCATGGGCCGCGTATAATAGGGCCCGTTACCACCCCTGTCAAAAATGAATCAGGTGCAAGTCATTGTTTTTGAAGTCTCCGCCTGCGCTCTTTTTAGCATCCACTTCGAGTTATCGGCGAGAACTGTTGGCGCGGGTGCATCCGTCTTTTCAATGCGCCGCTCCAGGCGTCGATGAAACCCGCCTCGATCAGGAGACCGGTATCGCCCTGGTCGGCAGACTGGCCCGTGCCAAGGCTCGGGCGGTCGCTGCGCGACACCCCGAAGCGTTCGTCATCGGCTCCGATCAAGCCGCCGCCCTGCCGGACGGGAGCGGTGGAGAAATCATCCTCGGCAAACCGGGCACGCAGGCGCGCTGCATCGAACAGCTGCGCAGCTGCTCGGGTCGCACGCTGGTCTTTCTGACGGCCGTGGCCGTGGTGCGCGATTGTGACGATTGCGCAATCGAATTCGTGGATACCACGCGCGTCACGTTTCGCGTGCTCGATGAGGCCACGGTCGAACGTTATGTCGCGCGCGAGGCGCCCATTGACTGCGCCGGAGGCTTCAAGAGCGAGGGCCTAGGGATCAGTCTGTGCGAATCCATCGACAGCGCGGATCCGAGCGCGCTCATCGGACTGCCGTTGATCCGACTGTGCGCGGTGCTGCGCCGGGTCGGATTTCGAATTCCTTGATTTCTTGGCCTTGACCTCTGGGCCTTAATTTTTCTGCACGGCGCGCGTCCGTTTGGCCGGCTTGCGCTTCACCGGCGTGATCGCGTCGAGCACCGCTGCGAGTTCGTCCGGCAGCGGTGCGCTCACGTGGAACGGGACCCCGGTACCTGGCCAGTCGAACGCAATGGATTGAGCATGCAGGAACGTGCGCTTAAGGCCGTGACGCTTGAGTTCGGCATTGCGCTCGCGATCGCCATATTTGTCGTCGCCCAGCAGCGGGTGGCCGGCGAATGCGGCGTGTACGCGTATCTGATGCGTGCGTCCCGTCGGAATATCCACCTCCATCAAGGTGGCTAAGTTCCCGAAAAACTGCACCGGCTTGAATACGCTGACCGAATCCTTGCCGGCCGCAGCCACCCGGACGTGCCGCTCACCGTGCTGGCGATTGTCCGTCGCCAGCGGTGCATCGATGCGTTTCGTGCCGAGCTGCCAGCTGCCCGAGACCAGGGCCAAATAGGTCTTGTGCATGCCCGATTGTCGGATCAGCGCATGCAGGGCCGTCAACGTGGCCCGGTCGCGCGCGATGGCCAAACAACCGCTGGTATCGCGGTCGAGCCGGTGAACGAGTTCCAGAGTCTCGCGCGGCCGCGATGCCCGCAGCGCCTCGATGACTCCGAAGCTCATGCCGCTGCCCCCGTGTACCGCGACTCCCGCCGGCTTATCGATCACCAACAGGTGCTTGTCCTGAAAGATCACCGCCCTCTCGATCAACTCCCTCAGACTGCTCGAGGGCCGCCCGGGCTCGTCGGCGCTGTCGATTCGCACCGGCGGCAGGCGTACCTCGTCGCCGGCGGCGATGCGATACTCCGCATCCACCCGCTTGCGGTTGACGCGCACCTCCCCCTTGCGCAACAAGCGGTAGACACGGCTCCGGGGCACGGCCTTGAAATGGCGCATGAGAAAATTGTCGATTCTCTGGCCGGCTTCTTCGCTGGTAATGGTGCGCAGGCTGACCGGGCTCTTCGTCCCGGGACGCCGCACAGGATCGGCAAGGTCCGCTTTCATGTCCCGCATCATACGTTAAGCGCTCATCTAAGGTATTGATTACATTGACCCTGTCGGCCAGCTGTGCTAATGTTTCAGAGCCGTGTCATCTACCGGATCCTTGTTTCGAAGGGCCGGAGGCTTTATTGGCCCTCACTTGGGTCGGGCAAGTTGGCACCGGTTTCGGCGGCGCGCCCGTACGATGGGGGCGCCGCATATTAGTTGGTTCTGGATGTCCAGACCATCGCTCGGCCGATGAGACAGACGCAAGAGAGCCTTCGCTCAAGCTTTGGCGTTTGACAAGCGGTTAACCGAGAACAAGGCCCCGGGCTTGCCGTATATATATTGGCAGAATTGGGTTGAATTGATGCCGATCGCGTGGCTCGCGCTCGGTGTTTCCTTAATTCTTGCCGCGACCTGCGCCGCGGCTCCGGATTCTATTCTCAAACTCTCCTCGGCCCCTACCACCTTAGTTGGGGCAAATGAAAAGAATGCTCATAAACGCAGTTCAAGAAGAAGAACTGCGTATCGCGCTCGTCGACGGCCAGAAGCTCTACGATTTATCGATCGAGATCCCGTCCCGGGAACAGAAAAAATCCAATATCTATAAGGGCCGCATCACTCGCATCGAGCCGAGCCTCGAAGCGGCGTTCGTCGAATACGGCGCGCAGCGGCACGGCTTTCTGCCGTTGAAGGAAGTGTCCAAGGAATGCTTCCGTTCCCAACCCGCGAATGCGGGCCGCCTCAATATCAAGGATCTCCTGCAGGAAGGCCAGGAGCTGATCGTGCAGGTGGAAAAGGAGGAACGCGGCAACAAGGGCGCGGCGCTCACCACCTTCATCAGTCTCGCAGGCCGATTTTTGGTCCTCATGCCGAACAACCCGCGCGCCGGCGGCGTATCGCGGCGCATCGAGGGCGAAGATCGCGATCAGATGCGCGAGGCGATGAGTGGTCTGCAGATCCCCGAGGGCATGGGCGCCATCGTGCGTACCGCCGGAGTCGGCCGCTCGACCGAAGAATTACAATGGGATTTGAACAATCTCAAAACCGCCTGGGATGCGATCGTTCAGGCGAACGACAGCCGGCCCGCGCCGTTTCTGATATTTCAGGAAAGCGATGCGGTCACGCGCGGCCTGCGCGACTACTTCTCGGATGACGTTGGCGAATGTTTGATCGATCAGCCCGAGGCCTTCCAAAAGGCCCAGGAATACATGCAGCGGTTCATGCCGCCCGATGCGCAGCGAAAACTGAAGCTGTATCAAGACCCGGTCCCGCTGTTCACGCGCTACCAGATAGAAAGCCAGATCGAGTCGGCCTATTCGCACAAAGTGACGCTGCCGTCCGGCGGCAGCTTGGTCATCGATCACACCGAAGCCTTGGTTTCGATAGATATCAATTCGGCGCGCAGTACGCGCGGTGGCGATATCGAGGCGACCGCCCGCAATACCAATCTGGAAGCCGCCGAGGAAATCGCCCGCCAGTTGCGGCTCCGGGATATCGGCGGACTGATCGTGATCGATTTCATCGACATGGAGTCGCAGGCCAATCAGCGGGCGGTGGAGGACATGCTGCGGGATGCCGTCAAGATGGACCGCGCGCGCATCCAGCTGGGACGGCTGTCGCGCTTCGGGCTACTCGAGCTGTCTCGCCAGCGTCTGCGACCTGCGCTCTCCGAGACCACCCACATCAGCTGCCCGCGCTGCGTCGGCATGGGCACGATCCGCGGGGTGGAATCGATGTCTCTTTCCCTGTTGCGATTGATTGGAGAAGAGGCCCGCAAGGAGCGTACCGGAAGGGTGATCGCGCAGGTGCCGGTGGATGTGGGCACGTACCTGATCAACGAGAAGCGCGACTGGCTCAATCAGATCGAGACGCGCGACAAGGTATCGCTGGTGATCGTCCCGAATCCGCATCTTCAGACCCCTGCCTACAGCTTGCGGCGCATTCGCGACGACGAGAAGGAATTGCCTGAGAACACCACCATCAGCTATCAAATCGCGGAGCAGCCGAACATCGATGATTCGAACATCGGCAATCGCGACAAGAAGCCGCCAGGCGAGGCGCCCGTGGTGCCGAGCATTTTGCCCGCCTCCGCCTCGCCCATCGTGCCGGTCCCTGAGCCGGCAGCGGCCGCAGCCGCGGCGACGGCTCCGCAACCGGGTGCGCTGGTGCGCCTATGGCGATGGATGTTCGGCACGCGCTCATCGGGCGATACGGCCGCGGCCCCGTCGGCGCCGCCACGCGACCGGTCGCCGCATCGCGATGCACGGTACGATCGCTACCGCAGCGCCGGCGATCGGGATCGGAACCGCGATCGGCACCGCGATGCGCGGCGCGACGGACCGCGAGAACCGCGGCGCGACAGCCGTGCGCGCGGTGAAGGCCGGCAAGATGCAGGGCCGCGCCGCGCCGAAGGCGCACGCAGCGAGGCGTCGCGTCCCGAGCAAGGGCCACGCACGGATGCGCCGCGCAACGACCAGGCGCCGCGCAATGAACCGGCAAACCGCGTCGGCGAGCAGCCGATTCGTGCCGATCGGGAGGCGGCAAGCGAGCGCTCGGAACGCAGTGGCCGCAGCCGCCGGCGGCGCGGCCGTGGCCGACGCGACGGCAGCGAAAGCATCGGGAACGGGCCGGCCAATGCAGGCAGCCCGGTTGTGCCGGCGACGGATTCGCCCGCGGCCGCCTCGAGCGCCGCGGGGTTCACGCCGGCCGCCGCGCCACCGGCTGCGGCGCCTCCCTCCTCTGCGCCGCCGTCGGTCGCTGCGCCCGCGCCGCGGCCGATCGGGGCGCCTCCACCGAGCGCCAGCGACAACAAGTACGTCGTGTGGTCATCCGCTCCGAGCGATGTGCCGCGCAGCGGCCCGGACGATCGTTAGCCTCTGTCCCTAGCCTGAACTATTCATGAACAAGCGAATAGCTCGAACGAGGCTGGATCGGTCAGGCATTTTCCGGAGCGTGAAAAACAGGACGTTTTTCCCGCAGCCTCCATGGATGGATTTACGGCGGTCCGGAAAATGCCTGACCGATCCAGCCTCCGTGCACGAGTGCATGTATCGTTCATGAATAGTTCAGGCTAGACTGCGCGCGTTTGGGCTGCGCGTGCCTGCGGCGTCCATAGCGCCCGAACCAGAGCCGTCAGGAGAGCTTCACGCTCGCCCGCACCCGCTCGAGATCCTCCGGCGTATCGACGCCGCCCGGCGGGGCTTCGGTCAGCGTCATCAAGTAAATGCGCATTCCGTATTCCAAGGCCCGTAATTGCTCCAGCTTCTCCGTCATCTCGAGCGGCGTCGGCGGCCGGGCGGCGAATTGCAGAAGGCTCTCGACTCGATAGGCATAGATGCCGATGTGGCGCCACGCGCCGGCGAACCGCGTCGGCCTTCCGGCCGCGACGCTGTCGCGCGGCCAGGGCACCGGCGCACGGCTGAAATAAAGCGCCTGTCCCTCGCGCCCACGCAGCGCCTTGACGCAGCCGGGATCGAGAAATTCCGCCAGACTCTGAATCGGGGCGACCGCCGTCGCGATGTCGGTGCCCGGACGCTCGCTCAAGGCGGAGGCGACATCGCGTATTAACCGCCGGCGGCATGAGCGGTTCATCCCCCTGGACATTCACGACGATGTCCCCGGACGAGAGGCGCCTCGAGCGCACGACCTCGGCGATGCGATCCGTGCCCGAGGTATGGCTTGGCGCCGTCAGCGCAACGTCGGCGCCGAACCCAGCGGCCACGCTTTGAATGCGCTCATCATCGGTCGCCACGATGACCGAGCGGGCGCCGCTCGCGCGCGCGCAGTCCCACACCCAACGAATCAACGGCCGGCCGCCGATATCGACCAGGGGCTTCCCGGGCAAACGAGTTGCCGAGAAGCGGGCCGGGATCAGCACATGGAACATGGGGCGCAGGCCGCTCTAGCGATTCAGCAGCGGATCGTCCGCGCTCAACACGCGTGCATCTTCCGGCAGCATCAAGGGAATTCCGTCGCGAACCGCGTAAGCCAGCCGATCGGTTCGGCAGATGAGTTCGAGCGCACTGCCGCTCCCCGCGGTGCGCAGCGGCCCCTTGCAGACCGGGCACACCAACAGTTCCAGTAATCGTCTATCCATCGCTCACTCCTCGCGACCGTGCTTCGCGCTTTGCCAGGCTCGCCATCACGATGCCAAGCAGTGTAGTCGATTCGGCGGCGTCGAACTGCGCGCTCACGGGAACGTACCAATGCCGCCGATCGGCCAAGCCGGCGCATTTTACGGCATCTTTCTCGGTCATGAGCACCGGCCTTTCGTCGGCGAACATGATGTCCTCGGACCCGATGCGCGCATGATCGGGCAACGGACTGCCGATGACCTCGATTCCGTGCGCGCGCAGCATGTTGAAAAACCGCTCCGGATTGCCGATGCCGGCGACCGCATGCACGGTCTTGCGCGCGAAGTCCTGCAAGGGAACCACACCGCCGCCGGTCACCGCCACGGCGCTTGTGGCCTCGAGCCGCATGCTGAATGCCCCCTCGAGCAGTGCCCGACCGCCGTTCACCACGACGGCATCGGCCCGCGCCAGGCGCGACCGCGTTTCCCGCAGCGGCCCCGCCGGCAACAGCCAGCCGTTGCCGAAACGGCGGTCTCCGTCGATAACGACCACTTCGCAATCGCGCGCCAGCGCGTAATGCTGCAATCCATCGTCGCTCACGATCACGTCGCAGCCGGCGCCGACCAATAGCTGCGCCGCCGCCGGCCGATCGCGGCCGATGGCCACCGGCACGCCGGTGCGGCGTGCCAATAAAACGGGCTCATCTCCGACCAGCAGCGGATCGTCGGATGCCTCGACCGTGCGCACTCCGCTCGAGGAGCCGCCATAGCCGCGCGTGACGACCCCGGGCTTGCGGCCGCGCTCACCGAGGCGCGCCACCAACCAGCACACCAGCGGCGTCTTGCCCGTTCCGCCGACGGTCAAATTCCCGACGATGACCACCGGCCGCGGCAGGCGCGTCGACCTGCGCAAGCGCCTGGCGTAAGCAAAGCGGCGCGCTCCCGAGACGGCGCCGTACGCGAGCGACAGCGGCAGCAGCCACCAGGGCGGCGCAGCGCGCTCGTACCAGATGCGATTGAGCCAGGATTGAACCGACATGGCGAATGCGTTAATCGTTGAACTGCATCCCGTGCAATGCCGCGTACAGGCCGCCGCGCGCCAGTAATTCTTGATGGTTGCCCATTTCGGCGATGCGCCCATGATCCAGCACGATGATGCGGTCGGCGCCTTCCACCGTGGACAAGCGGTGCGCGATCACCAGGGTAGTGCGTCCGCGCATCAGCACCGCCAGTTCCTGCTGCACACGCCGCTCGGATTCATTATCGAGCGCCGCGGTCGCCTCGTCGAGAATCAGAACGGGCGCATCCTTGAGCAAGGCCCGCGCGATCGAGATGCGCTGCCGCTGGCCGCCGGACAGATTCTGCCCGCGATCGGACAACACGGTGTCGAATCCGTTCGGCTGCTGTGCGACGAATTCCATGACGTTGGCGGCACGCGCCGCGGCCTCGATCTGCGCATCCGTCTTATCGACCGCATTGAAGGCGATGTTGTTGCGGATGGTATCGTTGAACAGCACCACGTCCTGACTGACGAGGCTCACCTGCGAGCGCAAATCCGTGAGCCGGTACTCGCGCACGTCGACGCCGTCCAGCAGTACCGACCCCTGCTGCACGTCGTAGAAGCGCGGCACCAGGCCGACGAGCGTCGTCTTGCCGCTGCCCGACCTGCCGACGATGGCCACCGTCTCCCCAGGCCGCACCCGAAAGCTCACCTCGTGCAGCACGTCGCCCTTATCGCCGCCGTAGGCGAAGGAGACGTTGCGAAACTCGATCTCACCCCGAGCGCGCTCGATGGGCCGCGGTGCCGCCGCTGCCCTCGGTCGGCTCATCCATGATCTCGAACACGCTCTGTCCGGCCGCGATCCCCTGCTGCAGAGGCCCGCTCATGTTCACCAGGCTGCGCAACGGCGACGGAATGAGCATCAAGGCGGTCAAGAACCCCAGGAACTCATCCACCTGCATATTGTGGGAAAACACCTGCCGTATCGCCACGTAGAGCACGCTGGCGAGCGCGATCGATGCAATGCACTGCACTACCGGATTGCTGATCGATTTGGCGCGAGCGAGCTTCATGTTGGAGGCGCGATTCAGCTCATTGACTTGCTCGAACCTATCGATCTGATGATCCTCGGCGTTGAAGATCTTGATGAGGCGATGGGCGTCGATCGCCTCCTTGGCGACGCGCGTGATGTCGCCCATCGAATTCTGAATTCGCTCGCTGTAGCGGCGGAAACTGCGGTTGGCGATCTGCATCAGCCACGCGATCACCGGGGCCGCGGCAATGCAGAACGCCGCGAGGCGCCAGTTCATGTAGAACAGCGTGATCAGCAGGCCGATGATCGTCAGGCTGTCGCCGATGAGCGAAATCGCCGCGCTGGTCGCCGCCGCCGCCACCAGTTCGATGTTATTGGTCAGTTTCGAGAGCAAATGGCCGGACTGCTGCCGGTCGAGATACGGCGTGGGCAATCGAAGATAGTGCGAAAACACGTCGCGCCGCAGCCCCTTGATGACCTGACGGCCCACCCAGCTCGGGTAATAGTTGGACACGTAATCGCCGATGCCGCGCAGCGTGAACAGCACCACGACCGCGATCGGCACCTTCCAAAGCACCTCCGGATTCTTTTTGACGAAGGCGCCGTTCAGGAATTCCTTGACCAGGTAGGCAAGCGCCGAATTCGTCGCGGCGAACAAGATCATTCCGAGTACGCCGATCAGGAATACCCCGGTATACGGCCGCGCATAGCGCAGCAGGCGCCGATAAATCGACCATGCCGTGTTGTCTGCCTTGGGACGAGCCGGCGCTCGGCGGCCGATTCGCGTTCAAGGCGGCGGTTCCTGATGCACCGTCGCGATATTGAGCTGTGAAAACCCGAGCCGGCCGGCGACATCCATCGCCGTCACCACCGCCTGATGCGTGGTGCGGGCGTCGGCGCGTATCGTGATCGGTCCGCGGTCGGCGCCCGCCTCCTTCAGCAGCGCCGCGCGCAAGGTCTCCGGACTCGCGTTGATCAGCGTGCGCTCATTGACCCGGTAGCCGCCTTCCGCGGTCACGGTGATCACCAGCGGCTCGCGGGTGCCGCGCGGCAGCGGGCATCTCGCTCGCCTGCGGCAGCTGAACCTTGACGCGCCCCTCCTGCTGGAACGTGGTCGTAACCATGAAGAAAATCAGCAGCACCAGCAAGACGTCGATGAAGTTGATCAGATTGATCTCGGGGTCTTCCCGATTGCGCGGACGCAGATTCATCGTCAACTCTCCGCGGCGAGATCGCCGCGCGCGTCCAGGGCATCGACCAGCTTCATGGCTTCCTTTTCCATGCGAATGACCAGGCGCTCGACCTTGCCGCGCAGAAAGCGATAGGCGATCAGCGAGGGAATCGCCACCGTGAGCCCCGCCGCCGTGGTGATCAGCGCTTCGCCGATGCCGCCCGACAGAATCCGCGGATCGCCGAGGCCGTTGGCGGTGATCGCGTTGAACGCATGGATGATTCCCGCCACGGTTCCGAGCAGCCCGAGCAGGGGTGCAATCGCGGCGATGGTGCCGAGCGTGTTGAGAAACCGCTCCAGCTCGTGCACCACGTGCCGCCCGCCGTCCTCCAGCCGCTCCACCATCAACGCGCGGGCCTATTGCGATTGGCAAGCCCGATCGCCAGCAGCTTGCCGAGCGGCGAGTTCTGCTCCAGTGCGATCACCAGCTTCTCGCTGAGCTGATCCGCTTCTATCCAGTTCCAGACCTTCTGCGACAGATCCCGTGGAATGACGCGGCTGCTTTGCAGCGTCCACAGGCGCTCCAAAATGATGGCCACCGATGCGATCGAGCATAAGATGATCGGCCACATGAAGCCGCCGCCCGCGCGGATGATCTCCCACATTGTGTCCTCATTGCGTAATTCTTGAAGCTACCGGCATGATACTTGAGCGCCACCGGTTTAACATACCGTCATCGACTTGAGGCATGCGTCACATTTTCGCGCGCACTGCCGCAAGTCGGCTTGCCGCGCGCCGCCGCCGGGCACCGCTCAAGCCGACCCGGGCCGCGCTCGAGCAGCACTCCATCGGCCAGGGTCAGCACCCGGTCGAGGCGCGCCGCCAAGCGCTCATCGTGCGTCACGATGACGAGGCTGGTGCCGAGTTCGCGATTCAGCTCCAGCATCAATTCGAACACATGCGCGGCATTGACGCCGTCCAGGTTGCCCGTCGGCTCATCCGCCAGCACCAATTTGGGCCGCGTCACCAGCGCGCGGGCGACGGCCGCGCGCTGTCGTTCGCCGCCGGAAAGCTGCGAGGGACGGTGACTCAGTCGTCTCGGCCAGTCCCACCCTCGACAATATCGCCGCCGCCTGCTGTTTTGCGGACTTTGGATTCATGCGCCTCACCAGCAGCGGCATCGCCACATTCTCGAGCGCGGTGAATTCGGGCAGCAAATGATGAAATTGATAGACGAATCCCACCGCGTAGTTGCGCAGACGGCCGCGCTCGGCGTCGTCCAATTGATTCATGGCAGAGCCGGCGATTCCGACCGTACCCCGGGTCGGCAAATCCAGTCCGCCCAACAGCTGCAGCAGCGTCGTCTTGCCCGAGCCGGAGGCTCCGACGATCGCGATACGCTCGCCCGGCGCGCACGCGTGATCGAGGCGCCGCGCAGCACCTGCAGCCTCACCCCGCCTTGGATGAAGTCCTTCGCGAGATCCACGCCCTCGAGCACCACATCGTTGGAATTCGGCATGAATTGATCGGCAATCCTCAATCGTTTCGCAGCGATTCGGCCGGCAGCAAGCGCGCGGCTCGCCAGGCGGGATAGAGAGTCGAGGCGCAGGCCAGCACGAAGGCGATGCCGCAAATCCGCACCACGTCCGAGAGCCGCACGTGCGCCGGCAAGTCGCTCATGAAGTACACGCGCGCATCCAGGAATTTGAATCCGACGATGCTTTCCAACCCGTGCACCAGCTCCTGCAGGTTGACCGAGATCAGGACGCCGAGGGCCAGGCCGCCCGCGATGCCGAGGGCGCCGATCAAGCTGCCCTGCACGATGAACACCGACAAAATGCTTTGCGGCGAGGAACCGAATGTCCTCAGGATGGCGATATCTCGGCGCTTGTCCTTCACCACCATCACCATGGTCGAAACGATGTTGAATGCCGCGACCGCCACGACCAACGAGAGAATGACGAACAGCATGCCCTTGGTGATTTCGATGGAGCGGAAGAAATTGACGTGCTGATTGGTCCAGTCGTCCACCGCATAATCGCCGCCGAGCGCGACCGCAGCGGCGCGCACGATGCGCGGCGCGGCATACAAATCCGCAAGGTTCAACCGCATACCGGTGATCTCGTCGCCCATGCGCAGCAGCTTCGCCGCGTCCTGCATGGCGATGAGCGCGATGCGCCGATCGTACTCGTACATGCCCGACCGAGAGGATGCCCGCCACTTGGAAAGCCCGCATACGCGGCAGCACGCCGACCGGGGTGACATCGCCCTGCGCCACCATGAGCACGACCCGATCGCCGACGCGGGCGCCCAGTTCGTCCGCCAGCGCCTTGCCCAGGATCACCCGGTAGGCACCGGAACGCAGGTCGGTCAGATCGGCCGGACAACAGGTGCCGGCCCAGGTCCGCGACGCGCCGCTCCTCGTCCGGCAACACCCCGCGCATCAACACGCCGGCGGAGCGGTCGCCCGTGAGTCATCATCGCCTGCTCCTCGATATAGGGCGCCGCGGCGAGTACGCCGGGAAAATGGGCGACGGCACTCAGCTGCGGGCGCCAGTCGGCAATGCGCCCCTCGAGACCCGTGATGGTCGCGTGCGCGGTAACGCTCAAGATTCGCGTCCGCAGCTCCTCTTCGAAGCCGTTCATGACCGAGAGCACGACGATGAGCACCGCGACCCCCAGGGCGAGCCCGAGGATCGCGATGCCGGCGATCAGGGACACGAAGCCGCGCTTGGGCGACGGCACGCAGGTAACGGAGACCCAAAAATCCCTCGTACCAATAGCGCATTATTCGTATCGCAGCGCCTCGGCGGGTTGAGTTTTCGCCGCTTGCCAGGCTGGATAGATCGTCGCGATGAACGTCAAGAACATGGCGGCCAAGGCAATTCGAATGACGTCTCCGGCATGCGGTTCGCTCGGCAGTCCCGAAATGTAATAGACGTCCGGATCGTCCATGATGTGAAAGCCCAGGGTGTGTTCGAGAAACGGCACGACCACATCGACGTGCAATGCGAGTTCGAGGCCCAAGACCACGCCGATGGCCGTGCCGATCCAGCCGATCAGCAGCCCTTGGGTGATGAAAACCGCGAGCACGCCGCGCGGACTCATGCCGAGGGTGCGCAGGATCGCGATGTCGGTGCGCTTATCGCTCACCACCATGACCAAGGTGGCCACGATGTTGAACACGGCCACGGCCACGATCAGCATCAGGATCAGCGCCATCATGGTTTTCTCGATGCGAACCGCACGGAAATACGCCTCGTTCTCCTGCGTCCAATCGCGCAGCACAAGTCCCGGCGGGAGCCGCGACAGCGGCGCTTCGCGCCAACTCGGGCGCCTTGAGCACATCGCTGAACTTGAGACGAATGCCCGTTGGCCCCGACAGCCCGCGAAACGCCTCCGCATCCTGCAGATTGACGAGCGCCAGCACGCTGTCGTGCTCCTGCAATCCCACCTCGAAAATGCCTGCGACTTCGAATTGCTGCAATCGGGGCACGATGCCGCCGCCCGGCAGCGCTGCCGCCGGGGACCATGACGGTGACGGCATCGCCGACGCCCGCCTGCAATTGATAGGCGAGCATGCGGCCGAGGATGATGCGATTCATCCCCGGCTTGAGGTCGCCCAATTTGCCCTCGCGCATGGCGCCGGCAATCGTGGAGACCTGCGCCTCCAGCGCGGGGTCGATGCCGCGAACGATCGCGCCGCTCATCGAGGGGGCACGGCTCAGCATCGCATCGGTATCGACAAATGGCGCGGCTGCCGACCAGTCCCGGCGCGCCCTGCAGCTCGCGAATCAACTGGCGCCAATCGGGGATTGCCGCACCGCCCGCCGTCAACGTCGCATGCGCGGACAGGCTGAGCAACCGGCTGCGCAGTTCGGTCCCGAAGCCGTTCATGACCGAAAGCACCGTGATCAGCGCGAGCACGCCCAACGCAACGCCGAGTAGCGACACCCAAGTGATGAACGAGACGAAAAAACTGTGCTCGCGGGCCAGCGAATAACGCAGGCCCACGTAGACTGGAACGGGCTGGAACATTCGCGGCGATTAAACCATAGCCCGTCGGCGGCCGGTACACGTCTCAGGAGGGTCCAAGAAGCTCAATCCTAAAATTCAATATAATCATAATGTTAAATAGATCAAGTATTACGGCTTCGAGGCAATGGTATAATTTTCAGGAGGAAAGTACGTCCTTTGGCTAACGCTTGAGGTTTCATATGGACTATCGAACCCTGGTGATTACGGCTGCCCTCGCCTCCGCCCTCGCGGGCCTGGCACAAACCGGCCTGGCCGAAACGGTTGCAACGGACAACGGCATTGCCGTCAAGCAATCCGAGGTGGCCACCCCGACGCGCGGCATGACCATGCACCAAGTGGAAAGCAAGTTTGGCTCACCGGTGACCAAAACCCCGCCCGTGGACCAACCGCCGATCACCCGCTGGGAATACCCGGGCTTCGTGGTCTATTTCGAGCAAGATCACGTGATTCACAGCGTGGTCACCGGTTCGGAGACTTCAGCGCATTCTGCGCCATAAAGTCGCGTAACATCCCAATTCCTTAACGCGATGCCCACCGCGACCCGATCGCGGCGGGCGTCTTTTGTTGTATTTGCCAAACGACGATGCCGCTACTAGACCCCGCCTTACCGTCCGCCGACTTGCCGGTCATCAAATGGGGAAAGCTCTACGGCGCCGCCCCTGCGCTCGCCATCGCCGAAGCGGCCCTCAAGGCCGCAGGGCCAATCATCGTCATCACCCGCAATTCCCGCGACGCCGAGGCGCTCAGCGAGGAGATCGCATTCTTTGCGGGCGCCGCGGCGTCGGTCCGAGTCTTTCCGGACCTGGAGACGCTGCCCTACGACGGTTTTTCGGCGCATCCGGATATCACCTCGGCCCGCCTGGCAACCCTCGCGGAACTGCCGCGAGCCACCAGGGGCGTGTGGCTGGTCGCGGTCGAGACCCTGTTGCAGCGCCTGGCGCCGCGCAGCTACATCGAAGCATATTCGTTGAAGGTGCATGTCGGTGAGACACTGGACCTCAACGCGCTGCGGGCTCAACTGGCGATGGCCGGCTACGCCGCGGTGACCCAGGTGGTCGCCCACGGCGAGTTCGCGGTCCGCGGCTCCTTGCTCGACGTGTTTCCGATGGGCTCCGAAATGCCCTATCGCATCGACATGCTGGACCGCGATGTCGACAGCATCCGGCGATTCGATCCGGATACCCAACGCTCCGCCGACAAGCTGGAGCGCATTCAGCTGCTGCCGGCCCGGGAAACGCCGCTGCACAGCGATGCCGTGCGTGAATTCCGCCGCCGCTATCGTCTGCGATTTCCCGGCGATCTCGCGCGATCATGCCGTGTATCGCGAAGTGGGCTTGGGCCACGCTCCGGGCGGACTCGAATATTTCCTGCCTCTGTTCTTCGAGCGGACCTCGCATCTGTTCGAGTACCTGCCGCCCGCCAGCGTATTGGTCGAGATGCAGGAAGCCGGCTCATTGGTCGAGGATCTATGCCATGGCATCGTGGAGAGGCACGAGCAGCTGCGCCACGACCGGCTTCGGCCGATTCTCGACCCGGCTGAACTCTACTTGACGCCGGCCGAATTTCGCGGCGAGTTTGCCGCCTGGTCGAAGGTGCAGCTGCGCGCCTTCGAATGGCCGCCCGAAACGCCGGGGCCGGTGCAGAACTTTCCGAGTGTAGCGCCGGCGGCAGTCCGCATCGATCCGCGCGCCGAGCAGCCGGCGGCCGAGCTCGCCGCGCATCTGGCGACGAGCGACGCCCGGGTGTTGCTCGCGGCCGAATCGGCGGGTCGCCGCGAACTTTTGCTCGATCTGCTGCGCGGCCGCGGCATTCAAGCGCGCAGTCTTCAAGGATCTCGCGAGCTTCGTTGCGAGCGATTTGAAATTCGGCGTCACCGTGTCGGCGGCCGTATCGGCGCTGCGCTTGGAATCCCCCGCGCTCGAGATTCTCACCGAATCGCAGCTGTTCGGCGATCGCGCTCGGCAGGAGCGCAGACGGCGGCGCAGCGAGCGCGATCCCGGCGAAGATACTCAAGGAACTTTCCGATCTGCGCACCGGGACCCCGGTGGTGCACGAAACCTACGGGGTCGGCCGCTATCAAGGCCTCAAGACCATGGACGTCGCCGGCTACACGGGCGAGTTTCTGGTGCTTGAATATGCCGACGGCGACAAGCTCTACGTACCGGTGCAGGCGCTGCACCTCGTTTCGCGCTACACCGGTGCGCCGGCCGAAACCGCGCCGCTGCACAAACTCGGCGGCGAGCAGTGGCAGAAGGCGCGCCGCAAGGCGGCGCAACGCATACGCGACGTGGCGGCCGAGCTGCTGGATCTTTACTCGCGCCGGGCCGCTCGCCAAGGCACGACGATGCAGGCGGGAGAGGCCGAATATCGGGCCTTTCAGGCCGGATTTCCCTTCGAAGAGACCGCCGATCAGGCCGCCGCCATCGAGCAGGTGCTGCACGACCTGAAGTCCGGCAAACCGATGGACCGCGTCATATGCGGCGACGTGGGCTTCGGCAAAACCGAAGTGGCGCTGCGCGCCGCATTCGTCGCCGTCCAGGCCGGCAAACAGGTGGCCGTATTGGTGCCGACCACGCTGCTCGCCCAGCAGCACTACACGACGTTCAGCGACCGATTCGCCGACTGGCCGGTGCGCATCGAAAGCCTGTCGCGCTTTCGCACCAACAAGCAAGCCGCCGCGGTCGTCGACGGAATCGCATCCGGCTCGGTGGACATCGTCATCGCCACGCAACGGTTGTTGCAGGGCAAGGTTCGATTCAAGGATCTCGGGCTCGTGGTAATCGACGAGGAGCACCGCTTCGGCGTGCGCGACAAGGAAAAGCTCAAGGCGCTGCGCGCCGAAGTCGACGTGCTGACGCTGACGGCGACGCCGATACCGCGAACCCTCAACATGGCCATGGGCGGTCTGCGCGATCTGTCGCTGATCACGACGCCGCCGGCCGAGCGCTTGGCGGTGAAGACCTTCGTCATGGAGTGGAACGAAACGATCGTGCGAGAAGCCTTGGCGCGCGAAATTCGCCGCGGCGGGCAGATTTATTTCGTCCACAATACCATCGAGACCATCGAGAAGACCGCCCAGGCGCTTCGCGAACTCGTGCCGGAAGCCAGTGTCTGCGTCGGGCACGGCCAGATGCGCGAGCGCGAACTCGAGCAGCTGATGCTCGACTTCTATCATCGCCGCTTCAATGTGCTCGTTTGCACGACCATCATCGAGAGCGGAATCGACGTACCGACGGCCAACACGATCATCATCGAGCGCGCCGATCGATTCGGTTTGGCGCAAATCCACCAGTTGCGCGGGCGCGTCGGCCGCTCGCATCATCGCGCCTACGCGTATTTGATTACGCCCCCGCACAAGGCGATGACCGCCGATGCGGTCAAGCGGCTCGAGGCGTTGGAATCCCTGGAGGAGCTCGGCGCCGGATTCACCTTGGCGACTCACGATTTGGAAATTCGCGGCGCCGGCGAACTGCTGGGCGACGAGCAAAGCGGTCAGATCCAGGAAATCGGCTACAACCTGTACATGGAGCTGCTGGAACGGGCGGTCGCCGCCCTGAAATCCGGCAAGCAGGCGGATCTGGACAAGCCGCTCGACGCCGGCCCCGAGGTGGAGCTGCATTTGCCGGCGCTGATCCCCGAAGACTACGTTCCCGACGTGCACTTGCGCCTGGTGCTGTACAAGCGAATCGCCGGCACCGTCTCGCGCGAGGAACTCGATGAACTAAAGGTCGAGTTGATCGATCGGTTCGGGCCGTTGCCGCCGTATACGCAATCGCTGTTTCGCGCCACCCAAATCAAGCTGCGCGCCGCGCAGCTCGGCATACGCAAAATAGACGCCGGAGCCGGCGGCGGCTACATCGTCTTCGACCAGCACAACAAGGTCGATGCGCAGCGGATTCTGAAGCTCATTCAGGGCCGCCCAAAGGACTACCGGCTCGACGGCCCCCTCAAGCTGCGCTTCACACACGATGCGCGCACCGAGGAGAACCTGTTCACGCGCATCGAAATGCTGGTGGAGCTCCTCGCCTAGAAGCGGCTACTGGATCGCCCCCAGATAATCATTCTTGCCGATCTCGACGCCGCTATTGCGAAGCAGCGCGTACACCATGCACTCATGGAAATAAAAGTTCGGCAGCACGAAATCGGTGAGGTAGGCGCGCCCCGTGAAGCGCAAGGTTTGGCTCGGGAACTTGAGCTCGATGGCGCGATTCTCGGAGGCCCGCAGTTGGTCGGGGGTGACGGACTTGACGAAATCCAAGGTTTTCGCCAAGCGTTGCTTGAGGTCGGCCAGGGTGATCTCAGTGTCCTCGTGCCGGGGATTGTCGATGCCGGCGAGGCGCGCGGCCGCCCCCTTGGCGGTATCGCAGGCGATCTGAACCTGACGCGAGAGCGGAAACATGTCCGGGTACAAGCGTGACTGCACCAGCACGATCGAATCGAATTTCTTCGCCGCGGCGTGCGCGGCGGCCTTGTCGAGAATCGCGGACAGGTTGGTCAAGCCGCGGCACAGGACGGGAATCGAAAAATCGTATAGGGACATCGACATGTTGGGAACTCCTCCTTGGAATGGGGCCGCAGGGCCGACACTTTAGCGAAAGATCCCGCTGCTGAGTAACAATTCCCAAGGCGCCTTAGCCGATCAAAGACCTCAGCCGCTGTGTACGCGTGCCGGACGTGCTGTCGGCCGCTCGACGCAGCAAGTTCTTGGCATCGCCGGCGGGTAGGGCGCGGCTGAACAAGAACCCCTGCGCCTCTTGACACTGGTGCTCCTGCAAGAACAGCAGTTGCGGGAAATTCTCCACGCCTTCCGCGGTCACATTGATCCGCAATGACCGCGACATCTCGATGATCGCCGCGGCGATCGCGCGATCATCGCTGCAATCGATGAGACTGGTCATGAACGAGCGGTCGATTTTCAGCCGATCAACGGCAAAGTGCCGCAATCGACCAAAGCTCGAATAACCGGTGCCAAAGTCGTCGATTGCCAGCTGGATGCCCAGTTCCTTCAGCTGCGCAAGCGCCTGCTCCGCCCATTCCTCGTCCTTCATCACCACCGACTCGGTGATTTCCAGTTCCAACATCGCGGGCGGTATTGCGGTTTCCTCGATGATCTGGGCCACCAGGAGCGGAAACTCCTTGAGCACGAACTGCTGCCCCGACACATTCACCGCCATCCGGCCCACCGGCAGACCTTCATCGCTCCATGCCTTGGCTTGCCGGCAGGCGGTGCGCAATACCCACTCGCCGATCGGCAAGATCAGGCCGGTTTCCTCGGCGACGGGAATGAACTCGCCGGGCGTCACCGCACCCAATTCGGGGTGATTCCAGCGCAGCAGCGCCTCCATCCCGGAAATCGATCCTGTGCTGACATCGAACTGCGGCTGGTAGTGCAGCGAGAATTCCTCTCGTTCCAAAGCGCCCCGCAATTTCGCCTCCATCGTGAATCGATGCAACGCCGCATCGTTCATTGCGCTGTTGAACAGGGCATGCATTCCCGGACCCTTGCGCTTCGCGAAATACATGGCCAGATCCGCATTGCGCAGCAACGTGTCGACGTCGAGCCCGTCCGACGGATAAAGCGCGAGGCCGACACTCGGGGTGATCACCAACGTGTGCTGCGCCAAATGCATGGGCTGCTGCAACTCGGCAATGAGCCGTTCGGCGACGGCGGCCGCGTCCGCCGCCGAACCGACGCCCGGCAGGATGACGATGAACTCATCGCCGCCCAGCCGCGCGATGTGATTCGAGCGCGGGCTCGGCTGCGCATCCGCGGCAGCACCCTCGTCCGCCCGCAAGGTCTGCCGCATTCGCGTCGCCACCAGGCACAACAGCTCATCGCCCACCGCGTGTCCGAGCGTGTCGTTGACTCTCTTGAAGTTGTCGAGATCGAGATACAGCACCGCGAGCATGCGCTTATGCTGTTCCGCCGCCGACATGGCGCTCGACAGGCGGCTGCGGGCCTGTTCGCGGTTCGGCAATCCGGTGAGCGCATCGAAATACGCGAGTTTGACGATGCGATGCTCGGCGCGCCATTTGCTGGCGAGCGAAATCGTCATCTGGCGAATTTCGTGCGGATGAAACGGCTTTTGCAGGTACGAGAGCTTTTCTTCGGGCGGCACCAGCGTGCCCATTTCCGCCGGATCGACGTCCGAATAAGCCGTGCACAGCACGATTTCAATGGCGGGGTCCAGCTCGCGAATGCGCGCCGCCGCCCACACGCCATCGGGTCCCGGCGGCATGCGCATGTCCAGAAACGCCACCGCGAACGGATCGTCCTCCGCGATGGCTTTCCGTACCGCCGCGACCGCCGCTTCGGCCCCGTCGCAAAACACCGGTGCGAAGACGGTGTTGCGCGAGGTCAGCTTCTTGATCGATTGGTCCGCCATGGGCTTGGTGAAGAGCCGTTCTCGCAAATTGCGGAACACCGCCGTTTCACCGTTCATATCGGCATCGACCAGGATCTGCCGGTACGATTCGCGCACCTCGCTCTCATCGTCGGCGATGAGCACTCGAACCGCTATTCGCTTAATGTCCGTCACGGTGGTCTACCTCGGTAGCTTTCATGTCTTCACTCAGGCTTCGCAAATCGTCAGCGGCAACAGCAAATGCATCGACGCGCCGAGACCCGGGCCCTCGCTGGCCGCCCAAATCCGGCCGCCGAGCGCCGCGATCGCGTTGGCGCACCAATGCAGTCCGATCCCGTAGTTCGTCTCGCGGGATTTGGTCGAAAAGCCCTTCTCGAACATTCGCTCCAGAACATCCTTCGGTATGCCGACGCCGTTGTCCTTGCACTGCAGGTGCAATTGGTCCCGGTCGGCTTCTCGCACTATTTCCGCCGCCACCCGCAGCACGCCTTTATCCCGCCCCGCATCGCGCACCGCATCGGCGGCGTTGATGATCAGATTCTGCAGCACCAGGCGCAGCACGTTACGCGCCACGGGCACCACGCCGACCTTGCGCAGCGATTCGTCGCTCTCCACCGCCAGCCGATGGCGGCAGGCATCCGGCACGATTTCCAATGTCTGCGTCACCAGGTCGGGCAAACAGACCGACTCGATCACGTGCTCGTTGCGCGTGGATCTCATCAGTTCCGTCAATGCCGTCTGCACGAACACGCTTTGCCGCTCAATGACCGCGATGTCGGCCTTGGCCTCCCCTATGGCCACCGCCATCGCATGGCAGCCCAATCGCAGGAATTCCTTGAGGTCGGCGCTGCGCGCGGGACCTGCTTCTCCTGCGGCCAGTTCCGCGCTTGCCCGCTCCAAGTCGCCTACCGGCGCATCGCGCAAGCGCTCGCCCAATTTGGACACGCGCACGCCCAGAGGCGTCATGGCGTTGCCCAAATTGTGCAGCACGCCCTTGGCGAGTTCGGCGAACCCCGCCTTAAAAGATTGATCAACCAGCTCTCTGCGGGTGTCCGCCACACGCGCCACCATGCGGTCGAACTCGCGCGCCAGCAGGCCAATTTCGTCGTCCCCCTGAAGATTCAAGCGCGCCGACAGGTCGGTTCCCTTGCCGATCGCTACCGCATGGCGTGTGACCCGCGCCAGCGGACCGAGTACCGTCCGATTGAGCACGATCACCAGCAAAATCAACGCAGCAACCGCCGCACCGATCAGGTACGCCGAGGCATAGGTGACCGCGTCCCGGCCGCGCGCCGTGATTTTTCGCGGCACCTCGACCCGAAGCGTCAGCACCGGTGCGCCGTAGATGTCCTCGAAAGTTCGATATACCTCGGTGAGCGCATCGGTATCGACGATCTGATCCGCATCCGAGGAACGGACGCCCCCCATCATTGACAACGTGGCTTGAGCCTGCGCGCCGAGCTCGCGAATTTGCTGCGGGGTCAGCAGCCGCCCCATGATCACCATGCCGAGCGCCCTGCCGCCGCCGCTGCCGTCGAGCACCGGCGCTGCGGCAATCATCATGACGCCCCGATTGGTTTGAATCAAACCCTTCGCGGGTGTTCCGGTCGCGAGATTCCGGCGCCAGGGAAGGTTCTCCGGCAGAGCGCCCCAGTGCGCTACGTCCAGATCCAAACTCGCTCCCGACAGTTCTTGAGATTTGGAGGCAACCACCTTGCCCTGCAAATCGACGATCAGCAGGGCGTTGACCTGCAGCTGCTTGATGGCGTTGATCGTGATATTGGTGCTGACGAATTCGGAGTTGGGCGCCTGCACGTAGCCGTACACGTCCTGCCAATCGCCCCAGTCGGTGGCGCTCAACTGCAGCCCATCGAGCTCCTGGTCGAGAGCATATTCGATGCGCTTCATCGAGGTCCTGGCGTCGTCGCGCTCGAGTTCGGCGAAACTCGGCAGCAGAATCCGGTTTTGCGCGACGACGTCGAGCACGATCAGCGCGACGAACAGCAGAGCGAGCAGCGAAACCATTTTCGTGCGGATCTTCATGTGCACCTTGGTACCAGAATTCGTGCGCCAACACCGTATCCGGGTCATATTTCATAACACGCCCGGTGGGGCAAATTTCCGGCTATTGAACGCCGTCACACAATCCGCCGCACGAACGCGAAGCGGTTCACGCTCGGTGAGCTGGCGCGCCTCGCATTAATTCAGCTTAATTCGGCCGGCCGGTTCGCGGGCTGGTACCGGCCGGCTAAGGAGCGGCAGCGGCGGTGCCGCCAATGGCGCCGCTCAAGCCGCCCGGTTGCGCCCGGCCTTCTTCGCGAGCTTCAGTTGTTGCTGCGAATTATCGAGCAGCGCCGACGGCTGATCGTCGGCGCCGGGTACGGCGGCGCCGACGCCGACACTGACGCTGATGTAGCGCAATACCGCGCAGCGCGGATGATGAATGCGCAGCTCGCGCACTCTCTCCGCCATGAGTTCTCCGAGCTTGAGCGCCTGTTCTAGCGTCAATCCCGGCGCAAACGCCATCAGGCTGCCGCCGGCGATGCGTGCCGCGACATCGCTCGAACGGCGTAGACAGCCGGATACGCAGTGCGCCACACGCCGAATCGCCGAGTCGCCCGCCGCCCGGCCAAAGGTCGCGTTGTACAGATCGAGCGCATCGATATCGATGGCGAACACCGCGATGCTGCGATGCTCCCGTTGCGCGATGGCCCAGTCCCGCTTCAGGAGCTCCTGCAGGTACGGCAGCGTGAACAATCCGGTCAACCGGTCGTCGCGAACCGCGACCCCGGTCGGCTGATGCGCGCCGCTCAGCGAATCGCGCGATAGACGCGGATCGATGCGCAAGCGTTCGCCCGCGTCCCGATGGTGCCCCGCATAGTGCGTCACTTTGCCTTCGGCATCGAGCAGTGGCAGCACCGTCATCTCGTTCCAAAACAGAGTCCCGTCCTTGCGGTAATTTCGCAGCAGCACGCGGCAGGACTCGCCCAACTTCATGGCTTCGCGCAAACGGTGGCGGCCATCCTGTTCGCGGTCTTCGGCCTGCAGCAGGCGCAGGTTTCGACCGAGCAGATCGGCCGCTGCATAGCCGGTCAGAGTTTCAAAGGCCGGATTGACGTAGATAACCGGCGGATCCGGCTGCCGCACATCGACCAGAACCACGCCCTCCGGGGAGGTTTCGAGCATCCGGCGATAGAAATCGGCATCCAGAGTCGTCATGATCCGCCCTCGGTCAAAACCAGCGGAGGCGCAGCGGCCAGATCCGCGATCCGCGCCACCGTCTCGCGCCAATGGGCGTTGCCCGCAAGCGCTTCGGGCGGCTCGCCGCGCGCCCTCATGCGCACCAGCCGCGCCTGCGAGGCCGCGGTGGCCGCATCCGGTTCAAGGGCCTCCAATACCATCCTCACCGCTTGCCGGTCGTTGCAAATCGGCAGCACATCGCAACCCGCTGCGAACGCGAGCTGGGTGCGCTTCACCACGTCGCCGACGGCGGCGGCGCCGGCCATGGTCAAATCGTCCGCAAAGACACATCCGTGAAAGCCCAATGTTCCGCGCAGAATATCCGTGATCCAGCGGCGCGAAAGACTTGCCGGCAATGCGTCCACGGCCGGATACACCACATGGGCCGCCATGACGCCCGGCAGCTGATTGTCGATGAGTACTCGATAGGGCTGCAGGTCGGCCTCGAGATCGACGAACTCGCGCCGATCGACCGGCACGGCCACGTGCGAGTCAGCGACCACGGCACCGTGGCCCGGAAAATGCTTGGCGACCGCCGCCATGCCCGCCTCCCGCATACCCGAGAGGTACGCAGCCGCGAGCGCCGCAACCGCCTCCGGATCGCGGTGAAAGGCGCGGTCGCCGATGACCTCGCTCACCCCGTAATCGAGATCGACGCACGGCGCGAAGCTGAAATCGACGCCGGCAGCGCGCAATTCGCTCGCCATGAGCCACCCAATCGAGTGCGTCAGGCGCAATGCGTCGCTTCGATTTTCGTCGAACCGGCGGCCGAGCAGGCGCGAGGCGGGCAGCCGGGTGAAGTCATCGCGGAAGCGCTGTACTCGGCCTCCCTCGTGATCGACGGCGATCAGCAATTGCGGCGTGCGCAGCGCCCGAATAGCGGCGCTGAGCTGCGCGAGCTGCTGCGGGTTGCGATAATTGCGACTGAACAATAGGACGCTGCCGATCAAGGGATGACGCAGCACATCGGCGTCATCGGCACTCAACTCCGCTCCGGCCACATCGATCATCAGCGGCCCGAGGCTCATGCCGATCTCTCGAATACCGCGAGAGATTCGACGTGCGTCGTATGCGGAAACATATCCATAACCCCCGCGCCGATCAGCTGAAACTCGTGGGCCCTCGTCAATATGCCGGCATCGCGCGCCAAGCTCGCCGGATGGCAGGAAATATACACGACCCGCCTCGGCCGCCACTGTGCCATGCGTTCCAAGATTGCGAGAGCGCCCGCGCGCGGCGGATCGAGGAGCACCAAATCGTAGGTGGCTGCGCTCCAGGGCCCGCAATGGGCCGGTTCGAAGAGATTATCCACAAAGAAATCCGCGTTTGCGATGCCGTTGCGCCCGGCGTTGGCCTGCGCCTTGGCGACCAGAGCGGGGTCCGCCTCGACGCCCACCACGCGTGCGGCGCGGCGGCTCAACGGCAGCGTGAAATTGCCCAGGCCGCAAAACAAGTCCAACACCGAATCGCAGGAACCGGGCTGCAGCAACTCCATCGCCGCCGCCACCATGCCGATATTGATCTCCCGATTGATTTGGATGAAATCGGCCGGCCCGAACTCCAGAGCGATACGGCCGCCGTCGACGCTATAGGCGAGAGGCGGGTCGCCCTGCGACAAGGGTCGAATGGTCTCGAGCCCGCCGCTTTGCAGGTATATCTGCAGCGCGTGGCGCAGGCCGAACCGCTCTAATTTGAGCACATCGTCGTCGCTCGGCGGCGCCATGACGCGGAATATGAGCGCTGCGGCATCATCGCCCGCCGCCACCTCGACCTGCGGCAGTTGTTCCCGCAGGGAGAGCGTTTCCACCAGGGCCGCCAGTTTCTCGGGAAGCGTCGCAAAACGCTCGAGGAGGATTTCGCAGCGGCGCAGGTCCGCCAGATAGGGCTTGTCCCGTTCGCGAAAACCGCACAGCACCCGGCCCTTCTTGTGGACGTATTTGACGCCGAGCCTGGCGCGCCGCCGATACGCGTAATCCAGGCCGCGCAGCGCTGCGAACACCCGCTGCGGCCGTACGCCGCCGATGCGCTCGAGATTGTCGAGCAATTGCCGCTGTTTGGCCGCCAGCTGCGCCGCCGGCGCCAGATGTTGCAAGGAACAGCCGCCGCAGACACCGAAATGCGCGCACCGCGGGACCACTCGATCCGGCGAGGCCGACAGCACCTCGACCAACCCCGCCTCGTCCCATTGGCTGCGGCGCTTGAATACGCGATAGCGCACGCGCTCGCCCGGCAATGCGCCTTCGATGAACACGGCCTTGCCCGCGGCACGGGCAACACCGCGGCCGTCGTGCGAGAGATCCACGATCTCCGCCTCCTGAATCTCCGGTGGCCTCAATGCGCGGGCCACGCAGCCAAGAATTCTTTCAAGTGAGCGGCCGGCGAGTCCTCGAGCAATTGCCTGACTCTGGCGCACTCGCGCGCATGTTCGGCCGCATTGAGCCGGCCGCGCAGCAGCTCAAACCGTAAGTAAATCAGATAAGTATTGAGGACGTCCGTTTCGCAATAGTCGCGAATGCGCTTGAGCCCGCCCCTAAGGTACACGTCCCAGACCTGCGCGCCGTGCATGCCGAGCTTTCCGGGCAGCCCGAGCAGGCAGGCGATATCCTGCAAACTCGCGCGCCCGCGCCCTTGAAATCCCGACAAAATATCCATGAGATCCATATGTCGCCAGTGAAATCGGCTCAAGTAATTGCTGTAGCGAAAACTCGTGTCGCTGTCGCCGGTTTCCCAATAACGCGCGGCCGTGACGCTGTGCAAGAGGCTGCGATAGTGCAGCACCGGCAGGTCGAAGCCGGCACCGTTCCACGACACCAAATCCGGCGTGAACTTATCCACTCCCTCGAAGAAGCGTTCGATCAAATCCTTTTCCGTGGAGTTCTCGTCGCCGAGGCTCCATACCCTCAACGATTCTCGCGAGCGCATGACCACCGAGATGGCGACCACACGATGCTGTTCGTGCGATAAAAATTCGCTGCCGGTTTCCTGGCGGCGCTTGGCGAACATGATTCGCCCCACCTGTTCCTCCGACAGGTCCTTCAGCGCGTACAGGCGCCGCCCCAATTCGGTGTCGGGCACGGTTTCAATGTCGAAAACCAGCGTATTCACGGCGCCCCGGTCATGCCGCGGCACCCGCCGGGCGGCGCATCAACACCGCAACCGCCACCACCAACCCCGCCTCGTCGGTCAGCGTGACATGGCCTTCGCCGATACCGAGACCGTCGCGAACCCTGGCGCCGCGCGCCGAATACACGACTTCGGGCTTTCCCCAGGAGTTCTGCACGATGCCGATGTCGCGGATCCACACGCCGTGCGAAAATCCGATGCCCATGCCTTTGACGATGGCTTCCTTGGCGGCGAATCGCATCGCGAGAAAGCGCACGGGGCGCGCCGTGCGCTCGAGCTGCGCGCGCTCTTCCGGCATCAATAGATGGGAAACGAAGCGCTCGCCGTGCTTCAGGAACACCCGCTCGACGCGGTCCACCTTGAGCACATCGATGCCGATCCCGTAAATCATCGCGCCGCGCGCATCAACTCTTTCATGTCGCGCACCGCCTTGGACAGGCCGTCGAAAACGGCGCGTGCCACGATCGAATGCCCGATATTCAATTCCACGATGTCCCGAATCGCCGCGATCGGCTGCACGTTATGATAATTGAGGCCGTGGCCCGCGTTGACCGTGAGCCCGAGGGAGGCCGCATGCTGGGCGGCGGAGCGCACTCTTTCGAGTTCGATTGCCCGCGCAGCGCCGGCGGCGTCCGCGTACGCGCCGGTGTGCAGCTCGACGACCGGCGCTCCCGCGCGATGCGCCGCCTCGACCTGGGACGCATCGGGATCGATGAACAGGGACACGCGTATTCCCGCCGCACCGAGCGCGTTGCAGCCATCGGCGACCCGCGACAATTGGGCGGCCACGTCGAGTCCGCCTTCGGTGGTGACTTCGTGGCGCGATTCCGGCACCAGACAGCAATCCTGGGGCCTCACATCACGCGCTATGCGGATCATTTCCTCGGTTAGCGCCATTTCCAGGTTCATGCGGGTCTCGAGAACCTGGCGCATGAGGAGCACGTCACGGTCTTGAATGTGGCGCCGATCCTCGCGCAGGTGCAGGGTGATGCTGTCCGCGCCGGATTGCTCGGCGAGCAGCGCGGCATGCATGGGATCGGGATAATGGACGCGCCGCGCCTGGCGCAGCGTCGCCACATGATCGATGTTCACGCCCAATGCGATGCCGCAGGATGGCGCCGGCCGGGAGATCACGGCCGCTCCCGTGGGCCCGCGGCTTCGCGCCGCCGCATCGCCAGCATGACCTGCCGCGACTTCAGCTCCCGACCGCCGAGGCAGGCATCGAGCGCGGCGCGCAATACGCGCTTGGCATCGCGTAAAGAGCGCTCGTCGCTGAAGATTTCAGCCTGCAGATCGGCCAACGATCTGCCGTAAACGGCGTCCGGCGCGTCCGCCACACATGGCTGCGGACCGCGCTCCGCGGCATATCGATAGTATCGATCCGCCTCGACCGGCCGGCCTTCGTCCGTCCGCGACAGCTCCAAACCATATCCCAAATCCCCCAGCAACCGCTTCTCGAAGCGGCGCAGACTCGGCTCCTCGCTCGCCCCGGCGCACAACGCCTCGACGCACGCTGCATACGAGTCAAAGATCTCCGGATGCGGATCGCAGCGCTCGGTCAGCTTGAGCAGCAGCTCATTGAGGTAAAAGCCGCTCATCAACCGCTCCTTATCCAAGCGAGTGAGGGCTCCGTCGATCTCCGCCGCCACCAGCTGACACGCCTCAGATTTGCCGACCCAAGAGACGAGCAGCCGTTGAAACGGACGCAACACGCCCCGCAGGCCGGATTTCGGGCCATTTGCACCGCGTGCGAACAAGGTGAGCCGTCCGTGATCGCGGGTGAACGCCTCGACGATACGGCTGGTGTCGCGGTAGGCAAATTGATGCAAGACATAGGCCGGCGCCAGCCAGACGCGCCGCCCGGATGACCGTCTCGGGCCGCTCACAGGGTCTCGTACCCGAACTGGCGCAATGCCATTTCGCTGTCCGCCCAATTTTCCTTGACCTTGACCCACAGCTCCAGATGCACCGAGCGCTGCCACAAATCAGTGAGCTCGATACGGGCCAACCGGCCGATTTCCTTGAGCCGTTCGCCGCCCTGACCGATCACGATCGCCTTTTGCCCGGCGCGCTCCACCCAAATGACCGCATGAATCACGATGCGGCCCTCCTCTTCCGCGAAGCGCTCGATTTGCACGTTGATTCCATACGGCAGCTCGTCGCGCAGTTTCAGAGTGAGCTTTTCGCGGACGATTTCCGCCGCGTGAAACGGTTCGTCGCGATCGGTGAGCACGTCCGGGGCGAACAGCGGCGGCGCCACAGGCAGGCGAGATCCGACCACATCGACCAAACGGTCCAGGTTGTCGCCTTCCAGGGCGGAAATCGGCAACACGCCCGAGGCGGGAATGCGTTGTGCCAAGTCCTCGAGGAACGGCAGCAGTTGCTCCTTCGGATGGACCCGATCCACTTTGTTCACCACCAGGAATAGCGGCTGCTTCAAGCCGCGCACCCGCTCCCACACCCAGACATCCTCGTCGGTGAAGCGCATGGCTTCGACCACGAACAGGATGACATCGGCGTCCTGGGAGGATGAAATCGCCAACCGATTCATGTATTGATTCATCACTCGGCGCGCGGACTCGTGCAACCCCGGCGTATCGACCAGCACCAGCTGGGCTTCCGGCCGATTGACCACACCGAGGATGCGGTGCCTGGTGGTTTGCGGTTTGGCGGTGACGATGCTCACCTTGCGGCCGACCAGCGCGTTCACCAGCGTCGACTTACCGACATTGGGCCGTCCGACGATGGCCACCATGCCCGCGCGAAATGTCGCACTGTTCACGGTCCGGGGCCGTTCCGGGAGCCGCACAATGCCGGCAACAGCTCCAACAACTTGCCGGCGGCCAATTGTTCGGCCCGCCGCCGGCTGCCCGCCTCGCCCACCGCAACCAGACCGAACGAGGGCGCTTCACAGGTGACGCTGAACGATTGGGCATGCGGCTCGCCCGCCACCGCGGTCAACGTATAGACCGGCAAGGCGAGTCCGCGCGCCTGCAGGGATTCCTGCAAGCGGGTTTTCGCATCCTTCAGGGTTTCGGCCGCCGGCAAATCCGACAGGCGAGCGCCGATGATGCGTTTGATCGCCGCCGCGGCAGCGTCGAATCCGCCATCCAAGAAAATAGCGCCCAAAATCGCCTCCAACGCATCTGCCAGTATCGAAGCCCGACGAAATCCGCCCGATTTCAGTTCACCCGGCCCAAGCCTCAGGTGCTCGCCGACGCCGAGCTCGGCGGCAATCTGCGCCAGCGTAGCACCGCTCACCAAGGTGGCCCGCAATCGCGACAAGGCGCCCTCGTCGGCTTGCGGATGCGCATCGTATAGCAACCGCGCCACGCAGCAATTGAGAATTGAATCGCCGAGAAACTCCAGCCGTTCATTGTGTTCATTGCCGGCGCTGCGGTGGGTCAAGGCGGCATGGCACAGGGCGGGCTGGCTGAAGGCATGACCAAACCGGCGCTTGACCCAACTCAGGAGCTCGTCCGAGGTGGCCTTATGATTCACTGCACCTTCACGGTTTTTTCGAAGTGCACCGAGAGCGACACGTTGGCGATGTAGGGCACCAATTCATTATATTCGACATGCATTTCAACGCCGTTATCGGTCTTGACGATTTCGATGTCCTTGTAGTCCACGGCACTGATATCTTCAATCTCCCAATGCCGCTCAAGGGAGCGGCGGATGGTGGTCAGATCCGAGCTGTCGTTTTTGACTTCCCCCGCCGCCGCGTTCATGACCTTCACGACCTGCATGTACGTCAGGTACGCCGGGGCCAGCCGGATGCCTGCATATGCGATCACGCCGACCAGCGCCAGGATGCAGAGTAGCCCGATGAATGTCATGCCCTGTTGATTCCGCCGCATAGATTCCTCCCGATTGACCCCCTTATTGAATCGCATCGCCGATCCGTTTCCAGAGAGGTCCGTCACGAGTATCAAGATTAAGCCAAATTCTCACCGCCTTTCCGACCAGATTCTGCGCCGGGACGTACCCCGGCGCATCCGGGTCGTCCTGCCAACGGCTGTCCTTGCTGTTATTACGATTATCCCCCATGAAAAAATAATGGCCGGCGGGCACCACCCATTCGCCCGCGGTGACGCCGCCCTTCGCAAACATGATGAGGTGCCGCACGGTTCCGAGCCGTTCGTATGCGGTGGGTACCCCCGCGTAGTTCCACATGTTCTGTTTCGGCCCGCTGTAAATCGGCCCGGGCTCTTGCGGCATGGGTACCCCGTTCACGTACAGCTGGTTGTGCTCGTCCACTTCGATCCGGTCGCCCGGCAGCCCGACCAGGCGCTTGATGTAATTAATTTTCGGATTCGGCGGCAACCGGAATACGATCACATCGCCGCGTTGCGGCGTACCGGTCGGGATCAGCAGGGTGTTGATGACCGGCAGGCGCAGCCCATAGGCGTATTTGCTGACGAAGATGAAATCCCCGTCGAATAAGGTCGGCATCATTGAATCGGAAGGGATGCGGAACGGCTCGAACAGAAACGAGCGAATCACCAACACCAGGATGATGACCGGAAAAAAGGATCGTGCATATTCCACGGCGAGCGGTTCGCGCACCCGATCGGCCGGGCTCCCGGCCGCAGCGGCGGCCCGCTGCCGGCGGCCGGCAAAGAACGCCCGGTCCAAGCCCCATATGGCTCCCGACAGCGCGCCCACCACGACCAGCATGAAACTGAAGTCGACCGCCTCGTAGCGGAATAGTCGCCAAAGCATCGCCGCCGCGAGGCCCACCAGAGCATAGCCCGCGAGCCGCGGCAACAGCGGCTCGTTCCCGCCGGTCGCGCCCGGGTCGCGCTGCGGCCGCAGCAACCAGCCGTCGATCAAAAGAACCAGCACGCAGACCAGGCTCGCGCACAAAAGGCCTATGAATAGGCTATCGCCGTCAGTCACGAAGGACCCCCAATGATTGCAATTCCCACGCTTCGAGCGGCATGCCTCACGTGGCTTTCTTGCCCACTTGCAGCACTGCCAGAAATGCCTCTTGCGGTATCTCGACCTGGCCGACCTGCTTCATGCGCTTCTTGCCGGCCTTCTGCTTTTCGAGGAGCTTGCGCTTGCGCGTGATGTCGCCGCCGTAGCATTTGGCGAGGACGTTCTTGCGCATTGCCTTGACGCTGGCGCGCGCGATGATGTGGCTGCCGATCGCGGCCTGGACCGCAACCTCGAACATCTGGCGCGGGATCAGCTGTTGCATCTTGTCGACCAATTCGCGCCCGCGGCTGTAGGAATTATCCCGATGCACGATGAGCGATAGCGCATCGACCGGGTCGCCGTTGATCAGGACATCGAGCTTGACCAGCGGCGCCGCCTGGAAATGGCTGAATTCGTAGTCGAAGGAGGCATAACCGCGGCTCGCCGACTTGAGACGATCGAAGAAATCGAGCACCACCTCGGCGAGGGGCAATTCATATTGCAGCGACACCTGGCTTCCCAGAAACAGCATCTTTTTTTGCACGCCGCGCTTTTCGCTGCACAGGGCGAGCACCGCGCCGACATGATCGGGAGGCACCAGGATATTGGCCCTGATGATCGGTTCGCGCAGTTCGGCGATCCTATCCTGAGGCGGCAACTTGGTCGGGTTATCCACGTTGACCACGGAACCGTCCGTCAGCAGCAGCTCGTAAATGACCGTGGGCGCGCTGGTGATCAGGTCAAGGTCGTATTCGCGCTCGAGCCGCTCCTGCACGATATCCATGTGCAGCAATCCCAAAAATCCGCAGCGGAACCCAAAACCCAGCGCAGTGGACACTTCGGGTTCGAAATGCAGCGCGGAATCGTTCAACTTGAGTTTCTTGAGAGCGTCGCGGAACTGCTCATAGTCGTCGGAGCTCACGGGAAACAGCCCCGCGAACACCCGCGGCTGGACCTGTTTGAATCCCGCCAACGGCTCGTTGGCCGGGTTCGCCTCGAGGGTAATGGTGTCCCCCACCGGCGCGCCGTCGATTTCCTTGATGCCCGCGACCACGAAGCCGACTTCGCCGGTAAGCAGGGAATCGCGCGACACCGGCTTCGGCGCGAACCGCCCCAGCCGATCGACCCCGTGACTGCGCCCGGTCGACATGACGCGGATCTTGGCGCCCGACTGCAGCGCACCATTCATGACCCGCACCAACGAGACGACGCCGACGTAATTGTCGAACCAGGAATCGATGATCAACGCCTGCAGCGGGCCGTCCGGATCGCCCTTGGGAGGCGGAATGCGCTTGACCAGGTGCTCCAACAATTCAGGGACGCCGAGCCCCGTTTTGGCGCTGACCAATGCCGCGTCATCCGCCGGTATGCCGATGATTTCTTCGATTTCGCGTATCACCTTCGCCGGATCCGCGGACGGCAAATCGATCTTGTTGATGACCGGCAGCACCTCCAAGCCCTGCTCGAGCGCCGTGTAGCAGTTGGCGACGCTTTGCGCTTCGACTCCCTGGGCCGCATCGACCACCAGAAGCGCTCCTTCGCAGGCCGCCAACGAGCGCGACACCTCGTATGAAAAATCCACGTGCCCGGGCGTATCGATGAAATTGAGCTGATAGAGCTCGCCGCTCTGCGATTTGAAGCCCAGGGTTACGCTCTGCGCCTTGATGGTAATGCCGCGCTCGCGTTCGAGGTCCATGGAGTCGAGGACCTGCGCCTGCATTTCTCGGGCATCGAGACCGCCGCACTCCTGAATGAACCGATCGGCCAAAGTCGACTTGCCGTGATCAACGTGAGCGATGATTGAAAAGTTGCGGATATTCTTCATCAAGGGCTTGGGCTTGGGCAAACTCGCGATTATACCGGTCAACGGCGGTGTGCGAGCGCCTTATGCACTTCTTCGACGTCCAGGCGCCCGTGGCACACCAATTCCCCGTCGAACAACAGCACGGGAATCTTGCGGCCATAGCGAATGCGAGTCGCCTCGTCGGCATCGACATCGACCACGTCGACCGCGTACGGCTGCGCCGCCGGCACGGCGGCGAGGGCCGCCAATAGCTCCTCACACAGACCGCATCCGGGGCGCGAGTACAAGACAAAACGCATGGCGGCCCGTGGAACGGCGCGCCGACTCAGGGGCGCGGCGGCTCGCCGCCCAACTTGACCGACTGCGCAATGAACTCGACGGTTCGCGCCGGAACCTCGCCGACCGCCGTCACTTGGTGGCCTTGCACCACGGTGGAGAATGCGAACCCGGATCCGACCCGCGCCAATCCCTGCATGGGCGCCTCGGGTTCGGCGTCCGCTCGCCCCTCGGCCCCGGGTTTCCGATCCGGCTGGGCCTCGACGAACACCGAAACGGTGGCCAGACCGTCCGAGTAGACCAGATGCGCGGCGGGGACGGCCGCCGCACCGAGCGTTTGCGCGCCCGCCACGGTCAAATGAAATCCGGGCGGCAATTCGCTGGCTCGATACGCCAACAGTGCAGGCGGCGCCGTTTCGCTCGGGTGCCCCTGTCGCACCCAGCGCATTCCCTCGGTGGGCGCCACCGGCGTCAAGTCGCTGTCGGAAATGTTGTCGGGCATCTCGAGACGTGCGAACACAATCTGCTCGATCACCTGTCCGCGCGAGTCGCACAACTGGGACTTGAGCGGCATTGCCGTGTTCTCATCGAGCCACAGGCGGTAGCCGAATCGGAATTGATCCTTGGGATTGACCACGATTACTTTTGCGGCGCGGCCCAGCACGCGCGCGGTGGGCAACAGCTCCAAGCTGTAGAATTCGCCGACATCGGCGCCGAAGTGCGCGAGCGACCCCAGCAACGGGCCGTGATCCTGGCGCGGCTCGACCAGGATGGTGTGCTGGTCGGGCAGATAACAGGTCAGTTCGTCGTTGTTGCGGACGAACTCGCGGCCCGAGCCGTCCAGCGACTGCAGCCGTTCGGTGACGCGCCCCGCCTTGACCCGGTGCACGATGCGCATGGTTTCAACACGGCCGTCGCTCAAATGGAAGAACGTGCCGTCATAATTTCGCATCGCCAGAGCGTGATTCATTTTCTCCAGCCATGCGCGCGCATCATCGGCACCGTGCGAACGCTGGGTAAGCGCGAAAGCCATGGCGCCCGCCACGGCGCAAGGAATCAGCCAACGAGGACTACGACGCAACGGCTTGCTCATGGAGCCGTATGTGAATCCGGGGGCGGCGCCGGCCGGCGCATACTATTCACCGCGGCGCCGTCAGCCGCGGCGCCGTTCGGCGCCGGCCCGTTGCCGTCGGCCTGCTGTTCATCGGCATCGGCCAACAGCCCCGACAACACATTGCGCCGCCCCAACACCGAGGAGTACTGGCTGTGCGCGAATACGTAATTGGTCAGCCGGGCTGCCGGCAATACCGCCGCTGCGTCGGGCAATGTGCTCGGAACGGTATAGGAAATCGCCTCCTTGGGCGCCGCCGTGAGATTGCGCGCCGTGGCCGGCGCTGCCGCACGCATCGCCGGCTGATCCGCCCGCTGCTGCAACGCGAGGACCGCCACGGCGGCAACGCCGGCGGCCACGGCCGCTCCGGCGATCGGCCGCCACCAACGCGGTCGGCTGCCGTGTATTGACTGAGCGCTCGCCGCCGCCGGTTCGCCGTCGATGGCGCGATTCACGCGGCCGGCGAAATCCCGGGTCAGCGGCACGCGGCTCGAGCCTCGCAACGACTCGCCGATCACGGCATAGCGCCCGAAGCATTCGCGCAGCTCCGCATCGCGAGTCAGGCGCTTCAACAGCAGTTCGGTTTCCGAGCTGGGCAATTCGCCGTCGAGAAATGCCGAGACTTGCTCACGAATTTGTTCGCTCATGTATCCTCGGGCCGGCCCAGGCCGCCTTCAAAAATCGGTCTTAGCTTCTTGTCAATCGCCTCGCGCGCGCGAAAGATTCGCGAACGCACCGTACCCACCGGGCAATCCATCGTCTGCGCGATATCCTCGTAACTCAGGCCCTCGAGCTCGCGCAGCACGATTGCGGTGCGCAAATCCTCCGGCAAATTCTCGATGGCGCGGTTGACGGTGTCGCGAATCTCGTCGGTGAGAAGCAAGGCCTCCGGCGTTGCCGACTCCGCGAGGCGCGATTGCAGGTCGTATTGTTCGGGATCTTGCAGATCGAGGTCGTAATCCATGGGCCGCCGTTTGGTTGCAACCAGCGCGTTTTTCGCGGTGTTGATCGCGATTCTATACAGCCAGGTATAGAAGGCGCTATCGCCGCGGAACGACTGCAGGGCACGGTAGGCTTTGACAAAAGCCTCTTGCGCAATATCCTCGGCCTCGGTTGCATCGTGCACGTAACGCATGATCAGCTTCAGCACCTTGTGCTGGTATCGCAGAACCAATAAATCGAACGCCGCGCGCTCTCCGCGCTGGACCCGCTCGACCAGTTTGAGGTCACTCTCCTCAACCGTCATGAGTGAACCCAAACGGGGCGAGATCGCAAGTCAGCCGTGCCGATAGACCTTGGGCTCAGCAAAAAGTTCGACGATTCCCGAACTGCATTGACCGCCAGTGTGAAGTTGCGCACAAGCCCGATTCTAACAGCCGCATTCAGGGGGAATATCGGTCGTCGAACGGCCTTCCGGTAATTCGCTCGATCAGTGACGACAGCAGCGCGGTCGGAGGCCGATGCTGCCGAAGAAGGTACCCATAGATCTCCATGTCGGGGGCCTCCAGCAGCGTCCTGAACGCTTCTTGGTGCGGCGCCGGGGCGCCGCAAAACTGCTCCTCGACGTAGCGGGTCAGCAAAATGTCGAGCTCTTTCATGCCGCGGCGGCAACGCCAACGCAGTTTCCCGAGTTCTTGCGATTCGACCGGGGCCATCGGCCAAGCGCCCGATCAAAGCCCGCGAAGCGCCAAAATCCGCTTGATTTCGCCGATCGCCTTGGCGGGATTCAGGTCTTTCGGGCAAGCCTCGGTGCAGTTCATGATGGTGTGGCACCGATACAGTCGAAACGGATCCTCCAGCTGATCGAGACGCTCGCCCCCCGCCTCGTCGCGGCTGTCGACGATCCACCGGTAGGCCGCCAGCAGGGCCGCCGGACCCAGGAAGCGATCGCTGTTCCACCAGTAGCTCGGGCAGCTGGTCGAACAACAGGCGCACAATATGCACGCCGAAGGCCGGTCGACCTTCTCCTGATCCTCCTTGGATTGCAATCGCTCGCGGTCGGGCGGCGCGGGCGTATGGGTCTGCAGCCAGGGCTTGATCGCGGCGTACTGCGCGTAGAAATTGGTGAAGTCGGCGACCAGATCCTTGATGACCGGCATGTGCGGCAAAGGATAGATCTTGATGTCGCCCTTGACGTCGGCGCAGGCGCTGATGCAGGCCAAACCGTTCTTACCGTCGATGTTCATGGCGCAGGATCCGCAGATGCCTTCGCGGCAGGAGCGGCGAAAGCTCAAACCGGTATCAATCTCATTCTTGATCTTGATCAGGGCATCGAGAACCATCGGACCGCAATCGTCCATATCGATTTCATAGCTGTCGAGGCGCGGATTCTGTCCGGAATCCGGGTCAAAGCGGTAAATCTTGAACACGCGAACATTTTTGGCGCCGGCCGGCGCCTTGAATACTTGCCCGTTCTTGCTCACCTTGGAGTTGGCGGGCAGCGAAAACTTCGACATCGATCGCGCTCCTTAGGATCCGTAGCGGATCGCCTCAATATGTGCGTGCCTTCGGGGGAATCGACTCGACCTCATCGGTCAAGGTCTTCAGATGCACCGGACGGTAGTCGAAAGTGGTGGACCCGCTCGCATCCACCCAGCACAGGGTGTGCTTCAGCCAGTTCTGGTCGTCGCGATTGGGAAAATCCTCGCGCGCCTGGGCGCCGCGGCTTTCCTTGCGATTCTCGGCCGAATGCATGGTGGCCACCGCCTGCCCCAGCAAATTATCGAGTTCCAAGGTCTCGACGAGATCCGTATTCCACGTCAGCGACCGATCCGATACCTTGACCTCGCCGAACGAGGCGGATACCTCGGCGAGCTTGCGCTTGCCGTCATTCAACGTCTCGCCGGTGCGGAACACCGCTGCATCGCTCTGCATGATGCGCTGCATGCCCAATCGGATGTCGGCGGTGCGGCGCGAGCCTCGGGCGTGGCGCAGCTTGTCCAGCCGAGCGATCGAGCCCTCGGCGCAATCCGGCTTGAAGGGGCGGTGGGGTGCGCCCGGCGTGACCACGCGCGCGCAATGCCGCGCCGCTTCACGGCCGAAAACGACCAGGTCGAGCAGCGAGTTGGAGCCCAATCGATTCGCGCCGTGAACCGACACGCAGGCGGCTTCGCCGACGGCCATAAGCCCCGGCACCACGGTGTCGGCGCCGTTGCGCCGCGTCACCACCTCGCCGTGCACGCTGCAGGGAATCCCGCCCATGTTGTAGTGGACCGTCGGCAGGACCGGGATGGGCTCCCGGTTGACATCCACGTCGGCGAAGATTCGCGCCGTCTCGGCAATCCCGGGCAGGCGCTCCTTGATGACCGCGGACCCCAGGTGCTCCAAGTGCAGGTGGATGTGATCCTTGTTTTTGCCGACGCCCCGGCCCTCGCGAATTTCGATGGTCATGGAGCGGCTGACCACGTCGCGCGAGGCCAAGTCCTTCGCGTTCGGGGCATACCGCTCCATGAAGCGCTCGCCCGCGGAGTTCGTCAGGTAACCGCCTTCGCCGCGCGAACCCTCGGTGATCAGACAGCCGGCGCCGTAAATACCGGTTGGATGAAACTGCACGAATTCCATGTCCTGCAGCGGCAAGCCGGCCCGCAACACCATGCCTCCGCCGTCTCCGGTGCAGGTGTGGGCCGAAGTACAGGAAAACCAGGCGCGGCCGTAGCCGCCGGTCGCCAAAATGACCTGGTGGGCGCGGAACCGGTGCAGCGTGCCGTCCGACATGTCGAGGGCGATGACCCCGCGACACTCGCCGTTTTCCATAATGAGGTCGAGCGCGAAGAACTCGATGAAGAAGCTCGCGTCGTGCTTGAGCGATTGCTGATACAGGGTGTGCAGCATGGCATGCCCGGTGCGGTCGGCCGCCGCGCAAGTGCGCTGGGCAATGCCCTTGCCGAAATGAGTGGTCATTCCGCCGAACGGACGCTGATAAATTCGTCCGTCGTCGGTGCGCGAAAACGGCACGCCGTAATGCTCGAGCTCGATGACCGCGGCCGGCGCCTCCTTGCACATGAATTCGATCGCGTCCTGATCGCCCAGCCAATCCGATCCCTTCACCGTGTCATACATGTGCCAGCGCCAGTCGTCGTCGCCCATGTTGCCGAGCGCAGCGGAAATGCCTCCCTGCGCCGCGACCGTATGGCTGCGCGTCGGAAACACCTTGGTCAAACAGGCGGTGGCGAGGCCGGCCTCGGCCAATCCGAACGTGGCGCGCAATCCCGCACCGCCGGCTCCGACGACCACCACGTCGTAGCTGTGATCGATGAGCTGGTATTGGCTCATGATGCTTGATTTCCGAGCGCGACCCGCAGGATCGCGTACAGGCTCGCGCCGCCGAGCAAAACGTACATGAATTGCAGCAGCAGCAACATAACCACTTTCACGGCATTGCCGCGCACCCAGTCTTCGACCACCTCGATGGTGCCGAGATAGGAGTGGTAGGTGAGCACGGCGACCAGAAGCGCGGCGAGAAAGCCGTTCCGCGGCAGCGCGAGCCACGATTGGACCGCGGCGAAATCCAGCGCCGGCAGGGCCAGCAACGAGTACAAGAACCACAAAGCGAGCGGTATCAGCGCAACCGCACTGACTCTCTGCGCCCACCACTGACCGGTGCCGTGCCCGGCGGCCCCGGTACCGAGAACCCGTCCCACGGGGCTGCGCAAACTCATAGGCGCCCGTAATGCCACAGCGCGAGCCAAACCCACAGAGTCAAGCCGAGCGAACCGAGCACGGCGAACCATCCGCTGGCATGCCGCTGCCGGCGCTCGAACCCAGCACCCAAATCCCAGAACAGATGTCGCACGCCGTTCAGCAAGTGGTACAGGAATGCGAAAGTCCAACCGATGAGCAGCAATACCCCGATGGGAGAGGCGAACACGCGCGCCGCCGCCCGGTAGCTCCCGGCGCCGCCCGCCAACGAGATCAGCCAATAGCTCAAAGCGGCCAAGCCGAGCGCCAGCGCAATTCCCGTCAGGCGATGCAATATCGACAGGCTATTGCCTATCTGCCAACGATAAATCTGCAAATGCGGCGAAAGCGGCCGGATGCGTGCGGGCATAATTCCTTCCTGGCGACTCGAATTAACGAGAGGCGCGGCTGCAATCAAAAATCAATACAGCGGCCGCGCAATTCCCAGTCGCCGTAGCGCGTCGGCTCCGGCCCTGAGACGCCGCCCACCTCGCGCACCGCGTTCGCGGGCGGCAATCCGTCCGGCAGCGCACGAGTGGGTTGCTGCGGCGCCTTCGGCGGCGGCAGGCCAACGTCGGGCTGATCATTGCTATTCGGCTTCACAAGTGAAAGTTTGCCAGAAAAAAGGGGCGCATAACTATGCCATGGACAGATAAGCGCGGAAATTGCTGATTTCGCCGATTTACCGCGTGCGGCCGGGGTTGACAGGGTTGCCCGCGAACCTCTCTCATAGCGGCATGCGCACCTTCCCCGATGCACGGCGAGGCCCGAAGTCGGCGTCCGGTCAGCTCCACTATATGGGTCTGCTGCGCTTTTCCGGCCCGGAGGCCGGCGCCTACCTGCAAGGTCAGGTATCGAACGATACCCGGCGCCTCAGCGCGCGTGAGCCGCTGTTGGCCGCCTACTGCACCGCCCAGGGCCGCGTCATCTCGCTGCTGCATTTGCTGCCGCATTCGAGCGGAATCATCGCCCTGCTGCCGCGCGACGTCCTGGTGCCGACCATGCAGGCGCTGCGCAAGTTCGTGTTGCGCGCCAAAGTCGACATTGCCGACCTGAGCGAACAATTCAGCGTGATCGGCCAGCACGGCGCGGAGGCGCTGCGGGCCGCCCGATTGCCGATTCCCGACGCCGCCAACGGCTATGTCGAGCAGGCCGGATTGGGCGTCGGCAGTGTCCGCGCAGGACCCGGCCGATATTGGCTGATCGGTCCGTCGGAGTCGCTGGCGGAGCGCGGTTTCGCCGGCAGCGATGCGCTCGCCGTCGAGCGCGACTGGCGCCTGGCGGACATTCGCGCCGGCTTGCCTCAAGTGTACGCGCCGTCGAGCGAGCTGTTCGTCCCGCAGATGTTGAATCTCGATCTGATCGACGGCATCAGCTTCACCAAGGGCTGTTACACGGGCCAGGAAATCGTCGCACGCACCCAGCATCTGGGGCGCATCAAGCGGCGGATGTTTCGCCTGCGACTGCCGCCGGGAACTTGGGCTATCGGCCAAGCGCTGCGCCTCGCCGACGGCCGTGCAGGGCGTTTGACCGAACTTGCACCCGTTGGCGAGGAATTCGAGGCGCTCGCGGTGCTCAACGTCGAGCACGGCGCGGCCGATGGCGAGACCACGCCGGGCGAGGGGGTTGCGGCGCGCGATTTGCCGCTCCCCTACTCGCCGCTTGCCGCCGCCGGCCCGGCTCGATGACGGCGATTGCGCAATTGTTCGCGGCGGGCTACCTGCTGTCCCTGTCTTTGTGCATGGATCTTGGGCTGGTCAATATCGCGATGGTGCGTGCGGGATTGACGCGCGGCATGCCGACCGCGCTGCTCCTGGGTTTCGGATCCTGCATCGGGGACATGGTTTACGCCGTCGGTTCGTTGTCACTGGTCGCCTTGTTGCTCGCGCACCGCGACGTGCGCATCGCGTTGTGGATCGGCGGCAGCGCGGTGCTGCTGTGGCTCGCCGTGAAGATGCTGCGCGAAACATGGCATCCGAAGCAGTTGGCGATCGCGATCTCCGAGGATGCCCTTGCATTGCGGCCGGGGCGCGAATTCGTCCGCGGGATGATGCTGGCGCTCAGTTCCCCTACCTCGATTCTTTGGTTCGCCGCGGTCGGCGGCAGTGTCATCGCCGCCCACGCCACCGCGGCGCTGTTGCCGTTCTTGAGCGGTTTTTTCTTCGCCGGCATATGCTGGACCATTCTGATCGCGACGCTCACCGGCTACGCACACCGCCGCCTCAGCACCGGGTTCATTCGCGGCCTGTCGCTCGCATCGGCGATATTGTTCTGCTACTTCGCGGTGGTCGTGTTCGTCAACGGCTACCGGGAGTTCATCTAACCTGAACTATTCATGAACGATACGTGCACTCGTGCACGGAGGCTGGATCGGTCAGGCATTTTCCGGACCGCCGTAAATCCATCCATGGAGGCTGCGGGAAAAACGTCCTGTTTTTCACGCTCCGGAAAATGCCTGACCGATCCAGCCTCGTTCGAGCTATTCGCTTGTTCATGAATAGTTCAGGCTAAAGCTCTCGAAGCTGCGCCACGTCCTGCGGCGTCACCTTGCTGCGCTTGTTGCCGAAGTGCGCGATCACGTAATTGGTCAACGCCGCGACCTCGGCATTCGAGTAGCCGGCGCCGAAAGCCGGCATGAAAACCGCGCGGTCGCCGATTTTGAAATCGGCGCCGTGCAGGATGGCCTCGGCGACATTGACGCCGCTCAAATCGTTGACCGCCCGGGTGCCGAGCAGTGCGGCATCGCGCGACTCCAGCCCGGCACCGTTCCAGAGATGGCAGCTTGCGCACGCGCCCTCGAACAATTGCCGGCCCTGCGAATTCGCGGCCGCCGCTTCCGGCCCGGGCGCGAGGCCTGTGGATGCCATGGCGGGCGCCGGCCGCGCGTCGATATCCGTGGGGCGATCGCCCTTTTGCGCCGGCACGGCGCGCAGATACGCGACCAGCGCGGCGGTGTCCGGCGGATCGAGGTATTGCAGGCCGTGGGCGACCGCCTCGCCCATGGGGCCGGACGCCGACCCGCGCCCGTCGGCATGGCCCATGGTCAGGTACCTCGCGATATCCTCGTCGCTCCAAGAACCGATGCCATGCGCGGGATCCGAGGTGATGTTATAGGCGCGCCAGCCCAGTATCTCCTGGCCCGCGAATTCCCTGCTGCGCTCGAGGCCGAACGCGAAATTGCGCGGCGTATGACATTCACCGCAATGGCCGAGCGCCGTGGCGAGGTAGGCGCCGCTGTTCCATTGCGCCGCCTTCGAGGCGTCCGCGGCGAAGCGCCGACTCTTGAAGAAGGCGGCCTTCCAGAAGCCCACGGCCCAGCGCCGGTTGAACGGGAAGCGAAGCTCGTTGCGCCGATTTGTCTCGCGTATCGCGGGCAGGCTGAACAGGTAGGCCTTGATGGCAAGCACATCGCTGCGGCTGAGTCCGGTGTACGAGGTGTAGGGAAACACGGGGTATAAATGCCGTCCGTCCTTGCGCACGCCGTCCCGCACCGCCCGCACGAACTCATCGTCGCTCCATCCGCCGATACCGGTGTCGCGATCGGCGGTGATATTGGTCGAGTAGAGGGTGCCGAAGGTCAAACGAAACTCGACGCCGCCCGCAAAGGGCTTGTGCGAACCCGGTACGGTGTGGCAGGCGGCGCAGCCGGCCGCCTTGGTCAGATATTCGCCGCGCGCCGCCACAGCCGCCGCCGCGGGCGCTCCGGCGAGTTCGGGCGCGGCGCCGGGTGCCTGGTTTGTGCGGCTTCCCATCCGGTATACGGCCGCGACGACGACGCCGAGCAACGCCGCGGCAATCAGCAATCGCCTCATGCTTCCACCCCCGGGAACCGTATCGCGCGGCAACCGCGCATCCGCGCGAATCGCGCCCGCCAGCCGCAACATCAATCTTGCGTCATAGTAGCGTGTCGGTCGGCGGCGTCAAAGATCATCGAACACCCCGATGGGCGTCCGGCGCGGCAATCAGGTTTCCGGCCGCATGTGGGGAAACAACAGCACATCGCGTATCGACGGCGAATTGGTGAACAGCATCACCAAGCGGTCGACCCCCAATCCCAGCCCGGCGGCGGGCGGCATGCCGTATTCGAGCGCACGCACATAGTCGGCGTCGTAGTACATCGCTTCCTCGTCGCCCGCAGCCTTGCGCTCGACCTGCTCCTTGAAGCGCCGCGCCTGCTCCTCCGGGTCGTTCAATTCCGAGAATCCGTTGGCGAGCTCCCGGCCGCCGATGAACAACTCCCAGCGATCCGTGACGAAAGGATCGAGGTCGTTGCATCGCGACAGAGGCGATACCTCGGCCGGGTAGGCATAGGCGAAGGTCGGCTGCTGGAGCGCATGCTCCCCGGTCTTCTCGAATATCTGTATCTGCAGTTTCCCGGGGCCGTCGCCGGCCTTGTGGGGGATCCTCATGGCGTCGCACACCCGCCGCAGGTAAGTCAAATCGCGCACCGACAGCGGATCCAACTGCGGATTCTTTGCCAAGATGATCTCTTCGATGCTGAGGCGGGCGAATTTGCCGGACAAATCGAATTCGCTGCCCTGATACCGCAGCGAGCGCGACCCCAGCAGGGTGTCGGCAAGGCCTTGAAAAATCGCTTCGATCATCTCCATCAGATCGTTGAAATCCGCATACGCCTGGTACAGCTCGAGCATGGTGAACTCGGGGTTGTGCTGCGTCGAGACGCCTTCGTTGCGGAAGTTCCGGTTGATTTCGTACACCCGCTCGAATCCGCCGACGGTGAGCCGCTTCAGATACAGCTCCGGTGCAATTCGCAGATACATGTCGAGGCCGAGCGCATTGTGGTGCGTCTTGAACGGTCGCGCCGCCGCGCCGCCCGGTATCGGGTGCAGCATGGGCGTTTCGACTTCGAGAAAATCCCGCGCATCGAGAAACGAGCGCAGGTAGCGCACGATCGCCGAGCGTCTCTCGAACACGCGCCGACTCTCCTCGTTCACGATAAGATCCACATAGCGGCGCCGATAGCGCAGCTCCGTATCGGCGATGCCGTGCCATTTGTCCGGCAGCGGCCGCAGCGATTTGCTGAGCAGCACCAGGCGCTCGACCCGAACCGACAGCTCGCCGGTCTTGGTTCGGAACAAGATCCCCTCGGCGCCGATCACATCGCCGACATCCCAACTCTTGAAGTCCTCGTAGACGGCACCGAGCCCCTGCTGCTGCAGGAACACTTGGATCGCACCGCTCGAATCCTCGAGCTTGGCGAAGCTCGCTTTGCCCATGACGCGCTTGGCGCGCATTCGGCCCGCCACACTGACCCGATTCGCTTGCGCCTCGAGCACTGCGGCGCTCTTGTCCGCGTTTGCGCTCAGCAACCGGCCCGCCAGAGCGCTGCGGCGAAAATCGTTCGGAAAGGCGATGCCGCGCTCGCGCAATTTGGCGAGCTTGGCGCGCCGCTCGGCGATCAAATGGTTCTCATCGGAGTCGGTCATAATCCTTGCGTCAGGCTGGCTTGCATGAATTCATCGAGCGCGCCGTCGAGGACCGCGGTGGTATTGCCTATTTCCACTCCGGTGCGCAGATCCTTGATGCGCGACTGGTCCAACACGTAGCTGCGAATCTGATTGCCCCAGCTCACGTCCGACTTCGAATCCTCGAGCACCTTCGCCGCCGCATTGCGTTTGTTGAACTCCAGCTCGTAGAGCTTCGCCTTCAGCATTTTCATCGCGGTGGAGCGGTTCTTGTGCTGACTGCGCTCGCTCTGGCAAGCGACCACGATGCCGCTCGGTATATGGGTGATGCGCACCGCCGATTCGGTCTTGTTCACGTGCTGGCCGCCGGCGCCGCTGGACCGGTAGACATCGGTGCGCAGATCCGCCGGATTGATATCGATGTCGATGTCGTCGTCGACTTCCGGCGAAACGAACACGGATGCGAAAGACGTGTGGCGTCGATTTCCGGAGTCGAACGGCGATTTGCGCACCAAACGGTGGACTCCGGTTTCGGTGCGCAGCCACCCATAGGCGTAGTCCCCGCTCATGCTGACGGTCGCGCCCTTGATACCGGCCACCTCGCCGTCGCTTTGATCGATGATCTCGGTCGCAATGCCATGCCGATCGGCCCATTTCAGATACATTCGCAGCAGCATGGCGGCCCAATCCTGGGCTTCGGTGCCGCCGGCGCCGGCCTGAATATCGAGAAACGCGTTGTGCGAATCCATCTTGCCGGGAAACATGCGCTGGAACTCGAGCCGTTCGACTTCGCCGGCCAGCGCCGTGGCATCCGCCTCGATCTGCATGGCCAAGCCTTCGTCGGCTTCCTCCGCGGCCAACTGCAAAATCTCGCCGCAGTCGCGCAGGCCGCTCGTCAGCCGGTCCAAACCGGCGACCACTTGCTCGAGTTTCGCGCGCTCCCTGCCCAATTCCTGCGCGCGTTCCGCGTTGTCCCAGATTCCGCGCTGCTCCAACTCGCGGGTTACTTCCTGCAGGCGCTCGCGCTTGTTGTCGTAATCAAAGATACCTCCTCAAAGAGCCGGTGCGCTCCTCGAGATCTTTGATGAATCGCTTAAGTTGATTGAGCTCCATGGCGCGTTACTGTAGCACACATGCCTAGCGGATCTTCATGTGCTGACAATTGAGCTGAACCCGTTCCGCACCGTTCCATTCGTTGACCTCCAAGCGGTACGCGAGGCTCACCTCGCTGCCGGCCCGAAGCGCGGCATCCTCCATCGCCCCGCCGACGTAACCGAAGGCAATCGCGTCGAGCGGCGCAGAGCGCGCCGCGCGACCGGAGGCGGAGCTCTCGCGAAGCTGCAGTTTCAGGTGCCGCCCGCCGACGATTCGTGCGTCCGTGACCCTAAACTCGCCGTCGAACACCGGCTCCGGAAATCCCTGACCCCAAGGTCCCGCGCCGCGCAACATGCGAGCGGTCTCCACCGACAACTCCGCGCACGTCAATTCGCCGTCGCTGTGGATGATTCCGGTCAACGACTCCACGTCGGCGCGCGCCGCAATCTCCTGCGCAAAGGCCTCGCGAAATTTCTCAAGGTTCGATTCGCGCAGGGTCATTCCCGCCGCCATGGCATGGCCGCCGAATTTATCGATCAATCCGCGGTGGCGGGTCGCGATGCCGTCGAGCACGTCGCGGATGTTGATCCCGGAGACCGAGCGTGCCGAGCCGCGCAGCGATCCGCCCTCGGAGCGCGCAAAAGCGATGACCGGCCGATGCAGGCGATCCTTGATTCTTCCCGCGACCAGACCCACCACCCCCTGGTGCCAGCTGTCATCGAACAGGCACAGGCCGAGGGTCTCGCAGCCCGCGGGGCCGAAACGCACCGCGGCGGCGAGATCGATCGCCTCCAGCTGCATGCGTTGCTCAATCGCGCGCCGCTCCTCGTTGAGCTTCGCGAGCTGCGCCGCGAGCACGGTTGCCTGCCCCAAGTCATCGGCGAGCAGGCACGCGATTCCGACGCTCATGTCGGTCAGGCGGCCGGCGGCGTTCAAGCGGGGTGCGACCGCGAAACCCAGATCGGCCGCCGTGATTTCGGCGAGCCTGCGGCCCGTCGATTCGATCAGCGCACGGAGTCCGGGCACGCAACGGCCGGCGCGAATTCGCCGCAAACCCTGCTCCACCAACACGCGGTTGTTGCGATCGAGAGGTACCACGTCGGCAACGGTCCCCAGCGCCACCAAGTCAAGCAGATCCGAAGCGCGAAAATCAGGCCGGTCCAGCAACCTTGCGAGCGCGGCAACGACATAAAAGGCGACTCCAACCCCGGCCAATGCGGGGCTCGCGAACGTCGAACCCGCAAGGTTGGGGTTTACAATGACCTGCGCCCGCGGCAGCGCGGCGCCCGGCAAATGGTGATCGGTTATCAGCACCGGGATCCCGAGTGACCGCGCAGCCTCGACGCCCTCGACGCTCGACACGCCGTTGTCCACGGTGACGATCAGGGAGGGACGGCGAGTCGCGGCCAGCGCGACTATTTCGGGCGTCAAGCCGTAGCCGAAGCGAAATCGATTGGGAACCAGGAAATCGACGTGCGCAAACCTTAGCGACCGCAGAGCGCGCACGATGAGTGCGCTGCCGGTCGCGCCGTCGGCGTCGAAATCGCCGATCACGAGCACACGGCCGCCGTCACGGTGCGCAGCGAGCAGCCTTGCCCCGGTCTCGACGCTCTCGAGCGAGCTCACCGGCAACAGCCGATCCAGCGAAAGATCGAGATCCTCGCGATGCGAAACACCGCGCGCCGCATAAACCCGGCGCAAAATCGCAGGCAGATCGGACCCAAAATCGGTCGTTGCGGATTGTGGACGTCGGCGAATCACAGTCGCAACCATTCACCCGCCCCCGTCGACGGCCTGCGTACCAAAGGACTCCCACCACGGCCGCGGCCGCCGCCAAAACCGCAGCATGCCGCGCGCGCTCACGCTGAAGCAACGCCGGCCCGCCGACAGATCGAGCCGCTTCAGCCGTCCCGACTTGAGCTCGCGGACTGCCGGCGCAAGCCAATTCTGCTCCGCGTGGAGCCAAGCAGCCGAGCCCGGCAAGGCCTTGAGCACGGCCACACCGGACCCGGAAGCATCGGTGAAATGCGCCGGCCCCGCAAACGCCGCGAACAGCGGATCGCCGCCGAACGCCCAGCCTTGCACGGCCGGCAGCGAAGCATCGCTCGCGCCCCCGCCCCAGAGCCACAGTCCGCTGACGGCAGGCATTGCGCACGCCCTGCGACGCTCGTTCACGGCGTGCTGAAACAGCCACATTTCGATTTCACTCAGGAGTCGCCGCAGTCGTGCCGAATCAGCGCCGCGCGGCACATACTCGCCGATGTCTTCGCCCAGTACTTGCTCCGGATCGGTGGTCGTCACGCGCAGCGGTGCCTCGAACAGGCACAGCAGCGCAGCCGCCCCGCCCCGAACCAGATGCACGCCGGCGCCGTCGAAGACGCGATTGAAATCGGCAACCAACAGATCGGCTTCTGCCGGCTCGAGATCGAGGATGCCGTCAAGCGGCATGCTCACGCTGCGCATGCCGGCGATGAGGTGAACCGGCGAGGCGACCAACGCCCATGCGCCCTTACCAGCTTGTGAATAACCCCGCAAAGCAGCCGTCGCTATCGCCGGCAGCGGCGCCTGCGGAGCAATGACGCGAAACGCCCGTGCACGCCAGTCCGCTTCGCATACCTCGGCGTCGGCACGCGCCAGCAAGCGCTCGAGCAAGGGCGCGCGCACCAGGGTTGGCGGTGGGCGAGCGGCAAAGAAACGGATATAGACGGTGGACAAAAGACATCTCGCTGTGAATGTGCTTATCTTAACGGGTGCGCTTCACAGAGGATTCAAGTTCGGGCATCAATGTCATCCGCGCCTATCGCGCGGGCGAGATCAAGGTCAATCAGGGGATCTATCGGGGTCCGGTGATCGTCGGCGTGTCGGTGGTGGTCGCGGGGCCGGCCATCGGCGCCGCGAGCGAGCTTGCCGAGGCGCACGCCGCCCTGATCCTCGAGCTCGAACCCGAACTCGTACTGCTCGGAACCGGTGCTCGGCAGTCGTTCCCGGCGAGGATTTTCGGTGCTCAGTTTTTAGCGAAGGGGATTGCTTTGGAAGTCATGGACACCGGAGCCGCGTGCCGCACGTTCAACGTGCTGGTTGCCGAACAGCGGCGAGTGGTCGCACTGCTTTTTCCTTGAAGTGCACCGAGAGGCTCGGCTGCGTCGATCGGATCGCGAAGAAAATGGCGAGGCGCTGGCGACAAGAGTTAACTTAACATGAAAAATTATTCTATTTCTTATTGATCTTATTATCTTTTTTGTCCGACCGTGTCGAGCCGCAGCGCCTCGCGAATGGAGTTTCCCCAGAGAATGCACAGTTAAACACAGGCACTTAGAGCTCGCAAGCTCCATACATCGTGAAATATTTTTTAATGTTATCTTTATTAAATAGTGACTTACAGAATATATATAACAATTCATCTTACGTCAGATAGGTACGCCAAAGGATCCACCGGCTTGCCATTGAGACGAATTTCGAAATACAGCGCCGCAGTCCGATGGGGTCCGGCTCCCATGCGCCCGATGGGTTGTCCGCCGACCACGTCCTGGCCCTCGCGCACCGAGAGTTCGCTGTTGTGCGCATACGCCGACAGTAAATTGTCGCCGTGTTTGATTATGGCCAAGTTGCCGTAACCACGAAGACCGCTGCCGACGTACACCACACGGCCGGCACAAGCCGCGCGCACCACCTGTCCTAGTTGACCGAGCAGCAACATGCCACCGCCCGGCACCGGCCGAGGCGGCCCGGAACGTTCCGTCGGCCAGAACCAGCGCATCGAATCACCCGGCATGTCGGCCGATTTGTTCGCACTCGAGGGCACCGATGCACCGGCGGGCGATGAGGTGCCCGCCGGTGCCTCGGTGAGCGGCGGCGCCGCGCCGAGGGGGGCGCTGTAATGCGGATGCATTACCGGACTCGGCGGCGATCGAACGCCAGCTGAGCCACGGGCACCCGGATGCAATACCAGTACCTGGCCGACCGAAATGCGGTAGTCGGCTCCGATGTGATTCCATCGCGCCAAATCGCGATAATCGAGGTCATGCCGCCAGGCGACGCTGTACAGGGTATCTTTCGGCCGCACCACATAGGCGTCGGGCTGGTAATGACCGCTCGATGCGCAGCCTACGCCCAAGACGCAGCTGACTCCGATGAGGCCGATCAGCGCCGTGATGCGCACTTTAGTTTAGTTTAGCGCTGCAACCCGGACAGCAAAGGGACGAAACTCACCGCCCCCAACGATTCGCGCAGCATGCGCGCTTCGCTCTTGGTATAGCGGATGAGTTGCTGGCGCCCCTCGGGCCCCACCGGTGCGATCAGACGGCCGCCGACTCTCAGTTGCTCGAACAGCGCGGTGGGTACCGCGTGCGGCGCGGCCGTCACCAGGATTCCGTCGAATGGAGCCCTCGCCGCCCATCCGACATTGCCGTCGTCATGACGAAAATGCACATTGCGGATCTTGAGTTCGCGCAGGGAGCGCCGTGCCCGCGCCACCAGGCTGGCGATGCGCTCGATGGTGTAGATTTCGGTCACCAACGGCGACAGCACGGCTGTTTGATAGCCGCACCCCGTGCCGATCTCGAGCACCTTGGGCGCCGGTCCCGCCGCGAGCAAAGCCTCCGTCATCCGCGCCACCACGTAGGGTTGCGAAATCGTCTGGCCAAAGCCGATCGGCAACGCCGTATCCTCGTAGGCTCGAGTATCCAGCGCTTCGTCCACGAACAAATGGCGCGGCACGTTGCGTATTCGATCGAGTACGCGCTGATCGACGATGCCCTGTTCCTGCAGCCGCTGCACCAGCCGCTCCCGGGTCCGGGCCGATGTCATGCCGATGCCGCTGAGGCGCGGCCCTTCCGTGAAACTACTCAAGCTTGAGCCAGCGCTCGAGTTCGGGCAGCGCCGCGTGGCGCGTCAAATCGATTTGCAGCGGAGTGATGGACGCGAAACCTTCGGCAATGGCGTGAAAATCCGTGCCCGGACCCGCGTCCTGACCCGCGCCCGAGGACCCCACCCAATACACGTCGCGGCCGCGCGGATCCTTGGCGGGCACGATCGGTTTGCTGCGATGCCTGCTGCCGAGGCGCGTGACTTTGACGCCGCGCAATTCACCGGCCGGCAGGTCCGGCACATTCACGTTGAGCATGACCGGTCCCTGCAACGGCTCGATCGACATGCGTTCGATCAACTGCGCCGCGACCTTTGCGGCGCTTGCAAAGTCGCGCGGGCCTGCCGGGTCGACGCACAGCGACACCGCGATGGCGGGCAGCCCGAGAAACCGCCCTTCGATGGCGGCGGCAACCGTGCCGGAATACAGCGTGTCGTCGCCGAGGTTGGCGCCGTCGTTGACCCCCGACACGACGATGTCGTGCTCGAACTCAAACAAACCGGAAATGGCGAGGTGCACGCAATCGGTGGGCGTGCCGTTGACGTAATAGCAATCGGTGTCATAGCGAGTGATGCTCACCGGCACATCGAGAGTGAGCGAGTTGCTCGCGCCGCTGCGATTGCGATCGGGGGCGACGATGGTGACGGCCCCCAGCGGCTTCAGTGCCTGCCTGAGCGCCTCCAAACCTTGAGCGCGGTAGCCATCGTCGTTCGAAAGAAGGATTTTCACAAGATTTATCGCCTGACATAAGAGCCGCATGCCCGATGATGGCGGGCCGCGCCCTGCGGACTATACTGTAACGCCGGATACCCGGATAGCGGATCGACACCTCGCACCATGGAAAAAAAGCGCCCTACGGACCCCGCCGCCGATGTCGATGCGGACGACGACGCAATGACTTTTCGCGCCGCGGTGCGCGACGTGAAGCCGCTGAGGCACAGCGCGAAGCCCGCGGGACTCGAAAGGCCGCGTGTACGCGCGCCGCGGCGCGCCGCGATCGGCGTTCGGGCGCGCCACGAGTTGCACGAATCCATGCCGCTGGTCGCCGCCGTGCCGGTCGACGATGCCGGCGCGCCGGCGCACGACCCGATCACCGGCGCCGATACCCTCGTGTTTCGGCGCCCCGGCGTGCGCACGCACGTGCTGCGCCGCTTGCGCCGCGGTCTTTATCCCATCGAAGATGAGCTGGATTTACACGGCCTCAGTCAATCCGCGGCCCGCGATCAGCTCGCCGAATTCATCGCGGCCAATTGCGAGGCGGGTCACCGGTGCGTCAGGATCATTCACGGCAAGGGCTATCGGTCCGGCGCGCGCGGCCCGATACTGAAGATCGCGGTCGATGCATGGCTGCGGCGCCATGGCGAGGTGATGGCGTTCACTTCAGCGCGGGCGATCGACGGCGGCACCGGCGCCGTGTACGTATTGCTGCGCGCCTGAAGCAGGCGCGCCTAATCCGCATCCGGCTCGCCGGCCGTCGATGCTCATGTTCGCCGCTTTATCCTACGAATCCTGACCTTCGAGCAAAACGGCGGCGAACGCGGCAAGGCCCTCGCCCCGGCCGACGAATCCCAAACGCTCCGTGGTGGTGGCCTTGACGTTGATGCATCCCGCCGCGCTACCGAGATCGGCGGCCAGATTCGCCGCCATTGCGGTGCGATGTGCCGCAATACGCGGCGCCTCGGCCAATACGGTGACATCGGCGTTGGCGACTCGCAGGCCCGCGGCGCGCATGATCGCGGCCACTTCCCGCAGGAATACCCGGCTGTCGGCTCCGCGGTAGCGCGGCTCGCTGTCGGGGAAATGCCGGCCGATGTCTCCCTCGCCGAGCGCACCCAGCACGGCGTCGCACAAGGCATGGATCACGACATCGCCGTCGGAGTGCGCCACCACGCCCCGGTGGTAGGCGATACGCACGCCGCCGAGTACGACGTGTTCCCCGTCGCCGAAAGCATGCACATCGAAACCTTGGCCGATCCTGATCTTGCGGGGCATCACATTGGCCTCCCCAAATTGTAGTATCCCCGCCGCTGCGGCCAAATCCTCCGCATGGGTCACCTTGATATTGAACGGCGAACCCTTGACCAGCAGCGGCCGATTCCCCATGCGCTCCATGGCTTGCGCCTCGTCGGTCAGCGTAAGCCCCGACCGGATGGCCTCGTGCAGCGCGGCTTTCAGCTGCGCGAAGGCGAACGCCTGCGGCGTCAAGGCGCGCCAAAGTCCGATGCGATCCAGCGTTTCGATCACCGCGCCGCCGCGCTCGCGCTTGACCGTATCGAAGATCGGCGCGGCGAGCACCGCCCCGCAACCGGCGCCGCGGTCCAAGGCATCGATCAATGCCCGCACGTCGGCCCGACTCAAACACGGGCGCGCGGCGTCATGCACCAGGACCCAATCCTGCGCCGCCGCCTGATTGCCAAGCGCTTCCACGCCGTTCAGGACCGATTCTTGACGGCTGCCGCCGCCGATCGCGGTGCGTAAGCGCGGATCGTCCAGTGAGGCGATCAGGCCGGTCCCATGCGTGTCGCCGGCACTCAGCACGACGACGATGCCGATGATGCGCGGTTCGCCCAACAGAGAGCGCAGCGACCACTCGAGCACGCTCGCGCCCATGAGCGATGCGTATTGCTTGGGTAGCGGCTTGCCCGCCGCCGCATGATCCGCCGATGCGGCTTCGAAGCGTTCGCCGCGGCCGGCAGCCGGCACGACTGCGAACACGCGGCGCGCTGCGACGCTCTGTGCCACTTAAGTCACTGCGCGCGCGCGGTGATTTGGGTCGCAGGCGCGCCGGGCGCAGCGGTAGCCGGAGTCACGATCTGGTAGAAGGTCTCGCTGTTGCCCACCATGCCGAGGTCGCTGCGCGCGCGCTCCTCGAGCGCGGAAAGACCCACTTTCAAATCAGTCACTTCGGCGAGCAATTGGCGATTGCGCTCACGCTGCTCCGCGTTGGCGGCGCGTTGCGCATCGATCGCGGCGCTCAAGCGCCAGACCTCGCGCGTGCCCCGCTCGGAGACCCACACCCGGTATTCCAGCAGGGCCAGGAAAAGCACGAGTACGAATGCGAAAACTCTCATGAGGACAGGAGCTTAGCACGAATTCTTAAGAAACTGGAACCGACAACGCGCTCATCCCGGCGAATTGGGCGCGGGCCCCCAACTGCTCTTCGATTCGCAGCAGCTGATTGTATTTGGCAATTCGATCCGAACGCGACATCGACCCGGTCTTGATTTGCGTGGCGGCGGTCGCCACCGCGATATCGGCAATCGTGGCATCCTCGGTCTCACCGGATCGGTGCGACACGATCGCCGCATAACGGGCCTCGGCCGCCATGTCGATGGCCGCGATGGTTTCGGTCAAGGTGCCGATCTGGTTTGGCTTGATGAGAATTGCATTGGCGATCTTTCGGGAAATCCCCTCGGCGAATATCTTGGTGTTGGTCACGAATACATCGTCTCCCACGAGCTGCACCCTGTGTCCGAGCTTGCGCGTCAGCACGGCCCAACCGTCCCAGTCGCTCTCGCTCATGCCGTCTTCGATCGTGACGATGGGGTACTTTGCGGCCAATCCCGCCAAATAATCGGCGAATTCACTTGCGTTGAATTTGCGCCCCTCGGACGCGAGTTCGTACATCCCGTCCTTGTAGAGCTCGTTGCTCGCCACATCCAGCCCGAGGTAGATATCCTTGCCCGCGCGATACCCCGCCTTGTCGATGGCTTCCAGGATGATGGTCAACGCGGCTTCGTTCGACGGTAAATCCGGGGCGAAACCGCCCTCATCGCCGACCGCGGTGTTGAGGCCTTTGGAATGCAGCACCTTCTTCAGCGTGTGAAACACCTCCGCGCCATAGCGCAGCGCTTCGGACAGCGACGGCGCGCCCATGGGCAGGATCATGAATTCCTGGATGTCGACGCTGTTGTCGGCGTGCGCGCCGCCGTTGATGATATTCATCTGCGGCACCGGCATGGTCATATCGCCGTCGCCGCCCAGCCAGCGGTACAGCGGCAAATCCCGATCGCGCGCAGCGGCATGCGCTGCGGCGAGCGACACCGCCACTATGGCGTTGGCGCCGAGTTTCGATTTGTTGTCGGTGCCGTCCGCCGCGATCAACTTTTGGTCCAGCGCGCGCTGATCCTGCGCATCCATGCCCAGCAGCACCCGGCGAATCGCCTCATTGATGTGCCCGACGGCCTTGCGCACACCCTTGCCCAGGTAGCGCCTTGGGTCGCCATCGCGCAGCTCGACGGCCTCGCGCGAGCCGGTGGACGCGCCGGAGGGCACCGCCGCGCGCCCCATCACACCGGAATCGAGCACCACATCGGCCTCGACGGTCGGATTACCGCGCGAATCGATGATTTCGCGGCCTCGGATATCGGCGATGCGGCTCATAGCAGGGATTCCTCGAAGGGTTTCTTCTTCACGATTTGATCCAATTCCACCAGCGTGGTCAACAGCGAACTCATGCGCTCGAGCGGCCACGCGTTGGGTCCGTCCGACAAAGCCCTGGCCGGGTCGGGATGAGTCTCCATGAATATGCCGGAGACGCCGGCCGCCACCGCCGCACGTGCGAGCACCGGCACAAAATTGCGCTGTCCGCCCGAGGCGTCGCCCCTGCCACCCGGCAGCTGCACCGAGTGCGTGGCGTCGAATACCACCGGACAGCCGGTGGCGCGCATCACCGCCAAAGAGCGCATATCGGAGATCAAATTATTGTAGCCGAAGGAAAAGCCCCGCTCGCACACCATGATTTGCGAATTGCCGGTGGAGCGGGCCTTGTCGACCACGTTCTGCATTTCCCACGGGCTCAGGAACTGCCCTTTCTTGATGTTCACGGGCTTTTGCAGGGACGCGAACGCCGATGATGAAGTTGGTCTGGCGGCAAAGAAACGCCGGGGTCTGCAGTACGTCGACGACCTCGGCCACCTCGGCGAGCGGCGTGTCCTCGTGCACGTCGGTGAGCACCGGGACGCCGATTTGTCGGCGAACGAGTGTCAGCGCCTTGAGACCCGCCTCGATGCCCGGGTCCGCGAAAGCTCCCGGCCGAGGAACGGTTGGCCTTGTCGAACGACGCCTTGAAAATGAACGGGATGCCGAGCGCCGCGGTCATCTCGCGCAGCCGGCCGGCCACCTCGATGACCAACGACTCGCTCTCGATGACACAGGGTCCGGCAATCAAGAACAACGGGCGATCCGGCCCGACCTCGAAAGAAAGCAGCCTCATGCGGTCGCGCGCCCGGGTTGCAAAGCGGCGCGATATTCGACGCGCGGCCCGAATGAACCCGGCAAACAACGGATGCCCATCGCGCGGCGTCGAGGTGAACTCCGGATGGAACTGGCTTGCCACGAACCACGGATGAGACTTGAGTTCGATGAATTCGACCAACCCGTCCGCCGAAAATCCCGCAAAGATCAATCCGGCAGCCGCCAACTCATCGAGATAGTGATTGTTGAATTCATAGCGATGGCGGTGCCGTCTCATAGATCACGTCCTTGCCGTAAAGGGCTGTGCACCAGCGAACCCGGAACCAGGCGCGCCTCTTGCGCACCCAGGCGCATGCTGCCGCCCAGGTCGGACTTCTCGTCCCTCACCTGTTGACCGCGCGCCAAATCCTGCCACTCGGTGATCAAGGCGATCACCGGATGATTCGTAGCGCGGTCGAATTCGGTGCTGTTGGCGCCTTTCAGCGCCAAGACGTCACGTGCATATTCGATGATGGCGAGCTGCATCCCGAGGCATATGCCGAGAAATGGAATGCGGTTTTCGCGCGCGAATCGAATGGCCTGGATCTTGCCCTCGATGCCCCGGTCGCCGAAGCCGCCGGGCACCAGTATGGCGTCCATCTTCGACAGCTCCGCCGGGCCGCTGCGCTCGATGTCCTGCGATTCGAAATAATGGATGTTGACGCGCGTGCGAGTCGCGATGCCGCCATGCATGAGGGCCTCGTTCAAGGAGATGTACGAATCCCGAATCTGCACGTACTTGCCGACCATGCCGATGTCGACCACGGCTTCCGGATTCTGCTTGGCCGCGACCACCGCGCGCCACTCGGACAAATCCGTCGCCGGCGCTTCCAAGCGCAGCTTGTCGACCACGATGTCGTCCAGGTCCTGCTCGTGCAGCAGCATGGGAATCTTGTAAATATCGTCGGAGTCGACCGCCGATATCACGGCGCGCTCCTCGACGTTGGTGAACAGCGCAATTTTGCGCCGCTGCTCGTCGGGTAAGGAGTGCACGCATCGGCACAAGAGAATATCCGGCTGAATACCGATGCCGCGCAGCTCCTTCACCGAATGCTGCGTCGGCTTGGTCTTGATCTCGCCCGAGCCGCCGACGATCGGCACCAAGGTCAGATGCATGTACAAAACGTGATTACGCCCGAGTTCGACGCCCATTTGACGAATGGCCTCGAGGAACGGCAGGGATTCTATGTCGCCCACGGTGCCGCCGATTTCGACCATGCAGACATCCGCGTTGCCCGCGCCCATGCGTATGCGGTACTTGATTTCATCGGTGATGTGCGGAATCACCTGAACCGTCGCACCGAGGTAGTCGCCGCGCCGCTCCTTGGCGATGACTCGTTCGTAGATCCGGCCGGTGGTGAAATTGCTGTTGCGACCCGTGGTGGTGCGCACGAACCGCTCGTAGTGTCCAAGATCGAGATCCGCTTCTGTGCCGTCCGCCGTGACGAACACCTCCCCGTGCTGAAACGGACTCATGGTGCCGGGATCCACATTGATGTAGGGATCCAATTTCACCATGCTGATTTTCAGGCCGCGCGCCTCGAGGATGGCCCCCAAAGAAGCGGATGCGATGCCCTTGCCAAGCGAGGAAACGACGCCGCCGGTGACGAAAACGAATCGAGTCATGATGGGTCACCGCCGCTCAATAGTCGCAGGCCGCACAGAAACATGGGTGCCTGCGATCGCAACCAATAGGGAATTGTTGGAATTCGACGGGAGTTCAGATTACCAGATCACGCCGCTTGCCACAATCGGATTAGGCCATGGCCGGCGCTTGCTCCCAGCGGCATGCAAATCCGGGCGCGCCCTCGGCCACACGCCAGCGCGCGTCCTGCCACAGATCGCCGACGGCGATCAGCGCTTCGCCCGCATAGATAAAGGGCAGCGCGTCACGCATCCATGGCAGCACGCCCGCGGATTGACACAAGTGCTGCACGCTTTGCGTCTTGGCATTCAGGCCGATTTTCAAGGCCTCTCCGCCACGGCGGCGCCGCACACTCAGCATCCGCGGCAGCCTGCTCGCATCCAGACCGCCTATCTGCGGCACCCAATGCAGCTCGCCGAGCCCCGGACCCAAATCCAAGCGCGATCCCGGGATCAAGGGCCATTCTCGCCGCGCACCGAGCGAGGGCACCGAGTCCTCGGTGACGAACAGGCGCCCGCGATAGCGCCGCAAGGCATGCTGACCCCACACGATCGCCGGCAAACGATCGGGGCCGGCGGCGAACACCTGTCTTAAGGCCTCGGTCAGCCGCGGCGTCGGCGGCGGAGTGACCGCCGCGGCGCAAAGCCATTGACGCACCGTATTGATCTGCTCGAGCGGGGGCAGCGCGCGCAAACCGGCGACGCACAACGCATCGCCGTCGCGCAGCCGCCCCACTTGCACGGCCGCCGCCTGCTCCAGCAATTGCCGCGCTTCCGCGAGGTGTCGCGCGGTTCGCGACAGGACGGTGGCGGCACCGGGCCATCGCCTCTCGAGCAGGGGCCAAAGCTGTGCACGCAAATAGGCGCGGTCGAATCGCGGATCGCGGTTCATCGGGTCATCCGCAACCGCAATGGTGTGGGCCGCAGCGAACTCGCGCAAATCCGGCCGGGCCACGCCGAGCAGGGGGCGCAGGTGCCAACCGTCGCCGAAGGGCGCGACGCATCGGCATGGCCGACAGGCCGGGAAGTCCGGCGCCGCGCAGCAGCTGCAACAGCAGCGTCTCCGCCTGATCTTGCGAATGATGCGCGGTCAACAGGCATTCGCCCGGCCGCAGATTCCTCGCGAGGCCCAGGTAACGCGCGTCGCGCGCCGCCGCCTCGATCGACACGCCGCCGCCGGCCTCAACCGCAACTGGAATGACGCAGAGCGGAATGCGCAGTCGCGCGCACAGCGCGGCGCTGGCCTCGCGCAAGGCAGCGGCCGCCGCCTGCAACCCATGATCGACGTGCACGGCGCGAATCGGCAAACCGCGCCGCGGTGCGAGGCGCATCGCCTTGGGGCGGTGTCGGCCAATTCAGCCATCGCAGCCAATAAACACGCTGAGTCGGCGCCGCCGCTCACGGCCACCACCAACCCCGTCGCGGCCGCGGGCACGTGCTCATCCAGCACGGCTTTAAGCAACGCCGCGCTGAAGCTCATCGGAGTTCAGCCGTCGCGGAATACACCGAATCCGCGCAAGCGGGCTTGGCGTGCATCCAGCAACTTCGTTATGGGCTGATTACAAAGTTCTGCTAAATTCTTGATCATGCTCTGTTTCAAAGTTTCGGCCATGGCTTGCGGATCACGGTGCGCGGCGCCATGGGGCTCTTTCAGAACTTCATCGACCAGCCCTAATTTATAGAGCCGCTCCGCGGTGCCGCCCATGGCATCGGCGGATATCTCTTTCTTGTCGGTGCTCTTCCACAATATCGACGCGCAGCTTTCCGGAGAGATCACCGAATACACGCTGAACTGCAGCATGAGCAGCCGGTCGCACACGCCGATGGCGAGCGCGCCGCCCGATCCACCCTCGCCGATGACCACGGAGAGTACCGGAGCCGCCAGACTCGACATCTCGAACAGATTCCTCGCAATGGCTTCGCTCTGTCCGCGCTCTTCGGAACCGATCCCCGGATAGGCGCCCGGCGTGTCGATCAGCGTGATGAGGGGAATCCGAAAGCGCTCGGCCATGCGCATCAGGCGCAGCGCCTTGCGGTAGCCTTCGGGCTTCGGCATGCCGTAGTTGCGCCGCACACGCTCCTTGGTGTCGCGGCCTTTTTGGTGACCAATCACCATCACCGGCATCCCGTCGAGACGCGCCAAGCCGCCCACGACGGCCAAATCGTCGCTGTACATGCGATCGCCATGCAATTCAAGCCAATCCGTGAAAATCATCGACAGGTAGTCGAGCGTATAAGGCCGCTGGGGGTGACGCGCCAGCTGCGTGATCTGCCAAGGCGACAGATTTGAAAATATGCTGGTGGTCAGGGCACGGCTCTTTTGCTGCAACCGTTTGACCTCCTCGGAGATGTTGACGCTGGCATCCGAGCTCAAGAATTTCAATTCCTCGATCTTCGCCTCCAGTTCCGCGATCGGCTGCTCGAACTCCAGAAAATTCATCGCCATGAAGAGGTTTCCTCGTCTCGGATATCGTTTCGCGGACCATACACCAAATACCAGCCGTCGCGGCCGACCAGCGCCGATAGTTTATCCAGAAGTTCGCGCGACGCACGAATCGACCAGGCATCGGCCAAATTCAGCCGCCCGCAATACTTCTCCCGGGTGACCACCACGCTCACGCCGCACGGACCGCTCAAGAAGGGCTTGAGGATTTCTTCGAAGCGGTTCATGCCCCGCGGGCCATCGAACTCTTCCGGCCATCGAAGCCAAAGCCGCCGCGCGAAGCGCTCGCGCGCGCGATCGATGTCCATCAGCGTCCTGGCCTGCAGACGCCAGGCTTCGATGAAATCATCGAACCGCAGGATCCCGTCCACGATGAGTATGGCGTCTTTGACGATGATGTCCCGATATTGCTGGAATGTTTCCTCGTAAAGGCTGACCTCGAGACGGGCCGTGCGATCGTCCAAGATCAGCGTCACTCGATTCGGCCGGCGGCGAATTTCAAGCACCAGTCCGGCGACCGTGGCCGGCTTCCCTTGCGTCCAACCGCGTTCGCCGCCCGGTGCCGCCGGCCTCGGTCCGCCGACGTCGACCAGGCGCGCGCTCGCCAGGAACTTCAGATCCGGCTCATAGGGGGTAATCGGATGGCCGCTGAGGAAAAGTCCGAGCGTTTCGCGCTCCCCCGCCAGGCGCTGCGCGTCGCTCCAATCGGCGACCACGCAGTTTTGCGCGGCGCTCAATCCGAACAAGTCCACTTGCCCCACGCTCATCGCGCGCGAGTTCTGTTCGCCCAATTGCACGGCGCGGTCGAGTTCCGCGGTGAGTGTGGCTCGATTCGGACCAATGCCGTCGAGACTTCCCGATCGGATCAGGGCCTCGAGGACGCGCCGATTGACCCGCTGCAGATCGATCCGGCGGCAAAGATCCGGCAAGCTGAGATAGCGCGCGTGGGCGGTGCGTTCCTCGATGATTGCCTGCACCGCAGATTCGCCCCACGCCTTTGATGGCGCCCAAGCCATAGCGAATACTGGCGGGGCCGGCGACCCGAAACGCGTAGACCGACTCGTTCACGTCCGGCGGCTGCACGCTGAGGCCCATGCCCGCGCATTCGTCGATCAGCGTCACGACCTTGTCGGTTTTGTCCATATCGGAGGACAGCACCGCCGCCATGAAGGCCGCCGGATAGTGTGCCTTCAGCCAGGCCGTCTGGTAGGACAAGAGCGCATAAGCGGCCGAGTGCGATTTGTTGAAGCCGTAGCCGGCGAATTTTTCCATCAGATCGAATATGTGGCTGGCCTGCCCTTCGCGCACGCCCCGCGCCACCGCCCCGCCCACGAAAACGGAGCGCTGCTTCGCCATTTCCTCGGGCTTTTTCTTGCCCATGGCACGGCGCAACAGGTCCGCGCCCCCCAAGGTGTAGCCGGCCAATATCTGCGCGATTTGCATGACTTGCTCTTGGTACAGGATCACGCCGTAGGTGGCTTCCAGCACCCCCTTCAAGTCCGGATGCAGGTAATCGATCGTCGCCCCGCTGGTATCGTGCTTGCGCGCAATAAAATCATCGACCATCCCCGACTGCAGAGGACCCGGGCGGAACAACGCAACCAAGGCCACGATGTCGCCGAAACGATCCGGCTGCAGGCGCCGGATGAGATCTTTCATGCCGCGCGACTCGAGCTGGAATACCGCCGTCGTCTTGCAGCTCTTCAACAGCCGGTAGGTTGCGGCATCGTCCATGGGCAGCGCGCTCATCAATAGCGGTGGCTGTCCGCAGCTCGCGCGATCCCTATTGATGTCGCGCACCGCCCAATCGATGATGGTGAGCGTGCGCAGGCCGAGGAAGTCGAATTTGACCAGGCCGGCCGCCTCGACATCATCCTTGTCGAACTGCGTAACCGGGGTGGTGCCGCCCTCCTCGCAGTACAAGGGAGTGAAATCGGTGAGCACCGAGGGCGCGATGACGACGCCGCCGGCATGAGTACCGGCGTTACGCGCCAGACCCTCCAGTTTGCGAGCCAGGTCGATCAGTTCATGGACCTCAGGATCGGCGGCGTACAAGCGCCGCAATTCGTCCTCTTGCTCGAGAGCCTTGTCGAGGGTGATGCCGATTTCGAAGGGAATCAGCTTCGCGATCTTATCGACGTAACCGTAGTTGTGGCCGAGCACACGTCCGACGTCGCGGACCACGGCCTTTGCCGCCAGGGTGCCGTAGGTGATGATCTGCGACACCCGGTCGCGGCCGTACTTGTTGGCCACGTAGTCGATGACCCGGTCTCGGCCTTCCATGCAGAAATCGACGTCGAAATCCGGCATCGAGACGCGTTCCGGATTCAAGAATCTCTCGAACAGCAAGTCATGTTCGATCGGGTCCAAGTCGGTGATGCCGAGAACGTAGGCAACCAACGATCCCGCGCCGGAGCCGCGGCCGGGCCCGACCGGGATGCCGTTGCCGCGGGCCCAGCGAATGAAGTCCGCTACGATCAAAAAATATCCGGCGAAGCCCATGCTGCATATGACGCCCAATTCGAGATCGAGGCGCGCCGCATAAGCGCCGGCGTCTCGCGCCGCGCCCCGCAGGGACTTCGCTTCCTCGAGCCTCGAGACGAGGCCGCGATGCGCTTCCTGGCGTAAAAATTCCTCCGTGGTCGTGCCGGGCGGCACCGGGTACGCCGGCAGCATCGAGGAGCCCAAATTGATCTCCAGCGAACAGCGCTTGGCGATCTCGATCGTGTTGAGCAGCAGTTCCGGAGCATCGGCGAACAGCTCGGCCATCTCCGCAGGGCTCTTTAGATACTGTTCCTCCGAGTACCGGCGTGGACGGCCCGGATCGGCAATCAATGCGCCGTCGTGAATGCACACTCGGGCTTCGTGAGCTTCGAACTCCGCCCGCGTCAAAAATCGCACGTCGTTGGTCGCAACGGCCGGCACACCGTGTTCGCGAGCCAAATCCAGTACCGCCTCGCCGTAAGCCTGTTCGCCGCTGCGCCCGGTGCGCTGGACTTCGAGATAAAAGCGATCTCCGCACAAGCCCTGCCAACGCGCCAGGCAGCGGGCCGCCTCGCCGGCCTTTCCGCGCGCCAGCGCTTGGCCGATATCCCCCTCCTGCCCGCCCGACAAGACGATCAGACCCCGCATCGTGGCCGGCTCGAGCCAACCGCGTTCCAGCATCGGTGCGCCCCGCTGCTGCCCCTCGAGAAAAGAACGGGTCACCAATTGAGTGAGGTGCCGGTAGCCGATGAGGTTTTGACAGAGGAACACCAGGCGCGACGGCGGCATGCGTTCGCCGCTCTCGCGCACCCACACATCCACGCCAATCAACGGCTTGATGCCGGCTGACTGAGCCTCCTTGTAGAACTTGACCATCGCGAACAGATTGCTCTGGTCCGTGAGCGCGACCGCAGGCATCCCCGCGCCGGCGACCGCGGCCATCAGTTCCGGCACGCGCACGATCCCATCGAGCAACGAATACTCGGTGTGCAGCCGCAAATGCACGAATTGGGCCAAGGCGCTCAAGGCTCCGCGCCGCGCTCGAGCAGGACGGCCCTGACCGGCGCGAAGCTGCGTCGATGCAAGGGGCAAGGGCCGTGCAACGCAAGGAGCCGGCAATGCTCTTCGGTACCGTACCCCTTGTGATTGGCGAACTCATACTGCGGATAGAGCGTCGCCATCCGATCCATATAGTGATCGCGGGCGGTTTTGGCCAGGATTGAGGCGGCACTGATGGCCGGTTCGGTGGAGTCCCCGCCGACGATCGCGCTCGCGGTCATCCCGACTCCCAAGCCATCGAGGCTCGGCACCCGGTCGCCGTCGACGAGCAATCGATGCGGGACAAGGGCCATCGACAGGACCGCGCGCCGCATGGCCAGAAACGTCGCATGAAGAATATTGAGGACGTCGATTTCGGCCGGCTCCGCCCACCCGACTGCGAAACACAGCGCCCGGCGGCGAATCGCCTCGCCAATCCGAGCCCGCGCCGCAGCGCTCAGCTCTTTCGAATCGGCAAGGCCGCTGATGGCGCGGCCCGGGCGCAGGATCACCGCGGCAGCGACCACCGGCCCCGCCAAAGGCCCGCGCCCCGACTCATCGATTCCGGCGATCCGCGGCTTCACGGCGGCTCCGCCGCCGGCGGCCGCCCGCGATGCAGCAGCGACATGATCGCGTGCGCGGCACGCGCGCTCGCGTCGCGCTTGAGCTCGACGTGCAGTCTCTCGAACTCCTGCTCCAACATAGTCCGACGTCCATTATCGTCCAACCACGACAAAAGCTCCGCCCCGATCGACTCCGGAACGATTTGTTCCTGAAAATACTCGCCGACCGCGCGCCGATCCGCAAGTAGATTTGGCTGCGAAAAGAACTTGGATTTCACCAGGTTCAGACGCCTTATGATCCAGGCGCTGATCGCGCCCAGGCGGTACACCACGACCATGGGTCGCTTACACAGCGCGGCCTCCAGACTCGCCGTCCCCGAGGCAACCAGCACGGCGTTCGAGGCGATCAGCGCGGTTTGCGCCTGGCCGTCGATCAGCTGCACCGTAACGCGCGGAGCGACGCGCCGCAGCACTCGCGCGAAAATCTCGCCGGTGGCGCTGCTTGCCATCGGCGCTATGAACCGCAATTGAGGACGCTGCGCCGCGAGCCAGGCGACCGTAGCGGCGAAATCCTGCGCCAGACGCCCCACCTCGCCGCGCCGGCTGCCGGGCAGCAACGCGATCACTTCGGCATCGACCGGCAGGTTCAGCAGCGCGCGCGCGCGTGGCCGGTCGACGGTCAGGGGAATTGCGTCCGCCAGCGGATGGCCGACGAATTCGGCCGCCACCCCTCGATTGTCGTAAAATCGCTTTTCGAAGGGCAACAGGCACAGCACCAAATCCACCGACCGATGGATGCTGTCCACGCGACTCTGCCGCCACGCCCACACCTGCGGACTGACGTACTGCACAGTCGGTATGGCGGCCGCCCGCAAGTCGCGCGCGAGGCGCAGATTGAATTCCGGGGCGTCGATACCGACGAATACATCCGGCCTGGCGTGCAGAAATTGTCGGCTGATGCGCGCGCGCAGACGCACCAGACGCGGCAGATCGCGCAATATTTCCACGAGACCCATGACTGCGAGCGACTCCGCCGGCTCCCAGCATTCGCAGCCCGCAGCCAGCATTTTCGGACCGGCCACGCCGAAGAACCGCGCATCGGGCGCGAGCCGTCGCAATGCCGTGATCAAGGCGGCGCCGAGCGTATCGCCGGACGCTTCACCGGCCACCAATCCGATCCGCAACGGCGCGCGCACGCCTGCGCGCTTGTCTGAGAATTCCGCGTGAGTCGCGGCGGCCGGGATACTCAGACAGGCTCCTAGCCGGAACTATTCATGAATTACAGGAAATCGCGCAGAAGGCGGGATCGGGTGGGTATTTTCCGGAGCGTGAAAAACAGGATGTTTTTCCCGCAGTCCCCAGGGACGGGTTCACGGCGGTCCGGAAAATACCCACCCGATCCGGCCCTCGTCCACGAGAATAACTTTCGTTCATGAATAGTTCCGGCTAGGTTCCTACCGAACGATGCTGCGCGAACTGTGCTTGATGAATTCGACGAAGGGCCGGATCTCCGATTGGGTTTCGGCCGCCCGCTCGAGTTCCTCAATGGCCGAGTGCAACTTTAGGCCGGATCGATACAGCACGCGGTAGGCGCGCCGGATGTTTAGAATCTGTTCGGCCGTGAAGCCGCGGCGCTTCAGACCTTCCGAATTCACGCTGTGCGGTACCGCCGGCCTTCCAACCGCCATGACGTATGGCGGCACATCGCGAGTGACGGCGGCGTTGTGGGCAAGGAAACAATGCGCGCCCACCTTCGTGAATTGATGCACCGCCGACAGACCGCCCATGATCACCCAATCGCCGAGCTGCACGTGGCCGCCGAGCGTGGCGCAATTCGCAAGCACGATCTGGTCGCCCAGCTGGCAGTCGTGCGCGACGTGCGAGTAGGCCATGAATAGATTGTCGTTGCCGATGCGCGTCACGCCCAACCCATGGGTCGTGCCGCGATTCACCGTGACGGATTCGCGGAACACGTTGCGGTCGCCGACCTCGAGCCGCGTCGGCTCACCCTTGTATTTCTTGTCCTGCGGCGCATCGCCCAGCGAGGCGAATTGATAAATCTTGTTGTCGGCGCCGATGCGGGTCGGACCGTTGATCACCACATGCGGCCCAATCCAGGTACCCGGACCGATCGTCACGTCTCGACCGATGATGCTGTAGGGCCCGATCGCGACATCGGCCGCAATCTGCGTTTGCGGCGCGATCAGCGCGCGTGGGTCGATCACGGCATCATTCATCCCCCGCTCCCTTGGGGCCGCGCGGTTTCGCAATCGCAGTCTTGGTCTCCGGGGCGACCATGATTTCCGCCGAGGCGACCTCGGCCCCGTCGACCTCCGCCACGCCGTGAAATTTCCAAATTCCCTTGAAGGCGCGCTTCAGCCACACCTTGAGCATGAGCTGATCGCCGGGTTCCACCGGCTTGCGAAATCTCGCGTTGTCGATCGCGACGAAGTAAAAGCGCGTATCCGAGTCAGCCACCACGTCGGCGGTTATAAACGCAAGGATTCCCGACGTCTGAGCCAGCGCCTCGATGATCATCACGCCGGGCATCACCGGCCGGTGCGGGAAATGCCCCGGAAAGAACGGTTCGTTGACGGTGACATTCTTCAGCGCGTGGATGTACTGGCCCGCCTCGCAGGCGAGCACACGATCGACCAGCAAGAATGGATACCGGTGCGGCAGTTGCCGCATGATCGCTTCAATATCCATCTTGAGTGGTTCGGACATTATCGCTCCTTTTTCCTTCCAAATTTCCGCAGGTGGGCCACCATGCGCCGCCATGCGCGGGTCGGCACGGCGGGCATGCCGCTCGAATAGCTGCCCGCCTCCCTGATCGAGGCGCTGACCATGCTGAGGCCCGTGATTACCACATCGTCGGCGATCTTCAAATGACCCGCTATCCCTACCATGCCGCCGATCATGCAGCGCTGGCCCAGCGTCGTGCTGCCGGATATTCCCGTGCAGGCGGCGATGGCGGTGTGCGCGCCGACAGTCACGTTGTGGCCGATCTGGATCAGATTGTCGAGTTTCGCGCCCTGCTCGACCACGGTATCGGCGATGGCTCCCCGATCGATGGTGGTGTTCGCACCGATCTCCACATCGTCGCCGATAAGCACGCTGCCGACCTGCGGCACTTTCACCCAGGTGCCGCGATCCGAGGCAAAGCCGAAGCCGTCGGCTCCGATCACCGCACCGGCATGCACGATGCAGCGCTGTCCGATTCGCACGCCAGGGTACAGATTGACCCGCGCGGTCAGTCGAGTGTCCGCGCCGACACGGGCGCCGCGCTGCACGATGCAGCCTGGGCCGACCTCCACCCGCTCGCCGAGTTCGACCTCCTCCTCGATTACGGCCAGCGGACCCACGGCCGCCGACGAGTCGATGCGTGCGCTGTTGGCGACCACGGCGCTAGGGTGAATCCCGGGAGAAGCGTGAAATTGCGGATGCAGCAGCGATGCGATGCGCGCATAAGCCAGGTAGGGATTCGGTGTAATGAGCGCCACTACCGGACAGCCCTCGGCTTCCGAAGCAGTGACCACCACCGCGCTCGCGCGCGTGTCCTTCAGGCCCTTGCGGTATCGGGAATTCGCGAGGAAGCTCACGCTCCCCGGCGTCGCCTGGGCGAGCGTCGCAACGTGCGACACCTTAAGGTCGGGCGACCCGCGCAGCGTCAAGCCGAAGCGTACCGCCAATTCGCCCAGGCTGATTTCCGATTGCACTTGCGCACATCCTCGTGCGAAAGCCTGGAGGCGCTATTTGTTGCTGCCGGTGGGTTTGGCCGGGGATGCGCTCGCCGGCGACGCAGCGGGCAAGGTTGCCGGCTTGGTATTGAGCACCGCCAAAACGTTCGCCGTGATGTCGAGCGGCCCCTTCGCGAAGAACACGCCTTCGCCCAGCACCAGATCGTAGCCCTGCGCATTCGCATAGCCTTGGATCTCCTGCACGAGGTAGCGCTGCACTTTGCCGATTTCTTCGTTGCGCCGCGTCGAGGCGTCGTCTTGGAACTCTCCCGCCTTGCGCGAGAACTCGCGCTGCTGATCGCGCAGGGACTTTTCGGCCTTGGCGCGATCGGCCTCGGCCATGACCGCGCCCTCTTTCTGCAATTTCTCGTCCTTCGCCTTCAGGTCGTTCTGTATCGTCAACAATTCGCGGCGGCGCGGCGCGAATTCGTTCTCCAGAGCCTGCATGGCGGTCTTGGTCTGCGGGGCCTCTTCCAAGAGCTTCTGGAAATTGACCACGCCCATTTTGATTTCGGCGCTCGCCGTGCCGGACATCATCAGGCCGCACAGGCCGACAGCTAGGATTGGAATTATGCGATTGAAAGTCGACATGTTGATTTCTAAGACCTCGAAAAATAATGGGTCAAAACGCCTGACCGATAGAAAACTGAAACCGCTCCGTTTCGTCGCCGAAAATCACCGTGTTGCCGGTAAACGCGTTCAGCGGTATACCGTATGAAAAGCGGAACAGCCCCAACGGCGCGAGCCACTGAACCGCAAGGCCGGTGGATCTCTTTAGATTAGCATAACTGAAGTGGTAGTCGACCGGCGTAATGTCGTCGACTCCCAGGAACGGAACCTTGCTCCCGGTATAGAAGACATTTCCCACATCATAGAACCAGCTGACCCGAGCGGCGCTTTTCCACTTGTCCGGCACCGGAAACAGCAGTTCCAGCCGGCTCACCACCCGAAAGTTGCCGCCGAACGGGTTGCCGTAGCCGATGTTGTCGCGGGGCCCGAGTGTGCTCTCGCGAAAGCCGCGGACGCTGTCCGGGCCGCCCGCGAAATAATTCAAATAAGGCGGCAAGAACGTGGTTTTGCCGAGCGACGAGGCATAGTCCAGGCTCGCGTTGTACTGCAGCAGCCACTTGTGCCAGATCGGGATGTACTGCAGGTATTGCGAATTGAGGGCGTAATAACGGACTGAGCTCACAGGCACGGAGTATCGGCCCGATAGCGCCAGATGCATGCCGCGGTCGGCGAACAAGGCTCTATTACGCGTGTCGAGGTTCCACCCGGCGCTCATCTCATAGGTATAAAAATCCGTGCCGTACACGGTGTAGGGGTTGTCCAGCGAGTTGATCTGCCCGTCGCCGTTGGTGTCGTCGAGATAGCTGGTGAAGGTGCTGCCGTTACTCTTCACCCAATCGATGGATTGCTGCGAGCTGTAGCCCTGCGACACCACCAGCTCGTTCTTGTTCACGGACGCGCCGACCTGCACGTACTGGTATTCGGTGATCGGATAGGACCAGTTGACCGCCCCGGTCAATTGCTTGGTGGAGAACTTCGATGCCGCGGCGACGAATTGGATGATGTCGCGGTAGGTCAGGGACACCGTGCGGGCCACGCCGTCGACCGTCGTATACGGATCGGTGCGCGCCATGGTGTAGGTCTTGCTGAACTTGCCGGCGTTGACCTCGAGCGCGATGCGATCGCCGGTGCCCATGAAGTTGCTGTGGACGAAATTGGCGTTGAGGCTCACCCCCTGAGCCTGCGAATAGCCGATGCCGCCGCCGAACTGTCCCGGCAGCCCTTCCTTGATGTTGAAGTCCACGTCCACCAAATCCGCGCTGCCGGGGACCGGTTTGGTCTCGAACTCAACCTTTTCTATGTACGGCAGCCGCTGCAGGCGCTCCTTCGAGCGCTCGACCGCTGAATTCGACAGCCAGCCGCCTTCGAGCTGGCGCATTTCACGACGCAGGGTTTCGTCATTGATCGCCGTGGTATTCGTGAAATTGATGTGCCGCACATAGACCCGATTACCCGGCTCGATGAAGAAGGTCAGCGATACGGTCTTCTTCTCGTTGTCGGTGGTCGGCACCGGATCGATCTTGGAGAAAGCATAGCCGTCCGCGCCGAGGCGGTAGCTCATCAGTTGCTGCGAACTGGTGACCAGCTTGCGCGAATATATGTCGCCGGGCTTGAACAGCAGCAGGCTGCGCAGCTGCGCCTCGGGGACCACCATGGTTCCGGCGAGCTTGATCTCCGATACCCTGAAAACCTCTCCCGGATTGACGTTGATGGCGATATACATGTCGTCTTTTTCGGGAGCGATGGTGACCTGCGTCGACTCGATCTGGAAGTTGGCGTAGCCGCGGTCCATGAAATACGAGCGCAGCTTTTCCAGATCGCCCGTGAGAGATTCACGCGAGTAGCGGTCGTCTTGTTTGTACCAGGACAGCCAATTCGGCGTTTTCAACTCGAACGCGTCGAGCACGTCCTTGTCCTTGAATTTGGTATTGCCGACCAGGTTGATCATCTCGATCTTGGCGCGCTTGCCCTCCTTGATGTCGACCAGCACGTCGACCTTGTTGCCCGGCAAATCGGTGACCTTGGTGTCCACGCGCACCGCGTACTTGCCGCGGCTGAAGTATTGGTCGGTGAGGTATTGCTTGACTTCATCGAGCACCGACCGGTCGAATGTCTTGCCTTGCGCGAGGCCGACGTTGCGCAGGCTCTTCTGCAAATCCTCCGTTTTAATATCCTTGTTGCCCTTGATCTCGAACTTGGCGATCGAAGGCCGCTCGATCACCACCACCAGCAGGGTGTTGCCGTCGCGCCGCAGCTCGACGTCGCGGAAGAAGCCCGTGGCATAAAGCGCGCGCATGGCCTCGCCGATGCGCTGCTGATCGAGGTGATCGCCGATATTGACCGGCAAATAATTGAATACCGTGCCCTCGGATATGCGCTGCAATCCTTCGATGCGAATATCCCCGACGATGAACGGACCCTGCACGGCCTGCGCATGCAGATGCATCCCGAGCGGCTGGATGGCTAGCGCCACCAGGCAAATCAACCGAAAGTCAAGCCGCACGCGACGTCGACCGAATGCAATCTCGATGGGCGGCGCGCGCGACGCAGCGCCGCCCCGGCGGCTCAAACTTCAGGTAGATCATGATTTCCCACTAGTTAAAATGTCTGGAGATATCGTTATAGAATGCCAGACTCATCAATACGACCAGCAAGGCGATCCCCAGCTGCTGCCCGAGATTCTGGGCGCGCTCCGACAGCGGGCTCCCCTTGACCGCCTCCACCAACTGATACAGCACCTGGCCGCCGTCGAGCAGCGGCACCGGCAGCAAATTAAGCACTCCCAAGCTCACGCTGATGATGGCGAGAAAGGAGATGAACGCGGTCGCTCCCAAATAGGCGCTGATGCCCGCGAATTCGGCAATGCTGATCGGACCCGAAATGTTCTTCGCCGACACCTGCCCGGTCAGGATGCGCGAGAGCATTTGCACGGTGACGGATGACATTTCCCAAGTCTTGCTCACGCCGACGGCGAGAGCGGCGAGAGGTCCCGATCGGTGCATCTCGATCAATCCTGGCGGCCATACCCTGGGGCCTTCCGCGAGGGTGATTCCGAGCCGCCCGACCGCCCTGCCCTGCTCCGTGACCCGCGGCACCACGGTAACGATCCGCACCCGGGCGCCGGCGCGCTGCACGTCGATCGAAATCTCTCGCCCCGCAGAGCCGGTCACCGCCGAAATGAAGTCCGAGCTGTTGCCGATCGGCTGGTCGTCGACCGCCAACAGCCGGTCGCCGGCGCGCAAGCCCGCGCGCGCTCCTGCGCTGCCCTGGGGCGCAGACTGCACCACCGAATCGGCCTTCCAGGTGGCCAAATCGAAGCCCAGACCCTGCAATAACCTGCCCGGCTCCGTCAACGGACGCCGGTCCGACGTGACGCGCAGCGTCAGCGCATGTTCGCTGCCGTCGCGGCGCACGCGCATGGGTATCACACCGTCATCCGCGACCTGACGAAGCAAATCGATCTGCAGCTGTTCGGTGTCCTCGACGTCGCGATCGCCCACCCGTACGATTTGATCGCCCCGCCGCAGTCCGGCATCGGCGGCCGGACTATCGAGCCGCACCTGCCCGACCACCGGCTTGACGGCTTCGATACCGACCATCGCCAGGACCGCATAGAGCAGCGAAGCGAAAATGAGATTCATGGCCGGCCCGGCCAGCAACACCGCAATGCGATGCAAGATGGGCTTACGCGTGAACGAGCGCTGCAGTTCCGCAGGCAGCACCTCGCCCTCGCGTTCATCGAGCAGCTTCACGTATCCGCCCAATGGGATGGCGGCCAGACAATACTCGGTGCGGTCGGCGTCGCGGCCGACTCGCGTCAGCAGCGGTTTGCCAAAGCCGATGCTGAAGCGCAATACCTTGAAGCCGAGTTTCTTCGCGACCCAAAAATGTCCGAACTCGTGTACCGCGACCAATATCCCGATCGCAACCAGGAAGGCGGCGACAAAAATCAGCATCTTCATGCGAAGGCTCCATTCGCAGGCTCGATCAGCGCGAGCGCCAAGCGTCGCGCTTCGGCGTCGGCCTCCAATACATCGCCCAAGGCACTCACGGGGCGCGAATCGAGGCGCTGCAACACACTGTCAATGACCGCGGCAATACCGGTAAAGTTCAAGCGCCTGTCCAGAAACGCCTGCACCGCCACCTCGTTGGCCGCGTTCAATATCGCCGGCGCCGTACCGCCGGCGCGCGCCGCCGCCCTGGCAAGTCCGAGACTGGGGAAACGCGCGTGATCCGGCGGTTCGAAATCCAACCGGCCGATCTGACCTAGATCGAGGGATTGTACACCGGAATCCACTCGCTCCGGCCAAGCCAGCGCCTGGGCGATCGGGGTACGCATATCGGGTGCGCCGAGCTGCGCCAGCATCGATCCGTCGGCGTACTCGACCAGCGAATGCACCACGCTTTGCGGGTGAACCACCACTTCGACCCGCGACTCGGGTAAGGCAAACAGCAATGTCGCTTCGATGACTTCGAGGCCCTTGTTCATGAGCGTGGCCGAGTCGACGGAAATTTTTCGGCCCATTTTCCACTTCGGGTGATCGCAAGCTTCGGCCGGCGTCACGCTGTCGAGCCGCGCAAGCTCCGTCAAGCGAAACGGACCGCCCGACGCTGTCAAGATCACGCGCACCACCCCGCGCGCGGCTTCGCCGGGCAGGTAGCCGGCCGGCATGCACTGAAAAATCGCATTGTGCTCGCTGTCGATGGGAATCAGCTCGGTTCTCGACCGGCGCACCTCGTCCATCAGCAACCGCCCCGCCATCACCAGGGCTTCCTTATTGGCCAACAACACGCGCTTACCGGCGCGCACCGCCGCGAGAGTCGGCAGCAATCCGGCGGCGCCGACGATTGCCGCCATCACCGCCTGCACGTTGCCGCCGGTCACCGCGGCCGCGAGCGCATCGGCCCCGCTTTGCACCGGGGTCGAGGACCCGGAAGCCTTCAATGCCGCCCGTGCCTGCGAGGCGGCCTCGGCGTCGACCATGACCACGGTATCGGGCCGAAATTTGCGCGCCTGCTCGACCACGGTTTGCCAGCTTCCGTAGGCTCCCAGCACTGCCACGCGGAATCGCTGCGGATGCAGCTCGATTACTCGCAGGGTGCTGCGGCCGATGCTGCCGGTGGAACCCAAGATCGCAATTCCGCACGGCGCGCTCATGCGATGACCCCCGAGCCGAACAGTCCCAATGCGTACAACGGCGCCGCCGCCGTCACACTGTCGATGCGATCCAAGATACCGCCGTGCCCCGGCAGCAGCGAGCCGCTGTCCTTGAGTCCGGCCGACCGTTTGAACATGCTCTCGGTCAAATCCCCCACCACCGAGAAAATACCGACGGCGCAGCCGAATGCGACGCAGGGCAGCGCCGGCAATTTAAAATACAGCGCCCCGCTCAAGGCGACCAGCGCCACCGCGCAAAGTCCGCCGATCGCCCCTTCCCAGGTCTTGCCGGGACTCACGCGCGGCGCGAGCTTTCGCCGGCCGAAATTACGGCCGGCGAAGAACGCGCCGATGTCCGCGCCGATCACCAAAAGCAGCAGCCACAAAACGATTTGCGGGCCCCGGGCAAATCCGCTGCCGGCGGTCGCCAGCCTCGAGAGCGCCACGAAGGCGGGCACCAGCACCGGCACGCCGCACAGCAGTGCCAGGCGCGGCTGATGCCGCTCGGGCGCCAGCACCAGCCACAGGAAGGCGATTGCCCACCACACGCAGGCGCCGCTCAGCAGAATCAAAAGATGCTTCGGCTCGCTGGTCCATAGCCAACTCGACAGCAACAAGAGAGCGATTGCGCATGCATACGCCGATCGCGCCGCCGCGCCATGCAAGCCCCCGAAGCCGGCCCACTCCCATGCCCCGATGGTCGACAACGCGGCGAATGCAATTACCGTCCGCTGCGGCGTCAGCACGAACAGACCCAGCAGCAGCAAGCCGATCATGACCGTCGCCGTCACGACGCGCAGCCTAAGCATCCGCTTTCACCGCGAGCTGCGCCGACGTCTTGCCAAAGCGGCGTTCGCGCTGGGCGAAGAACGCGAAGGCCGCATCGAGATGCGCCACCGCGAACTCCGGCCACAACACGTCAGTGAAGTACAACTCGGTGTAGGCGAGATTCCACAGCAGGAAATTACTGATGCGCTGCTCGCCGCCGGTGCGAATCAAAAGATCGGGGTCCGCTATGCCGCCGAGCGCGAGCCGCGCCGCCACCTGGGCTTCGCCGATTTCCGACGGCGAAAGAATTCCGGCGGCGACGTCGGTCGCGAGCGAGCGGCAAGCCTGAGCAATGTCCCAGCGGCCGCCGTAAGCCATCGCCACCGACAGTCCGAGCCCCGAATTGCCTTCGGTCAGCGACTCGGCGTCCGCCATGCGCCGCTTGAGCTCGCCGCCCAACATTTCCCGGTCGCCGATGAAGCGAATGCGCACCTGGTTGCGATGCAGATTCGCCGCTTCGCGCGACAGCGCGTCGAGGAACAGATTCATGAGCATGCCCACTTCGTCGGGCGGCCTGCGCCAATTCTCGCTGCTGAAGGCGAACAAGGTCAGGTAGCGGACCTTGCGCCGCGCGCACTCCTCCACCACCTGGCGAACCACCTTGATGCTGGCGCGATGACCGGCCGGCCGCGGCAAGCCGCGCGAACGGGCCCATCGACCGTTGCCGTCCATGATGATAGCGACATGCTGAGGCGTGTCGGCCATTGTACTTAAGGGGTTATGCGGGTCTCGCCGAGGTCAGACCTGCATCAATTCCTTTTCCTTGTCGGCCATCGCATGGTCGATCTCCGCGACGAACTTGTCGGTCAGCTTCTGGATGTCATCCTGGGCGCGCCGATCCTCGTCTTGCGCGATCCGCTTCTCCTTGAGCATTTCCTTCAACTGGTTCATGACCTCGCGCCGCACGTTGCGCACCGACACCCGGGCACTCTCGGCTTCGGACCGCACCACCTTGGTAATGTCGCGGCGCCGCTCCTCGGTCAAGGCAGGCATCGATATTCGGATCAACTGCCCGGCCGTATTCGGCGTGAGCCCGAGGTCCGATTTGAATATCGCCTTCTCGATTATCGGCACCATCGCCTTCTCCCAAGGCGTCACGGTCAGCGTGCGCGCATCTTCGGCCGCGATGTTGGCCACCTGGTTCAATGGCATCTCCGAACCGTAGTAATCGACCTTGATGTGCTCGATAAGGCTGGTGTGCGCCCGCCCGGTGCGCAGCTTCTTCAGTTGATCCCTGAATGTCGACACGCATTTCTGCATGCGCTGGGCGGCATCCTTCTTGATTTCTTCGAGCATAGGTCTCTCCCCCTTAAGGCCCGGCGCAAACGACGGTGCCCACGTCCTCGCCTTGAACAATTCGCACCAGATCGCCCGCCTGGAACAGGTTGAAGACCTGCAGCGGCAAATTATTTTCCCGGCACATCACGATCGCAGTGGCATCCATGACATTGAGACGGTCGTTCAGGACCTGATCGAAGGTCAAACGCTTGTAGCGCTTGGCGTTGCGTTCTGCAGAGGATCCGAATCGTAAATGCCGTTTACCTTGGTCGCCTTCAGCAAAATATCCGCATTGATTTCGATGGCGCGAAGACTGGCCGCGGTATCCGTGGTGAAAAACGGATTGCCGGTCCCGGCCCCGAAAATGACCACGCGGCCTTTCTCCAGGTGGCGCACCGCACGGCGGCGAATGTAGTCCTCGCAGACCTCGTTGATGCGCAGCGCCGACATGACACGGGCATAAGTGCCGAGACTTTCGAGCGCATCCTGCAGGGCAAGCGCATTGATTACCGTGGCCAGCATGCCCATATGGTCGGCGGTTACCCGGTCCATGCCGGCACGGGCGAGCCCTGCACCGCGAAAAATGTTGCCGCCGCCGAGCACCACCGCGACCTGCACGCCCATTTGCGCCAGGTCGCGGATCTCACCCGCGATTCGCTTGAGGATTTTTGGATCGATTCCATAATCCTCGCTGCCCAACAATGCTTCGCCGGACAATTTGACCAAGATTCTGCGGTAGCGTGCCGTCGGCGTTATGTCCGTCATGATTCCGTACCCTACTACAAAAGACCCCGCCGGCGCGGGGTCCCCAAATTTATCGGGTCCTTGGCGATGGAGACTAGTGTTTCTTCAGCCCGTCGCCGCCGCCCTGCACGGCCTTGTCCTGCGCCTTCACCTGCGCCATCACCTCACCGACGAAATCGTCCTGCTTCTTTTCGATGCCGGCACCGACTTCGTAGCGCACGAATTGCACCACCTTGGCTCCGGACTTCTTGATCAGTTTATCCACCGTGGTGTCCGGATCCTTGACGAACGGTTGGCCGAGCAGAGTGATCTCCGCCAGGAACTTGCGCAGCCGTCCTTCAACCATTTTGGCGATGATCTCAGGAGGCTTCTTCTCGCCCTTGGTCTGATCGGTGAGGATCTCGCGTTCCTTGTCGATCACGGCGGCCGGAACCTCGGGCGCGTCCACGTAGGCGGGGTTTGCGGCCGCCACATGCATGGCCAGGTCGCGCGCCAGAGCCTCATCTCCGCCCTCGAGGGCCACCAGGCTGCCGATCCTCGACCCATGGACATAGGAGCCGAGCGCCTTGGGCGCGGTGATGCGCACAAACCGACGCACGGCGATGTTCTCGCCGATCTTCGCTATCAATGCACGGCGCCTGTCTTCCAATGTGCCGGCGCCCTGTTTGCTGCTGCAGCAGCGCCTGCACGTCGGCGGGGGAATGCTGCCAACGCCGCCTTCGCCAGGTCGCGCGCGAATTCCTGGAACTCGGGGCTGCGCGCCACGAAATCGGTTTCGCAATTGACTTCCACCAGGACCGCGCTGTTGCCGGCGCGCTCTGCGACGATGGTGCCTTCCGCGGCGATCCGGGCCGCCTTCTTATCGGCCTTGGCCAAGCCGCTCTTGCGCATGAGTTCGGCCGCCGCGTCCAAATCGCCCTTGGTTTCGACCAAGGCCTTCTTGCACTCCATCATGCCGGCGCCGGTGCGTTCACGCAGCTGTTTGACCGTATCTGCCGTAATATTCATGGTTTTTCAAATCCGCCGTTGGGCAGCTTTCCTTTCAGTAGATCAACTTGGACGATCGAGAGAGGGCGGATCTCGCCCGGCCCTCCCCGCAAATCGACTCTTGAGCGCCGCGCGTCGGTGTACGCCGTCCCACCGGCCGGCGCCGCGGTGCGCTCGCGGGCCGCGTTTCGGCCGGCGCGGTATCCGGTGCGTCGACCTCGTCCGCCTTCTACCTCGACCTCGTCAAGCTGGGCAGCGACCGCCGCAGCTCCTGGAATGACCGTCACCGCCACCTTGCGGCGCGGCGCGGGCTTCTTACCGCGTCCGACGGATGGCGGCGCCCGGCGGCCTGCCGCTGCGCGCTTCTTCGGATTGCCCTCTTCGTCGAGTTCGACGAATTCGTCTTCGCCGACCGGCATCTGCGGGAGTGAAGCCTTGCCTTCCAGCACCGATTCCGCGACACCTCCGGCATAGAGCAATATCGCGCGCATGGCGTCGTCGTTGCCCGGAATGACATAGTCGATGCCGTCGGGCGAGCAATTGGTGTCCACCACGGCGACCACGGGGATTCCGAGCTTACGCGCCTCGTTGACGGCGATTTCCTCGTGGCCGACGTCGATCACGAACAGCGCATCGGGCAGTGCGGTCATATTGCGGATGCCGCCGAGGCTGCGCAGCAGCTTGTCCATTTCCCGGCGCAGCATCTGCGCCTCTTTCTTGCCGCGGCGATCGAGCGAGCCGTTTTGCGCCATTTCATCAAGCTCATTGAGCCGCTTGATGGACTGACGAATGGTCTTGAAATTGGTCAACATCCCGCCCAGCCAGCGCTGGTTGACGTAGGGCATATTGCAACGCTTGGCTTCTTTCTCAACCGCATCGCGGGCCGAACGCTTGGTGCCGACGAACAGCACCTTGCCGCCCTCGGCAGCCACAGCCTTGATGAACGCAGCCGCCCGCGCATACAAGGGTTGAGTCTTCTCG